>NZ_CP039373.1:31-1200031 GCF_000179235.2 Synechococcus sp. CB0101
GGTTCAATTCAGTGGATCGAACCCTGCATGGCCAGCTCTCTGAGTGCTTTCCTCGGCGAAATCGGCCGCCATCAGTTATTGACTCCTGAGCAGGAGTTGATGCTGGGGCGCAAGGTGCAGGCCATGGTGGCGTTGCATGAGCGTTGCCACAGTGCTGGTGGTGTGGGGGAAGCCTGCTCCTACAACGACATCGAAAAGCGCACGATGCGGGTCGGTGAGCGTGCCAAAGATCAGATGATCACCGCCAACCTGCGCCTGGTGGTGAATTTGGCCAAGCGTTATCAGGGGAAGGGGTTGGATCTCCTTGATCTGATTCAGGAGGGCACCCTGGGCCTCACCCGGGCCGTGGAGAAATACGACCCCACCCGTGGCCATCGCTTCAGTACTTATGCCTATTGGTGGATCCGTCAGGGACTCAACCGGGCCCTCTCCACCCAGAGCCGCACCATTCGCATCCCCGTGAATGTGAATGAAAAGCTCACCCGCCTGCGGGCCGCCAAGGCCCGGCTGCTGCAGCGCCATGGCAGCCAGCCTTCCGCCCAGCAGCTCTCAGAGGCGATGGATCTTCCCGTTCAGGAAGTGGAGGATTTGTTGGGGTGTGAGCTGCGCAGCGTCACCGTCAGCCTGCAGGGGGTGGTGAAGTCGAAATCGGATCCCACGGAGCTGGTGGATGTGTTGCCCAGTGAAGATCTGCCACCGATGGAGCGCTGCGAGCTGGCGGAGCGCAATGCAGCCGTGTGGAAGTTGCTGGATCAATCCAACCTCACCCCCAAGGAGCGCACGGTGGTGATGTTGCGTTTTGGCCTCGATGGCAGCCATGAATGGCGCACCCTGGCGGAGGTGGCGCGTCTGCTGGGTTGCAGCCGCGAGTATTGCCGCCAGGTGGTGCAACGGGCCCTGCGCAAATTGCGCAAGGCCGGCATCCAGGCAGGCCTGGTGGAGGTTGGCGCCCCATGATGGAAGGGTTGGTCCCCTGAGGTTCCGCCCGTGATGGCCAAGTCCACCAACGTTGTTGATGCCGAGGTGCTCGGCAGTACGGAAGTGGATGAGGGGGCCTTGCGCCGCTTGCTGCGCCGTGCGGGCCGAACCCTTGCCCGTCCCGCCCTCGAGTGCCTCGAGTTGCTGCTCGATGCCAACACCCCACCGCAGGTGCGGGTGACGATGCTCGCAGCCCTCACCTATCTGCTCTTGCCGCTGGATTTGATTCCTGATTTCATTCCAGCCGCAGGCTTCAGCGATGACCTGGTGGCCCTCACTGCCTTGCTTGGCTTGTGCAGCACCCACATCAACGACACGATTCGGTTGCGGGCACAGCGCAAACTGGATCGCTGGTTTCCCCTGGGACGCTGATGGCCGTGCTCACCGCTGAGCAGCTGGATGACCTCCAGTCGTTCCTGAAGGATTGGCTGCGTTACACCGGCCGCACCCAGGCTGATCTCCGCCGGGCGCTGCGGGCCAGCTCGATTCGCATGCCGGTGCTCCTCGAGGAACTGGCGCGGGTGCATAGCCGTGATGGGCTCACGGGGCTGGCACAACGCCTCTGTGAGATCGAAGCGCTCTGGCAGGGAGAGGACCAAGGGCTGGAAGGGGATGATCAGCCACCGCTGTCCCTCGACGACTCCCTCGGACAGCTCGATCTGCTGTTGCAAGAGATCCGTCTGGATGCCGGCGAAGCCTGACGCCCCCGCGTAGACACGTCAGAGTGGTGGCACGCTCCGCCGCCGTCATGTCGTTGCCTCGCCTGTTCGCGCCCCCCACCACCCTCGGGCTCAAGTTGTTTGCCGGCCTGGTGATCGGGGGGGCTGGAATTGCCCGCGTTGGCCCAGGTGGAGAGTTTTCTCTGGGGCCCCGGCAGCAATGTGGGACCTGAAACCAAAGTGGAACCCCGGAACTGCGTCACCGGACCCGACGGCAGCATCACCTGCGACACCAAGGTGGTGAATCCCCCCGGTGACACGCCGGCTAAACCCCAATACCGGCCCTTCAGCTACTGAGCCCCGGCCTGATGCGTTTGTTTGACGATCGATCCTTCCTGCGGGCGATCACAGCTTTTGAGCGTGCCCTGGCCAAGGTGCTCTCCGTGGTGCTCACCGCCGTGTTGGTGGTTGCGACCCTGCAGCTCATCTTGTTTCTCGGCAGTGATCTCCTCGATCTCAATGTCAATTGGACGGGCGAGGGCTTGATTCGTCTGTTGGATCAGGTGCTGGTGATCCTGATCGCCCTGGAGGTGCTCCAGAACCTCACCGCCTACATGCGGGAGCATGTGGTGCAGATCGAGCTGGTGTTGGTCACGGCTCTCACGGCGGTGGCCCGCAAGGTGATCGTGATGCCGCCCGGCGTGCAAAAGAATCCCGCGGATCTGATCGGTTTGGGATTTGCGGTGTTGTCGTTGGCCGGTGCTTATTGGCTGGTGCGCCAATCCCACGTCAGGCGTCTGCCCACCAGAAGAGAGCAAGCCAGAGAGTTCCTGGATGGGGATCTGTCGTCACGACCCGATGACGCCGGTGGGGGCTGATCAACAGGCTGTCGCCAACACATAAATCACGCGGTTGCGGTTCATCCTCGAACTGCAGTTGGGCACTCCCCCGCAGCACCATCACCCATTCCGTTTCGTGTTGGTCGTACCAGAAGTCATCCGGGCTGCTGGCCAGGCACGAATGGATGCGCTCCAGCCTCCAGCCGGGGCCTTCATGCAGGCGATCCACCCGTTCTTCACCCGGAGCTGGGCAGGAGCTCGATAACAGGTTGGGTTGGTCGCTTGTGCGCGCGGCCGGCTCGCTCGAGGTTGTGGTGCGATCACCCCAGCGCCTGCCGATGTCAAAGCCGTGCTCGGCGGCCAGGGCCACCACCTCATGGTGTTGATCGCAGGCCCGCAGAGCATCACGCAGGGCGGGTTGGGCTTCGCTCAAGGCCACAAAGGCGTTGAGTTGGCGCACCTTTTCGAGGAATTGCTGCAGCTGGGCTTCGGCCATCGGGTCAGTATCCCTGGCCCAGTGGTTTGTGCATGCGAAAGCGCTCGAAGCTCACGCCGCCGATGCGCAGCTCCTCCCGCCAGCTCACCTGCCAGCCCAGCCGCTCGAACAGCGGTTTGGAGATCAGGCTGGCTTCCGTGCGCAGGCTGTGAATGCCGTGGCCCTTGGCGCTGTGTTCGATCGCTTCAATTAAGCGCTGGCCACAGCCATGGCGCTGCGCGGCGGGATGGCAATAGAGCAGAGCAAGACGATCGCTGGGAAGGCGCAGGCTGAATGCCTGCGGTTGATCGTGTTGATCGCACACCACAAAACCTTCGCCCTGCTGCAACTGGGATCGCAGGGCTTGGCACTGTTCAGCCCAGGCTTGTTGCTGCTGGCTGGTGTAGAGCGCAGCGGTGGAACCGAGCACCGCCTGGCGATAGATCTCCACCACTGCATCGTGATCCTGGCCATGCAGGGAACGAAGCGGGCGGAACATGTTTGATCCCGTGGAGGATGAGGGATCCATTGTCGTTCGTTGTGTCGCGGGATGTTGGTGGTTGAACCGATGGCAGTGCGGATCTCAATGTTGTAGGTTGCAATTGTCTTGTTCATTTCGTCACCAAGCGATGCTCACTGGATCTGATCTGCTGGCCAAGGTGAAGGAGCTCGGCGATGTGGGTAAATCGGAGATCGTCCGCGCCTGTGGCTATGTGTCCACCAAGAAAGATGGTGGCGAGCGGCTGAACTTCACCGCCTTCTACGAAGCCCTCCTGGAAGCCAAAGGCGTGGAGCTGGGTGGTGCCAGCAAGGTGGGCAAGGGCGGTCGCAAGCTCAGCTACGTCGCCACCGTGCAGGGCAACGGCAACCTGTTGATTGGCAAGGCTTATACCGCCATGCTCGACCTGCAGCCCGGCGATGAGTTTGAAATCAAGCTCGGCCGCAAGCAGATCCGCCTGATTCCCGTTGGCGGCACCGACGAAGACGAAGAGTGATCGAATGGGCCTGGTGCGTTAGTCCAGGCTCACCATCAACCGGTTTGTTGCCGCAGGCATCCCCTCGACCAGGTCGGGGGGATTTTTTTTGCGCGTGTTCTGGTCTTGGCCTTGGCCCTCATCCAGTAGCGGGGTGTAGTCGCTGGGGTGGCAGGTGAGCAACACGATCTGGATGCCTTGCTGCATGCCGCGCTCGAGCATCCTGCGTAGACCCTGCTGCCGTTCCCGATCGCTATTGGTGAAGGCATCGTCGAACACCAAGGGCAACACATCGCCATAGGCCGGTTTCAGCACTTCGGCCATGGCTAGCCGCACCGTGGCCGCGAGTTGTTCCCGCATGCCGCCGCTCAAGCGTTCAAAGGCGAAGGCTTCATCCCCTTGGCGCAGTTGCAGATTGTGGAAGCCCTGCTGTGGATCGAAGGCAAGCAGCGGTTGATGGGGTTCATCGGCCAGCGCAGCCAGGTAGGGGGCAATGGCGGCGCGCAGCGGTTCGCTGTAGCGGTTGGCCAGATTGCTCTGGGTGCTGTGAAAGCGATCCAGCAACAGGCGTAAAGCCTGGCCGCGCTGTTCGATGGAACGGCGATCGGCCTCGGCTTCCTCCCAGGTCGCCTGTCGCTGCTCCAGTTCGGCGAGGGGATTGTTGGCGCCCAGGCTCTGGGTGCGTTGTTGCGCCTGGCCGCGCTGGCTCAGCAGCCGATCCTTCTCCTGCTCGAGGGCCTCCAGTTCCGGCGCTGCATCCGCAAACGCTTGTCGTGGGTTTCGGTTCCGCCGGGCGGCTTGCAGTTCGTTCAGTTCGTGGCGTAGGGCCTGGAGCTGCTGCTGTTGGCTATCGAGCTCGGCCGCAACGGGCTGGTTGCCGCTCAGCTGCTGGAGGCGCTCGCCCAGCACCTGCAGCGATCCCTCCAGCTGGCCGCTGCGCTTGCGCAGTTGTTCAAGGTTGGTTTGACGGCTGCGTTGGGCCTGCTCCAGGGTGCCCAGCTGTTGCTGGCAGTGCTCGAGCTTGCGGCTGTGCTCGCTGCTTTGCTGGCGCTGGGCTTCCAGGGTGTGACGGAGCTGGGCCGGATCGAGATCGCCGACATCGCGCACCCCCAGCTGATCCGCCAGAGCTGTGAGCAGGGGGCCTTGGGCGGCCAGGTGGTCGTCGAGACGTTGCCGGCGCGGCTCCTGTTGATCAAGCCGTTGCTGCAGGCCGGCCCAGGGAATCGCTTTGGCGGCTTGGCGCAGGTTGGCCAGTTCCCGCTCCAACCCTTGCCGTTGCCGCTCGATGGTTTCTGCTTGATCGCTGCTGGTGAGCCGTAGCTGCTGCTGAAGCTGCTCGAGCTTCAGGCGGCAGGTTTGCTGCTGCTCCAGCGCCTGGGGGAGCGCCTCGCCGCCGCCGGGGCTGATCTGAATGCGCACACCGTCCCCCACCTCCAGCTGCACCGCCGTCTCGAGGCGGCGCCGATCTCCACGGGTGAGCGCTTCGCCATTGAGGCGGATCGGTTGGTCGGCAGCCACCACCTCCACGCCAGCAGCCATCGCTTCGCATCGGGCTGTGGCCTGGGCCAATGCCTGTTCCGCCTGGCGGAGCTGGCGCACCTGCTCCGCCGTGATCTCCGGCAGCCCAGCAAGCTGTTGCTTGAGGGTTTCAGCCTGCTCCTGCAGCGCCTTGAGTTGCTGTTGGTGCTCACGCAGTTGCCGGGCTTCCTCGTTGAGTTGCTGCCGATCGAGCAAGCGCTGCAGCAGCTCCTGGCGTTGCCCCAGTTCCTGCACGGCAACTTGGGCCTGTTGGGCCTGGATCTGCAGCTGTTGCCGCAGGGTCTCGTCGTTGTGCTGCAGCTCCAGCTCGGCCTTGAGATGTTGTTGAAGCTGTTGCAGTTCCGTGTGCTCCTGCTGCTGTTGAGCCAGCCGTTGCTGGCGTTCCTTCTCCTGCTGCAGCAGCGGATCGAGTTGAGCTTGCAGGAGCTGGGTTTGTTGCTGCAGTTGCAGCTCCCGCTGCAGTACTGGTCGCTGTTGACGCTCGATCGTCTCCAGGCGCTCGTTGATGCTGCGCCATTGCTCCATGGCCGCTTCGAGATCGGCCACCTGCTGCTGCGCCAGGGCCAGGGCCGCGGCGGCCTCCTGGCTGCGGCGCTGCACGTCGGCCAGGGCCGACCCGGCTTTCACCTTGCCAGTTGCCGTGTATAGGCCAGCCACCTGTTGCTGGATCTGGTCCATCACCTGCCGATCCAGCCCCGATTCCAGAGGGTTCTGGCTGCCGTGTTGTTGCAGTTGCTCCACCAGCCGTTGGTGGTCGTAGCGATCCTGGTTGCCGCTGAATGGGTTCAGCCCGGCCTCGCCCTGCCGCACCCAGAGGTGCGCCCAGCGTTCGGGAAGCTGGGCGATGCGGCGCCCTTCCACCGGCGCCTCGAAGCCCAGCAACCGTGCCAGCTGCTCTTCGGCTTCCGGGCCGCTCAGGGCGATCCCGCGGCCATTGCTCAGCTGGCAGGTGCCGCTGGCGCCGGCAAAGCGTTTGCGCAACCGCCAGGTCTCCGCTTCGGCTTCAAAGCGGATCTCCACCTCCGGTAAGCCGGCGTGCAGGCGGGAGCGCAGCTCCTCCACGCCGCGTCCGGTGGCCGTGGCCCTGAGGAAAAGCGCCTTGTGCAGCGCCTCCACCAGGGTGCTTTTGCCGCTTTCGTTGGCACCGGCGATCAAGGTGAGCTGGCGACCGAAGTGCAGCTCCAACGCCCGATGGCGCCGCACGTTCTGCAGCGTGCAGGCGATCAGGCGCATTCGGCTGCTCCGATGGCCCGCTGCAGCTCGGCCAGCGCCAGCTGCAACAGCTGGCGCTGCTCTGGATCGTTGTTGGCGGTGGCCTGCTCCAGCTCCTCGTGCAGCTCCCCGGCCACGCGTGCGATCAACGGATCCTCAGCCCGTTGCCGCAACAGCTCGAGTTCTTCTGGAGCGGGTTGCTGCTCGATGAGGCCGCGGCGTTTGAGCCGCAGCAGCTGCGCGTCGAGCCGCTCGAGCAGTTGCTCGTAGCGCTGATGCGCCTCGAGGCTGAGGCTGCCGCTCTGCTCCAGCAGCAGCAACTGCTGGCCCGGTTCCGCCTGGAGCAGCGGCTCGAGTTGGCGCTCCAGCCGTTCGAGATCGCCGGCTGTGTTGAGGTTGGCGTTCAGCTGCTGCCACTCCAGGGCTGCGGTGGGCATCGCTTCCACCACGGGTGTTCCGCCCCGTTGCAGGCACACCTTCAGCACCTGCCCGCCTTGGTAGTCGTCGGTGCGGGGAAAGCGATCGGGTTCCGGCGTGCCGCTGTACCAGGTGCGGCTGTTCACCTGCTTGAGGCCATGCCAATCCCCCAGGGCCACGTAATCGAGTTGATCCAGCAGGGCAGCATCGAGATCCAGGCGGTTGTTGGCGCTGCTGGGGTTGTCGTCATCGGCGTCGAGATCGGCCGCGGCGAAGCCATGCACCGAGCCATGGGCGAGCAGGATCCGGGGGTGATCAGCCGGCAGCTGCTGCCAATCGAGGTGCCGCACCCAGTCGGTGGGATCGCTGCTATCGCTGCGGCGCAGCAGCGGGCAGGGCAGCACCACGGCGCCTTCCATCACCACGGGCCTGCGCTCCAGCAGCACGTGCAGGTTGGGGGCGCGCCGTTGCTGTTCGCTTTGAAAGAAGGGGCTATGCCACACGCTGCCCGGCGCACCATGGTCGTGGTTGCCGGGAATCACCAGAACAGGGATCGCCAGCTTGCCGATGGCCTGGCACACCGCCGCCACGTCGCTGCTGCTGGGAGTCGGGGAATCAAACAGATCGCCAGCCACCAAGAGGAAGGCGGGTTGCTCCTGATCAAGCAACGCACCGATGCGGCCGATGGCGTCGATCCGGGCCTGGCGCAGGCGGGCCCGTTTGTCGGGGTCGTGCACGCGGGCGTAGGGCTTGCCGATCTGCCAGTCGGCACTGTGCAGAAGGGTGAGCATCAACGCAGCGGCAGGCGCACCCATTTCAGCGTGCCCGTTGGGTCTGCAGACTGACTACACCCTTGCCGAGGCCCAGGTGGCTGATCTGATCCCCCGTTGGCGCCGGTTGGGTGCAGCGCTGCTGGCCGCTGCGGCGGCTCTGTTGCTGTGGCCAGGGATGGCCTTGGCTGATGGGGCTCAGCTGTTTGAGCAGCACTGCGCCGGTTGTCATGTGAACGGCGGCAACATCATTCGCCGCGGCAAAACCCTCAAATTGGCGGCGCTGGAGCGCGAAAACCGTGCCTCTGAGGCCGCTATCGCTGCGATTGCGGCAGCTGGGGTGGGGCAGATGAGTGGCTATGGCTCGGTGCTCGGCGACGAGGGCACGGCTGAGGTGGCCGCCTGGGTGTGGCAACAGGCGCTGGCCGGTTGGCCGAAGGCCTGAGCTCAGAAGGCCTGAATCCAGGGGTACACCTTCAGCTCAGTCCAGATGCCGTTGCGCCAGTAGACATCGTTGTGGAGCAGCGTCTCCACCTGCTCCTGGTTCTCAGCCTCGTAGATCCCAAACACATGGGTGCTGCCCTCGGTGGGGCCGAGGGTGATCAGCACTCCCGAATCCTTCTGCTGCTGCAGGCCGGCCAGATGCTCGTCGCGATAAGGGGTGCGCTTCTCGAGAGCGTTGTCGCAGTAGGTGCCCCAGAGCACGAAACGCATGGCATCAAGATTTGGCAGGCGCGCAACCTACAGCCAGCCCGCCGCGAAGATCGGCTGACGGATGCGTGAAGGGAACAGGATCGGGCGATCGGTGGGCTTGGCATTGGCTTTGTCGCTCCAGCGCACCTTGCAGGTGAAGCTGTTGCCGCTCTTGCCGCTGTTCACGGCATAGCGGAACTCCTGCACCACCGCTTTCTCAGGCATCAGGTACTGGGCCTGGTTGCAGGCATCCACTTCCGAGATGGCTGATTTGTACTCGCTCCAGCCCGCCTGAGCCGCCGCGGGTGCCAGGGCCAGGCCGCCCAGCAGCAGACCAGCGGTGAGCAAGGTTCGGTGTGCCATCGGGCAGGTTCGCTTGGTTCGAATGGTCTGATTCTGACGGCTCTTGCAAGCCTTAAGGGCTGATCACGCCCCAGCGGCCCATGAACGGCCAACGCACCAGCAGCCGCTGCTCTCCCCGCTTCGGCCAGGCTTCACGCAATGGCTCAACCAGGGTGGCTAGGGGATCAGAGCCATGGCGACGCGCCTGTTCCACCGCCGACCAGGTGCTCAGATAACCCAGGAGATCGTTGAGGGTCCACTGCCGCTCGATCCAGAGGTCATCAGGGAAGGCCCATTCCTCGCCGGGAAATGGCAGACCCGCATAGCTCTGATCCACCCAGCGCCGCTGCGGCGGCCACCACGGTGCCAGCTCCGAGCCGTAGAAGTGATCGATCAGGGTTTGCAACGCCGGTAGCGGCAGCTGAAACGGCCGATAGCCGATCCAGGCCATCACCGCACCTGCTCGCGCCACACGCCGCACTTCGGCGTTGAAGGCGTCGCCGGCGAACCAGTGCACAGCCATCGCCACCAGCACCCCGTCCACGCTCTTGGGCTCGAGACCACTGGCCTGAGCTGCGGCTTCCGCATACGTCACCCGGGCGTGGGGCTGAGCCTGCTGGAGTTGGGCGGCGCTGGCATCGGTGGCAACGACCTGATCGAAGTGCTGCGCGAGCGCGATCGACGCCTGCCCGCTGCCGCAGCCGCAATCCCACACCCGCTCCCGAGCTGGGCAACGTGAGGCGAAGGCTTCAAAAAAATGGTCTGGGTAGCTGGGGCGATGAATCGCGTAGTCCCTCGAGACAGCCCCAAAGAGAAGGTCTGGACGCTGAGGCGCCGGATCAGTCATCCAGGGCCGAACGCAAGCTGCGGCAGAACGCCGCCGCCGCCGCCGCCACATCCTGCTGCTGGCTATGGGCCTGCGCCATCACCTTCACCAACGCACTGCCCACAATCGCTCCATCGGCGCCCCAATCGCGCACCTGACGCGCTTGCTCCGGTCCTGAGATCCCGAAGCCCACGGCCACTGGGGTGGGGCCCATTGCTTTGAGCTGTTGCACCAGGCCGGCAACGCGGCTTTCCAGGTTGGTGCGCACGCCCGTCACCCCGGTGACGCTCACCAGGTAGGTGAAACCACGGCTGGCGGCAGCGATGCGGCCCATCCGCTCGGCTGGCGTGGTGGGTGCCACCAGCAGCACCAGATCGAGGCCTTGGGCTGTGGCGATAGCGGAGAGCTTTTCGGCTTCCTCCAGGGGGAGATCAGGCACCACCAGCCCGGCGGCGCCGGCAGCGGCGGCATCGCGGCAGAAGGCCTCCATGCCGCGGTTGAGCAGAGGGTTGCTGTAGGTGAACAGGATCACCGGGATCTGCAGCTCACCCTTGAGGCTGCTCAGCATCTCCAACACCCGGCCCGGGGTGGTGGCTGAGCCCAGGGCCCGGCTGGCGGCTGCCTGAATCACCGGACCGTCAGCCAGGGGATCGCTGTAGGGAATCCCCAGCTCGATCATGTCGGCGCCCGCTTGCTCCAGGGCGAGCAGAGCGGCGCGCGTGGCGGCTAGATCCGGATCGCCCGCCATCAGAAATGGCATCAGGGCACAGCGGCCCTGCTCTTGAAGCTGTTGGAACCGCTGCTGGATCGGGGTGGTGGTGGTCACGGCAGCGCAGGATCTGCCCGTGAGCCTATGGGGTCGTGTGCGGAGCGTTAAAGCTCACTGGTGTCTTCCAGTTGGCCCAGTTCACGCAGCAGCTTCTCCTGCTCCTCTGGGCTCAAGGATTCAAAGCGCTTCTGGAGTTCATCGTCGGTGGCGGCCTCGTAGGCCGAGCGGTAGCGGCGCCGCTGCTCCATGTACGTCATGTTTCCGGTCACCACCCGAAACAGGTAGGAGCCGGTCCACACCAGCACCACAGCCACCAAGACACCCTGGGCGGCGATCCCGGCTGAGAAGCCTTCCAAACCCGCCGCTTGAAATCCCCAGTAGCCCAGACCCCCCAGCGCAAAGATCACGAGCCCGGCCAGCAGGGCCTTGCCGCGGGTGATGCCGGCGCCCATCAAACTTGCCCTTGGCCCTGAAGGCGCAGGTTCACGAAGGGGGCAAGGACGATCAGCCCGGGGAAGAACAGAAACACCAGGCCGTAGATGGCGGTGCGCTCAAGCTTGCCCATCACGGTCCAGCGCTTGGCCATCCAGGCCATCAGGGCGGCAGGCACCACTAATAGATAGGCACCGCCTAGGGCCAGGTAGGCGCCGATCACCAGCAGTGATTCGCTCGTTAGGGAGCTGAGGAACCCAGGCAGGGGCACGGCAGCGAGGCAGTTGCTGGCCAAATCTAAGATGTGCGCCTGGATGCGGGGTTCGCATTCGGCGCCGGGAGCATGGCGGAATTGGTAGACGCAGCGGACTTAAAATCCGCAGACGGCAACGTTGTGGGGGTTCAAGTCCCCCTGCTCCCATCGGTTCATAGGCCGGATTGGGTCGGCCTCGCCTGACGTTCCGTCGTGCGTACCGCGCTGGCGCCAACGCAGTTGGCAAATCATCACAGCTGCGTGCGGCCTCCGGATGGGCTGGCCAACCTTGGGTCAGTGCGTGCTGCCCAACCCCATGCTTGAGCTGCTGCCGCCGCTCAACGACAAAAACCTCCCCTGGCTCGACGTCATCCACCCGATCGTCGTTCACTTCGTGATCGCCATGGCCTTGATCAGCGTCGTGTTCGACCTGATCGGCGTCGTGACGCGACGCCAGAACCTGTTTGAGGTCAGTTTCTGGAACCTGTTGGTCGCCACCGTGGCGATCTTCGTGGCGATCATTTTTGGCCAGGTGGAGGCTGGCCTCGCCAATCCCTACGGAGCATCCCGCGACATCCTCAACATCCACAGCACCATCGGTTGGTCGCTGGCGGGCGTGTTGGCGGTTCTGACCGGATGGCGTTACGTCGTGCGGCAAAAGGACCCGACCGTGCTGCCAAGCGGATTTCTCGTGGTGGATGGCCTGTTGGCAGCCCTGGTGTTCACCCAGGTGTATTTGGGCGACAAGTTGGTCTGGGTGTATGGCCTGCACACGGTGCCGGTTGTTGATGCGATTCGCAGCGGAGTGATCTCATGACGCTGTTCGCCGCGATCAGCTCCCCGATCAACGAGATCGTCGACTCACTCGGAGCCAACGATCTTCCCTACAGCATTCCGATTCACCCCAACCTCGTTCATCTCACGATCGGGTTGTTTTCCATCGGCATTGCGTTTGATTTCGCTGGGGCCTTCTATCCCCTCGAGAAGCGTGTGTTCCGCTTCCTGGCACTGCCCGTCACCCGCACCGGATTCCACGATGTGGGTTGGTACAACGTGCTGGCTTGCAGCATCATCACCTTCTTCACGGTGGCAGCAGGCTTCTACGAGATGCTGCTGGCTGTCCCCCTGCCTGGTGTGAAAACCGTGCTCGGGCAGGGGGCAATCTCCACGATGCTCTGGCACGCCGTTGGTGGTGTTGCCCTGCTGCTGATCATTGTGGTGATGACCATCTGGCGGGGCTATCAGCGCTTTGTTTGGCGCAAAGATCTGGGCCGGCAGGTGAGTTGGATCTATTTGGCCTGCGGTGTCTTGATTCTGTTGCTGATGGGCATCCACGGCAGTCTTGGTGCATGGCTGGCCAGCGAGTTTGGTGTGCACATCACGGCCGATCAATTGCTGGCGGCTGGTGCTGATCTCAAGGAGGCTCTGCCATGACCTCAACTGCTCCCAAGCCCTCGGGTGGGCTGCCTGTGCGCTTGCTAGTGGTGGTGCTGGTGGCGGTGGTGCTCGATGCCCTCGCCAGCCTCCAGATCGCCCGGGCCTCACTGGGCTGGTTGCCCGTGCCGGCTTCTACAGCGGCCCCTTATGTGGATGGCTTGTTTCAGGTTGAAGTGGGCATTGGCGCCTTCATCTTCCTGGGATGCACTGGTTTCATTCTCTGGGCCGTGATCTTCAACCGCGCCGAGAAGTACGACGAGAGTGATGGCCTACCGATTGAGGGCAACCCCAAGCTCGAGATCACCTGGACCTTGATTCCCTTCGTGCTCGTGATGGTGCTGGCTTATCAGGCCATTCACGTGAGCGAGACCCTGGCTGCTCTCGGGCCGAAGGAGAAGTACGACCTGGAATCTGGCAGTAGTCCCACCACGGTGGAACGGCCGGATGTTCGCCAGAGCTACGGGCCCATTCAAGTGTTGGCTCGGCAGTGGAATTGGGAGTTTGTCTATCCCAATGGCGTGCGCAGCTCCGAGCTGCATCTGCCGATCGATCAGCGGGCTAATTTCCAGCTCAGCAGCGAGGATGTGATCCACGGCTTCTACGTGCCGGCGTTTCGGTTGAAGCAAGACATCATCCCCGGCAGCGTGATCTCGTACAGCATTACGCCGACGCGTGAGGGCCGCTATCGCTTGCGCGATTCCCATTTCAGCGGTGCTTATTTTTCCCAGAATCAAACCGATGTTGTGGTGCAGTCAGCTGAAGCCTTCCAGGCATGGCTTGATCAGGCAGCGCGCAGCCCGCTGGTGCCTGGCCTCAGCCAGGCCACCGGCTTGTATGCCGATCGCCTCGCGAAGGGCGACAAAGGCTGGGCAACCGTGAAGCCCGCTCCTCCTCCCATGGTCAACGACCCCGGCACCCCTGACGCTCCCCACGAGGCCTGATTCACGATGACCAGTACCAACTACGACCCTCGGGTGCTCAAGGCACTGCACCCCGTACCGGGAGCTCCGGATAACTGGAAGCGTTTTTTCACGTTCAACACCGATGCCAAGGTGATTGGCATCCAATACATCGCGCTGGCCCTGTTCTTCCTTCTGGTGGGAGGGCTGCTGGCGATGGTGATGCGCGGGGAGTTGATTACGCCCCCGGCTGATCTCGTGGATCCCACGGTGTACAACGGCCTCTACACCATGCACGGAACAGTGATGCTGTTCCTGTTCTTGTTTCCGATTCTCAACGGCTTCAACAACCTGTTGATCCCCACGATGATCGGCGCACCCGATATGGCCTTCCCGAAGGTGAACGCGGCTGCCTTCTGGCTGGTGCCGGTGTTTGGTGTGGTGTTGATGGCCAGCTTTTTTGTGCCGGGTGGCCCTGCTTCGTCCGGCTGGTGGTCGTACCCGCCGGTGAGTATCCAGAACCCCCTGGGGCATTTCATTAACGGTCAGTTTCTCTGGATCTTGGCGGTGGCGCTGTCGGGGGTTTCCTCGATCATGGGCGCCATCAATTTCGTGACCACGATCATCCGGATGCGGGCGCCCGGAATGGGCTTTTTCCGCATGCCTGTGTTTGTGTGGACCGCCTGGGCTGCTCAAACCCTTCAGCTGGTGGGCCTCCCGGCTCTCACCGGCGGGGCGATCATGCTGCTGTTTGATCTGAGCTTTGGCACCAGCTTTTTCCGCCCTGAAGGTGGTGGTGATCCGGTTCTTTACCAGCACTTCTTCTGGTTCTATTCCCACCCTGCGGTGTACGTGATGGTGCTGCCGGTGTTCGGCATCTTTTCGGAGCTGATCACCGTTTATTCCCGCAAGCCACTGTTCGGCTACAAGTTCGTGGCCCTGGCTTCGTTTGTGATCACCTTCCTCGGGTTGATCGTTTGGGTGCACCACATGTTCTATTCGGGCACTCCCCAGTGGATGCGCAACATCTTCATCGTCACCACGATGCTGATCGCCGTGCCCACTGGTGTGAAGGTGTTCGCCTGGCTGGGCACCCTCTGGGGCGGCAAGATTCGCCTAACAACGCCGATGCTGTTTGTGCTGGGCGGCCTGGTGAACTTCATTCTCGGTGGCATCACCGGTATCATGCTGGGCACCGCTCCGGTGGATATCCATGTGGGTAATACCTATTTCGTGGTAGCCCACTTCCACTATGTGATCTTCAACACGATCGGCTTTGGCATCTTTGCGGGGATCTACCACTGGTTCCCGAAGTTCACTGGTCGGATGTATTACGAGGGTTTGGGCAAGGTGCATTTCCTGCTCACCTTCATTGGGGCCACCCTCAACTGGTTGCCGCTGCACTGGGCCGGCTTGTATGGCATGCCCCGCCGCGTGGCCTCCTACGACCCTGAGTTTGCGATCTGGAACGTGATCGCCAGCATCGGTGCCTTCATGGTGGGTGTGGCAGCGATTCCCTTCATCCTCAACATCGTGAGCTCCTGGGCGCGCGGGGCCAAAGCACCCCCCAATCCCTGGAATGCCATCGGTCTGGAGTGGCTTCTGCCCTCTCCTCCGCCGGCTGAAAACTTTGAGGATGACGTCCCCACCGTGATCAGCGGCCCCTACGGCTATGGCCTCGGCCAGCCGCTGGTGGAAGACGAAGAGTATTACGTGCGTCGCGCGCTGGAGGCCTGATCGATGACCACCGCTAATCCTGATCTGCCGCTGAATCACCGGCCCGGCCACATCAAGCACGATGGCCACAACCTCACCGGCTTCATCATTTTTCTCTGCTCTGAGAGCATCATCTTTCTGGCCTTCTTCAGCGGCTTTGCACTGTTGAAGATCACGGCGCCGGAATGGCTGCCTGAGGGCGTGGAGGGCCTGGAGACGCGCCTTCCCTTGATTAACACCGTTGTGCTGGTGAGCTCCAGCTTCGTGGCTTATTTCGCGGAGCGCTATCTCCACAAAGAAAATCTCTGGGGCTTCCGCGCCCTATGGCTGCTCACCATGGCCATGGGCACCTACTTCGTTTATGGGCAATACGTGGAATGGTCGCATCTCCCGTTTGCCCTCGATAGTGGTGTGTTCGGTGGCACCTTTTATCTGCTCACCGGCTTCCACGGCTTGCATGTGATCACGGGCATTCTGCTGATGGCCTTAATGCTCTTCCGCTCCTTTCGGCCGAACAATTACGCCAAGGGGGAGATGGGCGTTACGGCGGTGAGTTTGTTCTGGCACTTCGTGGATGTGATCTGGATCATTCTCTACATCCTTATTTACGTCTGGCAACGCACCACCTGAACCATGATCATCGACGACATTCATTACGACGTCATCGTGATCGGCTCCGGGGCCGCCGGTGGCACCCTGGCTGATCGCCTGTCAGCAACAGGGAAGTCTGTGCTGCTGCTGGAGCGTGGCTCGCGGCTGGCGCTGGCTGATCAGAACGTGGCTGATGTGGATCTGTTCCGCAAAGACCGTTACCACCCGGGTGAGCAGTGGTTCGGCCCGGATGGTGATCCGTTCTTCCCGCAGACGGTGTACGCCCTTGGCGGCAACACCAAGATCTGGGGTGGTGTGCTTGAGCGGATGCGCGAGAAGGAGTTCACCGGTCTCGCCTATCAGGAGGCATCCGCTCCAGATTGGGGCCTGCGCTACAGCGATCTCGAGCCGTATTACGACCAGGCCGAGCAGCTTTTCCGCGTGCACGGCCAAGCGGGTGTGGATCCATCTGAGCCGCCTCGGCACCAGGGCTATGCCCACCAGCCCAAGCCCATTGAGCCCTTCATGCAGGAGCTCAAGCTTTCGCTTGAGCGCCAGGGCACCCACCCTTATCACTTGCCGCTCACCTGGTCGGAATCGGCTCAGGATCCCAGTGGCGACAGTGAACTCTTTGGAGTTGACCCTGCTAGTGGTCGCTCAACGGTTCAGATCCGCGATCGCGCCAAGGTGCGCCGCCTGCATGTGAATCCCACCGGCACGGAGGTGCGTGGTGTCGAGGCTGAAATCGAGGGAACCACTTGGTTGTTCCGCTCCCACGTGGTGGTGTTGGCCGCCGGCGCGATCAACAGCGCTGAAATCCTGTTGCGATCAGCCACCGAGCACCACAGCCGTGGTCTCTCCAATGGCTCCGATCAAGTTGGCCGCAACCTGATGAAGCCGCAGCTCACCTCGGTGATTCAGTTGGCGGCTGAGCCCAATTCGGGTCGTTACGGTCGCAGCCTGGGCATCACCGACTACTACTGGGGTGACAAAAACGTGAGCTTCCCGCTCGGCTCGATCGCCAGTGGTGGCGGTGTGTTGCAGGACGCATTGTTTGCCGAATCGCCACCGGTGCTATCGCTGGTGACCAAGTTGTTGCCGAATTTCGGGTTAGAGCAATTGGCTGCTCGTTCCGTGTCGTGGTGGGCGATGAGTGCGGTTTTGCCGGATCCCCACAACCGCATCACCTTGCGAGGCCAGCAGCTGCAGATCAACTATCTCCCGAACAATCGCGAGGCCCATGACCGCTTGGTGTATCGCTGGATCGACACCCTCAAGCAGGTGGAAGCCGACCCCAACTGCCATGTGGTGAAACCGGCCCCAACCCACCCACGCGGGGAAGCCCCGCTCACCGTGCTGGGGAGCGTGTGTGGCACCTGTCGGATGGGATCCAATCCCGCCACCTCCGTGGTGGATTTGCAGGGCCGGAGCCATGAGCTCACCAACCTCTTCATCGCCGATGCCAGCGTCTTCCCCAGCTGTCCTGGGATTGGCATCGGTCTCACCGTGATTGCCAATGCTCTGCGCGTTGGTGATCAAGTGCTGGCCGCTCTATGACCAGTTCCGGCGAGGCTTCAGCGTTAGCGGCAGCTGCTTCAGAGCTTCGCCGTATGGCGGAGCGAGATCGTGAGGGGGTGCCCTGGGATCTCTGGGGCAGCTATCTGCCGGAGCGACAGTGGGGCACGGTTCGTGAGGACTATTCCGCCGACGGCAATGCCTGGGCGTCGTTCCCCCATGACCATGCCCGCTCCCGCGTGTATCGCTGGGGTGAAGACGGTTTGCTGGGCATCTGCGACAAGCAATGCCGGCTGTGTTTTTCGCTGGCGCTCTGGAATGGTGTGGATCCGATCCTGAAGGAGCGTCCGTTTGGGCTGGCGAATGAAGAGGGCAATCATGGCGAGGACATCAAGGACTACTACTTCCATATCGCCAATACGCCCACCCACAGCTTCATGCGTGGGCTCTACAAATATCCGCAGCAGCGTTTTCCCTATGAGCAGCTGCTCGAGGAGAACCGCCGACGCGGGCGCGATCAACCTGAATATGAGCTGGTTGATACGGGGATCTTCGATGAGAGCCGCTACTTTGATGTGTTCATCGAGTACGCCAAGGCAGGCCCCGATGACATCGCGATCCGAATCCGTGCCATCAACCGTGGCCCTGACCCAGCGCCGCTGACGCTGCTGCCCACCCTTTGGTTGCGCAACACCTGGAGCTGGGGCTATCCCGACGAACACGAGCAGCCGATGCGGCTCGAGGATGATGGGGTGATGGCCTCGGTTGGAGGCGGCTTGGGCCGGTATCGGCTGGTCTGCCAGGAGCCGGGTGATTGGTTGTTCACGGACAACGAAACCAACACACAACGGCTCTACCAGCAACCCAACCAGCGCCCCTTCCAGAAAGACGGCTTTCACCGTTATCTGATTGATGCCGAGCAGGGTGCCATCAACCCGAACCAGCAGGGCACCAAGGTTGCGCGCCATCTCCAACGCACGCTGCAACCGGGCGAAGCGTGGCAGGTGGATCTGCGCCTAAGCGGCCCCGCCGCCGCCTCTTCGGCCCAGCTGTTTCCGGATGGTTTCGATGGCCTCTTCCTCGCTCGGGAGCAGGAGTGGCGTGAGTTTTTTGAAAGCCGCGTTCCCCATCTCAGTGAGGAGGATCGGCTCATCCACAGCAGTGCAGCGGCAGGGCTGTTGTGGTGCAAGAAGTATTACGGCTGGAGTGTGCTCCGCTGGCTCGATGGAGACCCCACCGCACCGCCGCCGCCCCATCAGCGCTGGACCACCCAGAACGCCGTGTGGCAGCGCCTGCATGCCCATGATGTGATTTCCATGCCGGATGCATGGGAATACCCCTATTTCTGTCAGTGGGATCTGATGTTCCACGCGGTGGCGTTCGCCGTGTTCGATCCCACGACCGCAAAGCAGCAGTGCATGTTGCTTCGCTCTCCCCATTACACCGCCCCGAATGCACAGACCCCCGCCTATGAGTGGGCGCTATCGGATCCCAATCCGCCGATTGGTGCTTGGGCGGCGATGCGGATTTTTCAGATTGACCGCAAAACATCTGAGGAGGCCGACCTCGGTTTTCTGCGTGCTGCTCTTCGCAAGCTGATTCTGGAATATGGATGGTGGGCGAATCGTAATGATCGCTCCGGCGACAATGTGTTTGAGGGTGGTTTCCTTGGGCTGGATAATATTGCCGTCTTTGACCGTCGCTATCCTCTGTCGGATGGCAGCCGTATTGAGCAGTGTGATGGCACGGCCTGGATGGCCTCGTTGAGCCTCAACTTGTTGAACATCAGTGTTGAGCTCAGCCGCGAAGAGCCGGAGTACGCCGATATCTGTGAACGGTTTGTTTACGACTATGTGCAGCTGGCGCTCACCCTCAACACGGTTGGTAGCAATGGATTTTCCAGCTGGGATGAGGAGGATGGCTTCTACTACGACGTGGTCAAGCGCCCTGATGGCAGCACCAGTTTCCTGCGTACCCGTTCATTGTCTGGTTTGGTGCCACTCCTGGCGGTGTCGAGCTTTGATGTGGATACGGTGAAGCGTCTGCCGGTGCTGAATGTGGCGGAGAGTCTGAAGTGGTTCCTGCATGAGCGCACCAAGCCGCAATGGCTGATCGATAACTTCAGCCAGTGGCGCAACGACCGCCTGTTGTTTGCACTGGTGCCCGAGGAACGCTTGCGTCGCATCTGCGAACGTTTGTTTGATGAAGAGGAGTTCCTCTCGCCCTATGGCATTCGAGCTCTTTCGAAGGTGTATGGAGAGCATCCGTATACCTTCACTGAAGGCAGTGATTCTCAAACCCTTGCCTACAGCCCGGCGGATAGCCCGGTTGCCATGTTCGGCGGCAACTCGAACTGGCGCGGACCCGTGTGGATGCCGATCAACTTCCTGTTAATCGAGGCGCTTCAGAAGTTTGGTCACTACTACGGGGATTCGTTCCAGGTGGAATTTCCAACGCGATCGGGCAATTGGATGAACCTATGGGATGCGTCCTTGCAGCTGGAGCATCGGCTGGTGAATGTGTTCCGGCGTGATGGCGACGGCCGCCGGCCCTTCAATGGCGCAGTGGATCTGTTTCAAAGCGATCCCCATTGGCGTGATCTGATCCTGTTCAACGAATACTTCCACGGTGACAATGGATCTGGTGTCGGCGCTAGCCATCAAACGGGCTGGACGGCGATGGTTTGCAAAATGATTAATCAGCTCAGCCGCTATCCCGCCAGCCCCATGGGCTCATGACAAAGGGGAGACAGAGCCAGTTGTCGCTTCTAGCTTGCGGGAACTGACGAACCTCCCGTGGATCTGCTCCAGTCGCTCGGCCAGCTGCAGAAACCCCAGACCAACCACTTCGATCTGCTGATCATCGGCAGTGGTGCAGGTGGCGGCACCTTGGCGCGCGTCTTGGCGCCAACTGGTTTGCGCATCCTGATCTTGGAGCGGGGCGACTGGCTGCCTCAAGAGCCGCAGAACTGGGATGCCGAGGAGGTGTTCCAGAAAGGTCGCTACCTCTCGAAGGACATCTGGTACGACGGAAAGGGCAAGCCTTTCCAGCCTGGTACGCATTACTTCGTGGGCGGCGCCACCAAGATGTATGGCGCCCATCATTTCCGCCTTCGCCAGCGCGACTTCGAGGAGCTGGAGCATCACGACGGCATCTCACCGGCTTGGCCGCTGCGTTACAGCGACTTTGAGCCTTGGTATCAGCAGGCCGAAGCGATGTATCACGTGCACGGCTTGCGCGGTGAAGACCCCACCGATCCACCCAGCTCGGCGCCTTATCCCCATCCGCCGATTAGCCATGAGCCGCGGATTCAGAAGCTTGCCGATGATCTCCGCAGTGCTGGACTGCATCCGTTCCATGCCCCCAGTGGCGTGATGCTGGATGAGGGCAACATGCCCTACAGCCGTTGCCGGCGTTGCAACAACTGCGATGGCTTCCCCTGTTTGGTGCATGCCAAAGGCGATGCGGAGGTGTGCGGTGTGCGTCCGGCCCTGGCCGCCAGTGCCAATGTGTCGCTGCTGACTCGGGCTGAGGTGAAGCGGCTGGTCACTGATGCAGCGGGCACCACAGTGACGGCGGTTGAGTTGGTGCGCGATGGAGAGGAGCTGCGTTACAGCGCCGACCTGGTGGTGGTCAGCTGTGGGGCCGCCAACAGCGCTCGGTTGTTGTTGATGTCAGCCAATGACAAGCACCCGGGCGGTTTGGCCAATGGCTCAGACCAGGTGGGGCGCAACTACATGTTCCACAACAGCAAGGCGGCCGTGGCGCTCTCCCACGAGCCCAACCCCACCATCTTCCAGAAAACGATCTCGATCAACGATTGGTATTTCGGCGACGACGACTACGACTACCCCATGGGCAACATCCAGATGACGGGCAAGACCCGTGGGGCGATCATCAAGGGTTATGCACCCCTGGAAACCTTCCTCATGCCCAACTGGGGCATGGATGAGATCGCCGCCCATGCGTTGGATTTCTGGATCACCACTGAAGACCTGCCGGATCCGAACAATCGGGTGACGGTTGATGGGGCCGGACATGTTCACCTCAACTACACGGTGAACAACCAGACTTCCGCCAGCCGCCTCTGGGGACGCCTTCAGGGTTTGCTCGACAAGCTTTATCTCAAGAAGCATCTGGTGGAGCGTCAGATCTACATCAAAAACCCCATGGGCATCGCGGCTGTGGGGCATCAGGCTGGTACCTGCCGCTTTGGCACGGATCCGGCCAACTCGGTTCTCGATGTGAACTGCAAGGCGCATGAACTCGACAACCTTTACGTGGTTGATACCAGCTTTTTCCCCAGCATCGGTGCTGTGAATCCCTCCCTCACGGCCATCGCGAATGCGATTCGTGTGGGCCATCACCTGAAGGAGCGTCTCGCTGTGTCGTGAAGCAGCTGTCTCGCCCGTTCGCGCTTGTTGCTCTGCTGCTGCTCGCGGGCTGCAGTGGGTCGGTTCCGCCCAAAGCGGGACTTCAGCCCCCTGCCAGCGCAGATCTCGGGTCTACGCCCGTTGGGTGTGTCGGTGATCAGGCCAAAGCCAGCCAACCGCGATCCGTGGCGATTGTGCCTCAACTGCCACCGGCGGAGTTGTACAGCCGCTGGCGACCGTTGCTTCAGCAGCTGGGGGTGAGAGCTGGTATCTGCTTCGATCCAGTCGTGCCGACCACGATTCCCGTTTTTGAGAAGCAGCTCGAGAAGGGATCCTATGCCTACGCCTTCCTCAATCCTTACCACCAACTGATGGTGCAGCAGCGCTATCAGCCGTTGGTGCGTGATGGGAAAGCGCTGCTCAAGGGGATTCTGGTGGTGCGCGATGACAGTGACATCATCGAACTCGCCCAACTCGCGAATCGTGCGATTGCCTTTCCTTCGCCGAATGCCTTTGCGGCGTCTTTATTGATCCGGGCCCATCTGCATGCGCTCAGGATTCCCTTCAAGCCCGACTATCTCAAGACCCATTCCAATGTTTATCGCGCCGTCGCGATCCAGCAGGTTGCAGCAGGTGGGGGGGTGAACAACACGCTGGCCCGTGAGCCCCGTGAGCTTCGCTCTGTCTTGCGCGTTCTGTACACCACGCCGGGTTATCCAGCCCATCCGTTCTCGGCACGACGTGACCTCCCTCCTGCGGAAACCGACCGCCTCATCCAGGCCTGGTTGACCCTTGGTCGTGACCCCACGGCTGCGCCATTGCTCCATGCGGTTCAGATGCCGAAACCGGTGGAGAGCAATCAGCTGCGTGACTACCAACCTCTGGAGGCGCTCCAGCTTCAGAGGCTGGTGGATGCAACGGATCCCTCCGGCTGACCCATGATCCAAAGGCTGCAACTGCGGTGGAAGCGTCTCCCCTATCGGGGTTGGATCAGTGCTTTGGTGCTGTTGTCTGTTGTGGCGGGCAGCCTCGGAGTTGTTGGCTACCGGCGTTCGCGTTCATTGGTTGAACTCAGCCAGCAGCGAACCACCCAGGCACTGTCCCGTGGTTTGGCCATTGCGCTGGTTGATCACCTCGTCAGTCGCGACCTGGCTTCCCTCGAATCCCACCTGCGGCAGGCCATGGCTGATTCGAGCCTGGCTCTCCTGAGTGTGCGAGATGCCAAGGGGCATCAGCTGGTGCAGCTGCAGCGCTCTTCTCCGGAGCAGCCTCCGCATTTGAGCTTTAGCCCTCCGCCTGCGTTGTCTGCGGATCAGCACAGGCATCGAGCGCCATTGGAGGCTGGTGGTTTGATCGGCGACCTTGAGATTCGCAGCTGGTCAACGCCGACTCAGCAGCTGTTGAGCCAACTTGGGCAGCAAATCGCCCTGCTCACGGTGATGGCGGTTTTAGTCGTCGTTGCTGTGGTTGCGCTGTTGCTGCTCTGGATGCAATGGCAGTACAAGCGTGAGCGGGATTCCCTTCAGAGCGAGAATCGTTTGTTGGCCACAGCGGCGCTTGTGGATGCACTCACCGGTATTGCCAACCGCCGAGGTTTTGAGCAGGAGCTGGAGCATCGCTGGCAGCGTTTCCAGCATGCTTCAACATCAGCTTTGGTGCTTTGCTTGCTGGATCTCGATGGTTTCAAAGAGATCAACGACACCTTGGGACATGAGGCTGGTGACCAGTTGCTCATCACCGTTGCACAACGCCTCAGGTGTTCGCTGCGGGATAGCGACTTCGTGGCAAGGCTTGGCGGCGATGAATTTGTTCTTCTGCTGGATCAACGTACTGATCGGGGCAGTGTGGAAACGGCTCTGCAGCGCCTGGTGGTTGCGATTGCCGAGCCGATGATCTATGCCGACACACACATGCGTGTGACGGCGAGCCTTGGCTGCGTCGTGATTCGTTCAAACGACACCTCACAGCCCAGTGAGGCCGAACTTCTTCGCTGCGCCGATCAGGCCATGTATGCCGCCAAGCGCTCAGGTAAAAACAGATGGCGTTTGGTGAGGCTTGGCTTGCCTGAATCAGACCCCCAGCCAGATCCGCAGCAGATCCTCGAGCAGCAGAGTGTCTAGGGAAAGCAGGCCGCCGCCGCAGCAAATCAGCACCAGGCACATCACCACATACATGGCTGCCTTTTCCCAGCTGGGCGGTTCACCCACACCCATCGGTCCGGCGTAATCGCCTTCAGGAATCAGATAAGGATCGGCGGCAATGAAGGGAAAGCCACTGCGGATTTCCAAAACCATGGCGTACGCCATTGAGACCAAAATGGCGAAGGAGGCCAGCGGTGTGAGTAGGCCCACGATCAAGGCAATGCCACCGGCCCACATCGATCCAGCTGAGAGAAAGCAGAGCCAGGCCGGTGTTTTCAACATCTGGGCCCAGGTCTGAAGGTTGCGCAGCTTCGGCCAGCCATGGCGGATGAAGCAAATGCCCATGAACACCCGCAGCAGGAACAGGGCGGCCTGGGCGAAGGTGGATGGTGCGGCTGGCACCAGCAGCTCCACAACAGTGATGTCCATGGGTGTGCGGGATCTTGAAGAAAGTTAGGTGGGGTTGTTCAGCGGCGCAGCTCAGCTGTGATCAGCTGCACACCAACTGCAGCTGATGGCCGTCGGGGTCGCGGATCTGCAGTGCTTGGCAAAAGCCCAGCGCTGTGGCCTGGTCGTTGCCCAGCTGGATCACGCCAGCGCTCACCAGGCTGCCGCCGAAGTGCTCCAGCCGGGAGGCGACGGCCTCGAGATCGCTCACCTCCAAACGGATCTGCCAATGGGCAGTGTCGGCGGCATTTTGATCGGCAGGTAGGGAACGTCCGCCGCCAGGTTGGAGGTAGTTGAGGCACTCCACCCCAGCTCCTTCAAGGCAGCGGTGGCCTGTGATCCGCACCTCTGTGCCGTTGAGGCCATCGAGATGATCTTGTTCCACGCCGCTGTTCACACCATCGCCGCCGAGGCGTAGGCCCAGCAGCTCTTCATAGAAGTGGCAGCTCCGCGGGGTGTCGGCATTGGCGATGGCGCTGTGGTCGATCCCCAAACATGGGGACCCTGCAGCCGGGGCGTGCCAGCGCGCCTCGCCTTTATCGGCTGGAAACTGCAGCAGCTCCAGGCAATGGCCTTCGGGATCGTGAAATTTGAAGGCCTGGATTCCGCCTGCAGCCTTGTTCCAGCTGGGCAGGGTCTGCGGTGCGCTGGAGATGGTCTGGAGTTGCCCCTGCTCGATCAGCGTGCGGATCGGCGCGGCTGCGGCATCCATGTCAGCCACCACAATGCAGATGTGCTGAAACCAGAGATCGTTGCTGCGGGAGTCGGCGGGAATGGGGCGGCCTGGGCGTAGGCCAGGAGCGAGCTCCACAACCTCCAGCAACTCCAGCCGTTCGGCCCCGAGCTGGAGCCGTACGAGCTTGAGTTGGCTGCCGCTCAACCCCAGGAGGTCGGCATAGCTGCCGCCGTTGATTTCCAGGGTGGTGTTGCGCGCGCAGCCCAGGTGAGAGCAGTAAAAGTCGGCCACTGCCTCGGCGTTGTGGCAGGTGAAACCGATGCTGCGGATGTGAGGCGTTGCCATGCTCGAGGGTTAGTGGGACGTGCTGGCTAAGGCGTTGGCACCGGCGGCGGCGATGGCCGCATCGAGCTCGGGTGTCATGCCCGACACGCCAACGGCTCCGATGCAGACACCGTTGTGCAGCAGCGGCAGGCCGCCGCCCATGGCCACGGCCGGCTCCTTGAACACGGCTGAGAGTTGCAGGAGTGCCGGCCGCGCGCCATTGATCGCTGCTTCCTGATCAGCGGTGGGTTTGCCATTCAGCGCTGCCATCCGGGCTTTGGCCAGGGCCACCGAAGCGCTGGATGGGCTGGCCCCATCCAGGCGTAGCAGCAGCAGTGGATGGCCACCCCCATCGCAGATGGCCAGGCTCACCGTGGCCTGATGTTGAGCGGCGATCGCCTCCGCGGCGGCGGCGATGCGTTGGCAGTCGGCGAGCTCGAGTGCGGGGATCGTGCGCATCGGCCCTTCAGCTCCAGACGATTTTCATCAGCCAGAGGTGGCCCTCTAGCTCCACTCCAGCGGCTGCCGCCTCAAGATCGCTGTCGCTCAAGCGCAGGGTGGCTTCGGCTTGATGTTTCACCAGATCCACGCCGGTGAAGCTGAAACCCTGTTCGGCCCCGAGCGTGGCGATCGCGTTGAGATTGGGACAGCTGCTGAAGCGTTGCAGCAAGGCGGGGTCGCCTTTCACCTGTTTGAGAAACGCTTCGAGTTGGGGATTGGCCATGGGACGAGAGGAATTAGCGCTGCCAGGTGGCACCGCGTGTGTTGGTGAACAGGGAATAGATCGCCGTGGAGGCGCACAGGAAAAGGCGGCTGCCGTAGCGATCGCCAAAGCAGAGGTTTGACACCCGCTTCGGCACGAGCACCTTGCCGATCAGCCCCCCATCGGGTGCGATCACATGCACCCCATCAGCCGCGCCGCACCAGAGGTTGCCGTGCTCGTCGACGCGGAAGCCATCCGCCCAGCCTGGGCTGATCTTGTGGAACACCTCTCCGCCGCTGAGGCTCATCCCATCGCTGTTCACGTGGAAGCGCCGGATGTATTGCCGCGGCTCGCTGGCCCCTGGCGCGCCGGATTCGGCCACATAGAGCAGTTGCTCATCGGGTGAGAAGGCCAGGCCGTTGGGACCGTCGAAATCGCTGGCGATCGCCTGGGCTACACCGGTGGCTGGATCGAGCCGGTAGAGCGCTGGCGCTTGCTCGGAGGTTTGGCGTCCACCTTCGTAGTCGTTCATCAATCCGTAGAGCGGATCGCTGAACCAGATGGAGCCATCGCTCTTCACCACCACGTCGTTGGGGGCATTGAGCCGTTGGCCGCGGGCCTGGCTCACCAGCGTGGTGATCTCACCGTTGTGTTCGTGGCGGGTGAGGCAGCGGCTGCGGTGATGGCACTGGATCAGCCGACCTTCCAGGTCACGGGTCTGGCCATTGGCGAAGTCGGATGGCTCGAGAAAGGTGCTGATGCCATGTTGTTCACTCCAGCGCAGGGTGCGGTTGCTGGGGATGTCGCTGAACAGCAGGCAGTGATGATCGCCGAACCACACCGGTCCTTCCAGCCAGCGGAAGCCCTCGGCCAGAACGTCGAGCTCGGCGTTGAACAACACCAGCGCTTCAAAGCGCGGGTCGTAGCTCTCGGTGCAGCTGGAGGGAGCACTCATCGGAAGGTGCCGGGCGGTGCCTGGCGCCAGGCGTCGTCATGGCGCTGAATGATCAGCTGGACGCAGGGTTCATCCCCCACCTGGGCCGAGAGGTGCCCGCGATGGCCCTCGGGAGTTGCGATGCAACCTTGATCACCACCGAAGGAATACTCACCCGCGCGCATGGTCACGATCTGGCCGTCCATGCTCTGCACAGACCAGGCTCCGCGCAGCACGTAGATCCATTTCGGAACGTGGTTTTCATGCCAATCCGCCGTCCAGCCCACCGGTAGGTAGGTGACGAAGGCGTTGCCCTGATCAAACAGCGGCCGTGAAAACTGCGGGGAATCGCCCGGGCCCAGCTGTCCGAGCGTGAAGTCGCTGATCGTGCACTGCTGCTGGCGGCTGATGCCATCGGCACCCGTCCACAGATGCCAATAGGTTTCGGGCTGCGGGGCCAGGCTGAAGGGATCGCTCATGGTGCCGGCGTTCAGTCCTTGATGGCGATGGCGGAGATCTCCAGCTGGATGCCCAGCACGAGCGCGGCCACCTGCACCACGGCGCGGGAGGGGTAGGCCTGGGGATCGGGGAAATACTCCTGCCAAACGGCATCAAACGTGTCGAGCTTGTCGATGTCGGTGAGATACACCGTGGCGCTCACCACATGCTCAAAGCCAAAGCCTGCCTCCTCGAGCACGGCCTGCATGTTGCGCATCACCTGCCGTGATTCCAGGGTGATGTCGCCATCGCCCACTTTGAGGTTGGTGGCGGGATCCACGGGTAATTGTCCGGTGATGAACAAGGTGTTGCCCATCTGGAAGCCCTGGCTGTAAGAGGCCACGGGCTTCGGGAAGCGGTCACTGTGAATGGCCCTGCGGGTTACACCGGCAGACATCGACAACCAGCCAAGAATGGTCTCTTCAAGCTAGGTAGATCGCCCGGAATGTCACCGATCTGTCACGGGTGTGCCATCCCTCAACAGCGTGTTGCTGATAGCGGGCAGGAACAGATGCATCGCCCTAACGTCTGGCCATTCAGGCGCTTCCGGCCTCCATTCCCCATGACTTCGTCCAATCCCTACGCCCTCGAGACGCTCTCCAACCTGCTGAAGGGCAAGGTGATCATCGTGACCGGTGGCAATAGCGGCATCGGTAAATCCATTGTGGAAGTGGTGGCGCGCCTGGGCGCCAAGGTTGTGATCGACTACCGCTCCCACCCTGAGGCCACCGAGGCGATCGAACAGGAAATCGGTGAGCTGGGCGGCAGCTGCTTTGGCGTGCAAGCCGATGTGTCGAACCTCGACGACCTCCAGCGGCTCGTGCAGGAAGCGGTGAATCGCTACGGCCGCCTCGACGTGATGGTGAACAACGCCGGTATCGAGACCCGCACGTCGATCCTCGACACCACCCCTGAGGATTTCGACAAGGTGCTGAACGTGAACCTGCGCGGTGTGTTCTTCGCCACGCAGTACGCCGCCAAGCAGATGATTGCCCAGGGCAGCGGCGGCCGCATCATCAACATCTCCTCGGTGCACGAGGACTGGCCGATGCCCAACAACACCCCCTATTGCGTGGCCAAAGGCGGTGTGCGCATGCTCACCCGCACGGCCGGTGTGGAGCTCGCCTCCAAAGGCGTGTCGATCGTGAACGTGGGCCCTGGTGCGGTGGCCACCCCGATCAACGACTCCACCATGAACAACCCTGAGCTGTTGGCCAAGCTGAATGCTGCGATCCCGATGGGTCGCATGGCCCAGCCGGATGAAATCGCCAAGGTGGTGGCCTTCCTGGCCAGCGATGCCGCCAGCTACATCACCGCCACCAGCATCTTTGCCGACGGCGGCATCATGCAGAGCAGCCCGGGCCTGTGAGGTTGAGTTGAGGATCACCCGTGAGCAGCTGCAGCGCATCCGTCGCCGCCATCTCGGCTATCGGATCACGCTCGTCTACGAGCTGGTGCTGCTGCTGCTGTTGCCCCTCGCTCAGCTGTTCCCACCACTGCTGTCGCTGCTGCTGATCGGTCAGGCGCTGGTGTTCATGGTGTTTGTGAGCCGCTTCAGCTCCCTGAAGGGCTCCAGGCCGGTGATGTATGCCCTGGGCTGCTTAGCCATTGCGCTCGAGGTGATCTGGCACCTCGCCCTGATCTGGACCCCTGATTTCGTTCGGGTGCTCACCATGCCCCATGTGGTGGTGTGGGTGATGTTTCTGTTGTTGGCGGTGGTGCGCAAAGTGCGCTCCTTGATCCGGGAGCCCTTCGTCACCATGTCGGTTGTGCTAGGTGCAGCATCCGGCTATCTCACGGTGGGGATTGCTGGCGGTGTGATGCTCACGGCGATGTGGGTGCTTCAGCCGGCGGCGTTTGTGGCATCCACCCTGCCGGCTGTCGGCCTGAGTGGCGACGTGAGCGTGGCAGTGGCTCCAGCCTTGATGGCGGCCTCCTTCGGCTTGCTCACCACGGTGGGCACGGAGGTGCTCACGTCCAGCAACGTGGCTGTTCAGGTGCTGGCGAACGTGATCACCATTGCCGGTCAGCTCTACGTTGCGATCCTGATTGCGCTGATCCTCGGACGCGTGCAAAAACGGCTCACATGATTTCGATACGCCATCTGCTCCAGCGGCTTGGGCAACTGGGGCTCTTGGGTTTGATGGTGGGCCTGGTGTGCTGGCCGTTCAACCTGCTGGATCGCTGGGGCGATCAGTTGCTGGGTCTGTTGCCGGCCTTTAGCGGGCAACCCTGGCAACCACTCAGCCTGAGCCTGGCCTGCACCCCGTTGCTGGTGGTGCCGCTGCTCTTGTGGCTGCAGAGTTCGCTGTTTCAGCGTGGGCGCGGCTCGGGCATTCCCCAGGCGATGACGAGCATCGAACATCCCGAGAAGGCTGCTGGGTTGTTGGGGCTCGTGCCCAGCCTGCAACGGCTGTTGTTGTGGGGATTGGCCACCATCAGCCTGTTGCCATTGGGCCGCGAGGGCCCGGTGGTGCAGGTGGGTGCCTCGGCCGCCCTCTGGTTTCGGCGTTTGTTTCCCCGTTGGCTGGGTGACATCAGCCACGCCGATCTGCTGGCTGTGGCCGGTGGTGCCGGCCTGGCCGGTGGCTTCAACACCCCTTTGCTCGGTGTGGTGTTTGTGGCCGAGGAGTTCATGGGCACCTTCTCCACGGCGCTGATCTGGCCGGCCTTGGTGGTGGGAGCTCTGGCCGCTGTGTTCAGCAGCCTGGTGGGCGAACCCGAATTCGCCCTCGGGATGGTGGGTGTGGCGCCGGCTGAGCTCGATCAGCTCGTTTGGGCATTACCTCTGGGGGCCCTGGCTGGTGGTTTGGGTGCCGTGTTCGCGCGTCTTCTGCTGCGCACCACCCGTCGTTGGCGTCAGCTTTCGATCCAACGACCCTTGCATCTGGGGCTCGCGGTAGGAGGGCTGATCACGGCTTTTCTGTTGATCAGCGGTGGCGCAGCTGGCTGCGATGGCGAGCTGCTGATGACAGCCATGATCAATGGTTCCAGCCCAACAACGGCCCTCCTGCCTGGTGTGTTCGGCGACCTATTGACTCTGGTGCTGCGGGTGGTGGCTCCGGTGCTGGCGCTTGGCACGGGGATTCCCGGAGGCCTGATCGATCCCTCCTTTGCCTTTGGTGCCGTGCTCGGCCATGGCCTGGGTGATCTGGCCTCAGCCCCCCAGCTCGGTCTCACGCTCGGCATGGTTGCCGGCCTAGCCGGCGCGACCCAGCTGCCGGTGTTGGCCGTGCTGTTCGGTGTGCGGATGGCCGGAGATCAGCAGCTGTTGCCGGGGTTGCTGTTGGCCGCCGTGGTGGCGGCCTATGTGAGCCGTTGCCTGGTGGAGAAGCCCGTGTATCACGCCCTGAAAGACATCGCCGACGAGCCTCTGCCAGCTTCATGAAGGCGCTTCGGTGATCACCAGAGCCGAGCGCTCGCGGGTGAAAATCAGCCAGAGCCACTTGGTGAGCAGGGTCACCCTGTTTTCACGATCGGGCATGAAGGCAAGGTGCGCCAGACCCCACAGCAGCCATCCAAAGACTCCGCTCACTTTCAAGCCGCGCAAGTCGGCCACGGCAAACAGCGACCCCACAATCGCCATGGTGCCGAAATCGGTGAAGGCAAACGCTGAATGGCGTTGGTTCTGCAGCTGAGCCAGGATGTCTTTGGCAACCCATACCCCCATCTGAACAGCGGGGCCGGCCATGCCGGGCAGCGGTTTGCCGTCTTTGGTGTGGCTGTAGCTGCACAGATCGCCGACGACGCGAATCTCAGGGTGTCCAGGGATCGAAAAGTCGGGTTGAACAGGGATCCGGCCGCCGCGATCGGTGCTGCAGCCGGTGCGATCGGAGAGCAATTTGCCCAGGGGAGATGCAGCTACCCCAGCTGTCCAGCAAATCGTGCTGGCCTCGAGGGTGACCTCCCCCTGGGCTGTGGTGACCACCAACTTGCCTTCTTCGATCGCTTTCACCCGACCGCCGAGCAGCAACTCCACGCCGCAGCGGGCGAGGTGATCGCCGGCTGCTTTTGAGAGCTGAGGGTCCATGGCCCGGAGCACCCGATCACCCGGGTCCACCAGGGTGACCTTGCAGTGGCCTGGATCGATCTGTTTGAAATCGCGCTCCAGGGTGTGACGCATCAAATCATTGAGCGAGGCCGCCAGTTCGCAGCCGGTAGGGCCACCACCCACCACCACCACCGATTGCAACAGGCGGCGCTTGTCGAGATCGGGGGTCTGCTCAGCCTCCTCGAGGGCGCCCAGCACGCGCTTGCGAATGCCGTACGCATCTTCGAGCGATTTCATCGGCGTGGCGTATTGCGCCCATTCGTCATGGCCGAAGAAGCTGCTGGTGGCGCCGGTGGCCACAATCAGACGGTCGTACCGAAGCCGGCGGTCGTTAAACACCACCTCCTTGGCGTTGGCATCGATGTCGACCACCTCCCCCATCAGGATCTGGATGTTGGGGGCCTTGCCGATCATGATCCGCAGGGGAGAGGCCACATCGGTCTGTGAGACCAACCCTGAAGCCACCTGGTACAGCATCGGCTGGAACAGGTTGAAGTTCCGCTTGTCGATCAGGGTGACCCGAACGGTCTTGCCCGCGAAGGTCTGAGCTGCCTTCAAGCCCGCGAATCCGGCGCCCACGATCACCACGTGGGGGGCTTCCCGGAGCAGTTCAGACGGTGGTGTGAGTTCGAGGAAGAACCGCTCCGGAGCCATCAGTGCATACAGCGCTGGCTGCACGCTAACGAGAGTTGCCCTGAATTACAGACCGATCTTCACGTTCACCGGTGCCTTGGGCTTCACGTCAACTTCCATGGGTTGATCTTCGCTCATCTTGATTTCAATCGGTTTTGGATTACTCACATCAACCTTGACGGGGGTTGTGTTCTTCACGCTGAGGTTGATCGGTGCCTGTTCGGTCACACGCACCCGCACACTGCTTGCCGGTTCGATCTTCACACCATCCGGCATGCTTAAAACGCCTTGAACCTGACCGGCCAAGTTGAGCGGTTCGGCAAAGCTCAGCACCAGACGCAGCTGAATCGGGTGCTGGCTGGTCCGCATCAGCAGCCCGATCAGCATGGTGCCCAGTGCGAGCACGGTGATCGGCCAGCGCAGTTTCAGCCAGTAAGGATCCATGAGAACTATCAACCAGCCGCCATTCAAGCGATCGATGGCGGCGTCTGCAGGAGCTCAGCCTCAGCGCCGGCCGAGCAGCTCCTCCCAGGTGGGTTGATGGGGCATTGGATGTTGCTTCTGGGGCTTGGGTCGACGGCTTGTGGTCTTGTGTTGTTTGGGTGTAGGGATGTGCGTTGCCATTGTTGTTTGCATGGATTTATCTGTCGCTTTGCCTCGATGACAACCGAGATGACGGTTGCCGTTCAACTCCCTGTCAGGGAGAGCGGATCGGGCGTGAAGGGAGACGGGGCGTTGGTACTCGCCGCTCGGTTCACTCCTTCACCATAGACCCTGACCAGCGAGAGCGCCACACGTGCCCGATCAACCCGTGCTGATCCTGGGTGGATTTCTGATCACCGAGGAGGCTTATCAGCCGATGTGCAGCTGGTTGCGGCAGCACACGCAGCAGGAGGTGGAGCTGGTGCCGGCTAACCGCTTGGATTGGTTGCTCACCTCCTGGGCCTGGGGTTGGCGGCGGTTGTTGGATCGTGTGGCGGAGCGGGCCGAGGCCCTCGCGGCCCGCTCGCCAACGGGGCGGGTCACCCTGATCGGCCATAGCTCCGGTGGGGTGATGTTGCGCTTGTTTCTGGCGGATGATCCCTTCGAGGGCCGCACTTACAGCGGCACGCGTTGGGCCGATCGCCTTTACACCCTGGGCAGTCCGCACACCGCTGTGCGCGCCACACCGCTGCGGGCCATGGTGGATCGCCGCTACCCGGGCGCCAGCTTTGCCGATCGCATGCATTACATCGCCGTGGCCGGCGCCCTGGCTGCGGGTGATGGTTCGGGCTTGAGCGAGCGCATGGGGCCGCGCTCGTATCAAGCGATTGCCGGTCGCACCGATCTCGAGGGGGATGGATTGGTGCCGGTGTGCTCGGCGTTGCTGGATGGCGCCGAGCCGATCACCCTCCAGGGGGTGGCCCATGGCGGTGCGTTCGGCCCTCGCTGGTACGGCACTCCGACAGTTGTGGAGCAGTGGTGGCGGGGTTGAGGCCTGGAGCTGTTCAGCGGCGTTCCAGCCGCTCCAGGCTGGGGATCAGCGCCATGGCCGCCACGATGCCCAGGGCCAGGATCAACAGGGCTGGCACCAAAGCCGCGCCCACCCGTTCATCACTGGCGTACTGATAAACCCGCACCGCCAGGGTGTCGAAGTCGAAGGGGCGCAGCGCGAAGGTGAGCGGGAGCTCTTTCACCGTGTCGACAAACACCAGCAGACCCCCCACCAGCAGCGGGCCGCGTAGCAATGGGAGATGCACGCGCCGCAGCACCCCTAGCCAGCTGTTGCCGAGCGAGGTGGCGGCTTCATCCACGCTGGGGGGGATGCGCTCCAGGGCGGCATCCAGACCGCCTTTCGACACAGCCAAAAAGCGATCGCTGTAGCCCCACACCAGCAGGAACAAGGGCGCCAGCGCCAGAGGCCCGCCAATCAGCATCAAGGCCAGGGCCAGCACCGTGCCCGGTATGGCGTAGCCGAGGCCAGATACAAAGGTGAGCCGCTGGAGCACGGCGTTAGGAATCCAGCGCTTGGCAATCGCCAGCAGCAATCCACCCGCCAGGGTGAGAGCCGCGGCCAACAGGGCTAGCCCGAAGCTGCGGCTTCCGAGGGCCAGCAGCTCGCTGCTGTCTTCTCCGCGGATTTGATCTGAGCTGAGCACGGCCCAGATCAGAGGAAGGCCGAGGGTGATCAGCGGCGGCACCCCACACACCAGCTGGCTGAGCCAACGGCGTTGGCCCTGCAGATGCCACTGGGGATCGGCGTCGCCATCGTTGCCGAGATTCCAGCAGCGGCTGCGCTGGCGCAGGCTGCGCTCTGCTCCCACCAACAGCGCCACGATCACAAGGGCCATTAGGGCCAGCGCCACGGCACCCTGAGGATCACCATCTTGTTGCCAGCGCATCAGGATGCCGGTGGAAAGGGTCGGCACCCCGAGCAGTTGCACGGCGCCCAGCTCATTCACCACCTCCATGCCCCCGAGGGCTACGCCGGCGCCGATGGCCGGCAGAGCCATCGGCAGAGCCACACGGCGGAAGCTGCCCCAGGGGCCAACGCCGAGACTGCGGCAGGCCTCCAGCTGACGGCGGCCGCTCACGGAGAAACTCTCCGTCGACAGCAGAAAGACGTAGCTGTAGGTGCTGAGCACCATCACCACCAGGGTGGGCACAAAGCCATGCACCCGGAGGCCGTAGCGACTGCCGAGATCGATCCAGGTGGCAGCCAGCAGATAGCTCGGTGTGGCGAGGGGCAGCAGTTGGGCAATCCGCAGCCAGCGCCGACCCGGGAAGGCGCAGCGCGCTGTGAGCCAGCCGGTGGCCGTGCCCAGGACGGCGGTGAGCAATCCCACCAGGGCTACGAGCAGCAGCGTGTTGAGCATCTGCTCCGCGCCGCCGATGCCAAGGTCAAAGCGAGCCGATTCGCCCGATCCCTCTCCGAAGGCGAACCAACCCAGCCCCACCACCGGTGCGAGGGCGAGGGTGCAAAGCAGCAGCACACCTGCCGCCAGCAAACGGCGCTGCGGACCCTGCCGCGGAGCTGGGGACGAAGCCTGGGCCGAAAGGGGAACCATGGGCAAAAAGCCTACGGGGCCAGCGCTTTGCACGAATCGATGTAATCAATGTCACACCCCCACGTGGGCAATGATCGTTGCCCTGCTTTAGAGGGGTGGCGCTGGCCATAGTGCCGCTCAGGTTGATGGATTCCCCTTTGAACATCCCCTCGCTTCGATCGTTGTCCCGGCCTGAACGCCTGGGTGCCCTGGCGTTGCTCGGTGTGACTGCTGCAGGTGCAGCAGTCACGGCCATTGGTGTGGAACTCGCCCAGGCCAAAAGCCAGGAAATCGGTGTGTATTCAGGTCGTCACTACAACACGGATAAGGAGCTCTACCGGCAATTCACCGCTCGCACCGGCATCAAGGTGAAGCTGCTGGAGGCCAAGGACGATGCCCTGATTGAGCGCGTGCGCTCTGAAGGCAAGAACAGCCCGGCCGATGTGTTGGTGCTGGTGGATGCAGCCCGTCTTGATAAGGCCACCGATCTGGGGCTGTTCCGCCCGACCCGCTCCACCACGCTGATGCGCGATGTGCCGGCGAACCTGCGCGATAGCCAGGGCCGCTGGTTTGGTCTGACACGCCGCGTGCGGGTGGCGGCTGTCAATCCCAAGCTGGTGAACCCGGCTTCGATTCGCACGTATGCGGATCTGGCGAATCCCGCGCTGAAGGGCAAGCTCTGCCTACGCGACAGCAAGAGCGTCTACAACCAATCGCTGGTAGCGGACCAGATGATCCTGCGCGGTGATGCCGCCGCCGCTCAGTGGGTGAAGGGGATGACCAGCAATGTGACCAAGCCCTACTTCACCTCCGATACCCCTTTGATCCGCGCCATCGCCAACGGCCAGTGCGGCGTGGGTCTGGTGAACACCTACTACGTGGCGCGGATGCTCTCGGGTGACAGCGGCGGCGCCGACAAAGCCCTGGCCAGCAAGCTCAAGGTGGTGTTCCCCAATCCCGCCCACGTGAACATCAGTGGTGCCGGTGTGGTGAAAACCTCCAAAAACCCGGCAGCAGCCCAGAAGCTGATTGAGTTTCTGGCTTCTCCCAGCGGCGGCCGCGGCTACGCCGAGGCCAACAACGAATACCCGCTGAAGGGCTACGGCAACAACGCGATCCTGAAGCGCTTTGGCACGTTTAAGTCTGATGGCGTTTCCGCCGAGCAGATGGGCGCCAAAAACAAAGCCGCTGTGCAGCTGATGGCGCGCAACGGCTGGAAATAAGGCTTTGGCTCTAGCGCCGCACCCCTTGCCGCCCGGGCTGCCCCGAGGCGGCTTTTTTGTGCCTTCAGGGCTGCCTGGACCCCACAGACACCGAGCAACGGATTCGCAGCTGCCAGTTGTTATTGAGAATCGCTTGCAAAAAGCGCCGCGCTTCTCTACATTGCGACGCATTCGCAATTAGCCCTGCCATCGCTGGGTCCATGAGCTTCCGTTTTCTCCCCGATGCCCCTGTCAACGCCGTGCGGATGCCGGTGGGGCAGACCGTTCTGCTCGATCCCAGCCTGCGCCCTGAGGGCAGCTGCATCGAAGTGCTCGAGGGTATGGCTCGGGTGTATTGCCCCTGCGAGGAAACCGAGGGGATGACCCTCGCCTTCCTCCAGCCCGGCGATCAGCTACGCACCGATCGCCTCTGCAGTGAGGGTGTGTGCGTGGAGGCCCTCACACCACTGCTGTTCAGCACCGAGGCCCAGCCGGAGCCCAGTGGTGGCTTTGATCCCGTGAATGAATGGACGCTGCAGCTGCTGCGCATCCGCCATCTGGGGAGTGCCGAGCAGCGGTTGCACGCGTTGTTGAGCCTGCTGGTGCGGCGGATGGGACGGCGCTGCGGGGATTGGTGCGATCTGCCGTTCCGGCTCACCCACGAGCGCATCGGCGAGTTGATCGGGGCCACCCGGGTCACCACCACCCGGATGATCTCCAAGATCCGTCAGGCCCAGTTGCTCGACGCTCCTGCGGGTGACACCTGCTTGCGCCTGGCTCCAGCTTTGGTGGAATCGGCGCCCTTGGCAGCGGCCTGAGCGTTAGTCGAGAGGGGCATCGGGGAACTCCCGATGGTGCAGGGCTTTGCGCTGTTCAGCCTCGAAGCGGCGGCGCTCCTCATCCTGGAGCTGCAGCGCTTTCGCCATCGGACACCACTCCTCGAAGGGGGGCTCGCTCAAGGCATAGCTGCCGAATTCGGCCCGCATCCGTTCCATGCACTCCAGCGTGCAGTGATCGGGAAAGCGGGGGCAGTGCTCAATCGGCCGCGGCTGTGGCTCCTGCATCGGCTGATGAGCAATCAATTCCTCAATTCTCGGCCCCCTTAGCCGAGGTTGTTGAGGCTGATGCTCTTGGCCACGGTTTCAGGCAAGTTTCGGGAGATCGGACACAGCTTCATCCGCTCCTGCATGTAGGCGATCGCGTCCTCGCTGGGGGCTGCCCCAGGATCGAGGCGGATGCCGAAGTTGCCCTCCACGCTGGCGATGATCCAATCGCTGCTGGTGGTCACGTTGAAATCGGCCTGAACCTCCTGCAAAGGGATGGCCTTCTCGCGGGCATTGGCCACCAGATAGAAGTGCTGGCAGAGCAGTAGCGAAATCAGATAGATCCGGAAGCCGGGCATGGTGAGGCTCAGCTGCTGCGGTTCCCAGAGGCCGGAATCGCTCAGGAACTCCACCACCAGATCGGTGGTGTTGCGTTCGGGTGGACGATGGCTACTGCGCAGTCGGAAGCGGAAGGTGCGTTCGCTCATGGGATTGATGGAGTTGGGATTGTTCGTTGCGTTCGGCCGTGGGCTGGCGCTTCCAGGCCTCCAGGCCGCTCATCAGGGCTGAGCCGATCAGCAGGATCGAAAACCCTTGGCGCAGGCGGCGATCGCTCAGATGGGGCGCGAGACGTTGACCGACCACGGCCCCCAGGACACCGCCGGCGAGCAGGGGCAGCATCAACGGCAGGCTCTGGGCCGGCCAGTGGCCGAGGGCGCCGAGGGCTACCAGGGCATTCACGGCAATCAGCAGCAGGCTGGTGCCACTGGCGAGCTGCATCGGCAATCCCGCCAACAGCACCAGGGCCGGCACGATCGCAAAGCCACCGCCCACGCCCGCGATGCCGGTGAGCAGGCCCACGAGCACCCCTTGAATCGCCAGAAGCCCTGGTCTGGCCTTATGGGTGCTGGTTTGGGAGGTGTTGCTGGTGAGTAGCCACGAGGCCACCAGGGCCGCGGCGGTGAACACCCCCAGCTGCACGGATTCCGCAATCAGACCGGCCTTCACCCAGTTGCCCCCGAGCCAGCTGCCGGCCAAGGCGGGCACCCCCAGGATCAGGGCGGGGCGAAGGGCGAACTGGCCGCGGCGCACGTAGGGCCCCAGGTTGGCCAGGGCCAGCAGCATCACCACCAGGAGGGAGAGGGGAACGGCTTCCCGGGTGGGTAACGCTGCGCCGCTCACCAGCAAGGGCAGTAGCAGGATCGATCCGCCAGCCCCGAGCACCGAGAGCAGAAAGCCGATCAGGCCTCCGCCGAGGCCCAGTAGGAGCAGTGCGCTCAGGGCCATCAGATCGACACCTTGTTCCAGGGCATCACCGCCAGCAGCCGTGCCATGCCGCAGAAGCCGCTCACCCCAGCGAAGGTGAGGCCAGCACCCACAAACCAGGTGAGGGCGATCCAGCCGGGCGCCACCACGTTGCTCAGGATCAGCCCCAGCAGGATCAGCGATCCAGCGGCGATCTGCACCTGACGCATCAACGGCAGGGGCGCGTTCTTGAGCTTGCGCACCGGGTAGCCAGCTTGTTGCCAATTCGGCAGGCCGCCGGCCAGATCCACCACAGGATGGGGGTGGCCCCGATCGAGCAGGCGGTTGAGGCCTTGGCTGCTGCGATTGCCGCTCTGGCACACCAGCACCAGGGGGCCCTGGGGCAGGTCGGCCTGATGCAGGCGGCTCAGGGGCACGTTCATGCTGCCGGCAATGTGGCCGCTGGCGTATTCCATCGGTTCACGCACATCAATCACCGTGATGCGCTTGCTGGCCAGTTGATCGGCGAGGTCTTGGGCGGAAATGCTGGTGGTCATCGGACTACTACGGGAGTGAGGTGAAGAAACAGGACGGGGCTCAGAGCGCAACGGCGCCGGCCAGGGGGTAGCCCTCATCGCACCAACGGCTCAAGCCGCCGCGCAGATTGGCGATGTCGGCGATGCCCTCCTTGAGCAGTTGCTGCGTGGCCAGGGCCGAGCGGCTGCCGGAGTGGCAGACCACCACCACCGGCTTTCCGCTCGGGATCTCCTGGCGGCGCTGCTCCAGGTCCGGCAGGGGGATGTTGAGGCTGCCGCTGATGTGGCCATCAGGCCCCTGCAGCTCCTCCGCCGCACGCACATCCAGGATCGTGAGCTCCGGCAGGTGGTCGGCTACCCAGGCGGGTGAGAGCTCGGGCAGTCCGGCATAGCTGCGTTGCACGGGGGCCCAGACGCTACGGGCTTCCGCCTGCCGTGGTTTGCCGGAACGCATGTTTCCGGGCAGAGCCTCGGCGATCTTGTGGGGGTGAGGAAGCTTCATGTTCTGCATGTGCCCCACGAAGTCCCGCTCCGTGGCGGCACCACCAAGGCGGGCATTGAAGGCTTTTTCCTCCGCGACCGACGACACCGTGCGGCCGGTGTAGTCGTGTCCGGGATACAGCAGGCAGCTGTCGGGCAGGCTGAAGATCTGCTCGGTGATGGAGCTCCAGAGGGTGTGGGCGTTGCCCTGCTGGAAGTCGCAACGGCCGCAACCCCGCACGAGTAAGGCATCGCCGGTGAAGGCCATCGACTGGTCGTCGAGCACGAAGCTGATGCAGCCGTCGGTGTGGCCAGGAGTGCTGCGCACCTCCACAAAGCGGCTGCCGAAGGGCACGCGATCGCCGTGGTGCAGCGGCAGGGTCACGTTGTCGGCGCGAGCTGCGGCGGCCAAGCCGATGGCGCAGCCGGTGGCCTCGTGCATCAGCCAACTGCCGGTTACGTGGTCGGCATGGGCGTGAGTGTCGAGGGAGGCCACGAGCTCGATGCCCAGTTCATGGATCAAGGAGAGGTCGCGGCTGTGCTGCTCGAACACCGAGTCGATCAGCACGCCTTGGCGGCTGGACACATCAGCCAAGAGATAGGTGAAGGTGCCGGTGGCGGCATCGAAGAGCTGGCGGAACAGCAGGTTGCCGCCGCCAGCCGCCGCGGCGAGGGAGACGGTGGTCGCAGCGGCGGTGGTCGCAGACATGAGCGATCGGTCACACACTGGTATGACGATACACGCATAGCCCCATTGCCGCAATGGGTGGATCTGCTCGGTTGCGCTGGGGCTTGCGGCCGAGCGCCTGCACCACGGCGCTTTGGCCGCGGTGGTAAGGACCTTCCTCGATCCAGCGTTCCTGCTCCCCCAGCACCAGCCAGTCCAGCCCTTGCAGTTCCAGGCGCAACTGATCGGGTTCGATCAGAAGATCTGCCGTCGGTGGGCCGCCGGTGCCAAGAGTCAGCTGGCGTGGGGTGTAGGCCTCCAGGATCAGGTGGCCTCCAGGGCGCAGTGCGCGGACCGCATTGGCATGTACCCGGGCGCGTAGGTCTGGCGGCAGGTGCATCCAGATCGCTACCACCAGGTCGGTGCTCTCCGGTTCGAGCTGGAGGTCGTTCAGGTCGCAGCAGAGGCAGTGGATCGCCACGCCGCGTTCCTGCGCCAGTCGTTCCGCCCGGTTCAGTCCCACCGGACTGAGGTCTTGTGCTGTGACGCGGTGTCCCAGGGTCGCCAGGTGCACAGCATTGCGGCCCTGGCCCTCCGCCAGGCAAAGGGCCTCGCCGGTCTGCAGCTGTTGTGCCTGCTCCCGGAGGAAGTCATTGGGCTCGCAGCCATAGGCCCAGTCCGCTTCGGCGTAGCGGTTGTCCCAAAACCGGCGTGGATCCATCGGGGTTGATGCGGGCATAATGCGTCTATCGTCATAGGTGATAGTGATGGCTGCCCCAGGGTCCATGCCGTCTCCTCAGCTGCTTGAGGAGTACAGCCAGTTCTTTCGGATCCTGAGCGAGCCGGCCAGGCTGCAGTTGCTCTGCCATCTGAAGCAGGGGCCCACCGATGTAGCCACGCTGATCGAGGCAACTGGCTTTTCCCAGTCGCACATCAGTCGGCAGCTCGGGCAGTTGCAGCGGGCTGGGCTGGTGCGCTGCGATCGCGATGGGGCTCGCACGATCTGGCAGGCGGAGGGTGATCTGGTGGATGAGCTGTGTCATCTAGTGCAGGGGCGCCTCAGACAGCGGCTTGAAGCGCAGCTGCAGCAGTTCAAGGCGGCCTGAACGGGTGATCAGCCCGGATCAGCAGGCTCCGAATAGGCGTGCATCCGCCTCCAGGAACAGGGCATAGGTGTCTGCATCGTCGTGGCCGGACACGGCAATCGATACCGTTTGGCGCGGCGGGCAGACCTCCACAGCAAGGGCGACGGGATGGCTGTTGTGCTGCGCGTGATACGTGGCGCTGCTGCAGTCGCTGGAGTAGAGGGTTTCTGCGTCGCGATCAAAGCCGATCGCCCGCGAGATCAGCGTGATGCCCGCCAATGAGCGGGTCAGGCCGGCGTCGGAGCGAATAGCTGTCACGTAGACGAACGGAGCCGCCTCGGGGGGTGCATCGAAGCCCCCCTGGAGGCGCTGCCGCAGCCCTGTTCGAACTGTCTGGAGGAGCTCACGCATGCTGAAGCCAGTGCGCCTGAGGGTCTGCTGAATCCCTGGAATGGCAGCAAGATAGATCTGTTCCGCTAGATCTGCCGATTTCGCGCTACCGCAGCACTACTCCTGGTGGTTTTGGTTCAAGGTGCGAGACGCTCGAGGTTCCACTCGGTTGGCTGGTCGCTTTCGGGGGCGCGCCGGTAGCAGAAGCGATCGTGCAAGCGGTTGGGTCGTCCCTGCCAGAACTCAAAGCGTGTGGGCTCCACCCGATAGCCGCCCCAGGCTGGCGGCAAAGGGATGTCGCCCTGTCGGAAGCGCTCCTGCATGGCCTGCCACTGCGCCTCCAGCAGGGCGCGGGAGCTGATCACTCGGCTCTGTTGCGACACCCAGGCTCCGATCTGGGAGCCCCGCGGCCGTGAGCGGAAGTAGGCGAAGGCGTCGGCGGCGCTGATCGGTGTGGCTGTTCCCTCGATGCTCAGTTGGCGTTCCAGGGCATACCAGGGGAACAGCAGGCTCACCCTGGCGTTGGCCGCGATCTCGCGCGCCTTGCGGCTGCGGGTGTTGGTGAAGAACACCAGCCCGCGCGCATCAAAGGCCTTGAGCAGCACCGTGCGGCTGCTGGGTTGATCGCCAGCGCAGCAGCTGAGCACCATGGCGTTCGGCTCCAGCATGTCTGCATTCAGGGCCTCGTTGAACCAGCGCTGAAACAGCTCCAGAGGGTCGCTGGGGAGATCTCGGCGGCGCAGGCCCGCGAGGCTGTAGCTCCTACGTAGGTCGGCCGGGTCGGTCGTCTTGTCGGCGGGCGAGGAAGGCACGGCCGTTAGCAATGGCGCACAACGTCATTGTGATGGCGATTCCACGACCCAGTGCCGACCCAAGATGAGGCGCCGTGAATCGCTCCTGTTGTATAACAGCTTTCGTTGACCACGTAAGTGTTATGAAGGCGTCATCGTTGCTGGTCTGAGCTGCTTGACCCCGGAACGTGTCCCCTCGCCCGGTGAGCTGCTCCGGACTGAGCTCGAGCGCAGAGGCTGGAGTCAGTCGAAGCTCGCGCTGCTCTGCGGCGTGAGCATGACCACTGTCAATCGGGTGATCAGCAACCGGCGTGGCATTACACCTCGACTCGATGCGGTGTTGCATCGCGTGCTGGGGAGTGAGCCGGGTTACTGGTTGGCGTGCAATCAGCGCTATCGCCGTTCACTGGGTGTGCGCAGTGCTGGTTAGCGCGCCAGTCAGTTGGCGTTCCTAATCCGCTAACGCGCTATCGACATATGCTGTCTACATCAAGAGAAAGACCATGATCGATCTCGCGGCCTGTCTTGAGCAGGCATCCGAGCCGGTCGCCACTCGTCTTGGCGAGGTCGAGGTGGCCTGCCTGGGCGAGGGGCCGCCGATGCTTTCGATCCACGGCGGCCCGGGTGGCTGTGATCAGGGTCTGGTGATGGCGCTTCCATTCCTCCAGGCCGGCTACCGGGTGATCGCACCCTCAAGACCGGGCTATCTGGGGACGGCTCTGGACCGTGGCGTCAGCCTGAATGAACAGGCTGATCTGCTGGCGGCCCTGCTGGAGGCGCTCCGATTGCCCGCCATTCCTGTGGTCGGTGCATCGGCTGGAGGACCGCCGGCCTATCTCTTGGCCGCAAGGCATCCCGAGCGTGTGAAATCCTTGGTGGTGATTGATGGCGTGAGCCAGAGCTATCACAAAGTTGACCAGATGAATCGTCTGGAAGAAGCCATCTTCCTCAGTCGCCCTGGGGTGTGGCTGATGGACTGGCTGGGGCGACATTTCCCTGGCCCTGTGGTCCAGAGCCTGATGGAGTCGGAGAGCACACTCAGCCCTGATCTCCTGAAGGAACGTGTGGCCGAGGTGGTGCACAATCCGATCAAGCTGGCCTTTGTGCAGGCCCTGATGCGCACCATGTCCGATCGTTTCGACGAGCGTCAGCTGGGTGTATGCAATGACTTGAAGCAGCTGGCTGCCATCACCCGGCTAGAACTCAGCTCGATTAAATGTCCAACACTGGTGATTCATGGTGATGCAGATGGTGATGTTCCCTTTGCAGACGCCTGCTGGGCTCACGAGCAGATCAGCGGCTCCATGATCCATGCGATCCCGGGTGGCTCACACCTTGGCTTCTGGATCGCGCCTGGTGCAAAGCAAGCCCAGCAGCTGGCCCTGTCCTGGATCGCGATCTGATTGCCATGGCTCAGCCCATCGGCCTCTGCGCCGCCAGCGCTGCCTGAACTTCAGGGATGTAAACGGCGTACATGCCGCGTAGGTCTCCGGGCTTGAAGTTGAAGGCTTTGTCCTGGGGATACTTATCTTTCACGAAGGCTGGCCGGCTGTCTCGGTTGCCATGGCAGGCCAGGCAGCTGGGCTGCACATCGATCCGCCGGTAGTAGTTCACGCCTGCTCCCTGCTCAGCGCTGGCTGGCTCCCAGAGCCCATTGATTTCGGGGTGCTTGGCGAAGAGATCAATCACCTCACTCTCCTGGGCGCCGATGGGGGCGTGGTCGGGGTTGCGGTATTTGCTGGCCACCTGGCGCACGGTCCAGCCGTTTTCCTGGCCAATCGCCATGGCTCTCTTGCCGACGGGCATGCACACGTCGCGCATCGTGTCCATCGTGGGCTCTTCCGTATTGCCCTCCAGGGATGAGGCGAGGGAGATGCGCATGCGATCCAGCTCTTCCATCTGATCCACGGCCTTCGCCAAGACAGCCGGGTCCACGGGAGCGGCTCCCTGGCTGGCCAGGGCGATGGCGGGCTGAATAGTGAGCAGGAGGCCTGCAATCAGCGTGCTGAGCAGTGGCACCACAAAACGCATGGCTTGTGACATCGGGGAAGGAGCAAGGGAGCAGTGGGTGTGACGGGTGAGAACAGAAAAGGGCCTGGTTCAACCAAGCCCTTTTGCCCTGATCAGCTGGGCGGGGTTCAAAGCCCCACTAACCGATTGCAGGTGCTGTGAGAGCCACAGGCTGAACGTTGGTGGCGGCCAGATCGAGCGGGAAGTTGTGCACATTGCGTTCATGCATCGCTTCAATTCCCAGTCCACCCTTGTTGAGGATGTCGGCCCAGGTCTCAATGACACGGCCCTGGTTGTCGAGCACCGAGTGGTTGAAGTTGAGGCCGTTGAGGTTGAAGGAGAAGCTCACCACGGCCAACGCTGCAAACCAAATCCCCACGACAGGCCAGGCGGCCAGAAAGAAGTGAAGGCTGCGGCTGTTGTTGAAGCTCGCGTATTGGAAGATCAGGCGACCGAAGTAGCCGTGGGCGGCCACGATGTTGTAAGTCTCCTCCTCCTGCCCGAACTTGTAGCCACGGTTCTGAGACTCCTGTTCGGTGGTTTCACGCACCAGTGAGCTGGTCACCAAGGAGCCATGCATCGCTGAGAACAGCGAACCGCCAAACACGCCAGCCACACCGAGCATGTGGAAGGGGTGCATTAAGACGTTGTGCTCGGCCTGCAGCACCAACATGAAGTTGAAGGTGCCTGAGATCCCGAGGGGTAAGGCATCCGAGAACGAACCCTGGCCGATGGCGTACACCAGTAAAACGGCGGTGGCGGCAGCCACCGGGGCGCTGTAGGCCACGGCAATCCAGGGGCGCATCCCAAGGCGATAGCTCAGTTCCCACTCCCGACCCATCCAGCAAAAGATGCCGATCAGGAAGTGAAAAATGATCAGTTGGTAAGGCCCTCCATTATAGAGCCATTCATCCAGGCTGCTGGCCTCCCAGATGGGATAAAAGTGCAGGCCGATGGCATTTGAGCTGGGCACCACCGCGGCCGTGATGATGTTGTTGCCGTAGAGCAGTCCGCCGGAGACGGGTTCACGCACACCGTCGATGTCGACAGGCGGTGCAGCGATGAAGGCGAGCACAAAGCAGATCGTCGCCGTGAGCAGGGTGGGGATCATCAGGGTGCCGAACCAGCCGATGTAAAGGCGGTTGTCGGTGCTGGTGACCCAGTCCCTGAAGGCCAGCCAGCGCGATCCACGCGCAGGGGCCAAGGAGGTTGTGGTCATGGTTGCAAAGAGTGCAGGACCGGAAGCCAAGGAGGTCATCCCCTCTTCCTGTAACTACACTACCGTTATGAACTCCTAAGCGCGAGACTTCGCCATGCGTATTTCTGCTCAAATGTTTTGGGGCCTCCTGCTGGCCTTGGTTCTCGTGCTCCTTCCAGCCGGCGCCGGGGCGGCGGAGATCCAGCGCTGGGATCTCCGCGATGGCGATGGTGAGCCTTGGGGGCTGGTGGTGTTCCCGCAGCCTGATCCCGCTTACGCCCCGGGCTGGAGGCTGCGGCTCACGGCCCGCACACCTGCAGCGGCCCTGGATCACCATGAGCCCTTGCAGCTCGATGACGGCTTTGGCCGCCTCTGGCAGCTCGACAACCGCAGTGCCGAGCTCGTGGCGCCAGGCGAGTCGCCATTGCCGCTCCATTCGGCTCAGTTCGATCTAGAGGGCCTGCAGCCTCGCCCGAGTGCGGTGTTGCCCCTGCATCTCAAGCTGGTTTTGGCGGATGGGGAGGCAGAGCTTCTGCTCGGCCCCGACCAGGTGGCTGCCCTCAGCAGCCTTCCCGCAGCGCCATCAAACCAGTCTTGAGCCCGAGGCGCGTTGCCGCTGCGCTGGATCCAGCACCGCGGCAATCGTGCGGATCAGCCAGCGGCCCTCGGTGGTCACCGTGGCCTGCCCGCGGCCGCTGTGTTCACTTAATTTCACCAGCCCATCGCGGGCTAACTCCTGAAGCTGTTGCCACTCGAGGGCATAGCGCTCGAGCTCAAGCTCGAGGCTGAATGTGCACATCACCTGGCGAATCAGCTCACGGCGTTCCAGTACCTCCGGATCGCGCACCACCAAGCCCCGTTCCACGGGTAGATGCCCTTCGGCCAGGGCCGCGGTGTAGGCCTTGAGATCGCGCTCGTTCTGGGCGAACAGGTGGGGAAATTGGCTGATCGCAGTGGGTCCCACCCCCAGCAGCTCCAGCTCGCCGCCGGTGGTGTAGCCCTGGAAATTCCGATGCAAGCGGCCGCTTCGGGCCGCGGCGGCCAGGCTGTCGCCAGCCAGGGCGTAGTGATCCATGCCGATAGCTTCGTAGCCGGCGGAGCAAAGCAGGCGTTGAGCGTCTTCGAGCATCACGATCCGTTCTCGCTGGCTCGGCAGATCATCAGCCGCGATCTTGCGTTGCAGTGGCAGTTGCTCCGGCAAATAGGCAAACGAGAAGAGCGAGATGCGATCGGGGCGTAGCTCCTGCACCAGCTCAAGGGTTGTGCGGAAGCGATCGGGGGTCTGCAGGGGGAGGCCGCAGATCAGATCCACGTTCACGCTCGCGAAGCTTGCCTCCCGCAGCCAACCCATCACCCGCCGCAGCTGCTCGACGGGCACCACCCTATTCACCGCCTTCTGCACCTCAGGGTCGGCATCTTGAATGCCGAAGCTGATGCGGTTGAAGCCCAGGGCGCGCAGCTGCAGGGCCGCATCACGGCTGAGAAATTCGGGATTCACCTCAATCGAGGCCTCCAGATCCGGCTCCAGATCGAAATGGCGCTCGATCAGTTGCCAGAGCTGCCGCGTTTCGTCGGCATTGAGATAGTTGGGCGTGCCACCGCCCCAATGCAGCTGGGCCAGGCGCCGCCGCTGTGGCATCGCCGCGCTGATCAGCTCCAATTCCTTGGCCAAGGCCGCCAGATACGGCTCCACCACCTTCGAGCCCAGCTGCGTGGTGATGCGGTTGCAGCCGCAGTACCAGCAGGCATGGCGGCAGAAGGGCACATGCACATACAGCGACAACGGCGCCGTAGTGGGCTGAGCCAACTGCGCCCGCAGCTCCGCCTCCCCCACCGCCGGGGTGAAGGCTGCCGCCGTGGGGTAGCTGGTGTAACGGGGAACCGGCTTGTCGTATTTGAGCAGCAGCTCGATCGGGCTGAGGCTGGTGGTGGCGGCAGCAGGCATGGCAGAGGTGGAGGGTGGGCGTGGGAATCAATGGCGCAGGCGGTTCAGACCAGCTGGGCCAGCTCAGCCAGCAAGCGCTGGGTGGTGTGGAAGGCCAGAACGGCTTCCTCCAGCAGCTCCTCCTCTTCTTCTGCGGAGAGGTCCATCGCCTCGAAGCCGTCGTGAAGTTGATGCTTGAGGGTGGAGCGATCCTGGTCAAAGGCCCAGAAGTTCAGGGCCGGTCGCTCGTGGTTGCGCAGGATGGCGTTGGCCTGCTCCCCCAGCTGCTGGCCGCCGGAGAGGTCGCCGCCGTAGCGCACATACACATGGGCCATGAAGCGGTGGGGAGCCTGGCGGGCCAGTAGCCGGAGCTGCTCCAGCCAGATCGCAGCGGCCGCCGATGGGGGTGTGGCCTCCACCGTGGAGAGCGTGGCTAGATCGTGTTGCAGAGCAGCGCTGCGCTCCAGCGCTGCCCAGGGAATCGAGCGGCCACCAAGGGCGGAGGCCAGTTCTGGTCCCGCCTGCTCCAGCAGGGCATAGGCCGGTGCCAGGGCGCGCATCAAGGCGGCCAACTGGCGGGGCGAGGCCTCGCCGTTGAGCAGGGCCCGTGAGAACACCATGCCCTCCGCCTGGTGATGGGCCTTACCGATGCGGGCATGCAGCTTGCGCACCCGCGGGCCGAAGCCCTTGCGCAGCTGGGCGTCGGCAGGGCCGGCGTGGTCGGAGATCGAAGGCAGCTGAGCCGTGGAATCGAGCATGGATGCAACCGCGGCATCGCGGCGCGAACTGAGGCAACGTTATAACGCTACTGTTGTTTCGCAGTTCTCTGGTTGCGATTTCGTTGCAACCGTGCCGATGGCTCATCCCTTCGCCTCTCAGCCGTTTCAGTCGCAGCTTGATGTGCAGTTATTACTGGCCCCCAGCCGCCAGCTCAGCGGTGATGGTCAGCTGCGCGAATTGATGCAGGAACGCCGCCGCCATCTCAGCGATGGCAGCGGCGGCCTCTGGTATCTGTCGCCGGAGCACCTGGCCGAGCTGCGGTTTTGCGGTCTGGAGCTCAGCGCGGGCAGCAACGAGGCTCTGGCGATCCGTGACCCGCGAGCGGCGGAGTGGTTGCAGTTGCGCTTCGGGGGGCAGTTGCAACCCATCAGCCTGAGCAGCGCTTGGCTGATGGATGAGGCGCTGGAGCTTCCCGCTCCGGCGCCGTTGGCCAATGTCGGCTGAGCGTTGCTCAGACCATGGCCGCTGCGGCCCCGGCCAGAATCCGCCGGGCCGCAGGCGGCTCGAAACCAATCGTTTCCAGTGTCTGCTGGAAAAGCTCACTGAAGCTGGCTACCAGCTCGATCGGATCCATCCCGATCGCCTGGAGGTCGGCGGTGAGGCTCTGCAGGATGCTGAGGGTAATCGGCAGAGCCCGTTTCGCGATCGCGGCAGCAGACGTCTCCACGGCAGCAAAACGCTCCCGCAGCCAGTGCTCGGCATAGCCGAGGTGCTCCCCCTCGTCCGCGATCACGGCCGCCGTGATCGGTGCGGCATAGGCATCGGCTACGGGGAGATAGTGGCGGTAGGCCGCCACCGCGAAGCACTCCACCACCAGTCCCTGGATCACCAGGCAGCCGGCCAGATCGCCCGCGCGGTCGCGTTCCAGAAACAGGGCGTGCAGGGGCGCGAAGAGCTGCCGGGCTAGCCCCACATCGGGCTTCACCCCAAGATTGCGGCCGCAGCCCACGAAATTGCTGGCGTGGCGGCCCTCCATGGCCGCCAGCCTCTCAAGCTCCTGCTGGTCTTCCGGAATGGCCCTGGCGAGGAGGCGGAAGTGCCGGTCAGCCAGACCTTCTCCCACAACCACCATGCCGTTGATGCGGCTATAGGCGTCGATGTAGATAGAGCTTTTGAATTGTGGTGTCCGAAGTGATGATGTGTCGAGGACCATGCCTTAGAGCGGTAGGGGGTGATTGAGTGCTTGTCGGGCTGTTTCCCAAAGCTCTGATCTCGGCATCGAGCGACAGTCATCGAACCAGGGGCCGCCGAGCGTGTAGTGCAAGAGGCGAGCATCAGCAGGAACCTCCTGAACGCCAACTAGGACATTCCATTGTGGTGGTAACGGACCGATCTCTTCAGTTGTGGTCCACTCGAACTGATGAAGTTCGAGTCCGCTAGCTGTGTTCACATAGTGCGGTGAAAGAGCTTTGCATCGTGCGCAGTTGAAGAGCATGACTGATGACCAGTTCTTACGGCGGTAAGGGCTCTGGGGCATGCCTTGGAACTTCCGGCCAGATGAGCAGTGGTGATTGTGCTGAACAACCTGTACTGCGTAGCGCTCGTCGCGTAGATCCCAGAGCTCAGTGATATCCCCTTGGCAGAGCATGTCTGCATCCATGAAAATCGCCCAATCTTGATAGCCACAGATCCATGGCACGAGGAATCTGCTGAAGGAGAATTCTGTGCTTTGAAGTGGATGCTTGGATCGGTGGTAGACGCCTTCAATCTGTGTCAGTCTGACCTGCCCAATTTGTACGGGCTTACTTGCATGAGCCTGGATTGAATCTGTCAGAACATTGCCTGCGACGTCCTCTCTCGAGTCGAAGCCGATGAAGACTTTGATGGGATCAGATGGTTGCATCAGTTTGTCTGTAAATGTGGGGCCAGGCGGATACGGCGCGCCAGGCCGAGGCGATGCAGCAGGCGGATGTGCTGCCAGGTGAGGTCGACCTCCCACCAGCGGAACCCCATGCGGGCGCTGCTGGGATAGGCGTGATGGTTGTTATGCCAACCCTCGCCGAAGGTGAGCAGCGCCACCCACCAGTTGTTGCGGGAGCCATCGCCGCTGGCATGGCTGACATAGCCCCAGCGATGGGTGGCGGAATTCACCAGCCAGGTGACGTGGTACACGAGCACGAGCCGCAGCGGAATGCCCCACAGCACCAGGGGCCAGCCGCCTAGGGCGTAGAGCAGTGCCGCCAGCGGCAGCTGGAGTAGCAGAAAGTTGCGGTTCAGCCAGCGGTAGTAGGGCACCCGTTGCATGTCGGGCGTGAGCTGGTGCACGTAGCGCTGGGCCGGCACATCCCGCAGCATCCAGCCGAAGTGGCTCCACCAGAAACCGAGATGGCTGTTGTGGTGGTCGGCCGGATCGTCGGAATGGAGATGGTGGTGGCGGTGCAGCCCCACCCAATCGATCGGGCCGTGTTGGCAGCTGAGGGTGCCGCAGGTGGTGATCAGCGCCTCAAGCCAGCGGGGCACCGTGAAGGCTCCATGGGCCAGGAGGCGGTGGTAACCGAGCGTGACCCCTACACAGGCGGTGAGCCAATAGAGCACCAACAGCGTGCCGATCGCCTCCCAGCTCCAGAAGCGGGGCAACAACGCCACCAGGGCGAGGGCGTGAATCACGACCATGAACACGGTGGTGCCCCATCGGCGCCGCTGGCGGCGGGGGCTCACGCTGATGCCGCTCCTCAGCGGCGGCATGCTCCGGGCGGTCGTCATGCCGCCACCTCCATCGGCTGGAGGAACTGGCGCAGCAGCAGGCTGGCGAAGTGCAGCTTCAGCCCCAGCTGGTGCACGGGTTGCCCCTGGCTGGCTTTGATCCGGCGGAAGGTGTCCACCAGCTGATCACGCAGCTCGAAATAGGTGGGCGTGAGCTGAAATACCACCGGAAAGGCGCGGCGGGCCGTGCGGTTGGTCTGGCGCATCACCTCCGCATCAAAACGGTCGGGATCCATGCCGAGCAGGCGATAAAAGTTGCCGCGCTCACACACCGTGAGGCTGTGGGTGAGAAACACGCTCCAGAGGAAGAAGCGGCTGAGCAACCGGCCGCGCAGGCCGCTGTTGAGGCCGGGCCAGCAGCGGATCAGCATGTTGAAGATGTCGCCGTGGCGGTTCTCGTCCTGACACCAGGGCTCAAAGAAATCGAACAGCGGCGCGAAGGCGTTCTCCGGATTGGCCTTGAGATGGCGATCGATCAGGATGTAGCGCCAGTAGCCGATCTTTTCGGATAGATACACCGAATAGAGCACCCAATTCAACGGGAACCAGGTCACCGGCCGTTTGCCACTGAGGGCTGGCAAATCGATGACAATGCCCTCGGCCACCAGGGCTCGATTCAGAAAGCCCGCGTGGCGAGCTTCATCGCGCGCCATCAGGTTGAACAGGCGGCTGAGCTCAGGCCGTTTGGCGAGCTTGAGCTGGCGTGAGAGTTCTTTGAAGAGCAGGAATCCCGAAAACTCCGACACGCAGGAGCGCACCAGATAGCTTTCATAGGCTTCTTTTTGCTCGGGGGCGAGGTCGCGCAGGCGATCCAGGGGCGCCTTGCGATCGAAGTGGTCGCGGTTGTAGTCGGCCTCCATTTCATTGAGCATCGCCTCAAAAGCGGGGCGCTCCGCCTCGAGATCCGTTCGGGCGGCCTTGGCGATTTCGGTGGTGTAGAAGCGCGGCGTGAGCAGGTCTTCGCTCAGGTGCGGTGCAGGAGCGGCAGAGGTGGCAGTCATCAGCGGACAGAAGCGTTGGAGCGGGCGATGCCGTAGGCCGTGGCATCGGGGCCGTGGCGGTGGTTGGTGAACCAGCTCTGCAGTGCGAGCAACCAGCGCAGGCGCGCCTGGCGATCGCCGGAGGTCTCGAGCAGAGCGGCTTTGGCGTCGTTGACGGCTTGCAGATGCACGCCGCGGTGCCCTGGGCAGAGGCAGCCCTGCGCTGAAAGCCAGCGCTCTTCCAGGCGCAGGTGCAGGCGTAAATCCCAGATCAGCCGCCGGCAACCACGCTCAATCGCCAACGCTTCAGCCGCAGTCCAGGCAGGCTGCATGGGGCCATGGAGCCAGAGCAGTTCAGCCAGGTTGGCCTCAAGCCCGTCGTGTTGACGTTCCAGCAAAGGCTCTTGGTCGACCCAGCGCCGCGGCCATAGCCAGGGCTTGGCGCGGACGGGTTCAGCGAGCAGCACAGCCATGGAGCAGGCCTCCGAAGCAAAGCGGATTCAGCATATAACGGCATCGTGATTCTGCAGATCACGCAACAGTGAGATCCCTTGAGCGCTAGAGCGCGTTATCTTTCTCCTGCGTGACCGGTGGGGCTATGGAGCACCTGGCTGAATACTTCAAGGTGTTTTCGGAGCCCAATCGACTGGCGGTGCTGGAGGCTCTCCGAGGTGGCCCACTCAACGTCACCGCTGTGGTGGAGAAAACCGCGCTCAGTCAGGCCCTGGTGTCGAAGCACCTCAAGCTGCTCACCATCGCTGGTGTGGTGCAGCGCCGGCCGGAGGGGTCGCTGGTGTTTTACGAGGTGAACGACAAGGCCGTGTTCAAGCTGATCGCCCAGGCAGAGAAGCTCCTGCTCGCCTCCCGCCGTCAGCAATTGGATGCCCTGGCCGCGATCCTCTGATGGAGCCCCAACCCAGTGACCTTGCCCAGTTGCGAGCGGCGTTGGCGGCTGGGCAGAAGGATCTCCGCTCGCTGAGGCTTGGCGAGATCGATGGTCTCGACCTCGACTTATCTGGATGCAACCTGGATGGCAGCTGCTTCAAAGAAGCCCGCTTCGGCCACGCCACGTTGCGAGGAGCGCAGGCCCATCGCTGTTGCTTTCAGCAGGCCTTGATCTGGGGTGCCGATCTCTCGGAGCTGGATGCCCCATCGTCGTGTTGGCATGAAGCCGATCTATCGGGATCGCGGCTTCAGGGAGCCAATTTCAGCCATGCGCTGATGCATCGCTGCTGTCTGCGTGGCGTTGTGGCGGCGAGGAGTGTCTGGCGCAGTGCCCGGCTCGTGGAAGCTGATTTCCGTTCAGGCCAGGATCAACTCACCGATCTCGGGTATGCGGATTTTTCGGGAGCCGATCTCAGTTTTGCGTTGCTTCAGGGGGCCAACCTGCACGCAGCCATCTTGAAAGGCAGCTGCCTCTACGGGGCGAATCTGCGCGGTTGTGATCTTCGGGGAGCCGACCTGCGCGATTGCGATCTACGCGATACCCAATTGCAGGATGCCCAGATGGACGGTGCGCTGATCGACTGAGCGCCTAGATCGCCACCAGCCATCGACCAACCATGGCCAGGGCGAGTGCCAGGCCTGAGGATCCGAGCCAGCTCGCGCGCTGGGTTGCAAACTGACGCCGCAATAGAACCACGGCGCCAAGCCAGCCCACGAGCAGCACAGCGCTTTGGCAGAAAGCGATCACGTGAGGGTCGGCGCTCCAGGCGGGCAGCGCCGTGCTCCATTCCGGCCCCCAGGCTGATGCCGACACTGGCAACAGCATCCCGGCTTCGCCCATGCCCAGGGGCAGATGGCGCGCCAGGAGCAAGGCCCACACCAGCGGTAGCAAGCCATAAAGCCCCTGCAGCAAGCGTTGTTTGGGCACAACCAACCCGGCTAACCCAAACAGTCCCGCCGGGAGTGCCAGCGCCAAGCTGGCCACCGCCAACCGTGGCAGAAGATGGCCATCGCTGAGGCTGGCCGGGGCAGCCGGGAGCCAGCCAAGAAGGCGCTGCCAGTGATGCAAGCTGAGATCACCGGCCAGGATCAGGAGCAAGGCGGGTTCACCCGGTGGAAGGTCCATCGTGCGTTGGATATCCGCTGCGGGAGGCCGCAAGGAGAGCTGAACGGAGCGGTGCGGGCAGGCCTGAGCGCAGGTGAGGCAAAGCACGCAATTGCGGTTGTCATTCAAATGGGCGGGGTGCGTCCCAAGTGGGCAGCCGTTGGTGCGCAGGCCTTCTCCATCGGCGGGGCCGCCTTTGAAGCAGGCATAGCTACTGCAACTGCCGCTGCAGGTACCCACCTGAGCGCGCAATTCGAGAATCGATAGTTTGGCGAACAGACCATTCATTCCCCCAACTGGGCATAGATAGCGGCACCAGAACCGCTTCTCGTAGCGAAGCGATCCCAGGACGGCACCAGCTGTAATCAGCAGCAGCAGGCAACTGCTCAGCCAGGCTGTATTGCCCAGATTCCACACTTCCTCCCACAGCAGGATCAGGGCAAATCCGCCCGCCAGCACAGGCGATGCCCAGGTGTCGGACTCACCTCTGGGCCACCGGCCGGGCTGATGCCCCAGGGCGCGTGAGAGACGCTGCGCCATCTCCCCCCAAACCATGAAGGGGCAGATGGAGCACCACAGTCGCCCCACCAAGGGAAAGCTCAGCAGGATCAAGGGCCACCACCAGGCCCAAAACAAGTTGAGGGCGCCGTTATGGCTGCGGTCTTGAGGTCCCATCCACAGCCACACATTCACCAGCACAAACACCCAGCTCACCAGGCCAAACAGCAAGCTGTTCCAGAGCCATGGCGCCCGCATCAGGCCCCGCAGATAAGGCTTCCAGCGCCAGATGTCAAAGCGATAGCGCTGTTGCCGAGCCGGCGTCCAGAACACGTCTTCAGGAAGCAGATCTGGAAACGACTCTTGGTTTTGACACCGTGCCTGTTGCAGCGCGCGATGGATCAGCTCTTCCAGTTCGCGCAGATTGTTCGGAAAGTCGTAGTTCTGGAGTCGTTTGATCACCGAATCCTGTACATCCGGCGGTGTGCTCCAGCCCATCTTGCGGCTCTGTTGCCGGATCCCGTAGCGCAACCATTCCCCCAGATCACCACGGCGGACGCGCAGAGGCGGAACGCGGATCGTGGTGCAAAACGAATCAAACTCTGGCTGCGCGGTTTCGGTGGTGAAAAACAACCGCGCCTCGCAACGGTGCTTCCTGCCTTCACCCCAAGTTTTGTCCTTGGCTAACTGCACTAGGCGAGGCATGAGAGCCTCGGGCACGTGCTCCAGCTGGTCGATGAGCAGGGAGCCCGCCCCCAGCAGTTCCAAGACCCCACCAGTGCCGAACAGATCACTGCCATCTGGTTTGAGCAGTGCCCCATCGAGGCGAACCATCAGCTGTTTCCGCGCCGATGAGCCGAAGTGAATCAGGGCGGCCAGGTTGTCTTTTTCGAGGCCGGGTTCACCCGTGATCAGCACGGGGCGCCCATCGTTTTCGTGCGCGACCTGGCGCACGGCGTCGCGCAACGAACGGGCATAACGGCTGCTGCCCACAACGCCGCGTCGCACCCGCCCTACCAACAGGGGAGCCAGCTTCAGCAACTCCGGGGAAACGTTGGGCAAGCGCCTGCAGAGCGGCTGAATTCAGTCTGGTTCGGCTGCTCCATCAGCGCATAGCGCCTCTGTGGCTTGCGCCGCTCTTCATACGATGCAGAAAGGCCCCATGCCGTGTGCTCCTGGGTGTTGGCTCGCATGAAACCACCCCCGCTCGATCGATCGGTCCAGAGGTTGCGACGACGATCCGGCCTCTTGGTTTCGATGGATCGTCGCGGTGGCTGGCTGCGGCATTGGCGTGAGCCGTACCTCTTGGCGCTGGCGATGTCGTGGCCGGCCTTTCTGGCCTCGGTAGCGCTGGTTTACCTCGCGATCAACCTGCTGTTTGCGGGGCTGTACTCGCTGGATCCTGGCGGGATTGGTGGTGCAACAGGAGAGGTCGTCAGCTTCGCGGAGGCCTTCTTCTTCAGTGTGCAAACCCTCGGCTCCATCGGCTACGGCGTTCTGCACCCGGTGAGCCTGTATGCCCATCTCGTGGTGACAGCGGAATCCCTGAGTGGATTGCTGTTCATTGCCCTCACCACCGGGTTGGCCTTCGCGCGGTTTTCCCGCAGTACGGCGCGGATTCGCTTCTCCCACCTGGCCGTGATTCACAGCTACAACGGCTCGCCAACGTTGGCGTTTCGCTTAGCTAATGAGCGCCGCAACGGCTTGCTGGAGGCTCGCCTGCGGGTGTTCCTCTCGGTGGATGAGGTGAGCGTTGAGGGGCATCGCATGCGCCGCCTCAAGCCGTTGGCTCTGGAGCGCGATCAGGGCATTGCGTTTTTGTTGATCTGGACGGCCATGCACCGCATCGATGCCAGCAGTCCGCTGCATGGAATGGGCCCAGATCAGTTGCGGGAGCTCAATGCCGAGCTGGTGGTGGCCTTCTCCGGCATCGATGAAACATTGGAGAGGCCGGTGCATGCCCGAGCAAGCTGGCCTGTGGAGCAGATCGCATTCGGCCGCTGCTTTGTCGACATGCTGGAGCAACACCAGGGCGAAACCCGCATCGATTGGTCGCTGTTTGATCGCACCCGCCTTTGCCCTGTCGATTGAGTTGTTGTCATGACCCACTCCCCCGCCCCCGACACCGGTTCCTGGTGGGATCAGCGCTACCGCGAGGGCAGTGATCGCTGGGAGCTGGGCTCACCGGCGCCTCCCCTGCAACTGTTCTTCTCGGAGCATGCGCAGGCGCCGAAGCCCCCCGCCCAGGTGCTGGTGCCGGGCTGCGGCCGCGGCCATGAAGCCGTGTTCCTGGCTGCCTTGGGCTTTGCCGTGGTGGGGTTGGATTTCAGTGCCGAGGCGATTGCGGAAGCACGTCGTCTGCATGGGGAGCAGCCCGCTCGCCTGCGCTGGCTCCAGGCGGATCTGTTGGATGGGGGCGCCTTGGAAGCGGCAGGGTTGGGCCCAGCCAGCTGCGATGGGGTGCTGGAGCACACCTGTTACTGCGCCATTGATCCCCACCTGCGGCCGGCCTACCGCCAAAGCGTGGCGCGGTTGATCAAGCCCCAGGGCTGGCTGCTGGGCCTCTTCTGGTGCCATGGACGCCCAGGCGGACCGCCCTACGGCAGCGATGCCGACCAACTGGTGGCTGACTTCACGGCGGCTGGTTTCAGCCAGGAGTTGTGGTTCCCCGCCACCAATTCCGCCCCGGGTCCCGACAACCAACCCCGCGATCACGAATGGGTTGGCCTCTGGCGCCGGGTTGCACACTGAAGGGCAGCGTCAACAAGCTGCTCTGGCTTCCCAGCAGACCCCAGATCTGATCGTTGTGGGCAGCGGCCTGGGAGGGCTGTGCTGCGGAGCCCTAGCCGCTCGCCATGGCTTGGAGGTGCTGGTGCTCGAGGCCCACGACCGGCCAGGCGGCGCCGCCCACTGCTTTGAGCGGCGCGGCTTTCAGTTCGAATCCGGCCCGTCGTTGTGGAGCGGCCTGGGCCGTTGGCCTTCCGCCAACCCCCTGGCCCAGGTGCTGCGGGCCGTGGGGGAATCGGTGCCGGTGGTGCCTTATCAGGAGTGGGGGCTGCTGCTGCCGGAGGGGAACCTGCGCATCGGCGTAGGGGCTGAGCCGTTCCTCGAGGCACTGCAGCAGTTGCGTGGTCCAGGGGCTGTGGCCGAGTGGCGGGCCTTCATGCGTTGGCTGGAGCCCTATTGCCGGGCGGCCGCGTCGCTGCCTCTGCTGGCCATGCGGCCGGGGCTGGGCATGGCGGGTGTCCTAGGCGCGCGCGGATCGGCCACCCTGCTGCGGCAGGCACCGCGGTTGGCGGCCCTGGGGGGGGCATTCGGTCCGATGGCGCGGCGGCAGCTCAAGGATCCGTTCCTGCTCCATTGGGTGGAGATGCTCTGCTTCCTGATCTCGGGTCTGCCGATGGATCAGACCAGTGCCGCCGCCATGGCCACCCTGTTCGGCGAGTGGTTTGAGCCGAACGCCAGCCTCGACTACCCCATCGGTGGCAGCGCTGCGGTGGCGGAGGCGTTGGTGCGTGGCTTGCAGCGCCATGGCGGTGAGCTTCGCTGCCGCGCCGCGGTGAAACAGATCCGCCTCGATGGCAACCGCGCCGTTGGCGTGGAGCTGGAGAACGGCGAGCAGCTCGATGCCCGCCTGGGGGTGGTGAGCAATGCCAGCCCCTGGGACACCCTGGGCCTGCTGCCCGAGGAGGGGGTGCTGCGCCGCTGGAGCCGCCAGACCGCAGCCACCCCGGCCTGCGCCAGCTTCCTGCACTGGCATGTGGGCCTGCGCGGCGATGGGCTCAACGAACTACCGATCCATCACGTGTGGGTGGGCGACTGGCAGCGGGGCATCGGAGCAGAGCGCAATATGCTGGTGTTCTCGATGCCATCGCTCCTGGATCCTGCGCTGGCGCCGGAGGGGCATCATCTGCTGCATGCCTACAGCCCGGCCAATGAACCCTGGGAGCTGTGGAAGGATCTCGAGCCCGGCAGCAGCGCCTATGAGGCGCTCAAGGCGGAGCGTTGTGGCCTGTTCAAGGAGGTGTTCAGCCAGCTGGTGCCCGATCTGGCGGATCGGATCGTGCTGGAACTGCAGGGCACGCCTCACACGCATCGGCGTTATTTGCGGGTGCATCAAGGCAGCTATGGCCCTGCCATCGGTGCCGATCGCTCGCCATTCCCGGGTGGCAGCACGCCGATCGAGGGCCTACAGCTCTGCGGGGCCGGCGTGTTCCCCGGGATTGGCGTACCGCCGGTGGCCGTGAGCGGGGCGATGGCGGCCCACAGTTTTGTGCCCCTGGCGAAGCAGAAGGCGCTGATCCAGGAGCTGGGGCTCTAAGCCGCTCCCAGGAACGGTTCCAGACGATCCGCCAGCGTTTCTGCGCTGCGCAGTGCCCCCTCCACCCGGCCGAAGCCAAGACCGGCGATCGCATCACCGCAGAAGCCAATGCGGCTGGCAGGGCAGAGGCTGAGTTCCGGCGCAAGCCCTGGCCCGTGGGGAAAGGCGGCACCCCAGCGCATGAGTTGCCGATCGGCTCCAGCCGTGCTGAGGCCGAGGGCTTGTTGCAGAGCTCGATCGAGGGCATCCATCACATCGGCTTCGGCTTGAGCCTTCGGTGTGGCCCCCAGCAGTTGAGCTGCCGAAGACCGCGATCCATACACGCTCAGATGATCCGCCGCAAAGGCTGCGCTGGATTCGACCACCACACCCCAGCGCTCCGCCGCCATGGCCTGCAGCGACACCCGCCGGATCCCCCAGCGCTCCTGGGCTGCACCGTTGAACTGCAGCAGCCGCCATGGTTGCTGCCGCCAGGCTCCAGCCTGATCGGCCGGCAGGCTGAGCAGCAGGTTGCTGCTGGCCTGGGAGGGCATCGCGGCCAAGGCGGCGCAGGCCTGCTGCAGCTGTCGGTCGCCGCTCTGTTTGGCCGCCACCTGCAGCGGCACGTCATCCCAGCCGAACACCGTTTGGCAGCGGGGGTGAGCCAGCAGGGTTCCGCTGAGCACTAGCCAGCTGCAGTGCAGGAGGGTTTCGCCCTGTTGGCCCCGGAGCGTCCAGCCGTTCGACGTCGCCTCGAGGTGGCGCACCAAGGTGCCGCTGATCAGTGGGGTGGGTGCGGCCTCTTGGGCCAGGGCTAGCAGGCCGCGGCAAACGTGGTCCATCTGCGGCGAGCCCTGCCAGAGCGTTCCGCTGCAGAGCGGATCGTTGGCGATGGCAGCGCCGAGCTGTCCGTGTTCATCCAGGCTGCCGATGGCACCTTGGAAGCGGGTGATCCAGCCACCGCGCCGCAACGGTTCCAGTAGCTGTGGCTCTGGGGATGCGGTGATGTTGAACAGGGGGGCGCCATGGTTGAGCGCCAGTTGCCAATCGGAGCGGGAGCGCCGGGTGGCGGTGCGCCCGCCGGGTCCGCGGCCGATCTCCAGCAGCGCCATGGATCCCAGCCAGCCCTGCTGACGTAGGGCCGCCGCCAGGGCGCAGCCACCGGCACCGGCCCCAATCACAGCCAGATCAACGTTGGGCGACTCAGTTGCCAAGTTTTTCCAGCAACACGTCAGTGAGCTTGATCTCGCAGTTGGCCACAAAGATGCCGAAGCCGGTGCCCTGCAGCGCCAGGGAGTTCATGTACACGCAGGCGGTCGCGCGGGCGGCCTTGAACGCCTCGAATTGCTTCAGGGGGTCGGTTGTGGTGTTGAAGAAGCCCGTGAGGCTGTCGGTCCAGATCGGGAGGAAGGTGCCGCCGGGCATCTCAGCAGCATCCTTGGCAACGGCCTGCATCGCCTGTTTCAGCTCCGCATCTTTGCGCTCCAGATTGGCGCGGGTGCAAACCGAAAGCTCCACCGTGCTGAAGGCCTGGCTGCAATCGATCGGGTTGGCCTGGGCTGGCAGCAGTGGCGCCAGCGCGAGGGCGCCTGTGGCTGCGACGGCAACGGGGAGAGGAGGCGCGAAGCGGCCCATGGCGATCGAGCGTCTGCCTGCAGTGTGATCCCTCATACCAGCCCTGGCACCGTTAGCGTCGCGGCCCAGATGTCCGGTGCTTGTGGCGGTTCAGGTGCTCACGGAGGCGCAGCGCCGCAAATGGGACAGCAGCGATGACCAGCTGTTCTATGCCGAACCCCGGTTCGTGCAGCATCTCGACGATGCCTTTCGCGCCCGCCTCACCCAGCTCTATCGCGACCGCATCCCGGCCCGGGCTGTGGTGCTCGATCTGATGTCGAGCTGGGTGTCGCACCTGCCGGACGACGGGATCTACGAGCGCGTGATCGGTCACGGCCTCAATGAGAAGGAGCTGGCGGCGAACAAGCGGCTCGATAGCTATTGGCTGCAGAACCTCAACCTCAATCAGGAGATTCCGCTCAAGGCCAACAGCGTCGACGCCGTGCTGATCGTGGCCGGTTGGCAATACCTGCAGTACCCCGAGGCGGTGGCGGCCGAACTGCTGCGCATCACCCGTCCCGGCGGGCAGGTGATGGTGTCGTTTTCCAATCGGATGTTTTTCACCAAAGCCCCGCAGATCTGGGCTGATGGCAGCGACCGTGATCACCTCACCTATGTGGCCGAGGTGTTGATGGCCCAGGGCTGGCTCAAGCCCGAGATCGTGGCGGAAGAAACCCGCGCCGTGGGCTTGAAAGGGCTTGTGGGCGGCAAGGGGGATCCGTTCTTTTCCGTGATCGCCACCAAGCCGCAATGAGCGCATCCGCATCGCCAGAGATCAGCGCCCGAGAGCTGCTGCAACTGGAGCAACAGGCGCGCCGTTCAGGCAGTGGCGTGGAGGCTGATGCGCTGCAGGGTTGCTGGCAGCTGCAGCTGGTGTGGCCGAAGGGGCAGCAGCGCGCTTCAGCCTTCAGTGGTTGGCTGTTGCGCGGGCTGTCCGCTCGGCTGGAGATCGGCCTCGATCCAGAGGGGCTGCTGCTGAGCAATGCCGTGAATCTGGGGGCGGTGGAGCTGCGCTTCCGCGGTCGCGGCCGGCTGGAGGGCAAACGGCCCCTGCTGCTGTTCAGCTTTGAGCAGCTGCAGCTCAGCCTGGGGGGATGGCGCATCGTGGAGCGCACCTTGCCCGCCCCTGCTCCGCAGCGCATGCCCTTCTTCGCCTTGATCCACCGGGATCCATCGGGTTGGTTGGCGGCGCGGGGGCGTGGCGGTGGCCTTGCCCTATGGCGACTCGCCGATCACGCGGCCGCCGTTGCCAACATGACCGCAACCGCACCCTGAGCTCGCCATGGCCTGTCCGCGTTGCGGCAGCTGGTCCGTCCGGGCCGATCGCAGCCTGGGGGGGCGCATGGTGTGCGGCCGTTGCGGTACCCCTCTGCAGGGTGTGAAGCAGGGCGGAAAAGGCATCCTGCCGCTCAGGTCTGGGCGGAGGTCTTGGCGTTGGTGGCTCCTGGGCCTGGTGATGGCCGCGGCGGCGATGGCGGCCCTGGATCCAGGATCACGGTTGCCCTTCAGACCCCATGGTTCCAGCGATCGCCCTCTCGATCGGTGGCAGTGATTCCGGCGGTGGTGCCGGCATCCAGGCCGATCTGAAAACCTTTCTGGCCCTGCAGGTGCATGGCTGCAGCGCCATCACCTGCGTCACGGCGCAGAACACCTGCGGTGTGAACCGCGTGGATCCCCTGCCCCCCGAGGGCCTGACCGCCCAGATCGAGGCCGTGTTGAGCGATCTGCCGGTGGCGGCGCTGAAAACCGGGATGTTGCTCAATCGAGCACTCATCGAGGCCACGGCTGCCGCATTGCGCCCACTGGCCATTCCGCGGCTGATTGATCCGGTGATGGTGTCGCGGGCGGGTTCGGTGCTGCTGGAAGCCGATGCGATTGAGGCTTACCAGCAGCAGCTCCTGCCGTTGGCGGAGCTGATCACTCCCAACATCCACGAAGCGCAGCTGCTAAGCGGGTTGCCGGTGGAAAGCGCGAGCGATGTGGAGCGGGCGGCTGCAGCCCTGTTGGAGCTTGGGCCTCAAGCGGTGCTGATCAAAGGCGGCGGCATCCCGGCATTACGTGGTAGCGATTACTTGCTGCAGCGCCAGGCATCCGGCCAGTGGTTGCGGCACCAGCCGGTGGCCACCACCCACAGCCACGGCAGTGGTTGCACCCTGGGGGCAGCGATCACGGCGTTTCGGGCCAAGGGCTTGCCGCTGCTGGAGGCCGTCGAGCAAGCCAAGCGGTTTGTGGAGTGTGGCCTGCGCTTTGGGCTAGCCATTGGGGCTGGCCAGGGTCCACTGTGTCATTGGCATCCGTTGCTTGAGTCCGATGGCTGACGCTCCTTATCTGATCGCGCTGGCCCTGCTGGAGCAGAACGGCGAGCGGGCGATGCCGCTGCAGGGCAAATCGCTGCGGGAACCGATTGCGGCGGATGGTGATCCGGGTGATGTGGGGCGAATGCAGGCGCTGGAGCTGTTAACGCGGGTGTGGCAATGCAGCGATCAAGGGGCGCTGGCTCGCGCCGGTGGTGAACACAGCCTGCTGCTGGTGGCGGTGCCGATCGAAGCGCTGCAGGAGGCCCTCCCGGCCCTCAAAGCACGCTGGCTCAACAGCGGGGATACAGCGGCGCTGTTGCAGGAGTTGCGGAGCCTGGGCAGTGGCCTTTGGAGCCTGCAGCAAGAGCCGCGCCAGCCCCTGGCGTTCAAGCCACTTCTCGGTTGAGCATCGGTCGCTCCGCCAGCTCGTCGCGCCAGGCCTGAGCCCAGAGCAGTTGGCTGCGCTCGTAGAGCTCGGCCAGCTCCAGCACGGCGCTGTCGTGGTAGTCGATGCGCAGATCCAGCAAAGGGAAGGCCGCTTCACCGCTCACCTGCAGCGCTGCCGAGGTGGCATGGCTGGAGCGCCGGTCGCCACCGGCGGCTTCGCCGGCCTGGAGCGCGTGCATGAGACGTCGGCCGAGCTTCCAGCTCGGGTCACTGGAGAGAAACGCGTCTTCCATGGCGATCAGCACGGCTTCGCCCGCCAGCAGATTGCCCGCCACGGCCATGCCATCCCGGCTGCGATGGCCTGCCCACGCGCCGCAGTCGGCGCCGGTCCAGGCGGCGGTTTGGCCGCGGGCGTCGATCAGGTGAAACTGGCGCCGCTCCCGCTGGGGGTCGTCGCGCAAAAGGCTGGCTTTCACGTCGTCGGCGCTCAGGTTTTGTTCGAGCCGCTCCAGGCCACAGATGCCCAGATAGGGATTGGTATGGGCCTGGGTGGCCACGGCTCCAACCCCGGAGCGGATGTGCGGCACGGTGGAGCCCACCGCTAAATGGCAGGTGGCGACGGCTACGCCGAAACGCCCGTTGTTGGGATCCCGCGCCAGGATCGAAAAGGTCATGGCGTTTGGCCCAAATGGAGCTCCTGATCAAGCTGCAGCAGGCTTTTGAGCAGCACGTTGGTGCCGGCTACGCATTGCTCAAGGCTGGTGAATTCAGCCGCTGAGTGGCTGAGGCCGCGGTGGCTGGGCACAAAAATCATGCCCATCGGCCAGCGCCGTCCCATCTCCTGGGCATCGTGGCTGGCCCTGCTCGGTAAGGGGCTGGCGCTGTAGCCCAGCTCGGCAGCACAACGGGCAATCGTCTGCATCACGGTGGGGTCGGCCGGGGTGGGCTTCACCTCAAATTGGGGCTCGATCACTACACTGCAGCCGCTGCTGGCTTCGATGCGAGCGAGCTGCTGGCGCAGGTTCTGCTCGAGCTCCGCGAGAACCTCCCCGCTGAGGTCGCGCAGGTCGACGCTCATCACCACCTCTCCCGGCACAACATTGGCGGCGTTGGGCCAAACATCCAGGCGCCCCACCGTGGCCACTGGATCGCCCGGGTGTTCGGCAGCGAGCTGCTGAACCAGCAGCACCACTTGGGCGGCGGCAACCAGTGCATCCTGGCGTTCGCCCATCGGCGTGGTGCCGGCGTGATTGGCCTGTCCATGCACGCGAATGGTGAAGCGCCGTTGGCCCACCACTCCTTCCACCACCCCGATGGTGTGTTGGCGTTGCTCGAGCACGCCGCCCTGTTCCACGTGCAGCTCCACGAACGCGGCGATGGCCTGATCGCTGCGGCGGGCCTGGCTCAGGTGGGCCCAGTCGCCGCCAAGGTGGGCCAGGTTCCGCTCGATCGATTCGCCGTTGCTGGTGGTGTAGTCAGCCGGATCGGCACTGGCCACACCACACATGCCTTTGCAGCCCACCATCGTGGATTCCTCGTCGGCGAACACCACAAGCTCCAGGGGGTGGCGCAGTTGGTGCTCAGCGTCGTTCAGGCAGCGCATCACCTCGAGCCCGGCGATCACGCCGAGGGCTCCGTCGTAGCGCCCACCCGTGGGCACTGTGTCGAGATGGGATCCAGTCACAAGGGCCGGCAAGGTCGCGTCCAGTCCTTCGCGGCGCGCGATCAGATTCCCCGCTGCATCCACCCGCAAGCTGAGACCAGCCTCCTGGAGCCAGTGGCCCAGCAGTTCACGCCCCCGGCGATCGTCGGGGCTGAACCCACGCCGGCACACACTGCCATCGGGCTGCGCGCCCACCTCCGCCATCGCTTCGATGGCGGCCAGCAGCCTTAACCCATTGGCTTGCAGCCGCGGAGCAACCGGAGGAGCGATGGACAATCTGTGCTGAAGAGAACAGTCTCAGCAGAGAATCTCCTGTTGCTGTCGATGGCCTTGTAGTGACGGCGACACTTCGGGATGCCAGCCCAGCTCGTCGGCCATCGCCCGCGCCTTGGCGGGGATGTCGCTGGCGATGAAGAGCCGATGCAGCATCTGCACCCCCAGCAGGTGGTTGATCACGGCATCCATCTGCACCCGTTCGGCATCGCTGGTGGCTGGGTCCTCGTGGCGGGCGAACAAGGCGTTGACGCCATCAGCGCTCAGGAGGCCGGCGTCAGCGATGGCCTGGTCATTGAGATAGGTCTTGGCCAGCTCTTTCATCTGCTGCCACTTCTTGGGCTCGGTATGAGCGGGTGGTGCCATGAAGGCGAATTTCTCGCGTTTGTAGAGCACCTCCGGCAGCAGGCCGGCCATCGCTTCGCGCAGCACGTATTTCTCGGTTTTGCCTTTGATGCGCAGCTCTGGCGGTACTTGCACGGCCACTTCCGCGAGATGGTGATCGAGGAAAGCCGGCCGCGCTTCCATCGAATGGGCCATGTCGACCCGATCGCCACCCCAGGTCAGGATCTGCCCTTCGAGCATGGTTTTGATCCACACGTATTGGGCGCGATCAAGGGCGTGACGCCCCTCCAGTTGCTCGGGGTTGAGTTGCTCGGCGATGGCTTGGCCGGGGGAATAGCCCTCCAGGGCCGTGCGATGGGCTTCCGCCAGCAGTGCCGGTACAAGAGGGGCACAGGCCAGCCAGGGTTGGAGGCAGCTGGGGGTGAAACCCACCACGGCCGTGAGGTGGGGATCCTCGATCTGTTCGGCCGCCAGCATCGCGCCCTGCACCAGGGCATTGGATTGATCCAGCAGCTGCTGGCAGGCGCGGCGCTCCTCCTCGGGGAGATCGTTGAGGCCATGCAGATACATATCGCGCCGGAAGGCGGGGTAGCCGCCGAAGAGCTCATCGGAGCCTTCACCGGTCATCACAACCTTGTAATCCACGTCGTTGACGTGGCGGCTCATCAGAAACTTCGCCACCGCCAGGGTGTTGTAGATCGTGCGCTCGGTATGCCAGATGGTGCGTTCCATCCAGCCATAGAGCTGCTCGCCCGACAGGCGCAGCACATCCTGCTCAGCCCCCGTGGCGTCGGCCATCTCGCGGGCGATCGGTGTTTCGTCGTAGCGCGCATCATCGAAGCCGATGGTGAAAGCCTTCACCGGGCTCTGGCTCACCGCCGCAGCTAGGCCCAGGATGGAACAGCTGTCGATCCCGCCGGAGAGATAACAGCCCACCGGCACATCAGCCACCATGCGCAACTCCACAGCCTCCAGCAAGGCGGCGCGGATCGCCTCGATGTGGTGCTGTTCACCCAGGCTGCGGTCGCGTTCACCGTCACGCGGGAAGTTGAGGTCCCAGTAACACTGTTCCGACACTTGCAGGGCTCCATCGCGCCGCTGCACCTTCAGCACGTGGCCGGGCTTCACCTGGTGGATTCCGGCGAAGGCGGTGCTGCCGGGCACCATCGTTTGCATCAGCTGATGGAACAACCCTTCGGAGGTGAAGCGCCGCTCCACGGACGGATGGGCGAACAGCACCTTGAGCTCTGAGCCGAACACCAACCCTTCGGGGGTGAGGCACCAGTACTGGGGCTTGATCCCGAAGCGATCGCGCACCAGATAGAGGCAGTCGTCGCCGCGGTCGTAGAGGGCGAAGGCGAATTCACCGCGCAGCTGCGGCAGCGTGCGCTCCAGCCCCTGCTGTTGGTAAAGGCGCAGCAGGATCTCGGAATCGCTCTTGCTGCTGAAGCGCACACCCCGGGCGGTGAGATCGGCGCGGATGCGTTGGAAGTCGTAGAACTCGCCGTTATGGGCCATCAGCAGCTGGCCATCGCTGCTGCTGAAGGGTTGGCGGGCGCGGGTTTCGTTCAGGTCGATGATCGAGAGGCGGGCATGGCAGAAGCCCACGCCGGCGTCCTCGAACTGCCGGATTCCGAATCCGTCTGGGCCGCGATGCACTTGGATCGCCGCCATGTTCACCAGCAGCTGGGGATCCACCGCTTGCTGGGGTGTGTTGTGAAAGATTCCGCCGATGCCGCACATGGTTCAGATCACATCCATCACACGGTCGGTGCGGTCGACCAGGCAGGTGAGCAGGGCCATGCGCAGAAACACCGCGCCGCGGGCCTGGCTGAAATACCAGTTGTGCGGTGTGTCGTCCATGCAGGTGCTCAATTCGGGGCCGCGAGCCAGGGGGTGGAGCACGATGGCGTCGCTCTTGTAGGGGAGATCGCGGGTGAGGCGGAAGTTGCTGCCATGCACCTCGTAGCTATCGCCAACCCAGGCAATGGCATTGATGTAAATCACATCCAGCTCCGGGATCTCGCGGTGCAGATTGGTGCTGAGTCGAATGTTCAGTCCCGCGTCTTGGAGCTCCTCGAGCTGCCCTGGATCGAAGAGTTGATCCGATGCGTGGGTGTTGGGGTCGTGAATGATGACGATTTCTTCCACGATTTGCGGGAATTTCGCCAGGATGTGCAGCAGCGATCGCACGGTGCGCATGCGATTCGGGATGCCAACAATGCCGATTCGAACCCGTTCTGAAGGGGCAACGCTGGTGTTGGCCAGGCTGGGTCTCCACTTGAACAAGGTGAACAGGTCGGCCATGGCCTGCGTGGGATGTTGATCGATCCCGTTGCCGGCATTGATGATCGGGATGCGCAGAGATTCGGTCATCTGGTAGACCGCTTCTGCGTGGTTGTCGCGCAGGACAACGCAGTCGCCGTAGTTGTTGAACATATGGGCGACGTCGGTGAGGGATTCACCCTTGGCGATGCCGGTGCTGCTGCGGTCGGTGATGTTGATCGAGTCACCGCCGAGGCGGTGCCAGGCGCTATCGAAGGAGAGGCGTGTGCGGGTGCTGGGTTCGTAGAAGGCGTTGATCAGGATTTTTCCCTTGAGCGGCGAATTATGTGTGATGTAGCGATTGGGATTGCTCTCGAATTTGGCCGCCAGCCGGAACAGCTGAAGCAGGGTTTCGGCGCGGAACGGACGGATCGACACCACGTGTTGATCCCGGAGGTCGAGCAAGGCTTCGCCGTCTTCCTGGATGTTGCTCAGCAGTGCCTGGGGTTGGGTGGCGCCGTAGATGTCGGGCCCAAGCGGTTGAAACCGTAGTGATGCAGCGGTGTCAGAGCGCTTTTCGGGCGAAAGTAAAGCCATGTCAACTTGAGGCAATAACGAGGCCGCTGAAACCTTGCGTGCCGTGAACGTGCAATATCCACACCCTGCACGACCGAGAGTCCGCTTTTCGCGGATCGCCGGTGAATCTTCAAACTACGCGCCAATTGGTAGCGGTTGATGCATAAAAGCGGTGAATCGCTTTACGATCAGACCCTTCAGGGTGTGAATTGCTTTACAGCTTTTTCACCACACGTTGTTCGATCGCCATTCGCGCCACCAGATCACCAGGAGCGCCAGAACGGCAAAGGCCAGGCCCGCCAGGCTGCCGAAAACCACTAGGCGAAGCAGGTTGAGGCTGGCTATCCAGGTGCTGTTCGCGAGGAGCGCTGAGGCCAGGGTTGGGTGCATTCGATTACTCCCCGCGCAGGATGTGCCATTGGAATTGTTCCGGCCGAAGGCTCGTGCCAACGGCCATCACCACGGCTGAGACCGCAGCGGAGATCAGGGCCGCGCAATAGGGCGCGATCTGCACATAGGCCGTGAGCCCAGCAGCGCTTCCAGCCACCATGGCTGCGATGGCGGCCTGGCGGTTGGCTTGCGGCCAATAGAGGCCATAGGCCACCGGCCAGATCGTGGAGGCCACGAGTGCGCCGGTGAAGAACAGCACCGATGCCAGTGAATCCAGCCTGGGCCAGGACAGGGCCAGGGTGATCAGGCCCAGCAGGACCACCACGAGCTTGGTGGCCTGGCGCAGCTGCGCATCGCTCAACTGGGGATTGAGCAGCTTGAAGATCACATCCTCAGCCACCAGATCGGCTGTGGAAGCCAGCAGAGAGTCGAGGGTGGAGGTGAGTGAGGCGAACACCACCACAAACACCAGCGCTGATCCCCCGGCGCCGAGCAGTTGCGAGGCCATCACCGGGAACACCATGTTCACCTGGGGCAGCTCGAGGTTGTCCGCCAGGGCCACCAGGCCGATGGAACCCGTCACCACGGGCACGGTCATCCAGGCCAGCCCGCCCAGGATGAAGGAGTTGAACACCACAGAGGTGCGGCTGGAGAACACTCGCGACCACCAGATGTTGTTGTGAAACACCTCTCCCATGGAGAAGAGTGCAGAGTTCCAGGCGATCAGCAGGCCCGCTGGGAGGAGCAGATTCAGCCGATCTGGGTGGCTTGCTGCCAGGTTGCTGTGCACTTGCTCCAGTGGAAAGCGCTGGAAGGCCAGCACCGCCACCACCACCAGCAAGCCCATGATCAGCAGCGACTGAATGAAATCGGTGCCCACCACCGCGCGCATGCCGCCGTACAGCGTGTAGATGGTCGAGACGCCAATCACAACCACCATGCCGAGTCGGTAATCAAAACCCGATAGGGCTTCCAGCAGGATGCCTGCACCCATGGCTTGTGTGATCAAGAACCCCAGGGTGTAGATCGCTGTGATCACCATGAACACCCACCAGGCAGCGCGCCCGTAGCGCAGCCGGATGAAGTCGCCGCTGGTACGGCCCCGGGGCATCAACTGTTTGATGCGAATCGCCAATGGCGCAAACAGGATTAAGCCCAACCCGGCCAGGGCATAGCTGAACATGCCCCAGAGCCCATTGCGGTAGCCGAATTCCGGTGCCAACAAGGTGGTGTTGCCCGTCACCCAGGAGGCCATCAAGGTGGCGGTACTCAGGGCCAGGCCGATATTGCGGCCCGCCAGCATGTAGTCGTCAGCATCGCCCTGACCCCGGCGACCCCAGGACACACCCAGGGCGATCCAGAGCACGGCGAAGATCACCACCAAGGCCCAGGCGATACCAGGCGAGAGCAGCGGTGTGGCAGCGAGGAGTGTCACGGCTCAGTCCTCCCCCCAGGGATTGCGCCCACGCCAGGACCAATGGCCCCGGAGGATCATTCCGGCCGTGGCGGCTGTGACGACGGCGCCGACGCTAAAGATCAGCAGTGCTTGTTGAAACTCATCCACAGGCTGTGGTTTGTTTGCAACACACTAGGGGCGTTGTTGTTGCGAAAACAAACTTACGCTTGGTGCTGATCAGTTGTATTCGCCGGGGATGTCGTTCTTGTGAACCGTGACCCGATCAAATTTTTTGCCGGAAACTCGTAGTAACTCATCACCGGAAAACTCAAAGCCGTGTTTCATGGCGATTTGGGCCACGTCGTCGGCGGTGGCGGCCGCCAACACGTCTTGCTTGAGTGCAGCGTCGCTTTGCAGCCGCGCCAGGAACGCCTTCAGTTGATCGAGAGACATGGCGCCGGCCGCTGCTGGGGCTCCAGTTTCACAGGAAGGGGTCGAGGAAGCTGAGGGGCCGGTTCATCGTGGCGGAGAAACCGAGGATGCCTGGATCCCGGTGGCTGTAGAGGAGGCTGTCGTCGGCATCGATCAGGAAGGTGCCGCCGCGTTGGGTGATGAAGTCGTTGCGGGGTACGTAGGTGCCCCAGTTGCCCAGCACCTCCGTCATGTTGCGCAGCCGCACGGTGGCGAGTTCAAACGGCCGTTGGAACCCCTCCCCACCAGCGAAGCGGAACAGCGGGCTGTCGATGCGCTGCGGGGCGTTGCGATCACCGGTGTAGCCCCGCAGCACCTCAGCCAAGGTGCCTGGCGATCCGATGCCGGCACACATCAACAACAACCCGGGCCAGGGGCCGCCTGGGGTTTTCAGGCCTTCGTAGAGCCCCAGCTCTCGATGGAGTGTGGGGTCGGCATCCACCTCCAAGGCGGTGCGGGGAAACCCGGTGTGGCGGCAGAACCGCTCGGCTCCGGCGGCGTCGCCAATGGCAATCGCCAGGGTGCGGATGCCAGCGGCTTCCAGCTTCGGCAGCTCTGGTGCCAGGGCCTGGGCGTACTCCATCGAGTCGAAGTCGCCAAGCTGGGTGAGCAGCAGCACCAGCCGGCGCACGCCTTGCATGTCGGCTGTTGCTTGCAGGCGTTGCAGCAGAGGGGCTGGGGCTTGCATGCCGCGGAGGCCGGTCGGCGACTCAAACTAACCAGGTGTGATGAACCCCATGGATCGCCGTCACTGGCTGCTGCTATTGGCCGCCATTGCCTGTATCGCCGGCCTGCTGCTCTGGATCGGTGAGATCGATCTGGGCATGGAAGACTCAATCACCCCGGCCCCAGCGCCTGCCGCTGCCCCCCAGTCATGACTGCCTTGCTGCTCACGCTCACCCTGGCGCTGTTCCACTGGGTGGGGCCGGTTCCCGCTGATTTGGGTGTGCACAGCGGTGCGCTCTCCCCCTGCGCGAGCCCAGCGCATTGCGCCCGTGCCGATTGGGCTGTGGCTGATCCGCAGGCGGCTCTCAACGCGTTGGTGCCGGTGATTGAAGCCATGCCCCGCACCGAAATCGTGGAGCAATCTGATGGCTATCTCCATGCCACTGCTACGAGTGTGTTCTTTGGCTTTGTCGATGATTTGGAGTTGTATGCCGACTCGGCGACGGGTGTGCTGCAGGCCCGTTCAGTGTCGCGGCTTGGTGATTCCGATCTGGGAGTTAATCGTCAACGGTTAACTGATTTGCAGCAGGAATTGTCTTGAGGTTTGTAACCGGATCGTCGCGTTCTGGTTGCTGAACCCAGCGCATCCCCTCAGGGTTGAGGTGGTTTGGTTCAACGCCATGAACGGCGCTCAAGTTCTGGTGAAGCTGCTGGAGCAGCACGGTGTGACCCATGTGTTCGGGATTCCGGGCGCGAAAGTCGACAGCGTGTTTGAGGCTCTCAGCGAGTCCTCCATTGAGCTGGTGCTCTGCCGCCATGAACAGAACGCGGCGTTTATGGCCCAGGCCGTGGGCCGGATGACCGGCACGGTCGGCGTGTGTCTGGTCACGTCCGGGCCGGGGGTGACGAACCTGGTCACCGGTCTGGCCACGGCTAACTCCGAGGGAGATCCAGTGCTGGCCATCGGCGGTGAGGTGCCGATCGACGATCGCTTCAAGCACACCCATCAGGCCCTCGATGGGGTGGATGTGATGCGGCCGGTGACGAAATACGCCCAGACGGCGCTCTCCATACACAGCTTGCCGGAGGTGTTCGGCAATGCGGTGCGGGCCGCTGAGAGCGGTCGCCCCGGTGCAGCTTTCCTGGGGCTGCCCAAGGATGTGGGCCTGGCGGAGTTCCCTGGCGAGCTCTCAGCGGGCTGGGCACGGCCGGTTCATCAGGGCGCCGCTGCTGCATCGGAACTCAGCCGGGCTGCTGACTTGATCAATGCCAGCCGCCGCCCGCTGCTGCTGCTGGGCATGCAGGCGTCGCAGGGCAGGTTGGCGGAGTCGCTGCAGGCGTTTGTGCGCGGCAGCGGCCTTCCCTACTGCGCCACGTTTCAAGGGCCCGGGGCCTGGGTGGCCCCGGATCAGTTCGCCGGTCGCGTGGGCCTGTTCCGCAATCAGCCCGCCGATCACCTGCTCGATGCCGCCGATTGCGTGATCACGGTGGGCTTCGATGCGATCGAGTTTGATCCGAGCCTCTGGAACACCGGCAACAGCCGGCCGCTGGTGGTGGTGGATGTGTTGCCGCCCGATCAGGATCAAGCCTTCCTGCCGAGCGCCGAACTGATCGGTGGCATCGATGCCAGCCTCTCCGCCCTGGCACCGCTGATCAAGGCGACGGTGGAGGAAGCCTTCCGAAGCAGTGGAGACACTGCTGCTGCCGAGCTTCATGCCACGGCGGCTGAGGGCGCCCAGCTTGGAGGCACGCCCCTTCATCCGCTGCGGGTGATCCATGAGTTGCGCCAGGTGGTGACGCCAGACACCACCCTGGCGCTGGATGTGGGCTCCCACTACATCTGGATGAATCGCTACTTCCCTGCCGGCCATGCCCGGCAGGTGTTGGTGAGCAATGGTCAGCAGACCCTGGGTGTGGCCTTGCCCTGGGCGATGGCCACCAATCTCTGCCGCCCAGGGCAGCCGGTGATCTCGGTGTCGGGCGATGGCGGGTTCCTCTTCACCGCCACGGAATTGCAAACGGCTACGCGGATCGGCAGCCGTTTCGTGCACCTGATCTGGAACAGCGGCAGCTACGACATGGTGGCGTTCCAGGAGCAAGCTCATTACGGCCGCACAGCGGGCGTGGAGCTTGGCACCTACAACGTGGAAGCCTTCGCCGAAGCGTTCGGCTGCAAGGGCTATCGCATCACAGCAGCCGATCAGCTCGGGCCAGTGCTGCGGGAAGCGCTGCAGCAAACCGTGCCTGTGTTGATTGATATTCCGATCGATTACTCCCAGAACCTCAAACTGATGCAAAACGTGCATCAAGACTTCATTCACTGAGGGAGCCTTTGTGATGACATGTCGCCCGGATTCCCACCACGAGCTCCATGTGCGCTTGGGTGATGGCTTGTATCAAGCTCTCCAGGAGCGCTGTCGGCGCACCGGTGAAAGTGCGAGCCATGTGATGCGCGAGGCCCTGGCTGAATGCCTGGATCTTGAGCATCACACCATTTATCAGGTGTCCACCTCCGGCGCCCTGGTGCAGGGGGTGTATCAAGGCTGCGTCACCGTGGGGGAGCTGCTCAAGCACGGCAACTTCGGCCTCGGCACTTTCGATGGGCTCGATGGTGAGGGGATCCTGCTGGATGGGGTCTGCTGGCAGGCCCGCTCCGATGGCACGGTGCAGCAAGCGCCCCATGAAGCTCTAGCTCCGTTCTGGGCGGTCACGCAGTTTCAGGCTGATCACAGCGATCGCCTCACGGATCTCACCAGTTGGGCTGATCTCACCAGCCGGCTCGATCAACTCCGCGACAACGCCAACTTGTTTGTGGCGATACGCCTGCGCGGGGTGTTCGAGCGGATCCGCTATCGGGTGGCCTGCAAAGCGGAAGCCGGTGTGGATCTGGTGAGTGCCACCAACGCCCAGGCGATGTTTGATCTGGAGAATGTGACTGGCACATTGGTGGGCTTCTGGACTCCCACCTACGCCCGCACGATCAACGTGCCGGGCTATCACCTGCATCTGCTCAGCGACGATCACCGCCACGCCGGCCACGTGCTCGAACTGCAGAGCCGTGAGCTGCAGCTTGAGCTGCATCGCGAAAGCCATCTGCAGTTGGTGCTGCCAGAAACGCCGGCTTTTCTCAAGGCCGATCTGAGCGGGGATCCGGCGGCAGCCCTGGCGAAGGCAGAGGGGGATCACCCCTGAGACATCCGATCAGGGATTGAGCCGCTCTTCCGCCCATGCCTGATCCGACCGCCAGCGGCGGCGCTGGTGGGGATGGCCGGTGAGTTCCAGCAGCTCCACCTGCTCGATTGCAATGCGCACCAGCTCAAAGCAGGCCGGCATCGGGCTGCCATCGGCCAACTCGGCTGGAAAGGCGGCATCGGCCTCAAAGGATGCGCCGGGTTCGGGCCAGCCCCAAAGGGATCGGGCTCCTGGATGGAGCTGTTGCCAGTGCTGCTGGCTGGCTTCCTCGATCACCTGCGGTGGCATCACCAGGCGCTGGCCCCGCAGGCGGAACTGCGAGCGGGCTTTGGGCAGGAGCCAGCACAGTTCCACCCGTGGTTCGGCCGTGAGCTCCGCGCTTTTGCTGCTGCGGCGATCGGTGAGCAGATCCAATTCAGCGGGGCCAGCCCAGCCCCGAAACACCAGGGTGCGAACCCTCGGGGCGCCATCGGCTCCAAGGGTGGCCAGCTGCAGCCAGCGGGCCTGCGGGGATCGCCCCTCCCGCTGGCGAGCGCCGCGCAGCAACGGTCGCCAGGGGGGGAGGGACATGGATCGTCAGCCGACCGGAGGGGTCTTCAGTAGATAGCCACTGTCGACTGTGCTCTCTGGTAGCGGCTGGCTTTCCTCGTTCGGAATCATCACCTCCACATAGGCCGCGCTGTCGTATGCGTCGATCTGATCGAGCACCAAGTCGAGTTCGGCCACTGTGCTCACCCGGGCGCTGATCCAGTTCTTGCAGCCGAAGGCCTCCGGCAACAGGTGATAGTTCACCGGGGCCAGGTCGTCATAGCCATGGCCGCGCTCGCTGAGCATATCCTCCACGCCGTAGAGGCCGTTGTTGAGCACGAAGATCCGCGGCTTCACGCCGTAGCGGCCCATCACGGCCAGTTCATTGAGGGTGAGCTGGTGCGCCCCATCGCCGGTCACCATCCAGGTTTGGCCGGAGGTTTTGGCCATCGCCACCCCGAAGCAGGCCGGAGTGGCCCAGCCGATCGAGCCCCACAGGCCCTGGCCTTCGGCGCTCACACCTGCCGGCAGCAGCACCTTGTTGAGGTAGGTCATGCAGGTGCCGGTTTCGATCACCAGCGTGTCGCCGGAGCGCAGCCGCCGCTGCAGACGTGGGTAGAAGCTGGCGGAGCTGGTGGCATCGCCGGGCTCACCCACCAGCGGCATCGCCTCGAGCTTTAGGCCGTGATCGTTGCAGCGGGTGGTGACGCGTTCGCACAGGGCGTTGAGCACATCATCGATCGCCACATTCACGAACACCTTGCCGCCGGCGCGCACGAAGTTGTCCTGAATCGACACCACCTTGGCGGGGTCATAGTTGCCGGTCCACAGGCCGGTGTTGAGTTCGGTGGTGACGATCCCGCCGACGTCGAGCACGAAGTCGGCATGGCCGATCAGATCGCGCACCTCGTTCGACGATGACCAGTCGCCGGCATAGAGCCCCGCATATTGCGGCATCGCTTCGTCGATGGTGCCCTTGTCGTTCGGGGTGAGGGCGGTGGGCAGGTTGGTTTTGCGGATCAGTTCCAGGGCCTGCTCGCGCACGCCGTAACGGCTCACCAGGTGGGTGAGCACGGCCACAGGCCGCTGCGCAGCGGCCAGTCGGGCCAGGATTGTGGCCACTGCCGCTTCCAGTTCAGCGGGCACGCTGTGCTGCCGTTTGATCGTCGACAGTGGTTGGCCGGTCACAGGTGCGCCCAGAACCGGCTGGCCGCCGTTCACCTCCGAGATCACCAGGTAGGCCGGCATGCTTTGGCGCAGGGCATCGCGGATTACTCGCTCCAGCTCATCCACGCAGTTGTCGGGCGTGAGCACGGCGTTCACACAGGCGGCTTCTGCGGAGAGGGCCTGGAAGCGGTCGTAGACCGCATCGCCCAGGTTGTGGTGGGTGATCAGCCCCTGCTTCTGGATGCGTTCACTGGGCATGCCCACCAGATGGAACACCGGCAGGCGATGGGCTTTGCTGCCCATCACGCCATTGATCGCCGAGAGCTCACCCACGCCGTAGGTGGTGGAGAGGATCGCCGCACCGCGGATGCGGGCGTAGCCATCGGCGGCGTAGGCGGCATTCAGCTCATTGGCGCAGGCCACCCAGGAGAGGCCGGGCACCTGCTCGGCTGCATCGTCGATGGCGAATGGCGTAGTCGCCCGGTACTCCGAAGATCCGATCGAGGCCGAGCTGAGACAGACGGCTGAGGGTGTACTGGGCAACGCTTGGAGCAGCCATGGCCCTGAAGTGATGGTGAGGGTTCTTACATGGCTTAGCGGGTCTGGTTGCGGTCGACTCTGAAGAGAATCAGGCAATCCGGCTAGCGCTCAATCAGGCCTTGGATTGAAAGCCTATTTACTCTTTTGGCGGGGCCTGTTCTGTTGTGAATCGATGGCTTTGCTGACAGGTGTGACTGGTTGATCTAGATCTCGGTGAGTGATTGCTTGGGAGTCGGGCGTTGTCGATCGGTCGTCCGCGGATTCTGGTGGCTTCGCGCATCCTCACCATGGATCCTGCCTGCCCCATCGCAACGGCGGTGGGGGTGAGCCCGGAGGGTCGCATTGCGGCGGTGGGCGATCTAGCCAGCTGCCAGAGGCAATTGCCGGATGCGGAGGTGATTGATCTGGGTTCTGATGTGCTGTTGCCGGGCTTTGTGGAATCCCACTCTCACCCTGTTCTCTCTGGGGTGGGAACGCAGCCTCCGGCTTACTGGATTGCGCCTTATGTGGGCTATCCCACCTGGAAGTCAGTGACTGATTTATTCGAGAAACTGCAAGCTGAGGCTCCAGCTGGTCAGGCCTTGCTCTTTAATGGTTTTGACAAATTGCTGCATGGCGCTCCACCGCCAACCCGTGAGGTTCTCGATCGCTATTTCCCGGATCGTGAAGCGCTGGTGGTGGATAACTCGGGGCATGGAGCGTATTTCAATTCGGCTGTGATCGATCGCATGGGGTGGACCCAGGCACCGCCCCCTGACCCTGTGGGGGGCTCCTTTGGTCGGCATCCTGATGGCACGTCGAATGGTCAGGCTTTTGAAGCGCCTCCGTTGATGTTGCTGATGGAGGCCTTGATGCCAGATCTGGTTCCGCATCCTCTCGCCTCGGCGGCTCAGTGGTACGCCTTAATGGCAGGAAATGGCATCACCACGGTCTCGGAGATGACCTACAACAGTTCGCAAAAACAGTCGTTTGAGGCCCTGGCGCAATTGCCTCACTGTCCCTTGCGCGTCTCCCTCTATCACGTGTCGACGGCTGCCGATTGTGCTGGGCCGTGGGAGTCGGATGTTGCGCCTGAGATGCTGTGCAAGCAAGGGATCAAGCTGTGGGCCGATGGGTCCCCCTGGGTGGGCAACATCGCGCTCACATTCCCTTACCTCGATACGCCGGCTGTGCGAGCCGCTGGTATCAAGCCTGGGGTGCCGCAGGAGATGAATTATTCCCGTGAACAATTGGATCAGATTCTGGATCAACTGGCTGGCGATCGCCTTCAGTTTGATTTCCAGGATCAAAGCTCAATTTGCACGCAGAACTGGCAGATGGCCATTCATGTGAATGGTGATGCGGCCTTGGATGTGGTGCTGGATGCCTTTGAGGCGGCCCTTAAACGCCACAATCTGCTGGGCACGGATCACCGCTGGCGCTTGGAGCATCTCGGTGCAGCCAGGCCGGATCAGCTTCGTCGGGCGGCTGGTCTTGGGGTGTACGCCTCCATGGGGCCATTCCAATTCCAGTACTGGGGAGATTTATTGGATGGAGAGATGTTTGAACCGGAGCAAGGATCCCAGTGGTGCCGCGTTAAAGATGCCACGGAGGCTGGCCTTAGGCCCTCATATCACAACGATGGTTCGGTGAGCCCACCCTCACCGCTTGGCAATCTGAAAACGGTTGTCACGCGCACCACACAGTCCGGCGCCCTGCATGGTCCTGAACAGCGGGTCAGTCTGGATCAAGCTCTGCGCGCGCAAACGATTGATGCGGCCTTCATCCTGGGCCGTGAGCACGAGATTGGCTCGATTGAAGTTGGCAAGCTCGCCGATTTTGTTCAGCTTGATGTTGACCCCCACGATGTGGATCCGATGCATCTCGAAGACGGGATCAGTGTGCAAGCGACCTGGCTGGGCGGTGAACGCCTTGACATTGCTGCCTTTGAGCGCGCGGCTGGGGTGAGTGATCCTGAGCCCCATCGCCATTTAGCCACGGCTGTGGTCAGACGGTGTTGCTGATCAAAACCTCCCTCTCAAGAGCCATTCACAGCTTGCTTTGTTCTGATGACTGTCGCGATTGCTGATCTCATCATTCATGGGGGCTCCATCCTCACGATGGAGGAGTCCCAGCCCCGAGCCGAGGCGATCGCCATCGCCGGCGGTGAGATCTTGGCGGTGGGAGCTAAGGCGGATGTGATGGCTCACGCTGGGCCCAACACCCAGCGGCTGGATCTGGCGGGCCGCTCCTTGCTGCCTGGCTTCATTGACGCTCACGGTCACTTCGCCAATGCCCTGCAGGTGGTGGGCTGGGCCAACATTCAGAGGCCCCCGGCAGGGCCCGTGACCAGCATCGCCGACCTGCTGCAGGTGCTGCGCGAGCACGTGGTGCGCCACCCCGTTGCCAATGGCGAGTGGGTGATCGCCTATGGCTACGACCCGGATGGCTTCAGCGACGGCCGCCCGCTCGATAAGGCCGATCTGGATGCGCTGTTTCCGGAGAACCCGGTCATGGTGATCCACAACTCCAACCACGGCGCGGTGCTCAACAGCTGCGCTCTGGCACTGGCGGGTTACGACGCCAGCACCCCCGATCCCGCTGGTGGTGTGATCGTGCGCCGCCCCGGCAGCACTGAGCCCGCAGGTCTGGTGATGGAGACGGCCTTCATCCCCTTGTTCCTGCACATGCCACAGCCCTCCGAGGAGCAGCGGCTGGAGCAGTTTGAGATGGCACAGCGGCTCTACACCGCGAAAGGCATCACCACCGTGCAGGACGGCGCCACGGTGGCCGCCGATCTGGGCCTGTTTCAGCGGGCGGCGCGCGAAGGTCGCCTCTGGGTCGACCTGGTGTTGCTGCCGCTGGTGCTCGATGTGCCATCGATGCTGCGCGAGCGCTTCCCCGACTTTCACGGCCAACCACTGGAGCTCCCCCAGCCCGCGCGCGAGGCCTTCGGCAGCTACCGCGATCGCCTCAAGCTTCAGGGCATCAAGCTGCTGGTGGATGGCTCACCCCAGGGCAAAACGGCCTTCTGGGGCGAGCCGCTGCTCACACCGGGCCCTAATGGGGAGGCCAACTGGCGCGGTCAGCCGGTGTGTGCGCCTGAGCAACTGATGGAGGCGGTGGCTCAGCTGAGCGCTCAGGGCATTCAGCTGTTTTCCCATTGCAACGGTGATGCTGCGATCGACTTGATGATCGAGGCCTGCCGCCGGGCCGGGCTCCGGCCCGAGCAGGACCACCGCACGGTGATCATCCACTCCCAGTTCATGGCGCCCGGCCAGCTTGAGCAGTACGTGGAGCTGGGCCTGCACCCCAGCTTTTTCACGGTGCATGCCTTTTTCTATGGCGATGTGCACCTGGCCAACCTGGGGCCTGAGCGGGCTGGGCGCATGAGCCCGATGGCCAGTGCCATGGCTCTGGGGCTGCACTGCTCGAACCACAACGATTTTTCGGTCACGCCGATTGAGCCGATGCGCATGGTGGAAACGGCGATGACCCGCCGCACCCGCACCGGTGTGGTGCTGGGCGCCTCGGAGTGCGTGAGCGCTGAAGCGGCCCTGCGGGCCCTCACCATCGAAGCCGCCTGGCAAATCCGTGAGGAGACCAGCAAAGGCAGCCTGGCTCCTGGCAAGCGGGCCGACCTGGTGATCCTCGATGCAGATCCCACTGCTCTGGCCCCCGATCAGCTCAATGGCATCGCCGTGGTGGCCACCCTCAAAGACGGCGTTTGTGTGTACGGCTCCCTGGATGGAGGTCAGGCATGAGCAACGCCTCAGCTGTGGCACGCCTGCGCGGTGTCCCCGTCACGGTGGTGGGGGGCTACCTGGGTTCAGGCAAAACCACCCTGATCAATGGTTGGCTGCAACAGGGCGCCTGTGAGGGGTGGGCCCTGCTGGTGAATGATCTCGGCCAGATCAATGTGGATGCCGAACGCCTCCGCCAGGGCGATGGTCGTGTGCTGGAGCTCGGCGGTGGATGCGTCTGCTGCACACTGCGCGATGGCTTGGGAGTGGCGCTCCTGGAGCTGGCCAAGCGCGAGCAGCCTCCGGTTCATGTGCTGATTGAAACCAGCGGCATGGCGGTGCCCCGGCGGGTGGCCAGTCAGCTGCAGCTGTTGGGTTTGACCATCGCGCGGGTGTTGCAGGTGGTGGATTTGGAGCGGATTGAAACCCTCTGGCACGACCCCTGGGTTGGTGAGGTGGTGCAACAACAGTTCGAGGGGGTCGACGTGTTGCAGTTCAGCAAAGCCGATCTGCTGGAACCGGTGGAGGCCAAGCGGCGTCAGCAGTGGTTGCTTCAGCAGCTGGAGGCCCTCCAACAGCAGCCTGCTCCCCCCTCCCACAGCGAACGGCAACTGGTGCGGAGCGATGTCTGGCTGCAACTCGAAGCGCTCGAGCGCAGTCAGGTGCTGGCCTGGGCCGAGCAACTCGGTCCGGAGGTGCTGCGCGCCAAGGGGGATCTGTGGCTGGCGGATGCCCCCCATGGTCCCGTGAGCCTGGATGTCACAGGCCCTCGGCTCTCGTTGGCCGCGGCTCCCAGTCGCCCCTGGCCCAGCCCTTTGCAACGGCGCGGCCAGCTCGTGGTGATCAGCCGCGCCAATGCGGCTGCGCCCCGTTGGCCAGCCACCGTTTCGTCCCCCCGCCTCATCCCTGCATGAACAAGTCATCAACGCAAGCGTTGGCGGTGCCCTTTCTCGGGGTGCTGGCCAGCTTGCAATTGATCGATCCCACCGTGGCTAACACCGCCTTGGTGAAAGCTGGCGAGGCTCTGAACATGCATGGAGCCACCTTGGCTCTTGCCGCCAGCATCTCCACCCTGGCTCAGGCCGCCACGGTGCTGCTCATGGGTTTTCTCGGCGATCGTTTGGGCCGCCGGAAGGTGTTGATGGCGAGCCTGGTGCTGTCGATCGCTGGCGATGGCATCGCCTTGGCGGCTCCGAGTGCAGGCCTGTTTCTCGTCGGCCGTGCCCTGGTGGGGATCGGCGTGGGTGCGGTGTTGGCGCTCACCTTTGCGTCGGTGCGGTTTGTGAGCAAGCCCGAGGAGCTGGGTAAGGCCCTGGGTGTGTGGAACCTGCTGATCATTGCCGGCTTCATCGGTGGTTCCCTGGTGGGTGGCGTGTTGGCCGACAGCAGCTGGCGTCTGGCGCTCGGCTTGGTGCCGCTGATCGCGCTGCTCTGCCTGCCGCTTGTTCCGGTGCTGCTGCCCGCCATGCCCGCCAACCGAGAGTTGCGGGCGGACTGGCCGGGTCTGATCAGTATCGCCGCGGCGATGGTGCTGTTCCTCAGCGGCGTCAGCCATGCGGTGAGCGGGTTCACCTCACCCCAGTTCCTGATTCCCACCCTGGCCGGCGTGGTGCTCTTCGGCGTGCATGTGTTGATCGAACGCGGCCGCCAGGCACCGATCTTTCCGGTTTCCCTCTACGGCCGTGGCTGCTTTGCCGCGGCGATCGTGAGTGGCATCGCCTGGAACTTTGCTCAGGCGGTGGTTCAACTGCAGACCAGCAATTTCTGGCAAGTGGTGCAGCGTTACAGCACCAGCCAGGTCGCCCTCGCTCAGGTGCCGCTGCTGATCTGCTTTGCCGTTGGCGGCGTGGTGGCAGGTCGCCTGATGAGCCCAGGCCGCCGCACCACGCAGCTGATGGCGGGCGGAACGATCACCTTGGTGCTCGGGTTGTTCCTGCTCGCCGGTCTGCGCACCACCACCAGCTATGCCTCGCTTGTGGTGCCGTTGGTGTTGGTGGGGATCGGGCTGGCGTTCATTTCTGTGCCCCAGTCAGCGTTGTTTGTGCAGGAAGCACCGCCCCGCTATTTCGGCTCGGTGACCGCCTTCCGCACCACCACCGGTCAGCTGGGCTTTGCCCTGGGCTTTGCCGCCAGTGGCGCCATGGTGAATGGATTCGGTTTTGCCAGCCTGCGCGATCGCTTGCTCAAGCTGGGAGCCTCCCCCGCTGAGATCCCGGAGCTCGAAGCCAAGGTGCGGGCTCTGTTGAGCAGCGGCGCCCTCACGCAGCACAAAGAGACAACCTCGAAGGCCCTTGAGGTGATCGGCCAGGCCTACGCCAGTGGCTTGGCGGGCACGATGATCGTGGTTGGGTTGCTGGTGGGGTTGCTCGGCGCCATCAGCCTGCTGCTGTTGGTGATTGGTCATCAGCAGGGCAGCCAAGTGGTTGAGCAACCTCAGGGATGAGCATCGTTGTTCTGGATGGCTACACCACCAACCCAGGTGATCTGAGCTGGGAGCCGTTGTCTGTTCTTGCTCCGTGCACGGTGTGGGATCGCACGGCCCCTGCCGAGGTGAACGCTCGCCTCGCCGATGCCGAGATCGTGCTCACGAACAAAACGCCTCTAGCGGCGGAGACATTGGCGGCCCTGCCGAAGCTCAGGTTGATCAGTGTGTTGGCCACGGGCGTCAACGTGGTCGACGTAGCAGCGGCCAAGGCGCAGGGGATCACCGTGTGCAATGTCCCCGCCTACAGCACTCCAGGCGTGGCGCAAGCCGTATTCGCCCTGCTGCTGGAGCTCACCAACCGCACCGGCCATCACTCCGACAGCGTGCACGCCGGGCGCTGGAGCGCCGGGCCTGACTTCAGTTATTGGGACGGCACCTTGGTGGAACTAGCCGGTCTCACCCTGGGCGTGGTGGGCTACGGCGCCATTGGCGCGGCGGTGGCCGCGGTGGGTCGTGCCTTCGGCATGCAGATCCTTGGCAACCGGCGATCGGCCCAGGGGCCGATCCCTGAGGGTGGTGAGTTCGTCACGCTGGATCGCCTCTTCCAGGAGAGCGATGTGGTGACGCTGCACTGCCCGCTCACCCCGCAAACGGCAGGGCTGGTGGATGCGGCGCGGCTGGCTCAGATGAAGCCCACGGCCTATCTGATCAACACAGCGCGTGGTCCGCTGGTGCAGGAATCCCCTCTGCTGGATGCCCTCCATGCGGGGCGCCTGGCTGGTGCGGGCCTCGATGTCTTGAGCGTGGAACCTCCGGCGCCTGATCATCCCTTGCTCCGAGCCCCGAACTGTGTGATCACCCCCCATATCGCTTGGGCGACCCGGGCCGCTCGCCAGCGGCTGATTGCCCAGTCGGCCGCCAACATTGCCGCGTTTCTGGGGGGAGCACCGGTGAACGTGGTGCAGCCTGGTTAAGGCAAAGCAGCCGTGGGTACCCGTTCACAGCTGTAGTTCTCCCAGTCGCCACGTCGCTGGGCGAACTCCGGATGATCGGGATCCAGCGCTTGCCACCACCAGCGCCCATCGCTGTAGCTGGGGGTGCCGGCGTTGTTGGTGCGCGGCAGCTGCAGGCTCACGCCGCGCCACTGCAGCACGATGAAGGCCCCAGGCACGGTGCCGCTGGAGCTGTTGGGGATTTCGGCGGCATCCACGGCGCCGAGATGCACAGACGCCACCAGGGGATCGGCATCGCAGAGGAAGTGCTCAGGAGCCGGATCCACCAGGGCCAAGCCAGCCGGCGCTGCGATCAGATCCCAAAGCGGCAGCGTCAAGGCCAGGAGCAGTGCCAGGAGCAGTGCCAGGAGCTGGGTCACGGCAAGGGAGCGGGCCTGATCAGGATGGCGCAATGACCCTGGTGCTCGTGTACGACGGCGGCTGCCCGTTTTGCCGTCATTTCGCCCTGCGGAGTGAGCTGGTGGGTGGGGTGCCCGGGCTCCAGATCCGCGATGGCCGCGCCGATGCCGCGCTGCGAACGGAGCTCAAGGCTCGCGGGTTCAATCTGGCCCGCGGCGCGGTGTTGCTGGAGGGGGATCAGGTTTGGTTTGGGGCTGAGGCGATTGCTGAGCTCTGCACGCGCTTGCAACCAAGCGATCCACTGCTGGCTTTGCTGCGGCAGTTGTTCGCCGCACCTCCCCAGGCACGCCGCTTGTACCCACTGCTGCTCTGGGCCCGGCGCATGGCCTTGCACTGGAAAGGCCTGCCGGAAGACCCCGATCAAACGGGGCTCCGGCAGGCCTGAGGGATCAGCGGCGGCTGGGATCAGGCCACAGCAGCAGCAGCGCGATCGAAGTAGGTGCCGATCTCGCTCATCAGAGCGGAGCAGTCGCCGGGGGTGATGCCGTTGCGATCGTTGGCGATCGCAATGGCGGCGTCCTTCATCTTGCGCACGCCCTCAGCCACGGAAGCGCCAGGAACGCCCAGAGCCAGGTAGGTCTCACGCAGGCCGTTCAGGCAGCGGTCTTCCAGCACGGAAGCGTCGCCGGTGAAGATCGCGTAGGTCACGTAGCGGAGGATGATCTCCATGTCGCGCAGGCAAGCAGCCATCCGGCGGTGGGTGTAGGCGTTACCACCGGGGGCGATCAGGGCGGGCTGCTGATCAAAGAGGTCGCGAGCCGCGCCGGTGACGATCTTGGAAGCGTTGGAGGTGATGCGGTTCACAGCATCCATCCGCTTGTTGCTCTCAGCCACCATGGCGGCGAGGGCATCAATCTGACCAGCGTTCAGGAATTCGCCGCGGGCATCAGCCTGAGCAACGACCTTGGTGAAGGCGTCGAACATGAAGAACTGTGTTCTCGGGCTCAGGAATCTAGGAAGCGGCGTGCTGGCCCCGCGAGCGTGATCCGATGAAACACCGTTTCTCTGCGGCCTGGTTGGCTCTGGGCTGTCTGACCCTCACCCTCCCCCCCGAAGGGCGCGCGGAGCTGCCCCCGGCTGTCTACGCCCAGGAGCACCGCCAGGCCCCCTATGCGCTTGAACTGCTGGTGCGCAGCGTGCACCGCACGGGCAGCGTGGCTGCTGGCCAACAGTTGCAAGTGGTGGCCCAGGTGCTGGAGGTGAAACGCCAGCCCGCTGGCGCCCGCTTGAAGCCGGGTGATCAGATCCGCCTGAGCTATGGCCTTCCCCCCGCGCGTCCGCAGGGGTGGGCTGGCCCCTCCCCGGTGCCGCCTCTCGAGCCCGGCGAGCGCGTGCCCGCCTGGTTGAGCCCCGATCCAGCTGGGCCTGGCCGCTTTCAGCCCGCAGCGGGTGGCCGCTCCTTTGGCCCCTCGTTGGAAGCGGTGGTCGAGCCAACTCCGTAGGTGTTGGAGCGAGTGTCTGCCGATGGATATCCATGCATATCCATCGGCAGACACCGCTACCCCCGCATGCCCCCCCGCCTTGGCGCTTCCCTACGGTTCGGCCAGCGCAGTGCGAGTTGGGGAATCCATGCAGGAGTTGGTGCAGGCCTATTACGGCCAGGAGTTGCAGAGCAGCGCCGACCTCAAAACCAGTGCCTGCTGCGATGCCGATGCGGTGCCGGCCTGGTTGAAGCCGCTTCTGGCCAAGGTGCATCCGGAGGTGAGCAGCCGCTACTACGGCTGCGGGCTGGTGTGCCCGCCTCTGCTGGAGGGTTGCCGGATCCTCGATCTCGGCAGTGGCAGTGGCCGCGATGTGTATTTGCTGGCCCAATTGGTGGGTGCCAGTGGCGAGGTGGTGGGCGTCGACATGACGCCGGAGCAATTGGAGGTGGCCAGGCGCCATCAGGCTTTCCACGCTGAACAGTTCGGATTCAGCAACGTGCGTTTTCTTGAGGGGCGCATCGAGGCCCTTGAGCAGCTGGATCTGGAGCCGGGCAGCTTCGATGTGATCGTGAGCAACTGCGTGCTCAACCTCTCCACCGATAAGCCTGCGGTGCTGCGTGGTGCCCAGCGCCTCCTGAAGCCCGGGGGAGAGTTTTATTTCTCCGACGTGTACGCCGATCGGCGCCTGCCTGCGGCGGTGCAGAGCCATCCGGTGCTCTATGGCGAATGCCTCGGCGGCGCCCTCTACTGGAACGACTTTTTGCGTATGGCTCGCGGCGCCGGCTTTGCCGATCCGCGCTTGGTGAGCGACCGGCCGCTGGAGATCACCGAGCCGACCCTCGCTGCCCTGGTGGGAGAAGCGCGCTTTTATTCCGCCACCTATCGCCTCTTCAACATCCCCGAGCTGGAGGATGCCTGCGAAGACCATGGCCAGGCCGTGGTCTACCGCGGGTCAATCCGTGAATCACCCACCCGCCTCGATTTCGATAAGCACCACAGCATTGAAGCCGGCAAGGTGTTTCCGGTGTGCGGCAACACCTATCGGATGCTGCAGCAAACGCGCTTCGCCCCGCACTTTGAGTTCATCGGTGCGTTCGATCGCCACTACGGCTTGTTTGAGGGCTGCGGCAGTTCCATTCCGTTTGATCGCACTGCCGTCGGCATCGCGGGCGGGGCTGGCTCAAGTTGCTGCTGAATGAGTGTCCCTTCCTACAGCTGAGAGAACACAGACGCCAGCTGATTCAGCAGCCCCTCGCCATTGATGCTGCCAAGGCCAGTGGCTGCATCAAATCCTATGCCGGTGCTGGAGAGGTTAGTGTCTAAATTTCCGCCAGGACCTGTGCCGTTGACCGGTATGAGGTATTTCTGTTTGGTAGTTTCATCTTGGTATATGAGGGTGTATCCAGACCAATTGTCGGGATTGTTTGCGATGGTGAAAACATTGGCATTGTTGGTTCCTGCTGGGACGTCAAAAAATAATTTGTCTCTGTAGTCTGAATTGTAAGCTTCATAAAGAAGCGAGTTGATCATGCCGAATTTTAGATTCTGACCAAACCGCTCTCTGATGTATGATAAGAGGTTGGAGAGGAGCCCTGCAACAAGTGGTGTGGCGGCAGATGTGCCTCCGGCTATAGACACCTCAGGTACAAAATCTGTTTTAGCATTATTTGGGACTATGTCTAAGAAGTAATAATAGCTTGTGCTCTCTTGTTTTGTGCTGGAGCCAGCTAGGGCTGAAATGTCTGGATAGCGACGACCAGTCCCATGCCATTGCGTGCTGAGATTCTCTGTCTGGTATGCAGGCATTGGTAGGACAGAAGAATATTGCACTCCGCTGCCGCCAATCAAATTATCGAAGGCTCCTGGGAGCAGCGTCGAGCCAATAAAATCTTTGCTTGTGAATCGATTTGAAATTGTGGGATAAACTATTGCATCTTGGCGATCTTCTTTGGTTAGTGGTACAAACGAGTTGGCTTTCCATGCGTATTGGTCGCTGATTAGTCCTGTTAGGTTATCAATTGTGCTCTGGCTGAATGATGGTGGAAATGCTGTTGGTAGAGTAACTTCGCTGCGCGGCCATGTTATGGCTTTTGCATTTTTGTTCAAGGCTGTGCCGCCTACACTCAGGACTGCTGGGCTTTCGCTAGGGGAAGGAATTGTGGATCCTGTGGGCAAAAATTTACGGTTGCTGGACGCTCCCACGTCTCCAGATGATTGAACGATGGTCTGTCCCCTCAGTAATGCGTCGATAAATAATTCATTTAGAGCTTCAGTTAGGTTGAAGGTCCCTGGATCTTGCCCGAACTCAGATGACGACGAGATGATATCAACGCTTTTGTTGTAAATCAATTCAGCGAAAGAGCCGTAGAGCTTCGAGTCGCCTGAATTTGAGCTCATGTAGATATCTGATTTTGGCGCTATGGAGCGGGCTATGCTGAAGTCAAGCGAGGGTTCACCATAGATGTCAGCATTTTTTGGGTCGACAGGCGTATTGTCCGAGAAGAATTGACCAAGGGAAACTCTGGACAAGCGGTGTTTGAGCGGCGGCAGCGAGCAGAAAGAGTGGTTTTGGCTGCAAATTGCCTCTGAGGCCATTTTTTGATGACCTTGGCTCACATATCCAGCCACTTTCGGCTGGTTTTGAGGCTAAATAGAGGTGTGCAGGCACACCAAGTCCCTGTTCACACTGTCGCGAGTAATTGTCGTCGGGCCTGGTACAGATTCGACAGTGCCGCAAGCACGTTGATTTTGCAGCGGTTCTTGGCCAAGCCTCGCAGCCGGGTCTTTTGAAAGCCGAACTGCTGCTTGATCACACGGAAGGGATGCTCAACCTTGGAGCGGATGTGAGCTTTGGCCGTCTCGATCAGATCCTGCACCCTCCCATCCGGGGTGTCAGGAAGAGCCCTGCGCGTGCCGGGCCGCATCGCCACTCTGAACTCCGCTGTCTTGCCAGCCATTTCTGGTCTCTTGGCGATGCCCTGGTAGCCAGCATCGCCGTACACCACCTCCTCATCTCCATGCAGTAGCTCAGCTGCCGGGGTGAGGTCGTGCACGTTGGCGGCGGTGACGACAACCGAATGGATCAGGCCTGAGTCCTTGTCAACGCCGGCGTGGACCTTCATGCCGAAGTACCACTGGTTGCCCTTTTTGGTCTGGTGCATCTCCGGATCCCGCTTCCCATCTTTGTTCTTGGTGGAGCTGGGCGCTGCGATCAAGGTGGCATCGACGATCGTGCCCTGACGCATGGTTACGCCCCGAGCGGCCAGGAGCGCTTTGACGGTGTCAAAAATCTGCTCACCCAGCCCATGCTTCTCAAGCAGATGGCGGAACGTGAGGATCGTGGTCTCGTCCGGGATCCGATCGCTGATCAGCTCGATGCCGGCAAAGCGGCGCATGGTGGGCACCTCGATCAAGGCCTCTTCCATGGCCGGATCGCTGAGGGAGTACCACTGCTGCAGCAGATGAATGCGCAGCATCGTTGCCAGCGGATAGGGAGGCCTGCCGCCTTTCTTGCTCGCCTTGGGGTAGTGCGGCTCGATCAGATCGATGAGTGCCTGCCAAGGCACCACAGCCTCCATCTCGGAGAGAAATTTCTCGCGCTTGGTGCGCTTCTTGGCCGTGGTCAGCTCATAGTCCGTGAAACCGAGCTGCTTGCCGCCCATCAACCCAGTCCTGGTCTGCGATTACAGGTTCATTTTCGCGCAGACGGGCTGGGTTTTCCAGAATTTCCCAAGGTCTTCAGTGTTTGCCCCTTGTGCGCTTAGATAGTTGATGAGTGTGTTGTTTATGCTCAAATACTTGTTGAATTGATCGCCGCCGGTGCCAACGATGCCAAGGCCAATGCCCTTCCCACCGTTTGTTTCTGCTTGGTCAGGGTAATTATACTGGGCTGCAACTTCTAGCGGATAGTAAGCAAAGCTGGAAATGCCGTTTGGAGTGTTGTTCTCCTGAGGGCTCGGAGTAGTTTCTGGTGGATTGCTGCTTACTGTCCGTGATATACGACTGCCAATAACCGCGCGTGCGAAAGATTCGCCATCGCTCCCTCGGGCCGTCAAATAAGAATCAGTAAAATTTCCTGGATTATAGTAGTAGAGCATATCCTCAAGCCTTCGCTGAAAACAATATCTCTCCTTCCGGCAAGGAAAGCAGACTTAAAATCACCAAGAGTTAGTGTTGCTTTGACAGATCTCTGCTCTTGGTTTGCTTCTACATTTGTGGCGTTATTTTTTAGCAGGTAGTTGGCGACTGCTGTGAGATCTCCCTCTGAAGCTCCATACCAGCTGCGAATGTCTTCGGAGTTTAAGTTGTTGATGAATGACGCCTGTTGCCTGTAGGGAAGATTTAACAGCTCATTGGATTTAATGAAGCCTTCGGGCTTTTCTGTTGTTTCAAATGTGTTTCTCCTGAGGATGAACTGTACGTTTATCTTGGTTTCGTCTGTGAGTGATCTCTTCTGGCTGTCCGGCAGGTTGTTGCCAGGTGTTCCTTCAAGATAGTCCGAGGGAGTTAGGTAGGCTCCGGGGACCCAGGAGGCAAACTGATTGGAGTTGCGAATTTGATGAAGCATGTTGCCTTCGCTTGTGTTTGTAGTCTAGCGAGCACAAGTCGCTGCTATTTTTTGTTTACGTTTTTCATGGTCTTGTCCTTATGGGTGAATGAAATTGCTAACGCGCCTTGTTTGCGGCGCTCGCAAGGTCACCAGAGATCGGTAGTGCTGCAACTTCAGCAGGCCTGCCTCCTGTGGAGTGCGTCAGCTCCTCTCAAGGATCCCGCAGGCTTGCTACTGGGAGTGCCAGCTCATATGCATTCTATTCGATATTGCCGTTCTGCCCGTGCTGGATGCTGTTCTCCTTCTATCGGCCATGTCATTTGATCCCGGCTTTTCGGTGGCAGCAAGCGCGGAATCGGGATGGTGATGCAGTTGATCGATCAGGGCGTATTCACCCTTAACCAAAGAACCCCTGGCTGTTCAGCCAGAGCCCCAACGCCAGCATCGGCACGAACACGGTTGCAGCGATCTGGAGCTTGATCTTGAAGCCTTCGCTCAGCGCAGGTTTGGAGGCAGGAGCTTTGGAAGGGGGCGTGGGTTTCGGTTGAGATTTGCGCGGCATGGGGTGTTTCAAAGGGAACGAACGGAAGCAGCGGTTGGCTCAGCGGTGCTCAATTAGATCGCCTGCGGCGTAGCGCACCTTCGCCAAGCTGGCGTATTTGTCATCGCTACTGCGATAGCCGCAGGTGCACACCACACAGCTCTGGTACTCGCTGTTGTCCAGCCCAAGGATGCGGTCGTAATCAGTCGGGCTGAACCCCTCGATCGCGCAGGTGTCCACGCCCAGCAGGGCGGCGCTGGTGAGCAGGTTGCCTAGGGCGATGTACACCTGGTTTCCGGCCCATTGCCCAATGATCTGGCTGCGGGGGCCATCGATCAGATCCACCTGGATCATCTTGCGGTAGCCATCCAGGAGGCTGGCCTCAATGCCACGGGTGCTGGCGGTGGCTTCGATGAGCCGATCCGCATCGGCGGCGGTGATGGTCCGCTTCTTCAGCAGCACCACCAGATGGGAGCAATCGGTGATCTGGCTCTGATTCCAGGAATGGGGGCGCAGCTCGGCCCGGATGGCGGCATCGCTGATCACCAGAAACTTCCATGGCTGCAGGCCGTAGCTGGAGGCAGTGAGCACCAGCGCGTTTTCGAGGGCGCTCCAGGTGCTGGCATCGATCTGCCGGCTTGCATCAAACGCTTTCGTGGCGTAGCGCCAGCGCAGGGCGTCGAGCAGGGTGGTGGTGTCGGCGGGCATGCCATCGGGCCAGATGGTTTGCATTCTCCGTGTCCGCCTTCACCGCCAGCGAAAAGCCCCGGCTTGCGCCGGGGCAGGGGGTGTGAGGAATGGTGCATCTCAGTGAGGTGCCCATTGCCGCCGGCTTGGAGCAGTGGGGCGCTGGTGGCCGCGCCGTCACCTCGGCGGTACTCCATCCCTAGCAAGGTTGGTGCTACTGCGCCACAACCAGGGTGTTTGCTCCGCTGCGGCGCACCAGATCGGCCAGGGCATGCATGTCGTTGGAGCGGATCAGGCCGATGCATCCGGCGGTGCCGCTGTTCCAGTTGCGGCCGGCGCTGGGATCGAGATGGATCCCAAGCACGCGCCGGCCGGTGCTGAATTCGGGTTCGATGCCAATCCAGATCGGGCCCAGCTCCTTGGGATCGCGGTGCCCCAGTGGTTCGATCGCGCCCAGCCGATAGCGGCCTATCGGGAGGGGCGCTTCGCTACCCATTTGATCGCGGTTGGCGCCCTGACGATCGGCTCGGCCGCTCACGGCGTCGAAATGGCGCACGGGCTCACCGGGAATGTCGAGCCGGAGATCCCAGATCGGATCTCCGGTGCGCGGTAGCCGCCGTGAGGTGCGCTCCAGGGTGAGCAGCGGCATCGGCTGCAGCGCTGCCGGCGGGGAGGCCATGCCCAACTCCAGCGTTGTGGCTGCAAGCAGCATCGGCAGGGGCATCCGGTGTCACCAGCGCAGAGCTGATGACAACTAGGCGGCATTGTTTTTCGCCGGTGAACCTAAATCCGGTTGTCCGGCTGGCACTCGCTCTTAGAAGCCGTAGGGCAGGCAGGCCAGCTGCACATCAGACACAGACGCCATCACCTCTGTGGGCACGGCATCGCGCATGGGCAGCAGCTTGATCACCTCTTCCAGTTCACTGATCTCCTCCTTGCAGAGGTGGGAACTGCGGCCGTAAGCCGGGTTGCTTTTGAGCGAGTTCACCAGGGCTTCAGCTTGCCGGCAGGCTTGGGCACTGCTGGTCTCGATGCACGACTGCACGCCCGTCTCCAGGCTCCAGAGGCTTTGGCCCGCGAGGGCTGAGCCGGCGCCGGCGCTGAGCACGATCAGAGCTGTGAGGGTGCGGTGTAAGGGGCGGCGGTTGAGCATCGATCGAGTCCGGTCGCCACTGATTGTGGCGCCGTTGCTGACAACACTCCAGGTTCTCGCCAGCTTGTTGACAGCACATCGATCTCGATGGCCGATTCCCGTCATCGCTTAAGCCGTCAGTTCCGCGTCAGCAACGGCGACGGCTTTGAGCTCAAGCACGTCGATCCCGGCAGCACCGACCACGCTGAGCCCGGGGGGAAGCAGGTGGCTGCAGCGGCCTTGGCGCAGGGGGTGGAGCGCATGGCTGAGCTGCAGGACAAGCTCTACGCCCAGGACCGCTGGGCGTTGCTGCTGATCTTTCAGGCCATGGATGCCGCCGGCAAGGACGGCACCATCAAGCATGTGATGAGTGGGGTGAATCCCCAGGGCTGCCAGGTGAGTTCGTTCAAAGCGCCTTCAGCCATCGACCTCGATCACGATTACCTCTGGAGGGCCAATCAGTGCCTTCCTGAGCGCGGCCGCATCGGCATTTTTAACCGCAGCTACTACGAGGAAACCCTCGTGGTGCGCGTTCACCCCGAGATGCTGGCCCGGCAAACCATTCCACCCGAGCTGGTGGGTGAAGACATCTGGCAGCAGCGCTACCGCGATATTCGCCATTACGAAGATTACCTAGGCCGCAATGGCGTGGTGGTGCGGAAGTTTTTCCTGCATGTGTCGAAGAAGGAGCAGAAACGGCGCTTCCTCGAACGGCTCGATAATCCAGAGAAAAACTGGAAATTCTCGGCGGCCGATATCCGGGAGCGTGCCCACTGGGAGGCCTACATGGACAGCTATGAACAGATGATCCGCCATACCTCAACCGAGCGCGCCCCTTGGTATGTAGTACCCGCCGATCACAAGTGGTTCACGCGTTTAGTGGTGGCCGATGCTGTGATCGATGCCCTTGAATCCCTCAACCTTGCCTACCCAACGGTGAGTGAGGAAGCACGGCGTGCCCTCGCCGAGGCCCATCAGCAATTGCTGGAGGAGTGATGGCGGATTCTTCGGTTGTGGAGCACATGATGCCGCAGACGTTTCAGCATTATTTGCTGGGCCTTTTTGCGGTTGCGAACAACATCCCAGCCCTGGGGCCGTTTCTCAATCTCCAGGAAGGTCTGCCCCGCACTCAGGCACGCCATGTGATTCGCGTGGCCACGATCACGAGCTTTCTGATCATGATCAGCTCGTTTCTCTTCGGCACAGCTGTTCTGCGCTTTTTCGGCATTGGCGTGAGCGCCTTCCAGATTGCCGGTGGTCTTTTGCTCGGCGCCAGTGGTCTGAGCATGCTCCACTCGAATGATCCTGGTGGTGCTAGCGAGAAGCAAGTGGATACCTCTCGGATCAATGCCGGGCAAATGACATCCACGGCCATCGTTCCCATTTCGCTGCCACTCACCACGGGTGCAGGAACCATGTCAACCATCACGGTGTATGCGGATTCGGCAGACAGCTTTCCGCACCGGATGGAGCTGTTGGCGGCCATGTTGGTGATGACTGTGCTGATCGCCTTGATGTTTAGCTTTGCGGCGCGGTTGACCCAATGGCTGGGTCATGTGGGTATGACGGTGTTGATCAAGGTGATGGGCCTTTTCACCCTGGCGATTGGGATTCAGTTCATCGTGACAGGATGCATCACGATCCTTGAACATATCCCCCTGCAGCTGGCGAGCTGAGTTAGCCCCCACTGCCAAGCCTGCCCAGAATCAGCAGGCAGATGGCGCCGGCAATGGTGGTGAGTTGGTAGGTGAAATCAACCCGGTTGATCCGTTGCATCACGGCGGGATGATCACTTGCCGGTGCCCGGCTGATCAGGTTTGTGCTCCAGACGAACAGCCAGAATTCAGCCGTTGCCATCAAGTACCCAAATAGATAGAGCTTGTCGAGAAAGGTGAGGTAGTCGAGCGCGGGCAGCTCGGCATGGGCGCCCTCCTGAAGAAACACCAGGGTGAGTAGAGCCGTTGAGGGGATGGCGAGGCGCAGATCGTTGAGATCACCCTCCAGGTTGGGAGCCAGCAGCAGGATCACCATCACGGCCATCCACGGGAGCACGAACCGGTAAAAAGCAGCCCAGCCGTTGGTGCGGTACGTGATTTCAAACGTTGCGATGCTGTAGTCGCCAGCATTGGCAACCCCCTCCTCGCCGAAGCTGGTGGTGTAGGTGTGAATGCCGCTCGAAATCCGGCTGGCCTCCGTGCTGTAACCGTTGAGATTGATCGAATCGCCTTTGATTTCCTCAAGATCGGGATTGGGAACCAGCACGATTCCCTCGGATCCCATCGAAAACATGGATGGGCGTGTTTCCAATGAGATGGGGAGCTCCAGTGATTCGAAGGGAAAGCCGCGGAGGTTCTGCAGGTCGTCGTAAAACTTGCTGGAGAATTTGAAAGATTGAAGGTAGCGATTCCCTGGTAGTTTTTCCGGTTCGCTGCTGTCGGGCTCGATTTGCGAATCAAAGCCTTCCACCTGGTTCACCAGCTCTACCAGGTCGGTAACGGGGATCTGGTTGGCTTCGATGATCGTTTGGATTGATTCAGGCCATTTCAGCCAAAACCATCCTTCTGCATTGAATGTTTTATCTTTCAGCGACAGGTTGTAGATATTCTTGATGTGCATGCCCGTCTCGATCTGGCGAGCCGGGCTCACGTTGGGCGCCGGTTTGATGTTGGGTCCCGGCTCGTCGTTCACCCCCAGCGTGGTGAGGCTGAAGATTCCCACCGCAAGGAAGCTGATCAGGCCTGCCAGCCAAGATCGCTTCAGCTGCATGGTGATGAACGCATCTCGGGGAAACCGTACCGCTCGTAGGCATGTGCTGACACGTGCGCTCCCCGCCCATGGATCCGGCGAATATTGAGGGATGTAAACGGAGCAACGGATGACCGAGGCGAAGCGACCGCTCAGCTGGCTGAAGAAGTTGGTCCCCTCCGCCCTGCGTTCCAGTGCGGCCAAGAGTGGCGCCGCTGGCTCGGTACCCCGCTCACCGTCTTCTCCCGCAGCAGCCTCGTCCATGGCTGCTCCAGTCACCACCCATGTGGTGTTTCTGCCCCGGGATCCCCAATGGGCCTATTGCTTCTGGGCGATCAGTGACACCGACCGCGAGAAGGCGCGTCAAGCCGGTGCCACCAGCTTGTGCTTACGGGTTGCCGACGTGACGGGTCTGGCCGGTGATCAGTCACACCCGCATGCCCTTCAGGAGTTGGTGGTGGACAACCACGCCAGCGAGTGGTTCCTCCCGGTGCCCGTGGATGGGCGCGACTACCGCGTCGAGCTGGGCTATCGCCTGCGCAATGGTGGTTGGTACTCCCTGGCGTTTTCGGCCGTGGCCCAGGTGCCGGCTCTCGAGCCCAGCCAGCGCGTGGCCGATGCCTTCGTGCCCTTCAGCCTGGATCAACCTCAGCAGTTCTCCATGCCGGAGGCGGGCAGTGGTGGCGGTGTGCAGCACGAGCAGGTGTATCAGATCGCTACGGCGGCGGGTCTGCGCAGTCGCCGGGTTGGTTCAGAGGTGCTCCATGAATTGGAGGCTGGCCAGCAGGGCCTCCTCAATGATTCCGGTGCTGGTGTGTGGGCCAGCGGTCGCAGCGAATCCGGCAGCGGCCTGGTGCGTCAGCGTTCGTTTTGGTTGGTGGCCGACGCGGAACTGATTGTGTATGGCGCCACCGATCCCAGCGCGAGCCTGTTTATCGGTGATCAGCAGGTGGCGCTTTCGGCCGATGGCACCTTCCGCGTGCATGTGCCGTTCCGGGATGGCCAACAGCTCTACCCGATCCGGGCCGTCGCCGCAGATGGGGAGCAGGAGCGTTCGATTCGCCTCGAGTTCGAGCGCCGCACCCCCGAAGCGCGGGTTAATACCCGCGAAGACGCTGTTGCTGAGTGGTTCTGAGGGGGATTTCCCCCCTACGCCACCTTCACCGCCTGGGCAATGCGCTGGAACATGTAGCCCATGCCCCGTGCGGTGAGGATCAGCTCAGGGTTTTCCGGGTCGTGCTCGAGCTTGGCCCGCAGCCTTGAGATGTGCACATCCACCACGCGGCTGTCGGAGGAGCGCTCTGGCTTGTAGCCCCACACCTTCTCGAGCATGTCGAGACGGCTGATCGGTTCACCCGAGCGGCTGATCAACAGCTCCAGCAGGTTGAATTCCATGCCGGTGAGGCGAATCCGCTCCTCGGCGCGGAAGGCCTGGCGGCGGTTGAAATCCACGCTCAGATCACCCACCACCACCACGTTGGCGGCAGCACCACCGCCGCTGCCACCGCCGGCTTGGCTGGTGTTGGCGCGGCGCATCACACAGCGAATGCGCGCCTCGAGTTCCTTCGGGCTGAAGGGCTTCACCATGTAATCGTCGGCGCCCAGCTGCAGCCCGGTGATTCGATCGGCCACATCGCCTAAGGCGGTGAGCAGGATGATCGGCACTTCCGATTGGGCCCGAATCCGCTCCACCACGGCGAAGCCGTCAAGCTCCGGCATCATCACGTCGAGCACCACCAGGTCGGGCTCAGAGCCGCGAAAGAGTTCGAGGGCTTCGGCGCCATTGCTGGCCATCAGCACCTCGTGGCCCTGCATGGTCAGGCGAGTCTCGAGGATGCGGCGGATGTTGGCCTCATCGTCTGCCACCAGGATCTTCAGGCCCTCAGGACGGCTTGTCTCACTGGTTTGAGTCATGTCCCACACCGCTTCTGTGGGCAGTTTCACCGTCGAGCGGGCTCGATTGGTTGGTTGCGCGTCGGTTTAGGGGCGATTGTTACAAGGCCTCGATGAACGGTTTTCCGTCGTCTGCAGCACCTACCGCTGCTGTGAATCCCATCCAGACTCAAGCCAGGACGAGGAAGGCGACATGCAGGATGTGGTGTTTGAACTGATCAGCGACCAACCGGGTCGACTGGTGGCCACTGCGCGCGCCCAGCACCTGCAGATCCAGGCCACCAACCTCGAGGAGCTCCAGCACGAAGCCCGCGAAGCGTTGATGGGTCACTACGGCCCTAGCCATGTGGCCTACCGGGTGCGTCTGCGTCGCTCGGTGCGCCAAGCCAGTCGGGCCCAGTTTGCGAGAGGTTGCGCACCTGCAGCCATGCCCCTGAAGCGGTGCTAACAACGGGTCGCCTCTGATGCACAGGTCATGAATGCCCTGCTGTTTGCCTCAGCCGTGGCCCCCAAAGGCCTGCCGGTGATCCTCCCCGCGCTTGCTGGTGCCGGGATTCTGATCTTCCTCTCGCAATTGTTTGTTCCCAAGACCTGATCCCCGCAGGTTGAAGCCGTCAGAGGTGATCTCTGTTGCGGCGCAATCGGGCTGATCCGGTCACAATGGCCGCGCATCTTGTGATCTGCAGTGGCTCAACCTGATCTGGTGCCGCTCTCCCAGCTTGAGCAGGAGCTCGGGATCGGCCGTGTTGATCTGCTGCTGCTGCTGCGCCGCCTCGGTATCCAGCCCCTGCGGCGCGGCATGCGCACACTGCTCACGACCGAGCAGGCCGAACAGCTCGCGAACCATGTGGGCAGTGGCGCATCGCTGGAAACCATCACCGCTGAGCTGGTGTTGGATGAGCCAGGCCAAGACAACCTCCCCGTGCCGATGGGTGAGAGCTGGGGGGAGGCGGCGCGCTATGCCCAGCTGCGCCTGCTGCGCGAACGGCTTGAGATCCTGGAGGCCCTGATGCGCAGCGGCATCGAGCTCGACAGCCGCCAGCTCTGTGATCTGTTGGACTTGCGTCGCCTTCCGGCTGTTCAGCCTTTGGACGATGACGCCATGGGCTTCATTCGCATGGGTCTGAAGTTTTCACGGCATCAGCGCCCTGGGCAGCGCAGCAGCTGGCGAATCGGTAGGGCCTGAAGGCTGTGGGGTATCAACACCCGGTTGCTTTTGAAGATCTAGCCCGTGGTTTCAGGGCTTTTGTGGTTGGAACCACGGTGATGGTGGCAGGGTTGCTGGCCCGGTTCCATCCGGCAGAGGCCCTCACCCTGGCCATCCTGGTCACCATGTTGTTGGATCTGTTGCGCATGGTGCAAGCATCACTGCGCTTGGATGCTGTGCGCACGCGTCAGATTTTCTCCACCTGGCAACCGAATGGCAAGCGTTTGCTGGGCCGCACGGTTTTGCTGGCCTTTTTGAGTGTGTTGGTGCTCAGCTTCTGTGTGCATGATGTGAAAGCAGTGCAGGGGATTTTGCCCGCGCCTCTGCGGATCAGTTTATTTTTTGCGGCACTCTTTACCACTTGGCTGGAGCTGCACCTGAGTTTCGCTGTTTACTACGCGAAGGTGTATTTCTCGAGGAACCCGGAGCCCGCAGCCGATGGTGATCAGGCGCAGGTTTTTATCTTCCCTGGTACCGATGAGCCTTTGTTTACGGACTTTCTGTATGTGGCCTATTCGGTGGCGCTTACATTTGCGATGAGTGATGTGGATCTCGAGGATGGCCTTGCTCGCCGCATTGTGCTGCTTCAGGCCATCGTGAGTTTTCTGTTTTATTCCACGATCTTCAGCATGGTCACCAATTTGATGGTGAGCTAACGGCGCCGCGTGTGTGGCTGCGGAAGCTGTTGATGTTGCGCAGTTCGGCCAGTAGCAGGGGAATATCAGCCAGAAGCACCGTCTGCAGCGGGCTGATCGCCAGGCCGGCTGTCGCCACAGACGACAACACGTGGGTGAGGCCGATCATCACAGCATTGCCATCAGCGGTGTGTTTCAGGCTGCGGCTCAGCACCACCAGCCTTGGCAGCCATTGAGGATCGCGGCTGAGTGCCAGATCGCACAACTTGCTGGTGAGCATCCCAGCCTCATCAAAATCCAGGCCAATGGCTACATCGGCTCGGGCGAGCGCGGGGATGTCTTGGATGACATCGCCCAGGTAGCCCACCTGCTCTCCTCTGGCCTGGCAGGCCTCCACGCGCTGCAAGCGTGCGCTGGCCTCGGCTGGATCATCCACCGACTGGCCAACGACTTCCACGGCAATGCCCAGCTCCTCCAGTTGCTGACGCACATGCTTCCAGTTTTCGTTGGGTTTGCGTTGCAGCGTGACCCAACCCAGGCAGCGTTCCCCTTCCCGGAATTCCAGCGGTTCAACCATCACCCCTCGGCTCAGGGGTGAGGCTTCCGGCCTGCTGCTTCGTGACACCAGCAGCCTGCGCCCGTCCTGCAGATCCACGGTCCAGCCCTTCTGGCTGAGGTCGTGCAGCTCGAGATGTTGAACCGGGATCGGATTGCTGACGTTCTCCAGCTGCATGTTCCAGAGCGGCAAGGTGCTGTTGGTTGCCAGCCATTGCTGCACCCCAGCCAGGATGCGAATCAGTTCGCCGGAGCGGAGGCCGCTCTTCGGTGCGCCCTCTTCCTTGAGCTCAACTTGATGCAGCCGCTGCTCACAGCTGTGGCTCACTAAAAGACGCTGGATCCTCCCCAAATTGGAGAACACATCCGGGTTGGCGATGTTGATCCCGTGCAGGCGCAGTTCCGCCGCGGCTGCCAGGCGGTTGGCATTGCGGCTGGTTTCCCAGTCGTTGATGGGGTTGAACTGAAAGGCGGCCAGCGCTTGCTCGCTGGCACCGCGCAGGGCCAACACGCTGCCGAGGGTAAAGAGCAGAGGATTGATGAAACGCTGGCCGGCTTGCTTGACCAGGGAGTTGCTGCGCTCTTGCAATGGTGGAGGCAGTTTGAACTGGGGGCAATCGGCAAATGCCTGGAGAACCTCAAGCTCAGCAGTGCCGGTGAGCACCAAGCAGCCCGGCTCCAGCGCATCGCCGGGCCGGTATTGGCGCGGGTGCCAGTCGCCGGTGAGTTGGCGGTTGATGGCCACCAGCTCACCGCTCACGATCTGGCAGGGCACAAACACGGGATCGCCCCCTTGCAGCTGAATGCGTTCGGCTCGGCACAGCTCGCCAATGGGTTTGTCGACGGCATCGGGGCCGGCCGTTCGCACACGCTCCTGTTCGGCCAGGCGGGTGATCAGATCCCGGTAATCCCCTCGGCTCAGCTCGTGGTGGCTCACCTCCTGGAGGATCGTGCTGCCGTCATCCAGGGCCAGATCCATCAAGGCTTCCCGGGGAAGCCCCTGCTGGAGCAACACAGCGCTGAAGCCCAGATCCAGCGCCTCCACCGGCAACACGCGCCGATGGCGCACGATCCGAATCAACTCCAACACCACAGGCACCATCAATAGGGCTGTGGCTCCCTGCAGCGCCAGCACAGGCACGCCGACGAGCCAGTCCACGCCAAGCAGCCCGGCGCAGAGAGCAGCGTGGCGGATGCTGCGCTGGCTGCGTGCGCGCGGCCGCGTGATGTTTTGAAGCGCGGTGAAGCCATGGGGCAGGGTGAGGGCCAGCTCCATCAAGGCGTCGAGCCCCTCACGGCGCTGGATCGGGAAGCGAAGGCTCAGGCATCCAGCCACGGGGTTGATTCGGAACCCCTCGAGCCAGTGGCAGCCCGTGAGCACGGTGCGGCAGTGGCGCCGCAGCGCTTCTGATTCGGCGAGCCCAAGGCAGTGCAGCCTCACGCGGCCGGGCAGCTCGCTGCGGATCTGCCACGGCGGCGCCGCTGCCGAAACCTCCGTTACCACCATTTCAGAAGGCAGGGGCTGCGGTGAAGGGGCGCCGCAGCTTGAAGGCGGTTTCCACCAGCACAAAGGCCAGCAACAGCAGTGGCAACCCAGGCGCCAACGGCAAGATCAACCCCACGATCCCGCCCAGCAGCAGCAAAGCCGCTAAGCCGAGCAGGCCACTGGCGGCAAGAAAGCTGACCAGGTTTGCCGGTGCCAACACACAGCGCCAGAGGCGAGAAGGCCGATCGCGCACCACCTCCACCCGCACCTGAACCACGTCGGGCTGGGGTGGGGTGGCACCGCTGCGCTCGAGGGCGGCAACAAGGCTCTGCCAACCCTGTTGTTGTTGCTTGGGCTCTGAAGATTTGGCTTCCAGGAGGAGGGTGCTGCAGTGGCGATTCAGGCGCCAATGCCATTGGCTGGAGGGCAAGGCGGCCTGCAGTTCTTGCTCCAAGCGACTCCACTGGATCGGTGTTGTGCTGCGCAGGCGGTACCGCCACCGATTCGGCAAGGCATGCACCAGCTCAGCGCAGCTCGACACCATGGTTTAGGCCGTTGCCCGGAGGTAGCTGTTGGAGCGATCGCAATACGACCAGACATAGCCGGCCGGATCGAGCGACTGGATCCAGCTGCCGAAATCGCCGCGCTTGCGCCGCGCCGTGATGCTTTGGTGGGCGACGCCCAGCCGCTTCGAGAGGGCCGCCAAGCTCATCGCTTTGGGGTGCTGCTCCACAACAGCGGGCTCTTCCGTTTTGGCGGGGGGGCTGTTGCCGTTGTTGTCGGTGCAGGGGGGGCTGCGGGGGCGAGTTGCTTGCCTTTGAAGCCGAGCACGCGCATGGCGTTAGCGGCGGCCACAAGCGCTGAGCCGTTGTTCAGCACCACGGCAGCGATCGGGCTCACGGGCAGGAAAGTGCCGAGCAGCAGGGCCGACAGGTTCGGCACACCCACGATGCCGATGTTTTGCTTCACCAGAGCGAAGGTTTCGCGGGCCAGGTCCTGAGCCACGATCAGATCCGACACCTTGTCGTTCGTGAGCACGATGTCGGCGGTTTCGCGGGCGAGGTCGCTGCCGGAGGCAAACGAAATCGACACATCGGCGTAGGCCAGAGCCGCCGAGTCGTTGATGCCATCGCCCACGAAGGCCACTTTGTGGCCCTCCTGGCTGAGCTGCTGCACCAGCCGGGCCTTCTCATCGGGCAGGGCATCGGCGTGCACCTCTTCGGGGCGCAGCCCCAGGCGCTTGGCCACGGCATGGGCCACGCTGCTCACATCACCGGTGAGCATGTGGGCCTGGATGCCGCGGCGGTGCAGTTCCGCCACCATCGCCTGGCTATCGGGGCGTAGGGCATCGGCGGCGTAGATCACCGCCACCACCTTGCCGTCCACGGACAGGTAAACAGGCGTGGCGGTTTCCAGCTCAGGATCGACGCTGGGCGTGGCCGGCTCCAGGTTTTCCTCACGCAGCAGCTTGGCGTTGCCCACCAGCACCTGGTGACCGGCAATGGTCGCGGCGACGCCGCGGCCGATGCGGTAATCCCATGCCTCGCACTCTTGGGCGCTCACACCGAGTTCCTCGGCGTGCTTCACGATCGCCTCGGCCACGGGGTGGTTCAAGCCCTGCTCCGCTGAGGCGGCCAGCTGCACCAACTTCTTGATCGAGTGGGCGCCCTCCACCACTTCCACATGCACCAACGAGGGATGGCCCTGGGTAAGGGTGCCGGTCTTGTCGAACACCACTACATCGATATCCACGAGCTGCTCCAGTGAGCGGCCGCTGCGGATCAGCAGGCCCTGGCTGCCGGCGCGGGTGAGAGCGGCCATGATCGCCGTCGGCACCGACACGCGCAGACCGGTGCCAAGGTCGAACATCAGCAGCGACGCCGCCTGGGCGATGTTGCCGCCGCTCAGCAGCAGTGAGAGACCGGCCAGGGCGAGGGTGGGCAATACAAACCGGTTGGCCACCTTGCCGGCCACGTTGCCGACGCGGGTGTCGTACACCGGCGCCGATTCGATCATCGCGGTGATCTGGCCCACCCGGGTGGCTTCACCCACGGCCTGGGTTTCCACGATGAGGTTGCCCTCCAGCAGCAGGAAGCCAGCCAACACTTCATCGCCGGGGCCGGCATGGCGGGGCACCGATTCGCCGGTGAGCTTCACCACATCGAGGGAGCCTTCACCGCTTTCAATGCGGCCATCCACTGGGATTTGATCGCCAGGGAAGAGAGCGATGCGATCGCCGGCCTGCAGGCTGGTGCTCGGCACGATCACTTCGGCGCCGTCCACGAGTAGGCGCACATCGGTCTGCAGGCTGGCCAACAGATCGGTGTTGGCGGAATGGGCGATGCGTTGGGTGGCGTCGCGCACCGCTTCGCCGCCCTCAATCATGGTGATCATCATCGCCGGGCCCACCAGGAAGCCCTCCAGGCTGTGAAGGGTCACGGCCAGGGCGTCGAGGAAGTCGACGTTGATCTTGCGCTCTTCCTTCAGCCCCTGCCAGGCGCGCTTGAAGCTCAGATGGGCCGACACCAAAATGAACCCTGCAACCGCGATGGGCGGTAGGGCCAGGGGACCAGCCAGCAGAGCCAGCGCCAGGGAGCTCACCGGCAGGATGATCCGGCTGGGCACAAAGCTCTCGTCGTCTTCGCCCTCGGGGTTTTGGGCTTTGGTGGCGTTCTTCGTCGCCGTTGGCGATTCAGCTGAGCGCTGCAGGCTCGGAAGCGCTCCAGGAAGTTGTTGAAGCCACTGGAGAGGATCGACAGCTGCGTCGCGATCAAATTCCACAACGCAGCAGCCAGCCAGGCTGTTGAGGCGCACGTGCTTCACCTCGGCGGCCTGGTTTAGGGCCTGTTCGAGCTGGGGCCAGCTGCTGGTGGCGCCGCCCACTCGGAAGCGCACTCGTCTCGAGCTGTGGTGGAGCACCTCTTCCACGCTGTAGCCGGCTGAACTGGCTTGGCGTGCCACGGGCACCAAGGTGAGCTGGGGCAGACGCGGGGGTTCAGCGAGCACGGGCCGAGCGATGAGGGTGTGGTGGATGGGGAGCTGGTGGTCGGCGATCAGTCGACCTTCACCTTGGTAATCGCTTTATCGGCGCTGGCCGTGCTGTTGTCGGTGGAGGCTGTCTCTTCCATTTCCGACTTGGCTTCAGCCACCAGGTCCACCAACGATTCCGCGGCTTCGGCTGCGCTGCGCGCCACATTGCGCGCTGCTGTGCCAGCCACACCGGCCACGGTCACGCCCACCTTGATGCCGCCCTTGGCCATCGACTTGCCCACGCTGCTCATCGAGTCGCTGAGCTGGTGGTTGCCCATGCGCTTCACCATGGGCGCCAGGGCCACGAGGCTGGCTCCAACACCGAAGGCCAGAACGGTCTCGAACTCAAACATGCTCCTGGGAGGCTTCGGCAGGACAACGCGCTATGGCGTTTCCGGTTTGCGGGCAACTGTAAAGCTGTTTTGCAGTGGAACTGCTGCTCGGCGCCCATGATCAGGGCGTCCAGAATTGTCAATGGCTTTACATCAGTTCGATCTCCATTGCGTCAGCGCTGATTTGCCCTCGTTGGCCTGTGGGTTGATCGCGGCCGATCAGCAGTTGCGGGGGCCGCTGCATGTTCTGGATTTAAGTGGCGAACAGTGGTTGGATCCGGCTATCCCAGCTGGCTCACTGCGGGCGTATGCGGCGGTTCCTTACGCCCTGAATCTCTGGCAGGACCTACAGCCGCGCCTGGATGCTTGGTTGCAGTTGCTGCAGCTGCAGCAACTGGAGCCGCTGCTGGTTCCTCCCCTACCTGGGGTCGACATGCTCTTGCGCTGTTTGGCCTTGGCGGAGGCGCTGGATGAGGCCCTCAGCCAGGAGCGCCCGCTCACCGTGCTGCTCCCCGCCCCCGGAGAAGCTCTGGCGTTGCTGGAGCTGGCCCGCACCGGTCCCGCTCTGGTGGAGTCGTTGCTGGAACCCCTGCTGACCTGGTGGGATCAAACCCGCCAGAGCCTTGCCAGCCTCGAGCTGGTGTTGCGTTTGAAGTTGCCGTCTTCAGAGAGCCTGCGGCTCGATCCGCGCTGGCGTCAGCGCCTCGAGCGGATGGCGGAGTTGCTGGCACCCCAGGCGCCCTGGCAGCTCAGCCTGGTGCTGGAGTGCAGCGATCCCCAAGCTCGGATGTTGCGCCAACGCTTCTGCAGCATCAGCCTGCGAGGTTTGCTGCCCAGTCGGGTCGGATTGCATGGCATGGCGGCTGCAGCCGTCGTGGACCATCCCCCCAGCTGGTGGCTTCAGGATCTGCAGGCCATGGTTGTGCCGGCAGCACCAGAGGCGTCGGCGTTGGAGGGTTTCCTCAAGCAGCGTCCCTGTGAAGCGCGTGCACACCTCGATCCGGAGGGCGGCCGTTGGCTGGTGCCGATGCCAGGGGTCGAGAAAGATCAGCTCGACGTTCAGCAAATCGGCACCGAGATGGTGCTGATGAGCGCTGGGCAACGTTGTGTGATCAGCCTTCCGGAGAGCTTCAAGGGGCAGCAGTGCTCAGGTGCTCGGTTGGAGCAGGGATGGCTGGAGCTCCGCTTCGGCTGAGTCGCCTTGTTCAGGCTTGGGGGCAGGACGCCAACCCAGCCACCAGGCCAACAGAAAAAACGGCGTGCCGGGAAGGATGGGCAAGGCCCAACCGGCTACAGCCAGAGCCATCAACACCTTGATCGACCCCTGGCGGGTTTGTCCCAACCAGCGATCCATCGCTGTGAGCGGGAGGGCCGGTCCATGCAGATCCGGTGCCACTACGGCCGCATGAACCAGGCCGGCCACCAAGGCCGGACAGAGACGTTGCTCCTCGTGGCAGGTGACCACCAAGCCGTGCCGATGGGCGGAAGCCCTGACCAACCCGCTGGGTTCCAGCTCCTGCAGGGCGGTTTGGATCAGCAGCAGCCGCTCGGCGCTCAGGGGAGCCGCAGAATCAAACCGGAGCCGGTGGGGCAGCTGATGGCGAATGGTCAGCACCCCATCGGTCCGGATTGAGCTCACTTCGTGCTGGTGCGGGATTGAGCCAGGTCGGCCTTGGCTTCGGCCAGAACGTCGGTGAAGCTTTCGCCCACTTCGGCCAGGCCACGGCTGATCCCCTTCACGGCGCCGGAGGTTTTATCGGCCACCACCAGGCCGATCTTCAGACCCTGCTTGGTGATGGAGCGGCCGGTGCCGCTCACCGCACCGGTGATCTTGCTGTCTTTGCCGGCCACGGCGGCAACCACCGGAGCCAGGGCCATCAGGCCCGCGCCCAAGCCAAAGGCCAGCAGAGTTTCCAGCTCGAGCATGACGAACCAAAGAAGGCACTTGGGCGAAATTTAACGCCCGTGCCTTGAAGATGCCCCCCAATCGCCTCAGCTTGAGCAGCATGGTGTGTGCTCAATGACAACGATGGGGGAGGCGTCCATGAGCTCAGCCCAGCTTCAGCTCATGCATGCCACAAACCAGCGGCTGCGCCTCCGCTACAGCGAGCTGATGCCGGACGCCGCGCTGGAGGCATTGATCGCTGCGCTGTGGGGCCAGCCGTGGGTGCATGCGTTGCAGCAGAGGAGGGCTAGCCGAAGCCTGGTGCTGGAGCTCGAGCCGGGGTGTACGCCGGTGCGATGGCATCTCGCTCTGGCTGATCTGGGCTGTGGCTTGGTCGATCGGCGCCGCACCGAGGCGCCGATCGATTCACCTTGGGTGCGAATGGTGCGCCAGATGGGCGGCAACATCATGGGAGCGGCTGTTGGCCAGGTGCTGCTGGGTGGCGGCGGCGCTGCGCTGGGTGCGTGGTTGTTGGGAGCACGCGGAGCCGTGATGGGTGGTGCCTGCGGCGCCTTGTTGGGTTCGGTGGTGGGTTCTGTGGCCGGTGGTGAGCTGGCCGATGGCGATAGCCCCTTGCGCAAGGGTGATTTGGGTTCGGTCTCGATGCGCAAGCTCGGAGGAAAACTGGGGGAAGAGGCGGGTTGGAGCACCGGGGCCGCCATTGGTGCCGCCCTGGCGGGCCCAGCTGGTGCCGTGGCAGGTATGACGCTGGGTTCGATGGTGGCCGGCCAGGCGGTGGAAGATCTGATCGCCAGCCATGGGCGCGACCGCCAGGTGGGCCGCGTCAGTTGGCTGGTGCGGCTTGGGGAAGATCAAGCCGGTGAGCGGGCCAGCGAGGCCCTGCTGGGAGGGCTCGGGCGCGGCCTCAGTGGTGGGCAGGAGTGGGGGGCGCAACTCGGCACCCGTCTGGGTGGATCCCTCGGCCGCAAGATCGATTGGGCCAGCAGTTGGAGTCGTCACCAGCTGGTGAGTCGAATCAAGCCCCGTGTTGCACCCCCAGCCAGTTGATCCCCAGGTTGTGCAGCTCAAAGCAGGCGGCGTGAACCTCCAGTTGGCCGCCCTTGATGCGCTCGCGCAGCAGAACACTGCTGTTAATCAGTTCGCGTGCGGTGACCTCAGCGTGTAGCGCGTAGGCATGGACGAGATCGGAGGCCGGTTCAAAGGTCAGCCCGGCTCCTTTGAGGCCATTGCGGATGTGGCCCACGTGGTCCATGAGGGTTGGGGTGAGCAGATGCTCCGGTGTGCAGGCGGCGCCGACAGCGCCACAGCCGACGTGACTCATCACCAGCACCACCGGCACCTGAAGGGCCTCCACCGCGTATTCCACCGACGCCAACGTTCCCGGGGTGGAGGAATTGCCGGCATTGCGGATCACAAACAGATCACCGAATCCGCTGTCGAAGATCAGCTCCACGGCCACGCGTGAATCCGAGCAGGTGAGCACCGCGGCATGGGGCGCCTGACCTTGTTCCAGCTCATGCAGGCGGGCTTCCGTGGCGTGCGGGTGGATTGACTCCGCCTGTTGAAAGCGTTGGTGCCCCTCCTGCAGTTCACGGATGACCTGGGCTGGTGTGGGGGTGGAGTTCTGGGTCACGTGCGTTCGGCTGGCATGGCTCTGAATTGTGGTTAGTGTGCCGCTGCAAGGCCTTTCGTGCTGTGAGCCGAACACATCCAGCCTGTTTTAGGGATGGCAGCCGCTTTGTCATGGCGCTGTTGGTCGGCACCGTGGTGAGTGTTGCGCTCTCCAAGGCGCTGCGGCTTCAAGAAGCGTTTCCAGTTGGATTCCTGGCCGCCATTGTGTTCGATCAAACGCGCTTTTTTCTGGAAGCGTTTCGGATTAACGCCGAGCAGACCCGTGAGATTTTTGGGCGTTGGCTGCCCAGCCGTGCGCTGTTGTTGGAGCGCACGGTGATTTTCACCTTCATCAGCGTTGGTTTGCTGAGCCTGTGTGTGCGTGATGTGCATAATCCCACTTCAACGCTCCCCCAGGACTGGCGCACGTTTATTTATTTCGCGGCACTGTTTGCTGTGTGGCTGCAGATGCACAATGGTTTTAGCATCTATTACGCCAAGAAATATTTCAAGCTCAACCCGGCTCCTGCTGCGGATGGTCCCGACCCCCAGGGCTTCGTCTTTGCGGGCTCGGATGAGCCGGAGTTCACCGACTTCCTTTATGTCTCCTATGCCGTGGGGCTCACCTACGCCATGAGTGATACCAACCTGGAAGACAGCTCGACCCGGCGAGTCGTGCTCTTTCACTCGGTGGTGAGCTTTCTCTTCTATTCCACGGTGATTTCAGCGGTGATCAATCTGTTCACCTCGGGTTGAAGCTCAGATCCCCAGCGACCGCAGCCAGGCTCCGATGCCGCTGTGGGTCATGGGCACCTCCATGTTGCGATCGAGGAACCACAAGTAGCCAGCCGCCGCATTGAGGGCCAGCACCAGCGCCCACACGCGCCAGCCTTCAGGGAGTTTCATCGCGCTCGGCTTGTCGTTCATCGGCGGCAACGTTAAGAAATCCTTGCTTTTGCGGCCTGGGCCTGCCATTGGTAGCCGCGTGAACTTCAGCCATGCTCGCCGAGCCGCAGAGTGTGCTCGTAGCAACCGCTACCAAAACGTTCACCTCGCCCCGGCGAGGCGCAGTTCGATCCAGGCCATGGAACGGGGACCTGGACTTGCCTGTGAACACCGACCATGACTCTCACCTACCGCGGCCAGAAGTACGAGCAGAACAAGCAGGCTGCTCCCCAGCAGCACACTGCTCTGCAGTACCGCGGCGTTCGCTACCAAAAGTGATCGCCACCTAGTGGAACTTCAAAAGCCCCGCCAAAGCGGGGCTTTTTTGTGTCTGCTCTGCTGGTCTCAGTCCACAAAGCGCTTGTACAGCCAGCGCACGAAGCCACCGATCACCGGCACGGGCGCAAACGTGGGACCCACGAAATCGAAATAGTCGCGGTGATCCACGATCAGCCCAGCGTCGTTGAACAGCACGCGTGTGGTGCCGGGGTAGATGAATTCGATGCCTTTGATCTTGAGGCCCATCTCCCACTCCACAAAGGCGGTGTTGCCGTCCATCGCGATCGCCCCGGGCCTGAGAACCACGTCATCGCAGCGGCGTAGCAAGCCCTCCTGGGCGGCCAGGTAGGCGTTCAGTCCCTTCTGTTTCTGAGTGGGATCTTCGAACACCACGTCGTCGCTGTAGGCCTGGCGCCATTGCTGTTCCGTGGGCGCGGGCGCTCCATAGGGCTTGGTGAACAGGGCGCGCAGCTGGGAGATGTCCACGATGTCGAGCGACGACATTCATTGTGGCGCGCCTGTTCAGGGCATAGCCTCGCGGTCGCTCACCAGGTGATCTGTGGCCAAGCCCGACTATCTCTACGAACCACACGAAGCGTTTGGCGAGGGGTTGACCACCCGCCGGCCCTGGAACACCACAGCCTTGGCTGGAGTCGAGCGCTTGAACGGTCGCGTCGCGATGCTCGGGTTTGCGGCAGCCGTGGTGGGTGAGTGGATCACGGGCCATGGCCCAGCGGGGCAAGTGTTGGATCTGCTGCGCTGGTACCTCTCCTAAGCGCAATAAAAAGCCCCAGGCTTTCGCCTGGGGCTGATGAAACCGGATCAAGGTGCCGGTGCTTCAGAAGCAGAAGGGTAGGAACTGGGTCCGGCAGGCGGCATAGCCGTCCACCAGGGGACCGAGACCGATTTGGTGGGCGATACCCGCGCCTGTCAGCGCCTCGGTGAGGATGCCGATCACGATGCCGAGCATGGCAGCGCGGCCGTTGAACAGTTCAACGCGCTTCAGCTGTTCCATATGGATCTGCTGGGTGGCGCGATCCCAGTACCACTTCTCGTTGGCGGGGCTATTGGTCATGGCTTCAGCCCAGGCCGATCTGGGAAAGGATGCCCTGGCCGGTGAGCAGCTCGGTGCCGAGGCCGATCACGAAGCCGAGCATGGCGAGACGGCCGTTCCAGGTTTCGGCAAAGCCGACGAAACCGAAGCGAGCATTGGAGTCGGACATGAGACGTTACGGAACGTTTCAGCAACCGTAACGGATCGTGAACGATTTTGGGTCTGGGGTGGCCAAAGTCGTGTGAGCGGTTCAACACGCGCTCAAGGCGGCGCTGGGTCCTGGTGGCTCCCAGGGGTTCCCGCTGGACAGTGGATCGCGTGATCGCCGGCTAGAAGAGCGTTTTTGCGGATGAGCCCGATTTTTCCCTGCAAGGGATGCGGCACGTTCATCGAGCGCTCAACCCAGCACTACCGGCGGGTGAAGGGTCAGGTGTTGTGTTCCACCTGCTCGGATGCGCGGCAGGCGGAAGCAGCCCAGGCGCGGCCGGGGCTCTGGCGCCGCTTGCTTCAGCGGGTCAGCCGGCGGCGCGAAGGCGCGTGCTGATGCCAAGCCCCACTTCGATCGGCACGGTTCCGTCGGCTCGGAGGGCCTGCGGGGTGGATTGCAGGGTCTGCAGCAGTTGGACCCGCTGTTCGGGGCTCAGCTGGAGAAGCTCAGCGAGAGCGTGAGGGTCGATGCGCCCCAGGCGGGCGCGGGCGAGATCCGTCACGGGGGAGGCTCTACCACTGGTGATCAGGCGGCCGCTAGTCGCCACATCTGGTGGTGTCATCCCTCGGTTTGGACATCAAGGGGGTTGGCTCAGTGGAGCGGCCCACGGCAGGTAGCGGAGTTCGAACACCGCATTCGGGTGGCAGGGGACTGCTGGCTGAGGCGAGGCGGGTACGGCGCTGAAGGGAGCGCCGGGGGCGGAGGTTTGTCGAAACGCTTCGCGAACGATCCCGATGGGGCAGGGAAGGGCATCTCTGTATGCGGTCCGGATCGGGGGGGGCAATTCAGCGATGCCTTCACCGTCTTGCCACCACACCTGCAGGCCCGCTTGTTGGAGGCTGCTCAGCCAGGTGGCGTTTGCCCGGGGAGATAGCTGTCCATGGCTATACGCGCTGATGTGAAGGGGGCGATTCAGCCGTTCCGCCAACTCCAGCAGTTGCTTCCGAGTGTTGTCTCGTCTCCCTGGGTCGTTGAAGAGTCGGTCGGAGAGTTCAGCGGGTAGATACCAGCCAGCCACCGGTAGCTGGCGCTGCTCCAGCAACGGCATCAGGCGCTGCTGTTGGTTCAGTGATTGACGCTGTAACGCGGCCCAGTAGCTGCTGAGGCGATCCTTCCAGCCTGGCTGCAGCACCGTTTGGAAGTAAGTCGGATCCGCGGCCAGCCCGATCACCAGCTTTAAACCTTGCTGATGGGCTTCGGTTAGAGCGTTGAGCAGCCAATCGTTTTGCTCGAAGCGCTCATCACCAAAGGCACTCCATTGCACGATCAAACTTTCGTAGCCCTGGCTGCGGCTGCGCTGCCAGATCTGGCTCCACTCCTCAACGCTCAGCCCCTGATCACGGTTGAGGGGCTGATAGAAGAGTGTTTCAGCGCCAACCCTGGTGCCGCTGGCCAGGAGCACGGCAACGATCGTCAGGACCTGCTGCCCGAGTCTGCGGTGCATCCAACGCGTCATAGATCGGCCTGCAGGCTGAGCACCAGGCCCGTGCTGTTGCGATACAGATCACCGGCTAGCGATTGCTGCAGTTCAATGCGCGTTGTGATCTTGCGTCGGTAGGCCCGCAGGCGATCCTGTTGCAGCCACAGCTGCCAGCGCAGACCCAGCCCCACCCGCAGGTCGGCGAGGCTGTTCTGTTGGGTGAATTGCCCGAGCAAATAGGGGCTGAGGGTCTGCGCGAGCCCACGACCAATTCGCCAGGTTCTTCCCTGGCTGTAACGGGCCAGGCTGAGGGTCTGGTTCTGATTCACAAACCAGGCTGCATCGAGATAGAGCGAGCGTTCATTCCAGGCCCGTTGATCTTCTTTCCATTCCGCATTCCAGCGGCCCTGATCGAGCAGAGAGCCGTTGATGCGTAGCAGCAAATCGTTGGTCTGAGCCTCGCCAATCTGCCCTTGATAAGCTTCAGTGAACAGGTTCATGTTCACACCAGCAATCGGTGCATAACGCAGGCCCGCACCGGCGGCTGTTTGGTTCTGGTTGTTCGTCGCATCGTTGGCGCTGATCATGCGCCCGTATCCATAGAGGCCCTCCATCGGCAGACGGTGTTCATAAAGCGCTGTGGCGACCAAGGTGTTGTTGGCATTGATCAAGGCTTCATTCACCGTCTGGGCGGCACCATCGGGAGCTGCCGTCACGTTGAGCAGCAGACTGTTTTGGCGGGCGAGACTTTCGTACGTGCGTTTCAGCCCATAGATCCGTTGCCGCTGCGCTGGCAAATCAAGACGGTCGGTGGCGGTCGACTGATCCTGCTCGAGCTCGATGGCCTTGGCCAGGTGAACGAGGCTTGCGGAGCGGTTGCCCTGCTCCCGATACCGATTCGCTAATTCCGTCTCCACGGCTGGGTTGCCGTTGTTCTGACGACTGACCTCCAGCAGCACCGGCACGGCCTGATCCCTCACGCTGCGTCTTGGGTCCTGGCTGAGGGTGAAGCCGTAGTCGCTCAGATAGCTCGGTTGGCCTGGGCTCAGTTGAGTGGCCTTCTCCAGCCAGGTCAGGGCTTTGCCTCGGTCCCCTCGGGCGCGCGCGATTAACCCGGCTTGATAGAAATCAGCAGCGTCTTTGCTGTCACGCAGCACATGCTCGTAGCGCTCCAGCGCTGATGTCAGATCACCACGGGCTTGGGCAATCAGCCCCCCGAGCCGCCATTGCGCGAGCGTTGGCTCGCGAAGCTGAAGCCAGTGTTCTTCAGCCTGTTCCGGTTGGTTCAGTTCCAGTGCCACCTGGGCCATGCCGGCCTGTACGACTGGCTTCCTGCGCTCCTCGTCCGGTTGGGCTGTCCAGATTTGATAAGCCTGCTCCGGTTCGCCACTGGCGGCCAGGGCAAAGGCCAGCAACGCATCGGCATCGCGGCGCCCCATCGCCGAGGCGCGCTCGAGCTGGATCACCGCTTCACCGGGACGCTCGCTTAAGGCGCATTCGCCTCGGGCTAACCATTCGCTCGCGGCAGCTGATTGAGCAGCAGCGCTGGTGAAGGGCGGTAAGCGATGGCACTGGCCGCGATCAACCAGGAGTTCGTAGAGGTCACCGCGCAGCGTTGCGGGTAGTCGCGGCGCCAGCCGCCCGAGCCAAGCCGCCTCTGGTGGCCGGAGCTGGGCGTAGAGATTCACCAACCGACTGGCGAGTGGTTCTGGGATGGGTGGTGCCCCTGGTCGGTCATCCTGCAAGCGATGCTCCAGCAGGCTTAGCGCCTCGGAGCTCCGGCCCGCTTGAATCAAGCGGTAGCTCAGTTGATCGAGGGTCGGCGGAGGCTCCCGTTGTTGGGCCTGCGCCTGGGCTGTTGTCTGTAGCGGTATGGCGGGGTTGAGAAATGCTCGAGCCAAGTTGAGGCGTTTGCTCAGCAGTGATGACAGTCCTCGGCCCTGGCGGCTCAGGGGCTCGAGCTCAGCCACCACGGAGCGCCAGTCACGAGCCAGCTCGGCCAGGCCGCTGCGGTAGTCGATCAAGCCGCCATGGTTTCGCAGCCAACGCCAGGCGGCAGGGGCTCCCCACCTGCGCCGGAGCTGTTCCGCATAGGCGGTTGCCAGCGCATCGCGATCTTGCTTGGAGCGGGCTTGCTGCAACCAGCGTTCCACCCGGTTGGTTGGAGCGGGGTTGGGTTGGTTCAACCAACTGTTCTGGATCTCCCGGCGTAGCGGTTCTCGCGGTAGAGGTGCCAGAGCATCCAGGGCTGTTCCAAAACGCCGTTGCGCCAGCAACGCCTCGGCCAACAGCAGCCGAGCCTCACGGGAGTTGGCGTCGATCTTGTTGAGCACATGTCGTGCCTCCCGTTCGGCTTCAGCGAAGCGCCGTTGCTGGAGGGCCTTGGCTCCACGCGCCAAATGGGGGTAGCTGCTGAACCGCTGCCAATCGCGCAACAGATTGGGAAACGCTTGCGCAGGAGCACTGGCCATCAGCCCGCTCAAGCCCGTTCCCACCCAGAACAGCGTGAGCCCATGCCCTAACAGCAACGTGGTGAGCTGTTGTCTCATGGAGCTGTGATCGTGAGTCCAGCCAGACCGCGTTGCCGTTGCCGTTGTTGTTCCATTAACAGCGTCTCCAGGCTGTTTTGGTTGAGCAGACCCCGTTGCAGCAGGTGATCTCCCAGGCGCTCCTGCAACGGGTCAAAGCTGATCAGGGCCTGGCTGAGCACGGCTTGGTTGAGCAGACCCATCTCCACGGCCAGATCTCCTAGCAGGATCAAGTGGCGGCCAAGCGCTTCCACGCGTTCAGGGTTGGGATCCCGCGCTAGTTCACGGATGCCTGCGGCCAGGTCACTGTTCTCATCGGGCCGGTATCCATGGATCAGTCCGATCTGAACACGGCCCTGGGGCACCAGAACCTGGCGGCAGGGACAGCCCAGTTGACGGCTGATCACGCCCAGGGCCACGGCACTGGCGGCGCTTTCGCGCCCCAACACTAAGTTGTTCTCTTCCATGCATAAGGGCAGCACGGAGTATTTGAACGCCAACCGTTCTCCAATCCGCTCAAGCAGCTCGGCATCTGGTTGGAAGGGATTGCAATCGCGCCAGCCGAGCTGATGTTGCTGGGCCAGCGCGGCGGCTAATTGACGGCTGTCGATCAGGCCTTCGTCAAGGAGCTGTTGCCCAATCCTTCGGCGTCCACTGCGTGCCAGTACCTGCTCCAGCTGGGTTCTTCCGAGGGATCCCTGCTCGATCAGGATCTCGCCAATCGGCTGGCTCTTCGAACTTTCGGCGACACTTGGGAACACATGTGTGGTTTTGTCCCAGGCCACTCGCCGTGCATCGCCCATCGCCATCACTTGCCGGAAGGCGCGCAAGTTGCCGAAGAAATTCACCCAGTTGGCCCACACCATGCGTGGAATGGCCATAACACTGGCAACGAAGCCATAGAAGCTGCCCGTGAAGATCATGCGTTGCATGATCCGGTTGAGTAGCAGAAGTCCATTGTACAGAAGCAGACCATGGAGAAAGCGGCTATTTCCGAGAATCGATGCAAACTCCCAGCCGCTCCACCCCTCCAGGCTGATCAACCAAGCAATCCCAAGTTGTACAGCTAGAAGCATCGACAGCAGTCCAATTAGATTGCTGATGCCACCGCGTCGATCGCGCCACAGGAAGTAGTTCAGAAGCCAGTTTCGCGTCCAGGGGATCGTCTGGGATCCTTGAAAGACAATCCCAGTAATCCAGCGTGATTTCTGCCGGATGGCTGTGGCCATCGTCTCGGGAAAGTTTTCGCGTACGCAGATCACCTTGGAGGTGCGTTCATTCACGCCGAAGCGTTGTTCGCGCAGCGGGGCCAGGGCAGGATCCCGAGGGCTGAAGCGCACAAAAATCTCGCGCATCCCAGCCTGTCGCAGGCGGAATCCGATGTCATAGTCCTCGGTGAGGCTCTGGGTTGAGAAGGCAATGCCTTCTCCCTCATTGAGAAGCTGTAGAACTGCTCGGCGGCTGAAGCAGGTGCCAACACCGGCGCTCGGTACTTGCCCAACCAGTGCCTCCCGAACGATCACGTCCTTGCCATGCAGTTCTGCGAATTCATCGGCGTAGTGGTTGGCCGTGAAGTTCCACCAATGGCGATGCAGAAAGGGATAGACCGGCACCTGGATCAGGTCTTTGCGGTCGACCAATAGATTGAATAGCCTTAGTTCCAGGGGCGAGATCACGTCTTCGGCATCATGCAGGATGAAGCCACTGAATTGCACACACGCCTCCTGCTCAAATCTCAGAACGGCTGCCAGGATGTTGTTGAGGCAATCGGCTTTGCTGGTTGGCCCCGGCAAGGCGCACACCACCTTGTGCACATTGCTGAAACGTTGGCAGGCCTGGTCAACATCGCTCTGAGTGTCGGCATCGTTGGGATAGGTGCCAACGAAGATCTGGTAGTTCTCGTAGTCGAGGTGTGTGGCTGCCAGATGAGCCATCTGGCCAATCACGCCTACCTCGTTCCAGGCGGGCACAAGGATTGCGAGGGGACGCTCACTCTCGCGATAAAGGGTTTGCTCGTCTGCGAATGAGCGGCGGCTGTAAATCCAGGCACGTCGCCAGCTGAAGCGCAGCCAGTACAGCAAATCGATGAGCAGATCCTCTGTGCCGAAGGCTGCCAAGGCACTTCCGATCACGGCCGTGGCGATCCGCAAGAGGTAGAGATAGGCGGCAAAGCCGTCAACGAGAGCGTCGGCAGTCATGGCGGGATGGGCGCTTCACCGCTTCTCGACGCCTGCCTACAGTAAGGCCGCTGAAGGATTGGCAGTCGCCATGAACGGGCTTGCTCTTCCCTTCAAAAGCTCCCGTCGTGCCGCGATTCTTTTATCGGCTCTGCTGTTGGCAGGTCTGGGTTTCCTGTCGCTTTTTGCGTATCTGCGCTCGACCCGGCAGTTCGATCGTCAGATGGCCACCAAGATCCTGCCGCTTACGGCAGATGCCGTGACGGCTCGCATCGATGATGTGATCAGTCAGCCTATTTTGGCTTCCAGGTTGCTTGCTGATAACAGCCTGATCCTTGGTTTGCTCTCATCTGGACGCAACGACTCTGGTGCGATTACGTCGTATCTTTTGTCTATTCAAAAGGCTGCAGGCGCGCAATCTGCATTTCTGGTGCCTCAGAGCACGCTTCAGTATTTTCATTCCTCAGGTGTGATCAAGACGATTCAGCCTGAATCTCCCCAGGATCGTTGGTATCGAGATTTTCTAGCCTCTGGCCAGATGGTTGAGATCGATATCGATCGTGATACGGCTGATCCAAGTCGGACTGTTGCGTTTGTGAACGTCCGCATCCAGGGGCGTGATCAGCAGTTGCTGGGGGTTGCTGGTTTGGGCGTGTCGGCTGAGGCCATCCAGCGGCAACTCAAGGCGATTCAATCCGATTATGGCGCTCGGGTTCTGCTGGTTAACGGCGTCGGATCTGTGGTGTTGTCCTCAGACGGAACACAAGGCATTCTCAGTCATATTCCTGGTCTTGGCGATCAGGCTCGGGTGATTCTGTCTCAGCCGAGTAGCTCCATACAGCGCCAACTTGGAAGTGACTTACTCTATGTGAATGTACAGCAGATTCGTGGATCTGGTTTGACTCTGGTGGTTGTCCAGACCCTGGATCCCGACGAAAAGCAATTGCGCAGCTTGCTGATTTAGAACACGTTGGTTGCCCTATTGATTGGGGCCTTGTTGATTGTGGCTGGCCGTTTTACGATTGGCCGTGAGCATGAGAAGCTTCACCAAGCTGCTCACACCGATGGCCTCAAAGGCCTGTTGAACCGTACGGCCTTCGCTCCTTTGTTTGATGCCTGCACGGCAGATGCAGCGGCAGGCCAGGGTGGTCTGGTGGCCGCGTTGATGGACATTGACTATTTCAAGCGCGTGAATGACACGTATGGCCACGCTGTTGGTGATGAAGCTCTGCGCATCGTGGCGACTGCAATTCGCAGTAGTGTTCGTGACACCGATCCTGTGTTTCGTTGGGGCGGTGAGGAGTTTCTGCTCTTGTTGCCGATGGCTGATTTGCCCCAGGCCCTTGCACGATTAGAGGCCCTCCGGGATCGATTGCGGGGTACTCCGATTGAGGTGCCACAGCCTGCGGGGGCGATCTATGTCAACCTTAGCTTTGGTGTGGGACGTCACCGGAAAGGGGAATCCAGTGCAGGTCTGCTTCAGCGCGCCGACCGAGCTCTTTATGACGCTAAAAACAGCGGGCGCGACTGTATCGCTGTCGATCAAGAGTCTTAGCGTCTTGGTAGCCGCTCCCAAGCGAGGTCAAAGAGGTAATAGATCAAGGTGAGGCCGATATGGATTTCTATCGATTGTCTCAATCCAATAAATAGTGCTGTAAAAGCAATTGCAATCACCCGGTAAGCCAGGGCTTTCCAGATCAATGGGCGTTGAATCACGAGCGGTCACGCGCGCTGGCTTTCGCTAGGAAGTCTGCCTGAGCCAGTGCTGACGCATGGTTGTGATGCGCGCCTTTCCTGAGCGTGGCCGGCTTCACAGTGCACCTACGATGCAGTCTCCTGTGGCGTGAGATTTAACGCCGGATCGAAGATCTTCAGGCGTTGGAGTCCGATCTACAGGCCATGCTGTCCAGCTGGCAATCTTGTGGTGGCCGTTAGCCGAGGGGCTCAGAGTCCTTCGCAGTGCTGCACGGCCTTGAGGTAGATCAGTTTTCCAGGGCCGCTCTGCCCCTGGAGCGCACTGCTCTGGCGCAATTGGATCTGGGCATCCACGCAGCGGTTGTAGCGATGGGCTTTCACCGCTTGGGGAATTTGCAGGAGGGCGATGGCCAGAAGGCTGCAGCTACTGATGGTGGCCAGTACGGGGTAGGCGTGGGCGCGCACCATCTCGCGGGTGGTGAGCTGCTGCTGGGTGTGATCGCTCATGGCGGTCTCGATGCTGCGCTGATGATGCTCCGTTGACATCCCCATCCGTACTGGCTAGTACAGGTGTACTCCGCCCTTGGGATGATGGCTGTCGCTTCCCCTTATGCCGTGTTCCGCGCTGTTGATGTGATCTGGCCGCCCCAGGCTCCGCCTGTGGTTGTGGAGGGCGATCACGCCCGCATCCCCATTGCTCCCGTGCGCCGGCCTCGCAAGCGCCGTGTCACGGCCGCGGTGCAAGGAGAGTTGTTCCCTGCGGCGGCTGGGCTTTCGGTTGTGTGATCAGCGGCGGCGCAGGAGTTGCCTCGGCCAGCTGCGCGGCCCGTCGTTCTCGCGCACCTGGAGTTGCGCCATCGAGCGCGCGAAGCGCCAGCCCCCGCGGCGCAGCACAGCTCCCCCATGCCAGATCACCGCACCACTGATCAGTAGCCAGGCGAGCAGGTGCAAGTGATACGGAAAGGCATCGAGCTGCCCCGTGCGTAACCAGTCCTCCTGCATCAACTTGCCGCTGCCGATCGCGAGCATCAGACCGATCAGGGCTGCGGCATTGGCCGGTTGGCGCAGGCGGCTCCGACCAGCGTTCAGCGCGTAGAGCGCAAACACCAGCGCCACGGGCCAGAGCAGCACCCCCACCGTTCCATGGATGTCAATCCAATCGCCGGGGAGTGTCGGCAGGCGCAACCAGCGGCCGTCGTGATTGCTGAACACCACGAGCCCGCTCAGCCAGGCCAGCGGCACGAGTAGGGCGGTGCATCCGTGCAGCAGCCGCAGCAGCGAGGGTTGGTAAGGAATGGGGCGGTTCATGTCGCCTGCCGGCCACAGTGAGAGTGATCCTGGCGTCTGATGGTTAAGCCAGGGGATCCGGGGCCGTCATCAGGCTGAGGTGATCGCGATGATCATCACGGTCGTGGTGGTTATCGCTGCCGCCGAGCGAATGCTCGCTGTCGTCGGAATACACAACGCTGCCGACGCGGCGCCCATCATCCTCTCGATGATCATCACGGCTGCCGTAGTGGCGTTCGCCATCGTGATCGTTGGAGTCGCCACCTGAAATGATCGGATCATCACTAAATGAAGCTGCCGTGAGCGAATCACGGTTTCGGTTGCGCTTGTGATCGCGATGATCGTTGCGGTGATGATCACGATCACGCCGATTGCGCTTGCGGTCGCGAGACATTGGCTGCTCTCGGAGAACTCTTTCACCGTATGCAGCGTCCCGTGAGGAACTCGTGAGGCCCTCAGAGTGGCCGGCAGCTGTAGAGATCTGGCCCTTGCGGTGTGGTGTCGGAAGCCTGCTCTGCCAGCCCGCAGCTGAGCTCGGGGGTGGATGGATCCTCGTCGCTAAGCACCCATTGCTGTTGATCGCCGCGGCGCAGTTGCCGTCGCGCTTTGGCTCCCGTGATCACCTCCCGATCCAGATACCAACTGAGGCTGGGCCGCTCATCGCCCTGCAGCAGTAGTGGTGCTGCCCCATTCGCGCCCAGCCGTGGCTTCATCCAGGCGGTGACCGGCGGCACGCTCCAGGTTTCCGCTAACTCCCACAGCCAGATTCGGCTGGCAAAGAGATCGAACAACGCCAACCAGAGCAGTGTGACCAGCACCACGGCACCCCAGAGGCGCCAGCGCTGTTGCCGGCTGATCAGCAAGCTTCCTCCAGCCAGGAGGGCGAATGCCACCGGCAGGCTGACCGCCATGGGTAACGGCAGTTGGCGATGCACGGCCAGCAACCCGGCCCCCGCCAGGATCCATAACCACGGCACCCACGGCAGCACGCGCGTGCAGATCCAGGAACGGGAGCTGTTGCGTTCGATCAGTTGAGCCAGAAGCGGCCCCACGCTTAAAGCAAACGATGGCCAGAGCAAATGGCTGTACCAGGGCAACTGTGTGCGCAGCGGCAGTACGGCTGCTGCGGTGATCAGCGTGAGGCCAAGACTCCAGAAGCCCCAGCGCGACTGCCGTTGTTGCAGGGCCATGACCATGGCCAGCGGCCAGAGGCTGAGCCAGGGCCAGCCCCCCTCCAACACCTCCGTGACCGGCACCATCCAGCCACCGCTATGGCCTTCTAGGGAGCTCACCACCCGTGCCAGCCCCTGGCTCCCCCACATCGTGAGACCTTCCGGCCCCCGATCTAGGAGATGCCAGCCATGCCAGAGAAGGCCTGGCACCAGTCCAATCGCGATCCAGCCGAGCAGAGGCAGCCATTGCTTCGGGCGCCAGCGCCGCTCCCAGCCCAGCAAGAGGCACGCGCCTAGGAGCAACGGCAGGCTCGCGGGGGCTTTCAACAGCAGGATCGCTGAGGCGGCTCCGCCCGCGATCAGGCCCCAGCGGCGTTGCTCGGCAGGCTGCGGATCCTGCGGCAGGCTCAACAAGGCCCACCACTGCAGGGCCATGGCGCTGATCAAGCTGCCATCGAGCATGGCGAGCCGCCCATGGCGCATCAGGGGCAGCAAGGTGAGGGCCACGGCTGCCGTGCAGATGGCAGCGAGCCGATCTCCCGGCCGGAGCCGCCATTGCACCAGCGCCAGCAAGGGCACGATCAAGCTGGAGGCCAGGGCTGGTAGGGCCCGCACCACCCATTCGGGGGGCACCTGACCCGCAGCCTCGAGGCCAACCACACCCCGCCAGAGGCCAATGGCTGCGGCGATCAGGCTGTGGAGCAGTGGCGGCTTGTTGAGGTAGGGCTCGCCCCAGAGCGTGGGCAACAGGTTGGCGGGGAAAGGCCGCAGGCTGATTTCTTGGGCGACCCTTGCCACCAGGGCCTCGTCCCAATCCCGCAGGGGAAGGTCGCCCAGGTGGTTGAACAACAGCAGGAGTGCTCCCATCCAGAGCAGACCAACCCACCAACGCCAGGGCATGCATGCGGCGCCTACAGCGCCAAAAGATCACTTTCTCAGGGATGGGTGAAGAACTCGTGAAGAAGCGATGAAGATCCGCTCCTCAGGCCGCCGCTGGTAGCTGCACCGCCATCCGGCAGCCACCGCTGCTGCTGCCCTGGGCTTCGATGACGCCCCCATGCACCTGGGCAATCCCGCGGGCAATGGATAGCCCGAGGCCTGAATTGGGTCCGCTGCGGGCTGCATCGGCTTGCCAGAAGCGCTCAAACACCAGCCGGCGCTGCGCGGCGGGAATGCCCGGACCTTCGTCGTCCACCACCACCATCACCTGATGGCCCTGGAGCTGAACCTGCAGGGCAACGCTTCCCCCTGGCGGGGTGAATTGCATGGCATTCACCAGCAGATTGCTCAGCAATCGCCGCAGCTGTTCGGGGTGGCCGTGAATCATGGCCGGCCGCTGCAGATCCGCCTTCAACTGGAGCTGTTGGCTAGCGGCGCGATCCCGATACAACGCCACTAGATCCTCGGCTAGATCGCAGAGGTCAAAGCGCTGCCAGTGCTGCTGATCCGGTGCAGAGCGGTCGAGGCGCGTGAGCAGGAGCAGATCATCCACCAGGCGGCTCATCTCTGCTGTGGCCTGGTCGATGCGTTCGATTTTTTCGGCCAGTGCTGGTTCGGCATGCTCCAGCTGTCCCCGTTCCCGTGCCGCGCCGATCACGGCCCGGATGGCGGTGAGGGGATGGCGCAATTCATGGGAGGCATCGCTGGTGAAGCGAATCAAGCGGCGCAGTTGATCGCGAATCGGTTTGAGCGAACTGCCCACCATCCATTGGCTCAACATCGCGGCGGCCAGGGCGCCCACGGCACCACCCACCACGAGGCCATTGCGTAGGCGCACCATTTCGCGGTCGGTTGGTGCCGTGGACAGCGATGTGAACACGTAGCCCTCCAGTTCACGGTTGGAAGCTGTGCTCTCCCTCAGGTACACCGGGCGCCAGTAAGCCACGCCGTTCGGCACCGTGATGAACTGCCGTTCATCGGGCTGAGCCAATGTCTCTAGCGCCTTGAGATCGGCAGGCATGTCGCCGAACTGGCTCAGGATCGTGCGGTCTTTATCGAAGAGAAGAATCTTCTTGTGCTGCAACGCGGAAGCCTGTGATTCCAGGCGTGCGATATGGCCTGATTCGCGCAGCAGTTGTTGATGGGGCAGCTGGTTGTACTCCTCCATTTCATGCAGGATCAGCGGCATTTGGGAGGCCGCAGTGGAGGCCAGTTGCTGCACCTGTTCGCGCAGTAGAGCAGAGCGGGCGCGGCTCACTTCCAGAAACACGGCGATGCCAAACATCACCAGCACAAAGGATGAGATCACTGCGTAACGCCCGGTGAGCTTCCAGCGGATTCGGCTGAGATCGGGCTCCATGGCGGCAGGCGTGGTCACGCGTGGCTGGCGTTGAGGCGGAAGCCCACGCCGTACACCGTTTCGATGAGGTCGGCAGGCGCGCCCGTTTGGTTGAGCTTCGCTCGGATGTTCTTCACATGGGTTTTCACGCTTTCATCCCCAGGCACATCCGCCCAGGCCCAGGCGGCTTCAATCAACTGATCTTTTGAGCAGGTTCGGCCTCCGGCTTTCATCAGTGCCTCCAGCAGGGCGTGTTCCTTGGGTGTTAACCGCAGGTCTTGCTGGTTGAAGCTGGCGGTGCGGCCATCGAGGCTGAGCTTCAGCCCACCCCAGCTCCAGTCTTCTTGTAGAGGGCGTGAGGCGCGCCGCAGTAGTGCCTGGATGCGTGCCTTGAGCAGTGCCGGCTCGAATGGCTTCACGAGATAGTCGTCAGCCCCCTGTTCCAGCCCAAGCACGTTGTCATCAAGGCTGTCGCGAGCGGTGAGCATCAGCACCAGAGGCTGATTGCCCGGCATGCGCCTCAGCCGGCGGCACACCTCGAGGCCATCAAGGCCAGGCAGGTTGAGATCGAGGAGCACGAGGTCAAAGGGGCTGGCCTCCAGCAGCGCCAGCGCTTCAAGGCCGTTTCCTGTGGTTTCGGTCACCAGACCCCAGTGCTGCAGCAATTCAGCCACGGCGCCAGCAATGACGGGATCGTCTTCCACGATCAGCACCTTCATGCCATGGGTAGGCCCAGCCCAGCCTTCATGCTCACTCGATCGTGGAGTGCTGCCTGTGAAGAAGTCGTGAAGCTCTAAAAGTTTGGCCGCCTACCTCGATCAACGCTGCTTATACGTATCGCCCCGGGTATTCGCCGGGGTGCTCGATGCGCGTCACCCTGACACCTGAGGCTGTGCGGCCGGAAAAGCGCAGGAGATCGCTGCCGCTCACGGGATAGCCGAGGTCTTGGGCGAGCAACGACACCTCATCGGCTGTGATCGCTTCACTCACCCTGCGGCGCAGCAAGGGGTCTGCTCGAACCCGGGCCAGGAACTGCTCCAGTGGCGTTGTGCTCACAGCGCGTTGATCAGGCCCAGGCCACCAGCGTCGCACCAATGGCCATCAGCACCACACCAATCCAGGCCTTGAGCCCCAATGGTTCCGCCAACAGCAGCCAGGCCAGGAGCGCCACGAGCACCACGCTCAGCTTGTCGAGTGCGGCTACTCCAGCCACAGGTCCCAGCTGCAGTGCGCGGTTGTAGCAGAACCAGGAGAGGCCAGTGGCAGCTCCAGATAGTGCAAGCGCCAGCAGGCCAAGGCGCGGGAGCTGTAGCAGCGGACCCCAGCTCAGATGACCGCTGCCGGCAAGCACGACGGTCAGCGCGATCGCCACCACCAGCGTGCGCACCCAGGTCGCCAGTGCGGCATCGATCCCTTCAACGCCAAGCTTGGTGAGCAGTGCCGTGAAGGCGGCAAATAGCGCCGCCAAGGCGGCCCAGATCTGCCAGGTCTGCCAGGTCTGCACAGGACTTGTTGCGGCTGAGACGTCAATCACGCTAGGTCGCCTGCTTGCTGCCGTAGACGGAACTCAGATGACGTCGTTGCTATCCCAATCCATGCGAATCAAGAGATCCATGGCTTGGCGTTGCACTTCGATCTGTTGGAGCAGCAGGTGAGCGGCTCGTTTGGCTTCGTCAAGCGAGGTGATGGCATCGATTTCACGCCTCACCACCTCAGTGCTGAAGGCGCGCCCTAAGTGTTGATCCATGGGTTCTCGCGCTGCGACAGAGCATGACGGCAGTTGGAAAAAACTGCTACCAATCTCAAGGGTTGATTTCGATTTCACCTCCTGATCATTCAAGCCCTGCTGGTAGGGTCGCTTTGGCGGGATGTTGAGTCCTGGGTTGCATTAAGTCGTGGATCGGATGGGACCGGATGAATCTTGTTCTCCTGTATGACTCCGATTGGATTGCTGAAGATCTGGTGCTGTTGCGTGATCATCGCGCAGAGCATCTACGCACGTTGTTAAATGTTGTTGTTGGTGATGGCGTGTGTGTCGGTTGTCTCGGCGGTCTTCGAGGCGAAGGCGTCGTGGTGGAGCTCGAGCCTGATGGCGTCAAGCTCCGGGTTGACCTCCATCAACAGCCTCCCGCTCGCCATCGTTTTGATGTGGTGCTGGCCCTACCTCGGCCCAAGATGCTCCGCCGCATCCTGAGGACGGTGGCCGAATTTGGTGTAGCCCATCTTCACCTGATCAACACGGCTCGTGTGGAGAAGAGCTATTGGCAGAGCCCATTGCTTCGGCCGGAGAAGCTGCAGGAGGCTCTTGTGGCTGGGATGGAGCGTTCCAGCGACACCGTGGCACCAGTGATTCATCTCCATCCACGCTTTCGCCCCTTTGTGGAGGATCGCTTGGTGGAGATCTGCGCCGGGCGACCCTGTTGGATCGCTCACATGGGTGGCGAGCGTTCACTGGCGGACGTGCCGCCCGTGCCCTCTGTGGTGATGATTGGTCCGGAAGGCGGGTTTGTTCCGTTTGAGGTAGAGCTGGCAGAACAGCTGATTGCACAACGGGTTCATCTCGGCGGGCGAGTGCTGAGTGTCGATACAGCTCTCCCTACCGCCTTGGCGCAAGCCCTTCCTACCTCGTCATGATCACGCGATGACCAACCCCAGTCCTGAGCTCAGTAGTGATGATTGGCGCCGGATCTGTGATGCGTTGCGCTATCTCGGGCGCGATTTGCATCACCGTTCGTTTGCCGTCACGGATGAGCGCCGCGCTTTGCTTTGGCAGGAGATGGATCTGTGTCTGCAGCTGGCGGACCGATTGGCTGCTGAGGTGGTCGGACGGTCAGACTGAGCTTCAACGGGGTGGGAGTGGACAAGACTTGTTCTGTTTGTCTTGAACCATTTCTTTGAGTGCTGCTTTTCGTGAGACCTCGGGAATTTCGGGATCCTTGCTGAAGATCTTGATGAGGGTTTCTTTGGCCTGTGCTCGAGTAATCAGTCCGTCTTCAAGAAAGGCGCATGTCATTGCTGCCGAGCCAATGAAGAAGCCATACCAGTAGCTTTGCGTGTCAATGTTCTCAACGGCTTGGGCGCCAATTGGGATCAGCAGTGCTGACGCTGTTAGCGCTGTGAAGGCTTTTTTGAGGAAGGGCAATGGATCCTGGCGATACCTCCTTCTCTAGCAAGGGCTGCGCCTATCGGCTCTGGTGTCCCAGTCTGTTGGTGTGCGGCCCTAGGGCTTTGGTCGTTCTGAATCCAACAACGGTTTTGAGACATTCAAGACTTCAGCCCCCACGGCCAAGCGCAGGGGCTTGTCCCCTCAGCCTCGAACGTGGCGAGACCAGGTCGCAGCGGAAAAGCTGTGACCTTCCTCGTTGGCGATGACCACCACGGCTGCTGAATCCGCTGCTGCATCGACCCGAGCCTTCAAGGCGGCGTCGCCCGCCACTTTGACCATGAAGGCATTGAGCTGGGCTTTGGACACGGGATGCTCCCTTGGGTCTTCTCCACTCATAGTCCATTGCGTCTCAGAGTGCCCCTTGCTGCTGCCGCGCCCCATGGCCGGCCTCCGAGTGCGGTCAACGTGGGCAGGTTGCTTGGATGGAAGCCGTGCAACGGCCTGACGTGACCCCCTTCATTGGTCCAGGCGCAATGAGAGTGGGTGGTTATGCAGCAGCTGGTTGAGCTGCCTCCAGGGGCGTACGCCCCTGGAGGGCTGAATGCGGCCTCAAGGTGTTGTACTCCCAGCGCCAGCGATCAGCCAAGGTTTGGGCCTCGCTCACGGTGGTGAACAGCTCGGTGTTCAGTAACTCATCCCTGAACCGGCTGTTGAACGACTCGGCAAACCCGTTCTGCCACGGTGATCCTGGTTCGATGTAGGCCGTGGTGGTGCCGCTGTTCTCGCTCCAGCGCTTGAGGGCGTGGGCGATGAATTCGGGCCCGTTGTCGCTGCGGATGAACGCTGGGGCTGGGTAGAGGCTGGTGAGCTCCTCCAGCACCGCCACGACGTCTCTGGACTTGCAGCGCCTGCCCACCCGGATGGCCAGGCAGAGACGGCTGTGCTCGTCGATCACGTTGAGGAACTTGAGCCGCCGGCCATCGGCCGTGGCGTCGAATTGGAAGTCCATCGCCCAGACCTGGTGCGGGTGCTCAGCCTGGTGACGTCGCACCGAGCCGTCAGCCGGGCGTGCCCTCTTCTGCTTGCGGGGGTGGGCCGCTGCAGGTTCTCCTCGCGCCAGAGCCGGTGCACCCGCTTGTGGTTCACCGTCCAGCCTTCCCGCCGCAACAGGCGGTGGGCCATGCGCCGGCCCCAGCGGATGTGCTCAGCTGCGATTTCGCGGAGACGATGCCTCAGCTTGGCCTCCTCAAGATCGGCGACCTTGCCGACATGGCGCTGGCTGCTGCGGTGCTGGCCCACCAATCGGCAGACCCTCCGCTGGGATGCCCGGTAACGCTCCTGCAGGACTGTGACGGCCCGCCGGCGACGCTCCGGGCTCAGAAGTTTCCCTCAGCGAGGTCCTTGAGCATCGCCTTGTCGAGCTCTGCTTCCGCCAGAAGCCTTTTGAGCCGGGCGTTCTCTTTCTCCAGCTGGCTGAGCCGTTTGGCCTCTTCTGCCTTCATTCCGCCGTAGAGCTGCCGCCAGCGGTGGTAGGTGGGCTGGGAGACCTCGAGAACTCGGCAGGCGTCCGCAACTGTCTGGCCCTGGGCAAGCAACTGGTCAGCCGTTTTGAGCTTGCGGATGATCTGCTCGGGTGTGTGGCGGGTTCGTTTCATGGTGGAGTCCCCGGCCCAGTCTGGCCGGATGAGGACTCTCATTCACCCTGGACCGATTTTTAGGGGCCACGCCAGGCCGATTTGATTCAAGCTCGCCCTTGATCGTCGGATTGTTAGCAAACTTGCATAGCTGGATGTGGCTTGCGTGAGTCGATTGTTGCTGTCAGAGTCATCCGAATTGAGATATCTGCACATGCGCTTCACTCTTTTTGTCGCTTCTGCCGCTTTGCTCAGCGCCGGAATCACGGTGGCCGCTAGAGCCGAGAGCATGCTTGATCAGATCGTGATCAACAAGTGCTCCTCTGCGATGCGGGCCGACTTTGACAAGGCAGGCAAGACGCCTCCAGCCGGATTGATCCAGCAGACCTGCACCTGTGTGGCTCAGCAGTTGAATGAAACGCACAATATTGATGCCGCAAGGGCAATCTGTACGCAGCAAGCTCAGTCGGAAATGTAATCCGTAGCTCCGGTGGGCTCTGCCATCGCTGGCGTTAAGTGGGGCGATGACTTCTGAGATAGCTTTTCCCTGCTCGTCTCGTGCCGGGCCTGTTATCGGTTGATTGGGATATGGTTGATACCTAGGTCATCACGGTGAAAGAAGGGTCTGCATTGATTGGCGTGAGATTCGAAGGGTTAAGTGCTGGCTACAGGTGCGGCCAACTGGGTCGGTCAGGCCAATCCGCGGGGATCCATAGAGTGGATGATGTTCACATGGATAGATTTGTATATTGCTCGATCCCGAGAAAGGCTTCGTCGCCCGACTGGTCTTGCTCTAGGAATGTCACGCTGATCAGGCCAGATCGTTTGTTGATGGTGCCCGTAACGATGTCGTTGTCTTCAAGGCTGAGCATGTAGAAAGTGCCCTCAAAGGGTTGTATCCCTGCGATGTAGTTCTCGCGGACAATCTCGCCAAGTTCGTCCTCGTAGCTTCTTTCTGCTCTTAATGCTCCGCCTGGGATCTGTGAGAACTCGAGCGTGAATGAGGGCAGGGTGCTTTTGGTGGCTACAACATTTGTGATGTCATCGGCTTCGGCAAAAGTCTTTGAGCTGAAGCTGCCGTGCCAATCGCCATCGATTAAGTAATTGGTGAGCCGGTCGAGCCTTGCTTGGAATTTCTTGTTGTTTTAGCTTGCGTTCTGGACCAGGTCTTTGCAGGCATTTTGGATCGAATTGTTTTTCATAAAATACTGGCTTCGGGTGAATGGTGTTTGATTCCCGTGGAAAGACTTAATCGTGGCTGTACGTGAACAAGGAAGTGCCTTCGTGGAGTTCGGGGCTGTGAAAGCTGATGACGAGCCGGAGAGGTTCAGTCACGGGTGCTCGACGCTGATCGGGCGGCACGCATGACTTCTGCCCTCGCCGGAATCCGCAAGCCATTGGCGGCCACGTCTCAGGGCGTGGCTCAGAGGCATTGAGGCGTGAGGGCTTGTTTGCCTCAGCCTCAGAAACCCCGTCCCTGAGAAGTCAATCGGGGCGACAGGATTCGAACCTGCGACCTAGTGCTCCCAAAGCAGATCATGGGTTGAGGCCAGAACTGCGAACTCAGTGTTTGCAACGGTTCTGGCGGACTCTGTCATGGCCTGTCTGGCCGGAATTGGCTAGTTTTGAGCGGGATTTGAGCGGAACTCTGGAGTGCCAGAAGTCAGACGGCAACAGGCCTGGGAGGTGCTCTTCCGTGAGGAGGTGAGCGGAATCGCCGTTGGCTGGACTGTGCGCGAAGACTATGGAAAGGTGCGACTGACGGTCCGCCGCCGTGGCGAGACCCCGGAGAGCATCACCCTCCCTTTTGCCTGGGACCGCATCACACGCGGCGACGCCTACACGCGCATCCGCAATATCTATGTGCACTGGAGCGAGGGTCACACGCTGCGCGCGGCCGCGGAGCTCGCTGATGGCAAGTCGCCGAGCACCGTTCTGAATTGGCGGCAGGCGGCGGACGGTTTCCAGGAACAGAAGCGCAACCATGGGAACCACATCAAGGAAGCCACCTGGAACCACGCCTACGAGCCCGTGGTGTCGATGGCGGTTGAGCTGCTTAACGGGCGCAGGCCACCAGGGAATCCAGCCGATCTCCTTGACGCCTGTATCCGCGATTGGGCACCAGGGAGTCGGATGCGTCAGATCCGTGCCCAGTCCCTCGCGCAGTTCCTGAACCACTGCGTTCAGCGAGAGCGCTTCCCCGATCTCTGGCTCCCACCGGCAGATCTCAAGCGGCATGTTGGCCGCAGGGATGCAACGGTGAACAGGACCCAGAAGGGTGACCCCTTCACCACAGATCAGCAGATCCTCGATCTTCTGGAGGCCCTGCCCACTGAGGGTGCCGGCAAGCGTTGGTGTGACGCCTTGAAACTGCTGGCCGAACTCGGACTGCGGCCCATCGAGCTGCTTCACCTTTCTGTGCGGACTGACGGCGCGACCGGTGAGGCCTATTGGTGGTGCAGTTACCAGAAGCGATCGGGAGGGGGCGATACAGCCGCCCGCCGTGTGTTCCCTTTGCCTCTGGATGGAGATGGTGGCCTGACCGACTGGCAACTACTGAGTCGTTGGCAGGCCGGGGAGATTGAGCTCCCACCGCTTCGTAGCGGCAATGGTGCGGGTGATTCGTTCGGGACTTATCTGAACCGGCAGGCGGCCTGGACTGAGGTTCGTGACGCCGCCAGCCGAGAGAGCCGCCGGATTGTTCCTTACAGCTTCCGGCACACCTACAGCCTTCGCGGCCACCGACGCGGGATTGATGCGGGTGCGATGGCCCACAGCATGGGCCATTCGCTTGAGGTGCATCTACGCAGCTACCCCTGGGCTTCAGCGAGCAATACGGCGGCCGCTTTTGCGCGAGCGAGCGAGGCGGCTGGCCGTTGAGCTGGTGGCTGTATTTCCAGGGGTGCCCGCGCCTGGATCAGAACTCCTCCTCCCAGAGCCCCATCCGCTCGAGCCAGGCATCGGACTGCTCCAAGCTCCAGCCGTGATCGGCCTCCAACACATCGGCGATGGCGACCATGACATCGAAGGAGCGGCCGTCGTAACCGCCGTGGGCCATGGCGCTGCGCTGCAGAGCCGTGCCCAGTTGCAGGAGATCCAGTTCCGCCAACCAGTCGCCCTGCTCAAAGGCCGCAAAGGCGTGGTCTTGCTGGAAGTGAGGGAGCGTGAGCTCGTCGGCTGAGGCTGCCTGGTGAGTGGGCGGCGTCAGACAGGAGCGCGTCCAGCTGAGCATCGGCAGCAGGGTTGGGACTAGAGGCAGAAGTGATCGGAAGAAGGCGAGCAAAGGGGATGGTGTGAGGCCCAGAAGGGTTCCGACAGGTCCTTTGCAATGCGGCGGATTTCAGCGATGAGCAAGGGGCGGTGAGTAGCCAAGGATTCACTGTCTCAACAAGCCCAGGAGCCCATGCTCCAGAACTCCTTTGTGCACGCTTCTTAAGCCCTCAAGCAAGGCCAAACAAGTCACGATGCTTCCGCTTGGGAGCCAAGGCATTGCCTCCAATTTCCGATGGCTCTTCCCCCCGCTGGGATGACAATGCTTCCTGCATCAATCAAGGATTCGCTCGGCAAGAGGAGGCAGCTCCCTGGACAAGCCTTGGCATGAAAGAATCTATGCGCTGAACGCATTTGCCTTTGCAAAAACTGCATTTACACTCAATGCGTCTCTAGTGAAGGTTAAGAGGTGTAAGATTTAATGCTGGCTGTGGCATTCGAGTTCTGGACAGCGAAGGCGAGTGACCTGGATGTACGTGGTTCCGTTGAGAGGGAATTGATTGCTGCCGGTTTTACTGTTGATGAAGGAGGGACGACCTCAATGCAGGTATCTGCTCTGAAGGATCCTTGCTTTGTGGGCGGGTATTGGTCGAATGTCAGGCTGTTGGTAATGTGGGAAAATCGTAATATGAAAAAAATAAGAATTGAACTTCGAAGCGATGAGCCGGCCTTCCGGCCTGACACTCACTGCAAAGGGGCTGCTAGAGAGTTGCAAAAGTTGTTACCCCCTCTTTAGATTGTGAGAATCAAAAAGAGAGCTGTCTTGCCGAGGGATAGGTGTTTGACTCTGCGTGATTGTTTCTCGAGGCAGTCTCTGAATGGCATGCTGCGACTTGATGGTGGGAAGTTTATTTTTGCTGGCCTGACCTCTTTTCTGGTGGGTGTGCTGATTCACCCGCATCTGTGCGCGGCTCTTCTGCCTGTGTCAGCTTGCCTATGCGTTGTGGGAATCGTCTCGATCGGGAAAGATCGAAAAAGAAGGGATTTTTCTGTTCCCCTTCGTAAGGCTTCTCGTGCTCAAGGCCTGGATGTTTGGCGACGATCTAGGCTGTCTAAGTCTAAGACAAAGTAATCCGATGCTTGACGATGCTTTCAATGTATATGCTGCACTCTGGTGACGGTTGTTTGGTTTGACGCCGTGTCTTAAGTGTATCCAGTCTGGATGAACTGGTTTCGACGTCTTCTCGCCCATTGTGCTAAGGAAATTCTGGAAAACCCAGCCCGTCTGCGCGAAAATGAACCTGTAATCGCAGACCAGGACTGGGTTGATGGGCGGCAAGCAGCTCGGTTTCACGGACTATGAGCTGACCACGGCCAAGAAGCGCACCAAGCGCGAGAAATTTCTCTCCGAGATGGAGGCTGTGGTGCCTTGGCAGGCACTCATCGATCTGATCGAGCCGCACTACCCCAAGGCGAGCAAGAAAGGCGGCAGGCCTCCCTATCCGCTGGCAACGATGCTGCGCATTCATCTGCTGCAGCAGTGGTACTCCCTCAGCGATCCGGCCATGGAAGAGGCCTTGATCGAGGTGCCCACCATGCGCCGCTTTGCCGGCATCGAGCTGATCAGCGATCGGATCCCGGACGAGACCACGATCCTCACGTTCCGCCATCTGCTTGAGAAGCATGGGCTGGGTGAGCAGATTTTTGACACCGTCAAAGCGCTCCTGGCCGCTCGGGGCGTAACCATGCGTCAGGGCACGATCGTCGATGCCACCTTGATCGCAGCGCCCAGCTCCACCAAGAACAAAGATGGGAAGCGGGATCCGGAGATGCACCAGACCAAAAAGGGCAACCAGTGGTACTTCGGCATGAAGGTCCACGCCGGCGTTGACAAGGACTCAGGCCTGATCCATTCGGTTGTCGTCACCGCCGCCAACGTGCACGACCTCACCCCGGCAGCTGAGCTACTGCATGGAGATGAGGAGGTGGTGTACGGCGATGCTGGCTACCAGGGCATCGCCAAGAGACCAGAAATGGCTGGCAAGACAGCGGAGTTCAGAGTGGCGATGCGGCCCGGCACGCGCAGGGCTCTTCCTGACACCCCGGATGGGAGGGTGCAGGATCTGATCGAGACGGCCAAAGCTCACATCCGCTCCAAGGTTGAGCATCCCTTCCGTGTGATCAAGCAGCAGTTCGGCTTTCAAAAGACCCGGCTGCGAGGCTTGGCCAAGAACCGCTGCAAAATCAACGTGCTTGCGGCACTGTCGAATCTGTACCAGGCCCGACGACAATTACTCGCGACAGTGTGAACAGGGACTTGGTGTGCCTGCACACCTCTATTTAGCCTCAAAACCAGCCGAAAGTGGCTGGATATGTGAGCCAAGGTCATCAAAAAATGGCCTCAGAGGCAATTTGCAGCCAAAACCACTCTTTCTGCTCGCTGCCGCCGCTCAAACACCGCTTGTCCAGAGTTTCCCTAACGCATCTGTCCCCTCTTGTGGCTAGTTCAGGTGCAACTGGTGGATGTAGGTGAAAAGCCCCGGGCCGTAACCCAGGGCTCTTGATGACTGGCGGAGTGTGGTGGGGTGTCAGCTCTTGCTCGCCCGCACCTCCCAGAACGCTGCACCCAGGCTGTAACTCGCCAGGCCGCTCTGCTGCTCATAGCTCTGGCGTGCCTTGAGTTGGCATTCGATCTCCTTGCAGTCGATGGAATAGGTCCACAGCTTGCGGCCGGGGCGGCGGTTGAGCACGAGCTCGGGTGTGATCTGATAACCATTCCCATCCTTGCCGGCAGGTAGGAGAGTGAGCAGATCGCCGCGTAGGTGAGCCAGCCGCAGCTGTTCGCTCAGTTCCTTCTGCTCGGCGGTGAGGAGTTCTTGCTGTTGCTTCACCTCAAGTAGGCGGGTCACGCAGGTGGTGATGGAGTCAGGTGAGAAACGCGGGTCTTCCGTGCCAGAGCTGGCGGGGAGGACTCCCGCATTGGCGAGAAGGAGCAGGGCTTCTGCTGTGCCCGGAGCGGGTTCACCCAGGGAGGCAGAAGTGGCGGTGAGGGTTGCAGTCATACGCGTGTGAGGTGTGTGCGAGTGGTCAGGATCTGAATCGCAAAGGGGCCTCTGGCCCCCTCTGGCCCCTTAAGCGCCGAGGGCTTGGATCTGATTTAGAGCTTCGATGAGCTCGGATCGGCGCAGCAGTTCGATCGGGGCTGGCAGGGAGGAGTGGCGTGGCCCCTAAAAATCGGTCCAGGGTGAATGAGAGTCCTCATCCGGCCAGACTGGGCCGGGGACTCCACCATGAAACGAACCCGCCACACACCCGAGCAGATCATCCGCAAGCTCAAAACGGCTGACCAGTTGCTTGCCCAGGGCCAGACAGTTGCGGACGCCTGCCGAGTTCTCGAGGTCTCCCAGCCCACCTACCACCGCTGGCGGCAGCTCTACGGCGGAATGAAGGCAGAAGAGGCCAAACGGCTCAGCCAGCTGGAGAAAGAGAACGCCCGGCTCAAAAGGCTTCTGGCGGAAGCAGAGCTCGACAAGGCGATGCTCAAGGACCTCGCTGAGGGAAACTTCTGAGCCCGGAGCGTCGCCGGCGGGCCGTCACAGTCCTGCAGGAGCGTTACCGGGCATCCCAGCGGAGGGTCTGCCGATTGGTGGGCCAGCACCGCAGCAGCCAGCGCCATGTCGGCAAGGTCGCCGATCTTGAGGAGGCCAAGCTGAGGCATCGTCTCCGCGAAATCGCAGCTGAGCACATCCGCTGGGGCCGGCGCATGGCCCACCGCCTGTTGCGGCGGGAAGGCTGGACGGTGAACCACAAGCGGGTGCACCGGCTCTGGCGCGAGGAGAACCTGCAGCGGCCCACCCCCCGCAAGCAGAAGAGGGCACGCCCGGCTGACGGCTCGGTGCGACGTCACCAGGCTGAGCACCCGCACCAGGTCTGGGCGATGGACTTCCAATTCGACGCCACGGCCGATGGCCGGCGGCTCAAGTTCCTCAACGTGATCGACGAGCACAGCCGTCTCTGCCTGGCCATCCGGGTGGGCAGGCGCTGCAAGTCCAGAGACGTCGTGGCGGTGCTGGAGGAGCTCACCAGCCTCTACCCAGCCCCAGCGTTCATCCGCAGCGACAACGGGCCCGAATTCATCGCCCACGCCCTCAAGCGCTGGAGCGAGAACAGCGGCACCACCACGGCCTACATCGAACCAGGATCACCGTGGCAGAACGGGTTTGCCGAGTCGTTCAACAGCCGGTTCAGGGATGAGTTACTGAACACCGAGCTGTTCACCACCGTGAGCGAGGCCCAAACCTTGGCTGATCGCTGGCGCTGGGAGTACAACACCTTGAGGCCGCATTCAGCCCTCCAGGGGCGTACGCCCCTGGAGGCAGCTCAACCAGCTGCTGCATAACCACCCACTCTCATTGCGCCTGGACCAATGAAGGGGGTCACGTCACAGGCTGGTGGCATGGCCGACCCGATCGCTGCCCTTTCTGCACAGTTGGCCAGCTGTGCTTCTCTCGCCGCGGCATTGGCCATTGGAATGTCGGTGGTGATGGCGATGGTGATCGGGGATGTGCTCGATCGCGAGAAGCGTCGCCACCACCAGGAGTGAGCCGATGACGGATCCCACTCGCCCGAGATTTGCTGTGGTCACCGTCCCGGGACCTGATGGACACGGGATTGTTCACAACACATTTGAGCCTGAGTCATGAGCCAGTCATGCTGCGCTCCCCTTGCGGTCTTCCACTCACCTGAGCCATGACCGAGCCGTGCTCGTTCACCAGCCGGGAGCGGTTCTCACCCCCCGGCGGTCCTATGGCGCAGCACCGGGCCGCACTCCTCACACCGCGGCCCCCCTCTTTCACGTGGACTCTGGATGGCTGGCTTCTCGGTGTTCTTCTGCGATGCCCAGCGCTGCAGCATCCAGCCTGTACGGGCGATGGATCCAGACCACGCCATCGCTCAGGTGCGAGGTGCCGTACCGGATCTACGCCGCGTGGCCGTGATCCCGGATGAACTCCTCGAGGGTGTGGATCCCGAGCAACTTCTGCAGGAGTGGATCCAGGCGAAAGTCTGAGCCGCTACTCCTCGGCCAATGGTTGCCCTGATCGGCATCGACTGCGCCACACAGCCCGCCAAGGTTGGCTTGGCTCTCGGTGAGCTGGATGGCGAGATCATCCGCATCAAGGCCTGCAGAACCGGAAGCCCGCGGGAGGAACCCGCCTGGATTGTGAGCCGCTGGATTGAGGCCAACGGTCTAGCGTTATTGGCGCTGGATGCCCCCTTGGGGTGGCCGCGGGCGATGGGAGCGGTGCTCGTGGGTCACCAGGCCGGTGCCGGCATGGGAGCAGCGGCCCATGAGCTGTTTCGCCGTGAAACCGACGACGCCATCTACCAGCGCTTCAGGAAGCGGCCGCTGGAGGTGGGGGCGAACTTCATCTCTCGCACGGCTGTCGCTGCATTGAATCTGCTGGAGCAACTCCGCTACACAACGGATCAGCCGATCCCGTTGGCATGGTCTCCGGCTGACCTGCAGTACACCGCTGCGATTGAGGTGTATCCGGCTGCCACCCGGCTCGCCCATGGCTCCCCAGGAAAAGGCGGTTCGATCGAGGGGCTGGAGCCATTGCTGGATCTCTCAGCTCTTGATGCAGGGCTACCGGCCTCAGAGGATGCCATCGACGCCCTGGTCTGCGTGCTCGCTGCGGCGGATTTCATCAAGGGGCGTGCACGCCCTCCGGAGGATCTGGCGATCGCAGAACAGGAGGGCTGGATCTGGACGGCCGAGGTCTGAGCGCCCGCTCACCAAGGCAACGGTCCACGGCCGGCTGCGGCGTTGCAGCCCTGCGCTGAAGGGTGACTGAACTTGATCAACGTCTGACCAGATGCGACTGGGCTCGCTGCGTCGCCAAACAATCCACCTTGCTCCCGCTCGGGCGCCAAGGCAATGCGTGTAAATCCCGATTGCCGTGGGGTGTCCACCGTGGCGATGCTGCAGGCATCAATCAAGGAGGCGCCCGGATGGACGACACGCCACCCCGCTACCTGCCAGAAGCACGCTGACTGCAGGCCCCTGCTCCAACAGTCTTCACCCAACCGTGGGCAGGTCGTTCAGCCGGGCATGACGAGGAATGGCCTTCATCGCCGCCTCCACCTGTGCGCCTGACTGATCGACACTCCGTTTGCACCGCTATAGGTGCCCCAGGAGATCAAAGCAGCTCACATCTGGAACGTTCGGCCCCAGGCGCCAACGCCAGCAGCTTCGACCAACGAAAGCCATTGGACTATTGATTGCTTCATGACCCCCGGGCGCATCGCTCGGGGGTTTTAACGCGTCAGGGTTCCCGTTCGATGAACAGACAGGAAGGGCCTTGATGCTGCAGCGCCGCTTGAATCTCCTGTTCCACCGTGGTGGTATCGCGCAACCAGCTGGTGCGAGCGCCGTAGCCACGCGCAATGGATTCCAGGTCAAGTGCTGGATCATCAAAATCAAGACCAATAAATTGAGCCTGATCGAAACTGGTATTGAGGGCGCCACACCAAAGATCTTTCAGGATTCGGTACTCACGATTCACAAAACAAACAAACACCACAGGGATGCGATAACGCGCAGCGCTCCAGATGGAGTGGATTGAAAACTGAGCGCCTCCATCACCCACAAAACACACCGCAGGCTGCTTCAATCCCAGTGACAGGCCTACACCCAGTGGCATCGCCCAGCCCAGTCCACCCCCACGGGGTGCGAAATGAACGTTGCTGAAGCCCAGCGTGATGGCCATCCGCTGGACCAAGGCATCTTCTGAAGACCCTTCGGTGATGAGGTGACACTGGCGTGGCAGCTGCTGCAACACATCCAGGATCAGGGCGTCACTGGCATGAGCTCCATGATCTGGATACTCCGCCCGCAGTTGAGCCAACAGCGTGGCGTCATCGCACTGGAAACTGGGTAACGCAGGAGCAGCGAGCTGATCGACCAAAGCCTTCAAGCAGGCGCCCACATCGCCCAGAACCGCGAGGTCGCAGGGGTAATCGAAACCCAACTGGCGCGTTGAGGGAGCGAGATGGAAGATTTTGAGGTTGGCCGGAATGGCCTGTTCGCCATTGAAGGTGAAGGTGTCGATCTTCTCTCCGAGTAACAGCAGGCGTTTGTATTGGCTTAAGAGTTTCCGGATCTCACGGGTTGTGGCGGGCAATTGCCCCTTGTAGTTGGGATGCAAGGGATCCACCACGCCCTGCACATGGAATGGCGCTGAATAGAGATCGGCTTGCAGATGAGAGGCCAGCTGGCTGAGGTGCGTCACAGCACCTGATGCCCCCACGGCGTAGTCGGCCACGATGGCCAGAGGTCCAGCGTCAGGGTCACGCAATGCATCGGCGAGCTGATGCAGGCCGGCTGGCACCACGTCATCCAGCACGGTTGTGCGCCGCAGCCCCACCTCAGCCATCGGTTCCTGCATGAAATTCATGGGAACAGAGAGAAAAACCGGACCACTTGGTTGAAGACGGGCCTGTAGCCAACAGCGCTGCAGGGCAATCGGAAGATCTTCCGCTTGCGCAACCTCAAAGCTGTATTTGGTGGCTGTTTCAGCCAGCTGGGCATTAGGCGCCCCCAGCACTGGGTTATGGATCAGAAAACGGGAGTCCTGTTGGCCATTGATCACTAATAGCGGCACGCCAGACAGAAGGGCGTTGCGCATGTTGAACAAACCATTGGCCAAGCCCGGGTAGGTGTGGAGACTCACGATCGCGGGCTTACGGGTCGCCATGGCATATCCCGCTGCAATCCCCACGGCACTCGATTCGTGAAGCGCCAAGAGGTATTGAGCCTTGGAGCGCCCCACCGCATCGAGAAATGTGGTTTCTGTGGTTCCTGGATTGCCGAAGACGTATGGGATTTCTTCAAGATTCAGAAAATCGCGGATCAGATCGCCTCCGGTGTAGGTCATCAGAACTCGAGGTAAGGCTTGCTTGTTCGCACTTTAGAAGCCTTCATCGTTTGTGGCACCCCAGATGCATTCGGATTTAACAGCAACAACGGCACCTGCTGTTCCCTGTTGACTGGCGCGGTTGTCGGGTCATGAATTGCAACCAAATATTGCTTTGTATTGCTGGGTGTTTCTTGGCTTTGCTCGTTTCTTGGCCCGTGGCTAGTTTCCGGTTGAACACGCCAAGGCTTTCTTGAGCAAGGCCCCAAGCCCCTCGGCAACGTCCGTCCAGCCGCCATTGGTTGTTGATGTCATTTAAGGATCTCAGGACTTTTCTGGCCAAGCTGGAGGAAGAGGGGCAGCTGCTTCGCATTCAGGAAGAAGTGCTGCCAGAGCCTGATATCTCGGCCGCGATGAGTGCCAATAACAAAGGCTTTGGCGAGACGGCGCCAGCTTTGTTGTTTGAGAATATCAAAGGCTATACCGAAGAGACGCGTTTGGCGGCCAATGTTCATGGCTCATGGCCGAATATCGCGCTTGCTTTTGGGTTGCCCAAGAATACGCCTCTGAAGCAGCTCGCTTCAGAGTTTAATCAGAGGTATCAAAACTTCTCGAAAGGGTGTATTGAGGAGCGGGAGTCTGCGCCATGGCAGGAGAATTGCCTCCCAGGGGATGCGATCAACCTGTTTGCGTTGATGCCCCACTTCCGCCTGAATTCTGGAGATGGAGGCCTGTACATCAACAAAGCCTCCATTGTGTCAAGGCATCCGGATCACATGGATGACTTTGACCAGCAGAATGTGGGGATGTACAGGTTGCAGGTGAAGGGGCCGCGACATCTGAGCATCCAGATGGTGCCCGATCATGATATTGCTGTTCACTTCAAAGCCGCTGAAGAAAGCAATCGGCCGCTTGACATTGTGATCTCGATTGGCAATGAGCCGCTGCTTCCGCTCGTGGCCAGTATGCCATTGCTTTACGGTCAAGATGAATACAACATGTGCAGTGCTCTCAGTGGAGAGCCTTATCCTGTTGTCACCCTGGATAGCCAATTACAGGCGCCCTGGGGTGCTGAATATGTTCTCGAGGCGAAGATCTTGCCTCGAGTTCGAGAGCCCGATGGACCCTACGGAGAGTTTACGGGGCATCTTTCGGGTATTCGCAACATGTGCAGCGTCGAGGTGTCGAAGGTTTATCACCGCAACAAGCCGCTCTATGAGTACTGCGCCATTGGCATGCCATGGACAGAGATCGACTACATGTTCTTGAACACAAGTCCTGCTCTCTATGTGCAACTCAAGGAGAAGTTTCCTGAGGTCGTCGCTGTTAATGCGCTGTATACCCACGGCCTTGTAGTGATCGTTTCAACAGAGATGCGCGTTGGGGGCTTTGCCAAAACAATCGGGATGTCTGTCTTGCAGACGCCACATGGAACCGGTTACGCCAAGGTCGTGATCGTTGTTGATGCCGATGTGGATCCTTATAACCTCCCGCAAGTGATGTGGGCGCTGTCAACCAAGTTCAATCCCAAGTTTGACTGCGTGATCATTCCAGGATGCTCAATCCTGGCATTGGACCCAGGCTCCGATCCTGTTGGCATCTCGCACAAAATGATTCTCGATGCGGCGACACCCGTACCGCCCGACGATCACGGAGATTATTCCATGCAAATCAAGGATCCTCCTGAGGCTCATGATTGGCTGCCAAAACTTCAAGAGCTGATGCAGTCCATTTCGTCATCTGCCGTTTAATCTCCAGTCATGCCAGATCCAGTCTTCGACACTTGCCCTCGCTGCAATTGCAAAACAACTGAGGTTCAGTTCCGCTCACCCGTTCAAGGGGCCTGGGAGCTCTACCGATGCACCACTTGCATGTTTACGTGGAGAAGCACAGAGCCAGCGTCAATGACCAATCCTGAACTGTATGACCCAGTCTTTAAGATCGATCCCAATGATCTTTCCAGCTTCCCCGTGATGCCAGCGATTCCCCCACTCAAAGACAATGCCCGCCGGGAGGCCAAGTCATGACGATCTCACTGCAGCACAGCATCAACGTGAACGCTTCGCCCGCCACGGTGTATCAAGCGCTCACCAACCTCGACCAAATTGCTCGATGGCACTGTGGTCAGGTGAATGGAGAGGTCGCGATTGGTCAAACTCTGACGCTGGAGAGCGACGAAGGGCCGACATTCACTTGGACAACACGCGAGCTGATTCCTAGCTCCAAGATTGTCCAACAGTGCACGCAGGGCCCTGGTTCTTCGACCGGTAAAGCCCTCACGTTTCAGCTGCGTGAATCAGGCCAGCACACATCGATTGAGTTGAGCCATGACGGCTGGGATCCCGCTGATCCGCATCTCCCAAGGTGTAATACGCATTGGGGGCATGTGCTTCATCGGCTGAAGGCGTACGTCGATCAATAGGTTGCCCAAGGTCTGCGCGACAGCGCTCAGTCTCTCGCAGGGACTCGGGCTATGTACATGCCATAACTAAAGAATGAGCGGTACTTCTGGTAGAGATCAATCTCGAGCTGCTCGGCAGCGATAATGGCGCGTGCGTCGTCTGATTGGTTGTTGCGTTCGAGGTAGGCCGCAAATCGATCCTGCATCGGCTTGTAGTAGTGATCGATCCAGCATTCTTCTGGGAGCACGAAGAAAGCCACTGGTTCATATCCGAGCTGTTCGAGCACGGCCAGCTTCTCGGATGCCAAGCCGATCTCCGGGTATTCCGTGCACCAGTGCTCATTCAATTCGGTAGGTCGCTCGGATGTCAGCCAGGTGATCTCGGAGGTGACGAGCGTTCCACCTGGCTTGAGGTAGCGCTTCCAGATGCGGGCACCATGCTCAAATCCGATGTTGTAGATCGCACCTTCGGACCAAATCACATCGAGTGAGTGTTCCTCGAATGGCAGCTCATCGATGCTGCAGCAGATGGTTTCAATCTGATCGGCTACGCCTCGTTCGCCAGCGCGGCTTGTGAGCGTATCGAGGAAGGGTTGCACGAAATCGACGGCAATCACTTGGGCGCTCAACGCTTCTGCCAGCACCATCGCCGAGGCGCCGGTGCCGCTGCCAAGGTCCGCAATGCGCAAGGGCTGCTCTGGGTTCAATCCCGCGAGCTGTATGGCTTTCTTGGTGCAGGCGTCGCTTCCTGGGCCCTGACGCTGGCCGTGAATGTGGAGGTCGATCAGCAGGCTCAGATCATCCATGCTTCACCGCAGCACGCCTCTCAACCGTACCAACATTCAGGCGTGCTTGTCGTTTTTGTTCGACCTGATTCCTTGTCTTCTTTGGAGGGCAGATTACTCGGATAGGTCTTTGTAGAAGGAGATCAGATCGCTTTTCTCCACCCAGGGATTCGGCATGTAGCCAAGGTGTGTGGAGCCGCTGCGTCCGGCCTGAATGGTTTCCAGCTCGTCTGTGCTCAGTTCTGTGATGGTGATGTTCATCGATTTGTCCTGGTGGTGTGATGGGTTGATCGGAGGTGTCGTCCTCTCGATGTCTTAACCCTCGCAGGCTTGATGGACCTCCACCAGGCGTCTTCCCAGGTTGTTGTCGGGGAGTTTCTGGTGAACCGAGATTCCTTCGTTGGTGCGTTTCCTATTCGCGGCAGATGCTGAGCCAGCCCGCGATCCCACCTTCGCCTTTTCAATGGCCAGCTGCGGTTCACAGGCCGGCATCGCAAGGCTTGGCGCAACGCCATGGCTGCAGTCGCTATGGCATCCCTAGCTTGTTGGGAGGAGGCGTGCCGATGACCAAGGAACTGCTGATCGCCCTCGGGCTCCCCATCGCCTACCTGGTGATCAGCACGGCTGTTTTGGCGGGGCGTCATCGCCAGCTCCCGCGCTTTGTGCAGCGCCTCACGGCCCGTGATGCGTTGCTCTGGAACAGCGTGGTGGGGCTCACGATTGCTGTGGCGGCGATTCAATGGGCGTTGCGTCGTTGAGGAGCGAACCAACGTCATGATCTGGCCGCTCAACGGGGGTGAACTGCAGCTGGGGTTGTTCGCTCTGGCCTTTGCTGCACTGCAGATCTGGTGGATCAGCAGCACCATGCGCGGACGCCGTCTGGCTAGGCCCATGAACGAGCAGGAGTTCAAGCGGAGCCTGGAGCGGATCTGGAAGCAGAACTCCCAGCGTCGCTGAACCGCCAGCCGCCCTTGCGCATTGGCCCTCACCTGAGTCATGACCATGGAGCCGTGGGTAGGCCAAGGACCCACGGGCTCCAAAGGCCCCAGGCGCCCATGGCCTGGGGTTCTTTTGTGGGTGGCGTCTCGCCAGAGCAAGGTTCGGCTCGCCAGAGTGCTTGCTTCTGCAGCCGACCCCGCCATGACACCCACTCGTGAGCAGATCCTCGCCGCTTCGGCCGGTTGGGTGGCGGTGCTGCTGAATGTGGTGCCGGGCCTTGGCGCCGGCTACCTCTATCAGCGCCGCTGGAAGGCCTACTGGATCACTTCAGCCCTCGCCACCGCTTGGTTTGTAGCCGGTGCAGTGCTCGGCCAGAACGCTGATGCCACCGCCGAAGCGCAGAACCAGTTGGTGGGCTTGATCGGTTTGTTGGCGTTGGCTGGGGTGACGGCCACCGAGGCGGGGTTGGCGGTGAAACGGGTGCGCAACAACGGATGAACGGGGCAGACGCGTTGGTGCAGCAGCAAGCGATCGAGCTCCATGGCGATTGGCGCCAGGCGGTGGCGGTGAACAGCACGGCTCTCCCTTGGATGGCCTCACCGGCCGCTGGGGTGGAGAGGCGGCTGTTGGAGCGCTTGGGCGGCGAGGTGGCACGGGCGACCTCTGTGGTGCGCTACGCCCCGGGCAGCCGCTTCGCCCAGCACAGCCATGGCGGCGGCGAGGAACTCCTCGTGCTGGAAGGCATCTTGGCGGATGAGCAAGGCACTTACCCCGCCGGCACCTATCTCCGCAATCCACCCGGATCCGCCCATGCCCCCTTCAGCGCCGGCGGCTGCACGCTGTTGGTGAAACTGCAGCAAATGCATTCCCAGGATCACGAGCGCGTGGTGATCAACACGCGAGCGGCGGCCTGGCATCCGGGTCTGGTGGATGGGTTGGAGGTGATGCCCTTGCACGGCTTCGGCAGTGAACAGGTGGCGCTGGTGCGCTGGGCGCCCGGCACCCAGTTCCAGGCCCATAGCCACCCCGGCGGCGAGGAGATCTTCGTGATCGAGGGCGTGTTTGAAGACGAGCACGGCACTTACCCCGCCGGCTCGTGGTTGCGCAATCCCCCCGGCAGCGTGCATCGCCCCTGGAGCGAATCCGGCTGCACGATCTGGGTGAAAACCGGTCATTTGCCGGCCACTGTGGGCCCCTTTGGCTAAGGCAGGTGCAGAGGCCTTGATGCCATGAAAGCTGTCTTGCTGAGTTGTCTGGTGCTGCTTGCTGCTCCTGTGGCGATGGCCGAATCCCTACCGCCGCCGCTCGAGCCGGCTCCGGCGGCGACGGAATCCGCCCGCGATCCTGGATTCGCCTCCGATGTGGAGGTGGCCCTCGATGACCTCACCCGCCTGCAATGCGGTTTGTTGGGATTGCTGCTGATCAACTCCCAGCCCTGCCCGGTGCCGTGAACCCAGAGCAGCTCGAGAGCCTGCAGGTGTTGGCGCTGGCGTTGGTGCCTGTGGTGCTGATCTGGTGGGCTTGGCTGCGGTTGCTGCGTTGATAGGGTCCGGCCAGCCGGGCGACGTTGATGTTCACGTGGAAGCAATGGTGGGGCCGGCCCCACCGCGACATCCTTTCCGGCCTGGTGGTGGCCTTCGCGATGATCCCGGAGGCGATCGCCTTCTCGGGCATCGCCGGCGTGGATCCTCGGGTGGGTCTGTTTGGCGCCTTTCTGCTGTCGGTGACGCTGGCGGTGGTGGGTGGTCGCACCGCGATGATCACCTCGGCGACCGGTTCCACCGCCCTGCTGATGACCGGGCTGGTGCAACAGGGCAATGGCCTCGGCGAGGGCATGGGCCTGCAATACCTCCTGGCCGCCGGACTGCTCACCGGCGTGCTCCAGATCGCCTGGGGCTATCTGCGCTTGGCGCACCAGATGCGCTTCGTGCCCCAGCCGGTGATGGCGGGTTTTGTGAATGCGCTGGCGATCCTGATCTTCCTGGCGCAGTTGCCGCAGCTGGGGCTGGACGTGTTTCATCCCGAGAAGGTGGTGGTGACAGCTGGTCAGTTGCCGGCGGTGTGGGGGCTGATGGCGCTCACCCTGGCGATCATTTATCTCTTGCCCCGCCTCACCACTGCGGTGCCCTCGGCCTTGGTGGCGATCCTGATCAGCACCGGCCTCTCGATTCAGTTGGGGCTGGAGGTGCCCACCGTGGCCAGCCTCGGCACCCTGCCCGAGGGCCTGCCGCAGCTGGCCCTACCGCAGGTGCCGTTCAACCTGGACACCCTCGGCCTGATCCTGCCCACGGCCCTGGCGATCTCGCTGGTGGGCCTGATGGAAACCTTCCTCACCCAAGACATCCTCGACGACATCACCGATAGCTCCAGCCACAAAAACGCCGAAGCCCGCGGCCAGGGCATCGGCAACATCGTGAGTTCGCTGTTCGGCGGCATGGCCGGCTGCGCCCTGGTGGGTCAGTCGGTGATGAACGTGGGCTACGGCGGCCGCACCCGCCTCTCCACCCTCGCCTCGGGTGTGGCGCTGCTGGCGATGATCCTGCTGGCCAGCCAGTGGGTGAATCAGATCCCGATGGCCACGCTGGTGGGCGTGATGATCATGATCGCGATCAACACCGCCAACTGGGGCTCGATCAGCGGCATCCGCCGCATCCCCAAGAGCGACACGGCCGTGATGCTGCTCACCGTGGTGGTGACGGTGCTCACCCACAACCTGGCAGTGGGCCTGCTCGCTGGCGTGGCTCTGGCCGGCCTGCTGTTCAGCCGCAAGGTGGCCAAGGTGATCGCGGTGGAGAGCTCGCTGGTGGCTCCCGATCACCGCGTTTACACCGTGCGCGGCCAGCTGTTCTTTGTGAGCAGCATCTACTTCCGCCAGGGCTTTGAGCTGCATGAGCACCCGGCCCGCGTCACCATCGACATGGCCGACGCCCACATCTGGGACCAGAGCGGTGTGACGGCCCTCGATCAGGTGATCCGCCGCCTCAAGCTCGGCGGCAGTGCCGTGGAGGTGCTGCACCTCAACCGGGAGAGCACCGATCTGTTCGCCCGGATCGGCGTGGCGGAGGAAGCCGGTGGCCGCGGCGGAGCGCTCGCGGCCGGACACTGAGGCTCAGGGCATCCAGTCCGCCGGAGGCTCCGGCTTCTCGGTGTCCTTCAGCGAGGGGAACAGCTCGCGGATGGTGGTTGTGATCGTGGCGCGGGCCTGCTGGCGGAAGGCTTCGGCGGCCTCGGCGCTGAGCACCGGGTAAGTGGTGTCGGTGTTGCCCTCGCCCCGCAGGGGCTTCCAGCTGGTTTTCTCGCGTTGCTTGAGCTCCTCAATCGGCGCCACAAAATCGAAGCTGATGCTGCGGGCGGCCGATGCCGCCGCTTGCGCCACCAGCTGCTCGCGCACTGGCAGTAGCTCTTTGGCCTTGAGCGTGTCGGGCAGGCCGAGCACCGGCTCGTAGTAATCGATGGTGCGCAGTTCTTCCTGCAGCACGATCGGCCAGGCAGCCACTTCACCCTCGTTGAGCGGGACGGCCTGCATCGCCTCGAGATAGAAGGCCAGCCAGCGGTAGTGGGACTTGTCCTGCGTGCGCTTCTTCTCAGAGCCCTTGGCCACGATCTTGGGCAGGGCGGCTTCGGCCTTGCGCAGGAACTGGCGGTCTTCCCGCTCGAGGTTGATCGCACCCCAACGCTGGCGGTATTCCCACAGCTCTTCGTAGCGGCGCACGTCTTCGGCGCTCCAGCCCAGCTCCTTCAGTTCACCGGCGCGGTTGCTTTCTCCTTTCTGCACGGGTGGATCGGTTGTTTGGAGGCACCCTAGGTGTTGGGTCTTCCTGGGCTGATCAGGGTTGGGTGGTGTTGTGCCGATAGGGTCGGTTCAGGAATGTGTTCCCATGGGCAACCCCTCGCCGCAGCTTGATTTCAACGCCGTTGAAGGCGGCCCGATCGGGGTGTTGATCTGCGGCCACGGCAGCCGCAATCGCCAGGCCGTGGGTGAATTTGCCCAGCTCGCTGAAGGCCTGCGGAAGCTGCTGCCGGGTGTGCCAGTGGAATACGGGTATCTGGAGTTCGCGCGGCCGATCCTGCGCGATGGGCTCGAGAGCCTGCGGGCCCAGGGGGTGAAGCGGGTGTTGGCGGTGCCCGGGATGCTGTTCGCCGCCGGCCATGCCAAGAACGACATCCCCTCCGTGCTCAATACCTATGCGGCGGAAACCGGCCTGCGCATTGATTACGGCCGCGAGCTCGGCGTCGATCTGAGCATGATCCAGGCGGCCGGAGCTCGCATCCGCAAGGCTTTGGATGCGTCAGACAGCGCCGCTGCCTCCCGTGGGGATGAGCCGGTGCCCCTCAGCGACACGCTGCTGGTGGTGGTGGGCCGAGGCTCATCCGATCCTGATGCCAACTCCAATGTCGCCAAGGTGGCGCGGATGCTGGTGGAGGGCTTTGGCTTTGGCTGGGGCGAAACCGTGTATTCGGGCGTCACCTTCCCCTTGGTGGAGCCGGGCCTGCGCCATGCCGTGAAACTCGGCTTCCGCCGCATCGTGGTGTTCCCCTACTTCCTCTTTTCGGGGGTGTTGGTGAGTCGCATCCGCCAGCACACCCAGCTGGTGGCGGCCGACCACCCGGAGCTGGAATTTGTGGACGCGAGCTACCTGGGCGATCACCCGCTGGTGCTCAACACCTTCCTGGAGCGCGTGCAGGAGGTGGTGCGCGGTGAGACGCAGATGAACTGCTCCCTCTGTAAGTACCGCGCCCAGGTTCTCGGCTTTGAAACCGAGGTGGGCGCCCCCCAGCAGAGCCATCACCACCACGTGGAAGGCCTGGTGGAGGCTTGCACCTTGTGCGAGCACGAGTGCACCGGGGCTTGTCAGCCCGATGGCATCCCGATCCCGCTCGGGCACCACAGCCATGGTCACTCACATGACCACAGCCATGACCACGGCCACACCCATGCGCCCTATCCCCACGCCGACCACCCGCTGGGGCCGCGCACGCTTTACAAACCGCGGCAGAAACCGGAAGAGAACCCGGGGGTTTGAGCGGCTCAACCGTCTCGGTTGCGGGCTGGTCGCACGAGACCCGTGCCTATAAGCCCTGCTGATCGTTTTTGCGTTTCCCCAGGATCGCCGCGCTTTCCACAGGTCGAGTCCTGGTTTCCCACAGGTGAATGGGGCGCATGGTCGGCGCGAAGGGCTTCCTGGGGATTGCGCCATTTGGTTTGAATCGTTCTTGACAGCCTTGTGCCCATGGCTAAAGCGCGGTAGCGGTACGCCTTGGTGGCGGAGCAGGGTGCTGATGCGGTGGGCTGTCTCGCTGCGTCTCGGGGTGGTTTTGAGCTGTATTTGCCCCTTTGACGCCGCCCGCTTCGGTGTGGATTGATGGCTGCACCGCCGAATGGAGATTGCTTGGAGCCGGAGCAGCAGGTGCAATTGGAGTCGATGCAGGCAGCGGGCGCTCGCGACCACCTCAGCCGCTGCCTTGATCAGGGCGATGCCACTGGCGCTGCCCGGATCAGCCTCGAGGCCGAGGTGCCGGAGGCCCTGTTTGACGGCATGCGCGCCTTCCTCAGCAGCCGCCCTGAGTGGGACCAATACCGCGTGATCACCTCCGCCCTGGCCGGTTTTCTGTTTCAGAACGGCTGCGGCGATCGCTGCGTGGCGCAGCACTATCTCAACGGCCTGTTCATGAAGCCCGGTGAGTGATTGGCGCCTGAACAAGGCTGCCAAAAAATGCACACAAAAAAGCGGGAGTGCCGAGCTCCCGCCTGGTGTTTCTCCCTTGCCCGACCCGTTGAAAGGTCGCCTGCACAGCATGCGGGGCACCGGCGCAGACGGATGTGGTGGTTGCAACCAAATGATGGGGTGCGTCAGCTAAAGCTCACCGCGCTTCAGGGCTTCAGCCGCGTGAGCGCAAGCGCGCCAGCTCAGGGCCATGGTGGTGAGCGTGGGGCTTTGCCAGCCGGCGCTGGGCCAGGCGCTGCCGTCGCACACCAGCAGGTTGGGGGTGCGCCAGAGCTGGTTCCAGGGATTCAACACACCGTGCTCTTCGCTTGCGGCCATTGGGGCGCCGCCTAGCTCATGGATGTAGTAGCCGGGTGGTGCCGCTCCCGTTGCCATCGCCAGGCTGCCCTGCACCAGCGGCTCGATCAGCGGCATCACAAACAAATCCGCCAGCGGTGCAATCCGGCCGCCGGCGCTGCTCACCACCGCCTGCATGCGCGCCTGCATGTGATCCACCATGCGCTCTTCGTTGGCGCTCCAGCGGCAGTCGATATGGGCGATGGGGAGGCCCCAGGCATCGGTGCGCTCGCTGTGGAGGCTGACGCGGTTCTCCTGGCGGCTGAGCACCTCGCCGTGGCCGATCAGGAAGCCCACCGCGGCATTGCGCTGGCGCTTGAGCAGCTGCGGTGGATCGAAGCGCTGGATGCCGCACCAGAGGCCATAACCGCGCCGGAAATCCGTGGCCTCGCTCCCTGGAGTGCCGATGTTCACGGTGTTGGGGATGAAGCAGCTGCCAGCCCCCGAGAGCTCCGTGGCACCCGGTGCGGGCTGCTCCTGCAGTGCAAAGAAGCAACTGGCCGACACGTGATCCATCAGCCCCTGCCCCAGCAGGCCGCTCACGTCATCCAGGCCGCCCACCTGCCTGGAATGGAGCAGCAGGCGCAGGCTCTCGATCGTGGAGGCGCAGAGCACCACCAGCGGCGCCTCGCTGCAGTGGCGCTGCCGTGTGCCTCCGTGGATCCACTCCACCCCTGTAGCCAGACCGCTGCGCGGATCCACGTGCACGTGGCTCACCACCGCTTCGCTCTGCAGTTGCACCCGGCCGGTGGCCAGTGCCGCCTTCAGGGCTCCGCCTTGGGAGCAGGAGCGAGGCCAGGGGCCATCGGCCGGGCGGCGTAGCGCAAAGCCCCGGGAGGGAATCAGGGGCAGATCGAGATCGCGCTGGATGCAGTGCTGCAGGTGTTGCTCAGCTGGTGTGATCGGCAGGGCGGGCTTCGGTGCACCGGTCGGGTCGGGCAGCTGGGGGAGGCCATCGCTCTGGCCATGGATCTGCAGCAGTGCCTCGAGGCGTTCGTAGTAAGGGGCCAGATCGGCGTGGCGGATCGGCCAGCTCGGGCCATGGCCATCGCGCTCGCCGGCCTGAAATTCAGCATCCGAGAGGCGCAGGGTGATGCCGCCCCAGGTGAGGCTCTTGCCGCCCACCTGGCGGCCGCGGGTCCAGAGGAACGGTTGCCCTTCAGGGGTGCTGTAGGGGTTGTCCCACTCGTTGACGTAGAGATCGGGGTTGGCCTTCCAGTAACCCGGGTGCTGGGCGGCCAGGCTTTGGCGACCGCTGCTCACAGCCGCTAGCCGCTTGAGGGTGTTGGCCGGCTCGCTGCCGAAGGCGCGCGGGGCGCTGAGCTCGGGGCCGGCCTCGAGCACGAGCACCTTCAGGCCGGCTTCCGCCAGGGCCAGGGCAGCGACGCCACCGCTGGCGCCACTGCCCACCACGATCGCGTCGGCCATCAGGAGGGGGTGGAGGTGCGCTCGCTGGTGACGCTCGCAATCAGGTTGCGCAGCGCCAGCAAACCATCACCGATCAGATCCACGCTCAGCCACACCAACGCCGCCGCCAGGATCAGCGGATGGGTGGCGGCTGCTTTGTTGGCGGCCGTCATCACCGGGCTGGTGGTGGCCGGTGTGCTGGCGGGGGAAGCGCTGTCCATGGGCTTGCGGGTGTGAACGGCGAACATGGCTCGCCATTCAAAGGCGATTCGCTCAGATGCCGGTGAATCGGTGTTTGGAAACACCGGTTTGCCTCAGCACTGAACATCAAAAAGCCCCGACCGATCTTGCGATGGCCGGGGCTTTTGGTTTGGTGGCGGGGGGCGGATTTGAACCACCGACCTTCGGGTTATGAGCCCGACGAGCTACCAGACTGCTCTACCCCGCGGCGACCCCAAAAGCATACACCGCAGGGTGTCTTGGCCCCTTGCGTTCGTTGTGAACGGCAGCATGGGTGTTCGCTGCCTGCGGCCGATGGCTTTGCGTCTGCTCCTCGACAGTGCCGATCCCAGCGCCTGGGCCGAGTGGTTGCCCACGGGGTTGTTCCGGGGCGTCACCACCAACCCCACGCTGCTGCGCCGCGCCGCTCAGCCCTGCAACCTCGAGCATCTCGCTGAGCTCACGGCCCGCGCCCTTGAGCTGGGGGCGGAGGAGCTGCACCTGCAGGCATGGGGAGCTGATCTGCTTGGGTGTGGTCGCGCCCTCGCCCAGTTGGCCCCCGGCCGCATCTGGGTGAAGCTGCCGATCACCCGCGCTGGTGCCGCCGCCGCGCGCGCCTTGATTGCGGAGGGGTGCCCTGTCACCTTTACCGCCTGCTACGAACCCGCCCAGGTGCTCCTGGCCGTTGCCCTGGGCGCTGACTACATCGCCCCCTACCTCGGCCGCATCTCCGACCTGGGCCGCGATGGCCACGCCAACCTGACCCGCATGCAGCGGATCGTGGAGAGCGTCCGCCGGGTGGATCCAGATGGGCCGGGAGATAGGCCGGATGCCTCGCCGCCGCTGCGGCTGCTCGTGGCCAGCCTGCGCTCTCCCAACGACCTGGCCCTCCTCGCTGCTGAAGGGCTAGACACCTTCACCATCAGTCCTGACATCGCCACAGCCCTGTTCGCCGTGGAGCCCACCCTCGCGGCGGCCGCCCAGTTCGAGCGCGACGCCGAAGACACCTGAAGCACGGCATCCATAGGTGGGACCACATTCCGGCCGATGTGGGCGCACCTGCCGACAGTGCGTTGCAACAGTGCGTCGCAGACAGTCGACGGACCCCCGCAGATGGGGCTCGATCGGTTTCAGCGGCCGTTGTCGAAGCGCAGTTCGCCGCTCACTTCGAGCTTCACGCCTTCGTTGGGGTGGAGGAACTGCTGGCCGAGCTCCTCCAGCGTCATCGGTGTGAGCCACTCCAGCTGCTGCATCAGGTGCAGGGCCACGGCGTGTTTGGCGCGGCTGGCGCCGTCTTCCACCTTGATTGCCAGCCCGAGGCCTTCGCCCACCCGGCTCAGGCACTGGATGCCTTCAGCACCGCCCTTGCTCAGCACCTGGCCGTGGCCGCTGCGCATCACCACCGTGTCGAAACGGCCTGCACCGGCCACCAGATCGGGGTGGGCGAGCATCGCCCGGCTGAGGCGCTCCAGCTCCGGTTGCTCGCTGGCGCCCAGGTGGGCAAACAGCAGCGCCATCTGCGAAAGCTGCAGCTGCAGGGTGGGCGCGCCGCAGTCGTCGCGGGCGGCCAGCAGTTCCGCGGCGGGCATGCCCAGCAATTCGCCTACGCGCTTGAGCACCTGCTGCTGCAACGGGTGGTCGAGCTGGAGATAGCTCTCCAGCGGCCATTGCATCCGTTTGCAGGTGGCCAGGAACGCGGCGTGTTTGCCCGAGCAGTTGTGCTCCAGGGGGCTCTGGCGCCCCTTTGGAGTGGGGCACTGGAGCTGCTCGCTCTCCAGATCCGATTTCCACAGGATCTTGAAGGCTTCGCGAGCCTGCTCGGCTTCGCCCGCATGGGAGGCGCAGGCGATGGCCAGGGCTCGCTCATCGTGGTTGCCCAGGTCAGCAGCGCCGCTGCTCACGAACACCTGGGCCTGGAAGGGTTTGAGGGCTGAGCGGATGAAGCTGAGCTGCTGAGGGTCGCCGGCGCGCATCAACACGCGGCCGCGCTGGTCACACACCACCGCATGCACCCGGTGCAGCGACTCATGGATGCCGTTGCGGGTGAGCCGCACTTCAAGGGGCGGCACGCTTGGGCGTCCGCTTGTTCCGAAGCTGCTCGAGAAGCTCATGCAGGGCTCAGGCCCGATCGCTCACAGAGCCTGACAGAGGCTCGCCCCCACCAGCATCAAGGCCGCAATGATGGCCATCGCTTGCTGAAGCCGCCAGAGCACAGGCTTCACCTCGTGGTTGGCCACCAGCAGGTCTTGCTGACGCCATTCCACCGGCTTCTCCCACACCTGGCCGTCGTACCAGCCCGATTCCTCGTATTCCACCGAGGTGGCGATCAGGCGGCGCTGCAGGTTGGTCCAGCCCAGCCATTGCCGCACCAGTAGGAGGAGCGGCACCATCAGGCCTGCCACGGCACCAGCCACCACCAGCCGCGGCAGGTTGTGGCGCAACGGCACGCTGCCACTGGCCACGAGCATCGTGAGCGGCAACACAATCAGCCAGGCCCGCAGCAGCGGTGTGGCCAGGCCTCGATCCCCGTTGTGGGGCCATACGAAAAACCAGCTGGCCTGCAGCTCCTTGTATTGCTCCAGGGGCCGCTGCTCCCGCGGCACCGGGCACACCATTGAGCTCAGGTCGCTGCTGCCGGCCATTGGGGCCCGGCCTCAGGCCGGAGAATCTTGCTCTGACCCTAGGTAGACCTCTTTCTCGCCGTGGCCCCAGAAGGATTCGAGGTCGTAGTAGCTGCGTTCATCGGGGGTGAGGGCGTGCACGATCACCTCGCCGTAATCCAGCAGGATCCAGCGGCCCTCTTTCTGGCCCTCTTTGCGTAGGGGCAGGCGGCCGCCGCTCTCATCCTCGATCTTGTCTTCCACCGAGCGGGCGATGGCGCGCACCTGCACATCGGAGAAGCCGGTGGCGATCACAAACCAGTCAGCGATCGAGGAGATCTCCTCCACCCGCAGCAGCACGATGTCGCCGGCCTTGCGGTCGTCGCAGGCTTCAGCGGCCAGAAGCGCGAGCTGATGGCTGTCGTCGAGGTTGAGCCGCGGGCGGCTGGGGTCAGGACTGGGCTTCTGGGGGCTTACGGCCTCAGCCATACACGTTCTCGCTGCTCACGGATTGACGGGACCCCTGTTGCTGAGCCATCTCGGCCCGGGCCTTGCCTGCACTCTTGCGCAGCGCCTCGAGGCGGTCTTCGTAGAAGCCGCGCTTTTTCTTCTTGCGGGTCTGCTCCACCAGCTCCTTGAGAGCGCCGCCCAGGCTCTTGTAAGCGTTGGGCAGGCTGTAGCCAAAGCGGCAGGCCAGGTCGATGGCGCGCTCGTCGGCTGCAATCGCGTCTTGCAGGCGCTTCTCGGAATTGTTTTTGAGGTAGAGGCGGTAGCCGGCGAAGCCGGAGAGGCCCAGGGCCATCAGCAGCAGCAGGCCGTCTTGCACCCACAGCTCACCGATCGCACCGCCGAGGCCGATCGCCAGTGCGGCCATCTCCCAACCGTCGCGGGGTACGGCGTCGTTCTGGATGCGACCCACTTCATGCCAGAAGAGCAGGTTGCGGTGGTCGATCGCCAGCGCATCCCACTTCTGCAAATCCAGCTGAATCTCCACTTCGTCGCGGCCGATCTCCTCGATGGTTATCAGCGGCGGATCAGCCGAAGCGGCGGCTTCCACAAACACCCAGCTCTGCATCTCGGGAGGCAGCAGCCCCTTCAGGCGCTGGAGTTCGCTCATGCCGGCTTCATCGCTTGCTTGAAATCAGAGTAGCCGCGCCCGCGTGAGAGGGTAGGGAGGTTTGCCTGCCGGACATCCGCCCATGCCCCGTCGCACGGATCTGCGTCGCATCCTGCTGCTGGGTTCGGGTCCGATCGTGATCGGGCAAGCCTGTGAATTCGATTACTCCGGCACCCAGGCCTGTAAAGCGCTGCGGGCCGAGGGATTTGAGGTGGTACTGGTGAACAGCAACCCGGCCTCGATCATGACCGATCCGGACATGGCGGATCGTACGTATATCGAGCCGCTCACCCCAGATGTGGTGCGGCGGGTGATTGAGCAGGAGCGCCCTGATGCGCTGCTGCCCACCATGGGCGGCCAGACCGCCCTCAACCTCGCGGTGACCCTCGCCAAAGACGGCACGCTCGAGCAGTACGGCGTGGAGCTGATCGGCGCCAACTTGCAGGCGATCGAAAAGGCCGAAGACCGCGACCTGTTCAAGCAGGCCATGGAGCGCATCGGCGTGGCCGTGTGCCCCTCCGGCATCGCCACCACCCTCGAAGAAGCCGAGGCGGTGGGCGAGCAGATCGGCAGCTACCCCCGCATCATCCGCCCCGCCTTCACCCTCGGCGGCAGCGGCGGCGGCATTGCCTACAACCCCGAAGAATTCCGCGCCATCTGCCTGAGCGGCCTCGATGCCAGCCCGGTGAACCAGATCCTGATCGAGCAGTCGCTGCTCGGTTGGAAGGAGTTCGAGCTGGAGGTGATGCGCGACACCGCCGACAACGTGGTGATCGTCTGCTCGATCGAGAATCTCGATCCGATGGGCGTGCACACCGGTGACTCGATCACCGTGGCCCCGGCTCAAACCCTCACCGACCGCGAGTACCAGCGCCTGCGCGACCAGGCGATCGCGATCATCCGCGAGATCGGTGTCGATACCGGCGGCAGCAACATCCAGTTCGCGATCAACCCCGCCAATGGCGACGTGATCGTGATCGAGATGAACCCGCGCGTGTCGCGTTCCTCGGCGCTGGCGTCGAAGGCCACAGGCTTCCCGATTGCCAAGATCGCCGCCCGCCTGGCCGTGGGCTACACCCTCGACGAAATCCTCAACGACATCACCGGCAAGACGCCGGCCTGCTTCGAACCCACCATTGATTACGTGGTCACGAAGGTGCCGCGCTTCGCGTTTGAAAAATTCCGCGGTAGCCCGGCGGTGCTCACCACGGCGATGAAGTCGGTGGGTGAAGCGATGGCGATCGGCCGCAACTTTGAGGAGTCGTTCCAGAAGGCGTTGCGTTCTCTGGAAACCGGCCACGCCGGCTGGGGCTGCGACCGGCCCGATCCCAGCCCCGAGCGCTCGGATCTCGATCGCACCCTGCGCACGCCCTCCCCTGATCGCATCTTTGCGGTGCGCACGGCGATGGTGAACGGCTACTCCGATGCCGACATCCACCGCATCTCGGCGATCGATCCCTGGTTCCTGGCGAAGCTGCGGCGCATCATCGAGGCGGAGCAGCGGTGGCTTAAGGGCTCGCGCCTGGAGGATCTCGATGCGGAGGCGCTGCTCGCCCTCAAGCAGTTGGGCTTCTCCGACCGTCAGATCGCCTGGGCCACTGGAGCCCAGGAGCTCGCGGTGCGCAACCAGCGCCAGCGCCTGGGGGTGAACGCGGTGTTCAAAACCGTTGACACCTGCGCCGCCGAATTTGCCTCCACCACCCCGTATCACTACGCCACCTACGAGCGGCCGATCGAGCGCCTGCGCGATGACGGCTCCCTGGAGCTGATCGCCCCGGAAAGCGAGGTGCAGCCCGAAACCCGCCGCAAGGTGATGATCCTGGGCGGCGGTCCCAACCGCATCGGCCAGGGCATCGAGTTCGACTACTGCTGCGTGCACGCCTCCTTCGCGTTGCAGGCCGAGGGCTTCGCCACGGTGATGGTGAACTCCAACCCAGAAACGGTGTCGACCGACTACGACACCTCCGATCGCCTCTACTTCGAGCCGCTCACCTTTGAAGACGTGCTCAACGTGATCGAGGCCGAAAAGCCCGAGGGGGTGATCGTGCAGTTCGGCGGCCAGACACCGCTCAAGCTGGCGATCCCGCTGCTGCGCTGGCTCGAATCTCCCGCTGGCCAGGCCACCGGCACCCGCATCTGGGGCACCTCGCCTGAATCGATCGATACAGCCGAAGATCGCGAGCAGTTCGAGGCGATCCTGCGCAAGCTCGACATTCGCCAGCCCCGCAACGGCCTGGCCCGCAGCGAAGCCGAAGCGCGTGTGATCGCCGAGCGGGTGGGCTATCCGGTGGTGGTGCGCCCCAGCTACGTGCTCGGCGGCCGCGCCATGGAGGTGGTGTTCGGTGAGGAAGAACTCAACCGCTACATGAGCGAGGCGGTGAACGTGGAGCCCGATCACCCGGTGCTGATCGATCAATACCTCGAAAACGCCACCGAGGTGGATGTGGATGCCCTCTGCGATGCCACCGGCCGCGTGGTGATCGGCGGCCTGATGGAGCACATCGAGCCCGCCGGCGTGCACTCCGGTGACTCCGCCTGTGCCCTGCCGGCGGTGAGCCTTGAGCAGCAGGCCCTGGCCACGATTCGCCAGTGGAGCGAAGCGCTGGCGCTGGCGCTGCAGGTGAACGGCCTGATCAACCTGCAGTTCGCGATTAAGGACGGCGACGTCTACATCATTGAGGCCAACCCTCGTGCCTCCCGCACAGTGCCCTTCGTGGCCAAGGCCACCGGCGTGCCCCTGGCGAAGGTGGCCAGCCAGATCATGTCGGGCAAAACGCTCGAGCAGATCGGCCTCACCACCGAGCCCGTGCCGCCGCTGCAGGCGGTGAAGGAAGCGGTGTTGCCGTTCAAGCGCTTCCCCGGAGCCGATTCCATCCTTGGCCCTGAGATGCGCAGCACTGGCGAGGTGATGGGCACCGCCACAGGCTTCGGCCTCGCCTACGCCAAGGCCGAACTCGCCGCCAGCGAAGCCCTGCCCACCAGCGGCACTGTGTTCCTCTCCACCCACGACCGCGACAAGCCGGCCCTGCTGCCGGTGGCTCAACGCCTGGCGCAGCTGGGCTTCCGTCTGGTGGCCACCGAAGGCACGGCTCGCTGGCTCACCGAAGTCGGTCTCAGCGTGGAGCCAGTGCTCAAGGTGCATGAGGGCCGCCCCAACATCGAAGACGCGATCCGCTCCGGTGAGATCCAGCTGGTGATCAACACCCCCGTTGGCCGCCAGGCCGCCCACGACGACAGATACCTGCGCCGCGCGGCCATCGATTACGCCGTCACCACGGTGACCACCCTCGCCGGAGCCCGCGCCGCCGTGGAAGGCATCGCCGCCCTCCAAGTCCAGCAGCTGCAGGTGAATGCTCTGCAGGACATTCACAGCTGAGGGGCAGCCACCGGGCTCAACCCCGTAGCCTGAAGTCACCTGCCTTGCTGCCGTGACCGTTGCCCCCAGCCCTGCTGTGCTCACTGCCGGCACCGATTGCACCGCCGCATTCCGCGCCGCTTACGAAAACCGCTACACCTGGGATCCTGGCTTTGCTGGTTACAGCGGCCGTTGCGTCTGGGAGCAGGGCGACCAGCGCGTGGAGGGCACCTTCAAGGTGGGTGCTGATCTGAAGGCCCAGGTGGAGGGCATCGACAACGAGGAAATCCACAAGGCGATCGCCTCCCAGCTCTGGGAGGTGTGCATCCACCGGGTGCGCCGCAGCTTTGAGCAGACCCACGGCGAGAACACCTTCACCGCTGGCGACACCGATGCGGTGGGCACCGAGGTGATCGTGGGCGGCAAAAATGCCGGTGATCGCTATCGCATCAAAGATGACGTGGTGACGATGGTGCACCGCCACATCCACGGCACCGTGGTGACGATCTTCACCGAAAGCACCACCGACACCGGCAGTGGCTATCTCAGCCACAGCTACAGCAGCCAGTACGCCGATCCCGCCACTGGCGCCGCCCGCGGTGGCAAGAGCACCTTCACCGACACCTTTGTGCCCCTCGCGGGCGAAGGCCCCTGGGTGTTGAGTGAGCGCGTGGTGGAGACCGAAGCCTTTGGCGACACGCCCGCCGGCAAGCAGGTGTTCCGTTTCGAAGCACTCAGCCCCAACAGCTGAGTTGCTGCAGATATGACACGATCCCGCAAGTTTGGCTGCGGGAGGCCCGTTGAAAGACCTGCTGGATCAAATCAATGGCGTCGTGTGGGGACCGATCACCCTTTGGTTGATTGGTCTCACCGGTTTGTATCTGTTGGTGGGGCTGCGGTTCATGCCCTTGCGCCGCATCGGTTTTGCGGTGCGGCAAACCTTGCTCTCGATCCGTCATTCCGGCGGTGAAGGCGACGTCAGCGCCTTCCAGTCGTTGATGACGGCGTTGGCCGCCACGATCGGCACCGGCAACGTGGCTGGCGTGGCCGGCGCCATTGGTGTGGGCGGCCCTGGGGCTGTGTTTTGGATGTGGCTGATTGCCCTGGTGGGCATGGCCACCAAATACGCCGAGTCGTTGCTCGCCGTTCACCACCGCGAGGTCGACGAGTTGGGTGAACACGTCGGCGGGCCGATGTATGTGATTCGCAACGGCCTTGGTCCGGCCTGGAATTGGCTGGCGGTGCTCTTCGCCGTGTTCGGCACGCTGGCGGGTTTTGGCATCGGCAATGGCGTGCAGGCCCATGAGCTCGCCAAAGCGCTCAACATCTCTCTGGGTGTGCCGCCCCTCGCCACGGGCATTGTGTTTGCGGCGATCACCTTCGCCGTGATCATCGGCGGCATCGAGCGCATCGGCCGCGTCGCCTCCGCTGTGGTGCCGTTCATGGCGGTGATCTACGTTGGTGGTGCGGCCACGATCCTGTTGTCGCACCTGGCGGAGATCCCGGCGGCCCTTTCGCTGATTGTTCAGGATGCCTTCAGCGCCCAAGCCCTGGCTGGTGGCGCCCTGGGCGTGATGATTCAGAAGGGCATCGCCCGGGGGGTGTTCTCCAATGAGGCTGGTTTAGGTACGGCTCCGATCGCCCAGGCCGCGGCGAAGCCCGGCGATCCGGTGCTGCAGGGCTCAGTGGCCATGCTCGGCACCTTCATCGACACGATCATTGTCTGCACGATGACGGCGCTGGTGATCGTGACCAGTGGCGCCTGGTTGCCGATGGAGGGCGTGGATACCCCCACGGGTGTGGCACTCACCATGGCCGCCTTCGATTGGGGTCTGCCGGGCGGCGCTTGGCTGGTGACCTTCGGCACGGTGTTCTTCACCGCCACCACGATCCTGGGCTGGGGCTACTACAGCGAGCGCTGCCTGGAATTCCTGGTGGGTGTGAAAGGCATCAAACCCTTCCGTCTGGTGTGGGTGGCGGTGGTGGTGATCGGCGCGGTGGCCAGCTTCGATCTGGTGTGGACCGTGGCCGACATCCTCAACGGATTGATGGCGATCCCCAACCTGATCAGCCTGCTGCTGCTCAGCGGTACGGTGTTCCAACTCACCCGCCGCTACGACTTCAGCGCCGCCCGCTTCCGCGACTGATCCTTCATCGTGCTTGTGCGGTGTGAATGGCTGTTGACCCTTCAGCAGCACGTTGCTAGCCACAGGACAGCACACCGCTACAAAGGCGATGGTTCAGTCGGTTCCGCATCGACACCGCGCTTCTCTCGCCGATCCATCGATCCGGGCCGATGAAGACACAGCCCGGATCGCACTCGGGGCGTTGCTGGGAGTGGCTCAGTTCTGTGCCGGGGGCTCGACGATTGACCCTGCAGAACGCCACACCATCGAAGCGATTCGCGATCACCTGGCCCACCAACCCCAGATCGATCTCGACACACTCACCCCCCTCAGTCCTGAAGACCTCGCTGATCAGCTGAGCGATCCGATCTGGCGAGCCCGCATCTTGCGCGGGATGACTGTGGCCGCCCTGATGGATGGTGAGCTCAGCGAGGAGCGTCTCGCCTACCTGCGCCGTGCAGCCCGGGTTTTGGGAGAGGGTGACGAGGTGGTGAACACCTACGCCAACCTCGTGCATGAACGCATGGGCCTGGTGCGGCTGGATATGGCACGCCGCGGTTTTATCGCAGGCGCCGTCCGCGATTTTCTGGGCCGTGGCCGGCTTCAAGCCGCCATGGATTTGGCCCACTATGTGCTCAAGCAGAACGACCCGGGTGAAGCGGCCCGTTACCGCGCCCTTGGTGACTTACCGGAGGGAACACTGGGTCAGGCGTACATCCAGTTCATCAACGCCAACGGTTTTTCTGTGCCTGGCGAGCCTGGTGGCCCCCCCGGAACCCTCGCTCGCCATGACTGCATGCATGTGCTGGGTGGTTACGGAACCACGCCAGCTGAAGAAGGTGGTGTGGCTGGCTTGCAGGCAGGTATGAGCCGCAACAGCGATCCCTTCTTCTCGATTTTGCTCGTCTTGGCTGAATTCCAGCTGGGCCGTTCCGTGGTGCCGATTGAAACCGGTGACCATCAACACGATCTCGATCCAGAGGTGCTGTTTGAGGGCGTTGAGCGTGGATTGCAGATGAATCGCAACCTCATCGGCGACTGGGACCTGTTCGCCGATGCCGCTGTGCCTGTGCAGGAGCTGCGCCAGCGCTATGGCATCCCGCCAAGGCAGCACTGATCTTCCATTCACCTGCTGATTGTTTGCCATGAACGAGCGCTTCAATCCAGCCTCGCCGTTGGGCAAGGCCATCTTCTGGCTCTGTCTGGTTGCCTACGGGCTCCATGTGATCGAGGAATACGACCTGGGCTGGAAGCCCTGGGCTGAACAGGTGCTGGGCCTACCCGTGACCTGGGGCGACTTCTACATCACCAATGGATTCGGGGTGATTCCGCTCGGTTTGTTGGCGGGCGGTGTGGGTTGGCAGGTGCCAGCGGCCGCCTTGCTGCTGCCAGGATTGATGTTGGTGAATGCCGTGGGCTTTCACGTGCTCCCTGCGCTGCGCACTGGTCTCTATTCACCAGGGCTGATCACGGCAATTCTGTTGTTCTTTCCTCTGGCGGGCTGGTGTGTGATCACCGCCTACCGGCACCACCGAAAGGCCTTGTTCATCGCTATGCCGCTGTCGGTGTTGTTCATGGCCTTTCCGGTTGTGATCCTCTTGCTCAAGCCGGTGCTTGGCTATAGCTGAGTGGCAGAGCTCACGCCTCCAGGTTGCAGCTCACCGCCAGCTCAAAGGGCACGCAGCTGTTGGGCAGTTCCAGCAGCTGCGCGGTGAGGGAGGCGATGTCGCCCGGTTGGCTCATCGCCTCTTTGGGCATGGCGTTCACGGCTGCGGCCATGTCGGTGTTCACCCAGCTGGGGCAGATGGCGCTCACCCGGATGCCCTGCTCCCAGCCTTCGTTGCGCATCGTTTGGCAAAGGCCCATCAGGGCGAATTTGCTGGCGGTGTAGCCGGCTAGACGACCCTTGGAGCGTTTGCCGCTCATCGACACCAACACGATCACGCGCCCGGATCCATGGGCGGCCAGGTGGGGCCAGGCGGCGCGGGTGAGCCACCAGGGCCCCATCACATTCACGTCCCAAAGCTGCTGAATCTCCTGCTCCTGGCCGGGTTCAAACAGCAGGGGAACGCGAGAAAACACACCGGCGCTGTGCACCACGGAGTCGATCGCACCGAATTGGCTCACGGTTGCCGCTACCCAGGCTTCAGCCGCGGCAGGGTCTTCGGCGTTGTAAGGGTGCAGCAGCAGGCGCGGTTGGCCGTGCTCATCCACACCGATGCGCTCGGGATCCAACGCCGATCCACTCAGCACGCCTGGATCGCGCAAGCCCAGGCTGAGCCGATGACCATCCGCCAGTAGCCGTTCGGCGATGGCGCGGCCGATGCCGCGGCTGGCGCCACTGATTAGAACCGTGCGGGGCATCAGTTCGGCATGGTGACGAACTCTTCGGCCACCGTGGGATGCAGCGCCATGGTGCGGTCGAAGTCGGCCTTGGTGGCGCCCATGCCGATGGCGATCGCCGCCATTTGGATGATCTCGGCGGCGTGTTCGCCCACCATGTGGCAGCCCACCACCTTGCCGCTCGCGCTCTCCACCACCAGCTTGAGCAACACCTTGGGATCACGGGCGGGGAGCGCCTGGCTCATCGGCCGGAAGCGGGCCCGGTGCACCTTCACACCATCAACGCCGAAGCGCTCGATCGCCGCTTCCTCGGTGAGGCCTACCCCTGAGAGCTCGGGCTGGGAGAACACGGCGCTGGCCACCAGCTCGTGATCCACTTGGCGTGGTTTGCGGCCCCAGATCGTGTCGGCCAGGGCGCGGCCCTCATCCACGGCAACAGGCGTGAGGTTGACGCGATCGGTCACGTCGCCCACCGCATAGATATGGGGCACGTTGGTGACCTGATCGGCGCTCACTGGGATGCGGTGGCCTTCGATCGCCACGCCGGCGGCTTCGAGATTGAGCCCTTGCAGGAAGGGGCGCCGGCCGGTGGCCAGCAGGGCGCCGTCGCAGGCCAGTCGTTCACCGCTTTGGGTGATCACGGTGAGATCGCCGGGGGTTCCTTCGATCGCAGCGGGGCTGTGGGCGAAGCGGATCTCGATGCCATCGGCTTCCATCGCCTCTTGCACAGCGCGGCTGGATTCGAGATCGAAGCCGCGCAGCAGGTGATCGCCGCGCACCAGCTGGGTGACCTTCACGCCGAGGCCGTTGAGGATGCAGGCGAACTCGCAGGCGATGAAGCCGGCGCCCACCACCACCACGCGCTCTGGCAGGCGTTCGAGGTTGAACAGGTCGTCGCTCACCCAGCCCAGCTCGGCGCCGGGGATCTCGGGGCGATGGGGGCGTCCACCCACAGCGATCAGGATGCGCTCGCCGCGTAGGCGCTGCTGTTCGTTGCCGGCTTGATCAACAACGCTCACGCTGTGGGCATCGGCGAAGCGACCCCAGCCGCGCACCAGCTCCACGCCGGCTTTCTCCAGAAATCCGAGATGCAGCTGGTTGAGCCGATCCACCTCGGCGCGCACGCGCTGCAGCAGCTCGGCGCTGTTGTGCGACGTCTCGCCGATGCTCCATCCGTAGCTGGCGGCATCGTGCAGGTGATGGCGCATGGCAGAGCCGTAGACCATCAGCTTCTTGGGCACGCAGCCGCGGATCACGCAGGTGCCGCCTACGCGATCACCCTCCACGATCGCCACGCGAGCCCCGTAGCTGGCGGCGCGCTTGGCGGCGGCCAGGCCACCCGAGCCGGCGCCAATCACCACCAGGTCGAAATGCTCAGTCATGCCGCTGGGAGGCGCTGGGGCCAGGGGTTCCTCCAAGCCTAGCTGTATGACGCTTAGCGCATAGCCGAATGGCTCGGTTCGGGTGTTCTGTGTGTCATTCGCCGAGGGCCTCGGCCACGGCCTTTTGGAACACTGCTTCCTCGGGGCTCACGCCGGTCCAGCGCTCAAAGATCTGCATCGCCAGCTGCACCAGCATCTCCACGCCGTCCACCACGGGGCAGCCGTGCTGGCGCGCCGCTGCCAGGAAGGGTGTGATGCGTGGGTTGGTGATCACATCCACGGCGATGCAGCCCGGATCCACGCTGGCCCAGTCCACGGGGATTGGTTCAAGTTCGGGAGCGCAGCCCAGGTGGGTGGCGTTCATTAACAGATCCGTGCCGGCGGGCACCTGCAGTGGCGCCTGCCAGAGCTGCCAATGGCAGGGCACGCCGCTGGCCCGCTGCACCAGCTCGGCCACCTCGCGGCCCTGAGCTTCGCGGCGGGTGACGAGCGTGAGCTGGGCAGCGCCGGCCCAGGCCATCTCCACGGCCATGGCACGGCCGGCTCCTCCAGCGCCGAGCATCACCACGCGTTTTCCTTTGAGAGGTGCGACCTTCTCGATCGCCTTCACCACACCCTTGCCATCGTTGTTGTGGCCGATCAAGCGCCCCTGCTCGATCGTGATGTAGTTGGCGGCCCCGATGGCGCGCACATCGTCGTCGACGGCATCGAGCATCGGGATCACGGCCACCTTGTAGGGCACCGTGATCCCCACGCCGCGGTAGCCGAGCGGGGCCAGCGCGGCGATGGCGAGCGCAAGGTCGTGCTCGGAGGCGATGTCGTTCTTCCAGAACTGCCAGTGCAGGCCGTAGTGGCTGTACACCGCATCGAACATCCGATCGATCGGGTTTTCAGCCACCGGATGGCCGAGCATGCCGGTCATCTGTTTCTGGGGTGGGATCAAGACATCGCCGCTGTGCTGTTCTCAGGCTGATCCGCGTGCCCGCAACTGGCAAGGCTTTCCGGTTGGGGGATCCGTCGCCCGGCCGCTCACGGCGCCGCTGCGAACTGCTTCATGCTGTGGCGATGGAACCACTCAGCTGGGAACAACTCGAGCAACGGTTGGCTCCGATCCGTGAATCGGAGCTGCAGCGCCAGCGGGTGGAGGGGCCCACGAATGCCCAAGCGCGCCTGCGTTTGTTTGGCCGGCCGGAATCGGAGGTGCGCGTCACCCTGTATCGCGATCACCACGCCTGGTGCCCCTATTGCCAGAAGGTGTGGCTGTGGCTGGAAGAGAAGCGGATCCCCTATCGGATCCGCAAGGTCACGATGTTCTGCTACGGCGAGAAGGAGCGCTGGTTTAAGCAGCTGGTGCCCTCGGGGATGCTGCCGGCCCTGGAGCTCGATGGCCATCTGATCACCGAGAGCGATCTGATCCTTCAGGCCCTGGAGGAGAGCTTCGGGCCATTGGGCGAGGAGGGGCTGCAGAACCCGGATGTGTTTGCGCTGCGGCAGCTGGAGCGGCGGCTGTTTCGCGCCTGGTGCCAATGGCTTTGCTACTGCGAGGGCGAAGGCCCCCACACGGCCCCGGCGGAGCAGCATTTCATCCGCATGGCCGGCCTGGTGGAAGAAGCCCTGCAGGCCACGGCTGGGCCCTTTTTTCGCCCTCAGTTCGGCACGGCTGATGTGATCTTTGTGCCCTACCTCGAGCGAATGAATGCCTCGCTCGCTTACTACAAGGGCTATGGCCTGCGGAGCCAACACCCAGCGATTGATCGTTGGTTTGCGGCGCTCGAGCAGCGCTCCACCTACCTCGGCACCCAGAGCGACATCCACACCCACGCCCACGACCTGCCGCCCCAGATGGGGTGTTGCCTGGCCAGCGGTGGGGCCGAGCAGCAGCGCGTGGCGCGGCTGATTGATCAGGGCCCCTGGACGGCGGCGGATCCAGCGGTGGTGGAAACAAGGCAGCCCGCACCAGCCGATGCGGCCCATGAAGCCTTAGGCCGGATGCTGCGCCACCGCCACCGGTTGTTGGAGGTGAATCCCGAGGGTCTGCGCCGCGGGGCTGCTGCCGGCCAGGCCCTGGAGCAGGCCCTGCGCTGTGCCCTCACCAACCTGCTGCGACAACCAGCCGATGCAGCTGTGGCTCCTCCAGCGGGCACGGCGGCAGGTCTGCGCTACTGGCGCGACCGCATCAGTGTGCCGCGCGACATGAGCTTGCACGCGGCCCGGCTGATGCGCACCGCCCTGGAGAGCACCGCTGCTTTGGCTGGCAACCAACAGGGGCCGGAACTGCCGCGGCAGCACCGCCGCGATCAGAACCCCAAGCCGTTTGTGCAGGCCGCTTGAGGCTCAGCGCCCGTTGAGCCCTTCGCGCTTGCCCATCAGGTAGCGCACCAGCTCTTCCTGCAGGGTGAGCAGTTCGCGGGTGCAGCCCCGGAAGGCGGCGCGGTGGCGGATTTCATCGTGGCGCGTGTTGAGGTCGCGCAGCATCAGGTCGATGGCGTCGAGTTCAGCTCGGTTCATCGATCTGACAAACAATCGTTCTGACACTATCAACGGCTCGAGCCGCCGCTACCTTGCGGGCAACGCGCTGCTGAGTGGATGGTCACCCCCTGGATCGTGCCTGCGGTGGTGGCGCTGCAGGTGGTGGCTGCGCCGGTTCAGGCCCTTGAGCTCGATGGTCAGACCTGGTTCACCCGCCCGCCCTGGAAGGTGACCTTCACCAACTACTACGCCTATGTGGGGCAGACCGCTGCCACCTACTACTTCACCGTGACCCTGCCGGAGCAGTCCGGCGCCGGCCTGGGTGGTTTGGTGATTCAGCAGACCCGCGGGGTGGACCGCAGTTTCCAGTTCGCACCGGAGCGCACCCGGGCCTTTGTGGGCCTGCCGCGCCGCGAGGGTGCCGCCATTCCTGTGCAGGCAGCGTTTAATCCTCAGGAGCGCCGCATCACGGTGCAATTCCCGCAGCCGCCGCAGCCAGGTCAGACGATCACGGTGGCGCTCAAGCCCTGGAATAACCCCTTCCAGGCGGACACCTACATGTTTGGGGTTCAGGCGCTACCGGCTGGCCCCAATCCGGTGGCGGCTTCGCTGGGGTTTGCCACGATGCAGATCTATGACGGCGTCAGGTTCTAAATGCACATCTGGTAGTAATTGTAACTGGATTAGCAATACAGAATCTGCATAAGGCTTCACGGTGTGTTGTGGCCGATCTGCTGGGTGATCTCGAGCGGATAAGTTGCATTCCACGACCTGTCTTGGCTGACGATGCGTGTCGCCTCGTTCCTTGCTCATCGCCGCTTCCACGCCCGATGCGGGAGTTATGGCGGAGCTGGCTGCCTACGTGTCTGAGCATTACGCCAGCCCGCTGAAGATGGCGGATCTGGCTAGCCACTGCCATGTGAGTGTGCGCACGCTCCAGAACCTCTGCCATGCCCACTGCGGTGAAGCGCCCTTGAAGGCCCTGCGCCGCTTCCGCCTGCAGAAACTGCACGCCCAATTGCTCGCGCGCCCCTGGACGCCCCTGCGCCAGCACTACCTCAACTGCGGCCTCACGGGCTCCCTGGCCGATCGCGATCTCTTCCTCGAGATGTATGGCTGCACCGTGCGTGAGCATCAAGATGGCTGCCGCTACAAAAGCTCCACCGCCGCTGCCGCTAGCGCGCTCCCGCAGAGCGCCTAAGCGCTGGGCATCAGGGAGGAATGGTGGTGCTGGATCTGCCAGCGCCCATCGCTGAACACATACACAAAGGTGTAGCGGGCCTTCACCTGATGGCCATCGGCGAAGCGAAAGCTGTAGGTGCCCGCGCTCATCGCTTCGTTGCATCCCAGTTGGATGCTGCGGCTGTCGATGTGCCCTTGGGGCTCTCCGGCCAGAAACCCGTTGAAGTAATCGCGGATGCCGGCGGGGCTGGTGCGTGGCTCGCTCGAGAGGGTGGGCAGCAACAGGGCGTCGCTGCTGTAGAGCGCCACCACCTGATCTGCATCACCGCTCGCCAGGGCGCTGTTCCATTGGTCAAAGAGTTGGGCCACCTCCTTTTCGTTGATCGGGGTGCAGGCCTGGGCGGCGCGGGCAGGTGTGGCCCAGCCGAGCCAGAGCAGCACGGCCAGGCAGGCGCTGATCCAGGCCCGGGCCAATCGGCTTAAGGTCGGTCGATGGCCTTGCGGTTGCCCCCCTACCAACCCCTTCCGGCTCCGTCCGACGATCTGTTGGAGGTGCCGCTTTCGGCCCTGCAGCCCACCCAGATGTGTGTGGGCATGGCCGAGATCCGCAGCCGCCAAGTGGATTTCGCCGCCGATGACCCCAAGCAGCGGCGCCGCTATCTCAAGCGCAAGCCCACGCCCTTGGTGCGCAGCGCCTCCGGTGAGCTCTGGATGGTGGATCGCCACCACCGCCTGCGGGCCTTGCTCGAACTCGACCCCTCCGCCACCGCCTTTGGCTATGTGGTGCTTCAGCTGGAGGTGTCTGAACGCCATGCGGTGCTGGAGCAGCTGCACCAACGCGGTTGGCTTTACCTCTATGACGGCCGCGGCCTGGGACCGCTCCATCCCTCCGCGTTGCCCAGCAGCCTCGCTGGCACCCAGGACGACCCCTACCGCAGCCTGGTGTGGAAGCTCAAGCGCGAGGGGCTGGTGGCCGCGGCTCCCCTGATCCCCTTCCATGAATTCCGCTGGGGTGCCTGGTTGCGCAGCCGCAACCTGCCGCCCTTCAGCTCGCAGCGGCTGGAGCCGGCCCTGCCGGCGGCGCGGGCGCTGGTGCGCTCCCAGGCGGCTTCCCATCTGGCTGGTTGGATCCCTGCTTAGTACCTAGCCTTCAAGCAGACGTCGCGCCCGGGTTGCCATGGTTCGTCATCTGTTGGTGCCGATCGACGGCTCCGAGCTGACGGATGGAGCGGTGCACGCCGCTTTGGAGCTGGCCAAGCAGAGCGGAGCGCGGGTGAGCTTTTTCCACGTGCAGCCCAGCTACTACGGGCGCCCCGATGTGGCGATCTACGGCGAAGGCCTGGTGCTGGATCCCGCCTTGAGCGAGCAATTCAGCCAGGCCAATGCCCGCTTCGCGGCCACCATCCTGGACAAGGCCCTGGAGCAGGCGCAGGCCGCCGGGGTGGAGGCGAGCAGCGAAACCTGCGTCAGCCCGCTGGTGCATGAGGCGATCCTCGAGGCGGCCGAACGGCTGGGTTGCGATCTGATTGCGATGGCCTCCCATGGCCGCCGCGGCCTTGCCGGGTTGTTGATCGGCAGTGAAACCCAGCGGGTGCTCACCCACGCCAAGTTGCCCGTGCTGGTGATTCCAGCGCAAGCCAGCCAGGCTTAAACACCAGCCTGCAGCTCGCCGGCCCGACCGATCAGACCATCGGCGGTGGCGCGATACACCGCCTCGGCTTCCTCTGCGCTGCGGCCGATGCAAGTCATGCCGAGCTTGCCGTATTCCGATAGGCAACCCAGCAGGTGAAACACGCTGCCCCGCAGTCGCGCCGGGTCGTAATGCAGATCGGCCTCAGCGACGATGTCGATCAGATCGGCCGGCAGTAGGCCCCGCAGCCGCGGATCCGTGAGGTTGTCGGTGGCGCTGTAGTACACCGCCTGGCCAGTGGGGGCCATGAACAGGCCGGTGCGGGGATCCAGCTGGCCGGTGGTGATCGCCCGCAGGGCCATGGTGGGGTGGGTGGTGCCCCCCTGGCGCAGGTTCACCTCAATTGCCTGCAGATCCCATTGGCCGTTGAGGCGGCGGGCGATGAAATCCACGGCGTAGCGCTCCAGGGCGCCTTCGGCGGCGAGGGCTTCACCCACCGCCTGGCCGTAGCGCATTAGCTCCAGGCGGTAGGCGTCTTCAGCGGGAAAGCGGCAGCCCAGGTAGGTCTGCCCGCCGGCGCCGCCGAGGATCTGCTCATGGGTGGAGACCAGCTCCACCGCACCCCCCGGGTGGATCGTGCCCTGCACGCTCGGGGAGGTGAGGGCTTCGCCGCCATCGAGCCAGGCTTCCACCAGGGCACCTTGCTGGCTCAACAGCTCCTGCCACAGTGCAGCCGGCATCGGCAACTGTTCCAGGGCGCCTTGGATGCGCTGGCGCCGCTCACGGCCGCTGAGCTCCGCCAACGGCAGCGCAGCGAGCTCCAGGCAGGCGTTGCCTTCGCCGCTCACACCCTCATTCAGCTTCACCACACAGCGGCGCAGCTCGGGGTGGGCTTCCCAGAGCTCGGCGGTGGCCTCCGCCAGGTCGGTGAGGTTGTGGGCCAGGCCGCTGCCAGGGGGATGGGGCACGCCGCAGCGGGCAAACAGGGCGCGGCTGCCGGCCTTGCTGCCCCAGTAGCCGAGCGCCGGATCGGTGCCGAGTAGGGGCACCTGCAGCAGCTCGGAGAGCCGTTTTTCCAGCTCCGTCACCACAAAGCAGCTGATGAAGCTGCGGCCGGGGCGCAGCAGCTCGCGGATGCGGCCGAGCAGGGCGGGCCGCTCCAACAACTTGGCGGTGAGGGGGCGGTTGGAGGCGTCGTCGGTGTCGAACAGGTGCAGGCGCCGGCGGGCGTGGGAGGTGGGTACGCCCGGCATCAGCTCGAGCACCGCATCCACCACCAATTCCGGCAGGAGCTTGCTGGTCACATAGACCGCTCGCACCCCCGGATCCCGCAGGCGCATCAATGCAAACAACTGGCGTTCCTCGTAGTGATGGGCGCCGGTCACCAGGGCCATCAGGGCCTGGTCCATCGACAACGAGGGCACCACCAGCACATCGAACTGGCCCCCGTCGCCGCTGTGCTCACAGCCCCAGTCGGGTTGCAGCTGCGCTTGAAGCTCTCGAAAGGAGAGGGCCATGAACGAGCAGAGGCAGAGCAGACACAGCTCCACTCTGGTCGCTATGTGTGGATCAGCTACCGCTTCCTTGCTTCGCTGATGCTGCAACCGGCTGGTTGGCTCGAACCCTGGCAGGCGCCGCCGGATCGGTTGGATCCGATCGCATTGCTGGAGCAGCAGAACGAGAACCGCCTGATGGAGGCGATGGCCTCAGGCCGGCTTAAAAGTTGAGCTGCACTTGCACGCCAGCCGCCAGGATCCCCGGCACGGGCTGAGCGGCGCCGCTCGGGTTGAAGATCCACTGCAGCGTGGGCTGCAGGTTGAAGCTCTCGTTGAACTGGATGCGGTAGCCCAGCTCAAGCATCGCTTCATAGGGGCTCGTGCTGAGCTGGTTGCTGAGGCCGCCGCGGCCGATGCCGAACAGGGCCACATCCAACGGCCGGCTGGGTAGGGGGCCCTGAATCACCAGGCCACCGCCCACAAACGTGGGGGCGATATCAAGGCTGGAATCGGGGGAATAGGAGCCGCCGATCCAGAGGCGATCGGCCAGGCCCAGGGGCAGGCCGCTGGGCAGGGTCACGCTCCCGTAGACCCCATTGCCGTTTTCGCTGGTGAGAAAGCCCCCCAGGCTGACCAGGCCATTGGGCAGTTGGTTTTGCACGCTCACCGGCGCGCTGCAGGGGCCTCGGCGGCGTTGAACGCCACGCTCCGTGCGGCAGGCCTGCAGCGGTGCGGCGCTCATCGATGCCGGTTCAAGATCCACCTGCAGAAACTGCGCCGTACCGACGCTCGGGCCCACCCCGCCATCGGTGAGCCCCAACCAGCGGGAGATCGTGTTGGTGCTGCTCAGATCAAACAGGCCATAGCGCAAGGTGATTTCCTTGGAGGGATGGGCACTCACCACCCCACCGAAGGCGCTGTAGGGGCTGATCGGTAAATCCGCCACCGAGATGTTGAGGGTGTTGTTGAACGAGGAGTGCACGTAGTTGCCGAGCACCGGCACTTCCACGAAATCCGGGTTGAGCGGCAGGATCCCCGCCTTGAAGCTCAGCCAGCCCTCGCCGGCCTTGCGCTCAATCGAGGCCTCCGTGCCGTAGAAGCCGGCGGGATAGGCCACCTGCTGCAGGGGGAATAGGGCCCCGATGGCGCTGTTGTAGAAGCCATCGCCGGCGTCGTGATTCACCACCACGCGCAGCTGCCAGTGGTCGAATTCCGTCCAGCTGCTGCTGGGTTGGTTGAGGCCAGCGCTGAGGTTGAGCTCGAGGGTGCTTTGTTGAATCCAGCTGCCGGCGGAGCGCTCGCCGCCGATCGGGTTAAACAGTGGTTCAGCGGTCACGCTGAACTGCAGATCCATCCAGTCGGGGAGTCGCAGCAGGGTCTGCAGCGTGGGCCAGTCGCTGGCCAGCGACAGGTTTTCAGGTTCAGGCTCCTGGGCCGCAGCGCGGCCGGGCCCCGCCAGGGCCAGGGCGACCAGCAGCGCTGGCAGGCCGCGGCGGAGCTGGCGCATGCGAGAGGGGTGGGGTGCGGCCACAGGATCTGACCTGCGGCCGCATTTGGCAACAACGCGTTGCGTCTGGTCTCAGCCTTTCTTCTGGCGGCCGCGGCCCTTGGCTGCGGGTGCAGCCGCGCGCTCTGCTGCCGGTTGGGCCGCTTTGGGCGCCTCTGAGGCCTGGACTGGAGCGAGTTCGCCCTCACCGCTCACCACCACGCTCACCACGCGGCCGCCCTGGCGGATCACCCGTTGCAGGGCCTCGTTCATGCGGCTGAAGGGCACGCGGGTGGTGTAGGCGCCGTGGCGCACAAAGCGGTTGTTGGCGATGCCGGTGGCGGTGATGGTCACCACGCGGCTGCCCTCACCGGCGGCGCCGGCGCTGGGGCTCGAGATCAGCAGTTCCTGGCTGCGGAAGCCGTAGGCGGGGGTGCCATCAATGCGGCGGGCGTTGCCCAGGTCGGCCACCGGCAGATCACTGCCGCTGGAGGTAGCGGCGCGGAACGGTCCATCGGTGCTGATGTGGGCGTAGCGGCTGGCAGCCGACACCGCTACGGGCACGGGGCGGTTTTGGTGCAGGGCCCGGCCGAGCTTGAACTGGGTGCCACTGCCATCGCCTTTCACTGATGCGGCGGCGCCGCGGGCCAGCTGCATCAGCCAGGAAAACTGGCGCCCCTCATGGCCGGCGGAATAGTTCCAGCCGTGCAGGTGAGGCACGTTGTCGTTGCCGAAATGGCGGTTGTACTCATCGCTATCGAGATAGGAATCAATCTCGGCGTCGTAGCCCTGTTCCTGCAGGATCGTGAAGTGGTGCAGCATCTCCTCTTTGTTCTGAGGAGCGCGGCCCAGCAGGTGTTTGTGGTTGAGCTCGATGAAGCGATAGGGGTTGCAGTTCTCAAAGAAGCGCGAGCGATAGAGCGCGCTCTTGGCCACGGTGCGCACCAGTTCGCGCACATTCAGGTAGCCATTGCGGAACAGCGATTCAGCGCCGCTGAGGCGCTCATTGCTCATCAGATATTGGCCGCCTAGCACCTGCTGATACACCGCGCGGATGATCGCGTTCAGGTCGTCGGTTGAGGCGTGCGGCCGGTTTTCTTTGTGCTGTCCGGCGGTAAAACGCTCAATGCCAAGGGCAGGTGCTTGAACGAGAGCCATAACGTTCTGGCTGGCAGGGAGGGACCAGCAGGACCGTAGGGGCACTGTTTGGTGTTGTCTGCCAAACATTGCGAGCTCTTTACGGCGCGAGCTCGTTAGGGCCTCAAGGGCGAATCTCTTCGAGCACCTGACCGCTGCTGCACACCGTGCGGCAGGCGCGTTGTTCTTGCCGACTCAGTTTGCGGGCCGCGATATAGGCCAGGAGGGGATTGGGATAGGTCTTGCTGGTGTTCCAGCTGCCATCGGTGGCTTGCATCAGCACCTGGGTTTGCATGGAGCTTGCTCTCCAGTGATCCACTGAGGCGGAACCTATGGAGCGGCCTACCCCCCTCCCGGTAGCAGCGGTTACCGATTCAAGATTTGCTTCCGATTTGGGCGGATCCCGGGTTGGCGGCTTGCAGTCGTTCGGCGATCTGCTGGCAGCGGGTGCCGGCGCGCAGCTGGGGCTCGGAGCTGCGCACCTCGAGCTGGGCTTCGCGTGAGCGGCTGCAGTTCCAGGAGGCGAGCACGGTGACCCGCTGGGCCATGGGCAGGCCGCAATTGGGGCGATCGCAGGCCAGCACCTGGCTGGCGCTGCTTACGTGGGGGTCGATCACCAGCCCCAGTTGCTGCAGGGGTTCGGCCAGGGCATCGAGGAGAGCATCGCTGTCCACGCTGGCAATCCAGGAAAACAGAGCCATCCCGATCGTTGATCTTGGTCGCCAGTTAACGATGTGCGGCAGGGTGCTTCAAGTGCTTTTCGGCACTAATTGATTAAGAGAACGTAAAGCTCCTAGTCATTGTTGGCTGCTAGGTGCCATTCCAGCTGCTCGCCGGCGTGGAAAGGCACCAGGCGGCTGGGTTCCGTGGTGCCATTGGGTAGTTCCAGAATCGCGGGCAGGCCGGGCTCATCCGGATCGGGGGCGCGCCGCTCCAGGGTGACGCTGCCGGCATTCAGCGGTAGGCCGTAGAAGCGGGGGCCGTTCAGGCTGGCGAAGGCCTCGAGTTGCTCGAGGGCGTTCTCGTCGCTGAACACCTGGGCGTAGCTCTCCAGGGCATAGGGCGCGTTGTAGATGCCGGCGCAGCCGCAGCTGCTCTCCTTGGCGTGGCGCAGGTGCGGGGCTGAATCGGTGCCCAGGAAAAACTTCGGGTTGCCGGAAGTGGCCGCCGCCCGCAGCGCCAGGCGGTGCTGCTCGCGCTTGGCCACCGGCAGGCAATACATGTCCGGCCGCAACCCGCCCTGGAACAGGGCATTGCGGTTGATGTGCAGGTGGTGGGGGGTGATGGTGGCCGCCAGGTTGCTGGGGCCCGCTTCTACAAACCGCACGGCGTCAGCGGTGGTGATGTGCTCCAGCACCACCTTCAGAGCCGGGTGTCGCTCCAGCAGCGGCTTGAGGTGGCGCTCGATGAACACGGCTTCGCGATCAAAGATGTCCACCGCTGGATCGGTCACCTCTCCGTGGATCAGCAGGGGCATGCCGATGCGCTCCATGCAGGTGAGCACCGGGGTGATGTGGGCGAGATCGCGCACGCCGGCATCGGAGTTGGTGGTGGCTCCAGCCGGGTAGAGCTTCGCTGCGGTGAACACCCCGGCGGCAAAGCCTGTTTCGAGCTCGGCCGGCGCGATCGTTTCCGTGAGGTAGGCCGTCATCAAGGGTGTGAACCCCGCTGCCGACTCGGGGCCGGCGCTTCGCTCCAGGGCCGTCAGGATTCGATCGCGGTAAGCGCTGGCCTGCTCTGTGGTGGTGATCGGCGGTTTCAGGTTGGGCATCACGATCGCCCGGGCAAATTGGGCGGCGGTGTGGCCCACCACGGCCTGCAGCAACGCCCCATCGCGCAGGTGCACGTGCCAGTCGTCGGGCTTGCGGATGGTGAGGGTCTGTCGGGGTGAAGTGCCGGCCATCGCAGTGAAGCCCTGCTGCTGTGCTCTTAGTTTCGTTGTTGATGGAGCCTGCAGCCCCGGAGCAATTGGTGGCGATCCGGGTGCAGCCCCGGGCCAGCCGCGAGCGGGTGCTGGGTCTGCGCGGTGAGGCCATCGCCATTGCCCTGAAGGCGCCGCCGGTGGATGGGGCGGCGAATGAGGCGCTGCTCAAGCTGATCGCCCGTCAGCTGAAGGTGTCTGCCGCGGCGGTGGAGCTGGTGCGCGGCGCCAGCGGGCGCAGCAAATGGATCCGGGTGGCGGGCTGGAGCGCCGATCAGGTCAGAGCGGCACTGCTGCGCCCTGGTGCGTGAGCAGCAGGTTGAGGGTCTCCTGCAGGGGCATGGGCTTGGCCAACAGGTAGCCCTGGCCCCAGTGGAACCCCTGGCGCTGCAGCCACAGGCGCTGGGCTTCTGTTTCCACGCCTTCTGCGGTGGTGTGCAGCTCGAGCGCTTCGGCCATGGCCTGGATCACCTCCAGGATGCGGTTGCTGGGTTGATCGGGGGCATCGAGGAGCTTCACGAAGCTCATGTCCACCTTCAGGCTGTGGAAGGGGAAGCGATTTAAGCGGCTGAGGGAGGAGTAGCCGGTGCCGAAGTCGTCGATGGCGAGCAGCACGCCGCGCTGGTGGAGCTGATCGAGGGTGTGGGCAATGTCGGCTTCAGGTTGCTGCAGGTTCACCTCCAGCATCTCCAGTTGCAGTTGCCAATTCGGCGGGAGTGGCTCCGCATCAATCAAGGCAAACAGCACATCGAGGAGAGTGGGGCTCTCCAGTAAGGCGCCTGAGAGGTTGAGGCTCAGGACCATCGCTTGCTGGGGATGCACCCGCGCCATCGCATGACTGGCCGCGATCGATTGGCGGATCATCTGCAGATCCAACTCCCCCAAAAGTTCGGCGCGCTCAGCGGCTGCCAGGAACAGGCTGGGCATCAACAGATCGCCATTCACACTGCGCCAGCGGGCCAGGGCCTCCATCCCCATCAACTGTTTGGTTTGGAGATCGAAGAGGGGTTGGAAGTGGGGCTCGAGCTGACCGGTGCTGAGACCACGGCGCAGTTCGGATTCGAGTTGGAGGTCTTGTTGGGCTTGGATGCGGCTCGCTAGATCAATGCAGCTGTAGTGGCTGCCCGGGCGCCGTGCCGCATTGCGCAGGGCAATGGCTGCATCGCTGAGCAGGTCGTTGGCGCTGCTGTAGTTGCCTTGGAAGAGTGCAGCTCCCACAGCCACTTGTGAGCTCAGCAACTGTTGCGCAACGCCTACGGGTTGTTGGAGTTGTTGGGTGATCGCCGCCGCCAGCGCGCCGAGTTGCTCATCGGTGGCGGTGAAGGGGGTGAGCACCAGCCACTCTTGATCGTTGAGTTCGCAGCAGCTGGCGTTATCCGGGAGCAGTGCGGCGAGGCGCTCTTGCAGCTCTTGGCGGAGCACCTTGGCGGTGGCTTCGCCGAGGGCATTGGCGATGCGGCGCAACTCCTTGAATTCCAGCCGCATCACCCCGAAGTAGGCCTGGCTGCTCTGGCTGAGCATCAGCTCCACCATGCTGAGCAACTGCTCTTTGCTGGTGAGCAGTTGGTTGAGGCGTGGTGGGGTGGTGGGCGCTAGGCCCTCTTGGGCTTCTGGCGCTGCCTGGGCAGCCTGCTCCAGCAGCCGGCTCTGCCGTTTGAGCTCCATTTGGCGAACCGCGAGCCGTGCCAAGCGTTCCAAGGCCTGGATCTGGTGGGCCTCCAGGTGGCGGGGTTGCTGATCCACCGCGCAGAGACTGCCGAGGGCCAGGCCATTGCTGGAGATCAGTGGAAACCCGGCGTAGAAGCGGATGTGGGGCTCCTGTAGCACCAGGGGGTTGTCGCAGAAGCGCGGATCCTCGAGGGCGTCTTCGATGATCAGCGGCGTGCGCTGCAGGATCGTGTGGCCGCAGAAGGAGATATTGCGCGGCGTTTCTTTGGCATCGAGCCCGATGCAGCTTTTGAACCATTGCCGGTTCTCATCCACCAGCGAAATGATCCCGATCGGCGTGTTGGCGATGTCGCGCACCAAGGCGCCGATGTCATCGAACGACTGCTCATCCGGGCTGTCGAGCACGCCGTAACTACGCAGCTCCTGAAGGCGTGCGGTGTCGTCCGGAGGGATCGGGGCCTGCAGCATCGGTGCAGGTTCAGCTCTGGTGGTACGGGAAACCTAACCAGCCTGCGCCCCGTTGTCAGTTCCCATTCGAGGACATTGCTGTTTGTGCGGCCATCAGCTCCTGCAGTTGTGCAGCGGGCATCGGTTTGCCCAGCAGGTAACCCTGAAAACTGTCGCAGCCCAGGTCGAGTAACTGTTGCCGTTGCTCCTCGGTTTCCACCCCTTCAGCCAGACAACTCAGCCCCAGCTCGTGGGCCATCAGGATCGTGGCCTTCACGATGCTGCGATCGGAGGGGGTGTTGGGTAGATCGCTCACAAAACAGCGGTCAATCTTGAGCCGTTGCAGCGGCAGGCGCTGCAAGCTCGCCAGGGATGAAAAACCGGTGCCGAAGTCGTCAATCGCCAGGCTGACGCCTGCTGCTGCGAGTTGTTTGAGCGTGTCGGCGGCGGCCGAGGGATTGCTGATCAAGGCCGTTTCCGTAACTTCCACCTCCAATTGACTGGGTTCCACCTTCCAGTGATCACAAAGCCTGAGCAGTTGCTGATCGAGGGGGTGCTGATCGGGATCGAGTTGATGGCCAGACACGTTGATCGCCAGCCGCCCCAAGTGGAGCCCTTGCTGCTGCCATTGGCTGAGTTGGGCAACAGCCTGCTCCAAGACCCAATGCCCAATGCTCGCGATCAAGCCGCTCTGTTCGGCTAGGGGGATGAAGCGGTTGGGCGGGATGGTTTCACCGCGATGGGTGTGCCAGCGCAGGAGTGCTTCCGCACCGATCAGACGCTGCTGCCGGTCCCATTGCGGTTGATAGTGCAAGAGCAACTCCTGGCGATCCAGGGCGCGCGCCAAGCGCTGCTCGAGATCGAGCGTTTCGCGGATTTTCTGGCTGATGGCCGTGGAGTACACCTTGCATCCGCCTTTGCCCTGGCGTTTGGATTCGGTGAGGGCTGTGTTGGCCCACTGCAACAGGCTGGAGGCATCGCTGCCGTGGTCGGGCGCGATGCTCACCCCCACGCAGGCGCTGAGTTGGATCGGTAGCGGGGCGTCGAGCCGAGGCACCACCTGGCGCAGCGAGTCCTGCAGTTGCTGGGCCAGATCAATGGCCTGAGAAATGTTGCCCAGGTTGTCGCTGCGCACCACCAGGAACGTGTCGCTATCCAGGCGGGCCAACCAGTCGCTTGGTTGCAGCTGTTGGCGCAGGTGTTCGCCAGTCCAGTGCAGCAGTCGATTGCCGATCTCAACGCCAAAGCTGTCATTGATGCCCTGGAAGTTGTCGAGATCGAGGCAGAGAATGGCGATCTGGCGGTTGTAGGGCAGTTCGCGAATGCGCTGCTCCAAGTAACTGATGGATGCCAGGCGGTTAGGAAGCCCGGTGATCGCATCGGTGTGGGTGGCCTGCTCCAGCTCCAGTTGCAGATTGCGTTGCTGCGAGAGGCGTTGCAGCGTGCTGACGGTGTACAGCGCTTTGCCGTTGTCGTCGCAGATGGTTTCGCCGCGATGCAACACCTGCACGATTTGATCGTTGGCCAGTTGAAGCCGATGCTCCAGCCGGAACGGCCTACCGCTCAACCACGATTGCCGCACGCTGCCGGCGAGCAGGTCACGCTCCTCGGGGTGAACCTGCTCCAGGAGTAGCTCAAGGCTGGCCGGCAGGTTGGGATCAACGTTCAACAGGCGGTAAGTCTCAGGTGACCAGAGCACTTCGCCGCTGTCGTGCTGGATCCGCCAGCTGCCGCAGCGCTGCATGCGCTCCGCTTCCGCGAGGAGCTCACTGATTCCGCCACTCAACCGTGGGTTGGCCTGCTCAACCAGGGCGGGATCGAGCACGGATCATCTCAAGGTGAGTGGAGCTTAGGAAGGCACGCTGCGCTGGCATCAGCGTTGCCAGATCGCCTTCCCTGACTAGCCTGGGACATGATTCCTGCCCCAGTGCGCTCCGTCTATCGTCGGATCTGCCGTGGATCCCTGGCAGCGTTCAGCGTTGCCGCAGCTGTTGGGGTCTTGACCGGCTGCCAAGGCCAGCGTCCGAGCATCGACGTGCCGGTGTCGAACTGGCCGGGGTACGAATACATGTATCTGGCCCACAAGCTGGGCTTGGATCGGCGCGAGGGGCTTGAGCTGAAGCCTCTGCAGTTCCCGGATCCACAAACAATCGTGCACGCCTACCTGCGTGGAGATGTGCCCCTGGCACAGCTCACCACGGTGGAGGCGGTGGATTTGTGCAGCCGAGCACCGCGCCGCTGCCCGGTGATCGTGTTGATCCTGGATGAGTCGAGGGGTGGCGATCAGATCGCCGTGGCCCGCTCGATCCCCACCCTCGCCGCACTGAAGGGCGAACCCGTGGCGGTGACCTTCTCCACCTTGGGGCCCTATGTGTTGAGCCGCGCTTTAGACCAAGTGGGCTTGGCGCTCTCCGATGTGCGCTTGCAGAACATTCCCCTCGCGCAAATGCCTGATGCGTTGCGCAAAGGCGAGGTGAAGGCGGCGGTGTTCTTCCCGCCGTTCAGTGATTACGCCGCCCGTGATGGGGTGTCGCGTCCGCTCTTCGATAGCCGCGCCATTCCTGGTGAGGTGTTCGATGTGTTGGCGGTGGATCCCCAGTATCTGGCCCGCCATGGCGACACGATCACCAAGTTGATTCGGGCTTGGGCTGCAGCACACCAGGCGGCGCGCCAAAACCCTGCCAAGGCGATTGCGTTAGCCGCTCAGCGGGAGCAACTCAGCCCCGAGGAATACCGCCAGGCGGAGCAAGGCTTGGTGTATTTCAGCCTGGAGCAACAAGGGCCGATGTTGCAGCCTGGCGGTCCGTTGGCCCGAAATCTCAAAGCGGTGCAGGCCGTGCAGGAGCGGCTGAAGATCATGGGGTCTGGGGCACCGGTGCCAACGGTGACCCCTCGTTTTGTGGAGGCGGCCCGATGAAGCGGCGGGGCTTGCTCGCAGGGGTTGTGGGCTCGGCTGCCTTGGCTCTGGGTTTGGTGTCGTGTCTGGCGCCGTGGCGAGAGCGCCCGGTGCGGCTGGCCATCGTGGATTGGCCGGCCTACGAATACTTCTATCTCGCCAGCCGCAAAGGCTTGGACCGTGAGCAAGGTTTCAGCCTGCAGGTGGATCAATTTGGCTCCCTGCAGGATCAGCGCCGCGCCTTCAGCCGTGGTGATGTCGATGCCATCGCCACCACCCTGCCCGAGGCGATCGCGATTTGCCGCGAGGTGCCGGCCCGCTGTCCGGTGATTGTGCTGGTGTTGGACGACTCCAACGGTGCCGATCAATTGATCGCTGATGCCCCGCTGCGCTCACCTGCCGATCTCAAAGGCAAACGGGTTGGGCTCGAGCGCAGCGTGCTCGGTGAATTCATGCTCCTGAGCGCTATGCGCCCCCACGGCTTAGGGCTTGCGGATGTTCAGCTCCGCTACGACAGCCCGAAAGCCTTGGTCGCCCAGCTCAAGCGTGGGGCGCTGGATGCGGTGGTGACCTACGTGCCCCACAGCGATGCGCTGCTGGCTGATCCGCGTTGGCGCGTGTTGTTCAGCTCCAGCGAGATTCCCGGAGAGGTGGTGGATGTGTTGGCGGTGAGCCCGGAGTTGCAGCGCTCGAACCAGCCGTTGGTGGCGGCCCTGGTGCGCTCCTGGTGGGCGTCTCGCCAGTTGGCCCAGCAAGAGCCGCAGCAATCCACGGCCTTAATGGCCCAGCGCCAGGGGGTGACATCCGAGCAATTTCTGCTCTCCCAGCGCTTGATCCGCTACCCCGATCAAGCGCAACAGGCTGAGCTGCTCGCCCCCTCTGGACCGGTGCAGCGCACCTTGTTGCAGTTGCAGGCTCAGATGCGCCAGGCCAATCGCTTGCCGCAGGGTGTGCCACTGCCCCAGATCGCTCCGGAGTTGGTGCGATGAAGGGGCCGCTTCGGCAACGGGTGAATCGGCGTCTGCTGGGGATTGCACTGGCGGCGGCAGCGTTTGGATCCACGGCCTTGGGCACGGTGAGTGGTGCCCTGGTGTTGCGAACCACACTCCAGGAATTGGAGAACCATGCCCGCACGCTTGAGCGTGATCTCGCGGGCAATCTCACCAGTTTTCAGCCGATGTATGAGGTGCAGCGGCAGCTGCAGCTGGCAGCGGCATCGCGTGAATTGCGCTCGGCGTTGTTGCTTGACCAACGGGGCCTGATCCTGGCCGCCAGCGACAACGCTCTGGTGGGGAAGCGCGTGCAGGATCTCAGTTTGTCGGATGGTTTGGGCGATCTGGGAGCTCATCTGAGAGCCTGTTTTGTGGAGAGTCAGACCGGTTTTTGCGCACCCGACCGTGCCTCGTCGCTGCTCGATGGCCCCATCCCCTGGGTTGGGGGCGACCACATGGTGCGTGTGTTGCCCACCCCCCTGGCGCTTGAGGGGTTGCCGGCCTTTGGCCAACAAGGGCTGTTGGTGATCGATCTCGACCTCCAGCCCCTGGTGGGCCGGGCCCTGCAGCTCACGGGGCTGGTGTTTCTGCTCGGCTTGGTGCCTCTCTTCCTCACCACAGGGGCACTGGTGCTTGTGGTGCGGCGCCAGCTGCTGCCGGAGTTGATCAGCCTTGCTCAGACTGACAGCCTCTCCGGTGTGCTCAATCGTGGAGCCTTTCTCGAAGCCGCTGATGAACGGTTGGAACTGCCTGGCTTAGATCAGCCGATGGTGGTGGCCTTGATCGACATCGATCACTTCAAAACAATCAACGACACCTATGGCCACGCTGCTGGTGATGAGGTGATTCGTCGCATGGCGGATTTTCTCAACGGAGCTGTTCGGCGCGGCGATTTGGTGGGGCGCCTCGGAGGTGATGAATTCGCTCTGCTGGTGGCTGCGGCAGCGCCGCAAGCCCATGATTTGTTGGAGCGCTTGCGCCAGCGGGTGGCCTCCCAGCGCTGGACCTTGGCCGACGGCAGTGAGCCGCAACTCACCCTCTCGATCGGCATGGTGGAGAAGGGCAGTGAAGGCCGCCAACACCTATCGGAATTGCTGCAGGCGGCCGATGCCGCGCTGTATGTGGCCAAGGATCAGGGCCGCAATCAGGTGATGGATCTGCAACGGCTTCACCCGATGGGCTGGACAGTGCAGACCGCTTAGGGGCTATTGCGCTGCTTCAGCCGCAGTTCCATCGAACGCTGCACGATGTACACCAGCAACGCGGTGCTCCATCCAGCCATCAGCAACCCATCCACCGCGAGCCCAACGCTGAGCAGGCGCCAGCAGCTGGGCAAGCTCACATCGCCGTAGCCAACGCTGGTGAAGGTGATGCCACTGAAATAGAAACTTGTTTCCAGGTCTGGCAGCAGACCCAGACCCGTCAACAGCAGCGCCCACATCAGGATGTAAGCCAACAGGGCCAGCACCACCAGCTTCGCTCCGACCAGCACCGCAAGCGCTCGTTTCGATGCCTTGGCTTCACACCAGTGGATGAGGCGTGGGTGGTGAGTCCATTCCGCAATCAGGGTGGTGAGCCCCAGTTGCACCACGCAGGTGGTGGCCACCATGGCGCCGCAGATCAGCAGTTGCACGGCAACTCCTGGCCTGGTGCAGCCCTCGGCGATTGGTGCCGCTTTGGCCTGGCTGCTCAGGGGTAGCAGGAAGGCCAATCCGCCAAGCAGAAGCGTGCGCTGGCGCGGGGTCATGGGGTGCAGGCCGGCAGTTGGGGTTTGGGCAGGCCCAGCCAGCGGGCCTCTTCGGTGGCGGCTGGCAGCAACACCTGCAGCTCGCTGGCCACGGTGGGGTTGTGTTCGCCAGCGGTGAGCTGGTTGAAGCGACGCAGCGCTGAATTGGGAAAGAGGAACACACCCACCGCCAGCGCCAAGGCGGAGCCCATCAGGTAATCGATCCAGCGGTGCGGGATGTACCAAGCCACCAAGGGGCCGTAGCCAATGAAGGCCACACCACTCGAGATCAGAGCGGTGCGCAGGTAACTGCGGCGGTTGAGGGCGGCTAGTAAGGCAGCGGTTCCGCCCATCACCAGCCCGATCGAGAGCTCACTCAAGCCGATCGTGTTGAACACGAGCAGTGGCATCAGCACACCGAGGCTCACGCCCACCATGCGATCGCGCACCCGCGCCATGGTGGCTCCGATGCTGTCGTTGAGCAGAAGCACCACCCCGAAGTAGAGATATTTCGGCGTGACGGCTCCAACACCCAGGCCGATGGCATAGGCCAGGCTGGCGAACACCAGCTTTCGCCAGAAAAAGGGTGAGGAAAGGCCGGCGCGGATGCGATCCGCCAGAGGTGGATCCTCAGCCTCTGCACGGCTCTCCTCGGGCGGTTGCTTCAGCCCTGCCGGGGTGAAGGTGAGTTGGAGGAGCGTGCCCGCGAGCAGGCCGATCACGATGGCGAGCATTTCGTCACGCCAGCCCTCCCAGCTCGGTGTGCCCAGCAGTGGCAGCACTCCGGCGCAGGCCACCACGCCGCTCAGCAGACGCAATTTGCTGGGCAAGAGCAACGTGATCAGTTGCATCAGGGCCGCCACCAGGCCGAACACGAACGCCTGCGGTGCATCCGAAAGGCCCAGCCCAAGGCTCACGCCAATCGCCAGGCAGATCCCCACCAGAACGATCAGCACCGGATAAATCAACAGCGGCCAGCGGCTGAAATCCGGCCGCACCACCAGGGCCGCGATCAGGGCGCCGTAGGCGATCGATTCACCACTGAGCCCGATGCCTTGGCAGGCGGCATCACTGAGCGCTGCCGCGAGGCCGATCACCAGTGCGGCTCGCAGATCCAGGCTCAGGCTCCCAGCGGGAGCTTCAGCCGCCATGGCCAGGGCGTTTGAGGGCCTGCACCCAACCCACGAGCAGCACGATCAGGAGCAGGGCCAGCCAGAACCACAGCCTGGGCGGCTGGCTCATGGCCGTGATGATCAGCAGAACCAGCGCGAGCCAAGGGGCCGGCTGACGCCAGGGTTTGAGCCAGCGCTGCACGGTGTGATTCATCGTTCTGTCCCCCCGAGCCAGCGTAGGAATGGCAGCACGAAACTCAGGGGCCGGCGCCGTTCCACCTGCACCTCGGCCTTGGCGGGGGTCCCGTTCTCGAGGCTGATGTCTGGGCCTTGGCTGGCACTCCAGCGCAGGCCGGAGGGGGTGTTCGCGGTTTCCAGTTCAACGGTGACCAACCGCACCGGCGAGGTGGCTTTGTCGGGGAGCACCGCCAACGGATCACCCCCTTCGCCGAAGGCGGCTTGGCGGCTGCGGGCGATCAGGCTGCTGGCCAGGGCGGGATCGCCCACCGTGCGCGAGACCTCGGCCAGATCGGCTGTTGCCGGTGAAATGTCCACGATGCGGCCCTCCACCAGGCCATAGCGCTGGGAGCTGCCGCCATAGCGGTCGCGGGTTTGCAGCTGTAGATCCAGCTGAATCGCCATGCCCTTGCGCAGCCGGGCGATGTCGCCATCACTGAAGAGGGCAATGGCCGTGCGTTCCTTGGCGCCTGCGCGTGGTTCCGGGCCGAGCCCCACCGTGCCGATCCGTTGGCCAGGAATCACAGCCTGGCCTGGGTTCACGCTCAGTCCCAGCAGCATCCCGTCGCGAGGTGCCAGCACCGATTGGCTGTTGCGCTGGGCCTGCAGTTCCGCCTTGGTGGCATCCAGCTGCGCCAGTTGGGCTTGAAGCTCCTTGATCAGGCTTTCGTTGCGCAGATACAGGTCCTGGGCACCCACCCAAAGCGGGCTGTAGCGGGGAATCACTTCGTCGCGCCGAAGGTTTTCGAGGGCTTTGAGCTGGAGCCCCACCGGCTGATTGGCGACACGCAGGGTGCCAATGCGCGATTCAATTGTGTTTTTCTGGCGATCCAGGGCAGCGATCTGATCGAGCAGCGCGTTGTTGGTGGGGCCCACTGCACCTCCACCGGCTGCCTGCTGATCGATGCGGTTGATGCTCAGCAGCAGCTCTCCCTGCCGCACCTGATCGCCGACCTGCCGGTGCAGTTCCTGCACCTGCCCAGGGGAGCGTGCGTAAATCCCCACACGGCTCTCAGGTGGTAGCAATACCGCGCTGCCCTCCACCTTCACCGGCACGGATGGCGCAAGGCCCCACACGACACACACGGCGCTGACGGCGGTGATCGGCAGCAGCTGAGGGATACGGTCGCTCACCACTGCCATCGAGCCCAGATCTCTGGAGCGCCATTTACTGACGGTAGGGTAACGGCTGATTCAGCTTTCGAGGTTTGCGCCGCCGATCGCGCCACCGTTTCAAGGCTCTGGCCCTGGTGCTTGGTCCGCTCGCGGCCCTGGCCCTGAGGCCCGCCGGCGCCATGCCGCTCCAAACCCAGGCGGTGCCTGCTCCGCAGCAGCCCTTGGCGCTCACGCTTGATCAGGCCATCGCGCTCGGCATGGGCCAATCCTTGGCGTTGCGCAACAGCGGGCTGGTGGTGGATGAGAGCCGGGCCTTGCAGGGGCTGGCGCGCGCCCGCTTCATGCCCAAGCTCGATCTGGTGGGCTTGGGCACCTACGGCCAGGTGGGTACCGACATCGGCTTCATCTCCAACCTGCCCGCCATCGGCGACCTCAACTTCGAGCTGGGCGGCGATGGCTACGCCGTGGTGCAGAACACCTTCGTGAATGTGGGCCTTGCCCTCACGGTTCCGCTCATCGATTTCAGCCGTGGGCCGTTGCAGAAGGCGGCGCGGGCTGGTGTGGCGGCCGCTGAAGCGCAGGGAAGTGAACAGCAACGGCGCACGCGCTTCGCCATCCAGACCGCCTATCTCAACGCCCAGCTCGCCGAAGCGCTGATTCCCGTATGGGAGAGCGCGCTGCAAGTGTCAACGCGGCTGCTCAGCGATGCCCGCGCGATCCGCCGCGAAGGCTTGGCGGCACGCATCGACACCCTCCAGGCCGAGGCCCTGGTGGAAACCGATCGGCAGGGTTTGGCGGAAGCCCGTTCGCAGCGCACGATCGCCCTCAGTGCCCTGGCTCGCCAGCTCGATCTACCGCCGGAGCAAGCGGTGAGCATTGAGGATCCACTGTTGCCCGGCCCGGCCTGGACGCTCGGTTTAGATCCCACGCTGCAACGGGCGTTGCAGGACAGGCCAGCTCTTGAAGCCCTCGATCAGCAGCGCCAGGCCAACCTCGCCCGCATCCAGGTGGCGCGTGCCTCGGGCCTGCCCCAGCTTGGGTTGTTGCTGGGTGGGGGCATCAGTGGCGACTGGCTCAACGTGCCTGTGCTCAACACCAGCCCCCGGGTTTCGGTGAACGGTGCCGCAGGCCCTGACCTCCCCACCGTGAACACCAGCGGCAGCGTGTCCGGCAGCTTCTACGACTGGGGTGCGGTGCTGGGGCTGCGCCAGCCTTTGTTTGATGGCGGCCTCACCCGTGAAGCCGTTGCGTTGGCCAAGCGCCGCGCTCAGCAGAGCGAGCTGGCGATCGAGATCGCGGAGCAGGCCATTACCCAGCAGGTGGAAACCTTCTATGCCAGCCACCAGGCAGCAGGGCCGCAAATGCGAGCCGCGGCGGCTGCAGCCGCTGCCGGTGCCGAGGCTGTGCGCGATGCACTGCTGCGCTACAGGGCGGGCGTCGCGCCGATCACCGAGTTGTTGATCGCGCAACGCAACCTCCAGGCGGCCCGCTCCGCCGAAGCGGTGGCGATCCACCGCTGGAATCTCAGCCGCGCTGGCTTGGAGCTGGAAACCGGCACCACGGCTGCGGAGAGCGGCTCCCCCGCCTCTCTTTAAAGTGGTGGGATGACCGACCAGGCCCAGCCCTCTTCCACGCCGCCAGCCAGCGAGCGGATCACCGAGCAGCTCGGCCGATTGATCCCATTGGTGAACGGCCGATCCAGGGTGGCCCGGGTGGGCTCGTCCCATGGCCGTGATGGCTTGCCTTCCCTGCTCAGTTGGGATGACGACGGTCACCTGAACGTGGACTGAGCCTTGCGCTCACCGCATCGGCAGCCACCGGCTCGATCCTTGCTGGTGCTTGCCGGTGGCGGCCACACCCATGCCTTGCTGTTGCGCCGCTGGATCATGCGGCCGCGGCTGAAGCCTGAGGCGGTGGCGGTGTTCCTGGTGAATCGCAGCAGCACCGCGCTCTATTCCGGGATGGTGCCGGGCCTGGTGGCCGGCCTCTATCCGCATGAAGACTGCGCCATTGATCTGCGCGATCTGTGCCGGCGAGCGGGGGTGACCTTTCTCCAGGCGGAGATCAGCGGTGTGGATCTTGAGGGCCAGCTGCTGCGCTTGGCGGATCGCCCGCCCCTGCGCTTTGACGCCTTGAGCCTGAATGTGGGCTGCCAGACCCGCTGGCGTGATCCCAGCTCGAGCGCTGTTGTGCCGGTGAAGCCCCTCGAGCCGTTTCTGGCTTGGCTGGAGCAGCGTTTGCAGATGCCGCAGAGCCCCCCCGTGCGCATTCGTGGGGGCGGGGCCGCGGCGGTGGAAGTGGCGATGGCGCTGCGGGCCCGCGGTTTGGCAGCGGAACTGCTCGTGCGCGCCCGGCAGCTGCAGCTCGGATCACCGGCGGCGAATGCCGCTGCTCTGCAGTGCCTCACCCGTGCCGGGATCCCGATTCATTGGGGCACCGATGATCAGGCACCCGCCGACCTCGCCTGCACCGGCAGTGAAGCGCCGCCTTGGTTGGCGGCCAGTGGCCTGCCTGCGGAGGCGGAAACGGGCCGGGTGCTGACCGAGGCCAGCCTGCAGGTGCAGGGGCTCCCGCAGCTGTTTGCCAGCGGCGATTGCGCCGTGATCGCGGCTGACCCCAGGCCTGCAGCTGGCGTTTGGGCCGTGCGCTCCGCGCCTGTGCTCGCCGACAACCTGTGGCGCCACTTCAGCCGGCCTCAACAGCCGCTGCGGGTCTGGAAGCCCCAGCGATGGGCTCTGCAGCTGTTGGGCGATGGCAGCTTGCAGGCGCTGGCGTTTTACGGGCCCTTCAGCGTTGGCCCTGCACGTTGGTTGTGGCGCTGGAAAGACCGCATCGATCGCCGCTTCATGCAGGGCTTCCTGCCAGCGGCGCCCATGGCGGCCGCCGAGGCGCCGATGGCCTGCCGCGGTTGCGCCGCCAAGCTGCCGGCTGCTCCCTTGGAGGCGGCTTTGATGCGCCTCGATCCGGAAGGCATCGCGCCAGCACCCCAGGATGCCGCCTGCCTGGATCGCAATGGGCACGGTGAGCTGCTGCTGCAAAGCGTGGATGGCTTTCCGGCCCTGCTCGATGACCCCTGGCTCAATGCCCGCCTCACCACCCTGCATGCCTGCAGTGATCTCTGGGCCTGCGGGGCGCGGCTCCACAGCCTGCAAGCGGTGGTGACCCTGCCGGAGGCGGCGCCGGCGCTGCAGGAGGAGGTGTTGCTCCACACCCTGGCGGGCGTGCGCTCGGTGCTCGAGCCGGAGGGGGCAACGCTGCTGGGCGGCCACACCCTCGAGGGGCGCGATGGGGCGGGGCTGGGGCTCACCCTGGCGGTGAATGGGCTGGTGAGGCCAGAGCGTCAGTGGCCGAAGGGCCCCCTGGCGGAAGGCCAGCGGTTGTTGCTCACCCGCCCGATCGGCACGGGGGTGCTCTTTGCGGCGGCGATGGCGGGAGCAGCGCGGCCCGCCTGGCTCGATGCTGCCCTGGAGGTGATGCAGCAAAGCCAGGCGCCCTTGGTGGATCTACTGGCCGCCCATGGCTGCCAGGCCTGCACGGACGTGACTGGTTTTGGCCTGCTCGGCCATCTGGGGGAAATGCTCGGATCTGCTCTGCAGGTGCTGTTGGATCCAGAGGCCATCCCTGCCCTGCCCGGGGCCTTGGAGCTGTTGGAGCAGGGGCTGAGCAGCACCTTGGCGCCCGCCAATGCCCGGGCCCTGGCTTTGCTGGAGGCTTCCGGCTCGGTGCGGCTCAGCGGCGCCGCCACGGCAGCCCAGCAACAGCTGTGGATTGACCCGCAGACCTGCGGCCCGTTGCTCGCGGCGTTGCCTGAGGCTTCAGCCCCGGCTGCCCTGGCGGCGATTCAGGCGGCTGGCTTTTACCAGGCCGCCCTGATCGGCCGGGTGCTCTAGTCGCGCACCAGCCAGCCGGCGGTGAGATCGTCTGGATCGCGCTGCAGGTAGAAGTAGCCGCGGGCACCGGAGCGGCCCTTCACCAGCAGCGCGCGGTAGTTGTAGCCAACGCCCTTGGCGTCGGTCTCGCTGAGGCTGCCCCAGCAGCTGGCTGGATCCAGCTTCAGTTGGCCGCTGTAGCTGGCGGTTTCACCCACGCCGCCGTAGCTGGACAGCGCCAGGCCACGCACCGCACCATCGCGCCATTGCTCCCGTTGCACCACGGCGTTGGGGCTCCAGCCGCCATTGCGCCAGGTGAGCCCCACTTGGCTGCTCAGCACCAGGCCATTGAGATCCGCCGCCTGGCAGGTCCCGGGCGCCATCGGCAGCCAGCGGCTGGTGATCACGCTGCCGGTGTTGCGGTTGAGGCTGTAGAGCGGGCGGCCTTTGCCATCCAGTACCACTTCACTGCGCTCGCGGCCCCACGGCAACGTGCGCTCCAGCTGCAACACGCATCCCGCCGCCATGCGGGCTGTGCCGCTGTAAGTGGCCTGGCGCTCGCTGCGGCCGAGCCGCTCCACCACCGTTCCTTGCAGCTTGCCGCCAGCCAGCCAACGCTCCTCCAACACATGCGCCGTGGGGGTGTTGCGCTCCTTGCCGCTCTGCACCCCCATGCCCATCACGGCGTAGCGCCCGAGCATGGGGGTGGGGCAGCTGCTGGGTGCTGCCTGGGCCGGAGCAGCCAGTGCGGCGATGGGCAGGCTCAGGCCCAGGGCCGCCACAGGGAGTAGAGCCGACAGACGAGGCGCCATGGGCTGTTGCTGCATGCATCGACCCGCAGTATGGGCGTGTTGTGCAGGTCTGCGTTCGGGAGCGGGTTCAGATCTGAACCATGCCGCAGCGCATCCCTTTGAGCACCGCCTGCACGCGGTTGTTCACCTCCAGCGTTTTGAGCAGCCGTTTGGTGTAAGTGCGCGCCGTTTCTTCGCTCACCACCAGTTGTTCGGCGATTTCGCGGTCGGTGAGACCGCTGGCGAGCAGATCGAGCACCTCGTATTCGCGCGGCGTCAGCCGCGGGCAGCTCAGATACGGCAGTTGGCCGGAGCGCAACGAGGGGCTCCGGTAGGAGTGATGACCCATCACGGCCATCACGGCCGCCTCCAGCGGTTTCTGGTCTTCGATGAAATCCGCTTCCGCCACCACCGCCTCCAGCCAGCTGGCTTCGGCGTATTCCACCGGGATGGCATCACCGAGGGCCAGCACCACCACCTTCAGTTGGGGTTGGCATTGACGCGCCTTGCGGGCCAGTTCAAAGCCGTTGCCGTTTTCCAGAAAGTCGGTGCAGATCAGCAGTTCGTAGGGCTCCTGCTGGAGATAGCTGAGGCAACTCTGCTCATCGGTGACGGCGCAACCGATCAGGGTGGATGAGCTGAAGCTTTCGCAGAGGCAACGCAGAAAAAAACGCCCCTTCAGGGCCAGTGCCACCTTGCCTTGCACCGCCACCGACAACAGCACCTCATCGAGATTGCCGTTGCTGAGGCTGTCGAGATACGGCGTGAAGTCCATCGCGCAGCCCCTGGCGAGTGGTCATCATCGCGCCCAGCCGAGCTGGATGGGCTCAGGTCGCAACCTTTTTTTCCTCCCGAGTCAGTTGGGCGTAGAGATATTGCGGCGATTTGTAGTGTTTCGGTAAGCAATGATGCAATGTCTCGAGTCGTCCCCAACAGACCGTGCGCTGAATCTTGTTGAGGGTTCGCTTCTCAGCGATCAACATCTTCAGGGCTTTGCAATACAGCTGGTAATTGGCTTCGAGCTCGCCAATCGTGATGCGGGCTTCCTGGGGGCTCATGGTTTCAGTCGTCGTAGACGAGGCACTCAGGGGCTTGTGGATTGAGGTCGCAATACACCTCGAGCGGTGAGGGATCTTTCTGCTCGCCGGGGTGGTGCTGCTGGTAGGTCTCCAGATCCTTGAGCTCGCCTTCGAGGTGGTTGATCTTGGCGGTGTCGCCGCTCTGGCGGGCCTGATCGAGCTCAGCCTTCAGCTTGGCCAGGTGGGCTTCGATGTTCTCCAAGGATCGATGGTGATCGGCTGGGTACAGCTACGAACGGTGCCCAGGCCGTCGCTACCCCCATATGGGGGCAACCCGTCAGCCCTGCGCTTCTCCTGTCAGAGTGGTTTGAGCCCCAGGGTTCGTGTGATCCGCCGATTCCGGCTGTTGCCCTTGTTGGCTGTGCTGTTGCTGGCGAGTTGTCGCTCGAATGCACCCTCGCCCCAGGAGCGTGAGCGGCTGGCTGAGCAGCAGCGTTTGCTCAGCTTGTGCAAGCGCCATCAGGAGCGGCTGCCGGCTTTGGTGGAGCGCTTCAACACCGCCCAGGCCCAGCTGACCGCGGTCCGTGCCAAGGCCTACGTGCCTGGCCCTGCCCCCCAACCCCTCGATCCCGAGGAGCAGCGCCGCCTCACCATCTACGACCAGCAGGCCGAGCAAGACCTCTACGAGCAGGCCGTGGATGCCTGGCGGCGCCAGGAGGCGGAGCGACGGGAGCGCTGGGAGCGCCAGCAGACCAGCGAAGAGGCCACAGCCGCTGAAGCGTTGAACCGTGCGGCAGCCGCCCTGCGCCAGGTGTATCCCGAGCTGTTGCTGGCTGGTGCCGAGCCTCGACTCAACCAACCCGAGCTGGAACGCTTCAGCCGCTGCCAGCCGGAGCAGTTTCGGTGAGTAGCGGCTGGTGGCGATGGGGTTGCTGTCTGGCGCTCCTCCCTGGCCTCAAGGCTCCGGCGCTGGCCCAGCTGCCGGAGCCGCCGCCCTTGCCTGCCGTGCCGGTGAACCCAGAGCTGGCCAATTGCGTCACCCGCTATGGCCACACCGGCTGTGCGGCGCGGTTGTACGCCCAATTGCTGTGCCGCTCCGTTGGTGATCCGGCGATCAGCGAGCAGCTGGAGCAGCAGTTGGCCGAGCAATACGAACAGGCGGCGATCGACTTCCGCGGCATCACCCCCGAGCAGGTGGAAACAGCGGCGGTTCGCTACTACAGCCCGATGCTGTGTCCTGAGAAGAGTCCTCAAATTCGGCAGTTGTTCAATCCGTCTTGATCAAGGCGGTGAACCGCACCGAAGCAAAAGGTTGGCTGGCCGCTGATCTGTTTTGAATTGAGACAGGCTTTTGGCGGCTGCCTCTCATTCATCCTCCCCTGGTTTTGGTGCATGGCCTGCTCGACACCCCTGCGGTGTTCGGGCGGTTGCGGCAACAGCTTGCGGGGCGTCGTGAGCTGTTAATCAGCCCAGCGCTCCCCCTGCGATTAGGCCGCACGTCGGTGCAGGAGGCGGCTCGCTTGCTCGATCGCGAGCTGGAATGGATGGCGCCCCGTTTTGGGGTGATGGATGTGTTGGGGTTTTCGATGGGTGGGGTGATCGCGCGCACCTGGATTCAGCGGCTGGGTGGTGAGCGCCGCACGCGCCGCTTCATCAGCCTGGGCAGTCCGCAGCAGGGCACCTGGACGGCGCAGCCCTGGTCGAGCCGGCTTTTCCCTGGGTTGGCCGATCTCAAGCCCGGCAGCCCTTTGCTCCAGGGGCTCAACAGCGATCTCGAGGGGTTACGCCGGGTGGAATGCCACAGCTTTTATTCCGCCCTTGATCTGGCGGTGGTGCCGGCCTGGAGCGCCGTGTTGCCCGTGGGCAGCCAGCGGGTGTTGCCTGTCGCCACCCACCCTCAGCTGCTGCGGGATCCAGCCGCGTTGGCACCGTTGGTGGCTGAATTGCTGCGCGATTGATGCACGGCAGCTTGGCTGCTTGTGGGTTGCATAGGGAGTGAAATCAGTGGGCTGACGCAACGGTGGATGGGCTGGGCCTTTCTGTGGGGTTGCGTTGGTTGCTGGGTTGGTGGTTGTCGTGGCATTTATGCCCCTTACCGCTCGGCCAGTTGGAGCACAGCCCAGCGGTTTCGGTGTTGATTCCGGCCCGCAATGAGGAAACAACCCTGGGCAACTTGCTAAGTGCCTTGCAGGCGCAAAGGCTCAAACCGTTGGAGGTGATCGTGATCGACGACCACTCCACCGATCGCACCGCTGCGGTTGCTGCTGCCGCTGGCGGCGAACTGCCCTTGCTGTTGATCCAGCCACCCCCCTTGCCGCCGGGTTGGTGCGGCAAAACCTGGGCCTTGCACAACGGCGTGCGAGCCAGCTCCGGGGAGGTGTTGGTGTTTCTTGATGCCGATACCGAACCGGCTCCGGGCTTCTTGCACAGCCTGGTGGTGCAGCAGCAAGCCCTGGGCGGATTGGTGTCGGTGCAGCCGTTTCACCGCACGGAACGGTTGTATGAGCAGTTGTCGTTGTTGTTCAACCTGGTGGGCCTGATGGCGGTGCCGCTGGGGGTGCGCTGCGGTGTGGCCTTCGGGCCGGCCATGGCCACCAGCCGCGAGCACTACCGCCGCAGTGGGGGCCATGCCGCGGTGGCCGGCAAGGTGGTGGAGGACTGGTTTTTGGCCCATCGCTACGAGCAGGCGGGCTTGGCCGTGAGCGCCTTCATCGGCGACGGCCTGATCGCCTACCGCATGTATCCCGGCGGTCTTGGCGATCTGGTGGTGGGCTTCGACAAAAACTTCGCCACTGCAGCCGGGGAAGTGCGCTGGCCCTGGATGCTGGCGGTGGTGCTCTGGCTCTCGGGCTTGTTCTGGGCCGCCTGGTGTCTGCCAGCTTCTCTGTTGGGTTGGCCGCTGGTGGGTACCGCCGATGTGCGCCTGCATGCGGCGGTGTATGCGGCCTACGCCCTGCAGCTGCTGGTGATCACCCAGCGGGTCGGGCGCTTTCGCTGGAGCCCTTTGATCTTTCCGATTCCCGTGCTGTTTTTTTTGGTGGTGTTTGTGCTGGCCATCGTCAATCTCGAGCGCGGCTCCGTGCGCTGGAAAGGCCGCACGGTGAGCACCCGTTGATAGCGGCCTTGAGTTCGGCCTGCCTTTGGCTGGTGGGAGCGTTGTTGGTGGGGGCGCTGGCCAATCAGTTGCCGCTGGCTTGGTTGAACGCCCCCTTGGGTGTTGCGTCGCCCGAGAAAGCCACCCGCTGGCTGGCGATCTATGAGCAGCGCCTGGGCATTCGCAGCTGGAAGCGTTGGATTCCCGATGCCGGTCATGCCCTGCCCGGTGGCATCCGCAAGGCCAGCCTGGCGCGCCGCGACCCCGCTGCCTTGCAGCGGTTGGTGGCTGAAACCCGCCGCGCCGAATGGGTGCATGGGCTGCTCTGGCCCCTGTGGCTGCTCACCCTGCTCTGGCTTCCGGCCAGTGGCGTGCTGATCAACCTGCTGTTTGCCACGGTGTTCAACCTGCCCTGTCTGCTGCTGCAGCGCTACAACCGCTTGCGGTTGCGCTTGCTCCTGGCCCGCACACCCGCGCGCCTCAGCGCTCCAACCAGCCGCCTTCCAGGTTGAGCTCGGCGACTAGGCCCGTGTCATCGCTGTGGCGGGCCACCACCAGGCGATGCAGCCCTGGCTCCAGCACCCAGCCATCCTGCTGTGGATCAAAGGTGGCGAGCTGCCGCAGGGGCACCTGCAGCTGCAGCCGCCGCCGCTCGTTTCGGCGCAGTTCGATCCGTTGAAACGCCACCAGCGTGCGCCCGGGCCGCTCCACCCGCTGCCCCGGCGGCTCGAGATACACCTGCACCACCTCCGCCGCAGGCCAGCTGCCGCAGTTGTGCACCAGCAGACTGAGGTCGATCGCTCCCTCGGAGCGCTGCAGGCTCAGTTCCGAGCAGGCAAAGGCGCTGTAGGAGAGGCCAAAGCCAAAGGGATAGGCCGCGGGCCGCCGCTGGTGTTGCAAGCAGCGGTAGCCGTGCCAGAGGTCGTAGTGCACCTGTTGGGCGTGGGGATTCAGCCTGGGCAGATCGCTGCTGTTCTGCGGGATCGCAAAGGGCAAGCGGCCCGATGGAGAGGCGTGCCCCAGCAGCACATCCGCCAGGGCGTGGCCTCCCTCCTGGCCCGGATACCAGAGCAGCAGCAAGCCAGCCACCTGCTGATCCCAGGGCTGCGTGATCACCACCCCTCCCCCCATCAGCGCCACCACGGTGTGGGGATTGGCTGCGGCCACGGCGTTGATCAGGGCGATCTGATCGGGGGGAAGCTGCAGGTCGGTGCGATCACCACTGGCGAAGTTGCCGCCGGTGGGGGGAGAGGCATGGCTGGTGATCCAGGCCATGCTTTGGGCGATTGGCGTCCACCACGGCTGCAGCCGGCGCCAGTCGATGAGCCGCAGCATCCACTCCGGCGGCGGCACCGAGGCCAGGATGGGGGCGATGTCGCCGGGGTGGATGTGTTCTCCCTCCAAGCGCCAATCCAATCCCACCACCAGCAGCGCCGCATCACAGCGGGATGCCACAGCTGCGGCGTGGGATGGGTGGGTGCCTGGGTCGGTGTGGATGGCGAGCTGGGGCGCGGCATGGCGCAGGCCCTCCAATGGCGTGACCACCTGCCCCGGTTGCGGCCGTGTGTCGGAGGAGCCGTGATCCCCCAGGTTGGGCTGCATCGCCAGCCGTCCGATCACAGCTAACGAGCGCAGCTGCTGCCAGGGCAGCTCTTGATCGCGGTTGCGCAGAAGCACGATCGATTCCCGCGCCGCCTGCCGTGCCAGCCGGCGATGGGCCTTGCAGCCGCGCACGCTGGCGGGCGGCGCCGTGGCGGGCACGCTCAGCTGCTGGATCAGTTGGCGCCGCACCGCATCGTTGAGGCGCTGCAGCGCAATATCGCCTTGCTCGATGGCGCTTTCGAGGCTGTGGCGCCAGAGCATGCGAAACGGCATCTCCAGATCTTGTCCGGCCTGGAGCGCGGTCACGCCATCTCGGATCCCGAAGATGAAATCGCTCACCACAACACCCTCAAAGCCCCAGCGCTGCTTGAGGATCTGCTGCAGCAACAGCGGATGTTGGCCGCACCAGGTGCCGTTCACGCGGTTGTAGGCGCTCATCACCGAACCCGCTCCCGCCTCCACGCAGGCCCGAAATTGCGGCAGAAACAACTCATGCAACACGCGGGGGTTGATCTGCACATCCACCACGAAGCGTGAGCTGTCGATCGAGTTGAGGGCCAGGTGTTTCACGCAGGCCATGGCGTGGCGTTGCAGGCCGCGCGTGCAGGCTGCGCCCATGGCACCCACATGCAGCGGGTCTTCGCCATAGGTTTCCTGGGCCCGGCCCCAGCCGGGGTAGCGCAGCAGATTCACGCACACAGCTGCCACCCAGTTCGCCCCGAAGCTGCGGGCCTCCAGGGCAATGGCTGCACCGATCTGCGCTTCGAGCTCAGGGTTCCAGCTGGCGCCCCTGGCCATCGCCACCGGGAAGGTGGTGGCACCACCTTCGAGTACCACCCCCCTGGGGCCATCCACAAACTGCAGCCCGTTCAGCCCCAGCCGCGGCAGCACGCCCGCGGGCCAGGGGTGTTGATGGGGGGCATCCCGGAAGGCAATCGCGGCCATGCCCGGCCAGAAGGCTGTGGAACCACTGATCAGAGCCAGCTTCTCCTTAAGACTCAGCTGTTGCAGCAGTGCTTCAGCTTGGGCCTGGAGAGCGGCACGGAGGGGATCCATTCCGTGAAGCTATGGCGCTCCAACGTGATCCGATGCCTCAACACAAACAAGGCGCAGCCTTGCATCAGCTGCGCTCAGGCTGATGACTGAATGCTCCACTTGGTGTTGATCAATCCTGCAGCGAGTTGCCAACAAATTGCCGTGCATCCGAGCGGGAGCACGCACGCTGGTTGTCGCCGCTTTAGGCCATGAGCAGCACATGCTGAAGGGCCATGAATCCCACCTGCAAGCTCTGGCATCGCTTGCCTTCGGGTTTATTATTGCCCTACGTGATCTGTGCTTTTCAGCGGCTCAAGCCAGAGCGATCTCGCCGAGATGAAGGAGCATCAAGGCGATCCATCTCGCTGAAATGACCGCATCCATGGCTGTTCTCTTAAGCCTTGGCAGTGGCTGATGACTCTGGGGGCATCGGCTGGTTCAGACTTCGTTCAATCAGGTAGGCGGCAAGGTTGCTGAGGGATCGCCCCTCTTGAAGGCTGCGTTGCTCGAGGGCGCTAAAGACAGTGTAGGGGAGGGTGATGGTGAGCCGTTTCGGGGCGCGGCTACGAAATGAGCCGGCATTGGGACTGGTGCTGTCGCTGGTCCTGTTCGCATATGCCACGGATGACCTCGGTGGCGGACAACTTCAGTATCTCTTCAGATTCTCTGGTTCGCCAGGATCGCCTGGTCACGTTCTGTGATGCTTTGTTCTGACATGTCACGCTTTCGCTGGTTGGGGCCATGAGCGGGCAAGCCTTGCAAAGGCTGGAGTTTTCTCGGAGCCTGCTTAGTTGGTGCCGCCGCTGGCATCCTCTTGAGCGGCATCGCGTCGCTGCTGGAGTCCTTGATCGATCAGCTCGAGGATCAATTCGCTCACCGACCGTCCGCTCTGAGCGGATCGCTTCTGGAGCCAATCCATCACCTCAGCCGGTAGATCCAGTTCCACTTGCTGCGGCAGGCGGGTTTGATCGATCTCCCATGGGCCTGCAGGATTCATGGCTCGCTACGGGTTGGTCTCTGAATCGGAGATGCGTAAAGTATAGGCTCCAGCACTTTCTAGGTAGCGCTTGACTGCCTCATCCACAACTTCATTGAGGCGTTTGCCATCACGTAAGGCGAGAAGTCTTAGGGCTAGGTGATCTCGATCCTCGAGCGCAATTGTGAGTCGAGGCATCGGCGGTGAAAGGAGGAGCGTCTGTCCTTTGAGTTGATGCTACTCATCTAACGGTGCACTCTTGCACTGATTTGATGCTGCACTTTTGTGCAACGCTGCTTTGATGCACCTTTGTGTGTCTGTTTTGAGCGTGATGCGGTGAAACTTTGGCCGAAGTCTGTTGCGGAATTGGGGTCTTGCTGACCCCACCGCGCGCTCCGCGCTCGAGATCGGTGCCGACAACGTCTGGTCGACCGCATGCAGCCTGATGCCAATCGCGGCTCGATCAGCTGGCTCTCGTCCGCATGCGGCGCACGAAAAAGGGGTGCGAGCTTGTCGCACCCCGTTGTGATCGGAGCAACTGGAAGTAAGGGCAGCGTCAAGCCATCCCGAGGTTGAATCGGAAGGAATCCAGCGTGCCGCTCACCTCATTCGCGACCAGTAGGTAGCCGCCGCGCTTGCCATCACCCACCCAGCTGAGCCCTTCGGGCGAGAGCGATCCAGCGCCGCTGAAAGCGCCCAGGTAAGTGGGTGCAGAGGGTTGGGTGATCTCGAACACGGGGATGAACGTGCCCAGCTCGTCGGGGTCGTTCTGGTTGAAGGGCCGCTCCAGGCCGATGAAGGCAAAGCGGCGGTTTTTGATGGTGGCCACCGCAACGCCTTCGGGCTCGATGCTCTTGTCGTCGCTGCGGCCATCGTCGTAGAAGCCCGCTGCGTTGGTGATTTGGTCGAGCAGGTTGCCCGAGTCGTACACCACCGATCCTTTGGAATCGAAGATCGTGAAGGAACGCCCGCCGAAGCTGCGGATGCCGGTGACAGGGTCGTTGCTGTCGCTCACCGTTTTGATTCGGCCTTCGCTAAGGAGCGTGGGATCTCCCTCGGTGAGTTTGCCGGCTCTTTTCTCATCAGAGTAGAAGCCGTCATCGCTGACAGCGCCATATTTGAGGGTGATGAACAACTCATCCCCTTGATCGGCCTCAAAGTTGCCACGGTTGCCAACGTCGGCCGATCCGTACACATAGATCGATGCACCCGTCAGTTCGTCTTCAAGGGTGGCGAGCACGCCGTCGGTGAGGTTGTCGCCGAAGGAGTAGGTGGTTTCATCGCCGAGGATGGCCTCAAAGTTCACATCATCCGGGCGAACACGGCTATCGCCTTCATCGGCCGTGATCAGATAGGTCTTGCCTTTGTGCTGGAAGGTCTCGATTCCATCGGCCATGCGTAGACCGAAGAGAGTCTTGATGCCGGGGGCGTAGACCCCATCATCATCCGTGCTGTCGATGGCGATGCCAGACCAGCTCTTCTCGCCCTGGCTGAAGATTGAGTCGATTTTGCGTCGTTTCAGATCAACCTGAGCAATGCCATTGTTCTCTTGCAGGGTGATGTAAGCCTTGCGGCCGTTGGGGCTGATGCTCACGTATTCCGGCTCAATATCGAGCCGCGGCGTGGGATTCTCGCCACTAATCCGAATGCCCAAGCCGCGCAAGGCTTCGGTGCTGTATGCGCCAAAGCCGAGGGTGGTCACCTTCGAAGCACCGGGCTTGCCATCACGAATTCGGATGACGGAGATGCTTCCCTCAGGATCGACACCGTCTTCCGTGCCATAAAACTTGCTGGGTTCGCCTTCATTGGCACTCACCAGCACTGAGCCGTCGGGGCTAAAGCTGATCGAATCGGGCAGGTTGCCAACCGCCACGCTTCCCTTCTTGACAGCTTTGTTTTTGTCATTCAGCTGGTAGAAGGCAATGCGTCCATCATTGTTGTCGTTCACCGACAGTGCGACGGCAATCAGCCCCTGATCGTTGATGGCTACGCTCTGGGCATCGCCCTCGAGCTCCAGCTCACGCAGTAGCTCAGGCTGGTCAAATCCTTTGGCATAGCTCACCAGGGAGAGGTTGGAGCCACCGGTGATCACGGCGGCAATCTTGCGGCCAGGGTGGTAGTCAAGGATCTCGGCCCCACCCAGATCGATGCTGGATTGTGCCTCGCGCAGGAATGCCATGCCGGATGAAATAGGCTCAGTCAATCCTTGCTTTCTCAGCTCGTAGCCTGGTTATCAGTCGCTTAAGGAAGGTCAATCACTGGATTAACACAAACCTGGTTTTAGCTTGTTGGCGTGGCGTGTACGGCCGGCAGTCTTGTGCTGCTCGCAAACGCCAGTGCCACCAAGGCACACGACATCCACAGGCAGGCTTGCATCCCGCCGGCCAGAAACAGTGCCCCAGAGAGCAGCGTGCCGGTGAGCCGCCCGGCGGCATTGGCCATGTAATAGAAGCCCACATTCAGGCTCACCGATTCGGTATCGGTGTAAGCCAGCACCATGTAGCTGTGGATCGAGGAGTTCATCGCAAACACCACCCCGAAGGCCGCTAACCCCACCACCACGGCGACCCCGGGATGGGCCACCTGTCGCCAGAGGGCGATCGCGATCAAGGCCGGAATCGCGGTGAGCACGCCGCTCCAGAACTCCACGGCTGAAACACCCGGCGGCTTGCTTTGCCCCCAGCTGCGCCTCAGTGCCGGTGCCGAGGCTTGCACGATCCCATAGCCGATCACCCAGAGCCCCATGAAGCCGCCCACCTCCCAGAACCGCCATCCCAGGGCGGCCTGAAGAAACACTGGTAGAGCCACCACGAACCACACATCCCGGGCGCCAAACAAGAAAAATCGCGCCAGCGAGAGCACGTTGATGCCCCTGGATTTGGAGAGCAGAGCCGTGAATTTGGGCTTCTCCTTCATGCGGCCGATGTCGGCCGGCAGCACCAGGGTGAGCAGAAAGGCCAGGAATAAACCAGCGGCCATTGCTCCCACAGCGGCGTTGAAGCCGATGCTGGTGAGAAGTAGGCCACCGAGGAAGAAGCCCACACCCTTGAGCGCATTTTTGGAGCCGGTGAGGATCGCCACCCAGCGGAACAACTGCTGCTCACCGCGGCTCTGATCATCCGGTGTGTCCGGCACCACCGTTTTGATCGCGCTCTTGGCACTCATCTTGTTGAGATCTTTGGCAATGCCACTGATCGCCTGCGCCACCATCACGTAGGCCACGCTCCACCACTTCGGCCAGGTGTCGGCCACGGGGATCAGCATCAGCAGTGCGGCCACCTGCATCAAGGTGCCGCTCCAGAGGGTGAGCCTCAGGCCGAAGCGGGCCCCCAGCCAGCCGCCATAGAGGTTGGTGAGGATGCCAAAGAATTCGTAGAAGAGAAAGAGAAAAGCAATCTCCAGGGTGGTGTAACCCAGCGCGTGGAAGTGAAACACCACCAACATGCGCAAGGCGCCATCGGTGAGGGTGAAGGCCCAATAGTTGGCTGTCACCACCGCGTATTGCTGCAGCGCCGAGAGGGGGCGCCGGGCCAAGGCAAGGATGCCCATCAGCGTGCATCCAGCTTGGCGATATGGCAGGCCAGATCCGCCATGCGCGAGCTGTAGCCCCACTCGTTGTCGTACCAGGCGTAAACCTTGAGTTGGCTGCCGTTCACCACCATCGTGGAGAGGGCATCCACAATCGCGCTGCGGCTGTCGTTGACATAATCCACCGACACCAGCGGCCGGGTTTCGTAGCCCAGGATTCCCTGGAGTGCTCCGTTGGCAGCCGCCTCAAAGGCTGCATTCACCTCATCAACGTTCACGCTGCGCTGCAGCTCGAAGACGGCATCGGTGAGGGAGGCATTCAGTAGTGGCACGCGCACGGCGTGGCCGTTGAGCTTGCCTTGCAGTTCGGGGAAGATCATCCCGATCGCTTTGGCTGATCCGGTGGTAGTGGGGATCAGGCTCTGCATGCAGGAGCGGGCCCGACGCAGATCGCTTTTGAAGGCATCCACCACCACCTGGGTGTTGGTCACGTCGTGCAGGGTGGTGATCGAACCGTGCTTGATGCCGAAGCTCTCGTGCACCACCTTCACCACGGGGGCCAGACAGTTGGTGGTGCAGGAGGCCGCCGTGATCAACCTGTGCTGATTGGGTTCGTAGAGGTGATGGTTGATGCCGTAAACGATGTTGAGGGCTTCGGCTCCCGCGATCACGCCCTTCACCGGGCACGCCACCAGCACACGGGAGAGTCCGGCGCTGTCGAAATACGGCTGCAGGGTTTCAGGTGTTTTGAGCTTGCCGCTGCACTCGAGCACCAGCTCCACGCCGGCTTCGCGCCAGGGCACAGCCGTGGGATCGCTGTCTTGGCTGGTGCTTACAGCCAGGCCGTTGATCGCAAAGCCTGAAGCGCTGGCCTCAACCGTGTGCTGCCAGCGGCCATGCACTGAATCAAAGGCCAGGAGATGGGCCGCTGCGGCTGCGTCAGCAGCGTTGTCGTTGACATGCACCAACTCGATGCCGGGCCTCCCCCAGAGGGCGCGGAACACCAAGCGGCCGATGCGGCCAAAGCCGTTAATGCCAATGCGCATGGGACCGACGCCGTGCCAAGGGAGCAATGCGCGGACCATAGATCAACTGATGTTGATCTACCAAGTCTTGTTGATCTGGGTTGGGCGAGGCGGCGTTGTGATGGGTTAAGCCCCTTAACCTTGCCCTGATCCAAGCCGTTGTGCCGTGCCGCTGCCCGCCTTGGTTGCAGTTGAGCCGCTGGAGCGGGAGCAGGCCCGTCAGCTCCTCAAGGCTCTGGCTGACCCCCTGCGCTTGGACGTGGTCCAGGCCTTGGCGGGCGGTGAGCGCTGCGTTTGTGATCTGGTGGCCGACCTCAACTTGGCGCAATCGCGGCTGTCGTTTCATCTCAAGGTGATGCGCGAAGCCGGATTGATTGAGGCGCGCGAGGAAGGCCGTTGGGTTTACTACCGCTTGCGTTCTGGAGCGCTTGAGCAGCTGCAGGCCTGGCTGGCAGCGTTGGCGACCGATTGCCAGGCCCCGGCGCGTTGTTGCTCTTAACCCGCGGGTAGGGCCGTGTCTCTCAGGAAGCTGCTCAGCTTGTAGTGGCCTGCTGCCAGGGCCTCTACCAGGGCCAGGCAGGCGCGATCCGGCATGGTGTGATCCCCGCAGGTGAACACGTCCACGGCGGCGTAACCCGATTCCGGCCAGGTGTGAATCGAGAGGTGCGATTCAGCCAGCAGCACGAGCCCCGTCACGCCCTGGGGCTGGAAGTGGTGGCTGATCAAATGCAACACCGTTGCACCGGCTTCTCGGGCGGCGGTGGCAATGGTGGTGCGGATGAAGGCTTCGTCGTTGAGCTTGTCTGGATTGCAGTCGTAGAGCTCGAGGATGCAGTGCTTGCCAACGGGCTGGCTGGAACTGCCGCCAGCCCATCCAGGATTGGGATGCAGGCTGGAGAGGGAATTGTTCATCGCGAGGATGTGAACTGGGCTCAACCTAGACCCACTGGATGCCGCAGAATCTGGAGTTGGTATTTGTCTTCAGCCATTGGAAATGCGGCGGTCTCGGTATTCGCCCATACGCGCAGTTGTGGTTCACAACCAAACATTCACGCACTCTTAACCAATCGCTAACCTCCCGGTCTGCTCGGCTGCTTAGACGTTGGGGGCTCCTGAACGGTTGCTCTCCATGTCCTTCGCGAAGAAGGCTCTCTGCTTCGGCGTGCTCTCCAGCTTCGGCATCGCTGCAGCCGCCACTGCACAATCCGTGATCAACGGTGCCGGTGCATCCTTCCCGGCTCCCTTCTACCAGCGCGCTTTCGCTGGTGCCGCATCCAAGGGCGTCAAGGTGAACTACCAGTCGGTGGGTTCTGGCGCTGGCGTGCGCCAGTACGTGGCTGGCACTGTGGATTTCGGCGCCACCGACGAGCCGATCAAGGCTTCTGAGGCTGCCAAGGTGAGCCGCGGTGTGGTGCAATTCCCCGCTGTGGGTGGCACCATCGCCATTGCTTACAACAAGCCTGATTGCAAGGGTCTGAAGCTCAGCCAAAAGCAGGCTGTCGACATCTTCCTGGGCAAGATCAAGACCTGGGATCAGCTGAAGTGCGGCAAGGGCCCCATCACCGTGGCGCACCGTTCTGACGGTTCCGGCACCACCTTCGCGTTCACCAACTCCCTGAGTGCCTTCTCCTCCGAGTGGAAGAGCAAGGTGGGTGAGGGCAAGAGCGTGAAGTGGCCTGTGGGCGTGGGCGGCAAAGGCAACGAGGGTGTGGCCGGCGTGCTCAACAACACCACCGGTGCCATCGGCTACGTGAACCAGAGCTATGTGAAGGGCAAGCTCCAGGCTGCTGCTCTGCAGAACAAGGCTGGCAAGTATGTGCTTCCCACTGAAGCCAGCGGTGCTGCTGCTCTGAACAACATCAAGCTGAATGCTCAGCTGGCTGGCGAGGATCCCAATCCCGCTGGTGCTGGCAGCTACCCCATTTCCACCCTCACCTGGATTCTCGCTTACGAGAAAGGAAATGGTGCGAAGGCCGGCAAGATCCGTGAGGCCATGATGTATCTGCTGGGCCCTGCTCAGAATCAAGCCAGTGGGCTGGGCTATGTGCCCCTCAAGGGCGACATCCTGAAGCGCGCTAAAGCAGCTGTCGCCAAGATCGGCGCCTGATCTGAGACAAACCTGGATTGATCGGGGGGCTGTTTCAGCCCCCCTTTTTTTGCCTCAGACCCTTCATCACCGCTGAATTAATGGCTGCCACTCCCCAGCCGGCCTGGATCCGGCTCGTGGCTGATGATCCAATTTGGAGAGAGCAGTGTCACCTGGCACTCCTGCAGGAGGGCTTTCGGGTTGACCAGCAACCCGCTCCCCAACAGTTGAAAGACTTGCTCAGCGCTCCAGGGCTGGGCGATCGTCCGGCCCTTTGGGTGGTGAATCTGCCCAGCGAGCGCCACGATCTGGTGGCCACGTTGGCGTTGCTGCAGCGCTGGCGGCGGCGCGATCTGCTCACTCCGCTGCTGCTTTTGGCCGATGCGGCAACGGAAGAGGAGCGTGTGGAGTTGTTGGATACTGGCGCCGACGACGTGCTGGTGCGTCCGTTTGGGTTAAGGGAGTTGGTGGCCCGTTGCCGGGCGATGCTTCGGCGGGTGCGGCGGATGGAGCAGAGCGCCCGTTTGGCTCAGGCGGGCACGGTGCTTGAAGCCGGAGCGCTGCAGCTGTTTCGCGAGCAGTGCCGCGTGTGTGTGCATGGTGCGGAGGTCAACCTCACGCCGCGGGAGTTTCGCCTGCTGGAGTGCTTCATGCTCCAACCCGGCCGGGCCCTCAGCCGCGATCAATTGATTGAGCAGGTGTGGGGCGCTGATTATTGCGGCAACAACAAAAGCGTGGATGTGCACGTGCTCTGGCTGCGGCGCAAGCTCGATCAGCCGGGGCAGCCCTCGTTGTTCGTTACTGTTCGCGGTATTGGTTATCGCTTTGCGCCTCCCCCTCAATAGAAAGGGAGGCGAGGTAGCGCTGCCGCTGGCGCGAGATCAGCGCTTCATTGCAGGGATGGCTGTCAGCTGTTGTGGAGTCGGCCGGCTTGGGAGTCTTGGCCGAATCGGTTCTGGGAGGATTGCTCATGTTGCTGGTGGCGCAGAGGAGGTGGCTTGATCACGGAGTTCACCCAGCAGCAACCGGCCACAAAACTGATGCTGCCGTGGCCTGTTTTCACCAACATGGTCTTTCCTTCGAATCAAGCCAACCTAACGCTCGACAAGCGGCTTCAGGTAGCAACGCGCACCTTTTGCGGCGGATTCGCGTGATCCTGTCGTCTGCGACACCTTGCATCAGCGATATTGCGGCCGCTTGTGCTCATCGAAGCTGCGTTCCAGCACCTGCCCCACGGTGAGGCCAATCGGAAGTTTGCCGGCAAAGGCGCTGCCGAGCACATTGCGGTAGAGCTTGTTGGTCACCAGCCGGTAGGTGGAATCCTGCAGTGGGATCACTCCGGCCTGCTGGGCAATTTTCACACCGCGCTGCAGGGTTCCGCTCACCATCGAGCGAATGGCAGTGTTGCTCTTCAGGGCCTGATCATTCACGTAAAAGAACAGCGGCCGCGAGAGTGGCAAATAGCGGGAACTCTGAACCGATTCCACGCTGGGGAGCACCGTTCCCCGCGTTCCCTGCACCGCCAAGGCGCGCAGTTGGCTGCGGTTCGCTTGGTAATAGTCGTAGCCGAAATAGCCCAGGGCTCCTGGTTGGCTGGCCACGCAATTCACCAGCACGTTGTCATCCTCGCTGGCGGTGTAGTCCTGCCTGGAATCCGTGGTGCTGCCGTTGATCGCCTTGTTGAAGGTGTCGTAGGTGCCGGAATCGGTACCAGGGCCGCACAGTTTGATCGGTGTGTTGGGCCACGCCGGATTCACCTGGTTCCAGCGCTGGATCTTGCCTTGGGCCTTGCGGTTCCAGAGCGTGCGCAGCTGGGCGGTACTGATCTCCTTGGCAAAGCTGTTTTTGGGGTTGACCACCACCGTGATCGCATCAAAAGCCACCGGCAGCTCGATGAAACGCACGCCAGCGGCTGCACAGCGCTTCAGTTCATCGCTGTTGATCGGCCGCGAAGCAGCGGCAATGCTGAGCTTGCCGCTGCAAAACTCACGAAAGCCAGCACTGGTGCCCACCGACCGGGCTTTGAACGTCACTCCTTTGGGGATTTGGCCTTTGGTGTTGGCGATGGCGGCCACGCTGAAGGGGTAGACCGTGCTTGATCCCGAAATCCAGATGGTCTTGTTGGGGCTGGCCCCCTGTTGAGCCAAGGCAGTACCGGTGACCGCCACCACGCTTACGGCGAACAGGGGGGCAACCAAGCGGGCAGCGATCACGGATGGAAAGGAACGCATGGCGCCACTCTGACCAGCCAAAGGAGTCGCCTCGTTAAGTCCTGGTTAATGAATGGTTGAAGCCCCAGGTTCGATAAACAACTGAACTCGTGCTCTTAACCACCTCTTAAAACCAGCTGTGCTGATGCGTGGGAGCTTGGGATGGTTAAGGCCTGTTGCCGATGCCGCTTGCCGAACCTAGCGATCTCTTTTCCCTGCGGCGTCGGCCGCCCTCGGAGAAGCTGGTGGACCAAGGCTTTCGCCAGCTCTCAGTGCTGCTCGCCTCGATTGTGGGGTTGGTGCTGGTGGGCATCCTGCTCACGGTGCTGACAGGGGCCCATCAGGCCATCGGCGCCTTTGGCCTGCGGTTCATCACCACCTCCGATTGGGACCCGATCGGCAATAGCTACGGTGCTTTCACGGCCATCTACGGCACGCTCATCACCTCGATCCTGGCGCTGGTGATTGCCGTACCCCTGGGTGTTGGCACGGCGATCTTCATCACTGAAAACCTGATTCCCCGTTGGCTTCGCCAGGCCCTTGGATTGATGGTGGAGCTCCTGGCCGCGATCCCATCGGTGGTGCTCGGTCTCTGGGCCATTTTTGTGATGGAGCCTTTCCTTCGCCCTCTGCTGGAAGCCCTGCACGTTTATCTCGGCTGGATTCCCTTCTTCTCCACCACGGCTCAGGGCCCCGGCGTGGCGCCGGCGATCTTGATTCTCGTGGTGATGATTCTGCCGATCATCACAGCCATTTCTCGGGATTCGCTTCAACAGGTGCCGCCTGAGCTTCGCCAGGCCGCCTACGGCGTGGGCACCACGCGCTGGGGAGCCATCCTGCGGGTGATTCTGCCGGCGGCCGTTTCGGGCATTACCGGCGGAGTGATGTTGGCGCTGGGCCGAGCGATGGGTGAAACCATGGCCGTCACCATGATCATCGGCAACTCCAACAATTTCAGTTGGAGCCTGCTAGCCCCGGGCAACACCATCTCCTCGATGCTGGCCAACCAATTCGGTGAAGCCGATGGCTTCCAGGTGTCGGCCCTGATGTATGCCGCTTTGGTGCTGATGATCCTCACCCTGGTTGTCAACATCCTGGCGCAGTGGATCGTGCGCCGTCTGAGCCTCAAGTACAGCTGACCACGATGACTTCAACAGCTCCTTCGATGGCTCCCCTGCAGCCAGGCTTCGCTCGCTCATCACTGCGTTTCAACAGCTCCCTCTCGCGCAATCGCTGGAATCTGCTGTTCACGGTGGTGGCCGCAGCCTTCGCCTTGATCGCCGTGCTTCCGCTGCTGCTGGTGTTGGGCTATGTGCTCGTCAAAGGCGGATCTCTGCTGAGCTTTCGCTTGCTCACGGAGTTGCCTCCGCCCCCAGGCCTAGACGGTGGTGGCATCGGCAACGCCATCATTGGCACGATTGTGGTGACCTTGATCGCCAGCTTGATCGCCATCCCAGTAGGCGTTGGCGGCGGCATCTACCTCGCCGAGTATTCGCGCTCCGGCTGGTTTGCCCAGTTTGTGCGGTTCGGCACGAACGTGCTTTCAGGTGTGCCCTCGATCATCTGCGGCGTGTTTGTTTACGGCCTGATCGTGAGCACCCGCCTCTTCTTTGATCAGAGCTACAGCGCGATGGCCGGCGGTGTGGCCCTGTCGGTGCTGATGCTGCCCACGGTGATCAAAACCACCGACGAAGCCCTCAAGCTCGTTCCTCAAGAGTTGCGCTGGGGAGCTGTTGGCATCGGCGCCTCCCGTTTCGTCACCATCACCCGCATCACCTTGCCAGCGGCGTTCACACCGATCGCCACTGGCGTGGTGTTGGGGATTGCCCGCGCGGCCGGCGAAACAGCTCCGTTGATCTTCACCGCCCTGTTCTCGCCCTTCTGGCAGGAGGGCTTGTTCAATCCGATCGCCACCATGTCGGTGTTGATCTTCAATTTCGCCATCATGCCTTACGACGCACAGATCGCCCTGGCCTGGGCTGCCTCGTTTGTGTTGGTCGTGATGATTCTCGCCGCCAACCTGTTCGCGCGCTGGTTGGGTCGGTTCGCTCGCGCCTGATTGTCCCCTTTCCTCTCGCTCCGTCACCAAACCTGTGCCATGACCACCTCCATGCCTTCTCCGTCTCACCTGCAGCAATCCGGTTCTGAGTTCTGCATGGAACTCGAGAACGTCGGCATCAGCTACGGCGGCAATGAAGCCGTTAAGGGTGTGTACATGCAAATCCCCCGCGGTCAGGTCACAGCTTTCATCGGCCCATCCGGTTGCGGCAAGAGCACGGTGCTGCGGGCCCTGAACCGAATGAATGACCTGATCGAGGGATGCACGATCAAAGGTCGTGTGATTTTTGATGGTCAGGATCTCTATGCGCCGCAGGTTGACCCTGTGGAGGTGCGCCGCCGCATCGGCATGGTGTTCCAAAAACCCAATCCCTTCCCCAAAAGCATCTACGAAAACATCGCCTTCGGTGCCCGCATCAATGGCTACCGCGGTGATATGGACGAACTGGTGGAGCGCTCTCTGCGCAAGGCTGCCATCTGGGATGAGACCAAGGACAAACTCAAGGAAAGTGGCTATGCCCTCTCCGGTGGTCAGCAGCAGCGTCTGTGTATTGCCCGCGCCATTGCGATTGAGCCTGAGGTGATCCTGATGGATGAGCCTTGCTCGGCTCTTGACCCCATCTCAACCCTCAAGATCGAGGAGATGATGCATGAGCTCAAGAAGAGCTACACGATTGTGATCGTGACCCACAACATGCAACAGGCTGTGCGCGTGAGCGACATGACCGGCTTTTTCAACGTCACCCCCAAGGCTGATGGCGACGGCAAGGTGGGCTGTCTTGAGGAGTTTGCGGCCACGGAAACGATCTTCAATGCTCCAACGCAGCAGGCCACCCAGGATTATGTCTCGGGCCGGTTTGGCTGATCATGGTGAACACCAAATCGCTCTCCATGGCGTTAGCTTGTTGCATCACTGGTTGTTCCCTGTATGACTGAGTCTCCTGGGCCACTGTCGGGTGGGGAGGGGACCCACTCGCCCCTGGAGGGATTCAGCCATTACCGCGGTGACAACTGGACCCCTGAGCGGGTTGCTTTTCATCAGAACCTTGAACAATTCGCCGATCGTGTGGGCTTGATTGTTGGTCTCCAGGGCAATGGCAAGATCAGCCAAGAAGCCGCCTACGACGAAATCAAACAATTGTGGAATAGTCTGCGTGGTAGCCGCTCGTCTCTGCTTGAGCGCTAGGGAAACTCTGGACAAGCGGTGTTTGAGCGGCGGCAGCGAGCAGAAAGAGTGGTTTTGGCTGCAAATTGCCTCTGAGGCCATTTTTTGATGACCTTGGCTCACATATCCAGCCACTTTCGGCTGGTTTTGAGGCTAAATAGAGGTGTGCAGGCACACCAAGTCCCTGTTCACACTGTCGCGAGTAATTGTCGTCGGGCCTGGTACAGATTCGACAGTGCCGCAAGCACGTTGATTTTGCAGCGGTTCTTGGCCAAGCCTCGCAGCCGGGTCTTTTGAAAGCCGAACTGCTGCTTGATCACACGGAAGGGATGCTCAACCTTGGAGCGGATGTGAGCTTTGGCCGTCTCGATCAGATCCTGCACCCTCCCATCCGGGGTGTCAGGAAGAGCCCTGCGCGTGCCGGGCCGCATCGCCACTCTGAACTCCGCTGTCTTGCCAGCCATTTCTGGTCTCTTGGCGATGCCCTGGTAGCCAGCATCGCCGTACACCACCTCCTCATCTCCATGCAGTAGCTCAGCTGCCGGGGTGAGGTCGTGCACGTTGGCGGCGGTGACGACAACCGAATGGATCAGGCCTGAGTCCTTGTCAACGCCGGCGTGGACCTTCATGCCGAAGTACCACTGGTTGCCCTTTTTGGTCTGGTGCATCTCCGGATCCCGCTTCCCATCTTTGTTCTTGGTGGAGCTGGGCGCTGCGATCAAGGTGGCATCGACGATCGTGCCCTGACGCATGGTTACGCCCCGAGCGGCCAGGAGCGCTTTGACGGTGTCAAAAATCTGCTCACCCAGCCCATGCTTCTCAAGCAGATGGCGGAACGTGAGGATCGTGGTCTCGTCCGGGATCCGATCGCTGATCAGCTCGATGCCGGCAAAGCGGCGCATGGTGGGCACCTCGATCAAGGCCTCTTCCATGGCCGGATCGCTGAGGGAGTACCACTGCTGCAGCAGATGAATGCGCAGCATCGTTGCCAGCGGATAGGGAGGCCTGCCGCCTTTCTTGCTCGCCTTGGGGTAGTGCGGCTCGATCAGATCGATGAGTGCCTGCCAAGGCACCACAGCCTCCATCTCGGAGAGAAATTTCTCGCGCTTGGTGCGCTTCTTGGCCGTGGTCAGCTCATAGTCCGTGAAACCGAGCTGCTTGCCGCCCATCAACCCAGTCCTGGTCTGCGATTACAGGTTCATTTTCGCGCAGACGGGCTGGGTTTTCCAGAATTTCCCTAGGTCTGGGTTGTCTGGCCCGCTACATCACGGTGTACTTGCTTCGATCGCTTTCCCGGTAGCAGAGTTGCGCTATTCCCTGCCAGTCCTGGCGTGACGGATCACGTTCGCTTTCTGTTTGCGCTGGCTTCGGCCACCTGCATTCATGTCGCTGCACTCAGTCAGGGATTTGGCCTATCCAGCTTCGTCACCGGTGATATTCACCCCCATTTGCGTCCATTGATCGTTGCTCAGCCGTAATTCATTCCCCTGGTGGGGTGTAGCCCTGTTGGCTGCACTGCTCAGTGCGCTGTTGTTTGTCTGGGATCTCGGTGGGATCGGCTTGGTGGATGAAACACCGCCGCTGTTTGCCGCCTCAGCCCGCGGAATGGCCGAGAGCGGGGATTGGTTGATCCCCCAGGTCAACGGATTACCCCGCTACGACAAGCCCCCCTTGGTCTATTGGCTGATGGCTGCGCTCTATAGCCTTCCGGGCCAGGCGCGTTGGGATGCGCTGGGGTCTTGGTCGGCGGGATTGCCGTCCGCATTGGCATCGGCTGGCACGTTGCTGCTGGTGTGCCTGATGACGGCATGGTGGGAGCGCCGTGTTCTCGCTCGCACTCAGGGCCTCTGGTTGGTGGCGGGCCTGTCGTTTGGCCTGAGCCCTTTGGTGCTGCTCTGGAGCCGCATCGGTGTGAGCGACAGCCTGCTGACGGCCCTGGTGGCGTTGGCGATGTTGAGTTCCTGGTGGTCGTGCCATAGCACTCGGGTGCCCTGGTGGCTGTGTTGGTTAGCCCTTGGGCTCGCCACGCTCACCAAGGGGCCTGTGGCCTTGGTGCTGTTTGGCCTGGCTTGGGCTGGTTGCGCGCTGTTGGACCGCAACCCCGCTCAACTTTGGCGGGGTTTGCAGCCGCTACGGGGCCTGTTGATCACCGTGGTGGTGGCTGCCCCTTGGTATGGCGCCGCCCTCTGGCGAGAGGGATCAGCCTTTGCTCAGAGCTTTTTTGGCTACCACAACCTGCAGCGTTTCACCGAGGTGGTGAATCGCCATGCGGCTCCGTGGTGGTTCTACGGCGCGATGCTGCTGGTGGCCAGCCTTCCCTGGAGCCCGTTGGTTGTGCTCGGCCTATGGCGGGGCCTGCGCCGTGGGCCTGGGCTGCCTCGCTTTGCGGCCTGCTGGTTGTTGGCGGTGTTGCTGCTCTTCAGTGTCTCGGCGACCAAATTGCCGAGTTACTGGTTGCCAGCCACGCCCGCTGCGGCCTTGTTGGCCGCTTCGGTTTTGGCAGATCGCGATGCGGCTGTGCGCTGGTGTGTGCGCTTGGGTGCGCTGTGTTCCCTCAGCTTGGGCCTGGCTTTGCTGTTCACCCCGCAATGGCTCTCTGCGGTTGGCGATCCCGATCTGGTGGGTCTGGAGCAGGCGCTTTGGGCGTCTGGCGTGATCGCTCCGGCGCTGGTTTTGCTGGTGGCGGGAGGCTTGATCGCCCTTTGGTTCACGATGCCGACGCGAGCAGATCGGTGGGCCACGCCTGTGTTGGCTGTGCAGTTGAGTTGGCTGTTGCTGGTGCCGGCTCTGTATTGGCCACTGCTGCGTCTGGGTGATGGCTTGCGCAGCCAACCGCTCCGCTCCCTCGCGCTACAAGCCCGTGATTTGCAGGCTGCGGAACAGCTGCACGGGCAACCGATCGCGATGTTGGGAGTGATCCGGCCGAGCTTTCACTTCTATTCCCGGTCGCGGATCGCCTACGAAGGCTTCTCCGGCCAGGCGCTGGTGAATCTCGATGACCGCCTGCGTCGGGAACCCAGATTGCAGGCGCCTCACCCCAGCGACCGCATTCTCGTGGCAGCCCCGCTCAGCCTTGCCCAGCACCGCAACTGGGCGGCTCTGCTCAGTCGCCGGCTTGCACAACAGGGGCGCTTTGGGCTGTGGTGGTTGGATCGTCGCCAACTGGAGCGGAAGGCACAGGTGTTGGCACAGCGCCAGGGCTTGATTCCCACTTGGCAAGTGCCTCAGCCGGAGCGCTTCTGAGCGACCACAACTCCATCAGCTCCTGCTGCGCCACGGGGCCCTTGGCTTCGGCATCACGCTCGATGTAGCTGCCGTCAGGTTGCATCAGCCAGCCATGGGCATCGTCGAGATAAAGCTGCAACAACCACTCCAGTTGCAGGCTGATGTTGGGATCAAGCACCGGCACCACCGCTTCCACCCGGCGATCCAGATTGCGGGGCATCCAGTCGGCACTGCCGAGGAACAGCTCGGCTTCGCCGTTGTTGGCAAACCAGAAGAGGCGTGAATGCTCGAGCAGTCGTCCGATCACGCTGATCACGCGAATGTTCTCGCTCACTCCGGGCAGGCCGGGGCGCAGGCTGCACATGCCCCGCACCACCAGATCTACGCTCACCCCAGCTTGAGAGGCTTCATAGAGCAAGGCGATGATGCCTGGATCCACCAATGCATTCATCTTGGCTTTGATGGCGGCCGGCCGACCGGCGCGCGCGTGCTCGATCTCCCGCTGAATCAATTCCTGCATGCGCCGCCGCAGGGTCACGGGGGCCACCAATAGGCGGCGGAACTCCTGCTGCTTGGAGAAACCGGTGAGGTAGTTGAACAGATCCACCAGGTCGCTCACCAGCTCGTTGTTGCAGCTGAGGACGCCGAGATCGGTGTAAAGACTGGATGTTTTGGAGTTGTAGTTGCCCGTTCCGATGTGGCAGTAGCCCTGCAGGTTCTCCTGCTCGCGTCGCACCACCAGGGTGATTTTGGTGTGGGTCTTCAGGCCTAACACGCCGTACACCACATGCACACCGGAGCGCTCCAGTTGCCGGGCCCACTGGATGTTGTTGTCTTCGTCAAAGCGGGCCTTGAGTTCCACCAGGGTCATCACCTGCTTGCCGTTCTCGGCAGCGCGAATGAGGGCGGCAATGATCGGTGAGTTTTTCGACACGCGATAGAGCGTCATCTTGATCGCCAGCACGTGGGGATCATCAGCGGCTTGGTTGATGAACTCCTCCACGGAGGTGGAGAACAGATCAAACGGGTGATGCAGCAACACATCGCCGCGGCGGATCACGCGGAAGATGCTTTCAAAATCCTGGTATTGCAGCGAGCCATCCTCCAGCTGGCTGCTTTGGGTGGTGCGCAGCTGCTTGGGGGTTCGGCCCCGAAAAGGGGCGTCTTTGAGGTGGGGCGCGTTGATCGCCAGAAGGCCCATCAGATCATCCAAGCCGAGTGGGCCATTGATCCGGTACACGTCAAAGTCGTCCACCTCCATGCCGCGCATCAGCTGCTCCACCAGTTCAGCTGGCATCTCGTCGGCCACCTCCAGGCGCACCACTTCGCCCCCCATGCGCCGCTTGCGCAGGCCTTGCTCCAGAGCCTCCATCAGATCGTCGGCTTCGAGCTCCCGCAGCTCCAGATCGGCGTCACGGGTGACCCGGAAGAAGTGATGGCCTTCGATCAGCATCCCCGGGAATAGGCGCTGCAGGTTGAAGGCCACCAGCTGCTCCAGTGGCAAGCCCATGAACAGAGGTTGGGGTGTTCGCCCACCATGCAATTCAGGCGGGATGCTCACAAAGCGCGGCAGGTTTTTCTGGGGAACTTTGATCCGCGCGAATTGTTGTTGTTGGGTGTTGGGGTCACGAATGGTGACCGCAATGTTCAAGCTGAGATTGCTGATGAATGGAAATGGGTGGGCTGGGTCAACCGCCAGTGGGGTGAGAACGGGGAAGACACTGGTGTGGAAGTAGCTGTTGGCCCAGTCTTTCTGCTTGCGGGAGAGATCGTCGTAATCGAGCAGAAGAATGCCTTGCTCGGCCAGGCTGCTTTTGAGGCTGTGGCGGTAGTGATCCTGCTGCCGAAGCAGCAGAGGCTCGAGCTGCTCGCGGATCGCATCCAGTTGTTGTCTTGGCGTGCGTCCATCTTCACTAAGGCTTTGCACGCCTGCATGCAGCTGCGACTGCAATGAGGCCACCCGCACCATGAAGAATTCATCAAGGTTGTTGCTGAAGATGGCGCTGAACTTGGCCTGCTCCAGCAGAGGTGTGCGTGGATTCAGGGCCTGCGCCAGCACACGCTCGTTGAACTTGATCCAGCTCAGCTCACGGTTGAGATACAGCTCGTGGGCCAGCTGAGCGGAAGTCATGGATCGCCTGAGGGATGAATCTTTTGTAGGGGGCGAAGGTTGCGGTCAGGTTATGGCTTGGTTGGCTGGAGCAACCGCCTCAGTCGAACGGCCACATCCCAGCAGCGGGTGGATTCCGGGTGGTCGATCTCTTCACTCACCACGCTGATGTGGCAGAGGTTTGTGCGTGAATTCTTCCAGTGCATCGTCACCACAACAGCTTCAGCCTGGCAATGGCGCGGCAATCCCGCCTCCCGCAGCAGGAGGTAGCCATCGCGGCAATGTCGTTGCTGCAGTTCAAGGTCCAGGCTGCTGGCGATCAATGAGCGCAGGCGCAGGATGCTCGCCTGGTGCACCTTGGTCGTCCAAGCGAGTTCGGGCATGGCGAACGAGAGCCGGCCCCACTCACTCTCTCGCTGTCCTTGGCCGATGGGTGGTGTCGCCATGCACGTTGGCGTGTCGCCACCGTGATGGTGGATCTGCGGTTGTGCACCACACTGGCGGTGTCATTTGCAGTGCTCTCGGCTTGCGCGCGCATGCTGCCCTGCTCAGCGTTTGTGGCCTGGTCTTGGTGCTGTGCGCCGGGGGTGATCGGCCTGTGTGGTCGCTACCGGCCCAGGTGCTGTTGATGCGCCATGGCCACAAAGATCCCTCTGCCACGTCCTACAACCTTTCGCCCGCTGGTTTTCAGCGTGCGATCGCGTTGGCCAACGTGATCCCCGCTTGTTTTGGCGCGCCCACGCAGATCACCACCTATGCCCTCGATGACGAGACCAGCAAGAACGCCCGCAGCTATCAAACGGCCGTGCCGCTTGGTGTGGCCAGCGGTGTGAACATCCGGATTGATCGCACGTCGCTTCAGGATTCACGGCGCTCCGGCGAACAGATGCTCCTTGATCCATCCCTCCAGGGTGGTCTGCTGGTGCTTTTTTGGGAGCATCGGCATCTGCCTCTCTTGGCCGCTGGCCTGGGCTGGGCTGGGATGCCCCCGATTGCCGACGACGATTTCGACACCCTGTATCGATTGACCTACGCCAACAATTCCGCCACACCCTTGGTGAGGCGTTACAGCCAAGTTGCACTGCTGGATGGTTCGCAGCGCTGCTCCGCCCTCACTCCACGCATTCGGCCATGACTCCCGTTCCTGCTCGTTGCTTCGCCCCCCGTCGGCTAATCGCCTCCTTCACTGTGCTGGCCGGTTTGGCGGCACCGCTCACGGCTCGAGCTGAATCGGGGGCCTTGTCAGTGCCAACGCTCACCGCCGATCCCCTCAGCCGTGTGGTGGGGCTGCCGCCTGCTGCAGGAAGTGCAGCGGCACGGGAGGATCTGGCCATTCTGCTTTGGCTGCAACAGGCGCGTACTCCAGAGATTGTGAGTGGCAGTTGGGCGCTGCTGGAGCGCAATCCCACCGCCTTCAGCCGTGCTCTCGGTGTCGACATGGTGCGCACCACCCCTTTGCTGAATGCCGCACTCAAAGCTTTTCTCAAGCCGGTGGATGGCCTCAAGGATCAAATCAAGGACCGCGTGAATCGGCCCCGTCCATTTGTGAGTCATCCCCAGATCATTCCCTGCTTGCCTTTGGAGTCGAGTGCGTCGTTCCCCTCAGGACACTCCACCTGGTATCGCGCTGCCTCAGAGCTCTTGGCTGATCTGTTGCCCGAGCGGCGCTCCAGGCTGCTTGAGCTTGGGCGCCATGGCGGCAACAGCCGTGTGCTGTGCGGGATGCACTACCCCTCAGATGTGGAGGCCGGTCAGCGTCTCGGTGCTGCCGCGGCCAACCAGCTGATTCAGTCGCCCCAGTGGCGCGCGTTCAAAGCTGATCCAGCCGTGCAGGCTGAATTGGATCAGGTGCGCAAGGCGCCGGCTTCAGCTTTACCCGTGCTGGTGCATTGATGCGTCGCTGAGGGCGTGTGTTGCACAGCACAGGACAACACAGAAGCCCTCAATACCTTCGGCGTATCTGCCAACGCGCACCATGGCCGAGCGCTTTTTTCTAGAGCTTGAGTCACCCGAAACATCCTCATGGCCCCATGTGGTGGTGGTGGGAGGAGGTTTTGCTGGGTTACGGGTGTGCCGGGCACTCAAAGGCGCCAAGGTGCGTGTCACCTTGATCGACAAGCGCAACTTCAATCTCTTCGCACCGTTGCTGTATCAGGTGGCCACGGGATTGGTCTCCCGCGGTGATGTGGCGATCCCGCTGCGGATGCTCGTGGGTGATCAGGCCAATCTGCAGATCCTGTTGGGGGAGGTCACGCAGATTGATCCAGCTGAACGCAGCATTGCCTTCAACGGCACCCATCTGCGCTACGACCACCTGGTGCTCGCGACCGGTTCCGGCAGCACCTATCTCGGCCATGAGGAATGGCGGGCTTTAGCTCCGCCCATGAAAATTCTGGAGCACGCCGAGGAAATTCGCCGCCGTTTGCTCATGGCGCTTGAAGAAGCGGAGCGCACGGTGGATCCGAAGCAGCGCCAGTTTTTGCAAACCGTGGTGGTGGTGGGCAGTGGCCCCTCCGGCTGCGAATTGGCGGGCTCGGTTGCTGAGCTGATGCGGCGTGCATTGGCGAAGGATTTTCGCCGTGTCGATCCTGAACAGACCCGTGTGGTGCTGGTTGTCTCCGGTGGGCGTGTGCTCAAGGAGCTGCCCGAGTTGTTGTCGGAGGCTGCATCGGCAGACCTGCGCGCCAAGGGCATCGAGCTGGTTCCTGGCCGTGTTGTGGCCATGCAACCCGGCGAGGTGGTGATCCGCTGCGCTGATGAACAGGAGCTCCCAGTGCAGGCGGCCAATGTGTTCTGGACGGCTGGTGTGCGGGCTTCGAAGCTGGGCCAGCGCTTGGCGGATGCCACCGGTTGCGCGCTGGATCGTGGCGGGCGGGTGATCGTGGAGCCTGATTTCTCCATTGCCGGCTATCCCGACATCCGTGTGGTGGGTGACCTCTGCCACTACGCCCACGCCAGCTCAGACGGCCAAGCCATCCCCGGGATGGCGGGGCCTGCCACACAGATGGGCCAATGGGTGGGCCGGGAGATCCGCGCCCAGCTCGAAGGGCGCGCTCACGCCCCCTTCCGCTACGTGGATTTCGGCAGCATGGCTGTGCTGGGCCGCCTGAGTGCTGTGGCCAACCTGCGGGGCATCAAGCTCGCAGGCTTTCCGGGTTGGGTGCTCTGGGCCTTGGCCCACCTCGCGTTTATGCCCGACGACGAAAACCGCATCACCCTGCTGGTGAAGTGGCTGTGGGCGATCGTGAGTGAGCAGCGCAGTTCGTTGCTGATCACGGGTCTGCCCAATGATGTGCAACCAGGCCAGGGCACGGCTCCCTTCCCGATGGGCTGGGACAACGAACCTTCATTCGCTGATCTACTGGGTCCGATGGCGGAGGCGGTGGAGCAGTTCCAGCAGCGAGAGCAACAAAAAGCCTTGAGCGAATGTTGACCTTGCCTTAACGCAGAGCTTGATGATGCTTGCCATGGTCGAAGGGTCACGTCCCTTCCCATGGGCCACCCCAAGACCGTTCAGGCGTTCATTGAGGAAATACCCAGCTGGGACGACGGCGACCATCTGGCTGGTCCGCCGCTTTCCTCGATGCAGTGGCTGGTTTGGGGGCTCGCCACCGCTGGCAAGTTTTTCGAGGGCATGATCGTCTTCATGCAAGGCGTCGGCCTGCCCCTGATCAGTGAGGAGTTTGCGCTCACCGATATCGATAAGGGATTGATCACGGCGGCCACCCTGGCGGGAATCCTGTTTGGTGCCCTCTTCCTCGGTGGGCTCGCGGATCGGCTGGGCCGCAAACCTGTCTTCATCGGCGAGATGGTGTTGCTGTTGATCGCCTTGCTTGTGGCGGCCTTTGCGCCGTCCAAGGAGGTGTTGATCGGCAGCCTGTTCGTCACCGGCCTCGCTCTCGGTGCTGATTACCCCACGGCGCACCTGGTGATTTCGGAGAGCATTCCCGCCTCCATTCGTGGTCGGCTGGTGCTGGGTGCCTTCAGTTTTCAGGCCGTGGGTGCTGTACTCGGCACGGCCATCGCGGCCGTGATCTTGGGCGCGAAACCCGATCTCGATGCGTGGCGCCTGTTTTATCTCGTGCCGGTCATCCCGGTGGCAGCCGTGATCTGGGGGCGTCTGTTCCTGCCCGAAAGCAGTCATTGGTTGGTGACGCGCGGACTCACCGCCAAGGCTGAGAAGCAGTTGCGCAAGTTGCTCAACCGGCAGCATCTCCAACTCAAAAGCGTTCAAGTGGAGAGCGAGTCTGGGCGCCCTCAGCGCAAGGGTTCCTGGGAGCAGCTGTTCATCGGCAAGTATCTGCGGGGCACGATCCTTACCTCGCTTCCCTGGTTCCTGCAGGATCTGTCCACCTACGGGATCGGCATTTTCACACCCGTGATCATTGGCCTGGCCTTTGGAAAAGCCAGCCATGAACACAACGTGGCTTCCGTCATCCACGCCGATCTGATCGGTGCACGGGGCACCGCTCTGATTGATGTGGGCTTCCTCGTGGGAATTGCGGTGGCCATTGTGCTTGCCGATCGCTGGGGGCGTATCCCGCTTCAGGTGATCGGATTCATCGGCTGCGCCGTTGGCTTGTTGTTGGCGGCACTGGGTGGGGGAGGCAACCAATCCACGGATCATCTGGTGTTGATCGTGGCTGGTTTCTTGATCTTCCAGTTCATGACCAACTTCGGCCCCAACGCCACCACTTATCTCCTGGCTGGAGAGGTGTTCCCTACCCGCATCCGCGGCCTGGGTGCTGGCTTTGCTGCCGCGAGCGGCAAGGTTGGTGCAGTGCTCACCGCTTTTTTCTTCCCCACGTTGCTGAAATCCTGGGGCACGGAGCGGTTGTTGATGGTCCTGGTGATCACCTCCTTGCTGGGAGCGGTTGTGACCTGGCTCTACCGGATTGAAACCAAAGGTCTGGATATGGAAACGCTCTGAATCGCGTCATCCCGTTCTTCTCCTCTTTGCCACTGCCATGACCATCTCCCCTCAAGTTGCGCTGCCAGCCAGTTATGGCGATGCCCAGCGCACCGGTCTGACCTCGGATGACCTATTCGACGGCATTACCGAGCATCTGTTCTTCAGCCAGGGGGCGAGCACGTCGTCTCCCAGCGATCACGACCTGTACATGGCGCTGAGCTACGCCGTGCGTGATCGCCTGATGGCACGGCATCTGGCCTACAAGGATCTGCAGCGCCAACATCCCACCAAATCGGTGGCCTATCTATCGGCCGAATTCCTGATTGGCCCCCAGCTCGGGAACAACCTGCTGATGTTGGGGATCCGGCAGGAGGCCCAAGACGCGATGGCCCGTTTTGGGGTGAGCAATCTCGACCGCATCCTGGCGGTGGAGGAGGAGCCGGGTCTGGGCAACGGAGGGCTTGGCCGGCTGGCTGCTTGTTATGTGGAGTCGCTGGCCAGCCTGGAGATTCCGGCGACGGGTTATGGCATTCGCTACGAATTCGGCATCTTCGATCAGCTGATTGAAAACGGCTGGCAGGTGGAGATCACCGATAAGTGGCTGAAGGGCGGTTGGCCCTGGGAGGTGGTGTATCCCTACAAATCGTGCCGTGTTGGTTTCGGCGGCAGCACCCGCACCTTTCACGACAGCGACGGTCGGCTGCGGGTGCGATGGGAACCAGCGGAGCAAGCCCTGGGGATCCCTCACGATGTGCCCGTGCTCGGCTATGGGGTGAACACCTGCGGGCGGGTGCGGCTGTGGCGGGCCGTGGCTACGGAGAGCTTTGATTTCCGTGCTTTCAACAGTGGTGATTATCACGCTGCTGTGGAAGACAAGGTGAATAGTGAAACGCTCTCCAAGGTGTTGTATCCCAACGACGGCACCGACGCGGGGCGCCGCCTGCGGCTCAAGCAGCAGCATTTCTTTGTGAGCTGTTCGCTGCAGGACATGTTGCGCAGCCTGCAGGAGCGGGAGATCCCCATTGCCGAGTTTGAGCATCACTGGACGGTGCAGCTCAACGACACCCACCCAGCGATCGCGGTGGCTGAATTAATGCGATTGCTGGTGGATGAGCATCAGCTGGATTGGGATCAGGCCTGGGGGATCACGACCCGCTCGCTGGCTTACACCAACCACACCCTGCTACCAGAGGCTCTGGAGTGCTGGGGCTTGGGCCTGTTCGCGAGTTTGCTGCCGCGGCATCTGCAGATCATCTTTGAACTCAACAGCCGATTCCTGCAACAGGTGCGGCTGCGCTATCCCGGCCGCGACGACATCCTCAGCCGTGTATCGCTGATTGATGAGCGTGGCGGTAAAGCGGTGCGGATGGCTCACCTGGCTGCGCTTGGCTCCCATCACATCAACGGTGTAGCGGCATTGCACAGCCAGCTGGTGCAGCGTGATCTCTTCCCGGAGTTTGCGGCTCTATGGCCTGAGAAATTCACCAACGTCACCAACGGTGTGACGCCGCGCCGGTGGCTGGCTCTGGCCAATCCGCCCTTGGCTGCTCTGCTTGGCGAGTGTTTGGGGCAGGGCTGGCCCGTGCAGCCGCAGCGCTGGAGCGAGCTGGAGCGGCTCGCTGATGATTCGAGTTTCCTGGATCGTTGGGGGGCCTGTAAGCTGGCGGCCAAGCGCCAGCTCTCGAGCTTGATCGCCGAGCGTCATGACTTGCTGGTGGATCCCACCTCACTGTTTGATGTGCAGGTGAAGCGGATTCATGAATACAAGCGTCAGCACCTCAACGCTCTGCAGGTCATTGCTCGCTATTTGCGCATCAAGAAGGGCCTCACCGAAGGAATGGTGCCGCGCACGGTGGTATTCGCCGGTAAAGCGGCTCCTGGTTACTACTTGGCCAAGCTGATCATCCGCCTGATCAACGGCATTGCGGATGTGGTGAACCGCGACCCGGATTGCAAAGATCTGCTGAAGGTGGTGTTCCTTGCTGATTTCAATGTGAAATTGGCAGAGAAGATCTATCCGGCCGCTGATCTGTCGGAGCAGATCTCCACCGCTGGCCTTGAAGCCTCCGGTACCGGCAACATGAAATTCATGATGAACGGTGCTATCACCCTGGGCACCCTCGATGGCGCGAATGTCGAGATCCTTGAGCAGGTGGGCCATGAACACTTTGAGTTGTTCGGGCTGAGCACCGATGAAGTAGCTGCCTGGCGTGATTCGGGCTATCGGCCCTGGGAGGTGCTGCAGGGTTTGCCGATGCTGCAGGAGGTCGTTGAACTGCTCTATTCCGGTCACTTCAGCGAGGGCGACCGTGGCCTGTTTGCCCCCTTGCTGGATGGCCTTCTGCACTCGGATCCCTTCTTTGTGCTGGGTGATTTCGATGCTTATCAACAGGCGCAACAACGGATCGATGGCCGTTGGCTGGATCCGACCGGTTGGCGGCGATCATCCCTGATGAACACGGCGCGCAGCGGCTTCTTCTCCTCGGATCGCTCCGTTCAGGAGTATGCCGACCGTGTTTGGAAGGTGAAGCCTCTGCCCGTGGAGCTGGCCTGCTCCTTGGCGGAACAGCCCGCTGCATCGACATCCGACTGATCCTGAGACCATGGCAGCTCAAGACAGCACCCGCGCCTGGCTCGATGCCGTCGGCCGCTTGCCCCAGGGATCGTCGCGGCTGGTGATCAGCCGCGGCCAGCAGATTCGGGCGGCCGACGATCCCCAGGCCACCCCAGCCCAGCGCCGTGCGGCTGCCAGGGCACGCAGCCGCATGATCAAAGAGAACCTCCGCCTGGTGGTGTGTATTGCGAAGCCCTATCACGCTCGCATTCAGAGAAGTTCAGCGCTTGAGTTTTCGGATCTGCTTCAGGCCGGCACGATCGGTCTGATTCGTGCCGTGGAGAAATTTGACCCCGCCTTGGGCTATTCCTTTTCCACCTATGCCAGCTGGTGGATTCGCCAGGCGATTCGCCGTGAGATTGAGGCGAGCGAGAGTTCCATCCGCCTCTCAGCACGTCAGCAACAGATGCGGCTCAAAGCCCACTTTGCGCCGCCGGGCCTGAGCCACGATGAACTGGCTGAGTATCTGGGTGTGGAGCCGCGCCAGCTGAAGGAGCTGCAGGAGGCCTGGCGTGCATCGCAGGTGGATAGTCTCGATCGCCCGATCGAGATGGGGAACGACCAGCTCAAGTTGAGTGATTCTCTTGCGGCGCCCCTGAATCGTTCGCTGGATCATCAGGATCTGCAGGATGTCGCTGCGCGGTTTCGCCGCAAAGCACCCAGTGAGATCGCCGTATTCGATCGGTTGGCGCAGGGCGAAAGCCAGAGTGAGGTGGCCCGCAGCATGGGCATCACCCGTCAGGCATTGAATCGCCGCTTGGAGCGGGCCAGCAAACGTCTCCGCTTGGTGGATCCTTCTGCCCGCGAGTTGCTCGCCGATCTGGCCTGAATCAGCCCTGCGGCAGCAAAGGCCCACCCCCCAGGCGCCGCACGCTCACGATCGCGGGCCTTGGCGCGCGGCCCGGCACCCCGAAGGCCAGTTCGACCCCAGTGGCACCGTTCGTAGCTGATCAAAGCGTTGACCCGAACGATCTTCCAAGGTGAAGGCTTGGTGTTCGATCTGCTGACGTTGGTGACAGCCGTGTTGTTCGCCTGGATGCTGCACCGCCAGGAACAGCGTGTGTTCCTCGGGGTCAAAACAGGGCCCGCAGAGCTCGGCTTCGATCGGACCGTTGGCAAACAGCACAGCTTCCTGTTGTGCTGATGCAGTTCGGGGGAGGATCCAACAGGCGTTCTTGCCAAAGACGTCGCTTTGAGCACTGCTAAAGGATCGATCAGTCACCATCCAGACATTGCCCTGACGATCGATGGCCAGGTTGTCGGGGTTGGCAAATCCCAGGCCTCCCTCCCACGGCGTTCCACCGGTGGCGGCCATCCGCCATTGCAGGCTGCCGCCGGGTTTGGTGTTGTCGGCTGGAGCGTCGGTCATTCGCATCACCCAACCGAATGGCCAGGGCGTTTCACCCTTTGGACCACGGAAGATGGCGGGGTCAGGATTGCCCGTTTCATCGGATCCACCCATGGTGAAGGTGATCAACAGATCGCCGCTGATGGGATCGAGGTCGGTATCTTCCGGCCGGGCTGTCGGGGTGGCACCGATCGCGTTGGCCGCCAGATGGGCATCGATCAGGATCGCCCCCTGCTGTTCATCGCCCTCGCCGCTGTAGAGATCAGCCAATGTCTGGAATTGGGCGCAGTAGCGCTGTCGATCGGCGTCTGTGCGTAGACGTTCGGCTCCGGCACGGCTGCGATCACGGTGGGGAACCTCCACGCTGGATGGACTGCCGAACCGTTCGTAATGCGAAGGGTTGAGGGGGGCAACCGCCGTCTGCGGAGCCAGCAGCAGCCAGCGTCCTGTGCCATCCGCAGCGAGCTGCGCCACCTCCAGTCGTCCGTTTTCCAGGAGCCGTGAGTTATCAGGATCCTGGGGATCGAACACCCGCTCGCGGCTCACGAAGCGGTAGAGGTGCCCGCTGTGCCGATCGCAGGCTGAGTAGACGATCAGCGGCTCACCGGCCTTGGCGCGTACGGCCACCGCTTCATGACGGAAGCGCCCCAGCCAGGTGTGCTTGATCGCTGGTTGGTTGGGATTCTGGGGATCAACTTCCACCATCCAGCCGTATTTGTTGCCGGCCAGTCCAAAGGGATTCCCCAGGCCCCCAATGCGTTGGCGACTGAATTGGAAGGGGCATCCCGCTGGGTCTGCCGAGCTGCCATCGGCGTATACCGCTTCGGGCACCTGGGTTTGGAAATTTTCTTCGGCCGATAGCACGGTTCCCCAGGGTGTTTGTCCTCCGGCGCAGTTGGCGAAAGTGCCGATGATCTGATCGCCGAGGCCGTCGTCGTAGCCCAGGCGATTGCGCCGGCGAAACACCGCCGCTGCCGGCCCGGTGCTGCGCAATCTTTGGCTTGGATTCTTCAGGCCGCTCAGGCCATGGATCCGTCGCTCCAGCGCTGTGGGTTCATGGCGCCAACCCCCGCCTGTTTCGCGCCGCAGGCTGGCCACACCAATTCCGAGATCTTCGAGAGCGGCCGAGGCCACTTGCACCGCCAGGGTGCGCAACGCGGCATCTGCCGGAAGCGCGGGGATGTGGGCTCGACCACCGGCCTCCTTGAGACGTTCCTCCAGTGCTGCAAACGGCAGGTTGGTGCCATGGGCGTCGAGATAGCCCTCGCGCCAGGTCAGTGCACTGATGTATTCGAAGTTGATCGTGAGCAAAGCACGATCTGGATTCAAGGGCGTGAAGGCGAGGTAGTCGTTGTTGAAGCCCATCACGCCCTCGCCAAGCGGATCTCCCCAGCTCAGCAACACATCGGCGCGGAATCCGGCGGGTACGTCGACCCGGTCGTGGAGTGTGGTGCGTTGATAGCTCAGGCGTTGCTGGGCGGCATCGAGCCCATCGCTGGGCAACGGGATTGGCCCTCGGATCGAGGGCCATCGCGCGGTTGGGCCTGGCCGGGCTGAAACAGGGTGATGGCCCCCTGTCCCTACGGCAGCGCCTGCCGCGCTGAGGCCTAACAATTCGAGCAGCGTCCGCCTCTTCATCTGCGCTCGCTTCCTGCCTGCTCCGGCGTGCACTGGCTGGAGCGACGTGGCCGTAGGAGTGCCAACCGGGTGGTCTGGAAGGGATTGCGATTGTCGTCGCTCACCAGCATCAGGCTCGGTTGTCCAGGCGACAGCGTGGGACCCATGCTGAGGCCTTCCCAGTTTTCCGGAGTCAAGCCGCTCGTTTGCAGATCCCACTGCTGCAAGGGCTGCTCCAGATTTTGTGCCCTGGGGAGCCGATACAGGCGCAGTTGATTGCTCCATTGCAAGGGGTCTTGGTAGCGGCGCCAGAGGGTGAGCAGCAGGGGTGGCTGTGGCCCAGCCGGATGCAGCACCACAAGATCGGTCAGCCCCCAGTCGCCCCCCGCCGGCGCGGCCAACGCGCCCTGCTCGCTGGTCTCTGGCGGATCTCGCTGTGGGTCGCGGCCGGCGGGCCAGTGCCAGCGCAGCAAGCGAACCTGATTCGCAGGGTCCTGGCGGAGCGGTCGCTCCGCGGCCATCAGCAGGGCCAGGGGTTCGCTGGAGCGGCTGAGCCGTGCCAATGACTCCGGACCTGCATTGCTTTCTAGGCCTTGTTGCCAGGCTGGGGGCAGGGGGAATGAGGCCTGGAGGTTTCCGTTGCTGAGGGAGAACCGCAACAGCTGCGGTTCGCGCTCAGGGCTGCGCCGGCCTTCGGTGGCGATCCAGGCCTGATCAGCCTCGATCACCAGGCCTTCGCTATCCAATTGTTGGGTCACCGATGGCGGCACTTGGAGTTGCAGGCTCCTGATGCGGCGGGGTTGGCGCCCTTCCAATGGCAACGTCCAGGAGCTGAGCTCGCCTTCCGGCAGGTCGCTCAACAGCCAGACGCGATGCGTGGCGGGTTCGATTTGGATTGCGGAATAGCCGCCACCTGGAGCCGGCAAGGGCAGATCCTGCTGAACAGTCCAACCCGCTGCCAATGGGCAGGGCAGAAGCTGGCTGATCAGTCCCCAGCCGGGCCCCAGCAGCAGTGGCGGCAGCCAGTCAGTCATGGCTGCTGCCGGGATGACTGGGGGCGTCGGCTCGGCACAGTCGCGTTTGCACCCGCAGGCGTTGCAATTCCCGTTCCATCAGCTCCGCCAGATCGCGATCGAGGGGTTTGCTTCGTTTCCAGTGGCCGTCGAGCCAGCCTTGCACTTGTCCAGGTGCCAGATCGAGATAGCGGGCGAGACATTGCTGCACCACAAAGCGCTCATGGGGATGGGGCTGGCAGCGCAGCTCCACACACCACTGCGGCGGTTCGCGATCACCGCACTCCACGCGCCGGAGGCTGTCGAGGGTGGCGAGCACGGTGATGGCATCCCCCGCCAACAACGACCAATCCAGGGGCGGAATCGCGCGGGCCTGTGGACGATGCTGGCGCTGGTGACGCAACACCGTCATGCCGTAGCCGTTTTCCACCCGCGCGACTGTGAGCCCGCACAGCTGATCATCCGGCTCAATCCTGTAGCGCACCACCAGGTGGTTCACGCCTTTGATCTGCAACACCCGCTCAACGCGTTCACCAAAGGCTGTTGCCACCAGTGCGTCAGCGGCCAGATCCACCGCCGAGATCACCGTGACCCCACCGAGCATTTGCCCGAGTTGATCGCTCGCTTCCATCGCATGGGCGAGCACGGCGAGCCTGCATGTTGGATCCTTCTGTTGCAGGGCCAGGGCAGCATGCACGTTGCTCAGCAAGTGGTTGCTCAGCAGTCCAATCCCCACCACCTGGCTGTTGTTCAAGCGCTCCAGTTCACGATCGAGAGCGGTCATCCCCTCGCTGAGGCTGGCGGTTTGAACACCGATGCGTTCGCTTCCCAGCAGCGTTCGAATCGGCTCCACCACCTCTGGCCCATCCACGATCACCACCTGTCGGCTGCCGCCTTTGACACGGTCCCGGCGGCGTAAGCCCAAGCGCTCTGTGAGCAGGCGCTCGAGGATCAGGGCCACCAGGGCCGATGTGAGCAGGGTTCCCAGGAGGGCATAACTGAGCCCAGCCAGCAAATGCCACAGGCTGCGCTGACTCAGCAGCATCACGGGGTCAACGAATTCACCCTGCAACAGCCCCAGGGTGATCAACAGCGCCCGCTGCCAACTCCCCGCCTGCCCGGAGAACAGGGCCAGGCCCAGCACGATGGCGGCGAGAACGAGTGGAGCCACCCAGCTCATCGGTTGCCACGCCAGGGAGCGCCAGCGCGGTTGCCAGCGCAGGATCTTGATTGGCAGTTGCCACCAGTTGGAGCCTTTGGCGTGTTGCACAGCGCTGCCCCTTTGGCGCACGGTGATCCAGAGGTCGGATGGGGCACCGCCGTTGGCGCGCATTCGCCTGCAGGCCAGGGCAGTCGCTGCTTCCGCTTGGCTCACCACGCTGATGGTTTCGTCTTCGCCGTGGGTGTCGAGCTGAATCAATCCCTCATGGGGTTGCACAGCACTCGCCACGGCTCCGGCGGTGAGCACCAGGGGGTCGACAACCGCCACTTTGGGGAGCCGTTGCTCCAGAAGCTGGCCGATGGATTGCTCACCGGATCTGGAGCGGACCACCACGTCGGCATCCGGATTTAAAACGCGCACCTGCAGGGCGGCCTCAAGATTCACCTGGCTATCGGCGCTGAGCAGCAACACGGATCGGCACTGGCGCACCCCCGCGCGCTCGAGCACCTGGGCCTGGCGCATATCCCCTTGCACCACCAGGCTGATCCGTTGGCTGAGGTCCGCTCGCCGCCATTGAGGAGAGTGCAAGTCAACCGCCCTCAGCGGCACGTCGAAGGGCAGCAGACGTTCCAGACAAGCCTGACCCAGCGCACCCAGCCCGCAGATCAGAACAGCCCCATCCCCGATCGACACCCTGGCTCAAACCCGTCGCCATCACCGTAGAAACCGCCTCAGCGGCTGTCCTTCACCGTCCCTTTATCAAAAGTCGGCAAGGTGGTGCAAGGTGCATCAGTTGCATGAACTCTGGTCTGCTTCACACCATGCAGGCCCTGGCCAGCAGCTTGCCCCTGCGTGTTCTGGCGCCGGGCGAGCTGTTGTTTGAAGCGGGTGAACCGGGTGATTCGATCTTCTGTGTAATCAGCGGCTCGGTTGAGCTGCGTTGGGGCGCTGATGGGATGGAGCAGTTTGGTCCGGGCGAGGTGGTTGGGGTCGGTGCTTTGGTGAGCGACAACCATCGCCGGCACGGCACTGCTCGGGCATTGGAGGCCAGCGAGCTGATCGAAATGGGCCGTGAGCAGTTTTTGTTTGCGGTGCAGGAAACGCCCATGTTTGCCATCGAACTGATGGCCAGCCTCGAGCGCCGTTTGCACCGCTTAGAGGATGAATAGGTCGGCCGTGGTTCAACGCCGCGGTGCGGTCCAATCCTCAAACCAGCCGCGCCGCCAGAGGTAGAGCGCCTGGATCGTGGCAATCGCACCCATGAGCACGAGTGAGGCGATGTAGCCGTAACGCCAGTGCAGCTCGGGCATGTTGTCGAAGTTCATGCCATAGATCCCGGCGATGAACGTGAGCGGGGCAAAGATCGTGGAAACGATCGTGAGCGTTTTCATGATCTGGTTCATGCGATTGCCGGTGCTCGCCATATGCGCCTCGGTCACCGCATCGCACTGATGGCGCAGGATTTCACAGCTGTCAAAAATCTGCTCCACGTTTTGGGCCATCTCCTGGAACCCCAGCAGGCCATCGGGCCCCATCACCGGTTGGTTCTGGCGTAAAAACAGCAGGATCTGATGGCGCAGCGGCCACAATTGCTGGCGGATGCGCCTCAGGTTCGTTCGCAGTTGGTAGGCGCGCGTTAACACCCGAGGCCGGGGATCGCGCAGGGCCGCCTCTTCCAGGTCATCCAGCCGGTTAGCCATCTGCTCGAGCATCGGGAAGATGCCATCGAGGATGTTGTCCACCATGTAGTGGAGCAGATCGTCGAGGTCTTCAGCGGCGGCCACTGGCGTTTTGTGCATCAGCCAATCGGTGAGCGAGGCAAATGGTTCACCGCTTGGTGCCTCTTCAATCGAAATCAGGCAGTTGTGGGTGAGCAGCATGCTCACTTGATCACTCACAAGGTTGAGGGGATCTCTGGAGAAGCGCAGCCGGTGCAGCACCACGGCGATCACATCGCCCATGGAATCCACTCGGGTGGATTGTGGGGTGTCGAGCACCAGCGGGCTGAAGGCTGAGGGGATCCGGCATAGCTCGAGGGCCTCGCGGATCAGGTGCGGTTGCCCCATGCCAGTGATCCGCAGCCAGATCGGCACCCGTTGGCTGAGGAGATCCTGCAGTTGCTGTTGGCTGATCAGCCGGCAGAGCTGTGGACCCTCTGGCCACAGCACCAAGGCGGAGAAGCTCGTGGGTGCGCGCCCGCCGGCCAGGTACAGGCTGTTGGGCATCTGGCCCGGTCGCTCTTCCAGCCGCCGTGAGTCGAGCGAGCCCGGCGTTGGCCTCAGTTGGGGGAGGCTTTGCATGGGGTCGTTCGCTCATCCATCGGCAACGGTGCCAGCTGCTGTGAACCGCTGGATGTGAGCGTCCACACGGGTGGGCGGTGTTGTCTGCCACAGCCCACCCCGCTCCAATCCATTCGAATCAGGTGGCAACAGCCAGCCTATTGATGGACAGCGTTTTGAACTGGCTTCCCTCAGTGGCCAGTTGCATGGCGATCCAGGCCTTCTGCCTCGGTGTGTTGCACGTGTTGGATCCCGCTCATCCGCCTTCAGATCTTCAGAATCTGCACCGAATGAGTGGCAAAACCTCGCCTACTGTGGTCAAGAGTGGTTTGAAGCCCCGTGTCTGAACGGCCCGGTCTGCAAGACGATCTCCAGAGCCTGGAGCGTTTTCGCGACTGGCTTCAGAGCCTTGTTGCGGCGCAGCAACCGCTTGAAGAATGGTCGATGAGTCGGGAGCAGTTGCGTGAGCGCTGGCTCCCTCGCTTGCAGGAGCGCGACCACTTCGCGAGCAGCCTCTACTTCTGAGGTTTGGCGAGGCCTTCCGCCAGCGACTGGCTCAGTTGGCGGTGAAACTGCTGGTAATCACCGCTGCTGAGCAGCGTGCGTCGTGTGGCCTCATGCCGGCAGGCCGCTTGCAGTAAGCCAAACAGCATCAGTGCCTCCTGTTGGTTGAGGCAGAGGAGATGTTGTGTGGATGGCTGATCGGCGATGCGGCTGGCGTTGTCCGCTGCCAGTGGTTCTCGGATCAGTGTGGACAGCTTCACGCAGGAAGACTTTTTCCAGGAACGTAGCAGCGCTCGTGTTCACCTCCGAAGCCATAACCTCCTCTTAACTCCTTAACCTCTTGATTGTGTTCAGAGTGAGCCTTTCGCAGCTTTGCGCGGTGGGCGATCTCGATCACGCTGTGCTGTCCGGTGGAGAGAGTTGTGGCGCCTATGCGTCGTTTCTGCTCGAGCAACGGGCGCGCCGTTTGGTGGCCTTGCAGCTGGATGTGCTGGCTGACCGCGATCCTGAGCCGCTGCACCAACTGAGGGTGTGCTGCCGTCAGATCCGCAGCACGGTGGAGCAATTCCAGGCCGCCCTGGAGTTGCCCGAGCAGGTGAGCGCCCAGCGCCTAGCCCGGATCGGTTCCGATCTCGGCCTGGCCCGCGATCTCGATGTGATGCGCGATCAGCTGCAGCAGCGCTGGTTGCCTCTGCTGCCGGAGCGGGAGCAGGCCCCCCTGCGCAAAGTGCTCAAACAGCTGAAGCGCGAACGCAAGCTGGCCTTCGCGATCACCACCGACACCCTCAAAGGGCGCCGCTATCTGAAGCTCCTGGCCCGGCTGCAGGCCTGGTTGCGAGAGCCTTCGATCACCCCGATGGGTGCTGAGCCGATCGCGGATTGGATGCCTGAGCTGCAGCAGGTGGTGTTGGCTGGCCTGTTCACGCTTCCCGGCTGGTGGGTGGAGCGACCCCACGAGGAGGAGGGGGCCCAGGCCTTGCATCAGCTGCGGCGCCGCATCAAGCGTGCTCGCTATGGCCTGGTCAATCTCAGCGCGTTGGCCCCGGAGCTTGATGAGCCCTGGCTACATCAGCTCAAGCAGATGCAGACCACCCTCGGTGAGCTGCAAGACCTGCGCGTGCTGATGCACGCCCTCGAGCGCCTGCTTGAGGAGCGCCCGGATGCGGCGCTGCCCAGCCTCTGCAGCCTGATCCTCGAGGCCCGTGATCAGGCTTGGAGCAGCTGGCTGGCTGCCTCGGCTGAGCTGCGCACGGCACCGGGGCGGCACCGCCTGCTGAGCCTGGCGCTCAACCGCTAACCCAGCCTTAACCCAGCCTCTACCCGAGCTTTGCTCAAGGGCTGGTGATGCTCCATACAGTCCGCGGGTCCCGTCGGCACAACAGCTCGATGGTTTACACGCCAAGCGGTCAGCAAGGTCTTCGCAGCTCGCTCGAAGATGTTTATCAGCGCCGCGATCTGGTGCATCTGGGAGCCGGTAGCAAGGTTCCTCTGCTGCGCAATCACGTGTGGTTGGTGACCCGCGGCATGGTCAAGCTCAGCTGCATGAATGAGCAGGGCGACGACCTGCTGCTGGGTCTGGCTGGCCCCAACGAGATCTTTGGTGAACCCCTCACCAACATTGATCTCTATGAGGCCACCACCATCGGCGACAGCGATCTGCTCTGTCTGCCGATGGATGAGATCGAATCCACGCCGCATCTGGCCATCACCCTGGTGAAGGCGATGACCAGCCGCATGCGTCAGTCGGAAGCGCTGATTGCGCTGCTCGGCCTGCGCCGCATCGAAGAGCGGGTGCGCGGATTCCTTGAGCTGCTCGCCCAGGATTACGGCCAGCCCTGCGATCAGGGTCTGCTGCTCAACCTGCGCCTCACCCATCAGGACATCGCCAATGCCCTGAGCACCACCCGCGTCACTGTGACCCGGGTGCTGGGGCTGCTGCGGGAAGAGGGTTGGCTGCAGCTCGACGACCAGCGTCAGCTGGTGGTGAGCCACCTGCCGCGGGGCTGATCGCTCAGGCGGCGCGCGGCACGAGCAATTCGAGCAGCGCGCCGCCCTCGGGGTGGTTACTGGCCCGCACCATCCCTCCTTGGGAGAGGGCAATCTGTTGCACGATTGCCAGGCCGAGCCCGCTGCCACTGCGCGGTGAACGCGCCCGGGAGGGATCGCCGCGGTAGAAGCGCTGGAACATCCGCTCCAGATCGGTGTCGCTCAGGCCAGGGCCGTGGTCGCGCACCGACACCATGCACCAGCGGTTGCGGGCGCTGATCTCCACTTCAATCGCCGCCTGATCGGGGCTGTAGCGCAGGGCGTTGTCGAGCAGGTTGAGCAGGGCCTGATGGAAGCGGGCCGGATCGATCGCCGCCTGGGCACTGTTGTCTGCTGCCGCGGGGCTCAGCTTCAGCGCCACGCCGCGTTCGCAGGCCATGGGCTCGAGGGTGCTCCACACCTGGCTCAACAGCGCTGCTGGATCCACCACCGCCTGCGGGTTGGATTCGGTGAAAGGGGTGTTGTCGAGGCGGGAGAGGTCGAGCAGATCGCTCACCAGCACCTGCAGCCGCTCCAGTTCCCGCTGCAAGCGTTGCACCAGCACCGCTTGGCGGCCGTCGGCCTTGATGGCCAGGCTGTCGCCCACCAAGCGCAGGGCGGTGAGGGGGGTTTTCAATTCGTGGGCCACATCGCTCACCCACTGCTCCTGGCGCTCGAGCTGGCTCTCCAGTGGGTTGCGCCCCTGCAGCACCACGGCCACCCAGCCGGCGTCGCCCGGCATCACCCGCACATCCAGATTGCTGCTGCGCAACGGCCAGGAGCTGCGCTGGGCCACCCCTTTCTCCCGTGCCAGGTTCACCAGGTGCAGCAGCTCATCGGAGGGATCGAGCAGCGCAAACGGTTCACCCCGCAGCCCCAGGCCGGAATCCTCGAGTTCGAGGAGCCATTCGGCGCGGGGATTGAGACCGCCGATGCGGTTATCGCCGTTGATCAGCAACCATCCCTGCGGCATCTCCTCCATCCACTCCCGGAGCTGAGCGTCGGGTGGATCGAGGGGGCTTCTGCGGCTGCGCCGCTTCAGGCGCGGCTTGCGTTTCAGCCAGAGGGCCAGGCCGGCGCCAGCGCCGCCGCCGATCAGGAAGGCCAGGGCATGGGTTGCGCTCACCGGTCAGCCGAAGCGGTAGCCAAAGCCGCGCACGGTCACCAGCTTGGCGGGGGTGGAGGGATCGTCCTCAATCTTTTCGCGCAACCAGCGGATGTGCACGTCCACGGTTTTGCTGTCGCCGATGTAGTCCACCCCCCACACCTGCTCGATCAGTTGCTCGCGGCTCCACACCCGCCGTGGGTTCTGCATGAACAGCTCCAGCAGCTTGTATTCCTTGGGTGAGAGGCGAATCTCGATTCCGGCGCGGGTGACCCGGCATTCACCGGGATAGAGCTGCAGATCCAGGTGCTCGAGGCTGCTGGTGGTGGGCAGCGGTGTGCGCTGGCGCCGCAGCAGGGCGCGGCAACGGGCCACCAGTTCTCGCATCCCGAAGGGTTTGATCAGGTAGTCGTCGGCCCCCACTTCAAGGCCGAGCACCCGATCGGTTTCGGTGTCGCGGGCACTCACCACCAGGATCAGTGGAGGCGTGCTGCCTTGGCGGAGCTGGCGGCAGAGATCAAGGCCGTTGATGCCCGGCAGCATCAGGTCGAGCACCACAAGGTCGTAGCTGTCACGGCTGAGCAGGTCCCAGGCGCTGCGGCCATTGGTGGCGGCCGTGACAGCGAAGCCTTCCATTTCCAGGGCCTCAGCCACGGTTTCCCGGATGGTGTCGTCGTCCTCCACCACCAGCAGCCGCGCCATGGGGGTGGCGTCGTCAACCTGATTCATGCGCCAATTCTGGGCGTGACCCCCTGTGTTGCTCGATACCAAGCCAAGGGAAGATCCCTCGCGTGCCTCAATCCGCGCTGGCGTCGGAGTGGAGGCTGCACTGGGTGAGCGAAGGATCGGTGAGGCGTTCCAGCACCCGCTGTAGATCAACCGGTGAGAGTTCACCGTTTTGACCCCATTTGAGGCTGGTGCTCGAGGCAGACACCTGGGGGTGGGCGTCAGCGGGCTGGTTGTTGGGGGTGAGATCGGCGTGCATGCCGCTCGTTCTGTGCTGGAACGCACACTAAGTCGGCTAGGGGCTGGTGGGGTTCTGTTAAGCACCAGCCCCGCACGGGTTCAGGCCGCCTGCAGTTCAGCGGGCCGATAGGGCATGAAGTTGGCCTTGCGGGTGCCGCAGATCGGGCAGGTCCAGTCGTCGGGGATGGCTTCAAAGGGGGTGCCGGCTGCCAGGCCCGAATCGGGGTCGGCCACGGCGGGGTCGTATATCACGCCGCACACCTTGCAGATCCAAAGGCCGCTCACTGGTGTTGCGGCCTCGCCGGCGCTGCCCTTGCCCTGCAGTGCTTCAAGGGCGACGCTGTAGCGATCGGCGTGATGGTGTTCCACCGGTGTGAGCAAGCCGAAGTTGCGCGCGGCGGTGCGGAAGATGCCGGCGTGCTCCTGCGATTCGCTGATCTGCTCGTTGAATTCCGCTTCAGCGCCGCTGTCGCGGTCGCTGCGGGCCTGGGCGGCGAACTCCGGGTACATCGTTGTGTACTCATAGGTCTCGCCCTCGATGGCCAGCTCCAGGCAGCGGCTGAGCACGGCTTGCTTTTGCTCGTCGCTCAGGGCAGCGGGGTCCTCCACCACCAGCTCGGGGTGCAGCAGGCGGAAGTGCGCGAAGGCGTGCTCGGTTTCCTGATTGGCGGTGTCGCGGAACAGCTTGGCCAATTCGCTGTTGCCGAGCTGTTTGGCCACATCGGCGAAGAACAGATATTTGCGGTTGGCCATGCTTTCGCCGCCGAAAGCAGCCTCGAGATTGGCCTGAGTGCCGGGTTTGGAGAGATCCATGGTTGGTGGTGCGCGCCTGGCGCGTGGGTCGATGCAGCGAGCATAACCCGCCTAAAGCGAAGTCGGTCCGACTTCGTGATCAATGGGGTCAGTGGTCAGCGTCGGCGGGCCTGGTTAGATCTGGGACAGCAATTCAGATCCCAGGGTCATGGGTCATCACCAGGTGTTGATCGCGGGCGGTGGTGCGGGCGGCATCACCGTGGCCGCGCGCCTTAAGCGCTTCCGCCCCAGCCTGGATGTGGCGATCCTGGAGCCCTCCAGCGAGCACTACTACCAACCGGGTTGGACCCTGGTGGGTGGCGGTGTGTTCACCGTGGCCCAGACCCGCCGCCAGGAATCCGATCTCATCCCGGCGGGAGTCACCTGGATCCGCGAGGCCGTGGCCGGTTTCGATCCGGATCACAACAGTGTGAGCACCAGCGGCGGCCAGGCCCTCACCTACGACGCCCTGGTGGTGGCCACAGGCCTGAAGCTGAACTGGGATGCGATTAAGGGCCTGCCCGAAGCCTTGGGCAAAGGCGGTGTGTGCAGCAACTACTCCAAGGATTTCGCTCCCTACACCTGGGAGTGCATTCAAAACTTCAAGGGCGGCAATGCGGTGTTCACCTGCGCGCCGATGCCGATCAAGTGCCCCGGTGCTCCGCAAAAAATCGCTTACATGGCCGACGACGCCATCAAGCGTGATCCGGCGGTGGCGGCCAAGAGCAAGGTGATCTATGCCACGGCTACCCCTGGCATCTTCGGCATCCCGGCCTACGCCGCACCGCTGCGCGAGGTGGTGGCGCGCAAGGGCATTGATGCTCGCTACAGCCACACCCTGATCGAGGTGCGGCCGCAGAGCAAAGAAGCGGTGTTCAAGGTGGCGAAGGAGGGCGAAGAGCCGCGCGAGGAGGTGATCAACTACGAGCTCCTACATGTGACTCCGCCGATGGCGGCGCCGGATGTGGTGGCCCAGAGCCCCCTTGCAGCCGCCAGCGGTTTTGTGGAGGTGGATAAGCACTCCACCCAGCATGTGCGCTATCCGAACGTGTTCGCCATCGGCGATGTGAGCGGCATGCCCAACTCCAAAACGGCCGCGGCCGTTCGTGGTCAAGCTCCGGCGTTGGTAACCAACCTCCTAGCCCAGCTCGATGGCGGCAAGGGCGACGGCTCCTACAACGGCTACAGCTGCTGCCCGTTGATCACCGGCTACGGCAAAACGATCATGGCCGAGTTCAATTACGACGCCCAGCCCGAGCCGTCTTTCCCCCTCGATCCCACCAAGGAGCGCTGGAGCATGTGGGTGATGAAGACCACCATCTTGCCGTGGGTGTATTGGAACCGAATGCTGAAAGGCGCTGATCACGAGAAGCGCTTCATCCCCGGCGTGAAGCACTGATCGCCAGGCTCGCCTGGATGCACGACCATGGTTGAGACCATGGCCTTGCGTGATCTGCGATGACACCAGCTCAAACCACAGATCTTCTGGTGATCGCCGCTAGCAACGGTGAGAACCTCAAGTTGGCCGAGCGGTTTGCAGCGGCAGGTCGTGCGCAGGGCCTCTCCGCTGCCGTCGTGGATCTCACCACTTTGGATCTGCCCCTGTTCACGCCACGCGCCATGGCCGCCGGCACTCCCGATGGCGTGGCTGCGCTGCAGGCCCAACTCAATGCGGCACCCCGCTGGGTGATCTGCGCGCCGGAATACAACGGCTCGATTCCACCGGTCCTCACCAGCGCGATTGCCTGGTTGTCGGTGCAAGGAGACGACTTTCGCGCCTTGTTCAACGGCCGGCCGGTAGCGATCGCCACCCACTCCGGCGGGGGTGGTCACACGTTGATGGCGGCCCTGCGGTTGCAGTTGGCCCACCTCGGGGCCCATGTGGTGGGGCGGCAGCTGGTGAGTAACGCCAGCCAGGGCGCCAGCGACGCCACCATCAACGACCTGCTTCAACGCCTGCAACGGCTGCAACCCCTCCCCGTTTGAGCCATCCACGCGCCATGACCACCACTCCCATCGCCATTCCCGCCAGCCATGGCGAGCTGGCGGCCGCTCTGTCTGTGGAGGCGCTGGTGCTGCGCCCTGCTGCCGAGCGTTTCCACAGCCAACTCGATTGGCTGGAGAGCTGGCACAGCTTTTCGTTTTCGAGTCATTACGACCCGGCCTGGATGGGTTTCGGGCCCCTGCGGGTGATCAACGACGACACCATTGCCGCCGGCCAGGGCTTTGGCATGCATCCCCACCGGGATATGGAAATCATCACGGTGATGGTGGAGGGGGAGCTGCACCACCGCGATTCGATGGGCCACGCCGAGGTGCTGCGCGCCGGCGAAGTGCAGCGCATGAGTGCCGGCACCGGTGTGGTGCACAGCGAGATCAATGGCGGTGAGCAGCCCTGCCGCTTGCTGCAGATTTGGGTGCAGCCCAGCTCCACTGGGATTGCGCCTGCCTATGAGCAGAAGCTGTTCCCTTCACAGCCTGGCTGGACGCCTCTGCTCGATCCGCAGCGCCGTGAGGGCGCCATGGCGATTCATCGGCCTGTGCAGCTCTGGCGCGCCCGCTTGCAACCTGGCGAGGCGCTCCCCCTGCCCCCATTGGAGGGATCTGTCTGGCTGCAGATGATCGATGGTGAACTGATGGCCCCCTGGACGCTGCAGCGGGGTGATGGGCTGGGTTGGTCGTCGGTGAACGCTGACGCTGCGCCGCCTCTCAGCGCCTCGGCTGCTGGGGCAGATCTGCTGTTGTTTGCCTTGCACTAACCCCGCACCCGCACGCAAGCCACCGGTGCCTGTGCTCCAGGGCACCGGGCGGATCGCGTGATCTCGCCAGGCTGGGGCCATGGCTTTTGCCCCCAGCTCAGCGACCCACGTTCGCCTCTATCGCCTCACCGACCGCCAGGGGCAACCCCACCCGGTGCTCGATGAGTGCTTCGAGAGCCTCGATCAAGCGCTCGAGGCGGCTCTGGATTGGCTAGAGCAGGGCGGGCTGGTGGATGCCAGGGCTGATCAGCGTGAGCGCGAGCGCCAGCTGGCCCTGCAGGTGGGGGTGGAGATGAGCACGCCGAGTGGTTCCTGGCGCACCTTGCGCCATGCCGGTTTCATGGCTTGGCGTTCCCCGGGCGGCTGATGCGACCCAACGAAACCCTCGACCAGCGCCTGGCCTGGCTCGGGTTGCTGGTGAATGTGGCGGCCCTGCCTTGGCTGCTGCAGCTCTTGCTCAGCGGCGGATCGATGGCCGCGGCCAACTGGGCGGTGGGCTTGAGCGCGATCCTGCCCGCCTTGGTGCTGGGGTTGGTGGCCACCGCTGCCCTGCTGAAGCGGCGCCGTTGGGGGCGGGTTGTGGCGATCGTGGCCCTGGGGCTCTTGTTGGCGGTCACCCTCAGCTATGGCGTGGTGTGGTTGGCGCTGGTGCCGCTAGGCCGGGTCTGGGTGGCGGTGGCGTTGGGGAGCTTGAGCGTGGCTGAACTGCTCCTGCTCATCTATTGGTGCCTGCCTCGGCCCTGGTGGCGCTAGGCACCGCCCCCAAACCAGCCAGCAGATCTCACCTTTGGTATCACCTGATACCAAATGTGGTTGCGTTGGCGCCTTGCATGGTTCCCATCGCTACCAATCGGCCATGCCCAGCGCTGAGCGTTTCGCCGCCCTGCAGACCATCCAGCGGCGCAAGCCTGCCGCTGTTCAGGCTCCCTCCGCTCTTTCCGACATCTGGGCGAGCGATGTCTTCACCCTGGATCGGATGAAGGAAGCGCTGCCCCGCAGCGTGTTCAAGTCGGTTCAATCCACGATTCGCGAAGGCGGCCGCCTCGATCCCTCCGTGGCCGATGCGGTGGCCAGCGCCATGAAGGACTGGGCCACCAGCCGCGGCGCCCTGTACTACGCGCACGTTTTCTATCCGCTCACCAACCTCACGGCGGAAAAGCACGACGGCTTCATCGTGCCCAAGGGTGATGGGCGTGCCATCACTGAATTCACCGGCAAGCTGCTGGTGCAGGGCGAGCCGGATGGCTCCTCCTTCCCCAATGGCGGCCTGCGCTCCACGTTTGAGGCCCGCGGTTACACCGCCTGGGACGTGACCAGCCCTGCCTGGCTGATGCGCACCCCCAACGGCGTCACCCTGTGCATCCCCACGGTGTTCGTGTCGTGGACCGGTGAGGCTCTCGATAAGAAAACTCCGCTGCTGCGCTCCAATGCCGCGGTGAACGCCCAGGCGCGCCTCGTGCTCAAGCTGCTCGGCGAGAAGGAGATCGCGCCGATCAACTCGAGCTGTGGCGCTGAGCAGGAGTACTTCCTGGTGGACAACGCCTTCATGGCGCTGCGCCCCGACCTGCAGCTCTCCGGCCGCAGCCTGTATGGCGCTCCGCCGGCGAAGGGTCAGCAGTTTGATGACCACTACTTCGGCGCCATCCCCGAGCGGGTGCAGGTGTTCATGCAGGACGTGGAGGATCAGCTCTACCGCCTGGGTGTGCCCGCTAAGACGCGCCACAACGAAGTGGCCCCCGGCCAGTTCGAGATCGCGCCGGTGCACGAGGCCGCCAACGTGGCCACCGATCACCAGCAGCTGATCATGACGGTGCTCAAGAGCACCGCCAAGCGCCACGGCTTCACCTGCCTGCTGCACGAAAAGCCCTTCGCCGGTGTGAACGGCAGTGGCAAGCACGTGAACTGGTCGATCGGGAACAGCACCCAGGGCAACCTGCTCGACCCCGGCAAGACCCCCCACGAGAACATGCAGTTCCTGCTGTTCTGTGGGGCCGTGATCCGCGGCGTGCACCAGTACGGCCCGCTGATGCGCGCGGCCATCGCCACCGCCAGCAATGACCACCGCCTCGGCGCCAACGAAGCCCCTCCGGCGATCATCTCGGTGTACCTCGGCAGCCAGCTCGAGGATGTGTTCAACCAGATCAAGGCCGGTCAGCTGAAGAGCTCCGCCAGCGGCGGCGTGATGCAGCTCGGTGTCGACAGCCTGCCCGAGTTCCCCAAGGACGCCGGCGATCGCAACCGCACCTCGCCCTTTGCCTTCACCGGCAATCGTTTCGAGTTCCGCGCTGTGGGCTCCGGGCAGTCGGTGGCCGGTCCGCTGGTGGTGCTCAACACCGTGCTGGCTGATTCGCTCAGCTGGGTGGCCGATCAGCTGGAGGCTCGCCTCGCCAAGGGCGAAAGCATCGAGCAGGCCAGCTTCGCGGTGCTGCAGCAGATCACCCAGGAGAACGGCGCCGTGATCTTCGGCGGCGACGGCTACTCCAGCGCCTGGCATGAGATGGCGGTGAAGGAGCGCGGCCTCGAAAACCTGCGCACCAGTGCCGATGCGCTGCCGGTGCTCAAGCGCGAGGCGATCCGCGATTTGTTCTCCCGCCAGAACGTGCTCAGCCCCGTGGAGCTCGAGAGCCGTTTCGAGGTGTACGCCGAGCAGTACATCCTGGCGATCGAGGTGGAAGCGCGCCTGGCACTGCGCATCGCCCGCACCTCCCTCTACCCAGCCGTGAGCGCTTACCTCGGCGAGCTGGCCGGCTCCCTGCAGGAGCAGGAGGCCATCGGCCTGCAGCCCTCCAAGGCGATCGCTCAACAGATCGCCGGTCTGAACCAGCAGCTGCTGGATCGGGCCAATGCTCTGGAGGCCGCCCTTGGCTCCGCGCCCCATGGCGCTGAAGCCCACATGCGCCACTGCGCCGATCAGCTGATGCCGCTGATGGGTGAACTGCGCGCTGCCGCCGATGCCCTGGAGCTGTTGGTGGACGACGCTGCCTGGCCGCTGCCCACCTACCAGGAGATGCTGTTCGTGCGCTAAGGCGCCAGCCTCTGCAGCGGTAGTGCTCCCGCCAGTCCCTCCCGCAAGGGGGTCTGGCGGGCCTGCCAAACCCGCTGGGCGATCGGCCCCAGCCAGGGAGCTCCCGCCGAGAGAACGCTCCTGATCAGCGCGGTGTGACCCACCAGATGGCCCTGCCGCGCTTCTGCGCTCTGCAGGGCCTGCATCCGTGTGATTTCTGGGCGCCGCTGCTGCTCGACCGCTGCGGCGGCCTGATCGAGTTGATCGGTTCTGGCCCCACTGAGCCAATGGGCGGCCACGAGGCTGTCACGCAGGGCCATGTTGATCCCTTGGGCCCGCACGGGGCTCATCGGGTGGGCGGCATCCCCCAGCAAGAGCAGCCCGGGTTGATGCCAACGCTCCGCCATCCCCACCTGCACGGAGACCCGCAGCGGCCCTTTCAGATCAGCGGCTCGCTGCTGCACCAGTGCCGCCAGAGGCGGCGGCAGCAGGGTTGCCCAGGTTTGTCCCCAGGCCTCAAGGCTTTGCGGTGGGGTGGGGCTGCCCTTGGACAGGAGCCAGGCCAGTTGCAGCTCGCCGCTGGCCCCCACGCAGCTGCTGCCCAAGGCCCCGCCGGCGAGGTGGGTGTTGAAGCTCCCATCCAGCTCTGTGGGGAGCGGGCCCGGTAGCTCAAACCAGAGCAGCTCAAGGCCCTGGCCCCTCTCGCCCATTGGAATCTCCGCATCGCGGCGGACCAGTGAGTTGCGCCCGTCGCAGCCCACCACCAGATCAGCGTCCAGCGCGGTGCCATCGGCCAGCTGCACGCCGCTGATCCGTTGGCCCTTGCGCCGCAGTGCCTTCACGGCCTGCCCCGGATGCCAGTGCAGCGTTGGCTCCTGCAGGGCTTGATGCAGCAGCGCTTCAAGCAGGGCCTGCTGCGTCACCAAACGGCAGGGCTGCAGCGATCCCATCGGTTCGGCAACGCTGAACAACCGGCGCTGGTTCACCCACACGCTCCAGCCCGTCAAAGGGCGCTGGGGAAGGGCGCTCAGCAGGGGCAGGAGGCCCATCCGCGCCAGGGCTTCCTGCCCGCAGGGCATCAGCGCATCACCCCGGAACGCGCGCGAAAACTGGCGGCTGGCCTCCACCAGGTGAACGCTGTGGCCGGCCTGGGCCAGCTGCAGAGCGAGGCTTAAACCAGCAGGACCTGCTCCCACCACCACGAACCGGTTCATTAAGCGGTCTGCAGGTTGCGGGGGATGTGTTGGTCTGCGGCGGAGATCGTGGCTAGAGCGTGGATGTTGCCGCGTCTCACGCTGAGATGACCCTCAAGTTCTGGAGGCCCTGGATCGATCCCCATCGCTGCGGCGAAGGATCCCAGCCGGAGCGGTATGTGTTGCGCGCTGGCTGCGATGCCCAGTTCCTGGGAATTGCCACCCGCAATGAGCTGATCGAACCAGTGCCCGATCCCCACCGGGCTTGGGTGTTCCACACCCACGAACGGGCGGTGGCAGCCGCCCGTGACATTGCCAGCCTGTTTGGCCAGCCCGTGGATGTGGTGAAGCTGGAGTGATCCGGCGCTTCAGGCCTCAGCAGGGGCGGTGAGCAGGCGGAAACCGCTGAAGAACAGCGAAATGCCGAACAGGGTGCCCACAGCCCAGAGGCTGTCGGATGGCCATTCCGCTACCAGCAGGCCGCCGAGAATGGCGGTCACCACACCATCCATCAGCACCAGGCCGCGGGCTTCGCCCTGGCTGGCGGCGGCAGCGGCCAGTTCCATCACGCCTTCGAAGATCAGCAGCAGACCCACAAACAGGGTGAGGCTGATCTCGCTTTCAATCGGGTAGGCCACTACCCAGATGCCGGCCACCAGATAGAAGAGACCAGAGAGGGCCCGGAAGATTTTTCCCTTGGTGCCTTCGGCCTGCCCCAGGCGTAGCAGTTGGGTCACACCCGCCACGGCCGCGATCACACCGATGCTCAGGGTGAGCGCTGTGGCGGAGAGGAAGGGCAATGCGATCGATGCTGCGGCCGCCACGAAGAGCAGCACGGCCGTGATGCGACGCAGGGTTGTCGGATTCACCGGGGAGAAGGCTGGAACGCAACAGGTTAGGTGCGTTTTGCCCGGCTGACGGAGCCCTCATTAGGGTGCGAGCACTGTCTGTCTTCACCCGCCGACCGATGGCCGCGATCTTCAGCGACAACAGCCTCACGATCGGTCGTACTCCGCTGGTGCAGCTCAATCGCCTCACCGAGGGTTGCGGGGCGCGGGTGCTGGCCAAGATCGAGGGCCGCAACCCCGCCTATTCGGTGAAGTGCCGCATCGGCGCTGCCATGGTGGATGCCGCCGTGCGCGATGGGCTGCTCGGCCCCGGCAAGGAGTTGATCGAACCCACCAGCGGCAACACCGGCATTGCCCTGGCGTTTGTGGCGGCCAGCAAGGGCATTCGGCTCACCCTCACCATGCCGGAAACGATGAGCCTCGAGCGGCGCAAGCTGCTCACCGCCTTCGGCGCCCACCTCGAGCTCACCGAAGGCCGTCTCGGCATGACCGGCGCCGTGAACCGCGCCAAGGAGATCGCCGCCAGTGATCCCGATCGCTACGTGCTGCTGCAGCAGTTCGTGAATCCCGCCAACCCTCAGATCCACCACGACACCACCGGCCCAGAGATCTGGGACGACACCGACGGCCAGGTGGATGTGTTGGTGTCGGGTGTGGGCACCGGCGGCACGATCACCGGCGTGAGCCGCTACATCAAATCCACCCTCGGCAAGCCGCTGCTGAGCGTGGCGGTGGAGCCCTGCAACAGCCCGGTGATTACTCAGACCAAAGCCGGCGCCCCTCTGCAGCCCGGCCCCCACAAGATCCAGGGCATCGGCGCTGGCTTCGTGCCCGGCAACCTCGATCTCGATCTCGTCGACCGGGTGGAGCAGGTGAGCGATGAGGAGGCCGTGGCGATGGCCCGCCGCCTCGCGCGGGAGGAGGGCATCCTCGCGGGCATTAGTTGCGGCGCAGCCACCGTGGCGGCAGTGCGCCTGGCCCAGGAACCGGCGATGGCCGGCAAAACCATCGTGGTGGTGCTGCCTGATTCCGGCGAGCGTTACCTCAGCTCGGTGTTGTTTGAAGGCATCTTCAACGAGCGGGGCCTGCCGGTCTGAGGCGGGCCCTCAGGCTCGGTTGGCTCAGTCGGCCAGAGGGGTGACGCCCTTGAGGCGCTCGTTGAGTTGCATCGCCATCGACTGACGACCCACGGCCAGCACCTTCAAGGTGTCTTCGTGCATGCGCAGCTGCGCATCGGCCACCTGCATGCCGCGCACCAGTTCCTTCAGGTCATCGGGCAGGGTGTTCAGGTCGTAGCGCTTGCCCTCGAAGGTGAGCACGGGGGGCTGCTGGGCGGCGGAGTCGGTCACAACACAGGTGTCAGTCGTGGTCAGCTTATGGGGCTTGCGGGAGTCACGCCCCGCGGATCAGCTGGCGTTCGCACAGGTCGCGGTAGCGGCCGGGGCGGCTGATCAAGAGGTCGTGGTTGCCCTGATCCACGATCTGGCCGTGCTCGAGCACCACGATCGAATCGGCTTCCTGCACGGTGGAGAGGCGGTGGGCGATCACCAGCACCGTGCGCCCTGCCATGGCCTGATCAAGGCCCCGCTGCACGGCTTCCTCCGATTCGGCATCCAGGGCGCTGGTGGCTTCATCGAGCAGCAACACCGCCGGATCGCCGAGCACCGCCCGGGCAATGGCGAGCCGTTGCAGCTGGCCACCGGAGAAGTTGCTGCCACGCTCTTCCACCCGCGCTTGGTAGCCGCCGGGCATCGCTTCGATGAAGCCGTCGGCATTGGCGAGGCGGGCAGCGGCGCGGATCTGCTCGAGCGTGGCGGGCCGGCCAAAGGCAATCGCCTCGGCCACGGTGCCCGAGAACACGGCGCTTTGCTGGGGCACCAGCGCCACGGCCTTGCGCAATTCACTGGCCTTGAGATCAGCCAGATCGCACCCATCCAGCAACACCCGGCCGCTCTGGGCCGTGTTGAAGCGCAGCAGCAGTGAAAACAGGGTGCTCTTGCCGGCGCCGGAAGGGCCCACCAAGGCCACCACCTGGCCGGGCTTCACCCGCAGGCTGAGGTTGCGCAGAACGGGTTGCTCGGCCTCGTAGCTGAAGTTCACCTGCTCGAGGGTGAGTTCGCCGGCAACGTGGTCGAGGGCCAGAGCCTGGGTCTTATCGGGTGGCTCAATCGCCTGGTGTTCGATCTCCCGCAGGCGCCTCAGGGAGGCCTGGCCCTGCTGGAACTCGTTGAAGTTGGTGGTGAGGTGGCTGATCGGATCGATCAGCATCAACAGGGCGGCCACATAGCTGCTGAAGCCCTGACCGTTGAGGTCGCCGCTCTGGATGCGGGCCGCGCCCATCAGCAGCACCGACAGGATCCCGGCCGCTTCCAGAAAGCCCACCACCGGATATTGCAGTGCCAGCAGCCGCTGGGTGCGGTAGCGGGCGCGGCGGTGCAGATCGATCTCCGTTTCAAAGCGCTGCTGCAACCAGGGTTCGGCCGCGAAGGCCCGCACCAGCGGCAGGCCGCCAATCGCCTCACCGAGCAGGGAGGCCAGCTCACTCACCTGCTTCTGGCTTTTCTCGGCTGCCCCCATCACCTTGGCGCCGAACACGCTCACCAGCACCGCCACCAGGGGCGCCAGCAGCAGGGTGCCCAGCGATAGCTTCCAGTCGAGCCACACCATGTATCCGAACACCACCACCAGCTGCAGAGCAGAGGGGGTGGTGTCTTGGATCGTTTTGTAGATCACCTCGCCGACGCGGTCGGCGTCTTCGGTGAGGCGGTAGGTGAGATCGCCGGCGGAGAGCTTCTCCAGCACGCCGAAATCGAGCTTCTGCAGCCGCGCGAACAGGCGGCGGCGCAGCTCCTGGCTCACCTGCAACGCTGGGCCCGCTAGCAGGGTGTCCTGGCCGAACTGGGCCAGTTTCTGCAGCATGAACACGGTGAGGGCCAGGCCGATCACCTGCAGCACCCGGCCGAAATCCCCGGCGCCGATCGCTGGGATCAGTTGGCCCGCCAACCAGGCCAGCAGCGGCCAACAGGCCACAAACACGAGCATGCACACCCCACCGGCCAGGAGTGCGGAGCGGTAGGGCATCAGCAGCGGCAGGAGCCGCCGGAAGCCGGCCGAAGGGGGTGCGAGCATCGGGGCAAGCTATCAGCGCTTTTTTGGCCACCCCCCCTGCGGCTGAACCCATTCGCCTCGATCAATTCCTCAAATGGCAGGGGCTGGTGTTCACCGGCGGCGAGGCCAAGCAGCGCATCCAGGGTGGAGAAGTGCGGGTGAACGGCTTTCAGGAAACGCAGCGGGGTCGCAAGCTCAAACCCGGTGATCGCGTCGAGATCGACGGTCAGACCCATCTGGTGCCCCAGGACACGGCTGATCAGGCCTGAACCGGGCAGCCTCTAGGTTGGTGGGTCGATTCGTTCAGGACGCTGTGGGTAAGGCCGTCATCGCAGGCAACTGGAAGATGCACATGACCTGCGCCGAAGCGCAGGCGTTTGCAGACGCCTTCAAGCCCCTGGTGGCCAACCTCCCGGCTGATCGCGAGGTGGTGCTGGCTCCCCCCTTCACGGCCATCCCCACCTTGAGCAGTGCGCTGGCCGGCAGCGGCATCCACATCGCTGCCCAAAACATCCATTGGCAGGAGAAGGGCGCCTTCACCGGCATGATCTCGGCGCCGATGCTGATGGAGCACGGCGTCACCCACGCGATCGTGGGCCACAGCGAACCGCGCAAGTACTACAGCGAGACCGACGAGCAGATCAACCTGCGCGCCCGCAGCGCCCAGAAGCACGGCATCATCCCGATTCTTTGCGTGGGTGAAAGCGATTCGCAGCGCGAAGCCGGTGAGGCCGAGCGAGTGATCCGCCGTCAGGTGGAGCAGGGGGTGGATGGTCTCGATCCCGCCCGCTTGATCGTGGCCTACGAACCGATCTGGGCGATCGGCACCGGCAAAACCTGTGAAGCCGCGGAAGCCAACCGCATCTGCGGTTTGATTCGCGAGTGGGTGGGCTACCCCGAGGTGGTGATTCAGTACGGCGGCTCGGTGAACCCCGCCACCATCGACCAGCTCATGGCCCAAAGCGATATCGACGGCGTGCTGGTGGGCGGCGCTTCGCTGGATCCCGAAGGCTTCGCCCGCATCGCCAACTACCAGGTTCCTGTCGCCGCTTGATGGCTTGGCGCTGGGGTCAGCGCACCCATGTGATGGGGGTGATCAATGTCACCCCCGATTCCTTCAGTGATGGCGGTCAGTTCGATCGGCCCGAGAGGGCCTTGGCTCAGGCGCGCCGGCTTGTGGCCCAAGGGGTGGAGATCCTCGATCTCGGTGCCCAGAGCACCCGTCCGGGTGCAGAAGATGTGGGCGCGGAGGTTGAGCAGCAGCGGTTACTTCCAGCCCTGAAGTTGATCAGCGAGGCGATTGCAGCCGGTGAGCTGCGCTGCCCAGCGGATGGCGTGCAACAGGCGCCTCAGCCCCCCCTGATCTCGGTGGACACCTTCCGTGCTCCCGTGGCCGAAGCGGCACTGGCGGCTGGAGCCGACTGGATCAACGATGTGAGCGGTGGCCGCCGTGATCCGGCGATCCTGCCCCTGGTGGCTCAGGCCGGATGCCCCTATGTGCTGATGCACTCCCGCGGCGACAGCCAGAGCATGGACGGCCTGACGGAGTACGGCGCAGCCGGGGTGGTGGATGGGGTGCTCCGGGAGCTGCAACACACCACTGAGCGCGCCATCGCGGCAGGGCTGCAGCGTGACCAGCTGATCTGGGATCCCGGCCTCGGCTTCGCCAAAACCACCGAGCAGAACCTCGAGCTGCTGCGCGGCTTGCCGCGGTTGCGGGCGGAGGGGATTCCGCTGTTGGTGGGACCGTCGCGCAAGCGCTTTATCGGAGCGGTGCTCAACGAGCCACGGGCGAAGGCCCGGTTGTGGGGCACGGCAGCGGTGGTGGCGCAGTGCGTCTCAGCGGGTGTGGACGTGGTGCGTGTGCACGATGGCGGCCCGATCGTGCAGGTGGCGCGGATGGCGGATGCGCTGTGGCGTTCAGGTCCCGTTAGCTGCTGATCGGCGACGGCGCAGTCGCGATGCGCGGCTCCTCCATCTGTTTGGCGCGATACATGGCGGTATCGGCTGCTTCCAGGAGGCCATCGGCATCGTCGGCGTGATCTGGCCAGCGCGCCACGCCGATGCTGGCGCTGATTCGGATGCCCTCGGGGAGTTCGGGCTGATCGTCGAAGGGTTGTTGAAGCGCTTGGTTCAGCTTGCTGGCGATCAGTTGCAGTTGCTCCAGGGATGGTGCATCTGGAATCAACAGCACAAATTCATCCCCCCCTTGACGGCAGACGGTGTCGCTTTCACGCACACAGCTCTTCAATCGCTGGCCAACGGCCTGGAGCAGCACATCACCGGTTCCATGGCCATAGCGATCATTCACCGGTTTGAATGCATCAAGATCGAGAAACAGAAGGCCAACCCCATGCCCCTGGCGTTTGGCCAACGCCAGGCTGAGATTCAACTCCTCAATTAAGAGAGCACGGTTGGCCAGGCCTGTGAGTGGATCATGGGTGGCCAGGTGACGCATTTGCTCCTGTTGGGTGTAGCGCTCACTCACATCACGCAAAAGTCCAACGAAATTGGTGATCTGCTGCTGTGGATCTAAGACGGCTGTGATGGCGAGTTCATGGCGCATGATCTGGCCATTGCGATGGCGATTCCAGATTTCACCATTCCAATACCCCTTCTGGATAATGGCGCACCACATTTGCTCGTAAAAGCTACTTTCGTGGCGCCCGGAGCGCAGCAGATTTGTTTTTTGCCCCCGCGCCTCCAGTTCTGAATAGCCACTTAACTGGCTAAACGCTCCGTTCACTTGCAGGATCAAACCACTGGCATCGGTGACCACAATGCCAATGGGGCTGCTGTCGAACACCGTGCCCGCAAGAGCGCGTTCTTTGGACGCTTCAAGCTCTCGGGCCAGGGCTTGGCGCAGAGCTAAGTGGTTGTTTAACAACCCTTGGCTGATCAGGCCGGCCAGCGAACTGAGGCTGATCCCCAAGAAGGCCTGTAGCACGAGGCTTTGGGTCCAGCCGCTAGCACTGATCAATCGGTTGTCGAGCTGAATACCAATTTGCCAGGTTCGATTGGCAATCGTCACATCACGCCAGGTTGGGTGGGTGAGTCGATCACTGTTGGCTAGTTCAAGATTGTCAAATAGGAGATTGTCTGGGTTCTTGCGATTGGTGTCATAGATCAAGACGCCCGCATCCTTTAACGCTGAGTGGCTCACGTTCGCCAGCGCCCCGTGGATCAGATCATCCATGCTTAGTGGTGAATACGCCCATCCACGCAGCCTCCCGAAGCGTTCTTGGGGTGAGCTAAAGCTCACATTGGGATCTTTATAGATCGCTTGATACAGCAAGGCACCCACCTGGGGCCGTAGGGATGTTTCCTGCAGCAGTCGCACCGGTCCGCTCAGGGCTGGTTCGCCGTTGGATGCGGCCAGGTGCATCGCTTCACGGCGCGTGACCTGTGAATACATGTCGAAGCCCAGCGCGCGTTGATTGCGCCAGTCGTTGGGCTCGAGATAGATGATTGCAGTGGTGAGTGCGCGAACACCCGGTGGTTTGATTTGAAAATCGGGCAGGCCGTCGGCTCGAATGGTCTGCTCAAAGGCGGCGATGTTGTTATTCGGTACAACCGCGGCGAAGCCCACACCCTGAATGCCCTTGAGGGTGTTCCCTCCGCGGCTCAGGGTTTGATAGAAGGCCGAGAATTCCCTTCGGCTCACTTCACTGGAGGCGTTAAACAGCCCCACCACAGAATCGAGAACGGCGCTGTTGGTTTGCAGGCGCGTGCTGATGGCCTGCGTAATCTGACGGCCCAGTTCCAGCTCCAGGCGTTCGTGTTCCAGCTGATTCGCCTTGAGACAGCTCGAGCACCACAGCGTCGTTGCGAGCAGTCCAGAGCCCAGCACGAGCCAGGGCAGCGCCTTCAGGTTGAAGATCCTGCTGGAGAAGACGGGCACTCGCATGTCAGGAACCAGCGCCTCGTCTCAATCTAGGACTGTTCCACAGATTTGCCCACAGCTTCATGGCCTATCCGACCACATCTCGCCAGAGTTGTTCGAAGGTGCGTCTGAGCTGAACCCTCTGCGGTTGCTCGGCTGATTCAAATTCACCACTGAATGCATAGCCAATCAGCCCTTTTTGCTGTTCCAGGTTGAGTTCTGCAAATCTCATCACCCAGTCGTTGCGGTGGTTGCGCCAGAGGGCCTGCACTGGCACTTGGAGCCCATTGGCGAGTTCAAGGCGGGTGCAGTCTTCCCGTTCCCGAGATGGGCCTGAATCGGCTGTGAAGCGCGCTCCACTCATGGAGAGATCGTCGAGGAGGCCTTCAATGATGGTTCCTGTTTCGGTGATCATTCGAGCAGGTTGTTGCACGTTGATGCGATGTTCTTGTCTCGGCTGCGGCCGCTCTTGAGACATCAACACGCACATCACCAGCAGGCTGACATTGATCGCACACCAGATCACTCCATACAACGCCAGTTGCCAACCCACGCTGTTGGGTGCGCTGCTGAGGTCGAGAATGATCTGAAGCAGCACAACGATATTCAAGCCCAGCAGCGCGCAGCTGGGCAGAAAGGTTTGTTTGAAGAGAGCCTGTGTGAGATCCGAGTTGGCTGTGCCTTTGGGTGTCACGCTGAAGCCTTTGCTGTAGGGCCTCACCAACGACTGCAGCAGTTCTGGTAATAGGGCGAAGGCGCTGAACAGGCTCATCGCTTCGGTGAAGATCGGTAGGTAGAACGGCCGCATCAAGATGAACATGCAGCTGCTGACAGCCAGGATGAATGGCAGCTGGAAATCGAGAATTTCTTGCCCCTCGGTTGCTGGTAATGGCCCCACGCCCGTCATGAAAAAGATCAAGGGGATGAGCTGGAAAAAGATGCGCGATCCGTGCTGGATCATCCAGTAGAAGGGGAAAATGAGGATTTTGGTGATGAGGCTTAAGCCTTTTTCCTGGGCAATGATGTAACCCACTTGGATATTGCCGCGCCCCCAGCGCTTGCGCTGCACAAAGAACGATTCCATGCTCTCCGCAGCCAGTCCCATGGTTGTGGCTTCCCGTAGATAAATGGTTTTCCAGCCGCGCTTCACAAACGACACGGTTAAGAGGATGTCTTCTGTGATCGATGTGGTGGGAAAACCTCCGACAGCTCTCAGCGCTGCATTGCGATGCATGCAACAGCTGCCGCAGCAGAAGGCCGCACCAACGGCATCGCGCCCCGGCATGATGATCTGGAAGAAGAAGGCCTGTTCACAACCCCAACTCCCGCTGATGTTCAAATTGTGTTGAATCGCATCGGGGTTGTAGAAGTTCTGCGGTGTTTGAACCGTGGCAATCGCAGGATCGTCGAAAAAACCAGCAAGGCGCCACAGGCAGTTTTGATACGGGATGAAATCGGCATCGAGCAGCAGATTGAGGTCTCCATCGATGATGTTCAGCGCGTGGTTGATGTTGCCTGCTTTGGCGCCCTTACGATCCGATCGGATGATGTGGTGAGCCCCCACCTGCTCGCAACACTGCTGCAGCCAGGGCCTCTGGCCGTCATCCAGCACGTAGACCTTGAAGCGGGGATAGTCGAGTTGCAGTGCCGCCAGGATGGTTTTGGTCACCACCTCGGGGCCTTCGTTGTAGGTCGGGATCAGCACATCCACGCTGGGAATGGCGTCCTCTCCCTCGCGCGCATAGCGCTCGCGTAGGCGTTGTTCGGCCGCGTCTGCCTCGGCGCGTCGGTCGGTCAGCCAGGTGATCGTGACCAGAAACTGCACGTATTCCAGGATCGCCAACATCTCCACCACCAGAACGGCGGCCATCCACCAACCCTCAGGGCTGGTGAAGAAAGAGCCGAATGGGAAATTGCCAATTCTCCAGTTCACATAGCGACCTGTGAACAAAGCGATCACCAGCACGAGCAGCACCCGCCGCTTGTTGCCTGCAGGCAGCAACAGCCCAAGGGCAGTGGGAATGGCGAGAGCTAGAAACGCGATCTCCAGACCCATGCGAATCAGAGATCAACGCGGACCCGTTCCCCTAGCCGGCATTGCTGAGCCTTCAGGTCGTTGGGGTTGAGCTCGATCAGCACCCGACTGCGATCGGCGTGGGCGGGCCTGAACTTTGCGGCGCCAATGCTCTCGAGTCCGCTCAGGCTTTGCTCACCCCGGAGGCTCACAATTTGGCCTGTGCTTCTTCGGCCGCTGAGCGGCCATTCAATTCGTACATCTTGTCCGAGCCGGAGATCTTTGAGTTTGCTTGCCTCAAATAACGCTTCCACCCGCATCTTGTTGCAGTTCACCGCCGTGAGCAATAGGTTGCCGTCATTCACTTCATCGCCCACGCTGGTCCGGCTCGTGAGAATCATTCCGGGGAACTGGGGCCTGTAGACGAAGGTTGATCGTTTCTGCGCTGCGGCAACCTCTTGCTGCAGTTGGTCGCGTTGATCCAGCAGTTCTTTACGACGGCTGGCCAGGCGATTCAACTCCACTTCCATGATTTCCATCCGGCGAGCGGATCGCCATGGAGTATCCATCAGCGTGTTGATTCCTGCGTTGGCTGATTGGAGCTCCAGTCTGAGATTCTCCAGATCCTGGCGCTGATTGCCAACGCGCTGGGCCAGGCTGGTGGCCATGGTTTCGGAGCCGATCAGGGTGTCTTCATCCATGGCACCGGTCTTCACCAGATCTCGATAGCGATTGGCCTGGCTCGCATACCGTCGCTGCTGAGCCTCGAGGTCTTGAAGTGTGCGTTCGGCCCGATCCACCTCGCTTTCAAGCCGAGCCACATTGATCTGCTTATAGCGTTGCAGTTCCTGAGTAACTGCATTGAGCTCCGCTTCGGTTTGGCGAAGTTTGAGCGTTGTACTGGCGAGCTTGGAGGCGTCGTTCCGGCTTGCCTGGATATCGAGCAGCATTTCACCCGCGCTGAATTGCTCGCCCGCCGTGAGGTTTTGCTGTTTAACAACGCCTTGAATTGGGCTATAAACACTCACAACATCGGCCGTTGTATAGGCCTCAATGGAGCGTTTCCGGAGCAGCACGGAGCCACCCGTGATCACAATCAAACCGGCGAGCCCACCACCCGCCAACCGCCGCCACTGCTTCTCAGGAAGCTTGGCACTCACTCCTTCAATCCAGCCCTTCAGAGCTGTTGTTTCCACGCCAGCAGTATTTCGCCTGTGTAGCTAAGCGTGTTTTTGCTGCAGAGTGCAGCTTTGAAACAATTGGTCTCGGGCTACAGCGTTGCCGCCCCAAGGCTGGTGAGCACGCGCTTCCAGTAAGGCGTGGTGTACCAGTCGTTGAGTTGTTCATCCGTCAGGGTGAGCGTCATCAGCGCTTCCATCCGCAGCAGATCGGCCATGCTGAGTTGGAGCTGCAGCTTGGCGGCGAAGGCGATCACCTCATCTGGGCTACTGCAACGCGAAAGCTCCTGCTGAAGAAGGGTGTCGTCCTTCAGCAGGAGCTTGAGGCGCATGGCTTGGGCGGATGTCATGCGCCTGGGGGATTCAGTTGGCGACGCCCTCGATCCGGTCTTCGATCTCCTGGTAGATCTCCTGCAGTTGCTGAATGTTCTCATCGGAGGTTTCCCAGTAACCGCGGCCATTCACCTCGAGCAGCGTGCCCACAATGCGGCGGAAGCTGTGGGGGTTCAGCTCCATCAACCGCTTTCGCATCTCTGGGTCGTTGATGAAGGTTTCGTTGGCTTCTTCGTACACGAAGTTGTCAACGGCGCCGCTGGTGGCGCTCCAACCCAGGGTGAAGTTGAGGCGCTTGGCCACTTCACGCACACCCTCGTAGCCCGAGTTGAGCATGCCCTCGTACCACTTGGGATTGAGCAGCTTCGTGCGGGAATCCAGGCGGATGGTTTCGCTCAGAGAGCGCACCTGGGCATTGGCGGTGGTGGTATCGGCGATGTAGCTCGCCGGTGCCTTGCCGTCGTCGCGCAGGCCCTGGATCAGCTTGGTGGGATCGCTGTCGAAGTAGTGGCTCACATCGGTGAGTGAGATCTCGGCTGAATCCAGGTTCTGGAAGGTCACATCGGCGGTCTTCATCACCGATTCGAACACCTCGCGTTTCTGGTTCATCTCGCCGGGGTTATCGGCGTTGAACGCGAAGGTCTTGCGGGAGAGATACATCTCCTGCAGTTCGTTCTCCTCTTCCCAGGTGCTGTTCTCCACCGCAAGGTTCACGTTGGAGCTGTAGCTGCCGCTGGCGTTCGAGAACACCCGTGTAGCGGCGTCACGCAAGGAGATGCCTTCCTTCTCCGCTTGCTCCTGGGAGTGCTTGCGCACGAAGTTCATCTCCAGGGGCTCATCGGCCTCGGCGGCCATCTTCACGCCCTGATCGATCAGGGCCATCTGGTTGATGAACAGGTCGCGGAACACGCCGCTGCAGTTCACCACCACGTCGATGCGAGGACGACCCAGTTCTTCCAGGGAGATCAGCTCCAGCTTGTTCACCCGGCCCAGGGAATCGGGTACCGGCTTGACGCCGATGAACCAGAGGATCTGCGCGAGCGACTCGCCGTAGGTCTTGATGTTGTCGGTGCCCCAGAGCACACAGGCGATGGTTTCAGGCCAGGTGCCCTGCTCCTGTTTCTGCCGCTCGATCAGTTTGTCGACCACGCCCTTGGCCGCCGCGATGGCGGCTTTGGTGGGGATCGCCTGGGGATCAAGGGCGTGCAGGTTCTTGCCGCTGGGCAGCACACCGGGGTTGCGGATCGGGTCGCCGCCGGGGCCCGGCAGCACGTATTCACCATCGAGTGCCCGCAGCAGGCTCTGCATTTCCAGATCCGCGCACACCTGCTCGAGGCAGAACTGCAGGTAGCCGAACAGTTTGTCGAGCTCGGCCTGGTCCACATCCGGGAAACCGGCGCTACGGCAGGCACTCAGCCAGGGGCTGGGCAGCTTGAAGCCGAACTGCTCCAGCAGGTTGAAGAACCAGGCGAAGTTGCGGCGTAGGGTGACGCGCCCATCGCTGCCGGTCACGGCCTGCACCATGGCCCCCACGGCGGCCCGGGATGTCTCGGTAATGACGCGGTTGAGCTCCACATCGGCGAGCACACCGTCGTCATTGCCGGCATAGATGTCGGTGATGGTGCGGCCTTTGCTCTCGGCCAGCAGGGCCGGCAGGGAACGGATGCCGTCTTCCTCGCGCTCCAGGGCGGCGATGTTCACCAGCGTGGCGATCGCTTCCTCGGCGGTGGGGGGTTTGCCGATGGTGTGCAGGCCGCAGGGCAGCAGCCGGCTTTCGATCTCCATCAGCTGGCGGTACACCGCGCCGATCACGGCGTCGCGTGCATCGAGATCCAGCTCGGAGGCATCCACCTCCGGCAACTGCACGTCTTTGTCGAGGTTGCACTGGCGGGCCGTTTCCACCACCGCATTCACGATCTGAATGCCGCGGGAGCTCTCACGCAGCTGCTGGTAGGAGCCCACCAGCTCGCCCAGCTCCTTCAGACCCTTGTAGAGACCAGCATTTTCAGCGGGCGGGGTGAGGTAGGAGATGGTTTCGGCATAGCCGCGCCGCTTGGCGATCGTGGCTTCCGAGGGGTTGTTGGCGGCGTAGTAGTAGAGGTTGGGCAGTGCGCCGATCAGTGAATCGGGGTAGCAGGTTTCGCTCATGCCCATCTGCTTGCCGGGCATGAACTCCAGCGAGCCATGGGTGCCGAAGTGAAGCACCGCGTCGGCACCCCACACCTTCTCGAGGTAGGTGTAGTAGGCCGCGAAGCCGTGGTGCGGGCTGGCGCTGCGGGAGTAGAGCAGGCGCATCGGGTCGCCTTCGTAGCCGAAGGTGGGCTGCACGCCAACGAACACGTTGCCGAAGTGGCGGCCGAAGATCAGCAGGTTGGTGCCATCGGTGTTGAGGGTGCCGGGGGGTTTGCCCCAGTTCTCCTCCAGTCGCTCCGAATAGGGCGTGAGGCGTTCGTACTCCTCCACGCTCATGCGGTGGGCAATCGCCAGCTCCGGTGCACCTTCAAGCGCCTCGGGGTCCTGGAGCACCGCCTCCATCAGCGCCTTGGGCGTTGCGGGCAGATCGTTCACCTCGTAGCCCTTGGCGCGCATCTCCTCGAGCACCCGGTAGATCGAACCGAAAACGTCGAGGTAGGCCGCGGTGCCCACGTTGCCCTTGTCGGGCGGGAAGCTGAACACGGTGATCGCCAGCTTCTTCTCGCTGCGGGGCTTGACCCGCAATGAGGCCCAGCGGATGGCGCGCTCGGCGATGGCATCCACCCGGTCTTGAAGGGTGTGGGCCTTGCCGGTGGCATCGTCGCGGCCGCTCAGCACGATCGGTTCGATCGCACCATCGAGTTCGGGGATGGCGATTTGCAGGGCCACCTGCACCGGGTGCAGACCGAGATCGCTCTCCTCCCACTCCTGGGTGGTTTGGAACACCAGAGGCAGCGCCACCATGTAGGGGCGATTGAGCTTCTTCAGCACCTCGATCGCCTTGGGGTGGTCCTGGCGGGCAGGGCCGCCCACCAGGGCGAAGCCCGTGAGCGACACCACGCCGTCCACCAGGGGCACGTCGGGGTTGATCGGGTCGTAGAAGAAGGCATTCACCGGCTTGGTGAAGTCGAGCCCGCCGCAGAACACCGGAATCACGGTGGCACCGCGATACTCCATTTCCTGGATTACGGCCACATAGTGGGCTTCATCGCCGGTGACGATGTGGCTGCGCTGCAGCACCAGGCCGATCACCGGGCCTTTGCGGGCTTTCTCTGAAAGATCTTTGCGGCTGGCGTTCCAGTTCAGGTATTCCTTCAGGTCCTCGAACATCGAGGGGGCCAGGGGGTGCCAGATGCCCAGATCGGGGAACACTTCCGGATCGGCCACCTGGAGCTCGGGCCGATCAGCTGCGGTGCGGGGGAACACGTATTTGTCCGCCAGCATCAGCAGGAAGTTCCGGAGGTTGTCCGGCGTGCCGCCCAGCCAGTACTGGAAGCTGAGCATGAAGGAGCGGGCGTCCTGCGCCTTCTCCACCGGCAGGTATTTGAGAACGGTGGGCAGCGTGTTGAGCAGCTTCAACATCGCGTCCTGGAAGCCGGCGCCGCCGGCCTCCTTCCGCTTCTTCATGAAGCCGGCAATGGCGCTCTTGCTCTGACCCAGCTGGGCCATCGAGAACGTGCCCAGCTTGTTGAGACGCATCACCTCCGGCATGGAGGGGAACACCACGGCGGCTTTGAGGCGATCGCGGTGGGGTGCCACGGCATCCACCACTTTCTGAGCCAGGTCTTCGATGAAGATCAGCGAGGCGATGAACACATCGGCCTCCGCCACATCGGCGCAGAAATCGGCGTAGTTCTGCGGGTCGCGCAGCTCCTCGATTAGGTAACCGCTCAGATCGATCGCCAGCGGACCGTTCTGATCGTTGAGGGAGGTGGCGGCCTGCGTGAGGGCGTTTTGATACTGAGGTTCCAGCACCACATACACGGCCTTCATCACCGCCCGGCCGTTCACCTCACCGGGGCTGACGCGGCGGGAGGCGGAGCGGACCTGCGTGAACATGCGCGCTGGATTGAGCAATGTGAAGGAGCCTACGTAGGCCGAGGCACCGCCGCGAGCGCTGATTCCAAGCTGTTACAGGCTTGGAGCGGGGCACCCATAGGCTCGGCCCGTTGCCTTAACGCCATGACCACCAGCACAGCGCCCGCTCAGCCCATCTCCGTGGTGGTGGCTGGAGCCTTGGGGCGGATGGGTGCTGAGGTGGTGAAGGCCGTGACCGCAGCGCCGGACTGCCGTCTGGTGGGTGCTATCGACACCACAGCGGGCAAAGAGGGTGCAGATGTGGGCCTGGAGCTGGGGCTGGGTGAACTGGAGGTGGCGATCACCGCGGATTTCGAAGGCTGCCTCTGCCAGGCCAGCCAAGCGGTGCGCAACGACGGACCCGGCGCTGGGGCGGTGCTGGTGGATTTCACGCATCCCTCCGTGGTGTACGAGCACACCCGCGGTGCGATTGCCTACGGCGTGCATCCGGTGATCGGCACCACGGGCCTCAGCCCTGAGCAGCTGAATGATCTGGCCACCTTTGCCGACAAGGCCTCAGTGGGCGGCGCCGTGATTCCCAATTTCTCCGTGGGCATGGTGCTGCTGCAGCAGGCCGCAGCCGCCGCCGCCCGCTTCTACGACTTCGCCGAGCTCACCGAGCTGCATCACAACCGCAAGGCTGATGCCCCAAGCGGCACCTGCATCAAAACCGCTGAGCTGATGGAGGAACTGGGCAAGAGCTTTAACCCTCAGCAGGTGGAGGAGCACGAAACCCTGGCTGGTTGCCGCGGTGGTGAGCGCTCCAGTGGTCTGCGCCTGCATTCGATCCGCTTGCCCGGACTGGTGGCCCATCAAGAGGTGATGTTTGGCGCCCCCGGGGAGACCTACACCCTCCGCCACGACACGATTGATCGCTCGGCCTACATGCCCGGCGTGCTGCTCAGCGTGCGCAAGGTGCGGCAGCTCGGTGGGCTGGTGTATGGCCTTGAGCGCTTGCTCTGAAGCCGGATGGCTTCGACACTGGCCCCATGCTGATCCCGCTTCGCCCCGGTGAGCTTCCGCGCCTGATCCCGGCGGTGGCCACCGGTCCCCAATTCAATGCCTGCAGCGGCAGCCCCCAGAAGTTGCTGCAGCGCCTGTTCATCTCGGTGATCGGCGGCGTGATCACCTTGTTGATCAGCCAGACGCTGCTCTTCTCCAACCAGGCCGGCCCGATCTTCTTGGTGATCGGCTTTGTGTTTCTGCTCTACGTGCTCTGGGGGCCGATCGTGGAGGCCGGCCGCAAGAACGCCACCCTGCGCCGCTACCCGGCGGCGGCCATCTTCGAAGGCGAGGTGGCCGACTACTACACCAAAGAACTGGTGGAGGGTCGCCAGGAAACCACCGACAAGCAGGGACGACTGGAGATGGTGGAAAACCGTCGCACCTGGCTCTGCCTGGAGCTCGAAGACGAAGACGGCTATCTGGGCAGCGTGCGTTTCCCCTACGACAAAAAGCACAAGCTGATCCGCCGCGGCATGGTGGTGCGCTGCCTGGTGCTGAGCGAGCGCAAAGACTTTTCCCGCATCGGTGCCCTCAGCGATGCCTGGCTGCCCCAGCCGAAGCTCTGGGTGGGCGAGTACCCCTACCTCCTACGGCCAGCCTTTGAGGAGCTCTGCCTCAAGCGGCTGCGCTGAAGCAGGTTTACGGCATGCAACAACGCGCAACATTGCGTTACACTTCATGCATTCGCCGGTAGCAGACATGACCCAAGCCAACACTCCCGTCATCCGCGGCGCCACCGTGACCGAGGAAGACGGCGGCCGCCTCAACGCCTTCGCTTCCGAACCCCGCATGCTGGTGGTGGAAGCCGAGAACGGCTGGGGTTTCCACGAGCGCGCCGAGAAGCTCAACGGCCGCATGGCCATGCTCGGCTTCATTGCTCTGCTCGCCACTGAATTTGCCCTCGGCGGCGAATCCTTCACCCGCGGTCTGCTCGGCATCGGCTGATCCACGGCTTCGTTCTCGGGCCTCGGCCTGATCCAACCGCAGCACACAATCGTGCTGCGGTTTTTTAGTGCTCTGCCCATGCGCCGCTCAGCCACCGTCACCACTGCTGCGCCCCTGCGCGCCCGGGTGTTCGGGGCTGGCCCGACCGGTGCCCTAGCGGCCTTGGCGTTGGTTCGTGCGGGTTGGCAGGTGGAGCTGTGTGATCCCCTGCCAGCTGCGGCCCTGCTCGATCGCAGCCGTGCCTATGCCCTCACCCACTCCAGCGCCGAGCTGCTGGAGCAGCTGGGGCTCTGGCCGTCGCTGCAGCGGCACCTGGCGCCGTTTCGACGCCTGGAACTGTGTGATCAGGCCCTGCTGCGGCGGGTGACCTTTCAAGGCAGTGACTTGCCCGGCTCCTCAGCCCGCAGCAGCGCTGACGCCGTCGGTTGGATCCTGCAGCACCGGCCCTTGATGGCCCTATTGCTGCAGGCCCTGGAAGGTGAGAGCGGCATCAGCCTGCGCCTGGCTGATCCCGCGGGCTGCACAACAGCAGAGGCAGTGGATCTGGAGGTGGCGGCGGATGGCCATCACTCCCCCCCGGCGCCGGACGGCCCGTATTCGCCATTGGCATCGCCCCTACCGCCAGGGCTGCCTCACGGTGCAGGTGCGGCTGCGGGGCTCCGAAGCAGATCAGGCCTGGGAGTTGTTTCGCCCGGAGGGTCCGTTTGCTGTGTTGCCCCTCGGGGGGGATGCCTTCCAGTTGGTGTGGAGTGCGCCCCTGCCGCGGCTGCAGCAGTTGGAGCGGCTGGAGCCGGTGGCCTTTCTCGATGCCTTGAGCGCTGCCTTGCCGGAGCGGTTGCAGGCGGAGGTGCTGCTCGATCAGCCGCGCGCCTTCCCCGTGGCCCTGGAGTGGGCCTGGCCGTTGCAACGCCGAGGCCTGGTGTTGGTTGGTGAAGCGGCGCATCGCTCCCATCCGGTGGGCGGCCAGGGCCTCAACCTCTGCTGGCGTGATGTGGCGGTGTTGCAGCAGTTGGCGGGCCAGGTGCAGGCCGGCCGGCTTGCGGCGCGTCAGCTCCCGGGCCGCTACGCCGCTCGGCGCTGGCTGGATATCGCCTTGGTGCTCTTGGCCACCGATGCCTTGGTGCGCCTGTTCTCCAACCGCCAGCCGCTGCTGTTGCCCCTGCGGCGGCTCGGCCTGGCGCTGTTGGCCCGGGCGCCTTGGCTGCGTGCCCTCAGCTTGAGCGCCATGAGCGATGGCCCTTGCCGCTTGCGCTGGCCCTGATCAGGATGGCGGCACGCCGCCGCGGGGGCCATGGTGATCAGCAGCTCGCCGCAGCCGGCGCCCAATCCAGCGCTCCTGCGCTATCTGCGCCAGGAGCTGGGGGTCACCGACAACGCCCTGCAGCTGGGGCTCAAGCAAGCCGATCAGGAGCAGGCTCCCTTGCCGGTGGTGCTGTGGCGCTTCGGCCTGATCACGCTGGAGCAGTTTGATCAGGTGCTCTCCTGGCAGGCCGCTTTGGATCCCTGAGGGAAGCGCAGCTGCGCTCAGTACACGATCAGCGATTCCACGGGCACCGCATCCGGCAGCTTGGCCTTGCCGCCCAGATCGGCCAGTTCCACGATGAAGGCAAAGCCGCAGAGTTCACCGCCCACGCGGTTCACCAGCTCGGCGCAGGCACCGGCCGTGCCGCCGGTGGCGAGCAGGTCGTCCACGATCAGCACCCGCGGGCCGTGCTCAAAGCCATCGGGGATGATTTCCAGCCGGTCGCTGCCGTACTCAAGGGTGTAATCCACCCCAATCACCTCGCCGGGCAACTTGCCGGGTTTGCGCACTGGGCTGAAGCCGATGTTGCGGGCGGTGGCCAGGGCGGTGCCCACGATGAAGCCGCGCGATTCGATGCCCACGATCAGATCGGGGGCGAGCCGGTCGCACACGTCGCCCATCTGGCGCATCACTTCCTGCCAGGCCAGCGGGCTGCGCATCAACGGGGTGATGTCACGAAACAGGATGCCCGGCTTGGGAAAGTCGGGGATGTCGCGCACCAGGCCACGCAGGTCAAGGGTGGTCATGGTCGACGGATCGGGTGCGCAGCTGGCAGTATCGCAGCCATGGCTGATGCTCCTTTGCAACCCCAGCGCTCGCTCTCCAGGCGGGGTCTGGAGCGGCTCGATCTGTTGCTGCTCTCCGCTGAAGCGCTCGACCTCAACGGCGGCGAGGCGATGGTGTGGCTCAGCGAGGAGATGGGGCTCACCGATCTGTTTCCCAACCGGGTGGAGCTGTGGAAACGCCGTTGCAGCAATCCGCTGCGGCGCACCACCCGCCGCGACCCCATCAGCGAAGCCGAAGCCGATGGCCTGATCCGCATCCTCAATGCGCTGGCCGATCGGCTCTATCCGATGTTGCGCAGCCTGCTGTCTTCAGCGGAATCGCCTCAGCTGAGCGAACAGCGCTGGGCTCTGTTCCGCGGCCGGCTGCAGGAGCTGCTGCAGGAGCGTTTCAATCCACGCCGCGGTGGGGTGCAACGCCTGCTTGATCCGCAGGAAGGGCCTGAGCTCTGCCGTGAGCTGATCCAAACCATGGCCCTCAGCGCCGGCCCGGGCGGCTTTGCACGGCTGAAGGCCAGCTTGATGGACGCAGCGGCGTGATCCGCAGCACGACTCTCCCCCTGCGATGAAACTCACCAGCCGCTACGAACAAACCAGCTGCCGGCTTGTGCTGGAAGGTCTGCCCGATCTCTCCGCCGGCCAGGGCAGCCAGACCATCGGCATCCTCACGGGCTTCAGCCTGGCGCTGGCGGGCAAGACCGAGCTCGAAGGCCAGCGCGATCACCTGCAGGCCCTGCTCAATGTGGTGCTCCCCTACGCCCGCGATCTGATCAGCGGCGTGGCCCGGCCCCAGGGCTCAGCCGAGGTGCCCGTCGCCATTCGCCCGCTGGAAGGCCACCACGAGTTGGAGCTGCGCAGCAGCCAGCCCGATACCCCACCCCTGCGCCTTCCCCTCGACGACGCTGAGCTGAGCGATCTGGTGCGTTGCCTCGATCGCCTGCAGCTCGATCCGCAGATCGCGGTGCCCCTTGAGTGGCCCGCGCCGCAACCGCTCCGGCGTTCGGAGCTGCGTCACCGGCTTCCCTTGGCCCGCCGTGTGGCGGCACCGCTCACCGGGATCGCAGCGCTGTTGGTGGCCGCTGGCCTGGCCTCCCTGCTGCCCACACCCAAGCCACCTGCCCCTGCACCGGCGGCGGTGAGCACGCCCACGCGCGGCGGTTGACGCCACTCCATTCCCCACCACACTTGACCCGACCGCAATGAGCGACTTGAGCTGGCCTGAACTGCGTCGTCGTGTGACCCGGCTGGGGGCCTGCCTCGATGTGGTGGTGCGCAGCGATCCGGAAGTGTGCGGGCTCAGCGGCGATCAGTTCCACCTCTCCCTGCACCACGGTGGCCAGGGTGATTGCAGCGTGGGTGATCTGAGCCTGGTGGATTGCCCGAACGAGCTGGTGCTGGTGGAGTTCGAGCGTTGGATGCGGGGAGCCGGATACCGGATCGAGTCATGAGCCGTCGCCGCGGGCTGCAGGTGGTGCGGGGCGGTCGCAGCCAGGCTTCAGATCCAGCGCGGGCCGTGTTTCGCAAGCGCCGCCGCCCGCCACGGCCGCGTCTCATCCTGGAAGCCATGCTGCTGATGGCAGCGGGGGTGGGCTTGCTGGTGCTGCTGTTGCAGCTCCCCGAGTTGATCGACCTCGACAGCTTGCTGTTGATCAGCACGGCGATTGGCCACCTGATCGGTGGGCTCTCGCAGTTGTTGATGGGTGTGTTGCAGCTGCTGGCGGTGTTGGTGCTGGTGGGCTTGGCACTGTCGGCGCTGTTGCTCCTGGTGGCGGGCCTCGTGCGCCTGGTGCGGGCGTTGTTGCTTGCCGAGTCGCCCAAGGCCAAGAAGCCCCCCCTGCGGCGATGAACGATGAGAGCACCGGCGGCTCCCGCTTGAAGCGCAAGCTCTACGAGCAGGAGCTGGCGCGGCTGCAGGTGGAGCTGGTGAAAATGCAGTACTGGGTGAAAGCCACGGGCTTTCGCCTGATGGTGCTGTTTGAAGGGCGCGATGCCGCCGGCAAGGGCGGCACGATCAAACGCATCACCGAACCGCTCAATCCCCGCGGTTGCCGCGTGGTGGCCCTCGGAACTCCGAGCGATCAGCAGCGCAGCCAGTGGTATTTCCAGCGCTACGTGGAGCACTTCCCCTCAGGCGGTGAGATCGTGCTGTTTGATCGCAGCTGGTACAACCGCGCCGGTGTGGAGCGGGTGATGGGCTTCTGCAGCGAGGCGGAGCTGCGGGAGTTTGAGCAGTCGTGTCCGGAATTTGAGCGGATGCTGGTGCGCTCCGGGATTGTGTTGCTCAAGTATTGGTTTTCGGTGAGCGATGCGGAGCAGGAGGCACGCTTTCAGGCCCGCATCGATGATCCGGCGCGCCGCTGGAAGCTCAGCCCGATGGATCTGCAGTCGCGCGATCGCTGGGTGGAGTTTTCCAAGGCCAAAGATGCGATGTTTGCCCGCACCAACATCCCCGAGGCCCCCTGGTTCACGGTGGAGGCCGACGACAAACGCAGAGCCCGGCTCAATTGCATCCGGCACCTGCTCAGCAAGGTGCCCTACGAAGACATGACACCGCCGGCTCAGAAGCTGCCACCGCGCCGGAGCGCCAAGGGCTACCAGCGGCCACCGATCAATGAGCAGTTCTTCGTGCCCAACTGCTACCCGTGAAGCTGGCTGAACCACATGCCAGCCAGCTGCCAGCTCGACCACAGGAAGATGCCGAGGAACAGCCAGTTGAGCCAGGCCGGCCGCTTGTCGTTGTCGAAGATCATCGCGGGAGCTTAAGCGGCCTGGCCTGAGCTGGATCAGGCGGCGCTGAGGCTGGCGCTGCGCTTCTGGCGCCTGAGCTCATGCAGCCCCTCGAGCTGGTTGTGCACCGCCACCAGTTGCTGGCGGATGTGCTCGGTGTGCTCAAGCTTGGCGAGGTTGAGCAGGATCGCCTCGATCTGGGCCTTGCTGTCGATCAGCACGCGGCAATCGGTCGTTCCGGGTTCGTAGGCCATACAGGGGTGTGTACCGATCCCATGCAAACGCGCCGCAGGCGGCGGTGGTGTGTCAACGGCTGCAGTGCGCCTGGTTGTTAAGAGTTTCTGGATGCCAGAGGCCCCCGGCAGCAGGTGCCAGGGGCGTTGGACAGAACGGAGAGGGTGGGATTCGAACCCACGGAAGCTTTCACTTCGCCGGTTTTCAAGACCGGAGCCATCAACCACTCGACCACCTCTCCAGCGGTCGGCCCAATGGACCAATGAGAGTGTCTCACGCGCGGCAACCCCTTGAAAATCTCATTCAAGACTCATGAGATCGTGATTCAAGCTTGGGTTGGCGCCTCTCGGGTTGTCGTTGCTGCCATGGCTGTTCTCTCCACCAACTTGCTGGCCTTGCGGACACGCGAGCTGGCGGATCTGATCGAAACCCTGCCGGTGAGCCTGGCGCCCGAGCTGCACTATGAGCGCTGCTGCGAGCTCCTCGAGCAGCTCGCCATTGCCCTCGATCTACTGGCTGATAGCCCCTGAGGCCAACGGGCATTGCTGTGCAGCCGCGTCGATCACCCGCTGCAGGTTGTCGCTGCGCTCCAGTTGCCAGCGAAAGGTTGCAAGCACCGTTTCTGCATGGGTGAGTGCTCCGAAGCAGCGAGGCTGGCGAATCCGTTGTGCGGCTCCTTCTTCCTGGCGGATCAGGGCCTGGAGTGCATCGCTGGCCTCGAGGCAGGCTTGTTGCTTGCGGGTTGTGCTGCAGCGATTCAAGGCCTCAAACGCTGTGCGTCGCACCTGGCCTTCGCTTTGGATGGCCTCACCGGCGGCCATGGCCGCTGGGACCTGAACAGCCAGAAGCAGCAGGAACGCTGCCCTGATGTTTGAGGCAGATGGCATGGGGCTGATCTGGCTTATGACGTGAACAGGGGCCGAAGTGTTCAGTAGCAGTTTGGGGCAAGGGCTCTTGCGTTCAATGCGCCGAAAGGTGACGTGATGTCTCAATCGAATCTTCTTCCGCGCCTTACCGCAGGCATTCGGAGACTTAGTTTAGTTAAACAGGCAATAGATTGTAAGTCAATGCGCCTATCGCTTGTGCTGGTGAAAGTAGAAGCAGGCTTTGTGTGCTGATGGTAAAGACTGCTGAACTGAGCATGTCTTGATGGTCTGGATATGCTTTGCTTGGTTGGCCTGCTTCAAGAATTTAGGCCATTGAGTCAGTTGCAAGCATGGCGAATGGACTTTCGTCTAGTTGCAGTGCAAACTCGTCTGATGCACCAGTTCGCGGGATCTTATTAAAACTAATGTTAATTTCTTCCATCGGAAGCTTCTCGTCTTCTTTGGCCTTGATCTTGACGCGCTTGGAGCCTGGATTCACAAACTCAAAGGTCTGGCTTCCAAAAGTATAGCTGGCGTTCTCATCGGCAGCGAAGCTGAAAGAGCCGATTAATTTGTCTCCCTTGGCTCGAACGCGAAACTCCAAAGAGTTCCCATTGATGGTCTCTGCCTGCGAAAAAACTGTTTGGCCTCTTTTGCCACGAACCTTGCCAGAAAATGCGCCGATCACACCGGTAATAGAGTCAACTCCAATAAGGTCTACATTTAAAACGTAGGTTGCCAATGGCGAGAAATTATTCTGTGTCAACATTAGGCCAGGCTCTGTTGACCGTCAACCCACACGCTTGTCGTCTATGGGTGTGTTGTGTTGTGGGCCAATACTGACCTCTTGGAACCCAATTCTTCAGCATTATTTTGGTTTCTCTAGCGAAAAGACGCTCTGATGTGTTGGGCAGGTGTCTTTTCTTGAAGGGCGTTTGTGCATGGTTCCGTGTTGCAAGAGGGCCTCTCCGACTCTGCTGAACATCTTCGTGCGAACCGTCCATAAAGAAGGCCCGGGAGTAACCCGGGCTCTTTGGCTAGTGAATGCCGCGGCGACTGATATCGAGATTGCGTTGTCTTAGGGCTGGCCTGCGCTCATTGAATGCAAGCGTTCCTCTGGGGGTTCATTTGTCGTTTGGCTTGGCCAAGGGCAGAAGGCACTTGTCAGAGTCGCAGCCAGCAGGGCCTGCCTCCATGAGTTCGCCACCGTCGTAGCGCTGCAGGGCTTCGAAGAAGTCGCTGGTGCGGCGGCGCCCTACCACCTCGCTTTGCAGTTGCTCGTAGGTGGCGTGATCGATCGGTTCAAAGGGCAGGCGCGGGAAGGTGGCGTTGGCATCAAAGCGAGCCAACAGTGCAGCGGAGATGTAGCCCTGTCCGTTGTCGATCGCGGTGTGGATGGCATCCGTGAGGGGCTCAATCTCATGCTCCCGGAACTCCACCGTGGCGGAGGTGTTGTGGGCGGTGTAATGCTGCTGCACCTGCATGTAGAAGTCGAACTGCGCCATGGCGGAGAAGTTGTTGATCTCCACCGCATCGGCGCCGGGGATGTTGGCCCAGCTCACCTCGGTGGGGATCTCCACCAGCCATTCGGTGCAGCGCGGATCGAACGGATCGTTGAGCAGCCGGCCTTGCTCATCCTTGTCGGATTGTGAAGGCACGATGGTGTAGCCGTAGTCCATGCAGGCCAGGGCGACGGGATCGTTCTTGCGGAACGTGATCCGGCGGATGAAGCGCTGAGCCTTGGGGGGGTGCCAGCCGGGGGAGGCACCGGTGAGCAGGCTCTTGGTGCCTGCCGGCTGCACGGTGGTGCAGCGATTCGGGCGGCGCAGGCCATGGCGATCGCAGTAGTCCCAAACCGCCTTGTTCACAATCGCCTTCCAACGGCTGAGGTACTCCGCTTCCTTGGCTTTAAAAACTCGGCCCTCTTCGGTGTCGGGGCGGCCGGCTTCCCACCAGGTGAGCCAGGGCGTCCCGAAGGCATGCACGAAGAAATCGAACAGACCGGTGAAGCTCACGCCAACAATCGGATCCCAGGCGCGGCTCTGGCGGTAGCGCTCCACTTCGAAGCGATGGTTGAGCAGGCAAGCCACGGCAAGACCGCCTGCGGTAAAGGCTTCTTCCTGGGCCACCAGATCGTCGGGGTCGATGCGGTTGAGGTGCACCTCGGCCAGGTTGCAGTGGAAATCGGCCCCGAGGATTTCGCCGCAGGGATTGAGGCCGTAGCGGCCGAGGCGGTGCTCCAGTTCAGCCGCGCTGATCTCGGGGTGATGGGTGGTTAACCAGCGGCCGGCTTCTTCACGGCCCTGGTCGCAATAGATCTCGATGAACTCAGCCCGCAGCTCCGGGGTGCTGAGTAGATCGGCATTGGAGCGGGCAATCGCTTCGGGTGCGAACTGAATGGCGCCTTCGCCGGAATGGAACTGCTTGGTGACGGCTTCCAGCACAGTGGCCCGATCGGGACGGGTGTGGAACACCCGGGTGTGGTTCGCCATGCGCAGGGCATCGCGCTCGGGGTCGATGCGCCAGTTGCCGTCGCTGTCCTGCTGCCAGAGGTTTTCCTTGGCGCCGGCGGCGGAATGATCCTCGGCGGCGAACTGACGCATGCCGGCGCTGCGGCGGATGTTGCCGGCCACGATCGTGACGGCCGCCTCATCGATCAGCAGGCAGCACTCCACCGAGGTCAGCTGGCGGCCCTGGGCTTTGCCCAGGATCTGGGCCACGCGGCCATAGAGGTCCTTCAGCTTGACCGGGTTGGCCATGCCACCGAAGCCCTTGAGGGTTTCGCCCACGGGGCGCACATCGGCGAGATCGACGTGGATCTCAATCGGTGCGGTGGCCACAAACCGCTCATCACTGCACAGCTCGAGCAGTAGCTGGTAGCTGTCGACCCAGCCGCGGCGGGTGTCGCCCACTTTGATGAACACCTGTTGGCCGTCGATGCGATGGCTGGTGTGTTCCTGGCGCTGGCCAGGCGGGGTGGCGCCAATGTCGCTCACCGACTTGATCGCCAGCTGGTTGCGCACCGCGGGCAGGCGGCTGATCAGGTGGGGCTCAATGATGGCGCCGGTGCCGCAGCCCATCATCGCCAGGTCCATCATCAGACCGAAGGCTTCCCAATCCACCAGGTTGGTGGAGGTGCAGTTGTAGGAGCCGGAGAAGTTTTCGCTCTGCTCGATCCAGGGGGTGCCGCCGATCCACAGCCAACGGCCTGAGGGCAGCGCCTTCTGCTCGAGCTGCATGCGACGCAGCAGATCCACCTCGTCTTGATTGAGGTTGCCCAGCTTTTGCAGGCCGCCCAGGTTGCGCTCAGCCACTTGCTGCCAGCTTTCACGGCCGCTGGCGGTCTTGCGCGAATAGGTCCGGTAGAAGACCGGATTGGCCGCTGGGGCCGTGGCCGGGAAGTCAGGTCTGGGGGCCTTGAGGGCATCGCCCACAGGCGCGGTGCTTGGTCCAGGAACTGACAAGGTCACGTGCGGCGTTGACTCAGCGTGTCGGAACCATAACGCCACTGATGGGGTCTGCAAGCTGCCGTTGCCACCATTGGCGGTGGGGCGTGCTCCCGTGCAGCTCTGCCTGGGTTTTGGCAGATTGCGGGCACCGGTTCTGATGGCTCTGGCGTCGATGCGTTCCTTTCATCGTCTGCGCAGGCGCTGGTTTGCGGCGCTCCTGGTGGCGGCTGCTGTGCTGACCCTTCAGGTCTTCGCGCCCCTGCAGGCTGCTCCGGCCCTGTCGTCGGTGGCGGCTCGGTCGCGCGCCACAGCCGCGCTGATCCCGATCGAGCAGCAACCCTTCTATGGGGAGTTGGAGCTCACGGCTAAGGCTTGGTCAGATGTGGTGCTGGATCAGGTGGTGGGCGGCAGCCCCCAGGCCACTCTCCTCAACTTCTACGCCGTGATGGCTGAGGTGGGGCATCGCTCGGAGCGGCTAGGCCGGTTGGGCCCATGGCATCAGGAGCGCCTAACGCCCGCTGAGCGCCAAGAGCAGATCGACGACACCGAGCTGTTGTTTCGTTTGGCTGTGAAGGCGCTGGATGCCTCGGGCTTCCCAGCGAGCGTGCGCGTGGATATGGCAGAAGAAGCTGCCATTCAGCTCAAGCATGTGCTGGATTACGTCTTCACCCATAGCGCCAAGCCGATTCAGATCCCGGATGCCGCTGGGATGAAGTCGATCAATGACCTGCGCACCACGCCAACAGAGTCTTGGCGCCTTCCAGGTACCGCGATCACGCTGACAGCTGAGGAAGACGGCGACCCTGATAACGAGGACTATCGCTTCTCCGTGCCAACGGTGATGGCGATCGGCCAGATGTATCGCGAGATCCAGGGCTATCCCGTGGTGAAGCAGCCCTTCGCAACACCTGATTTCTTTAGTGATTTTGTCTATACACCTGGCTATCTCGTTCCGCCTGATTGGTATCTCGCGCTCCCGAAGACCCTGCGCCAAACCCTTGAGATTCCCTTTGGCGATCAAACCCTCTTTCAGATCGTTGCGGTGCTGATCAGCCTGCTGGTGTTTCTGGCGGTGCTGGTTTGGCTGGTGAGCCTGCTGTTGGAGACCTACCGCGAGAGTGCGACGAAAGGTGCCGGCCTCAGTGATTGGCAGCGTGATGCGCTCGCTTGGCGTCGGTTTCTGGTTGTGCTGCCACTGCTGCCGCTCACCCGGCTGGTGAAGCTCTTTGTTGACGATGTGGTGAATCTCACCGGTTTGCCGTTGGTGGTCGCCACCTACTTCTTTTTCATTATCTGGTACATCGCAGCCGGCTTTTTCTTCTTCTATCTGTTTGAAGCCTTAGGGCGTAGCAGTGCTGAGTTGGTGGTGCGCCTGCGCGGCGGTGGCTCAACACTTCAGCTGCAGCGGATCAATAATTTCGTGATGCCCCTGTGCCGGGCGATTGGGGCGTTGGCGGCAATCGCTTTGGGCTATCGGCTGTTGATTGAATTGGGCCTGCCATCCAACACGGTGCTGGCCTTCTCGGCCGTGCCAGGCCTCGCCATCGGTCTTGGTGCATCCAAGTTGCTCGGCAACTTGTTTGCTGGTCTTTCGATCCAGACCGATCGACCACTGCGGGTTGGCGAGTTTTGCCGGGTTGGCGACAACCTCGGCTACATCACCAAAATTGGCTTGCGCTCCCTGGAGCTGCAAACCCTGGAAAGCCGCGTCACGATTCCGAATGCTGTGGCCGATGAGGCCACGATCGTGAACTATTCACGTCGGGGCATGCGCAGTGATCTGCCACCGATGCAGGCGCTGGAGATGCGGATCCAGCTGGGTGAGACCTTTTCGCCGTATCAGCTGGAAGAGGTTCTCTTTCAAAGCCGGCGTTTTCTTGCCGGCGTGCCGTCGCTACTAGAGCCGCTGGTCTCGATCGATCGCCGCTCCGACGATGCCTGCTGCGCCTTGATCGTGGTGGCCATGGTGGAGCTGCATGGGTGGGAGGCCTATCTGGGCTTGCGCGAGCAATTGCTGGTGCATCTCGAGGAGCTGGTGGAGCGTGCTGAGCTCTCCGAGATCGCCCTGGGGCTTTCCTACGGCACAACGGCTGAGCAGCTCAAGCGCCTCCCCTCCTTGATGCAGCAGGTGGTGGAGGAAGACCCTTCCCTGCAGTTTCACGCCTGCCGGCTGGAGCGGATCGGCGCCTTCAGCTACGACCATGTGCTGGAGTTCCGCTCCAGCCACCTCGATCACGATGACTTCGAGGAGAGCCTGCATGGCCTCAACCGCCGGATCATCGAGATCTTGGAGATCCATGGGATGGAGATTCCCTTCCCCACGCAGACCCTGATGCTCAACCCCGCCGATGCAACGCACCCCTGAGCCGGAATTGATGGATGGCGAGGAGCAGGCGCTCGCCTATGCCGCCGCTGATTTCAGCGCCGGTGATCAGGCTCTGATCGAGCGCTTGCTGGAGCTGTTCCCGCAAGGCCTCGGTGAGGTGCTGTTGGATCTGGGCTGCGGTCCGGGCAACATCAGCTTTCTGCTGGCGCGGCAGTTCCCGGGCGCCCAGGTGGTTGGAGTCGATGGAGCGGCCGCCATGCTGAATCTGGCCGAGCAGGCCCTGGCCGGCGAGCCGGCATTGCAGCAGCGCCTGCGCTTTGAGCAGAGATGCCTGCCTGATCCGAGCTTGGCTGGTGGTTACAGCGCTCTGGTGAGCAACAGCCTGCTGCACCATCTTCATCATCCCCAGGTGCTTTGGCAGGCCGTGATTCAGCTAGCGAGCCCTGGTGCTCGTGTGTATGTGAAGGATCTGCGGCGGCCCGCTTCCCCGGAGGCGGCGATCGCTCTGCAACGCCGCTACCTGGCAGATGCGCCTCCTGTGCTTCAACGTGATTACCTCGCTTCACTGCACGCTGCCTTCACTCCTGAGGAGGTGCAGCAGCAGTTGCAGGAGGCTGGTTTGGCGGACCAGTTGCAGGTGGCGGCCCTAGAGGATCGCTATCTGGAGGTCTGGGGGCAGCTGCTCTGAGAGGCTTGGCCGATGACCAGCACCTCTGCTCCCGCCGCCACACCCGAGCTCCAGTCCCTGGCCGAAGCCGTGGCGCGGCGCCGCAATTTCGCGATCATTTCCCACCCCGACGCGGGTAAGACCACCCTCACCGAGAAGCTGCTGCTCTACGGGGGTGCGATCCAGCAGGCCGGTGCCGTGAAGGCCAAGGGCGAGCAGCGCAAGGTGACCTCCGACTGGATGGAGCTCGAGAAGCAGCGCGGCATCTCGATTACCTCCACCGTGCTGCAGTTCGACTACAGCGGCAGCACGATCAACCTGCTGGATACCCCCGGCCACCAAGACTTCTCGGAAGACACCTACCGAACCCTCGCCGCCGCCGATAACGCGGTGATGCTCGAAGACGCGGCCAAAGGCCTGGAGCCGCAAACCCGCAAGTTGTTTGAGGTGTGCCGCATGCGGCGCATCCCCATCTTCACCTTCATCAACAAGATGGACCGGCCCGGGCGCGAGCCCCTGGAGCTGCTCGATGAGATCGAGCAGGAGTTGGGCTTGGCTTGCTGGCCGGTGAACTGGCCGATCGGCAGCGGCGATCGCTTCCGCGGCGTGATCGATCGCCGCAGCCATGACGTGATTCTGTTTTTGCGGGCCGAGCGCGGCCGCACCTCAGAAGAGAAGGTGCTGAGCGTGGAAGAAGCGCGCAGTAGTGGTGCGGTGGAGCCCGAGTTGCTGGATGCAGCGCTGGAGGAGCTGGAGCTGCTGGAGGCGGCTGGCAATGAGCTGGATCTTGAGCTGGTGCACGCCGGTGAGCTCAGCCCGGTGTTCTTCGGCTCGGCCATGACCAACTTCGGCGTGCGCCCGTTCCTCGATGCCTTCCTGGAGCTGGCTCAAAAGCCCATCCCCCGCAGCAGTAGCGCCGGCGAGATCGAGCCGGTGCGCCCGGGCTTCAGCGGCTTTGTGTTCAAACTCCAGGCCAACATGGACCCCCGCCACCGCGATCGCGTGGCGTTCGTGCGGGTGTGCAGCGGCAAGTTTGAGAAAGACATGACGGTGCAGCACGCGCGCACCGGCAAGACCATCCGCCTTTCACGGCCGCAAAAGTTGTTCGGCCAAGACCGTGAGGTGGTGGAAGACGCCTACCCCGGCGATGTGATCGGCCTCAACAACCCCGGGATGTTCGCCATCGGCGACACTTTGTATCTCGGCCCGAAGGTGGAATACGAGGGGATTCCTTGCTTCAGCCCGGAGATCTTTGCCTGGCTGCGCAACCCCAACCCGTCGGCCTTCAAGAGCTTCCGGAAGGGGGTGAATGAGTTGCGGGAGGAAGGCGCCGTGCAGATCCTCTACGACACCGATCAGAGCAAACGCGATCCGATCTTGGCGGCGGTGGGGCAACTGCAGCTAGAGGTGGTGCAATACCGCCTCGAGAACGAATACGGCGTGCTGACCCGCCTTGAACCCCTGGGCTTCTCCGTGGCCCGCTGGGTGGTGGGTGGTTGGCCGGCCCTCGGGCAGGTGGGCCGCATCTTCAACTGCAAAACCGTGCGTGATGCCTGGGACCGGCCGGTGCTGCTGTTCAAGAACGAGTGGAACCTCAACCAGCTGGGCGAGGACCATCCGGATCTGGAACTCAGTGCGGTGGCGCCGGTGGTGAGTGGGGTGGAACCGATCGCCCTCTGACGGGCCCGCTTCAAGCCAGAGCCAGTGGCTCCCAAAGCCACGACAGCGCGATCGGGCCGCCAGAATCTTTACGAAGAAAGGTCACAACGGCGGTTCTGGCGATGGCGAGGCCCCTCTGGCTTGTACGACCCCGCAACGATGGGGGTTGCGATTACGTGAACTTCGTGCCCGGCCCCACGCCGGGTTCGGCGGCGGTGGAGATGCGCGAAGGCAGCCACTTGCCGCCGCAGATGCCGTTACTGAAGCGCCGCTGCTGGTTGCAGCGCGATGAAGCTGAGCTGCAGCGGCGGCTGCTTCAGCTCGAGGGCGGCTATCGCCACAGCGAGCCCCTGTTCTGAGCCAAGGCTTCAGCCGCTTTCCCTCTCTAGGCTGGTGTGATCGCACTGCATCTTCAGCCGCGGCATGACCCAGGGAACTGATCCATCCGGTGGCCCTGCCCAGCCCGGCTCGCTGAATCCCTACGAGCGGCTTGGCATCACCCCTGATGCCAGCTTCGACGCGGTGCAGGCCGCCAAGCAGGCGCGCCTGGCGGAAGTGGGCGAGGAGCCCATGGCCCGGGCGCGCATCGAAGCCGCTTACGACGCCGTGTTGATGGACCGGCTCAAGGAGCGTCAGCAGGGCAAGGTGAGCACCGCTGCCCTCAACGCCTCCCAACGCGAGGCCGCCAAACCCGCCGCTGCCGCATCGGCTGCGAAGCCTTCGCTGCCCTCCTTGCCCAACCTCCCGGCGCTGCCCAGGCCTGCCCTCAAGCTCAGTGCCCCAGCGCTACCCACCGTGGCCCTGGCAGAGGGCCGTGAGCGCTGGTTTCCCCTAGCCGGTGGCGCGGTGTTGCTGGCGATGCTGCTGATCGCCCCCGCCGGTAATGCCGAGCTGGTGCTCGCATTTGCCACGGTGCTCACCGTGGTGAATCTGCAGCGCCGGCTCGGCCGGCTGCTGCCGGCAGTGGGCTGGAGCGTGCTGCTGCTCAGCCTCGGGCTGCTGCTGGGTGGGCTGTTGGTGAGCGCCATCGATCCCTCGCTGCCGCTCGGTTTGCCCCTGGCGTCGCCCCAGGTGCAGAGCCTGCCGGCCCTGCTGCTGTTGCTGCTCGGTGCCTTGCTGATCGCCTGAGCTCAGGCGGCGGCCAGTTCGTTAATCAGCTCCTGCAGCTCGCCGCTGCCCACCTCATAGATCTCATTGCAGAAGTGGCAGGTGAGCTCGGCTTTGCCGTCCTGCTGGAGCATCTCGCTGAGTTCGGTTTCACCCAGCAGCTTCAGCGCGTTCACGCTGCGCTTGCGGCTGCAGGGGCAGTGGAAGGTGATTTCCTGGGAGGCTTCGGCGTCGTCGAGCAGCTGGGGATCGAGGTCGGGGAAGATCTCGCGCAGCAGTGATTCCAGGTTGCCTTCGCAGGCAGCCAGTTTCTGGCTGAAGCCGCTGATTTCCTTGCAACGCTCCTCCAGCAGGGCCACCAGCGCCGGTTCACGGGCCGCTTTGGGAAGCACCTGCACCAGCACACCACCGGCATGCTTCAAGCCGGAGCTGTCGATCTGCTCACCCACGAACACCGCCGATGGGGTCTGCTCGGAGTGCAGCAGGTAGGAGGCCACGTCGTCGCCGATGCCGCCGCTCACCAATTCCACGGTGGAGCTGAACGGTTCTCCCTCCCCCAGATCACGAACCACATGCAGGTAGCCGGTGCCGGTGGCCTGCTTGAAGTCGAAATGGTGCAGCCCATCGGCTTCCTGCAGCAGATCGAGTTCCAGGCCAGGGTTACCCACATAGCCGCGCACGGTGCCGTCGCGGCCGGCATCCACCATCAGACCGCGCATCGGGCCATCGGAGGCGATGCGCAGATTCACCCGCCCATGGCGCACCTTCATCGAGCTGGCCAGCAGCAAGCCGGCGGTCATGGCGCGGCCCAGCAGCGCGGTAGTGAGATACGACAGCTGGTGGCGTCGCCGCGCATAGCGGGCCACGGTGCTGGTGCTCACTGCCACCAGGCGGATGCCACCGCCGGCCGCCGTTGCCCGCACCAACTGATCCGCCATTGCCTGCTTGCCTGCGCCCGAAGTGGGCACTGTATTCAGCGCAGGGCGTTCGATTCAGTGCAGGACGTGCTCGAGGGGCTGCAGCACGCCGGCCTGCAACCGATAGCGCTCCTCTGGTGCCACCCAGGCATCAAAGAGGTCGGGTTCGTGGGTCACCACCAACAGCACCCGCTCGCGCCCCAGCTCCGCCAGCAGCTCCAGGATTTCCCCTCGCACCGACCAATCCAGGCCCGCGGTGGGTTCATCCAGCAGCAGCACCTTGGGGTTGCGCAGCAGCTGCACCGCCAAGGCCAAGCGGCGTTGCTGGCCGCCGCTCAAGGCCTCTGGCGCCTGTTGCAGCGAGAGGCCATCGAGCCCCACCTGGTGCAACACCGCTTCGATTCGCTCAGACGGCACGCGGCGCTGGCCGAGCTTCAGCTCCTGCCCCACGCTGAGCCCCAGGAAATGGCGTTCGGGGAATTGGAACAGCAAGCCGCACAGCCAGCGCCGTTGGCGGGCATTCAGCGCCTTCTCGTTCCAGCGGATCGAGCGACTCCCGCTGCCAGTGGGTTCAGCCAACCCGCAAATCAACTCCAGCAGGGTGGATTTACCGGAGCCGCTGCGCCCAGCCACCAGCGCCGGCTGCCCCACCTGCAGCTGTAGATCGAGGCCCCGCAGCACGGGCTCTGGGGCCGTGGCCGGGTGATAGTTCAGCGACCTCAGCTCAAGCATCGACGGCGGCATGGCCTGGCGGTGCCCCCAGCATGTTTGATGGAGTCAACGCTGCGCTGCGCCCTGCCCCGATGGAGATCCGCTTTCGCGAATTCGATCCCTTCAACTGCTGGATCTGGCTGCGCTTCAGCAATGCCCCAGGCCAGGGGGAGCGGGGGTACATCGAAACGGCGTTCGACAGCTGGTTTTTCCTCGGCAAACTCGGTGGCTTCAACGCCGAAAACCTGCAGGTGCAGGAGGAGGGCGCTGAGCTGAGTGGCATGGCGTACGACGCCGAGACCGCCGCACGGGCGATGCCGGCCCTGATGCACAACATGGGCGAGATGGACTATCGCGGCGAGTGGGCTCGCTGCTGGCTGGATCTCGGCACCAGTGATGCCCTCGCCCTCGATGTGCTGATCAACACCTTGCGCCAGCTCGATACCGATGTGGTGGAGATCCAGGAGTTGCTGATCGGCGGCGTCAACGAGGACTGGCCCGTGGAGGACGATCCCGACAACCTGTTCACCAGCCTGCGCGACCCAGACGCCTGACCATGGCCCGCGAGTGCCGGCGTGTGCTGATCCCGCCAGTGCGGCTGCAGCAAGCCATGGCCGATGGCGTTTTAGGCCTCAGTGCGGAGCACAGCCGTTATCTCTGCAAGGTGCTGCGCTACGGCCCCGGTGACCGCTTCGCTGTGGTGGATGGCGCCGGCCATCTCTGGGAAGCCGAGTTGCTCGATCGCGAGCAGGCTCGGATGCTGCAGCCGCTGGCGCAACCCCTGCTCAGCCAGCCGCGGGATCAGCCGGCTGTGGTGCTGGCGGCTGCGGTGGTGAAGCGGGATTTTGAGCTGGTGGTGCGGATGGCGGTGGAGCTGGGCGTGGATCGGCTCGTGCCACTGCTCTGTGAGCGCACCGCCGTGCAGGGCCAGCTGCGGCCGGAGCGGTGGCAGAGCATCGCGGAGGAGGCGGCCGAACAATGTGAGCGCCTCTGGTTGCCTCAGATCGATCCGCCGACACCCCTGACGGAGTTGCTCAGTACTGACGCAGCCACGGCTTCAGTGGCCGCGATGCGGTTGTGGGCGACCACACGGCAGGAGGGATTGCCGCTGTTGGTTGAGGCATTGGCCAGCTCGGCTGCCCAGCTCCCCGATCAGGTGTGGCTGGCCTGTGGGCCGGAGGGTGGTTGGAGCCCCGCTGAGGAGGAGCAGGCCCTGGGCTGTGGCTGGAGCCCCGTGCAGTTGGGCCCCACGATCCTGCGCAGCTCCACGGCTGCTGTGGCGGGTGCGGCTCTGATCAGCCACTGGCGCGCGGCCAGGGGCTGAAGGCGATCACTTCTTGCCGAACAATCCGCCGGCCATGCTGCGGAAGCCCGCCAGGTTGGCGCCACCACGGCGGCGGCGCATCGGCAGGGCACCACCGGCGGTGACGCACTCTGGGGCAAAGGTGGAAAGGGTGGCCGCGGGCTTGGCCGCTTGCTCGGCTGCTAGTTCAGCGGCGATGGCTTCGGCGGTGGTGAGCACCTTGCCGCCGGGGGCGGCAGCCGCGGGTGCAACCGGTTCGGCAGCTTCCGGTTTGGACTCAACCTTCAGCGCAGCGGTCGCTTTGGCCTTGGGCTTGTCGGCGGTCTTCTTGGGTTCAGCAACAGGGGCCACGGCGGCCGGCGCCGCGGGGGCCTTCTCATCGAGGTTGAGGAAGAAGCTGCCCTTGCGGTTGAACACCATGGCGCCGGTTCTGAGGCGGATGGCTGGATTATCCGCTGCCGGCGGGGCTTCAGGGCCGATCCCTTAGGGCAGTGCAACAGAAGGGCTGCGGTTGTGTTGTGCTGGGCCTGTGTTGCGTTGGCCGCTGCGGGCTTGCTGGGAATGCTGGAGCTTCAGGTGTTGCTCAGTGCCGACCGTTTGCAGCACTGGGCGCTGGCCTTGCTGATCAATGCCGTTCTGATTGCTGCTGCCCAGTGGTTGCCGCTCCTCACCCGCGCCGGTTGGGTGCATGCCGGCATCCTGGGCACGCTGCTGCTGGGCAGCCTGGATTGGGCGGGGTGGTGGGCTGTGGTGCTCTATCTGGGCCTCGGTTCGCTGGTGACGCGGCTGGGTTTTCGCCGCAAGCAGGCCGATGGGCTGGCGGAGGCCCGCGGCGGCCGGAGGGGCCCCGAAAACGTGTGGGGATCGGCCGCCACCGGTGCCGCCCTGGCGCTGCTCAGCCTGCTTCCCTCGGCGCCGGTCACCCTGCTGCGGCTTGGTTTTGCGGCCAGTTTCAGCGCCAAATTGGCCGACACCTTTGGCAGCGAGATCGGCAAGCGCTGGGGGCGTCGCACCGTGCTGATCACCACCCTGCGGCCGGTGCCTCCCGGCACCGAGGGAGCGATCTCCCTGGAGGGCACGGCCGCGAGCTTGCTGGGTAGTGGCCTGATGGCGCTCGTGATGCTGCAGCTTGGCCTGCTGCAGACCCCTCTGGCCTGGGGGGTGGTGACGCTGGTGGGTTTGCTGGCCACCCTGCTGGAGAGCCTGATCGGTGCGGGTGTGCAGCAGCGTTGCGCCTGGCTCAGCAATGAGCTGGTGAATGCTCTGCAAACCACCCTCGCCGCTGTGATCGCCATGGCAGCGGCGGAGTGGTTGGGCCTGGGGTGACCCTTAGCTGCCCATCAGGGGCGTCAGCTGCTGATGCAGCTCCTGCAGCAGCTGCTCGCAGCGCCGTTGCACCGCCTTGGGACTCAGGCCGCTGCCACTGGCCAGCTGCCGCCAGGTGTCCTGCCGCAGGAGCCGCCCCAGAATCCAGCGCCGTTGCCGCCGCTCCAGCCGGCGCAAGATGCGCCAGAGGTGGCGCCGTTGCTCCCAGCGGATCACCCGCGCGTAGTGATCGCCGGCCCTGCTGTCGCGCAGCTGCTCCACCAGGGGGGTGAGGTCGCCGTCGTCGTCAAGATGGGGCTGCTCCAGGCTGGCCAGCTGAAGGCTGCGCCGCCGCGCTAGGGCCAGTTGCCAGCGCTCGAGGCTGCAGCCCAGGGCCGTGGCGAGGGCGCCGGCACTGAGGGGGGCGAGCCCCTGCTGCTGTCGCTGCTTCTGAAGGGCTTGGCCGCGGCGATGCAGCTCCAGCAGGTGGTGGCTGCCGCTGATGGGGTGGGAGCGATCGCGCAGGTAGTGGCGGATGGCGCCGCGAATCCAGGGCACAGCAGCCGTGCTCAGGCTGTGACCGCGGCCTGGATCAAAGCGCTCCACGGCTTTGATCAGCCCAAAACAGCCCTCCTGGGTGAGGTCGTCGAAGCTGTGGCCGCTGCGTTGTGATTCCTGGCGGGCCACCCGCCACACCAGCGGCAGGTTGGCGTGGATCACGGCATTGCGGTTGGCAGTTGTCCGGCACTGTTGGTAGGCGGCCAGCAGTGCGGCATTGCGCTGGCTGAAGTCAGCGCGGGCGGTGAAGGTGTGCATCGGGCCTGGGCAGTTGCGTGTTTTCACGCTCGCCGGCCGAGCTCATTTGGCGCTCCACCTGGCTGGTGGAGTTGGCCTCCCCCGTTTGGGGGATGACGCTCTGCCGCGGCTGTGATCAGGCGCTGACGCTGCCGACCGTGAGCGGTTGCAGGTCGGCCCATTGCAACAGGGCCGGCCAGTGCCGCACCCGCTCGTACACCTGGCGGTGCCCCTCGCTGTTGAGGTGTAACCCATCGCTGCTCAGCCAGTGCAGCCAGTTGGGATCCTGCAGCAACCTCTCCAGCAGCGGCAGGAAGGGCACATCCGCTTCCAGGCAGGCTTCTTCCAGCAGGCCTTCGTAGCGGCGCACCTGCTCCAGGTGGTACCAGAGCACATCGGCGTAGGGCATCACCGCCTCATCCACCGGTGTGAGGCCCAGCACCAGCACCGGTGCCAGCGATTTGGCCTGTTGGAGCAGCTGCTGCACCCCGAACAGAAAGGCATCGGCATCGAGCTGGGGGCGTCCATCCGGCCGGCCCACCCGGGCGGTGTCGTTCAGACCCACCGCCAGCAAGATGCCCTGGGGGAGTTGCCGGCGCAGTTCGCCGCGGCAGCTCACCTCCTGTTGGAGCCGGGCGGCCACCCGCTCGAGCCCATCACCACGCACGCCGAGGGGGTAGAGCACTGGCCCCTGGGGGAGCCCCATCCAGTGGCGGCGCAGGCGTTCACACCAGCCGCCTTCCTCCGGATCCCCCCAGCCCACCACACCGCTGTCGCCCATCACGATCAGCTTGCGGGGAATCGGAAGGCTCATCGCTGCAGCAGCCGTTGGCGGGCGCGGTCGCTGAGATCTTCCCCCAGCAGGGTGAGCACTGCGTAGGCCGCCAGCAACAGCAGCAGTTGATCGAAAGCGAAGGCGCTGAGGCTCTGATTGAGCTGGCTGCCGAGGCCGGTGCCGGCCACCAGGCCCACCACCACGGTTTCCCGCAGGATCACATCGGCGCGATAGGCGCCATAGGCCAGGTAAGAGCGCGCCAAGGCGCTGAAGCGTCCGTACAGCAGCGCCAAACGCGGACCGACGCCGCTGCTGCTGAGGGCTTCCTGCCGTTGGGGCCCAGCTGCCTCGCTGCCCTCCAGTAGCAAGCGCCCCAGGATGCCCAGGTTGTGAAAGCCGAGGGCCAACGCGGCTGTGATCAGCCCGGGCTTGAGCACGAACAGCAGCAGCAGGGCCGTGAGCGGCGGCGGCCACAGCCGCCCGATCGCCCAGATCAGTTGCAGTAAGCGCTGCCCCCAGGGCCAAGGCGCCACCAGCAACAGCAGCAGCGGCGCCACGCCCACCGCCAGCGCAGCCGCCAACAGGGTGAGCACCACGGTGTTGAAGATGAGCGCTGGCCAGGGCAAGGCCAGGGCTTCGCTCCAGCCGCCGGGGGCGATGGGGGGGAGCGGTTGCCACTGCAGCAGCACAGACGGTTCGATCGCCAGGGCTTGCCCCACGCCGAACACCACCGGCACCAGCAGCAGCGCCGCCAGCACCAGTTCCCGGCCACGCCGCCCCACGCTGCTGGCCCGCAGGCTGAAGCGGCTGGGCATGCCCCAGCGCCGCCGCAGCCTGCCGATCACCGCCTCCAGCGCCAACATCACCCCAAGCAGCAGCCAGAGGCCGCTCCAGAGCTCGTGGAATTGCAGGGATTGCAAGGTGAGCAGCAGTTCATTGCCCAGGCCGCCCAGACCAAAAACCCCCAGCAAGGTGGCGCTGCGCAGGGCGCATTCGAGCCGGTAGCCGCCGTAGCTGATCAGCCCTGGGAGGAGCGGCGGTCCCATGGCGGTGAGCAAAGCTGCCGGCGGTGGGCTGCCTGCCGCCACAAGAGCCTGCAGGTTGCGCTCGCTGAGGCTGTCGAGCAGATCGCTCACCACCCGGGCCACCAGGGCTCCGTAGGGGATTGCAATCGCCACAACCGCGATCACCGGCTGCAGACCGATCACCTGCAGCAGCAACAGACCCCAGATCAGTTCATGAATGGAGCGCGGGATGGCCAGCAAGCGGCGCAGCGCCTCCGCCGGCCAGCTGTGGCCAATCAGGGTGCGCCAGAGCAGCCGCGAGCTGGCCAAACCGCCGATCAGGCCGATCAGCAGGCTGGCGAACCAGCCCAGCAGAGCCATGCCGGCGGTGACCCCAAGCCCCCGCAGCAACGACGCCAGCACCACAGGATCCGTCGAGGGCTGCACGGCCGCGAGCAGAAACTGACCGATCAGATCCCAGCCGCCCCCATGCATCACCCCTGGCAGGAGCAGCAGCACGGGGACCAGCACCAGGGCGGGCAACAGCAGCAGCAGCGGTGCGGCTGGTTTCATCGGCTGCCGCTGGCTACGGGTACCCCGGCGTACAGAACCTCGAGCTCAGCGGCCTGCAGCTCGCTCACGGCTCGATCGAACTGGATGCGCCCCTGGCGCAGGCCAACCACCCGATCAAAGCCCTGCAACAGATCCGGGCGATGCAGGCTTAACAGCAGCGCTCTGGGAGCCGAGGTCTGGGCGATCAACAACTGCAGTAGGTCTTGGGCAAGGCGCGGATCGAGGCTGGCCAGGGGTTCATCCGCCAACAGCAGCAGCGGTTGCTGGCGCAGCAGGCGGGCAATCGCCACCCGTTGCCGTTGGCCGCCCGAGAGCTCGCCCACCGGTTGGTTGAGCAGCTGCGGCTCGAGATCCACCTGCCGGAGGGCTTCAGCGCAGGCCTCGCTTTCCAGGGGCAGGAGGAGGTTGAGCAGGGCGCGCGGCCAGCCCCACTGGGCCAGCCGACCGCAGTTGAGGTTCTGCTGCACACTCAGTTCTTCGATCAGGCGCAGGTCCTGCCAGAGGGTGCCGATGCGGGCCTGCTGGCGGCGCCGAGCCCGCTGGCTGTGGGCGCGCCCGGCGCCGCACCACCGCACCTCTCCCTCAGAGGGTTCGAGCAAGCCATTCGCCACCGCCAACAAGGTGCTTTTGCCGGCGCCGCTGGGGCCCAGCAGCGCCACCCGTTCGCCCGCCTCCAACCGCAGGTTGATGCCGTCCAGCCGGGGCTGCTGTCTCCCGGGTACCGCCACATTGCGCAGCTCCAGCACCGGTTCGCTGGGCAAGCTGCTGTGGGTTGGTCCTGGGGTCTTCATGACCTCCCACTGTGCCTGGCGGGTCGATGCCGCCGTCTGCACTAGAGCGAGCTGAAGCGGAACGCCAGCAGCGCCAGGATGAGCCCCACCAGCATCAGTTCAATGATGTCGGGGCCGCGGGGATTCATGAGCGCTTCTCCTCACCTTCGATCCGCTTGACCGAGGGCAGGGTCAGCGCCAAGACCAACAGAGGGATTTCCAGCCAGAGCACGCCATTGCCCAGGGCGATCACGGCCAGATCGATGGCGGCCAGGGAGCGCAGGAACAACACCCACACGTCATCACCCTCACTGCAGCTGCGCTGCCAGAGCAGTAACCCGGCCACCACCAGCACCAGATCCAGCAGCAGTGTCATCGGGAAGGGCGAGGCTCTCGCCCCTCGATTCTGCTGCCTGCTGGCAACCGCTGCCCGTGCTCAGCGGATCTGGCCGATCTGGCGACCTACCTGTTCGATCCGGCCGTAGGCGCTGGCCTTGGCCGCGGTGAACTGCTGAGCACCGAACAGGCTGAGGATCTGCTTCTGCTCTGGATTGCTCGGCCGCCAGCTCAGGATCGCTTTTTGGATCCGGTTGGTGAACCCTTTGCCAAAGCGTTTGTCGAGATCCGGCTGGGCAATCCAGTGGTAATCGGGATACCCCGGGGTTTTCCAGATCGCCATCACCTTGGAGCGGTTGGCTTTGCCGTTGTGCAGGCTCGCGCGCCACACCTGCTCATTCACCGCGCCGGCTTCGTAGGCGCCGCTCTGCACCAGGGCCACAGTGGCGTCATGGCTGCCGCTGAAGCCTGGAGCGCCGCCGGCGAACTGGTTGGGCTTCACACCGGCCTGGCCGAGGAAATACTGCGGCATCAAGCGGCCAGAGGTGGAGCTCTCCGAGCCGAAGGTGAAGCGCTTGCCCTTGAGTTGGCTGAGACCGTTCACGGAGGTGACCGGCTTCAGCCCGCTTTTGGTGTTGGCGATGAAGATCGTGTGGAACGAGGCATCGATGTCGCGTTGGGCGAGCACCTTGGCGCCGGGCTTCTGCAGGCGCGCCTGTACGCCGGTGAGGCCGCCGAACCACACGAGATCGAGATTGCCGGTGCGGAAGGCGCTCACCGCCGCGGCGTAATTGGTCATGGGCACGTATTGCACCCGCACGCCGAGCTGTTTGCTCAATTCATTGGCCACGAGCCCGTAGAGCCGGTTCAGCTTCTCCGGCTGCTGATCGGGGATGGCGCTGATGCGCAGCACCGGTTTGCTGCTCTGCTGCGCGTGAGCTGCCGGTAGGGGCAGCTGGGTGGGACTGAAGGTGGGGAGGGCCGCCGGGGCCAGGGCCAGGCCGATGCCGGCCAGCACGGCGGCCGAACGTTCTCGGCCGCGGATGGAAAACAGAACCATGGGCAGGGGCGGGATTTCCGCCAGTGGTGCCTGCTGATTCTCTGCTTTAGGGGGAACAGCCTGGGCTGGATGGCCTCAGAGGCTCTGGATGAAGCGCTCCAGCCGATGCAGCCCCTCTTCGATGCTGCTGTTGGCGGCGGCGCAGGAGAGGCGAATGCAGCGGTCATCGCCGAAGGCCACCCCGGGCACCACCGCGAGCCCGTGCTCATCGAGCAGGCGGTTGCAGAAGGTCATCGAATCGAGGCCAGTGCTGCTCACATCTGGGAAGGCGTAGAAGGCGCCTTCCGGTGGAAGGAGTTGCAGCCCGGCGATGGCTTGGAGCCCATCGCTGAGCAGCTGCCGCCGTTCATTGAACCGCTCCGCCATGGCGTGCACGCAGTCGCGGGAGCCGCTGATCGCGGCGAGCGCCCCGAACTGGGCAAAGCTGCACACGTTGCTTGTGCTCTGGCTCTGCAAGGCAATCGCGGCTTTCACCACATCAGCGTTGCCGGCCAGCCAGCCGATGCGCCAACCGGTCATCGCCCAACCTTTGGCGAAGCCATTCACGCTGAACACCCGATCGGCGAGATCGGGAGCTACAGCCGCCAGGCTGTGGTGCGTGTGCCCTGGGGCCAGCAAAAACTCATAGATCTCGTCGCACACCACCGCCACCTGGGGATGGCGGCGCAGCACGGCGGCGATGGCCTCCAGCTCCTGGCGGCTCAGCACCATGCCGGTGGGGTTGCTGGGGCTATTGAGCACCAGCAGCTTGCTGGCTGGGGTGATGGCAGCTTCGAGTTGGGCTGGATCAAGGCGGAAGCCCTCGGCGGCGGAGCTGGGCAGCAACCGCACCGAGGCCCCCGCGAGGCGGGCGATTTCTGGGTAGCTCAGCCAATAGGGCGCGGGCAGCAGCAGCTCATCGCCCGGCCCCAGCAGCACCTGGAACAGGTTGTAGAGCGCTTGCTTGCCGCCGTTGGTCACCAGCACCTGCTCACTGCGGGTGGGCACCTGGTTTTCCTGGCTCAACTTGGCGGCGATCGCCTCCCGCAACGCTGGTTCGCCGGCGGCGGGGCCGTAGCGGGTCTGACCGCTGCGCAACGCCTCGGCTGCGGCCTCACAGATGAAGGCGGGGGTGTCGAAGTCGGGTTCGCCGGCGCTGAGGCTGCAAATGTTCTGGCCTTCGGCTTTAAGCGCCTTGGCTTTGGCAGCGATGGCCAGGGTGAGGGAAGGCTGAAGAGCCTCGGCCCGGGCGGACAGCGTCAGGGTGCGCTGAGAGGGCGGGCGCAGCATCGGCGCAGCGACGAAAAGGGCAACGCCGCGGGGCTTTGCCGGTGTGATGTGCATCCTGCCGTATGCCGCATCCCCGCAAGCGTTCAGCGCACACTGTTTTGTGAGCGCCCTGCTGGATGGCGCAGCCCTGATGTGATTGGCTCCGCCATGACAGATCCGCTGATCGATGCACGGCCCGCCAGCTCAGCGGCTCTGGTGCTGGCGGCGGATGCCCCTCAAGCCTTAGCGGCTTTTTATGCCGCTTTGGTGGGCGCCTCCGCTGAGCCTGGCTTCAGTGCTTCCCACTGGCGGGTGCCGCTGCCTGAGCTGGGCTGGCTTGAGCTGTATCGCCCCAGTCGTCAGCGGCCGGTGGCGCCTGGTCGTGGCCGGCTCGCGGTTTGCCTGAAACGGCAGGGGGATGGCACGGACCTTGCGCAATGGCAGCAGCAGGCGCTGGCCCTGGGCGCGCAACGGCTGGAGGATCCGCGCCAGGAGCCCTTTGGCTCGGAGGTGTGGCTGCTCGATCCCGAGGGCAACGGGCTGTTGCTGTTGGTGGGCCGACCATAAAGTCGCCGCCATGACGATGTTTCCGCCCCAAGCCAGCCGCCTCTCCGCTGCCGAATTGGAGCAGGAGCTGGATCAGGTGGCCGCGGCGTGTGATGGCTGCCGCCGCTGCGGCCTGGGCCACAGCCGCACCCAGGTGGTGGTGAGCCGCGGCAATCCCCGCGCACCGCTGATGGTGATTGGCGAGGGTCCTGGCGCTCAAGAAGATGAGCAGGGCAAGCCGTTTGTGGGCCGATCCGGCCAGCTGCTGGATCGCATGCTCGAGAGCGTGGGGATCGACAGCAATCGCGATGCCTACGTCTGCAACATCGTGAAGTGCCGCCCGCCGGAGAACCGCAAGCCCACGGGCCTGGAGATGGCGGCCTGCCGCCCCTGGCTTGATCAACAGATCCAGCTGGTGGATCCGCCGGTGATTCTCCTGGCCGGTGCCACGGCCGTGGAAGGTTTGCTGGGGATCAAGGGCGGCATCACCAAGTTGCGCGGCCAGTGGCGCAAGGGCGAAGGCGGCAGCCTGGAGGGCCGCTGGCTGATGCCGATCCTCCATCCCTCTTATTTGCTGCGCAACGCCTCGAAGGAGCGGGGATCACCGAAGTGGCTCACCTGGCACGACCTCCAAGACGTGCAGCGTCGCCTGGCCCAATTGACTGCTCCGCTGTGACAGGCTTGCGCCAACTTCTTCGGCCCTAGCGCGCGCTGCTGCCATGACCGCCTCTCTGGCTTCCGCTCCGGCAACTGAGGCAGCGAACAATCCCCGTTACGACACGGTGATCCGCCGCCGCAAAACCCGCAGCGTGCGGGTGGGCGATCTCTGGATGGGCAGCGACCACCCGGTGGTGGTGCAGTCGATGATCAACGAGGACACCCTCGACATCGAAGGGGCTACGGCTGGGATTCGCCGCCTGCATGAAGCCGGCTGCGAGATCGTGCGGGTCACGGTGCCGTCGTTGGCCCATGCGAAGGCCATGGGCGAGATCCGCCAACGCTTGGAGAGCGCCTACAAGCCGGTGCCGCTGGTGGCGGATGTGCACCACAACGGCATGAAGATCGCCCTGGAAGTGGCGCAGCACGTCGACAAGGTGCGCATCAATCCAGGCCTGTTTGTGTTTGATAAGCCCGATCCCAACCGCACTGAGTTTTCGGATGCGGAGATTGCAGCGATCGGCGATCGCATCACGGAAACGTTTGAGCCGCTGGTGAAGCTGCTGAAGGAGCAGGACAAGGCCCTGCGGATCGGCGTGAACCATGGCTCGCTGGCGGAGCGGATGCTGTTCCGTTACGGCGACACCCCCCTGGGCATGGTGGAGAGCGCCCTCGAGTTCATCCGCATCTGCGACCGGCTCGACTTCCACAACATCGTGATTTCGATGAAGGCGTCGCGGGCGCCGGTGATGCTGGCCGCCTACCGGATGATGGCGGATCGCATGGATGCGGAAGGCTTCCACTACCCGCTGCACCTCGGGGTGACCGAAGCCGGCGATGGCGATTACGGCCGCATCAAGAGCACAGCCGGCATCGCCACCCTGCTCAGTGAAGGTCTCGGCGACACGATCCGGGTGTCGCTCACCGAGGCTCCTGAGAAGGAAATCCCGGTTTGCTACTCCATCCTCCAGGCCCTGGGCCTGCGCAAAACGATGGTGGAGTACGTGAGCTGCCCCAGCTGCGGCCGCACTCTGTTCAACCTGGAGGAGGTGCTCCACAAGGTGCGCAGTGCCACCGCCCATCTCACGGGCCTGGATATCGCCGTGATGGGCTGCATCGTGAATGGCCCCGGCGAGATGGCGGATGCCGATTACGGCTACGTGGGCAAGACACCAGGCGTGATTTCCCTCTACCGCGGTCGTGAGGAAATCCGCCGCGTGCCGGAGGCTGAAGGCGTTGATGCCCTGATCGCCCTGATCAAGGAGGACGGCCGCTGGGTGGATCCCTGACGGATTCTCCGGTTTTCCCTCCTTCCACCCCACGATGTAGGGGCTAGCTTGAACGTATTGAAGGGCTCAGGAGCCGTTGATGGGCAGCATTCGGGGTAAGCGGGTCCTGGTGCTGGTGGGTCTGGGTGCACTGGGGGTGGTGGCGCTGCCGCCACTGCTCGGACCCAGCGCGGCGTCGTTGGTGAACGACAGCCCCAAGGAGGTGATTGATCAGACCTGGCAGATCGTTTTCCGCGATTACCTGGATATCAACGGCAAATACACGCCGGAGAAATGGCGCAGCCTGCGCCGCCAGGTGCTCTCGAAAACCTATGGCAGCTCCAAAGAGAGCTACGAGGCGATCCGCGGCATGCTCGCCAGCCTGGATGATCCCTACACGCGGTTCATGGATCCGCGTGAGTTCAAGGAGATGCAGATCGACACCTCCGGTGAGCTCACGGGGGTGGGAATTCAGCTGAGCCTCGATAAAGACACCAAGGAATTGGTGGTGGTGAGTCCGATTGAGGGTTCACCGGCCTCCAGGGCCGGGGTGATGCCGAAAGACGTGATCGTGTCGATCGACGGCAAGAGCACCAAGGGGATGTCGACCGAGGACGCGGTGAAGCTGATCCGCGGCCAAGCCGGTTCCACCGTGACCCTGCAACTGCGCCGCGACGGCAAGCTCGTGGACACCCCGTTGGTGCGTGCCCGCATTGAGTTGCACGCTGTGGATAGCCAGGTGAATACCAGCGCCGATGGCACCCGCATCGGCTACATCCGCCTGAAGCAGTTCAACGCCAATGCCGCCAAGGACATGGCGGATGCCCTCAAGAAGCTGGAGGGCGAGAACGTGCAGGGCTACGTCCTCGATCTGCGCAGCAATCCCGGTGGACTGCTGATGGCGAGCATCGCCATTGCCCGCCAATGGATGGACGAAGGCGTGATCGTGTCGACCAAAACGCGCGATGGCATTCAGGACACCAAGCGCGCCACGGGCCGTGCTCTGACCCAGCGCCCCCTGGTGGTGCTGGTGAATGAAGGTTCAGCCAGTGCCAGCGAAATTCTCTCCGGCGCCTTGCAGGACAACCACCGTGCTGTGGTGGTGGGTGAAAAGACCTTCGGTAAGGGTCTGGTGCAATCGGTGCGCGGGCTCTCCGATGGCTCCGGCATGACCGTGACCATCGCCAAATACCTCACCCCGGATGGTCGTGACATCCACAAGCACGGCATTGATCCGGATGTGAGGGCCAAACTCACCGCCCAGGAAGCCCAGAAGCTGCGGCTCGAAGACCTGGGTACGAGTAAGGACAGTCAGTACCGCGTTGCCGAATCCACCCTGCTCAAGCAGGTGAAGGCCAGCAATGGTGTCACCAAAGCGAAGCTCTACAACCCAGCGAGCGCCAATGTGCCGGCTGCGCTGAGCGGAGCTGGGAGCAGCCGCTGAGGCGCTGCTTAATCATTCTCTCCGCGGTACTTCCTCAGGCGGCGCTGCCCACAGGCTGCATCAAGCCACCACCAGGGGTGGAGTCATCGTCATCGTTGCCGGTGTCGCCTTGCAGCAGGGCGTAAACCCCCAGGGCGATCAGGCCCACCAGGGAGGAGATCAGGCTCAGGCCACCGCTGCCGAAGCTGGAACCCAGATCGATCACCTCGCCCAGACCAGCGCCCATGAGAGCCCGTTACAGAAGTTCTCAAAATTGTAACGGACTTTTGCGCACCTGAGAGAGGGCGTCTCGCAGCCCGGGGCTGAATCAGACGCTCAGCACCGCTTCGTTCTTGGCCTGGATCTGCTCGGCCCGTTGGGCATCGGTGAGCCCGTCGGCGCCGGGAATCTGTTCGGCCATTTGCTTGAGCCAGTTCATCAGCTCCTCCACTTGCTTCTCCATTGGCAGCACCCCCAGCCCCCGGGCCAGCACTTTGGAGGTGGTGCCGGAACCGGCCTGGAACATCAACCGGCCGTGCAGGTGCTGGGGCAGCCCCTGGCGCAACAGCCGGAAGGCGGGCTCCTCCATCGGTGTTTCCAGGGCGATGTTGGGCTTCTCGGGTTTGATGCGTGAGAAGCCGCAGCGCTTGGCCAGCAGCTTCAGCTCCATCAGCTGCAGCAGTGAGATCACCGGTGCCGGGATGGCGCCATAGCGATCCACCCAGTCGGTGGCCAGTTGCAGCAGAGAATCGGGGCTTCCGCAGTCGGCCGCGGCGCGGTAGGCGGCCATCTTCTCGTCGTTGTCGGCGATCCAGTCGCCGGGGATGAAGGCGGTGATCGGCAGATCGATCTGGGTGTCGTCGACGGCGGGGATGTCTTGCCCCTGGATCTCCGCCAGGGATTCCTGCAGCATCTCCATGTAGAGGTCGAAGCCGATGGTTTCCATCTGGCCGCTCTGCTCCACCCCCAGCAGGTTGCCCACGCCGCGAATCTCCATGTCGCGCATGGCGAGTTGATAGCCGCTGCCGAGTTGGGCGAATTCCTGGATGGCCCGCAGCCGCTGCCGCGCTGCTTCGCTCAGTGATGCATCACCTGGATAGAACAACCAGGCATGGGCCTGGATGCCGCTGCGGCCCACCCGGCCCCGCAGCTGATACAGCTGGGCCAGGCCGAACTTGTGGGCGTCTTCGATCAGGATCGTGTTGACGCGCGGGATGTCGAGGCCGCTCTCCACGATCGTGGTGCAGAGCATCAGGTCGGCTTCGCCGGCGTTGAACGCCACCATGGCGCTCTCCAGTTCGCCTTCGGCCATCTGACCGTGGGCCACCAGGAGGCGTAGGCCCGGGACCATCAACCGCAACCCCTCAGCCACGTCTTCGATGCCTTCCACCCGCGGCACCACGTAGAAGATCTGGCCGCCGCGATCGAGCTCCTGGCGGATGGCGCTGCGCACCGCCTCCTCATCCAGGGCGGCGAGGTGGGTTTTGATCGGGCGGCGCAGGGGCGGCGGCGTGGTGATCAGGCTCATCTCCCGCACGCCGGAGAGGCTCATGTAGAGGGTGCGCGGGATCGGGGTTGCCGAGAGGGTCAACACGTCGACGTCTTTGCGCAGCGCCTTGATCTTTTCCTTCTGGTTCACGCCGAAGCGCTGCTCCTCATCCACCACCAGCAGCCCGAGCTGCTTGAAGGCGGTGCCCTTGCCCAGCAGTTGGTGGGTGCCCACCACCACATCCACCGTGCCTTCCCCCAGGCCCTCCTGGATCGCCTTGCGTTCGCCGGCGGTGCGGAAGCGGTTGAGCAAGCTCACCTTGATCGGATAGGGCGCAAAGCGCTCCGAGAGAGAACGCCAGTGCTGCTGTGCCAGCACCGTGGTGGGGGCGAGCATCGCCACCTGCTTGCCGGCGGTGACGGCTTTGAAGATGGCGCGGATCGCCACTTCGGTTTTGCCGAAGCCCACATCGCCGCACACCAGCCGGTCCATCGGCTGGGGCTTTTCCATGTCGCGCTTCACATCGGCGATCGCCTTCAGCTGGTCGGGGGTGGGTTCGTAGGGGAACGACTCCTCCAGTTCGCTTTGCCAGGGACCATCGGCGGGGAAGCAAAAACCGGCGGCCTGGTGGCGTTCGGCGTAGAGCTTGACCAGATCGAGCGCCACCTTGCGCACGGCCTTGCGGGCCCGCTCCTTGGCCTTGCTCCAGGCCGTGCCGCCCATCCGGTTGAGATCGGGCGGTTGCTCGGTGGTGGCCCGGTAGCGGCCGAGGCTGCCGAGTTGATCGGCCGCCACCCGCAGTAGGCCGTCGGCGTATTGCACCACCAGGTAGTCGCGCGATTCGCCGCTGATCGCCAGCTTTTCGAGCTTGATGAACTTGCCGATGCCGTGGTTGCGGTGCACCACGAAATCGCCGGGGCGCATCTTGTTGGGATCCACCGTGCGGCTGGCGGCCTTGCGGCGCCGGCGCACATAGCCCGTGGCGGTGAGCGATTGCTGCCCGAAGAATTCGCGGTCGGTGATCAGCGCCAGCTTCCAGGCCGGCAGCTGCAAGCCCTCGAGCTCAGCGGTGCCCTTGGTTTTGAGGGCCACGGGCGTGTTCTGCTCGATCAGCCGCTCGATCGAGGCCTGATCACCTGAGTTGGGTACGAACCGGGTGATGCAGTCGTGCTCTTCCAGCAGGGCCACGGCGCGGCTGGGCTGAGCCGACAGCAGCCACACCCGTGTCTTCTCGCGCTGCAGCCCTTTGATCAGCTCGGCCAGCTTGCCGAACTGATTGGGGTAGGCCGGCACCGGCCGGCTGGCTAGATCAAAGCTGTTGGGGTGGTTGTCGCTCTCGTGCAGCTCCGCCAGATCGAAGCCGGCAAAAGTCTCCGTGCTGCTCAGCGCCTGCTCGGGCGTGCGGTGCAGCACTGCCGGTAGCTCCACCCCGAGTTCGGCGCACACCTCAGCGTGGTGCTCGTTGGCATGGTCGAACCACTGCTGGCCGTGGGCGAGGCAGTGGCGCCGCTCATCCACGGCGATCAAGGTGTTCGCCGGCAGGTAACTGAGCAATGAGGCCGGTTCGCTCCAGGCCAGACCCATCAGCCGGCGCATTCCTTCGGGGGTGCCCCCTTCGAGTAGTTGCTCCAACGCTTCCGGGCTGAGCAGCTGATCCAGCCCATCGGGCATGCCGTCGCGCAGGGCATCGGCGATCAGCGGGCCATAGCCGCTGGGGGTGAGACGCACCACCTCGATCGGATCCAGGGAGCGTTGGCTGGCGGGATCAAATTCCCGCAGCTTTTCCAGCTCTTCGCCGAAGAACTCCAGGCGCACCGGCAGCTCGGCGCTCACCGGGAACACATCCACGATGTCGCCGCGGCGGCTCCAGCTGCCCTCCTGCTCAATGGAGGTGACGCGCTCGTAGCCCAGGCGTGTGAGCGTTTCGCCCAGCTCCTCGAGATCCACCGTGTCGCCCTTGCGCAGGCTCAGGCATTGGGCCTTCAGTGCCGCTGGCGGGGGCAGGTGCGGCTGGAGGGCCCGCTCGGTGGCCACGATCGCCATCGAGGCGGCCCGCTCTTCATCGAGGAGCTCGCTGAGCACCTGCAGCTGCCCCCAGGTGATCTCGCTGGTGGGATCAAACGGTTCGTAGGGGCTGCCCTCGCTGGTGGGATACAGCTGGGCGCTGCTCCAGCCCATCAGCTCCAACAGCGCCGCCCAGCGGCCCGCCTCCTCCAGGGTTGGCACCACCACCAGGAGTGGTGCCTCGGCGGCCGTGGCCAGGGCGCTGCTCACCAGGGCCCGCGCGCCTCGTCCCGCTCCGCTCATCCGCAACCGCTCGTCGCGCTGGCTGCGCTGCAGCACTTCGCCGGTGAGCGGAGCCTGCTGCAGCTGTCGCACCAGGGCGGTGAGGGGCATGGAGCTCAATCGGCACAGCGGCCCATCCTCGCAAGAATGGGTGGATGGCCAGCGCCCCTGACCGCTCCGGTTGCCTCATCAGGCTGCTGCCGCTAGTGCTGTTGCTGGCTGGCGGGGCTGTGCTCAGCCGGATGGCGGATGGGCCCAAGCGCCCGGCGCCAATGGCAACGCTGGGTCCTGCTGATTACCGGCTCACGCCCGAACGTGAGCCGGGATTGATGGCCCAGCTGGGCGCAGGCGATCAGGCCTGGGTCCCCCGGGCGGAACCGATCCTGGGCGGCGGTACCCGCTACGTCTACAAAAAACGGTCCGATGAGCAACCGCTGTCGCTGGAGCAAATCAAGGCGCTGATGCGCCATCCCCCCAGCTTTGCGGCGGAGCGATCGGCGATTCGTCTGTTGCTCAGCCAGATGCGCCAAGCCGGGGTGACGGTGCTGCTCGGGCCACCGCGCAAGCAAGGCGCCGCGGGGGAGTGGGATCCGGCCCGAGCTGTGTTGCGCATCCGCTCCGACATCCCGGCCAAGGGAAGCCGTGAATTCGCGCGGGTGCTCAACCATGAGGCAATCCATGTGGCGCAGAGCTGCCGCCAGGGATCGCTCACGGCTCAGCCCCAGCTGTTGGGCCTATCGCGGCGGGTGCAGGGGGCTGCGATACGGCATCTCCAGGAACCCCTCTACCGCAACAGCACGGCTTTGGAGCGGGCCCTGGAGGAAGAGGCCTATGCCAACCAAGACAACTTGCAGCTCGGCGTTCAGCTGATCAAGGCCCATTGCCGGTTGGCGTAGGGCTCGCCTCCAACCTGCAGCGCCCGTTCGCCAGCCGTAAGCGCCCTTCCAGGGGGCCATCCAGAAACTCCAGCGCCACTGGGCCATCGGCTGCCGCGGGCAAGGCACCGGCGTAGTCGCCGTGGGCGATGCCGCGGGCCCAGCCCCTGTTGCCAGAAACAGCTGCACTGCGCGGCTCGAGCCACACCAGCCGATGGGGCGCCAGAGGCACCGCCTCCTGTTCAGCACCACCAGCAACGGGGATCTGGCCCAATCGCCAGGTTCGGCAGTGCTCGCCGTCTTCCAGCAGCAGGTCGTAATGACAGCCGTTGGGATCGTCTGGCGCGCCGGTGTGCTCGAGCAGGGCGTAGCGGGGCATGGGCTGGATTACGCCGGGGCCGGGCTCATCAGCGCTTCCTCCAGCAGCATGTTGAACTGCAGCAATTGCTCGTCGCTCAGTTGTTGCCGGCTGCTGAGCTGGAACTGCTGCTCCAGCAGTTGCCGGCCGCGGCTGGCATCCCATTGGAGGCTGCGCAGCAGCTGATCGCACTGCTCCAGGAGGTCTTTGCGGCGTAGGGGCACAGGTGCGCTGCCCGTATCACAGCCGCTGGGCAGGTTGCGCAGGCAGCGCAGGTAGCTCACCAGATCCGCATAGGCGGTGAGGCGGTTGCGGCTGGGATGGCCGAAGGCCCGTTGCAGATATTGCCCCTCTTGATTGCGGTCCCAGCCAATGCGCTGCAGCTGCACATCCAGTTCGGCGAGTTCATCGCTCCAGTCGTCGGGATCAGCAGGGGGCTCCTGCGCTGGCGAAGCCATGGCAGGGGCCGTTGCCTCTGTTGCTTCTGTTGCCTCTGAGCGTGGTGCTGGATCTGGCTCGCTGGCGCTGAACAACGTGGCTTGTGGTGGCGGCTCAGAGGATTCGGGTTGCGTGCTCTCCGCGGTGGGTGCTGCTGCAGGTCGGATCACCGGGTGCCGCACCTGAGCAGCTGCCGATGCGGCTGGTTCGGAAGGGGGTGAAGCGTGGGTTCCCAGCCGTTCTTGCAGCCGTGTGATCGCGCGTTCTTCCGCTAGCTCGGCGCTGGCGGCTTCGCCGAGGGCGCTGCCCAGGCAGCTGTTGCCCTGCCAGGCGCTCACCTGCACCACCCGTTGGCCGGGCTCGGCGTGCACCAGCCGCGCCTTCAGCACCGGAGGGGTCTGCATCTGCGGAGTGGGTCGGCGAGCGTTTCTACACTGCCTGCTCCAGGAATCCTCTGCACGGCGCGATGGAAGCGGAGTCGATTCCTTCTCTCTCACCACTGATCCAGGCGGCGGATCAATGGGGTGAATGGCTGCTGCTGCTGCCGCTGCTGGTGGCGCTTGAGGCCGTGCTCTCCGCCGATAACGCCATTGCCCTGGCGGCGATTTCCAGGCAGCTGCGCGATCCGCAACAGCAAAGTCAGGCCCTGAACTTTGGCCTGGGTCTAGCGCTGGTGTTCCGGTTGGCGTTGATCGCTGTGGCGCGTTGGGTGCTCGATTTCTGGCCCCTTCAGCTGCTCGCTTCGGCCTACCTGCTCTGGCTCTGCATCAGCAACCTGATGCCCGCCTCCTCCGCGGTTGCATCCGAAGTGGACGCAGACCACGCCCCCGAACCCGGTTCACCCCATCACGATCGTGGTTTGGTTGCCGTGGTGGGCACCCTGGCCCTGACCGACCTCGCCTTTTCGCTCGACAGCGTTGCTGCAGCCGTCGCCGTGAGCGACAACCTCTGGCTTGTGATGGCGGGTGGGGTGATCGGCGTGGTGGCGTTGCGGCTCACCTCCGCGCTGTTTATCCGCTGGTTGGGTGTGTTTCGCCATCTCGAAATGGCGGGCTACCTGGCGGTGGGCTTGGTGGGGATGCGCCTGCTGCTGCGCCTAGCGGCACCTGATCTGGTGCCGCCGGAGTGGGTGCTGCTGGCGGTGGTGGGCCTGCTGTTCCTCTGGGGGTTCTCCAGCCGCTACCCCACCCCTGAATCCAGCTGAACGGCATGCGTGTGGAACTGCGCCAGGCAGGCAGCAACCGCCTGCTCGAGAGGCTTGAGCTCGACGACATCCCCCAGCCCGGCCGCTGGCTGGTGGTGGAGGACCGCAGCTTTTTGGTGTTGCAGCGCCACCACCGCTATCAGTTGCGCAGCGGCCGCTACGAGCTCAGCTCCATTGCCCTGCAGGTGAAGGCCCAGAAGCAGCCGGCCGATGCCCGCTGGTGGCAGGGGCGCTGGGTGATCGGAGACCCCAGCTGCAGCTACAACGCCCGCAGCCCGCTGCTGCGATGCGCGGTGTTGCCGGAGGGGCCCTGTGAGCGCTGCGCCCACCACACGGCGATCGCATCTGAGGTGTGATCGCTTGGCACTGATCAGCTCGCTGCCCCGCCCTGAACAAGCCGACACCCCCTGGATTGGCCAGCTGGTGGCGGGCCATGGTGTGGCCTCCGGCCGGGCTGCGGATAGCCCCTATCCCGCCGGCACCATCAGCCTGCAGACCCCGTTGTTTGCGGCCGTAGGGATCGACTTGAGCCCATATCAGCCGGCCACCCTCAACCTGGATTTCAGCCCTGGCGAATGGCGGCTCCGTGATCCCGATCAGCGGGTTGAGCAGCTGCACTGGAGCGATCGCCATCCCCCGGAAACCTTCTCCTTCTGGCGCTGCTGGCTGGAGCCCCTTGATGCGCGTCTTGCCGCTGTAGGAGCGCTGATCTATTACCCCCACCCGGAAACCAAGCAGGCCCATCACCAGCCTGCTGGTTTGCTGGAGCTGCTGGCCCCACCGCTGGGCGCGTTGAGCCCGGGGGATCGGTTTCGCCTTTGGGTGGACGGACGGCGTTGCCGCCTGATCCAGCCCGCGCGCCTGCGGGCCCGGCTGCTGGAGTTTCTCAAGTTCCGCGTGCTGGCGGCCCAGGATGCGTTCTTCGCCGAGGGGGTGCAGGGTTTGCGCCCCTGGCTGCAGTTGCACTGGCCGGAAGCCTGCGACCTCAGCGACCACGATCTGGAGCTCACCCTCGAGCAAGCCCGCTTCCTCTACACCGAATCGAGCCCGCCACCCCGCCCGTAGGGTGAGGTTCCAAGTGCCAGCTCCCTATCTCCTCCTCCACGCACCCAGCTCCGGGACAGGAGCAGCGCTCCGGACGACCGTCGCAGCAGCGCATCAGGCGCCTCACACCTTCAGCCGCCGCTAGCGCCAGCCCTGCCATTCCGGCGCCCTCCGAGGAGGAGCTGAACAGCTCGCCCTTCGCCGCTCTTGGCCTAGGCCGGCCGATCGTGCAGGCGGTGTTGGAGAAGGGCTATACAAACCCCTCGCCGATTCAGACCCAGTGCATCCCGGCGGTGCTCGAGGGCCGCGATGTGATGGCGGCCGCCCAGACCGGTACGGGCAAAACAGCAGGCTTCACCCTGCCGATGTTGGAGCGGTTGCGCCACGGCCCCCACGCCCGCAACAACGTGGTGCGGGCCCTGGTGCTGACCCCCACCCGCGAGCTGGCGGCCCAGGTGGGCGAAAACGTGGCGGCCTATTCACGCCACCTCGATCTGCGCTCGGATGTGGTGTTTGGCGGGGTGAAGATCAATCCCCAGATGATGCGCTTACGTGGCGGCGCCGATGTGCTGGTGGCCACCCCCGGCCGGTTGATGGATCTGGCTCAGCAGAACGCCGTGAAGCTCAACCGGGTGGAAATCCTGGTGCTGGATGAAGCCGATCGGATGCTCGATATGGGCTTCATCCGCGACATCCAGAAAATCCTGGCGCTGTTGCCGGCCAAGCGGCAGAACCTGCTGTTCTCCGCCACGTTCGAAGCATCGATCAAAAAGCTGGCCACCGGTTTGCTGCATAACCCGGTGCAGCTCCAGGCCACACCGGAGAACCGCACCGCCACCACGGTGGAGCATCTGCTTCATCCCTGTGACATGGCGCGCAAGCCGGATCTGCTCTGTCACCTGATCAAGAGCAACGATTGGCAGCAGGTGCTGGTGTTCTCCCGCACCAAACACGGTGCGAATCGCATTGCCGATCGCCTCACGCAAGAGGGCATGGCGGCCGCGGCGATCCATGGCAACAAGAGCCAGGGGGCCCGCACCCGTGCCTTGGCCGGCTTCAAGAGCGGTGAGCTGCGGGTGCTGGTGGCCACCGATATCGCCGCTCGCGGCATCGACATTCACCAGCTCCCCCACGTGGTGAATCTGGATCTACCCAACCAGGCGGAGGACTATGTGCACCGCATTGGCCGCACCGGCCGTGCCGGTTGCAATGGCCATGCGGTGTCGCTGGTGGCGGCGGAAGAGCATGAGTTGTTGCGCGCGATCGAGCGTTTGATCGGCAACCCACTGCCCAAGCAGGAGGTACCGGGCTTCGAGCGCACCATCCACTCAGCGCCCCCCCTGGATCTCAGCGGTGGCCGTGGCCGCGGCGGCAGCAGCCGTGGCGGTGGCAACAGCCGCGCGGGTGGCGCCCGGACCGGGCGCGGACGCGCTCCTGCGGGGCGATCGGGCCAGCGTTGAGGCAGCCACCTCAGGGCGATGGGTTTTGATCCACGGGATTGGCCGACCGGCTCACGCGGGACGCGGCCGATCACCGGCAACCTGGATGCCTTGCTGCAGGAAAACGCTGCCCTCAAGCAGGAGGTGCTGCGGCTTCGCCGCTTGCTCGATCGTTATGAACGGCTTGAGCGCGAGCCAAGGGCGACGGCCAAGCCGGCTTGGGTCAGCGTTGACCAGGCGGCCGACTGGGCTCGCCTGCTGACGCAACAACCGGGCTGGACACAGCTGCGGGCTGGGGATGACCACACAGGGCTGCAGGGGTTGATTGCCCAGCTCAACCGCTCCAGCTTTCTGCCGCAGCTGAGCCTGGAGCAGCGTCTGGATCGCCTTGCCCCCGGGCTGGGGCGTGATCTGCAAGACGCCGTGCAGCGCCTCACCGGCAAGCAGCGCCTGGCCGTGTTGGCCGCCTTTGCTCTCTATGGCGTCAGCGCTCGCGAGTGGCTGGCCGATGAGCCGCGCCGGGTGGTGGCGGAGTTGCGTCAGCAGTGCCAGCGCCTGGAGCGCACCAGCCGAAGTCGCCGGCCCGGCAGCCGCACCCGAAGTGATCGAGGCAGCGCCGGTGAGAGCCATTCAGGGCCGCCCCCGGGCGCCGATCCCCGCCGCGCCGAGGCCTACCGGCAGTTGGGTTTGGCCTGGGGTGCATCGCGCGAGGCGATCAAGAAGGCCCACCGCCGTTTGGTGAAACAACACCATCCCGATGTGGGCGGTGAGGCTGAAGCCTTCCGCCGTGTGAACGACGCCTATCAGTTGCTGATGGCCTAGCCCAGGCGATCGCCTGCCTGGGCCTGGAGTTGTTGCAGCAGTTGAGTACCGCTGGCGGCAGCCTTGCCCTCCAGCTGGGCTTCTCGCAGCAGCAGCGGGCAGCCGCTGCTGGCCACCACCACGCCGATTCCGGCCACCACCTCCAGCACCGTGCCTGCGGAGGGGGCGTTCGCGTCCGGTGTGCTGCCGGGAGGGAGTCCCCACCGCTGCGCCAATTCAGCTGCTTCTGGGCTGAGCTCCGCCGCCAGACGCTGCACCAGCGGTTCCGTTACCAACACCTTGAGCCGCTTGCCCTGCCAGTTGCTGGTGGCACCTGGGTAGAGCCCCATCACTTTGCGATGGATGCTGAGGGCGGATTGGTTCCAATCGATCTGGTGATCGTCTTTGGTGAGCATGCGGGCGTAGGTCATGCCCTCTTCGCGTTGCACCCGTACCCCGAGCCGCTGCAGCCGCTCAGCTTCAGGGCCCGGGCCGGCTGCTGCGATCAACGGCAATGCCTGCACCAGCAGCTCGCCCGTGAGCTCGGCCAGACGTTGGGCTAACTGGTAGGCGTTCTCCCGCAGCCCGATCGGGAGGGAGCGCTCCAAGAGCACCGGGCCCGTGTCGAGCCCCTCTTCCATCGCCATGATCCCAACACCGGTGGTGGCATCGCCCTCCAGCAGGCTCCATTGGATCGGGCCCGCTCCCCGCCAGCGCGGCAGTAGTGAGCCGTGGCCGTTCCAGCAGCCCAGGGGCGGTTGCTGGAGGATCTCCAGCGGCAGGATCTGACCAAAGGCTACCACCACGTAGACATCAGCGCCCAGATCGGCGAGCTGCCGTTGGCATTCAGGCTCTCGCCGAATCCGCTCGGGGGTGAACACCGGGATGCCCAGCTCCAGCGCCCGCGCTTTCACCGGTGAGGGCATCAGGGCTTTGCCTCGGCCCCGTCGCCGATCCGGTTGACTCACCACACCCACCAACTCGTGGCCGGCGGCGACGAGGGCATCCAGGCTGGCCACGGCATAAGCCGGGGTGCCCCAGAACAGAATCTTCACGCCTCCCTCAGGCCTCGCCGGTGATCGAGAGGCCCTCCACCCACACCATCGGGCAGAGGCCATCAGGTGTGACTTTGGCGTCTCCTTCAAAGCCCACGATCGCCTTCAGCACCTGGCGGATATCGCCGGCCACGGTGGCCGCTTCGATCGAGCGGGGTTCTCCGTTCTGGATCAACCAGCCATCGAAGGGCAGGGAGAAGGAGCCTTGGCTGGCCTTCACGCCGGCGTGGAGTGCCGACAGCGAGTCGATCCAGACAATCGGCTCGCTTGCTTTGAAGCGATTCAGCCCGGCCTGACCGCCGTCGCTGCCGGGAGTGGTGCCAATCTCGAACCAGTCGGGGCCCACCGACACCTTGGCCCCCATGCCGGCGTGGCCCGTGGGGCTCACGCCAAAGGCTCGGGCGGTGGCTTCGGAGTGGAGGAAGTTCCGCAGCACGCCGCCTTCCAGCAGCGCCAGGCGCTTGGTGGGGGTGCCTTCGCCGTCGAACGCCGAGGCGCCGATGTTGCCGGGATGCAGGCCGTTGTCGTGGATATCGAGGAAGGGAACCGCCAGGGTTTCGCCGATCGAATCGCGGTTGCTGAGGCTTACGCCATCGAGCACGGCGCGAGCATTGAACAGACCACTGAAGGCGCCGATCAGATCGAGAAAGGCCTCGGGGCTGAACACACAGGTGTAGCGCCCGGTTTCAATCGGGGCGTAGTTGAGGTGGCTGATGGTGCGCTCGGCTGCCTCGTGGATGCAACCGGCCACGTCGAGATCACCGGCGCCATAGGCCAGGCGCACGGCTCCGGCGCTGCGTGGTTTGCGGCCGGCTTCCTCTGCCCGTGCGTAGAGATAAAGGCTGGCGGTGCTGAGCTGCTGCTGGCGGCAGGCGCCGTCGCTGTTGAGATAGATGCGCTCGCTGCTGCGCTCGGCTAGGCCGTTGTAGGGAATGGTGGCGATGGCGTCGTGGCTGGCCAATAGCTCTTGCTCGGCCCCCTTGAGCGTGTCGAGCAGCCGCAGGATTCCCTGGGGCTGATGGATCGGTTGATCGAGGCTGGCGAGCGGCGCAGTCGCTAGGGGCGAGAAGGCGGGGATGTCGTCGGCGTTGCCGAAGGCACTCGCCTCTTTGGCACCGGTGAGGGCGCGCTCCAGGCCCGTGTCACTGAGGTCGGAGGTGCTGGTCACGCCCACGAGGCCGGCGTCGTTCCACACCCGCACGGTGATCGAGCTGCGCTGGGCACCCTTCATCTGTTTGGGTTCGCCGCGATCCACCTGAACGGAGATGTCGGTGGAGCAGGCGGCGCCGAGATCCCAGCGGCGGATGCCGTTGCTGGCGGCGATGCTGGCCAGGCTGTTGCGCAGCTGTTCGGCGTTGAGGCCGTTGCCGCTGGTGGCTTGATGGCTGCTCATGGTCAACGGCCTCCCACGGTGATCGAATCCACCTTGATGTGGGGTTGGCCCACGGTGACAAAAATGCTGCCGCTCACAGAGCCGCAGAAGCCGGCAGCGAGTTCGAGGTCGTTGGCGCACATGGAGATGCGCGGCATCACCTCCTTGGCTTCGCCGATCAAGGTGGCGCCCTTCACCGGCTTGGTGAGTTGGCCGTTCTCGATCAGGTACCCCTCCTCTACCGCGAAGTTGAACTGGCCGGTCGGGCCCACGCTGCCGCCGCCCATGGATTTGCAGTAGAGGCCCTTGTCCACCGAGGCGATTAGCTGCTCGGGCGTGTGCGGCCCGGCATCGATATAGGTGTTGCGCATGCGGCTGGCGGCCGCAAACGTGTGGCTCTGGCGGCGGCCGCTGCCGGTGCGGGCATGGCCGGTGCGCAGTTCACCGGCGCGGTCGCTGATGAAGCGCTGCAGCACGCCGTTCTGGATCAGCACCGTGCGTTGGGCTTCCATGCCCTCGTCGTCCATCGACAGGGAGCCAAAGGCGCCACCGGTGAGGCCTTCATCGATGGCGGTGACGGCCTCATGGGCAATCGACTCACCCACCCGTTCGGCGAAGGGGGTGGTGCCCCGTTCCACCTGGGTGGTTTCCAGCAGGTGGCCGCAGGCTTCATGGAAGATCACGCCACCGAAGCGGTTGGCGAGCACTGCCGGCATCTGGCCGGCTTCCACGTAGTCGGCATAGAGCATCGTGCCGGCACTGCCGCACACCTCCGCGGCAGACGCCGTGGCATCCCAGCGGCGCAGATCATCAGGTTGATCGGAGGTGCCGTAGCGACGGCCGACGCCGGCGCGGTGTTCACCATCGGCGGCCAGCACGTTTAGCCCCACCGATTGGTGCAGGCGAATGTCGCGGCCGAAGGTGCCATCGCTGGCTGCCACCAGCACCTCTTGCCAGTCGCGGGCATAGCTGCCGCGGCGCGCCTGCAGGTGGCTGCCCTGGCGCTGTAGTTGATCGGTGCCCTCCAGCAGGCGGGCGGTGGCCTCCTGGATCTGGGGGCAGCGCTGCAGCCAGTCACCCTTGCTGGCGGCGAAATCCCGCAGCGCCGGCAGACCGTCAAAGCTGCTGCGGCCGTTGGCACTGGTGGCCAAGCCGAGCATGCCCAGCGCTTGCTCGAGGGCGCGGCGCAGGCCGGCGGGGCTCAGGTCGTTGGTGCTCACGAAGCCATCGCGCTTGCCCAGGAACACCCGGATCCCGGCTCCCATGCCGAAGGCGGGGGTCACGCTGGTGATCGTGTCTTGCTCAGCCAGAACGCCGAGGTGATCGGTGCGCTCGAGGAACACTTCCACCAGATCGGCCCCGGCGGCACGGCCGCTGGCCAGCAGATCTTCCAGGGCTGGGCTCCAGTGGCTATCGAGGACGCCAGTGGTTGGCGGTGCTGCAGCGATCACGCGGTTGCGGGTGGTGAGGGTGGAGCCCTACCGGGCTTGAAGCTGTTGATTTCCTAGCAAAAAGGCCCCAGCCACAGGGGCTGGGGCCTTCAGCGCAGAGGCAGGTTCGAGAGATCAGCGCACGGCCGGCTGGAACTGCTCGCTGCGGATCGGGCTCATCAGGAAGAGCTTGGCCATCTCAGCGGCGTTGGCCACCCAGTAAGGCAGCTTGCGCAGCAGCTTCACCGGCGCAATGGCGTTGCTCGCGTCGGCGGCAGCCAGCTCGTTGTTGTTGCGCACCAGCTGCTCGAGACCCTCGTAAAACTTCGGATGGTCCACGTTGAGCACCACCGGGAAGACCCGAGCGGAGGTCTCGTTGGTTTTGGCGATCACGTACTTGTCGTACTCGCGGGCATCGAGGCCAAGGGCTTCGTAGAACTCCTTGCGGGCCACGTCGCGCACGTACATGGTGGCGAACACGGCCAGCAGGAAGAAGCGGCACCACAGGCGGGCACGCAGGCCGGTCACGCTCTTGGGCTGTGCCTTCATCAGGGCGTCGAAGAAGTCGCCGTGGCGGTTCTCGTCCTGGCACCAGTTCTCGAAGAAACTGAAGATCGGGAAGATCTTGCTGTCAGGGTTCTTCTCGAGGTGGCGGAAGATGGCGATATAGCGCCAGTAGCCGATCTTCTCGCTCAGGTAGGTGGCGTAGAAGATGTATTCCGGCTTGAAGTAGGTATAGGCCTTGCTGGCGGTGAGGAAGCCGAGGTCGAGCTGCAGCCCGAAATCGCTCATCGCTTTGTTGAGGAAACCGGCATGGCGGGCCTCATCGCGGGCCATGTGGGCGAAACACTCGGCCAGCAGTGGGTTCTTCTCTTTGATGCGGCGGCTCAGCTCCTTGTAAAGCAAGAAGCCAGAGAACTCGGAGGTGCAGCTCTGCTCGAGAAACTCCACAAACACCCGGCGGGTGTCGGGATCGAGCTTGTCGGCGGCGCCTTCGAATTCTTCGTTGCGAACGAAGTGGTGGCGGTTGTAGTCCTTGCGGAATTCTTCGCAGATGGCCTCGAGCTCAGCCTCGTTGGGGCTGAGGTCCATGGCCGCCATGGCCTCGAAATCCGTGGTGTAGAAGCGCGGGGTGAGGATCGTGTCCTTCACCGGGTCTTTGATGGCCGGCGCGTCGGGTGTGCCGATGGCTGTTGCGGTATCGGGCGTAGCAACGGCTGGAGGCACCATCGGGATGGGTCTACGGACGGAAGCTCCATCGTAGGGGGACCCGCGGTGGTGCTGAGGCTCAGCTTCACCAGCTGGAACTGAGCTTCTGGCGAGGGGCTTAGTTGGCCCCCAGCCACTTCTGGCCGTTCAGGCGTTGCACCAGACGCGACACCAGCAGCGCCAGGGTCATCTTCTTCTCGTCGATCAGGAACGACTCCAGGAGGCTGGGCTCGGCGCCGGCTTCGGCCACGGCAATGGTTTTGGCGGAGCTGATCGCATCGCTGGTGAAGCACAGCCAGAAGCGGCGGGCCTGGGGGAGCTCGCCCACCACCATCCAGCAGGGGCTGCCCACCACGGGCATCGGCCCCTGCTCAAAGCGCAGCTCACAGGCAGGGCCGCCGTAGGCCTCGATCTCCTTGGCGATGGCCGGGATCAGCAGGTTGGGGACGAAGTCGGCAAAAGGCTTGTCCTCCGGTGCCGGGGGTTTGGCCGGCTTGGCGGGGGCCGCTTCAGCGGGCTTGGCCTGGGCTGGCTGGGCGGAATCGGTCACCGTCGCAGGCCTCGGGGAAGACGCAGGCGAACTTTAGAGATCACCAGTCCTCGCTGAGCGCGGTGTTCCAGTCGCTGTTGTCGTCTGTGGGGGCTGGGGCTTGGGCCGGTGCTGGGCTCTTGACGGCTTGGGTGCTGCCGGCCGCTGATGATCCCTTGCGGATCACCCGGAATGGAACCGACACCGTCGGTGCTGGTTCGCCGGCACTGCGAGCCGGGCCAGCCCAGGCAAACGGGCGCTGAGCGGAATCGCTGGTCGACCCATTGGAACGGGCTGGCTCGCTGCGCGATTCCTGCCAGTCGTCGCGTTCGTCATCGCTTCGCCGGCGCACCTGGCGGCGCGGTGCCACAGCTGCGACCTGACCTTGCAGGGCCAGGGCTGTGCCGCCAGCGCTCATCGCCGCCCCCAGGCCTGCGGCGGCGGCCAGCCAGCCGCCGAGGGGCCAGGCCGGTGAGCTCCAGGTGAGGAGCCGCACGCTCACGCCGGGTCTCGGGTTGATGGCCGACACCAGCAGCACCGCCAGCAGGGGGGAGAGCAGCGGAACCAGCAGGAGGCGTTGCAGCACAGGCACAGGGGGCAGGGCTCAGGACTGGATCGGGCCGCTCCAGCGCTGCAGGTTGCCCAGGTCATAGCCGAGGCAATCGAACACCCGGATCACGAGAAAGTCCACCATCTCTTCAATGCTGGTGGGCTGGTGGTACCAGGCCGGCACGGGTGGCGCGATGCGGGCACCGGCTTCGGCCAGGGCCGTGAGGTTGCGGAGGTGCACCAGGTTCCAGGGGGTTTCTCGCGGGCAGATCACCAGCGGCCGCCCTTCCTTGAGGTGCACATCGGCGCAGCGTTCGAGCAGATCGGTGGCCACACCGGAGGCGATCCGGCCTACGGCGCCCATCGAGCAGGGCAGGATCACCATCCCCCGGGTGCGATAGCTGCCGCTGGCGATGCCGGTGGCTTGATCGTTCCAGCGGTGGCAGCGCAGGGAGCCGCTCTCGCAGCCGGTGCGCTCGCGCCAGAAACGCTCCTGGGCGTCGGGTTCGCTCGGGACCCGCACACCCAGCTCCGCTTGCCAGACGCCGATGGCACCGCGGCTCACCACCAGCTCGACCCGTTCCTCGGCCTGCAGCAACAACTGCAGGGCACGCTGGGCCAAGGGCTGGGCGCTCGCCCCCGAGACGGCCAACACAATCGGATCGTGCCCCTGAGGGTGGCTCAAGCGTTCACTCCTCGCCGGCGTCGCTGTCGTCAGCGCCGTTGTCGTCAGCACCGTGATCGCCGTCGCTATCGGGCACGTATTCCTCGTAGCCCTCGGGGAGCACCACCGCCAGATCGATCTGGTGACGCAGCACATCCACCTTTTGGATGGTCACCTCAACGGCATCTCCAAGCATGTAGGTGCGGCGGTTCTTGCGGCCCACCAGGCGGTTCTGGCGCGAGCGGTACTCGTACCAGTCGTCCTTGAGGGAGCTCACATGCACCAGGCCCTCCACCTGGGAGGGGGGCACCTCCACGAAGAAGCCGTAGCTCTGCACACCGCTGATCACGCCGGTCAGGGTCTGACCCACCAGCGGCTCGGCCTGGCGAGCCTGGGCCATGGCCAGGGCGTCGTTCTGCAGCTCGGCGGCGAAGCGGCAGCGCCCATTCAGACGGTGCAACAGTGCCGTGCTGCGGCCCTCCTCGAGCGGTTGGATCTGGCTGGGGGGCATGAGCGGCCAGTCGATCAAGCCGTGGCTGCTGTCGCCGGCGATGTCGACGCGGGTCTTGTGGCGCACCGATGGCCGGTCTTTGCCTTCGCTCAGCAGCAGGCTGAGCACGTGCTGGTTCCAGAGGTCGGCGTAGTGCAGGCCGGGGCAGCACCAGGGGGCCAGGGCGACGGGTTCACCCGCCACGGCATTGGCACCGGCCTCGCTGCTGAAGGTGACGGGCTTGAGCGGTTCGCGCAGTTGCTGCTGGAGTACACGGCAGCGATCGCTGCCGGCGAAGGCCTGAGCCAGTTCCTGGGCGGTGGCGTTGCCATCGGCAGACAGCTCCAGGGGAATCTCCAGGGCTAAGGCCGCCTTGGCCACATCGTTGAGGGCCTCCGTATCGGGGGCTGGATTCACGGCAAAGATCGCCGGCAGCTCGAGGGCGGCCAGGTGGCGTCCGAGGGCGCGATGGGCGGGGATCACCAGTTCCCGCAACAGGCCTGAGGGTTCGGTGGCTGGATCCAGCTGCACCAGCCAACCCTGGCGGCTTTCATCCGGTTCGGGAATGGCCAGATCGCCGAGATCGTCGATCGCCGGCATCGCCAGATCCAGATCGATCGAGCCGCTGGCCAGGCGTTGCTGACGCAACTGCTGGGCCAGGGCGATCAGTTGCTCCAGCAGGGGCAGCTGATCCTTGAGGGCTTTGAGGGCGGCTGGGGTGGTGCGGGCCTTCGGTTTGCGCTCAGCTAGGGCCTGCAGGGCCTTGGCATCCACAACGCCATCCACCTTGATGGTGCTGCGGCAGAAGCGGTAGTGCTCCAGCTGGCCTTCGGCGTTGAGGTCGAGCACCACCGAGAGCGCTGCCTCGCTGTTGCCGGGTTTGAAGGCGGCCGCTTTGGTGAGCGCAGGGGTGAGCAGCGGCAGCCAGCTGCTGCCGAGGCAGAGGGCTTCTGCCTGCTCGCGCAGGTGCAGGTCGAGGGCGCTGGCGAAGCCGAGGCGTTCAGCCACGGCAGGGGCATGCACCCACAGCCGCTGGCCGCTCTCGGTGCTCTCCAGCGACACCGCCGGAAGGATCGGCGCTTCGGCGCTGCTCCACGGCTGCAGCAGCAGGGTGGGCAGGGCGGTGAGGTCGTCGCGCTCTTTGGCTTCGAGGCTCTTGAGGGTGGCTTTCGGTGCGGCCGGTTGATCGCGCAGCCCGTGCTTGGTGATCAGCAGGTCAAGATCGGCTTCTGGACCGGCATTCACAGGCAGGCTGCGGGCCACATGTCCCTGGGAGGGCAGTTGCCCCACCGGGTAACGATCCACCTTCACCTCCACCACGGCTTCATCGGCCGGGGTGAGGTATTGGCTGTCGCTGGCGGGCAGCTCGATGCTGGCCAGCAGCCGATCATCGAGGGGAACCGCGAGCAGGCGCTCGTTCTGCTGCTCCACCTGAGCGAGCAGGCTGGTGGTGCTGCGCTCCAGGATGCATTGCACACCCCCTTCGGGTGAGCGGCGCCGGCCTCCTTCGCGGGTGATGCGCACCAGCACCCGGTCGCCATTCCAGGCGTGGTTGAGCTGGTTGTCGCGGATGTAGATGTCTTCGCCGCCGTCGTTCCGCAGGGCGAAGCAGAAGCCTTTGCTGCTGCAGCGCAGGCGGGCTTCGATCAGCCCTTCATCGTCGACGCGGCTGATGCCCGCATCGGTTTCTTCGAGCACGCCCACGCGCACCAGGGCGGTGAGGGCGATGCGCAGTTGTGCCTGATCGGCTTTGCTGCTGAGCCCCAGGGCCTTTTCCAGGGAGCTGAGGCTGCACTGCTCCTGGGCGGGCAGCTGGTCGATCAGGTCGGCGACCGTGAATTTCATGATCTTCAGGGGGCATCGGTGGCCATAACGCCCCGACGATCTGGGTGCCTGGTTCTGGAGACGGCCAACGCCCCCGGAACTGCACGAACTCCCAAATCTAGGATCGCGATCAATGCGTTGGCCTCGGTTTCGCTGCCGGCCTTCAGCAACAGGCGCGTGCCGATCACCAGGAATCCCACCGAGGCGGCCAACTGCAAGGCATCGGGGGGGATCACGGCGGAGAGGGATCCCCCCGCTCCGGCGCCCAGCAGGCTGGCGAGCACCAGCGCCGCTGAACTACCGGCAAACACCGCGCCGCTGCGGCTGGAGGTGCCGCTGATGGTCACGATCGCCAGCTGCGTTTTATCGCCCAGCTCCGCCAGGAAAACTGTGGCGAAGGTGGAGGCGAGAAGGGGCAATTCCATGGCTTAGGCGTGTTGGGGTAACGGCAGCAAACGATCAGGAGAGGGGAAACATGCTCATGGCGGCCTGGCGGCCAAGCCACAGGCCCAGGCCGATCATCAGGATTCCGGCGAGGCGCTCCAGCTGTTGCGGCGGCAGCACCCGAGAGAGCCAACGGCCCAGCAGCACGCCCACCAGGCTGGAGCTGATCAGAGCGAGCGAGGCGCCCACAAACACCAGCACAGGCCTTCCGGATTCCGCGGAGAGCAGCAGTGCTGCCAACTGGGTTTTGTCGCCCAGTTCCGCCAGGAACACCGTGGTGAAGGTGGTGAGAAACACCGCCCCAAAGCTGCCGGCTTTGTTGGCGTCGGTTGGTGTCTCGTTGCTGGGCGCGTCGCTGGGGTCGGCCATCGGCTGAGCGGAAGGTGGCGCGGATTTCAGGGAGCCGGCTGGCGGATCGCCTGCTCGAAACGCTTCATCACCATGCCACGACCGCCGTGTTCGCAGCGGATCTGCTGCCGGCAGCAGGCGATGGCGAACGCATTGGCTTCATCGGGTTCCACACCGAAGAGCCCTGCGAGATTCTCCACACGGCAGAAGAAGGGCCGCTCCTCATAGATGCGGCAGCTGCTGGAGCCGGTGTCGTAGTGGATGCACCAGCCATCGGGGCCCACCATCTCCAGGTATTGCTGCTGCTGTTCGGGGTTGAGGGCATCTAGCGCTTCATTGCGTTCGCCAGGATCCAGCCGGCAGCACGACCCACAGCCGCTGATGCAGCGCCAGTGCAGCGTTTCGCTCATCGCTCAAGCTGTGACAACCCGTCACAGCAGCTTGCAGCAACGCCGCTTGCGCAGCGGTGGGCACCGTAATCTTGAGCACGACCGTTCTTGCTGCAGAGCCGCTCTCCCATGGGAATCGATTTCCATCTGATCGCCAACTTTGCGGCCCTGTTCCTGATCACGATCGTCGGCCCCGCCGTGATCTTCATCCTCTTCTACCGCCGCGGCGCCCTCTGATCGCACGCCGAGAAGCGCATCGCTGCACACCCCAGGCCCAGGCGGGTCTGGGGTTTTTGCTGTGAAGCGATCAGGCTGCCAAACCCATGGCCATAGCAGCGTCTTGCAGTAACGCCTGCACGTAGGGATGGGTGCCTTGGGGGTGATCGCTGTTCACGGCGCAGCCGCCCATCGGATCCGGGAGTCCGCGCAGCTCCTCACCGGCTGCATTGCGAATCACCAGCGCATCGCCCTCGCGGCTCACCCAGTAGCGGCGGTTGCAACGCTCCAGCACCAGACCATCCCCTGAGCTGGCCCGCAGCGCAGCGATCTCGAGCTGAAGTTGCTCGGTGCCATTCCAGCGATTCAGACGCAGCTGAAAGGCCACATCCACCTCCTTGGGTAGCTGCTGCTCGTCGTTGCCCCAACGCCAGGCGATGGCGCGGATCACCGCATCGCCCTGGCGCAAGGTGAGTTGCAGATGGCCGCCGCGCAGCAGCCGCTGCTGGCTGATGCGGCAGCGGCTGCTCCAGAACAGCGGTGCCGGATGGCCGCTGCCAAAGGGTTCAAGCCGCTGCAGTTGCTGCCAGAACTGGGGGGTGATCTCCTGAAGTTGCACCAGCGCTTCCGGTTCCACCAGCCGCAGGCCGCCCTGCTGCTGGAGCCAGGTCTCGGCCCGGGCATTGAGGCGCTCATGCAGGGCGGTGATCTGTTCGGCCCGCACCGTGAAGCCTCCGGCGGCTGGATGGCCGCCATGGCGCTCCAGCAGATCGCTGCAGGCCTGCAGCGCGGCATCCACTGCAAAGCCTCGGGGTGCCCGCACGGAGGCTCGCAGGCGGCCATCCCCTTCGGAGGCCAGCAGGGCCACCGGCAACCCGAAGGCATCCACCAGCCGGGCCGCCACGATGCCGATCACGCCGTGGTGCCAATGGCTCTGGGCCAGCAGCAGGAAGGGGCTGCGCTGATCGCCGTCGGCGTCCACCAGGGCGCGTGCCTCCGCTTCGATCGCATCGCAGAGGTCGCGGCGCTGGCGATTGAGCTGTTCGCATTGGCGAGCCAGTTCCAGGGCTTCTTTCTCATCGGCCGTGGTGAGCAGATCCACCACGAGCTGCGGATCCCCAAGCCGCCCCACCGCGTTGATGCGGGGTGCGATCTGAAAGCCCACGGCACCGGCATCCACGGGGGCATCCTCGAGACCGGCCACCTGTTGCAGGGCCTGTAGACCCGCCAGCCCGCTGCGCTTGAGGCCCGGTAGGCCATCGATCAACCAACGCCGGTTCACCCCCTGCAGGGGAGCCATGTCGGCGATGGTGCCGATGCAGAACAGATCGCGGGCCATGGCCAGCCCCTGTTCGGAGCGGCAGTTGCGCGCCAGCGCCATGGCCAGCACGTAGGCCAGCCCCACTCCAGCCAGGCCGCGGTAAGGCGAGTGTTCAGGGGTGCAGGCCGGATGCAGCAGTGCCATCAGGGGCGGCAGCTCCTCCGGCAGGGTGTGGTGGTCGGTCACGACCACGTCCATCTCCAGGGCTTCGGCCCGCAACAGGGCCTCGCGGGCGGCGACGCCGTTGTCCACCGTCACCAGCAGGCGAATGCCTTCTTCGGCCAGACGCTCCACCATCCCGGTGTTCAGGCCGTAGCCGTCGTCGAGCCGGCTGGGGATCTCCGCCTGGGGTTGGGCGCCGAGGTGACGCAGCACGCCCACCAGCAGCGCTGTGCTGGTCATGCCGTCGGCGTCGTAGTCGCCGCAGATCGCCAGGCGCTCGCCCTGTTTGCAGGCCAGGCGCAGGCGCTGCACCGCTTTGCCCAGATCGGGGAAATGGCGGCGCGGATCTGGCGCTGGCGCCGGCTCAAGCAAGGCTGCGATCGCCTCAGGATCGCCGTAGCCGCGTCGCTGCAGCACCGCCAGCAGTGGATCGCACAGCCCGCTGCTGCGCAGCTGGGGATCGATCTGAACCGGTGCCGGCAACTGCCAGCGCTGCTCGGAGGGTTGAGGGAGCAACGCCGGGGGGGCAGACCGCATCCATTGTGAGGGGCGCCGCCCCGGGAGGCACGGCCTGGGCTGGTGGATCGCCGCGTCTCCGTAACCTGCAGGCCCTTGCGGTGGTGGCCATGGCGGCGGAGCTGGCGGCGCTGCTCTGGGATGTGGACGGCACCCTCGCCGAAACCGAGCTGGATGGCCATCGCCGCGCGTTCAATCGCGCCTTTGCCGATGCCGGCCTGCCTTGGCACTGGGATGTGCCCGCGTATCAGCGTTTGGTTCGGATCAGTGGCGGCCGCGAGCGCATCGCTGCGTTTCTGACCCAGGTGGATGGGGTCGCTCCAGCCCCAGAGCGGGTGGAGCAGCTGCAGGCGGCGAAGCAGCGCCACTACAACGACCTGGTGGCGCAGGGCGCGCTGCAGCTGCGCCCCGGGGTGGAGCGCATGATTCGTAGCGCTGCGGCAGCGGGCCTGGTTCAGGCCATCGTCACCACCAGCGGCCGCACGGCCGTGCAGGCGCTGCTGGATCGGTTATTGCCGGATCACGCCGCTTGTTTTGCCCTGTGGGTGTGCGGGGAGGATGTGCCGCGCAAAAAGCCCGATCCGGCGGCCTATGCCCGAGCCCTTTCCCTGCTGGATCTGCCTGCGGCTGGTGTGATCGCCCTGGAGGATTCCGGCAATGGTGTGGCGGCTGCCACCGGTGCCGGCCTCACCACCCTGGTGACCCGCAGCGGCGCCAGTGCCACCGAAGCCCCTGAGGCGTTTGCGGCAGCGGCGGTGGAGCTGGATCACCTCGGTGAGCCGCACCAGTTCCTCACGGTGCAACGCGGACCGGCTTGCCCCCAGGGCTGGATCACGCTCTCCTATCTGCAGCAGCTGCTGGCCGCCTGATGACGCTTCCGCTCCAGCGCACTCGCTTTGATGGCGTGCAACGCCGAGCGGGCGAGCTGCTGTTCGGTGGATTTCGGGGCAGCTGGCGCCGCCGCAGCTTGGCGGTGCTGGCGCTGCTGTTGGGGTTCTATGCCGGCGAGAACATCACAGCGCTTTGGTTGGAGCGGGTGGGCCAGCGGCCCGTTGTGGTGCTGATGCTGGTGGTGCTGTTGGAAGTGCTTGTGCGGCTGCGCACCCGCCTGGTGGGGGAGCGGCCCGGTCTGGGTTGGATCGTGACCGACAACCTGCGCCTGGGCGTGGTCTATGCCGTGGTGCTGGAAGCGTTCAAGCTCGGTTCATGAGCCTGGAGGAGCAACTGCTGCATTGGTGTCAGCAGCAGATCCGCAGCGGCCAGCGCCCGGTGATCGGCTTGAACGGGCCAGTGGGTGCCGGCAAAAGCACCCTCGCTCGGCGCCTCCAGCATCTGTTTGCTGCTGCTGATCTGCAATTGGCGGTGGCCTCGATCGACGATGCCTATCTGCCCTGGCCGCAACGGCTGGCTGCCATGGAGGGCAATCCCTATGGAGTCAATCGCGTACCCCCCGGTAGCCATGAGCCTGAGGCGCTGCGGCAGGGGGTGATCAGCTGGCGCGCTGCCGCTGATCGAATCCTCGAGCTGCCCCGCTTCGATAAAACCCTGTGCAATGGCCAGGGCGATCGCGTGGAGCCCTGGCGCGGGCCTGCCGATGCGCTGCTGCTCGAGGGCTGGATGCTCGCCTGCAGTCCCGTGCCGGATCCGGAGCAAGCCTCACTGGCGTTGCAGGCTCGCTTCAGCGCCGCGGAGCTGGATTGGTGGCGGCGCTGCAACCAAGCGTTGGAGGCCTACCTGCCGCTATGGCAAGAGCTCGACCATGTGGTCATGCTGTGGCCCAACAGCTGGCGCTGGCCGCGCCGCTGGCGGCTCCAGGCTGAAGCGCGGCAGCGGCGCAACGGTGGGGGCTGGATGCCCGCTGCGGAGCTCGACCGTCTGGTTACGGCCACATTGCAGTCGCTGCCACCTGATCTGTATCAGCAACCCGTGCTGGCACTGGCCAACAGCGTGCGGGTGCTGGATCAACGCAGGCGATGTGTGTGGGAGGGCAGCGGTGAGGCTGCCCTGGCGCGCTGGGCTCAGCCCTGCTCGGTTTCGTCTTCGGCCACGGGGTAGACGAAGCCCTGAGCGCGACCGCTCAGCACGGCCTTACCGATCGAGAGAGCCTTTTGGGCGGCAATGGCAGCCTTGCCCTTCCAGGTGGCATGGCGCTGGTTGCGCTTGCCCTTGGACGTTTTCTTCTTGGGAACAGCCATCCCGCTTGATTTCAGCCAAACCAAGAGTTTCCATTGCCGCCTTCCCTTTCGTCAAATCGCTAAGCTCAATTCCAAGATTTAGATCGGTGTGAGCAGCAGCGTTTCTTCTGATCTGCCGGTTGATCTGGGCCTGGCGCGCGCTCCGCAGCCCAGCTACACCCAGCTGCTCCAACAGTTGCGTGCTGGATCGGTGAAGGAGTTGCTCCTCTCCCCTGGCCAGCGGCAGGTGAAGGTCACCTACACCGATGGCAAACAGGTCACCGTGCCGGTGTTCAGCAACGACCAGGTGTTGTTGCGCACGGCTCAGGATGCGCGGGTGCCTCTCACGGTGCGGGATGAGCGTCAAGACCAGGCGACGGCCAGCCTGGTGTCGAACGGGTTGCTGCTGTTGCTCCTCTTCGGGGGCCTGGCGTTGCTGCTGCGGCGTTCGGCCCAGGTGGCCAATCGGGCGATGGGCTTCGGTCGCAGCAAGGCGCGCATGGTGCAAAGCGAAGCGGCGGTGCCGGTGCGCTTTGAAGATGTGGCCGGTATTCAGGAAGCCAAGGAAGAGCTGCAGGAGGTGGTGGCCTTCCTGAAGGAGCCGGAGCGCTTCACGGCTGTGGGGGCGCGGATTCCGAAAGGGGTGCTGCTGGTGGGCCCGCCGGGCACCGGCAAAACCCTGTTGGCCAAGGCGATTGCCGGAGAAGCAGGGGTGCCCTTCTTCTCGATGGCGGCTTCGGAGTTTGTGGAGTTGTTTGTGGGGGTTGGGGCCAGCCGCGTGCGCGATCTGTTCCGCCAGGCCAAAGAGAAAGCCCCCTGCATCGTGTTCATCGATGAAATCGATGCGGTGGGCCGCCAGCGCGGCGCCGGCATCGGTGGTGGCAACGACGAACGGGAGCAGACCCTCAACCAGCTGCTCACCGAGATGGATGGCTTCGCCGACAACTCCGGCGTGATTCTCTTGGCGGCCACCAATCGCCCCGATGTGCTGGATACGGCCTTGATGCGTCCCGGGCGCTTTGATCGCCGCATTCACGTGGATCTGCCCGATCGCCGCGGGCGCGAGGCGATCCTGGCGGTTCATGCCCGCAGCAGGCCCCTCGATCCTGAGGTGTCGTTGGCGGATTGGGCCAGCCGCACGCCCGGTTTCTCCGGCGCTGATCTCTCCAATCTGCTCAACGAAGCCGCGATCCTCACGGCCCGGCGGGAGCGCAGCTGCATCGATGACAGCGCCATGGGTGATGCCCTCGAGCGCATCACCATGGGCCTCACCGCCGCCCCTTTGCAGGACAGCGCCAAGAAGCGGTTGATCGCGTATCACGAGATCGGCCATGCCCTGCTCACCACGCTGTTGCCCGCCGCGGATCGGCTCGACAAGGTCACCCTGTTGCCCCGCGCGGGTGGTGTGGGGGGCTTCGCCCGCACCATGCCTGATGAGGATGTGCTCGATTCAGGCCTGATCAGTAAGGCCTACCTCCAGGCCCGCCTGGTGGTGGCCATGGGCGGCCGGGCCGCGGAGCTCGTGGTCTTCGGCCCCAGTGAGGTCACCCAAGGAGCGGCTGGCGATCTGGAGATGGTGAGCCGCATCGGCCGTGAGATGGTCACGCGCTATGGCTTCTCCTCGCTGGGGCCCGTGTCGCTGGAGGGGGAGGGCCACGAGGTGTTTCTCGGTCGTGATTGGTTGCGCTCGGATCCCCATTACTCCCAGGAAACGGGCAACCGCATCGATGCTCAGGTGCAGCGGCTGGCCCGCGCTTCCCTCGATCAGGCCGTGGCCCTGCTCACGCCCCGCCGCGCGCTGATGGATGAGCTCGTGGAGCTGTTGATTCAGCGCGAAACCATCGATGGCGCTGAGTTCACAGCCCTGGTGGAGCGCCATGAGCAGCAGCCCAGCCCCGCAGCTGCGCTCTGAGGTCTGCGCTCAGGCGAAGCGGATATCGAGGCTGCGCAGGTAGGTCTGCAGGCCGGCGTCTTGGATCGGCAGCAACCAAGCCGCTGCGCCGCTTTCATTCACGTGGGAGTGCCAGTGACCGGGAGGCGTGATGAAGGCTCCACCCGACTGCCAATCGATGCGCCGCGGATGGCGGATGCTGCCGTCATCGTTGAGCTCGGTGCCCACCAGGGTGTACACCCCAGGGCTGCAATCAATGATCAGATCCAGCGCCACCGATTGATGGCGATGGGGGGCCTGGGTGGCGCCAGCCGGCACGATCCCGTACATCGCCCAGAGCACATGGGTCACCGTGCGTGTGCTCGGCAGGTCGCGATTGGCCAGCAGCAGGCTGATGCGGTTGCTGTTCTGGGAACCCGGCTGGTTGGCCAGGGCCAGCAGTTCGCTTTGCAGCCAGGCGGCGCTGTAGTGGGTCGGCTCGAAGCGCGCTGATGTGGGTGCTGCCCCCAGGTAGCTGAGCAGGGGTGCGTCGTGCACCCAATAAAGAACGCTGGTGCTGCTGGCCTCCAGCAGGGGCGTGCCACCGGCGGGCAAGACAAATAGATCGCCCTGCTGCCAGGCGATCTCGCCCGTGGCCGTAGCGCTCGTTTCGGTGGCGCGGTGGTGGCACACACCGCTGCCGGAGAGCACGAAGAAGAGGGAACTGGTGGCGGCCGCCGCGGCGCGAACACCCTCGCCCGCCTCGATGCGGATGAAATGGGCCGCCAGGCCAGGGCTGGTGGCCGGGCCCATCACCCCGAGTTCAGGGCTGAGATCCAGGGGCACAATGCCGCTCGGGCCCTGTTGGTGCAGTTCAGGTCCCCAAGAGCGGTACGGAATCGGATCCGTCAGGCCCGGTCGCACCGGGTTGGCGGCCTGCCGGTAGTCGAACAGCAGGGCCTTACTGGCGGACGCCGGGTCGTGACGCTTGCGTTCGGGTGCCTGGGTCATGCAATCACTCTCGCTGAACGGAGGGTGGGTTGACTGCTGTGATGGCTACGGGCTGATCTCAGCCGCCTGCTACGGCAGGCACGATGCTCACTTCATCACCGTCCTTGAGGGCGGTGGCCTGGTTGTCGAGGAAGCGGATGTCCTCGCTGTTCACGTACACGTTGAGGAAGCGGCGCAGCTTGCCGGCTTCATCACACAGGCGACCTTTCAGGCCGGGATAGCGGCTGTCGAGGGCATCCACCAGGGCGTCCACGCTGGTGGCGTCCAGCTCAACGCTGGCTTCGTCGTTGGTGAACTTCTGAAGGGGGGTGGGGATCAGAACCTGAACGGCCATCGCGGGTGAAGTTGGAACGGGTTGTGGTGGGGGTTGGGGATCAGGCCTGGCCGTGACCGGCCTGGGCTTGCTTCCAGGCAGCGTTGAAGCTGTCGAGCTGGGCTTCGATCGTGTAGGGCTGGCCGATGTGATCGACCACGGCCTCGGTGGTCTTCAGACCGTTGCCGGTGATGTAAGCCACGGTGCGCTCCTCAGGGTTGATCTTGCCCTGCTCCACCAGCTTCTTGAGCACGGCGATGGTGGTGCCGCCGGCGGTTTCAGTGAACACGCCCTCGGTTTCCGCCAGGAGCTTGATGCCGTCGATGATCTCGGCGTCGGTCACATCGGCGATGTTGCCGCCGGTGCGGTTGGCGATGTCGATGGCGTAGGGGCCATCGGCGGGGTTGCCGATCGCGATCGACTTGGCGATGGTGCTGGGCTTCACCGGGGTGATGAAGTCGCGGCCTTCGCGGAAGGCGGTGGCGATGGGGTTGCAGCCTTCGGCCTGGGCGCCGCTGAAGCGCACGGCCTTCTCGTCCACCAGGCCGCACTTGATGAATTCATCAAAGCCCTTGCGGATCTTGGTGAACAGGGAGCCGGAGGCCAGGGGCGCCACAATGTGGTCGGGCAGTTCCCAGCCCAGCTGCTCGATCACCTCGTAGCCGAGGGTCTTGGAGCCCTCGGAGTAGTAGGGGCGCAGGTTGATGTTCACGAAGCCCCAGCCATAAGTGTTGGCCACTTCCGAACAGAGGCGATTCACCTGGTCGTAGTTGCCCTTCACCGCCATCAGGGTGGGGTTGTAGATCAAGGTGCCGAGCACCTTGCCCAGCTCCAGATCGCTGGGGATGAACACACAGCAATCGAGGCCGGCGTGGGCGGCGATGGCGGCGGTGGAGTTGGCCAGGTTGCCGGTGGAGGCGCAGCTCACCGTTTTGAAGCCCAGTTCGCGGGCGCGGGTTAGGGCCACGCTCACCACACGATCTTTGAACGAGAGCGTCGGCATGTTCACGCCGTCGTTCTTGATGTAGAGGCTCTTCAAACCCAGGCGCTTGGCCAGGTTGTTGGCCTTGAGCAGCGGCGTGAAGCCGGTGCCCACATCAATCGGGTCGCCCTCGATCGGCAGAAATTCGCGGTAGCGCCAGATCGAAGCGGGACCGGCTTCGATCGTGGCGCGGCTGACACGGCTTTTGATCGCTTCGTAGTCGTAGACCACTTCCAGTGGTCCGAAGCAGACGTCTTCACAGACGTGACGGGCGCCGGCCTCGTAGGGCTGGCCGCATTCCTTGCACTTCAGCCCGGTGAAGGTGGGGCCGAGGGTGGAGCGGGAAAGGGTGGCCGTCACGATCACACCGTTGAGGTGCATGGAAGCTAGCAGCGCTGTTCGCCGGGGCGAATAAAAGCCGATCTGCGAAGTCGGGTATCTAGCTGGCCTCTGTGGGCGACGCGTTTCGCCTTGACCCACCGGTGCAGCTGCCTAGCCTCGGCCTGTGCACGGTTCCCTCCTTGCGGCTTTCCGTTAACGCCCTCAAACGGGGTTTGCGCTGGCTGGGCTGGCTGGCCATCGCACTGGGGTTGGTGGTGCTGCTGCCGCGGCTGGTGATCGAAGCCCAGTGGTTTGCGCAGTTCCAGAGCCAGTCGGTGGTGTTGCGCCGCTGGCTGTTGCAGCTGCTCGCCTTCGCCCTGGTGTTTGGTCTGGGTGTGCCGCTGCAGTTACAGCAGCTGCAGCGCTGTTGGCGGTTGCGTCAGCAGGCCTCCCGCAAGACCCTGCCCAGCGCTCCGCTGGTGCCCCTCGCTCCGCCGCTGCTGTTGTCGCTGCTCGGGGCGCTGTTGCTGCTGCTGGCCGGCGGGCTCACCTACTTGATGGTGCAGGCCTCTGACCTGATCGCTGCTCCCTTCAGCGGTGATGTGATCACCGGTATTCCGGTTCTGGCCGACCTCCCCCCCTGGCTGTTTCTGGGGTTGGCGGCGGCCTTGCTGCCCTTGCTGCTGATCTGGCCCTACACAAGCCTTCGGGTCGCGCTGGCGGCAGCCCTGGCCGGCTCGGCCACGGCGGTGGCCCGCGGCTGGAGCCTCTGGCTGCCCGCTCTTTTGGCGGTGCCATTCGGCGAGCGGGATCCCCTCACGGGCTTTGATCTGAGTTTCACCGTGCTGCGCCTGCCGGCCCTGCATCTGTTGGTGAGTGTGGTGTTGGTGCAGGGCCTGGTGGGGCTGGCCGGATGCCTCTGGCTCACCTTCAGCGAGGGCGACAGCCTCTCGGAATTGCGCTTTCCAGGCTTGAGCCGTGAGCAGCAGCGGGTGTTGCAACCGCAGTTGGCGGTGCTGGCCCTGATGGGGGCCCTCAGCAACGCCCTGGCGCCCTTCGATTTGATGCTGCACGGCAGCGGTGTGGCGGCTGGTGCCGGCTTCGTGGATCTGCATGTGCGGCTGCCGCTGCGCCTGCTGCTGGCACTTCTGCTGCTGATCACCGGCCTTGGCCTGCTGGTGCCGATCCCGCGCCGCTGGCTGCGGCGTGGTGCGCTGCTGCCGTTGCTCTCCACCACCTTGCTGGTGCCCTTTGTGGAGTGGGTGGTGGCGCCTGTGGTGCAGCGCATCTGGGTGCAGCCGCGGGAGCTGGCCCTGGAAACCCCCTATCTGCAGCGCACGATTGCTGCCACGCGCCGTGCCTTCGGGCTTGAGGCCGTGCGGGAGGTGGACCTCACACCCCGCCAACAGCTCACCCCGGCGGACCTCAAGGCGGCGCCTGGCACCTTGGCGAACGTGCGCCTGTGGGATAGCGGACCTCTGCTGGAGGCCAACCGGCAGTTGCAGCAGCTGCGCCTTTACTACCGCTTCCCCTCGGCGGCGGTGGATCGCTACCCGCTCAATGCCGATCCAGAACGCCAGGGCAAGCAGCAGGTGCTGATCGCGGCCCGGGAACTGGATACATCCGCCCTGGCCAAGAACTCCCGCACCTGGCTGAATCGCCACCTGGTGTTCACCCATGGCTACGGCTTCACCGTGTCCACGGTGAATGCCTCCGGGCCCGATGGGCTGCCGCTCTATTTCGTGAAAGACCTGGGCCGCAGCGGCAAGGTGCAGGGCATCCCCCAGCTGGGCATCAGCGATGCGCAGGCCCAGCGGGCCCTGCCGGTGGGTCGCCCCAAGCTCTATTTCGCTTCCGATCGCGCCCCGTACGCGATCGCGCCTACCCAGGTGCGTGAGTTCGATTACCCCGAGGGTGATCTGAACGTGTACTCCCACTACGACGGGCTGGCGGGGGTCCCGATCCATGGACCGCTGGATCGGGTGATGGCGGCGCTCTACCTCTGGGAGCCGCGGCTGCTGTTCACCGGCTCGCTCACGGCGGACTCGCGCCTGCTGATGCGCCGCCAGGTGAATGAACGGCTCACGGCCCTGGCCCCCTTCCTGCGCTTTGAGAGCAAGCCGTATCTGGTGACCGCCCGGGTGAACAACGTGCCGGGCTTCCAGAACGACCATCACCAGTACTGGTTGCTGGATGGCTTCACGGTGAGCCGCAGTTATCCCTACTCCGATCCCAATCCCAGCGGCATCCGTTATTTCCGTAATCCGGTGAAGGCGGTGGTGGATGCCTACAACGGCCACGTGTGGCTTTACGTGAGCGATCCCACCGATCCGGTGCTGCGCACCTGGAAGCGGGCCTTCCCGGATCTGTTCAAACCGTTGTCGGCGATGCCGCCGGAGCTGCTGGCCCACATTCAGGTGCCCCAGAGCCAGTTCCAGGTGCAGGCGGAGCGGCTGCTCCGCTACCACGTCACCGACGTGCGCACCTTCTACAACGGCGACGACGTGTGGGCGATACCCCAGGAGATCTACGGCGACAGCACCGCGCCGGTGCGCCCGTATCACGTGACGATGCAGCTCCCGGGCGAGACCCGGCCGGAATTCGTGCTGCTTCTGCCGTTCACACCCCTGCGCCGCGCCAACATGGTGGGGTGGCTGGCTGCCCGCAACGACACGCCGAATTACGGCGAGCTGCTGCTGGCGCGCTTCCCGCAGCAGCGGTTGCTGCTCGGTCCTCAGCAGGTGTCGGCCCTGATTGAGCAGGATCCGGCGATCAGCTACCAGTTCGGGCTGTGGAACCGGGACGGTTCGAAGCTGATCCGCGGCAACCTGCTGGTGATGCCGGTGGGCAAGGGTCTGCTCTACGTGGAACCGATCTACCTGCAGAGCAACAACAACGGCCTGCCCACGCTGGTGCGGGTGGTGGTCACCGATGGTCGCCGCTTCGTGATGGAGCGCAATCTCGATGCGGCCTTGCAGGAGCTGGTGGCAGCCCAGCCCCGGCCGCTGCCGCAGGCCCTCACGCTGCCCGATCCGGCGGCAGCGTTGCCGTTGCCCTGACGCGCAGCCATCAAAAAAGGGGCCTTGCGGCCCCTTGGTCTTCAACGATCGAGGCTGACGATCAGGCGGCCACAGCGGTCTTGGGGTCGAGTTCGCCCTTGGCGTAGAGACCGGCGTAGTAGTTGATGTCGCGCTGCTTGATCTTGCTGGCGTTGCCGGCGCACCAGAACTGCTGGTAACGATCCAGGCACACCTGCTTCATGTAGGCCCGGGCGGGCTTGTTGAAGTGGCGGGGATCGAAGTTGGCAGGATCCTTGGCGGCGGCTTCACGCACAGCGGCGGTGAAGGCGAGGCGGTTGTCGGTGTCGATGTTCACCTTGCGCACACCGTTGCGGATGCCTTCCTGGATTTCTTCCACAGGCACGCCGTAGGTCTCGGGGATGGCACCGCCGTACTTGTTGATCATGTCCAGCCACTCCTGGGGCACGGAGGAGGAGCCGTGCATCACCAGGTGGGTGTTGGGGATGGCCTTGTGGATTTCAGCGATGCGGCTGATGGCCAGCACTTCGCCGGTGGGCTTACGGGTGAACTTGTAAGCGCCGTGGCTGGTGCCGATGGCAATCGCCAGGGCATCAACCTTGGTCTTGGCGACGAAGTCGGCAGCCTCAGCGGGATCGGTGAGCAGCTGGCTGTGGTCGAGCTTGCCCTCGAAACCGTGGCCGTCCTCGGCCTCACCCATGCCGGTCTCCAGGGAGCCCAGGCAGCCCAGTTCGCCTTCCACGCTCACGCCGATGGCGTGGGCCACATCCACCACTTCCTTGGTGACAGCCACGTTGTACTCGTAGCTGGCGGGGGTCTTGGCGTCGGCCATCAGGGAGCCGTCCATCATCACCGAGGTGAAGCCGTTGGCGGCAGCACCGAAGCAGGTGGCGGGGCTGTTGCCGTGGTCCTGGTGCATCACCACCGGGATGTCGGGATAGGTCTCAACAGCAGCCAGGATCAGGTGGCGCAGGAAGTTCTCACCGGCGTACTGACGGGCGCCGCGGGAGGCCTGCAGGATCACCGGGGAGTCGGTCTCGTAGGCCGCCTCCATGATCGACTGCACCTGCTCCAGGTTGTTCACGTTGAAAGCAGGGATGCCGTAGCCGTTTTCAGCGGCGTGGTCGAGCAGCAGCCGAAGCGGGACGAGCGCCATGGGGACACCGGGAGAATGAATGCGGGCGATCCTAACTGGCGCCTTTTTCGTCTAAATCGGCTGGCGGATGCCGCTGTCGGCTGCCTGCAGGGCTCGGTCGCAGATCAGCTGGCTATGCACGGCTTCCGATAGCCCCGGCCGCATCGGCCGGCCTTCCTGTGCCGCTTCGGCCCACCAGTGGATCAGGCGCCGCACCGGGGCGACGCGGCCATCGGGCCAGGTGTGGCTGAACGCCAGCTGCGGATCGGGCGCGATCTCCTCCAGCGCTCCGCCGGCGCGTGAGCGCCAGAGCTGGAAGCCATGCACGTAATCGCTCTGGTTGCTGGAGCCCAGCACCAGGCTGCCCTCGCTGCCGTACACCTCAATCCAGTAGCCCCGCCCTGGACGCGTGACGGAGGCCAGGCTCACCTGGGCCGGCAGGGGTTGGCCGTTGGCGGTTTCCAGCTCCAGCTGGAGCAGGGCGATGTCTTCCGCGTCCACCGCCGCCAGGCGGCCACTGCCATCGGTCAGGGGGCGATGGGGGATGGCCATGCTGCGCAGGCAGCTCACCTGCCGCGCCGGCCCAAGCAGCCAATGCAGCGTGTCGAAGGCGTGGGTGCCGAGGGAGCCCAGCACGCCGCCACCGGCTGCGCGTTGGGAATACCAATTCCAGGGGCGGCTGGCATCGGCGCGGCTGCCCATCAGCCAATCGAGCTTCACCAGCCAGGGGGTGCCGATGGCGTCTTGCTGCAGCAGCGCTGCCAGTTGCATGAAGGCCGGCACGGCTCGGTATTCGAAATCCACCGCAACACACACGCCGGCGCTGAGGGCCTGGCGTTGCAACTCCTCGATCTGCGGGGCCTCCAGGGCCACCGGTTTCTCCAGCAGCAGATGCTTGCCGGCGGCGATGGCGGCCTGGGCCAGGGCGAAGCGCGGCTCGGGCGGGGTGGCGATCACCAACGCGTCGACGCGGGGATCGGCCAGCAACGCCTCAAAGCTGTTGAAGCCTGGTAAACCCGTGGCGGCGCAGGCCTGTTCGAGTCGCTCAGGCCTGTGGTGCCAGAGAGCCACCGGTTCGGTGAGGGGGCAGTCCTGCAGGGCCGGCAGGTGAACCTTTTCGCCGAAGCCGAGGCCCACCAGGGCGACACCGAGGGGACGCTGCGAAGAAGGGGCTGCCGTCACGGGCGGTTGGTCACGCCTCAGAAGCCTGCCAGCAGGTTCTCCCCAGCGGCGCAGGCTTCGTTGATGGTGGAGCTGATCAGATCGTCGCCGGAGGCGGCCTGCCAGCTGCTTCCCCACTGGGGAATGCCGTTGATGGAGGTGTCGCGGAAGAGCGTCTGGCCGCAGTCGATCTCCATCACGTAGAGGTCGCTGGCGGGCGGGCGTGGCTCGCTGCCATCGGCATTGCGCGGCTGGTCGGCCGGCGTTGCGGGCTGGAACCGGCTGAGCACGGTGAGGTTGCCGCTGCGGTTGATCCGCAAGCTCCCGGCATCCCACCACTGGCGGCCGTCTGCACTGGCGGGCACTTCGTGCCAATCCACCGGCCCGGCCCAGGCCGGCGCCGTGAAGCCGCCCAGCAGCAGCAGCCCCAGGAGAAGGGCCAGCCCGCGGCTGAGCAGGCCCTGATGGCCTGTGGGCTGATTCATGCCGCCACTGCCTTGCTCACACCATGCATCTTGAGCAGGCTCACCAGGGTGCTGCGCAACTTGGTGCGGGGCACGATGTGATCCACGAAGCCGTGGTCGCGCAGGTATTCCGCGGTCTGGAAGTCGTCGGGGAGCTTTTCGCGCAGGGTCTGCTCGATCACGCGGCGGCCGGCGAAGCCAATCAAGGCCTTCGGTTCGGCCAGGATCAGATCGCCAAGCATGGCGAAGCTGGCGGTCACGCCACCGGTGGTGGGGTGGGTGAGCAGGGGCATGTAGAGCAGCTCGGCCTGGCGGTGCCGCTCCAGGGCGCCGGAGATCTTGGCCATCTGCATCAGCGAGAGCATCCCCTCCTGCATGCGAGCACCACCGGAGGCGCACACGATCAGCACGGGATAGCGGCGTGCGGTGGCTTCTTCGATCAGACGAGCGAGCTTCTCGCCCACCACCGAACCCATCGAGCCGCCCATGAAGCGGAAATCCATCACCCCCAGGGCCAGGGGCAGACCCTCCACCCGGCAGAGCCCGGTGATCACCCCATCCTTGAGACCGGTGGAGCGCTGGGTGTCGCGGATGCGGTCGGCATAGCTGCGGCGATCCTTGAAGGCGAGCGGATCGGTGGGGCTCAGGTCGCTGTCGAGGGCCTCGAAGCTGCCTTCATCGGCAATCAGGCTGATGCGCTCGTCGCTGAAAATGCGGTGGTGGTAGCCGCAGCCCGCACACACGCTGGCATTGGCGGCCAGATCCTTGCGGTAGACCACCAGGCCGCATTCCGGGCATTTGCTCCAGAGGCCATCGTCTTCATTGACCTCCTGGACCACCCGCACCGTCGGTGCGGTTTTGCGGCGATCGGCGAACCAGTCGAACAGCGACATCGGGCCAGCGGTGTCCGCAGCTACAGGTCAGTCCATTAAAGGGCGCCCCAGCCCAGCCACAGGCTGAAGCGTTGCAGCCAGAAGCCATTGCCGGCGCACCACACCGCCAACCCAGCCCCGCCCAGAAACGGACCAAAGGGGAAGGGCTGCCCGCGCTTGAGGCGGCCGCTGATCAGGCCGATCACCCCAAAGAGAGCCCCCGCAAACACCGACAGCATCACGCTGAGCCCGACGCCGGTGAGGCCCAGCCAGGCCCCGAGCAGCGCCGCCAGCTTGGCGTCGCCCAACCCCAGGGCCGGTTTGCCGAGCAGCTTCTGGGCCAGGGCGCTGGTGGTTTCAAAGCCCAGCAGGCCGGCGCTGGCCGCCAGCAGATGCCATAGCAGCAGTTGGCGGCCAGCAGCATCGCCCTGGCTGAAGCCGGCGACGGCACTGACCACGAGGCCGAGCACCACGCCCCAGCGGCAGAGGGGCTCCGGCAGCCAGAGCTGATCGAGATCGATCAACAGCATGGGCAGCAACAGGCTGATCAGCAGCCAGCCACCGCCCACCACCAGCCAGGCGGGTGCGCCGGGCAGGCTGGATCCGGCTGCGCTCACGGCGGCTGGCGCGGCAGCGGCGGCCACAAACAACCCGGAGCAGAGCAGCTCCACGGCGGGATAGCGCACGGCGATGGCCGTTCCACAGTGTCGGCAGCGGCCCTGCAGCAGCAGCCAGCTCAGCACGGGGATGTTCTCGAACCAGCGCAGGGTGGTGCCGCAGCGGGGGCAATGGCTGCGCGGGCGCACCACCGATTCCTGGCGCGGCAGGCGCCAGGCCACCACATTGAGAAAACTGCCGATGCAGGCCCCCAGCAGGGCCGACAGCAGGGCGAGCTCAGGCACAAGAGGAGGCTGCATCAGCCGCGCAGAGGGGATCGAGCGGAGCGGCCGCGCGGGCTGCGTCCGCGCACCAACTCCAACGGAATGAATTGTTCCTCAGGCAGCAACACCGGCAGTTCGAACACCACACGGCCCTGCAGGGAACCGATCACCACACCCAACGGATCGGGGTGGGTTGGTGAGCCTTCGAGAAAGTGGAAATAGATCCGCCGTGCCTGGGCAATCACCTCGGCACTGTTGATTCGATCCCAACGGGGTTGCGTTGCGGCCGGCTGCACAGAAGAACCCACCGCCCCCCGAATCACAAAGGATGGGGAGGCCGGTGGGTTGTTACGCCGGGGAAGTCCGGCGCGGTTGGGCTGAGGAGCAACCGAGATGGGTGGACCCTGTCCGCCAGTTGTGCCCCAGCCTAGGTGCAGCGAAGGCTCAGGCCAGTCGCTTCTTTTCTTCGATCATGCGGTGAATGATCGGGGTGAGGATCAGCTCCATCGCGAAGCCCATCTTGCCGCCGTTCACCACGATCGAGGTGGGGCTGGACATGAACGAATCGTGGATCATGTCGAGCAGGTAGGTGAAGTCGATCCCCCACTTCTCACGGGCGCCCTTGCGGAAGTGAATGATCACGAACGATTCATCCGGGGTGGGGATGTCGCGGATCATGAAGGGGTTCGAGGTGTCCACGGTGGGGACACGCTGGAAGTTGATGTCGGTCTGGCTGAACTGCGGGCAGATGTGGTTGATGTAATCCGGCATGCGACGCAGGATCGTGTCCACGGTGGCCTCGGCCGAGTAGCCGCGCTCCTTGTTGTCGCGGGCGATCTTCTGGATCCACTCCAGGTTCACGATCGGCACCACGCCCACCAGCAGGTCGGCCAGGCCGGCCACGTCGTAGCCGTCACCCTTCACGCCGCCGTGCAGGCCTTCGTAGAAGAGCAGGTCGGTGCCGGCGGGGATGGGTTCCCAGGGGGTGAACTGACCGGGCTCGAGGTTCGTGCCGAGACGGGCGTTGTGCTCGGCGGCTTCCTCGACGGAGTGCAGGTAGTAGCGCTTCTCGCCGGTGCCGGTTTCGCCGTAGCTCTTGAACAGTTCGCCGAGCTTGTCGAACAGGTTGGCCTCAGGGCCGAAGTGGCTGAAGTTCTCGCCCTTGGCCATCGCAGCGGCCATGGCTTCCTTCATGGGGCCACGCTCGTAGCGGTGGTAGCTGTCGCCCTCCACCACGGCCGGGGTGATGCCTTCGCGCTTGAAGATGTGCTCGAAGGCGCGCTTCACGGTGCTGGTTCCCGCGCCGGAGGAACCGGTGACCGACACGACCGGGTGACGCTTCGACATGCGCGAGATCAGCAGAACTGGGGGGAGTTTGGCAGGTCGTGGTGCCAGCTCCCCGGAATCGTGATCAGCGCTGGTTCAGCTCAGCCGGCCAGGGCCGTCAGCAGCTGATCGCCCATCGCCTTGCACCCCAACTGGGTGCAGCCTTCGGCCATCAGATCACCGGTGCGGTAACCGCCGGCCAGCACCGTGTCGACGGCTTGCTCCAGGTCGGCGGCGGCGGCGTCCTGCTGGAGGCCAACGCGCAGCATCATCGCGGCGCTGAGCACCATCGCCATCGGGTTGGCTTTGTCCTGGCGGGCGATGTCGGGAGCTGAGCCGTGGATGGGCTCAAACAGGCCCGGGCCGCTGGTGCCCAGGGAGGCGGAGGGCAGCATGCCGATCGAGCCGCTGAGCATGGCGGCCTCATCGCTGAGGATGTCGCCGAAGAGATTGCTGGTGAGCAGCACGTCGAACTGGCGGGGGTTGCGCACCAGCTGCATCGCAGCGTTGTCCACATACATGTGGCTGAGCTCCACGCCCGGATAGCTGGCGGCGTGCATCGCTTCCACCCGGTCGCGCCAGAGCTGGCTCACATCGAGCACGTTGGCTTTGTCCACGCTGCAGAGCCGGCCGCCGCGCTGCTGAGCCAGATCGAAGCCCACCTTGGCGATGCGATCGATCTCGTCGTCGAAGTAGGCCATGGTGTTGAAGCCGCGTACGCGGCCTTCCGCTTCCACCCGGCCCTTGGGGGTACCGAAGTACACACCACCGGTGAGCTCACGCACCACCATCAGATCCACCCCTTCGATCACCTCGCGCTTGAGGGTGGAGGCATCGATCAGGGCGGGGATGATCTTCACCGGCCGCAGGTTGGCGAACAGGCCCATGCCGGCCCGCAGCCCCAGCAGCCCGGTTTCGGGGCGCTTCTCGCGGGGCAGGGTGTCGTATTGGGGGGAGCCGATGGCGGCCAGCAGCACGGCATCGGCGGCCTTGCAGGCCTCCAGGGTGCTGGCAGGCAAGGGTTCGCCGGTGGCGTCAATGGCGGCGCCGCCCATGGGCTGCTCGTTGTAGACGAGCTCAAAGCCGTGCTTGCGGCTCACGGCATCCAGCAGTTGGCGGGCCACGGCCGTGATCTCCGGGCCGATGCCGTCGCCGGGGAGCAGGGTGATCCGGTAGCTGGAGGTCATGGCCGCGCTGGTGCTGGGCGCGAGGCTACGGCTTGGCTTGCTTCTCGAGGCTGCGGATCGCCTTGGTGAGCTCGGGCAGTTTGTTGAAGGCGGCGGAGCAGCGCAGCCAGAGGCGGTTGGGGATGGCGGGGTAACCGCTCACCACCTCGCCGGCGGCCACCTCGCCATGGATGCCGGATTTGGAGGAGGCGATCGAGCGATCCCCCATCACCGCTTTATTGGCCAGGCCCACCTGGCCCGCCAGGATCACGCCGTTGCCGAGGCGGGCACCGCCGGCGATGCCCACCTGGGCCGCCAGGGCGCAGCCCTTGCCGGTGGTCACACCGTGGCCGATGTGCACCAGGTTGTCGATCTTGGTGCCGGCGCCGATGCGGGTTTCGCCCACCGATGGGCGGTCGATGGTGCTGCCGCAGCCCACTTCCACACCGTCTTCGAGCACCACCAGGCCGGTTTGGGGCATCTTGCGCCAACCGCTGGCGGTGGGCACGAAGCCGAAGCCCTCGCTGCCCACCACCGCATTGGAGTGCACCACGCAGGCGCGGCCCAGGCGGGAGCCGGGATGCAGCACCGCCCCGGCATGCAGTTCACAGCCATCGCCGATCTGCACGTCGTCGTAGATCACCACGTTGGGGTGGATCGTGCAGCTGGCGCCGATCTGCACCTGGGCACCGATCACCACATGGGCGCCCACATGGCTGCCCATGCCCACCACGGCCTCCGGATCCACCACGGCACTGGCATGGATGCCCGGGGCTTTGGGCTGGCGGGGATAGAGGGCATCGAGCGACTCCGCAAAGGCGAGGCGCGGATCCTTCAGGGCAATCCAGGCCTGGCCCCGTTGGCTGGCCTGCTGTTGCAGGGCTTCGGCTTCATCCCCTTTGGCGGGCAGCAAAACAGCGCTGGCACCGCTGGCATCCAGGGCTGCGGCCAGGGCATTCCCCGGCTCCAGGAAGCTCAGCTGGCCGCTGCCGGATTGATCGAGGGCCGCGGCGCCCTGCAGATCGGGATCGCTGGCCAGGTGGTGGCTGAGGCCCTGGGGGCCCCCCGCGGCCTGCACTTCGCTCAGTTGGCCGAGCAATTGGCTGAAGCGCATGGGAGCCGCGAGCACCAGAGGGGTCGCGCGGATCGTAAGTGGATCACACCGGTTCAACAGACCGGCTGAACCGTGGTTGTGTCTGGGCACGGTGTCCACGGCCGGATATCCATGGATATCCGGAGCCGGAGAGCAGCCAGCACAGCAGCTCCTCCAGGCAACGGATCACGGTGGGCAGCCCGCTGGTTTGCCGTTCAGCCGGAGGCGCCAGGGGTGATCACCAGGTGGTCGCGGTGCACCACCAAGCCGCGCTGGCCTTTGCATTGCAACAGCTCCTGGCTGTCCATGGCGCTGAGGCCGCGGGCCAGTTCGCGTCCATCGAGGCTGAGCAGGCGCACGGCATCCCGCCGGCCGAAGCTGCCGTCCACGGCCTGCACGCCAACGGCTAAGAGCGAGGCCCCCTGCTCCAGCAGAGCCCGCTCCGCCCCTGCATCCACGGTGATGCTGCCTTTGGGCAGCAGGGCGTGGGCCAGCCAACCCTTGCGATCGCTCAGGGGGGTGTCGCTGGGGCGGAACAGGGTGCCGCGGGGTTCACCGGCGAGGACGGCGTTGAGCACGGCTGGGTCGCGCCCATCGGCCAGGCGCACCTGAATGCCGCTGGCAGTGGCGATGCGGGCGGCGGAGAGTTTGGTGGTCATGCCGCCGGTGCCCCAGCGACCGCCGCCTTTGGCGACGCCGCTGAGGGCTTCCAGTTCGGCCAGGTTGTTCACCTCCGGGATCGGGCGGGCGTCAGCGTCGCTGCGGGGATCACCGGAGTAGAGGCTGTCGATATCGGTGAGCAGCACCAGCTCATCGGCCTGCACCGCCACAGCCACCAGGGCGGAGAGGGTGTCGTTGTCGCCGAAGCGCAGTTCGTCGGTGGCGAGGGTGTCGTTTTCGTTGATCACCGGCGTTACACCCCAGGCCAGCAGTTGCTCGAGGGTGCGACAGGCGTTCTGATAGCGGCGGCGCGAGGCCAGATCCCCACGGGTGAGCAGCACCTGGGCCACGCAGCGGCCGTGGCGGGCAAAGGCCTGGTCGTAGAGGGTCATCAGGCGGCCCTGGCCCACGGCGGCGGCAGCCTGCAGCCCTTCCAGCTCCGTGGGGCGATCCAGGCGGCCGAGGGCTGTGCAGCCCAGACCCACGGCGCCGCTGGTGACGAGCACCACCGGCTCCTGCCGCTGCCACAGGCTGCAGAGGCTGTCGGCGAGATCGCTGATCACCTGATCGGTGCTGCGGCCGCCGGCACCGCGCAGCACGCTGGTGCCCACCTTGATCACGCGGCGGATCGTCATCTCAGGCCCGGCATCCCCAGCGGCCCATCTTCAGCGCAGCGGCGCGCCGGCCAGCCGCGCCAGCCGCACCTCCAGCCGCTGCCAGTGGTCGTGGCGGCAGGGTTCGCCCTCGGGGTTCACCGGCTTCACGAGCACCGTGTAGAGGCCGAGGCGATTGCCGGCCAACACATCGGTGAACACGCGATCCCCCACGATCGCCACCTGAGCATGGGGCAGATCCAACTGCTCCAGCACCCGCCGCAGCGGTCCACGGCGCGGCTTGCCGGCGCTGGTGGTGTAGTTCACCCCCAGCTGAGCGGCCACGGCGCCGATCCGGCTGCGGGAGGGGTTGTTGCTGAACAGGTGCAGCGGCAGCGTTTGCTGAGCACGGCGCAACCAGTCCTCCACCGCCGGGGGCAGATCGTTGCCCCGGCGCGGCAGCAGGGTGCGATCCACATCCAGCACCAGGGCGCGGATGCCCTGGGCCAGCAGCTGATGCAACGGCAGATCCGCCAGGGTGCCGGTGGCCACCAGGTTGGGCTGAAGCAGCTCGGGCAGAGACAGGTTGCTCACGGTGGGTGGATTTGGGATCAGCCTTCGCCGAGCTCGCGCTCGTCGAGTTCAGCCTCGATGCGGGGCTGGATCCGCTCGAACTCTTCGCCTTCCACCAGTCGGCCTTCCCCGTTCTCCATCCGGGCCACCACGAAAAAGGGATCGAGGGGAATGAACAGGCCGTATTCCTCGCCTTCGGCGCGGAACTGGATCAGCATTTCGTAGAGATCGCTCTCCTCGTCGTCGTCACCCTCCTCGATTTCCTCATCCACGTCTTCGGGATCGGGCTCTTCCAGTTCACCGCTCACGGTGAGGGTGACGGCGGAGCGCACCAGTGTGAGGTCGTGCTCCTGCAACACCACATCGGCCACCGAGAGGATCGGTTCAGCGCCGCTGAGCTCATCGATCACCTCGTCGTCGCTGTCGTCATCAGCGATCTTCACCAGGCACACCGGGGTATCCACCGGGGTGAGCAGGGCGTAGTCGTTGCCATCGAGGGGAATCAGCTGTTCAAGGAAGCAGAGCAGCTGACGCCCTTCGCTGTCGCGCACCAGCACGGTGGGGACATCGCCGGCACCGTTGCTGCTGGGACCGTCTGAGCTCATGGGTCAGGGGGAGGGCTTGTTGTCTTCAGGATGCCTGGGCATCGGCCCCGGAGCCAACGCCAGGGGCCTGCGCGGCCACCGGCGCCGGCTCGGGACCCTCCTGCAGCCATTGCTCGAGCAGCAGTGCCGCGGCGGCACTGTCGAGGGCACCACTGCGATCGCCATGCAGACCGTGGCGCTCGGCCGCCGCCCAGCTGCTGGCGAATTCATTCACCAGGGCCAGCGGCAGCGCGAGATGGCGGGCCAGCCGTTCGCCGTAGCGGCGGCAATGCTCCGCCTGTTCGGTGGGTTGCTGTTGGGCATCGAGCGGTAAGCCCACCACCAGGGCGGTGATGCGCCGCTGGGCCACCAGGCTGCGCAGGTGCTCGAGGTCGGCGGGGTAGCGGCCGCGCCGAAGGGCGGGCAGGGGGGTGACGGTGAGGCCCAGGGCATCACAGCCGGCCAACCCGATGCGCTTGCGGCCCACATCGAGGGCCAACACGGAGCGGGGCTTGGGCCGACTCAAGGCCGGCCCAGGGGGGTGGGAATCGGGCGCTGGCCGGGTTGCAGCCGGCCAAGCACCGCTTCGAGCCGTTGGGCGACCTGAGCGCTGGCCTGGGGGGCATGGCGGCGCCAGACGCTGCGGGCCATCACCACCTCTTCACCCTCGGGTGCCATGCCGAGGCTCTGCAGCCAGTTGCTGCGTTCAGCGTCGAGCACATCGCTGCGCACCAGCAATTGATCGGCGCCGGCTGCGCTGCGCTCCAGCAGCAGCTGCAGGGGTTCACCGAGCAGGTGTTGCCAGCCCGGGTGCACGCTCAGCTCCAGTTCGGGCAGGCCGCGGTTGCCGGGGCGCAGGCGCCGGGCACCGGCTACGGCTTGTTGACGGTTGCAGTCGAACAGCATCAGGCTCGGCTGCTCGCTTTGGTCGAGCAGATCCTCCACGCGCCGATCGAGCAGCTGGCGCAGCTGCGCCGGCAGCGCCGCTTGCTCCAGCTGCCACATCGCAGCGGCTGTTCGGCGATTGAGCGGGCGCAATTGCAGATCGCTGGGCAGGGGCCGCTCCTGGGGCGATGCAGGCGGCTCCCAACGCCAGAGGGTTTCACGGCGCAGGGGCTGGAACCCCTGCTGGCGGAGCAGGGCGAGGCGATCGCTGTCGGTGGTGGCGGCGGTGGCGATCCAGCTGGCGGCGCCGCGGCTGCGCTGGATCGCTTCACGGATCAGTGCCGCTTCGATCGCCATGCGGCCCGCTTCCCCGGCCGCGAGGCTGGCTTCACTGCTGCGCAGCTGGAGGAGTTGCCAGCAACTGCCGCTGCGGTTGAGGCGTTGGCTGAGCAGCAACCCCAGCGGGTGCTGCGGCTCGCGGTAGGCCAGCAGCACATCGGGTACCAGCGGTGGCCGGGCGGTGAGGCTGTTGAGCAGGCGTTCGGGGCCCTGCAGCAACACCGCGCGCTGCAGCAGGGGGAGCAGGTCGGCGAAGCAGGGGTCTTGCAGGAGCGGAAGGTGCCAGCCGCGCAGCGCAACCACATGCAGGCACGGGGCCTGAGCGGGTCGCTGGGCAGAAGCAGCTGAAGACACGGCGCTCGGCCTGATTGGGCCTACACCAATGTTATGGGCGCACCAGCACCAGGGGCGTGCGCTCGTTGGCATTGCCGGCGGGGTTGGGCTTGAGGGCCCGCATCAGCAGTGCTTCATCACAGCCCGGGCTGGAGGCGAGCACTTTCACCCGCCCCAGGTCGTTCACATCCACCACCGCGACGGCCACGCCCAGATCGGCGGCGAGCTGGCGGCAGACGGCGGCACTATCGGCGGGGCCAAGCACGATCGTCTGGTCGTAGGGGGGAGTGGTGCCGGTGACGTCGTCGATCAGGCGGGCCTGTTCACCGGCCAGGCGATAGAACCAGCCCTTGGAGCCCACAAGCTTGAGGGCTGTACCGAGCAGCCAGGCGCAGAGCACGCGGGCGGGACCCACGTTGTCGATCAGGGTTTGCAGGCCGCAGGCGGTGGCCAGGGAGCTGGTGGGGTGGAACACCCGGCAGAGCAGCCGCGCCAGGCTCGAAGGCTGCAGATTCGCCGGGTGGTTGTAGCGGCCCTGCATCACCGCCAGAGGGGTTTCGCCGATGGTGAGCACATCACCCGGTTGGAGCACGGCGCCGGCGTAGTGGCGCAGCACCTCGGCTGGATCGTCGAGGGTGCCGAGCAGATGGGTGCGGATCGGCAACACCGAGCAGCGATCACCCTGGCGCCAGTTGGCGGTATCTGGCTGGGCGGCTGCGGGGCGGCGCAGCGGGATCAACACGCCATCACGCTTCTGTAGCCGGCCGAAGGGGCCGTAGTTGGTCCAGAGGATCTCCAGCCAGAGGGTGTCCACCAGCTTGCGCAGATCGCTGCCAGCCGGACCGCTGATGCTGATGCGCACCTCGGCCTGGGTGGTTTTGTGCCCTTTCACGATGTAGGCGAACCAGTAGCCATCGGCCCTGGCCTCTTCATCCGGGTGCTGCGGCTTGAGGCTGGTTGTGACCTGCACATCGGCCAGATCGACGCGCCCCAGCAGGGTGGGTTTGAGCTCGATCTCCGGCACGAACACCTCCATGCGGGCATGGGGATTGCGGATCGCGATCGTGCCTTTCACCTCCAGGCGCTCGTCGCCTTTGCGCTTCACGCTCCAATTGGCGCTGCTCAGCCGCAGTGGAGAGGCCGGCCGCAGCCGATGGCGTGCCTCAAGCCACAGCAGTGCCAGCCCGAAAACCAGGGCGGCGATCAACAACACAGCCAACAGTGCAGACAACGCCAGTGCTTTGAGTTCTGCGGGAGCGTAGAGCTTGCAGCTGAAAAAGCCGCTTAGCGTGCGCGCATCTCCATGGGAGGGCCGTGATGCGCAAGACCTTCGTTCTCGATACGAATGTGTTGCTCCACGACCCGCAGGCGCTCACCCGCTTTTGAAGACAACGCGGTGGTGATCCCCATCGAGGTGGTGGAGGAGATCGACCGCTTCAAGCGTGACTCCGAGAAGGGCCGTAATGCCCGCCAGATCTCCCGGCTGCTGGATGCGCTGCGGGAGAAGGGCAACCTGGCCGATGGCGTGCCGATCGACGACGCCAGCGGCGGCACCCTGCAGGTGGTGTTCTGCCGCAGTGAAACCCTGGCTCAGTTGCCGCCTGAACTGAAGGGCGGTAATGGCGATAACAACATCCTGGCGGTGGCGCTCGAGCAGCTCCGCTCCGGCCTGATCAGCGACCAGCCACCGGTGGTGCTGGTCACCAAAGACACCAATCTGCGCATCAAGGCCGATGCGGTGGGCCTCACGGCGCAGGACTACACCACCGACAAGGTCGACATCGCCGACCTCTACCCCGGGGTGTGCGAGCTGATGGCCAGCGCTGCGGCGATGGAGCAGCTCAAAGGGGAGGGGGGGCTGGCGCTTGTTGATCTTCCCTCTGCGCAAGGGGCAGCTCTCCAGGCGAATGAGGGGGTCACCCTCGTGGATCAGGCCCAGCCCAACCACACGCTTTTGGCCCGTTTCGATGCGGGAACTGGTCGCCTGTTGCCGCTGCAGCGCGCCGGCAAAGTGCGGCTCGGCAAGGTGAGCGCCCGCAACCGCGAGCAAACCTTCGCCCTCGACCTACTGCTGGATCCTTCGGTGCAGTTGCTCACACTGGTGGGCAAGGCCGGCACCGGCAAAACTCTTCTGGCCCTGGCGGCCGGATTGCACCAGGTGGCTGATGAGCATCTCTACGAGCGCCTGCTGGTGACACGCCCGGTGATTTCCCTGGGCAAAGAGATCGGCTTCCTGCCCGGAAGCCTTGAGGAAAAGATGGGTCCCTGGATGCAGCCGATCATCGACAACCTCGATTTCCTGCTTGGTGGTGCTGATGCCGATGAGGGCCGCTCACCACGACCCAGCAGCGGCAGCAATCGCCCTGGTACCCAGCGCGGTAACCGCAGCAATTGGACCGACCTCAAGGGCATGGGCCTGCTGGAAGTGGAAGCGATCAGCTACATCCGCGGCCGATCGATTCCGCGGCAGTTCATGGTGGTGGATGAGGCCCAGAACCTCACCCCCCACGAGGTGAAAACGATTGTGACCCGGGTGGGCGAAGGCACCAAGATCGTGTTCACCGGTGACCCCTATCAGATCGACAATCCCTACGTGGATGCCGAGAGCAACGGCCTCACCTGGCTGGTGGAGCGCTTTAAAGGGCAACGCCTTGCCGGCCACGTGACCCTGATGCGCGGCGAGCGGAGCGAATTGGCGGAACTGGCGGCGAACTTGCTCTGACTCAGCAATCCAGGCAGGAGCGGCGTTCGGTGTCACTGATGTCGCCGCGTTCGCGTTGCCATTGGCGCCGCCGTAGCCGCTCATAGGCCTGGCAGAACTCTTCGCCCAGGGCGCTTCGCAGGTCGGTATCGGCGCTGAACGCATCCAGGGCTTCACCCAGATCGGCGGGCAGCCGCTGGCATTGGCCAGGCGTGAGCGGGTTGGCGTAGTTGTCGTTGTCGTGGCGCGGGCCTGGATCGAGCTGGCGCTCAATCCCATCGAGCCCCGCCGCCAGCACCGCTGCTTGCAGCAGGTAGGGGTGGGTGGAGCCATCCGGCAGGCGCAGTTCCAGACGTTGCCCATCGGGGATGCGCACCATGTGGGTGCGGTTGTTGCCGGTGTAGCTGATCCCGCCCGGGCTCCAGGTGGCGCCGGAGGTGGTCGGCGGTGCGGCGAGGCGCCGGTAACTGTTCACCGTGGGGTTGGTGATGGCGCAAAGCGCCGGTGCGTGCTCGATGAGTCCGCCAAGGAAGTGATAGGCCAGCGAGGAGAGGCCCAGCTCACCGTTGGGGTCGTGGAACAGATTGCGCCCGGCCATCGCACTGCCGTTGGCTCCCCACAGGGAGAGGTGGGTGTGGCAGCCGTTGCCGGTAAGGGCGGCGAAGGGTTTGGCCATAAAGCTGGCCCGCAGACCCTGTTGCTCCGCCATCGCCTTCACCATCACCTTGAAGAAGGCATGGCGATCCGCAGTGGTGAGGGCTTCAGCGAAAGTCCAGTTGATCTCGAACTGGCCGTTGGCATCCTCGTGGTCGGCTTGGTAGGGCCCCCAGCCCAGCTGCTCCATCGCGGTGAGCAAGGGCCCGATGAGGCCGAACTGGCGCATCAGCGCCAGCTGGTCGTAACAGGGTTTTTCCTGATGATCGGCGGTGTCGGCGATGGCGGCGCCATCGGGGCTGAGCAGGAAAAATTCCGCCTCAACGCCGCTGCGCAGCTCGTAGCCGAGTGCCGCTGCTCGTTGCTGCTGCCGGCGCAGCAGGCGACGTGGGCACTGCGCCATGGGCTCGCCATTCAGTGTGAGCTCGGCGGCCACCCAGCCCACACCCGGTTGCCAGGGCAGGGGTGTGAGGCTGCTGGGATCGGGAATCGCCATCACATCCCCATCGGCGGGGGAGAGGTCGAGCCAGGCGGCAAAGCCGGCAAAGCCGGCTCCATCGCCCGCCATGGCTGCGGCCGCTGACGCGGGGACCAACTTGGCCCGCTGCATTCCGAACAGATCGGTGAACGACACCAGCAGGAACTGAAGCCCGAGCTCCTGCATCTGTGCGTTCAGGGTTGGGGAAGGAGTGTTCATGCCGGAGTGGGGTTGCGGAATTAGAGGGCGATGGGTTGGGCGAGCAGCTCGGCCACGATGCGCTGCAGCTGCTGTTGCTCGGCAGCACTGCTGTGGGGGTTGCCGGCGCGGTGCCCCAGTTCGGACTGGATCAGATGCCACTGCGCCCCTGGGATCGCAGCGGCGTCTGCCGCGAGATCGTCGGGGGTGAAATAGAGGTCGTGGCTGCCGGCCACCACCGCTGTGCGGGCCTGGATCGCCGCCAGGGTGGCGGGGAGATCACCGCCGGCTGCGACATCGTGCGCGAGCCAGGTGTCGAGCATGGCGATCAGATCGCGCGGATCATGGCGCTGGTAGTGGGGCAACCACTGCTGTTCCACGTGCTGCTCCACCGGCTCCTGCAGGCCGCGGAAAAACGGCTGACTCGCCGCCCAGCTGGCATAGATCAGCGCATAGGTGCGCAGCCCCTGATCCGGTGGATCTGAGAAGCCCGATCCGTTCCAGTTGGCATCGGCGGTGAGAGCCTGGCGCAGGCTGAGGCAGAACAGTCGGTTATGGGGTGAGGTGCGCGTGGTGCCGCAGACGCAGCAGATGCGCTCCACAAGCTCCGGCCGATCCACGGCCCACTGGTAGGCCTGCTGGGCTCCCATCGACCATCCGTAGATCAGGGCGAGCCGTTTCACCCCAAAGGCCTCCATCAGCAGCTGGTGTTGGGCGGCCACGTTGTCGCGATGGCTCACCACCCAGCCCTGCTCGGCTAGACCCATGGCTCCGTGGCTGGGGCTGCTGGAGGCGCCGTTGCCGAACTGGCCCGCAATCACGATGCAGTAGCGATCGGGATCGAGAACGGGGCCAGCCAGCCAGGCCAGATCGTCGGGCCGGGCGCCGTAGGAGGTGGGAACCAGGATCAGGTTGGAGCGATCGGCATTGAGCTCGCCGATCTTCAAGTAGGTGATCTGGGCATCCGGGATGGTCTTGCCGCACTGCAGAGGCCAATGCCCGAGATGGTGCTGCTGCAACTGGGCTGTCATGCAGCCAGTGCCGCAAGGTTGCGTTGCAGGCCGCGATGAACGTTGATGTAGCCCTGATCGAGATGGTGCAAGGCCGGAGCCACATAGCCGTGGGCTTTGGGCAGGGCGTGGAACGGTATGGAGGCGTAGAGGTGGTGTTCGGCATGGAACGGCATGTTCCACATCAGCCAGCGCAGCGGCTGCAGCGTCAGCGTGGTGCGGGTGTTGCGGGTGCCGTCATCGCTGAAGCTGCAGCCGCCGTGCTCGGCCAGCAACACGAAGCGCAGCAAGGGTTGTCCCACCGCCAGGGGGAGCAACCAGGCCCAGAAGAGCAGCCCATTCCCGCTGGGAATCGAGGCCAACAGCAAAAGGCCGTAGAGGCCAAATTGCAGCCGCACCGATCGCGTGACCTGAGCGGCTGCCTCCTCAGGGATATAGGGGCAGCCGCTGAAATCCCCCAGCAAGGCGCGCGTGTGGCCGCGGAGTTTTCCGATCCACCAGGTGAGTCCGCTGAGCTCGAGGAGATAGGCGGCCAGGGTGCTGGGTGCCGGATCCTCCAGTTCCGGATCGAGCCCGGGCTGATGGGTGTAGCGGTGATGCCACTGGTGATAGCGGCGATAGAAATCGGCGTTGTAGAAGCTCAAGACCCCGGCCCACCAGGCCACCGTGTCGTTGAGGCGGCGGCCGGCGAAAGCGGTGCGGTGGCCGCACTCGTGCATGGCGCAAAAGCAGAACGCCAAGCCAGCGCCCAGCAGGACCAGCGCCACCAGCCGCAGGGGGAGCGGCAGGTCGCTCCGCAGCCACAGGCTTGCCGTCACCGCGATGAACGCAGCATGCGCGAGGGTCTGGCGCCAGCCGGGGCCATCCGAGCGTTCGTTGAGTTGGCGCAGAGCGTCGGGTGGAATCAGCGCTGGGCTGAGCGGGTTGGCGGCCATCGATGGATGGAACGGTCGCTCGCACTGTCTGTCAGTGCCCTGACCGCTGACCGTTCAGCCTGAACAACCGGCCGGGCGGCTCAAACCATCCGCTCTGGCCGCACCCACTGGTCGAACTCTTCGCCGCTGATTTCGCCCAGCACCAGTGCGGCTTCCCGCAGGCTGAGGCCGTGCTTGTGGGCGTGTTTGGCAATGCCGCTGGCGCGGTCGTAGCCGATGGCGGGGGTGAGGGCCGTGACCAGCATCAGGCTCTGGTTGAGCAGCCTCTCGATGCGCTGTTCGTTGGCCCGCAGGCCCTCGATGCAGTGCTCACGGAAGCTCGTGCAGGCGCCGGCCAGCAGCTCGATGCTCTCGAGCACGTTGTGGGCAATCAGGGGTTTGAACACGTTGAGTTCAAAGTTGCCCTGGCTGGAAGCCATCTGCACGGCGGTGTTGTTGCCCATCACCTGCACGGCCACCATCGTGAGGCTTTCGCACTGGGTGGGATTCACCTTGCCCGGCATGATCGAGCTGCCGGGTTCGTTTTCCGGCAGTACCAGTTCGCCCAGGCCGCAGCGGGGGCCGCTGCCCAGCCAGCGGATGTCATTGGCGATCTTCATCAAGCTGCCGGCCAGCACCGTGAGCGCGCCATGGGCTGATGCCAATGCTTCGTGGCCGGCCAGGGCCTGGAATTTGTTGGGGGCACTGCTAAAGGCTGTGCCCAGCCGTTCGCTCAGGCGTGCGGCCACCGCCTCGCCAAAGCCCTTCGGGGCATTGAGGCCGGTACCCACCGCGGTGCCGCCGATGGCGAGTTCGCGTACGCGTGGCAAGCTCTGGCGGATCGCCTCCAGCGCCAGTTGCAGCTGCATCACGTAGCCGCTGAATTCCTGGCCCAGGCTCAATGGCACCGCATCCTGCAGATGGGTGCGGCCGATTTTCACCAGGCCGGCGTAGCTGGTGGCCTTGGCCTGGAGCGCGGCGGCGAGCTGCTCCACCGCCGGTAGGAGCTGTTGCTCCAGTTCGAGCACCACGGCCACGTGCATCGCAGCCGGGAAGGTGTCGTTGCTCGACTGGCTGAGATTCACATGATCGTTGGGATGCACCGGGCTCTTGCTGCCGAGCTCGCCGCCCAGGGCCTCCACCGCTCGATTGGCAATCACCTCATTGGCGTTCATGTTGCTCTGGGTACCCGAGCCTGTCTGCCACACCTTCAGCGGGAATTCCGCGTCGAGCTCACCGCCAGCCACCTGCTCCGCTGCCGCCACGATGGCGGCGCAGAGGCCTGGCTCCAGCTTGCCCAGATCACGGTTGGCTTCGGCGCAGGCCGCCTTCAGTTGCCCGAAGGCGTGCACGATCGCCAGCGGCATGCGCTGACCGAAGGGGAAGTTGGTGATCGAGCGCTGGGTCTGGGCACCCCAGTAGTGCTCGGCGGGCACCGCGATGGCGCCCATGCTGTCGGTTTCCTGGCGGGTGCTCATCGGCGGCTGCGAGTTAAGGATCAGCGGGAGGCCACGATTTCGCTATTCAGCTCGTTCACATCGCGGCTGAGGCTCAAGGTCACATCACCCTGGGGTTTGAGCCCGGTGATCTCGCTGAGGGCGGCGTTGATGGCATCGATGCTCACAGGTCCGGTTTCATCGAGAACAGCCTTGCCATCGCTGTTGAAGACCACCACCTGAGGAATCACACCTCTCCAATAGGAGGCCGGATCGGTGGGCCCGTGCGTGTCGCGGTTCTGCAAGGGATCGGTGGACAGCAGGATCAATTCCACGCTGCGGCCCCAGAGCCGCTGCAGTTCGTTGAACACCACGGCGTATTGCTTGCTGGCGGCACTGTCGTCGAGGAAATAGCCCAGCACGATGGGCCGATGGTTGGCCATGGCATCGGCAAGGGTGCTGCGGGGTGGCACCAGAGAGCCGTTGCCGGCGTAGAGGGCGTAGATGTTGCCGTCGTAGCTGTTGGTGTCGCGGGCGGCGTGGGCCGCACCAGGAGCCAGGCCGAGCGCGAGCAGAGCGGAGAGGACCAGGGCTGCCAGGGGTTTCAGCAACCGGGCCAGGAGGCCAGGCATCAAGACGACAAAGAGGCTGCCGCCATTGTGGACTCCGGCCTTGGATTGTTGCTGGGTTGCTTTAGCCCCGCCCCACGCTGCGGCCCATTCCTTGCAGGATGCCGCGGCCCACCAGGCCGATGGCACGGCCGATCACTTGCGTCAGCACCACAACGAACAGATCTCCCACCCGCCGCACGAAGCTCTGAAGCTGCGGAGCAAGGGCATCGCGGGCCTCCAAGCTGAGGGTGATCAATTGCTGGGTCCAGCTCAGCTGGCGCAGCTCGCCGTCGCGAGGTTCGGTGAGCAGTAATGGGGTGATCGCCCCGTTCTGCAAACCAAACAGCAGCCGGCGGCTTTCATAGAGCTGCACGGGCCGTTCGAACAGGTTGTCCCAGCGCTGCTGGGAGTTGAGCTGGTTGCGCAGACGTTCCAGGTTGCGGGTGGCGAGCAAGTCGGGTCGCAGCAGGTAGCGGCGCAGCTCCGGCCAGGCGCTGCAGCAGCTGAGGATTTCAGCGCTGATCAATTCGGCGCTGCGGATCAACCAGTTGCTGATCAGCAGTTCCAGATGCAGAAGGGCCTGGGGCTCATCCGGCGCCAGAAGCCGCCCCTCCACCAGGAGCGGTTGGGCCTGCACCAGGGCCGCCAGCATGGGAAGCGCCAGGGGGAGATCGGGATCAAGGCCCTCCAACTGGCTGGCGCTACTGAGGCTCTCCGCCACCGGCAGCAATCCCCCCTGCTGGGGCAGTTGCACGTATTCACCGGCCATGGCCCGCAGCGACAGACGGCGCAGTTCGGGCTGTTGCTGCAGCCAGCGCTGCTCCAGCTCTTCGCCGCGCAGCTGTTCATGGCGCAGGCGGGTGATCAGCAGATCCAGCTGACTGATCAAGGCCAGCAGTAGATCGCGGCGGTGCTCCTCGGTGAGGCCTTCGAGGGCCAGCAGCTGGCCGCTTTGATTGCTCAGGTCTGCGGTGATAGCGGCGGTGATCCGTTGTTGTATCGCTTGCCATACGCCTTCGGCTGTGCGTTGGCGCAGGGTGATCGCCAGGGTCTGAGGTGGTTCGGGTTGGGAAACCCGTGGGGCCACTGGCTCGGGAAAGGCCATGCTCACGGGGCCCCAGAGCCAGAGCAGCAATCGGCGCGCCGCCGCAAGCTCCCGCAGCCGGCCGAGCAGCAGCAGCCTGCTCACGCCTCCGCCGCACTGCTCCAGCCAGCGCTCACAACGGCACTGTTCCGCCTGGATCTGGCTGAGGCCGCTGCGCAGCAGCCATTGGCCGAAGCCGAGTGCTTCGGGTTCAGGGCTGTTGGCTGCCAGGGGGCGCAGTTCCACGATGCGGCCGCCGCTGAGCAGGGTGGCCACGGCTTGGGGGATCTCGCTCGGCTCCGCCTGCTGCAGCACCCCTTCGGCGCTGAGGCGCAACAGCGCTTCACTGGGGTATGGCGTTTGGCCTGGCAAGAGCAGGAGCACCGGGGCCGGTTGCCAGCGCTCCTGCAGCTGCTGGAGTTCGTAGTGGAGGCTGGCCAGGGGCAGATCGTTGCCACAGCTCCAGATCACCAGCTGCACGCCGCTGATGGGTTCGGCAGGGTTGGTGGCGATGCGGTAGTCGCGATCAAGCAGCCGCACCAGGCCTTCGCGCAGGAGCGGTTCGGCCAGGATCAAAAGCTGGGGTGCGGCCTTGGCCTGAGGCACGTGCGCCAGGTGATGCAATCTGGCGCGCACGTTAACGGCCCTCGGCTGGGTTCTCCAGCTCAGCGGGGCCGGCCGCTCAGATGCAGGGTGTAGGTCTCGATCGAAAAGCCGGTGTGCTCCTCGATTTGACGCAACAGCTCAACCGGAAGTTCCACATCCAGATCCTGGATGGCCCCTGTTTTGAGGCAGGTGAGATGGCTGTGGGGATCGCTTCGATAGCCGTAAAGGCGGCCATTGGCACGATCGAGGCACTCGATCACGCCGGCGCTCTGCAGGGCCTCAAGGTTTTGATACACCGAGGTGTGGCCGATGTTGCGGCCCCGGGCATTGAGCTTCTCGAAAATGTCGCGGGCGCTCAGGTGATCTTTCACATCCCAGAGCAGCTCCAGCACCATGCGGCGCTGCCGCGAGAGGCGCATGCCCAGATCACGGCAGCGCGCAATCGCTCCCTCCAGACCGCTCTGGATCTGCTGTTCAGCTGTAGGAGGAAGGGATGTCGCCCCCAAAACAGGCGTGTGTTGCTTACACCGTTATAGAACCCGTAGACGAAGTGAGTGCGTCTTGTAAGCGTTCCGGGCCAATCGCCTGCAGCGCCTCCGCCAGATCCACGGTGCCGTCGTAGAGGGCGCGGCCCACGATCACCCCTTCCACGCCCAGGGGTGCGATCGACAGCAGCGACAGGATGTCGTCGAGGGTGCCGATGCCGCCGGAGGCGATCACCGGAATCGAGCTGGCTTCCGCCATCGCCCGCAGCGCTTCGAGGTTGGGGCCGGCCAGGGTGCCATCGGTCGCGATGTCGGTGCTGATGATCGCGGCCACGCCGCAGCCTTCGAAGCTTTTGGCCAGATCCGTGGCCTTCACGGTGCTGGTTTCGATCCAGCCGCGGGTGGCCACCAGGCCGTCTTTGGCGTCGATGCCCACCACCACCTTGCCGGGGTGGCGTGCCGCCAGCTCCTTCACCAGCTCGGGCTTCTCGATCGCCACGGTGCCGAGGATCACCCGATCGAGGCCACAGGCCAGCAGCTCTTCAGCCCGCTCAGCGCTGCGCACGCCACCCCCCAGTTGCACCGGAATGGAGAGGGCAGCGGTGATCGCCTTCACCGCCTGATCGTTCACCGGTTGGCCGGTTTTGGCGCCATCGAGATCCACCAGGTGCAGCCGCTGGGCCCCCTGGCGTTGCCAATCGAGGGCCTGGGCTACGGGGTCATCGTTGAAGCGGGTCACCTGGTCGTAGTCGCCCTGGTGCAGGCGCACGCAGTGGCCGTCGAGCAGGTCGATGGCGGGGATGATCTGCATGGATACCGGGCGGCTCAACGATTGCCAGCCAGGCTGCCAGAGGCCCCGATCGCGCAGCTGGCGCAGGGGGATCAGCAGGCGGCAGCTGCGCTCGAGCACCGCCTCCAGCCGGGCGGCACGCTCAGCCCCTTTGCCCTGCTCCCCCAGCAGCTGGAAATGGCGGTAGCCCTGGGTGAGGCCGAGGCTGGCGGGTTGGGCGGTCCAGCGCTGGGTCAGCTTCATGGCAGCTGGGCCGCGAGGCCGTAGGGCTCGTGGTCGGCCGGATCGCTGAGGCCCAGCTCGCTGCGCCACTGGCTCACGGGTTTCTCCCAGCCCTCTTCCCAACGGGCCGCCGCCAGGCAGCTGGCCTGACGGGCGATGGCCTGGCCATGGCTCACGGCCCGGCTGATGGCTTCGAACCTCTCGATCTGGAAGCGGAAACTGGCCAGCTGGCCGGCGCTGGTGAGCAGCACATAGGCCGGGAAGCCGATCTGGGCGGCTGTGACAGCCAACACGCCGTTTTCACCCTGGGGCTCGGTGCCGAAGCCACACACCACGTGGTGGATGTCGTGGGTGGTGGCGATCCGTTGGGTGAGCCACTGGGCCTCGCTGTCGGTGGGCCGCGGGCGGAAGAACTCCGGGTCGTAGCCGAGGCTGGTGATCAGGCGGGCGTAGCGCTCACCGAGGCTGCCGCTGGGTAGTTGGCTGAGCCGCTCGATGTCGGGCTGCAGGGGCGGATAGCGCTGATCCATCAGCTCAGCACCGCCGGGGGTGGCGCGAAAGCGGCGGATGCAATCGGCCATCTGGGGGCTGTCGATGAAGCTGTCCACCAGGTCGGCGATGCTGGCCAGGTCGCCGCCGCTGCGGCCGATGGCGGCCAGCAGTTTGAGGTTGTTGAGCGCCCGCAGCACCTCGTTGAACCGTCCCATGGCCGCCCGCATCGCAGGCCCCCAGTGTGGGCTGGCAAGGCTTTGAATGGCCGCCAGTTTCAACGGTTCGCGCGTGAAGATCCTCGTGATGGGCGGCACCCGCTTTGTGGGTAAGCCCCTGGTGGCTCAGCTGCTGAGCGAGGGTCATGCGCTCACCCTGTTCACACGCGGCAACAAGCCCGTGCCCGCTGGTGTGGAACACCTCTGCGGTGACCGCAGCACCGCCGAAGGCCTGGCCGCCCTGCAGGGCCGCAGCTTCGACGTGATCGTGGATAGCTCGGGCCGCACGCTCGACGACAGCCGCGCCGTGATCGAGCGCACCGGTGCCCCCAGCCACCGCTTTCTGTATGTGAGCTCCGCCGGCGTTTACGCCGACAGCGAGCTCTGGCCCCTCAACGAAGACTCCCCCACCGATCCCCTGAGCCGCCACAGCGGCAAGCTCGACACCGAGGCTTGGCTCACGGCCGAGAAGATCCCCTTCACCAGCTTCCGCCCCACCTACATCGTGGGCGCCGGCAACTACAACCCAGTGGAGAGCTGGTTCTTTGATCGGATCGTGCACGGCCGGCCGGTGCCCCTGCCCGGCGATGGCAGCACGATCACCCAGCTCGGCCATGTGAACGACCTGGCCACGGCCATGGCCCTGAGCCTGGGCGTGGATGCCGCCGCCAACCGCATCTACAACTGCAGCAGCGTGCAGGGCATCACCTTTAAGGGCCTGGTGGCTGCCGCCGCTCGCGCCTGCGGCAAGGACCCCGCCTCGGTGGAGATTCGCAGCTTTGATCCCGCCGGCCTGGATAAGAAGGCCCGCAAGGCCTTCCCCCTGCGCCAAGCCCACTTCCTCACCGATGTGACCCGGGTGCAGCGCGAACTGGCCTGGACACCCACCTACAGCGTGGAGCAGGCCCTGGTGGATAGCTACAGCAACGACTACGCCAAGCAGATGCCCACCAGTCCTGATTTCTCAGGCGATGAGGCCCTGATCGGCTGAGCCTCTTCAGGCCTTGCGCAAATAGCCCCAGGCGGAGCTCAGGGCCAGCAGGAGCGAGGGCCAGAACAGCCCGAACCCCGCCAGGTGCAGTGAAGCCACTGCGCCGGCGGGACCCCAGCCATCGGGCCAGAGCAGGAGCAGCAGCGAGGCGAACTGCAGGATCGTTTTGGCCTTGCCGCTCCAGGAGGCTGGGCCGCCGCTGCCCTGGCCTGCCCGCCAGCCGGAGATCAGCAGCTCCCGGGCCAGCAGCAGCCAGATGGCCCACAGCGGCAGGCTTCCGGCCGCCCCCAGCCAGAGCAGTGGCGCCAGGATCAGGATCTTGTCGGTGAGGGGATCGAGGCGAGCTCCCCACACCGAACCGCCGCCAGCGCGGCGGGCCAGCCAGCCATCGGCGGCATCGCTCAGGCCACCCAGCAGCAGCAGCCACCAGGCCAGGACCGGCTGGCTAAGGCTGAGGGCCACGATGAGCGGCAGGCCGATTGCGGCACGACCCACGGTGAGGCCATCCGCCAGCCGGCGGCACTGGGCTGCGTTCATGGCGGGTCACAATGGCGCCAGTCCCGAGCCTGCCATGGTCGTTGAACGCCGCGTCTCCGAAGTGATGACCACGCCGGTGCGCAGTGTCTCCACCACCACACCGCTTCAGGAGGCGGTGAAGCTGATGAGCGAGCACCACATCAGTGGTTTGCCCGTGGTGGATGAGAGCGGAGCCCTGGTGGGCGAGCTCACCGAGCAGGACCTGATGGTGCGCGAGAGCGGCTTTGATGCCGGCCCCTACGTGATGCTGCTCGACGCGGTGATCTACCTGCGCAACCCCCTCAACTGGGACAAGGAAGTGCATCAGGTGCTTGGCAGCACCGTGGGCGAGCTGATGAGCAAGCACCCGCACCACTGCAGCCCCGACACGCAGCTACCGGCAGCCGCGCGCCAGCTGCACGACCGCAGCACCCAACGGTTGTTTGTTCTCGATGCCGCGAACAAGCCCGTGGGCGTGCTCACCCGCGGCGATGTGGTGCGTGCCCTCGCGGCCGCTTAAGGCAGCGGAGGCGGTGCCGCTGGCGGCGGCATCAGCGGCGGCAGCAACGGTGGGGGCGGTGGTGCCCCCTGGGGCATCGCACCTGGCGGTTGATTCACCGCTGGGTTGAGCGCGTCGGCCTGCGGCTGGGCGGGGACCAGCGCGGGGTCGGCGGTGGTGGCATCGGGATCGGCAGGGAGTTCCTGGCCGTCTTGCAGCAGCAGGGGCGGCGGCAGATCCGGCGCCTGTGGAGCGCTGTCGTCGGGGTTGATGGTTTCGGGGTTGTTCTCCTGAAGCCGCAGTGCCATCGGATCGGCGGTGATCGGTGGTTCCCGCAGCGGCGATTGCAGGCCGTCGCGTTTGGGTGAGCGCTGGCCCTTCGGTTCCCAGATCAACCGCGCCAGGGGCTCGACGCCCTGTTCCATCAGGCGGTTGAAGCCCGCCAGGGCGCGATCGAAGAGTTGCGTCCCCAGCGACTGGCCACACTCCAGCGGATTCCCGCAGCTGCGTTTGGCGCTGCGGCTGGCGATCGCTTCCATCAGGTTGCCCTGCAGCGGCATGGCGCGCCGGCTGATGCGCAGCAGGTAGGGCACGTGCACAAAACTGGTGGCGCCGCCGCTGATCCAGTTGGCGTCGTCCTCGGTGAAGCCCTTCACCCCGGGGATGATCAGGCGGCTCTTGGAGGCATGGTCGGGCAGGTAGGCGGCCTGCAGGCCACGCCGCCGCGCCAGCGCTTTGGTTTGTTCGAGGGTGAGCCCATCGCGGCTCATCAACACCTCCAGCCGTCCATCGCGCCGCAGCCCCATCACCATGCGGATGCGGGGGAGGTAGTAGCGAATCTGTTGCCCCATCGAGATGCTGTAGGCACCGCGGTAGCTGGAGGGGGGGGCTTCGAGGTCGTTGTAAATGCTGTGCAGGCCGCCGATGAAGCTGTCGTACTCAGCAGCGCGTTCCGGGGTCAGCTCGCCGTAGCCGAAGTCCACCTGGCCGTTGCGGCGGATGCCGATGAACGCCCGCTGGCGCGCAGCGGTGCGGTTGCGCCCGCGCCACACGCGGGCGCCGAGCTTGATGTCACCGAGTGGAACGGTGATCTCCTGGCCGTTGTCGTTGACGTGCCGCTCATACATCGGGCCCGACACGTAGGCCAGGGCGGCGCTGTCTTCAAAGGCGTCCTGCTCGCGGTCCCAGCCTTCCAGCAGGTCGAGCTGCACCTGGCGGGGATCGACATCGAGGGCGTAAACCTCGTCGTTGGGTAGATAGCGGAAGGCCTCGCCACTGGCGGCGGGCACGCTGATCTCGGCGCCTTGCTGGGGTTCGGGCAGCGGCGGCGCAATCGCCACCAGAAACGCCAGCCCGGCCAGTGGCACGCCGATCGTGAGCCAGCGCTTGCGCTGCCACTGCGGCCGTGGGTCCTTGCGACGGGCGGCTGGAGGTGGCGGGGAAGCAGTGTCCAGGTTTTGCGGCCCGTTGCTGCAAATCTACGGGCCGTTGCCGGATCAGGCCTCAGGGCACCGCCAGCACCTGGGCATCGGCGATCACCCAGCGTTGGTAAGCCGGCGACACGGCATAGCCGCCGGTGAGGCTTCCGAAGGCGGGAAGCAACAGTTGGCGCTGCTGGCGCTCCAACGCGAAACAGGGCAAGCGCAGGCGATCACTCCCTTGGCCGAGCACGGCCACCGGATGCACATGGCCCGCCACATTCAGCAGGTCGGCCTCCGGCGGGGAGCAGGGTTCGTGGCTCAGCCAGAGATCGCCGCAGCGCCGCGGTGGCCCTGCCGCAAGCCCCTCCAGCCAGCTGCCCTGATCGTGGTTGCCGCCGATCAGCTCCAGCGGGCACCCCAGCAACTCCGGTAGGGCCCGGATCTTGCTGCGCAATTCCGCGGTGAGCCCCAGCCGGCTGTGGATCAGATCCCCCAGCACCACCACCCGCTGCGGTTGCAGCTGCGCCGCCAGATCGAGCAGTTGGTTGAGATTGCTCAGGTCTCCGTCGCTGGGCAGCGGGATACCGCTGGCCTGAAAGCTCTCGGCTTTGCCCAGATGCAGATCCGCCACCAGCAGCAGGCCGGTGGCGGCCTGCCACAGCGCCCGTTGGGGCAACAGCTCGAGCTCAGAGGTTTGCCAGTGCAGCCTTGTGGGCTGCATCAGCGCTGACCCATCACGTGTTGGTACGCGGGGCGCTGCTGGGTGGCCGCGATCGTGGCCTGCACCTGGGGGAAGGGGCTGAGGTCGATCTGGGGGAAGAAGATCGGCAGGTAGGCGAGGTAGGCGTTCACGGCGCAGTCGGCCACGCTCCAGCTGTTGCCCATCAGCGGCCCCTCGCCGAGCTTGCGATCCAGCACCTCCATCAGCCGCGGAAATTCGCGCTCGCGGTTGGAGGGCACGAACAGCGCCGTGGCCAAGGTGGCATTGGCAAACAGCACCCACTGCTGCGCTAGCCCCCGCTCAGCCGCGTTCTGGCATTCGCCGCCATAGCGCTCGGCCAAATACAGCAGGATCGCGCCGCTTTCAAACAGTTGCAGGCGGCCGCCGGGAAGGGTGGGGTCGTCGTCGACCAGGGCCGGCACCTTGCCGAAGGGATTGATGGCGGTGAAGCCTTCCTGGCGGTGCTCTCCAGCCTCCATGTCGAGCAGCTGCCAGGTGTAAGGGATCCCTTTCTCCTCCATGTACCAGCGCGGCATCGAGGCGCGGCTGCGAGCACCGCCGTACAGGGTGAGGGCCATGCGTGCTTGGACAACTGGCTGGTCAGTATCGGGCTCGCCCACGCCGTTTGAAATGGGGATCGGGGCCCTTCCAGCAGCCATCCGCCACGCGCGGCACGTGGCGCACCTGCTCGGTTCGGCCCACATACACCCAGGCTTTCAAGCCGTTGGCGAGCACATGGCACTGGCGTGCATAGAGCCTGGGCACGCCTTCAAAGCGATCCAGCTGTTCCAGCAGAGCGGCATTTACGGCAAAGCATTCGCCCCTGATCGCACAGCCCGGTTCGCTGCAGGGAATGGCCATTGGGAAGGGGCCGAGGTCGTACAGCGCAAAGCCCGGAAGCATGGCTGCACCCCGCCAGCACGCTCCTTGCAGCTGCCCGTGGGCAGCCATGCCTCGCTTGAGGCTGCCGTACACGAACACCAGCGCGTCAGAATCAGCGCCGTTGCCGGCCTGGTTCATGACGATTGCTCTGCTGATTGCACTGGCTGGATCGCTGGGTCTGATGGCGGTGATTGTGCGTCGTCTGGAGCGCTCCTGATTGCTGCGCAGCGCGTGGGCAGAGAACGTCGATCACACCGTTGGCATTGACCGTGCGGATCACGCCGCTGTCGATGCAGGCGATCTGAAACAGCGAGTTGGCGTTGCAGCGTGCTCCGCCTTCCGCATGAATCACCTGCCCGACCCACCAATCGCCGCTTCCTTGCACGGCCACGAGGTCGCCCACCTGCACTGCCAGAAACCGAGGCTCATCCATCGACCGAAGGGTATGTAGTTCAAATGTACTGATCGCGTGCCTTTTTGTGTGTTGTCGGTTGTCGTTGTCTCGGGGTCTGTGCAGGGTGTGGATGCTCTGACCTGATCCGGCCTTGGCTCGTTTCCGCATCACCCCAGCGCTGCCTGCTTTGCTTCTCGGTCTGGCTCTGCCCGCTGAGGCGGCCCCGGCGGTGCAGGTCCTCAACGCCAACATCACTGAATCGGAGGTGGTGGCTGCTCAGAAGGGGTGGTGCGAGGCCCTGCTGAAGATCAGTTCGGCCTATGCCTCAGGCGGGTATGCCAAGGCCAAAGCCACGGCCTCTGCAGTGATTGACCAGGCCTACGCCTATCAATTCGGCCCGGTGGCGTTCAAGCCCACCCTCGCCTCCGGAGCTCAAACCTTCCGCCCCACCCGAGCTGGCGCCCTGGCCTATTTCGTGGGTGGAGATCCGGCCTTCCCGAACGACAAGGGCTTTGCGATCAAGCCCTGGCGCCGCTGTGAGGTGACCAATCAGGTGATCCAGCTCAGCGGTAGCCAGGCCATCACCATGGGCAACGTGAGCTTCACGGATGCCTCCGGCGCAACCACCACTGTTGATAAGACCTGGTCGTTTGTGAAAGAGCCGGACGGTTCGATCCGGATCGTGCTCCACCACTCCTCGTTGCCCTACGGAAGCTGATCGAGCTGCCGCGGATCACTCGGTGCCAATCGCCCGTTATGTGATCCGTGGAACCTGGCGCGAGCTGGATCGGCTTGGCATGGTGAGAGACCCAGGGGTTTGCTTCCCATGAGCTGGTCTGAACTGGAGCGGCTGGTGTGTGATGCCGAGGCCGATGCCGCCATGCAGCGCGCGCTCAGGCACTGCCGCTCGCGCAAAGAGTTGATCCTGGCGGCGCGGCGCCTTGGCTACCGGATCACCCGCCTCGATCTGCAGCGGGCCTGGCAGGAGCATCAGGCCCTGGAGGCAGAAGCTCAGTAGGGCAGCGTGAAGCCCGACTGCATGTTCTTCACGTCGAGCATCACCCAGGTGAGCCACACCACCAGGCCGATCACCCCCGACACCGCCGCAATCCGACCTGCGGCGCGCAACACCAGTTCCAGCAGGCTGATTTCTTTCACGGGCGGCAGGGCGTTCTGGCTCACTATGGGTGGCCGGATGCCGATCTCCGGACCAGCGTGAGGCTAGTGCTGCAAATCCAGCGATGGCGCGCCGTGATGCCGCGGGAGATTTCGTTCAGTTCCTCGTCGGGGGATGCCTGTTTGGGGCAGGGGGATTCCTGCTCGCCAATCAGGTGATGGTGCGATCGGAGCTGGTTTGGGGCCGCTTCGGACGCTGGGGCGGCGGATTTCAGGCTATGCCTTGGGGTACGCCGGGCATGGGGTTGTTGATGGTTCCCCTCGGGATCGGGGTGTGTCTGTTGTTTGCCGGTACCGGTCGCCGCTGGGCGAATCTGCTCATCTGGGCTTCGCTGGCGGCGCTTCTGGTGGGTGTGCTGAACAGCCTGCGGATGACGTTCATGCCTGTCACCCTCTGGCAGCTCGGGGTGTACGTGGTGATGATCGCTGCCGGTGGTGGATTGATGTTTCGCGGTTTGCGTGCCTACGACGATCAGGGCCGCGCCGGTGTTGGCCACTCCGATCCCTCCGCTGAGGGATTGCGCCGTGAGATCGACGAACTCCGGGCTCGGATCGATGCCCAGACCAGCAAAGACTGAGCCTGCCTGGTGGGCTTCCTCAGGTGTTGCGGGAGTGTTCTTGGGGGTAGTAGTGGGCGCCCTGAGCAGCGCCTCGGCTGAACCATGGAAAGCCTGTGCTTTTAACGATCAGGCGATTGGCTGCCGCGATGTGCACCATGCCAATGGCAGCCTCACGATCCATTGGCAGGACGGTCTGTTGATGACCTATCGGTTGATTGAGGAAGGGTTCCCCCGCTCACTGTTGCGGGATTCGCTTGGTGGTGTTTGGCGACGCGAGGTGTTGGTGCAGGGCAATGCCGTGTTCACCCATGCCATCAATGGCAACAGGATTGCGGTGCCGCTGCGATGAGGCGAATCGGTGGGCTGGCAGCGTTGCTGGCGGTGGCTATGCCAGCGGCCGGGGTGGCGGACCCTTGCCCCGCCGGGGTGATCGAACAGCTGGATGGCCTCTATCGCTGGCAGCTGGAGCGCCAGAGCGTGCCCGGCCCGACGCTGATCGCCAGTCAGCTTCCGCGTTTCACCCCTGGATTGGCGGTGTTGCTTCAGGAGGCCACCGCACTGACGCCCGCCGACGGGCGCTTCGTCGACTTTGACCTGTTCAGCGGCACGCAGGTGGAGACCTTTGCTGCCGAGGTGGAGCGATGTACGGGTCAGTCAAGCGGCGCAGTGGTTGCTGAGGTGGCCGTGCGGGCCGGCCTGCGCGGCCGCACCGGTGAAGCTCCGCAGCAGCTGCGCTACGTGATGGAGCCATCGCCGACTCAGGGTTGGCGTATTGCCGACATCGTCTACCCGGGGGAGCCGTCCTTCCTGCTCTCCACGGTTCTGAAGGATTTACTCGAGCAGCGGCCATGAGCGAGATGTGTTCGGCGTTGCCGGTTGCCCTGGTGCAGCTCTGCGCCACGGAGGATGCCGCCCTGAATCGCAGCCAGGCCGAGGCCTGGCTGGAGCGTGCAGTGCTGGAAGCGCCCGGCGGAGTGCGCCCGCGGCTGCTGATGCTGCCCGAAGTGTGGAATGCACCCTATGCAGTGGATCGCTTTGCCGCCTTTGCCGAGCCGATCCCGCAGCCCGGGGCTGATCTCACGCATGGACCATCGCCTTCGTTGGCCATGGTGGCGAGCCTGGCCCGCCGCCATGGTGTGGCGGTGATCGCCGGTTCGATTCCCGAACAGGGCGAAGCTGGGCGCATCTACAACACGGCCACGGTGGTAGATCCCCGTGGGGTGTTGCTGGCGAAGCATCGCAAGCTGCATCTGTTCGATGTGGATGTGCCCGGCGGGATCTGCTTTCGCGAATCCGACAGCCTCACGGCAGGAGAGGATCTCACCGTGCTCAGCGGCTCCAGCGACCCCCTCCGCACCGGCCTGCAAGAACCGCCCAACCTGGGACTGCTGATCTGTTACGACATCCGCTTCCCAGAGCTGGCCTTGCTGATGCAGCAGCGCCACGGCTGCACGCTGTTTGCCTGTCCGGCCGCCTTTAACACCACCACCGGGCCGCGGCATTGGCATCTGGTGATGCGTGCCCGCGCTATCGATACCCAATGCTTTGTACTTGCCTGCTCCAGTGCCAGGCCTCAGGGTGGTGGCTACCCCAGCTACGGCCATTCGCTGGTGGTGGATCCCTGGGGAACGGTGATCGCCGAGGCCGGAGAGGGGGAGCAGGTGTTGCATGCGCAGCTTGATCTGAGCCAGGTGGCGCTGGCACGCCAGGCCATTCCCACGGGTAACCAGCGCCGGCAAGACGTGTATCGCCTCAGTGGTGCGCCCGGTCTGAGCGTTCATGAAGCCGCCTTCATGAAGGGCGATTGCGCTGGGTGAAGAGCGATGTCGATCGTTCCCGACCGGTTGCCGGATGCCTTCGGCCGGTCCATCGTGATGGCAACGGGATTCGGAGGCGCCATTGATGGACGACACCCCCCCTGAGCACCAGACAGGAGCGCGCTGACGATCCGGCCCCTGCTCCAACACTCTCAACGGATCTCTGATGTCCCCCGTGCGCAACTGTTGCGCCGTCCACTGCGCCGCCTGAGGTGCCCCGGATTCAGTGGGACGTCCCCCTAGACACCTGGCCCCAGGTGCCAGCGCCGGCAGCTCCGCCCCACAACCAAAGACTTCAGACCTCGATCGCTGGATCGAGGTTGTTCATGAGCATCACGATGGCAACGCTGGCCCCAATCCGCGGGCAGATCAGCTGAGCAGGCAAACGCCCGGGGCCTTGGTCCCGGGCTTTGTTGTGTTTCCCCGCACTTTGTCCTAGGGATTTGAGCAAGGCAGCACGGAGCGGGTGGTGATGGAACGTGGGCGCGCTGGATGGCTTCGGCCGTTGCTGCTGCTGCCCCTCCTATGGCCGGCGCCAGCGGCAGCGCAGCACATGGCGGCCTACGGCCAACTCGCGCAGCAGTGCCGTGATTCGGGCTCGCCCGCTTCATGCCGCGCGGCTCTGGAGCATTCCCATCGGCTTAAGAACTGGGCTGAAGCGAGTAAGCGCTGGCGCTGTTACACCGCCGTGCTTGGTGCCGAAGCGGAAATGGTGGCAGCAACGCTGACGGCTAATCCCCAGACGCCTTCGTTGGATGCTCTCCAGGAGATGCGGCAGGTGTGCGGGCGTTAGTTCGCCCCCAGCGCCGTTGGTTTGATTTCGCCGCTTTCCATCAGGCAGGCGTTCTGCCAACCCACCTGCAAGGGCACATTGGGGCAGGCGGGGTCGTGAGCTGCGGCCACCGTGTCGGTGCCCCAGCGCAGCGAACCGTTGCGGGAGAACAGTCCGGTTCTTGGGCATTTGTTGCCTTTGCCAGCCAGTTCAGGGTCATGACCGTCTGAACTGAGAACCATGCGTGTCAGTACTCCTCCACGAGGCGAATCGCAGATCACGCGCGTGCAGTAACCAGCTCCTGAGTAGGCATGGCCTGCGGGGCAGGCATTGAGGCTGAGCTTGGTTGGACTCTCTGCCCCCTGCTGATGCATCTGGATACAGCCGGCGTAATCGCGGGCATCCACACAGAGTTGGTGGAGTTCGGGATCAATCGTGGCGAATGCCGGAATGGCCGCAGCGCTGAACAGTGATGAGCTGAGGAGGATGGCTCTCACTGCGTTCATGGCCGTTCATTGCTTTGGGATGAGCCTAGGGGCTGTCTCGAATGCGCTAAACACTGGGATCGTGATCAATGTCTTTGATGAGCGTTCCTGCATTGCCGGCGGTGGTGAGCCTTGCGGCGCTGATCACCTACCAGGGCACGGCGATGGCTGTGGGTCAGGCGCGGGTGAAGCACAAGGTGATGCCACCGGCCACATCCGGCCCTGAGCCGTTTGAGTGCGCTCTGCGGGTGCAGCAGAACACCCTGGAGCAGCTGGTGTTCTTCCTGCCGGTGTTCTGGCTGGCCGCCTTGATGGGCAGCGAAACCTGGGCTTGCCTGCTCGGCTTTATTTGGGTGGGAGGTCGCGTCGCCTACGGCGTGGGTTACCGGTTGGCACCGGGCAAGCGCGGCCCGGGCTTCGGCATCAGCTTTCTGTGTTCGATTGCCCTGCTGGTGATGGCGATCGTGGCGGCGTTCAGCCAGGGATGAGGCGCAGCAGGGTCGCTGCCGTGGCCAGCTGACGCAGGGGAATGCCGAACAGCAGGCTCACAAAGTCGATGGCAACGGTGGCGACCACTGAGGCAGGAAGCGTTCCTGAGAAGTGTAACGAAAGATTGCGCGACCACTTCTTGTGGCCCGGGGCTCAGCCGTGCCCTCCGTTCATGCCCCCGGTGAGTGGGGCTGCTCGATCCCTGCAAGACCGCGGCGAAACAGCTCCCTGGCGTAGTCGGTCCAGGTGCCCTGGCCCCAGTAGCGGAAGCAGCTGGTTTCCAGCAAAAGCAGATGCAGGAGCGCGTTCTGGTAGGCGGGGGTGCGGGTTGTGCCGGGGTCGTCGGCAACGGCTGGATCGAAGCGTTGGTGAAAGCGCGCGCTGAGCTCCTGCATCGGCTCCAGCACGTTGGTGTAGCCCTCCACCCAGCTGATGTTGTTGGTCCAGGACGATCCCTCCAGGTTCACAGGGCCGCCTGAATCCGCTTCTTGCCAGACCCGGTGTTGGCCGGCGGCCTGAATCGCGGTGAAATCCTGTTCCGACACACCGCTGGCCGCCAGCCGATCGAGATACTCCGTGCCGTTGATCGCAGTGGTGCGGCCATCAGCGTCGTCGCGCAGGCGCTGGTAGCTCTGAATGAAAGCCGGCGGGAATTCGTTCATCATCACGCCGCCGTTTTCGCCATCGGCGATCTGAGCCACCAGCGGCGGGATCGTGGTGGATCCGAGCTCAACAGGGTGCAACCCCATCGCTTCATAGAAGGGCTGCATCTGCCCCACCAACTTTGTGTCGGAGCCCTGGGTTTTGATCAGCGCCGTGATCTCGGCCAGCTGGCCGGCGCGATTGCGGGCTACAAGTTGATGGGGAACGAGGCATTCCGCGTGGCTGAGCCCGGAGCCATCGGGGTGCTCCACGCTGTGTTCCTGCACCAACAGCCAGCGGTAGCCCGCCTGTTTCAGGGCCACCACCAGGGCGTAGAGCACATCGGGGTCATTGGGCAGGTGCATCTCCGGTAGGGAGAAACCGCGCACCCGTTGCAGAGCCGCCTCACCGAAGAGGGCCGCGAAGTGGTGCTGCCAGGCCTGGATCTGCAAGGCGAAATCGGCCACCGGTGTGGAGCTGGCCACGGCGTGGCCCCAGAAGGTGCCGAGCCACTCCACATGCGGTTGCAGGCCGGGGTCGCAGGCGAGCTGGTGCAGCGCATCGAGGATGTCGCGCCGGCCCATCTGCTCGAAGCCCCACAGCAAGGTGCCGGAGTAATCGAGCATGATCCGCGGATTGCAGCCCTCTGCCATCAGCTGCGGAATCAGATCCGCCATGCGGCGGTAGCACTGGGCAAAGGGTTCAGCGTTGTGGTTATCGCCTTCGCCTGGGTGCTCCAGCATGTACTGGAGATGGCTGATCAGCTCACCATGGGCCCCGGCGGGGATGGTGGGCTGATGCATGTGGAGCGCGCAGGCAAAGCAGGCGTTCACCCCCGCCAGGCTTTGCGCTGGGCTGGCCGGCGCTGCTTGCGCCATCAGGGCGCGCAGTTCAGCTTCACGGCCAGCAATTGGGGGCAGCGGTTTTAGCGCTTCACAGTTGTCCAGATCCACCAGGCAATCACTCCCACGATCACCCAGGGCAGCAAGGCCCGCAACAACACCAGTGCGCCGATCACCGCCAATGCCGACACCGCCACGCGGCGCGTTAGCGCTTTGGCCTCGTCGGTCATGTATCTCCAGCGGGGAACGATCGGCATCCGTGGCGTAGAGGCTGGTTGGGGTTCTAGCTAAGAGCGGCGGCGGCGATTGGCCTTGCGCGTACCGCCGTAGCGATAGCCGGGTTGCGCGCGCAGGCTGGGCCAGCACTGCGGGCACACCAGTTGCCATTGCGGATCCAACGCCGTGCTCACCCGGTAGTGGATCGGCCCATGGGCCTGGCAGCGCTCGCAGCACATCGTTTCCGCTGGCGCGGCTGGAGGTTGCAGCAGCTCGAGTTCCGGCGGCGTGGCGCGCCGGCCGAGGGCGAGATTGCGATGCGGGTAGCGCCCGAAGCGCCGCAGCAGATCCGCATGGCGTCTGGCGATGGCGGTGGTGGCGGGATCGCTGTAGCGATCAAAGAGCGCCACGCTGGCCTCCACCACCTCAAGGCATTCGCTGTGCAACTGCGGCATCAGCCAGAACTGGCGCCGCACGCGAACCGGTTCAGCCTCAATCCAGCCGAGTTTCAGAGCCCGTTGGCTGAGGGCCAGGGCGCGGGCATCACCGCTGAAGGCCCGGGCCTGATCGCGCCAGATCTGGCGGCTGAATTGATCGAGCACCAGCACCAAGGCCAGGGCGCTCTCTGGCTCCGCTTCCCAGCTGCCGAGACCTCCGGCGCAGGCCTGTTCGGTGAGTGCGCCGAAGCGATGGCGCACCTCAGCGTCGAAGGCGTCGCAGCGGCGAAACCACTGGCGCGGTTTGCTCTCGTTGAACCAGAAGTGGAGAACAGCCTCGGCCCCGATATCGGGGCGGGCATCGCTCATGCGCGCTTCTGGCTGGCGGCGTAGAGCACGGCGCCGCCGGCCACCACGGTGAGCAGCCCCGTGCTGATCAGGAAGCCTGTGAGCATGAACAGGCCAAGCAGCGAGCCAAGCAGCGACATCTTCACCCGCAGCAGCTTCGACTTGATCAGCAGCACCAACAGCAGCATCACCGTGGCTTTCAGGCCGGCGATCCGGGCTGCACTGATCGGGCAGAAGGGATTGAGGAGAAGCATGGCCGCAGTGGCTGGATCACCACTCTGTCGAACCTGGCAGCGGGCTGCGTGGTGCTGCCAGGCTGGGCTGATCTGATCGTTGGATGGATGAAGCGCGCGTTGATCAACGGCCTGGCGGCCGTGGTGATCCTGCTGGGGTTGGCCCTGCCGGCGAGGGCTGAGTTCACGCTGCCGCCGTTGCCCTATGCCCCGGATGCGCTGGAGCCGGCGATCGACGCCACCACGATGACCATCCACCACGACAAGCATCACGGCGCCTACGTGGCCAACCTCAATGGCCAGATCAAGGGCAACCCGCAGCTGGCGAAGCTCAGCCTCGATGCTCTGCAGGGGCAGATCTCGCGCTTCCCGGTGGCGGTGCGCAACAACGGTGGCGGCCACTGGAATCACAGCCAGTTCTGGGCGGTGATGGCGCCGGCGGGTGAGGGCGGAGCACCATCGCCGGAGCTGCTGGCGGCGATTGAGGCGAGCTTCGGCTCGTTGCAGGCGATGCAAACCCAGTTCAGCCAGGCGGCCGCTGCGCGCTTCGGCTCGGGTTGGGCCTGGTTGATTCGCACACCTGATGGGGGTCTGGCGATCACCAGCACCGCCAATCAGGACAACCCCCTGATGGATCTGCCGGAGATCGAGCGCGGCACGCCGTTGCTCGGGCTCGACGTGTGGGAGCACGCCTACTACCTCAACTACCAGAACCGCCGGCCCGACTACATCAGCGCCTGGTGGGATCTGGTGAACTGGAACGAAGTGAACCGCCGCTTCAGCGCATCGGTATGACGGGCAATCTGCAGGCCATCGGCTTTCTGCTCACCTGGGTGCTGGGCTGGGGGATCGGCGGCTCGCTGATCGATGCGGGCCTGATCAATGCAGGGGTGTATTCGCTGGAAACCGGCCAGCTGGGCACCGCCACCACGTTTGTGCTGTGGACCGTGCTCTGGGGTGGTGGCGGCGTTTGGCTCTATCGCTACTGGACCAAGCCCGACGCCAACTGACCGGCTCAGTCGGGCAGCGTGCAGAGCAACTGGGTGGGGAGCCGGCAAGTGCGCCAGTCGCCATTGGCGGCGCACACTTCCACGCCGATCAACTGTTGATGCGGTTCACCGCAGATCTGATCGAGCCAGGCCACGGCATCGCTGAGAGCCTCATCCAGGCTGCTGTAGCAGTCGTCGAGGTGTTGATGGGGCTCGAAGCAGGCATCAATCAGTCGGTAAATCCGTTCCATCGCCTCCACTGTTCCTTTTCCGGATCGTCAATCTGATCCGTAAGGCCGGCCTCACACGGTGTTCAATCCAACTGTTTTAAGGATCGCTTCAGCAATCTTCAGGTGTGCGGGAAGCTGAAGCGCTCAACGGTGCAGGGCTCGGAGCCGCTGGTTTGCTGCACGATCGAGAGGCCGCGCACACTGCCATCCGCCAGAAACCAGCGGTCGTTCTGCAGGGCCTGAAACACCTCACGGGCCTGCTCCAGGCTGGCGAAGCTGCCCACATCGGCGCTGCCCCAGGCGTCGTGGCTGATCACGGTGTAGGTCATGGGGGCATCCTGGCAGTTCTGGATGGGTTCCCTAGGGTTGAGCCAGTTGCCTGAATCTGCAGTGAACACGCTTCGCGTTGCAGCGGCATGTGCCTTGGTGGGTGCTCCGTTGCTGGCCTCCGGTTCTGCCCTCGCCCAGAACCGGATCCCCAAGCTGCCGGGCTACGACCAGTGCCCGCTCGGCTACGTGAACGATCTCAAGCAGAGCTGCTACTCGCCGATCTACTACGACGTGCAGCCCACCAACGGCAAAGCCTGCCCATCCGGCTGGATGAACATCGGCGCCGGCTACTGCAAGAAGAAGACCCTCGGGATCTTCTGATCGCGTCTGATCTCAGTGATGGGGGTGGGTCGCCGTCCAGAGCGCGATCCCTTCCAGGCTGAGCGCCGTGATCAACACGGCGAGTCCAACGCCCCAGGCGATGGCCTGTGGATGGGCGAATTCCCAGATGCCTGTCATGGCTTGAACAGCGGCTGTTTCAATGCTCCTCAGCCGGGCGTTCGCTGTCATGGGTACAACAACTCAAGCGACGTCTCTTCCCAGCACCGGCGCGGTGACCGGGCTGCTCGAGGCGCTGGCGTTCTTCCGCGATCCGGATTTCGCCAGCACGCGCTTTGCGCAGTTCGGGGATGTGTTTGAGACCCGGCTGGTGGGTCAGCAGCTGGTGTTCATCCGAGGTGGTCAGGCGATCAGCGATCTGTTGGCCCAGCCCGAGGCCACAGAGGGCTGGTGGCCCGAGAGCGTGAAACAACTTCTGGGTAGCCGTTCGCTGGCCAACCGCAATGGCGCCGATCACCGCGCCCGCCGGCGGGCGGTGGGTCAACTGTTTTCGGCGGCGGCGCTGAAGCGCTACACGCCGGAGATCGTTGCGCTGGTGGATGGCTTGGCGCTCGAGCTGCAGCAGGCTCCTGCGCCTCTGCGCCTGGTGGATCGCATGCGCCGCTTTGCCTTCAGCGTGATTGCCACGGTGGTGCTGGGGCTGGAGGGCAGCGATGTGGAGGCGCTGTTCGCCGATTTCGAGATCTGGACGCGGGCGCTGTTTTCCGTGCCGATCGCGATCCCGGGCAGCCCGTTTGCCCGGGCGCTCCAGGCCCGGGCACGGCTATTGGCGCGCCTGAAGCAGGTGCTGCAACGTGCCCCGGAGCATCGCAGCGGTGGGCTGGATCTGCTCAGTGGCGCTGTGGATGAGGCTGGCTTGCCTCTCAGTGACGACGACCTGGTGGAGCAGTTGTTGTTGCTGCTTTTCGCCGGCTATGAGACCACGGCCTCCTCGTTGAGCTGCCTGATGGCAGCCCTGTTGCAGCACCCCCAGCAAGCGGCCTGGTTGCAGGAGGAGATCGAGGTGCTTCCTTGGCCTGGCTACGAGGGCGAGTCAACGCCGCGGCTTACGGCGGTGGTGCAGGAGGTGATGCGCCTGAATCCACCGGTGGGTGGCTTCTTCCGCCGCACCACAGCGCCGCTGGTGCTGGCGGGTGTGCAGGTGCCGGCCGGCCGTGTGGTGCAGGTGGCCCTGGCCGCCTCCAACCGCATCAGCTCCAGTGGTGCCGATGATCTGGATCAGTTCCGGCCTGAGCGACACCTCGAGGCAGAGAGCGGTCTCACCCTGCTGCCGTTCGGCGGCGGTGAGCGGGTGTGCCTCGGCAAGGCGCTGGCGGAGCTGGAAATCCGCTTGATGGCAGTGGGTCTGCTGCGTCAGGTGCGGCTGCAGTTGCAGCCCGATCAGGATCTGAGCCTGGCGTTGATCCCCAGCCCCAGCCCGCGCGATGGGCTGCTGGTGATGCCGCTTTAGTTCGGCATCATGGGCGCACTTGTTTGGCCGCCATGCTCCGCTTGCCGTCGCTCGCTGTGGTGGGCCTGGCTGTAACGCTGGTGGGATGCAGCTCAGCTCAGAAGGCCAGCAAGCCGGCCTCGGTGGTGACTGGCCCGATCCAGATCAATCTCGATCTGAAGGATTCCTCCAAGAGCTTTGGTGTGGTGCCCCTCGGTGAGGAGCGCAAGATCTTCAAGGTGGGCTATGGCAAAAACGGTGTGACCTGCGCCGGTAGCCGCTTTGAAGAGGGCTATACGCCGCTGGGCACCTTCAAGGTGAACGCCATCCTCAGCAATGACCGCTTTGAGATGGACCCGGCCTTGATCAAGCAATCGGGCAAAACGGAAGCCGAACTGAAGCAGATGCTGTTCAAAAGCATGAATTCCATCGATTTCAGTGGCGATGGAGAGATCGGTGAATACGGCATCGGCTATGTGAGCCTGGCGCCGGTGAACAGCGTGAAGCAGCCCTTTCGCTTCAACACTTACGACGGCAAATTCCGCTGGTACAGCTTTGCCATTCACGGCAGCAACAACGACGCCCGCATCGGTCAGCGGATCACCGGCGGATGTGTGAATGTGGGCGCGCTGATCCTGAAGGTGTTGCTCAGCAGCGTGAAGCTCGGCGATGAGGTGATCGTGAATGCCAATGGCCCTTGCACGCCTTGATGGCGCTGCTCCACGGCTGCATTCAGCTGTTGCAGACCAGGTTTTGGCCGCGCCAGTTGATCTGGGTGGTGCCCTGATGCTCCCAAAGCTCAACGCCTGAGCCGCTGTAGCGGGCGCCGCTGCCGGATGGAGCAACGGGAAGCAGCACGTGTTGATCACCCACGGCTAACGCTGCACGGCGCGGTTCAGCCTGGTTGAGGTAAACCACTGAGACCGGTGCCTTGATCGGGCCCTGGCATTGCAGAGCCCGGGGCCAATACACACTCAAGGTGTAATCGCCATCACGGGTGAAGCGGATTCCATCCTCACCGTTCTCGCGCTGATAGCCGGTTCCTTGCTCATTGGCGTTGAATCGAAATACCCAGCGCTGCCCCATGTGCACCGTCACATTGCCCTGGCGTTGGCTGAAGCTGCAGGGGCCCGATTCCACAGCAATGGTGTGATCGTGGCGGCTCAGTTGGCAGAAGGCCGCGGTGCTGTCGGCGCGAGCTGTGGCGGGCCAGCTCAACAGGCTCAGGCCGAGCAGGGCGACAGCGGCGTTTGCTTGAACAGGGCGGAGTGTCATGCACAAACGCTAGGGATCAGCCCGTGCAGTGGGACTGTTCAGGCCGCAGGCTGAAACACGGTTTGTGAGCCGTTGATGGTGAGCGTCACCTCCGCCTGGGTGTCGACCGTGAACAAGCTCCAGGTGGCCATGGGCTCGGGATGGCGATGCACCTGCGGCCATTCGATGCGTTGTCCGCCGTAGGTGAGGCCCACGCAGGTGAGGCTCACGTCGTCGGCGAGCAGGCTCCAGAGCAGGGTGAGCTGGCTGCGTTCGTAGGAACTGGGGAGTTGGTGTTGGGCTTCTGCCGGCACCATGCCTGGCTCCAGCCCGATCGTGAGGGCTCGCTCCCAGCTGAGAAAGGTGCCGTCGTGGGTGGGATAAAACCAACAGGTTTCATTGCTGGCTTCGCTCAGTTCGAAGCGATCGAGGCAGTGGAACTGGTTGGGGTCAGCTCCGCTCTGGTACACGCCAATGGCGTTGCTGCGCGGATCGAACTGCGGCACCACGGCATCGCAGATGCAACGGCGGGATGGGCTGTCGCCTGACCAGGGGAGATCGGCCAGATCGTCGGTGGCCGTGGTGCCTGCCGTGAAGATGCGCAGGGCGAAGGCACCACACGGCCCCTGGCGCTGGGCCAGGGCGAGCTCTTCCCATGTGGCCTCCGCTTCCGGGAGGCATGCGGCTGGAGCCACCACAAACACCAGGGGATGGTCCATGGCTGGTGTCTGCGGCGCCCCCATTGTCCAGGGTGTTGATCAGCAGCGCACAGTCTGCTGCTGGGTGCGGTTGAACCGCTTGGTTCGTCGCTGGTGAGACCTCAGCCCTGGCGCTGCCCCAGGGTTGACCACAACCAGGCGCCAAGGCTCATCACCGCGGCGCCCAATGCCAGAAAAGCAATTAGTAGATCGGAGCGTTCCATGGCGGGGCGGGCTGAGCCGCTGGTTCAGGCGTTGGCGGAGCGACCAACCAGGGCTGTGACCAGCCAGGCGGTGATCAGCAGAGCGGGGATCAGGAGGCTCATCAGCCCAGCCCCAGCTGGCCGAGGATGCCTTTGCCGCTGAGCGCTTCAGTGGCGATCGCAATCACGAACCCGAGCATGGCCAGGCGGCCGTTGAGGGATTCCGCAAAGGGCACAAAGCCCGTGCGCTGATAGGGAATCTTGAAGTCGGAGCTGGCCATGATGGTCAAGCGTCTGTTACAGATGTTAACGCTTTGTGACGGGTTTGTCGTCTTTTTGAGGTGCTGCTGGCAAGCATCGGTTCACGGCTTGCCCCACCGCCGTGGCCACGTGTGATGTCGAAGCAGCGTGCAGAGCTGTTGGTTGTCGTCTTGTCTCTCACCCATCACCAGGCAGTGATCCTGAGTTGCCCCCTTCTCCATGACGGGGCGTTTGGTGTTTTCAGCTATCCCTTCAAGCTTTCACAGGCCTCCCCGTCTCCATCCCCATCGAGATAACGGTGCCCCTGCCGCAGTAGCACCTGCGCCTGGGCATAAGAGCCGATCTGGCTGCACGTGTAGCGGCGGCCAGTTGGTGCGCTCGAGCTTGAGCTGGGTTTGCGTTGGCCGGAGCGGTACTCCCACGGCCGCGTCAGCCCACCGTTGACGCCCCAGACGCCAAGCCTCTTCAGCCGGGCCTCCGTTTCCAGGCGCCCGTAGGTCTGCCGGTCGCAACCAGCGATGTACTGCCAGTACACAAAGGCCACGCCGGAAGCCACCAGGGCCTGGTTGAGGTTGCGGCCGCCTCTAGTGAGTTCGGCCACGGAGCGGCCGTAGCCATCGGTGGCCTTGATCCGCAGCTCCACGCTGCTTCCCACGGGCGCCAGGACCTGGAGTTGTTGCCGGGCCTGCGCGCCAAAGGGTGCCTGGCTGGATTCCGGCGCATCGATGCAGGCCAGACGCACGTTCACGGTGCGGTTGCCCTCGCGCACCCGCAGGGTGTCGCCATCGCCGATGGAGAGCACGGTGCCCGTGCGGGTTTGGGCGAGCAGTGCCACGGCTGCCAGCGGCAGGTCCAGGGTGATCACGATTCTCCTGCTGCCAATCGCTCCGCGTACCCCGCCGCCCATACCGCCGGCGCCAGCCCATCGGGCACGAGCCGCCGATAGCTCTCGCTGGCGAGCACCTCACTTAACGCCTCACCGAGCCGTTCCACCGAACGGCTCCCCGGTAGGCGGTGCTTGAGCTGTTGGTGCATCCGCAGCAGATACCAGGCTGATCCCTCCAGCCCGGCGTTGAACTTGCGCCACATCGAAGGGTCGCGGCGGGCATCGAGCACCATGTCGCCCGCGTTATGGGCCTTGTCGGCCGCCGTCACCAACAGCGAGGCCTCAGGCTTGTGCTCCAGAGAGGCGATGTAGCGGGTCTTGCGCAGCAGCCAGGGCTCCTTCTCCCCTCCTGCAGGAGTGCCGTTGGTGTCGGTGCAATCGCGCACGATGTCCGCCACAGGGCTTCCAAACCGTTCGGCGATGGAGGCGTGGCTCTGGCCGGCGTCCTCGATGGCGTCATGCAGCAGGGCGGCGATGGCTTGATCTTCCGTGCCGCCGTCTTCCCACACCAGGGCGCTGACGCTGATCAGGTGGGAGATGTAGGGGATGGCCTTGCCTTTGCGGCGCTGATCCCGGTGGAGCTGCTCAGCCCAGAGCAGGGCTTCCCCGTAGCGGGCGCTCACGCTCATCGAAGCCTTGGCTGATGGGTCTCCATCCTGCGGCGGCCTGGCTGGTTTTTGGTTGTGCGCTGCTCAAGGCAGCTCCATCCAGCCGCAAACCCGGTTGCAGATCTCAAGCGCCAGCGGATCGCGCCGGCATCATGAGCTCCGATTCCCGGCCAAGCAGCCACACGACACGCCATGAGCCGCACACGCAACTTTCTGACTGACTTCCGAGCCTTCATCAACCGCGGCAATGTGGTTGATCTGTCTGTGGCCGTGGTGATCGGCGGGGCCTTCGGGAAGGTGGTGAATGCGGTGGTGACTTTGGTGATGGATTCATTGCTGCAACCTGTTCTCAAGGCGGCGAACGTTGACGCCATTGCCAGCTGGCCAGCCGGTGAGGTGCTGGTAGCAGCGATCAATTTCCTGGTGATTTCATTTGTAGTGTTTTTGATCGTGCGCGCGATCGAAGCCCTGCGGCGCAAGGAAGAAGCCGTTGCGCCACCCGACACTCAGGCCCAACTGGCCGCAGCGGTGACCCGCTTGGCGGATGCCCTGGATCGCCGCCAGCTCTGAACCAGGCCCGGAGTCGTTCTCTCCCCAGCGAATCCGGTCTGGCGGTCTGTTTTCTCATGCCTTGATCAGGAACGATGGCCACAATGCCTGCATCAGGAGGACACGAATGGCAGGTGGTTTGCGGTCTTTGTTGGCTGGTACTGCCCTCACGCTGATCCACGTCACACCCGCTGCGGCGCTCACCTGGAGAGAGGAAGCGCGCTTGTAACCACTGTTTGAGAAGGCTGGTGTGGAGGGCACCTTCGTGGTGCTGGATGAGCGCAAAAACCTGTGGCGCGGGCACAACAGGTTGCGTGCAGAGCAGCGCTTCTCTCCTGCTTCCACCTTCAAGATCCCCAATAGCCTGATCGCCCTCTCGCTTGGGGTAGTGGCCAACCCCGATGAGCTGATTCCCTACAAGGGTGATCCCAACCCGTTCATGCGCGAGTGGCTAGCGCCGATGGGGATGCGCGGCGCGATCAAGGTGTCGAATGTGCCGCTGTATCAGGAGCTGGCCCGGCGGATTGGGTTGCAGCGCATGCAAATCGCCCTGCAGCAGTTGCGCTATGGCAATGAGCAGATCGGTGATGACGTCACCACCTTCTGGCTGCGCGGGCCGCTGGCGATCAGTGCCCTTGAGCAAATGCAGTTCCTCCTGGGCCTGGCCAAACGCACGTTGCCGTTCCCTGTGGTCGCCCAGCAGCAGGTGGCTGAGATCACGCGCATCGATGGCGCCCCTGGCTGGAGCCTTCATGCCAAGACCGGTTGGCAGAACGCTCCTGGCGCTGGTGTGGGCTGGTGGGTGGGTTGGGTGCAGCGAGGGGATGAGGTCACGCCTTTTGCACTCAACATCGCGATGAAAGGTAGTGCCGATGCCCCCAAGCGTGAGCAATTAGGTCGGCGCAGCTTGCAGCTGTTGGGAGTGTTGCCTGTTGATGATCAGAAGGCGGCACGTTGATCCAATTCCTGCCCGCTTGTGTGCCTGGTTCTCTCAGTGCTGACCCAGGCTCTTGAGGAGTGTGTCTACGGAACCTGGGGCTGTGTCTCGGTCAGGGATGCTTAGCCCGTTTCTGCAGACGGTGGTTGCGTACCCACTGGGTTGATGGGACTGGCAATGTCGCGACAAGCACGCACAGAGTGGCTTTCTTCTGAATTCCTGCGGAATCTCTTGAACCCGAAGATCATCCGTAGATTTCGTTGCATTCGGGTCGGAATCCAGGACAGTGTGAACGCAACTGGCGAGATGCTGCACCCTGGTGATCGTGATTCAAAGCCGCGCAAGTGGTGAACTCGTCTGGCGTGATGAAGTTTTGAGGACTAACCACTTCAAGGCTTACATGACGGCCAAGGCGAAAGCTCGGCTGACTGGTCGTGTCTATCGACTCGTGGATCGAGATGGTGTTGTTTTGGAACAGATCTTCCATTAGCGCTGTGATGCCCTCCGCGACGTCTGTCGTAGCTCTCAAGCACGCTTTGAACGGCCTTGCTGTGAAGCGGCGACCGGCTGTCAACTGAGTGCTTGTGTTGGCGTGCCGCTAATCGCCATCACCCCGCGGGTTCGATCCGCCTTGCGTTGCCATTAAAAAAGGAGGCCTCCTCAGACCTCCTTGGACAAGCAGTTTTCATCCTCTGCTCTGGCCGGGTTCTAACACCCCTTTTTGGGTTGACGCCATCAAATGCTCTGCAGTAGGCGCTCCAACCGAACCAGTTGTATCGTTTGGCTTCTGTAGGCAGAGCGTTGTCCATCGTCCAGCACTGGCGCAACTGGGCTTCCAATCCAAGCCGCAGCACGTGGTGATGGTGATGGAATGGAGTCAATTTCGCTGGGGGAGGAGGTTCCAGGTTTGCGTTCATTGGAGCGGTAGTCCCATGGCAGCATCAGCCCACCGTTGACACTCCACACGCCAAGGCTCTTTATCCGGGCCTCAGTTTCCAGACGCCCGTAGGTCTGCCGGTCGCAGCCACCGATGAACTGCCAGTACACAAAGGCCACGCCAGAGGCCACCAGGCTTGGTTGAGGTTGCGGCCGCCTCTGGTGAGTTCGGCGACGGAGCGGCCGTAGCGATCGGTGGCCTTGATCCGGAGCTCCACGCTGCTTCCCACGGGCGCCAGGGCCTGCAGTTGTTGCCGGGCCTGCGCGCCAAAGGGTGCCTGGCTGGATTCCGGGGCATCGATGAAGGCCAGGCGCACGTTCACGGCGCGGTTGCCCTCGCGCACCCGCAGGGTGTCGCCATCGCCGATGGAGATCACCGTGGCTTGCAGGGGTTGGGCTGCTCCCGGTCCATGCAGCAGCACCACAACCGCAATACCCAGCCACCTCACGACGAACAGCTGTAGTGCGATACCCCTCCGGCGTTGAAAAACTCCCTGGGTTTGAGTTGGTCGTATCGCGTTGCCAGCTCCGCCGCTGGTGCGCTGTAGGGATCACGGAACAGGGTTTGCAGCTCGCGGATCAGGCTGAAGTTGCCCTCGGCGGCTTGCTCGTAAGCCGGTGCAATCAGCCATTCGCGCCAGGTGATGGCGGGGTTCACCCGTTGCATCGCCGCCGTTGCCTCCGCTGGGTTGTGGATCTGCATCCGCCAGCGCTCGAGCCAGGCCTGCCAGCGCTGATCCAGGTCTTCCGAGCTGGGCACGTAGAAGCTGGCTTTGAGGTCTTCCACGCTCTCGGGCAGGGCTGAAAGCCTGCGGAAGAAGATCGTGTAGTCGGCCCTGGAGCTCACCAGCAGCTGCAGCAGTTCCTGCATCAGCTCGGCGTTGTAGCTGGGAAGGCCCAGCTTGCTGCTCCACATCGCCTCCAGCGCTTCGGCCATCGCTGCCGCAAAACCATCCTTGATGGCATCGAGCTGCTCGAGGGCCTCGTTGTTGCCCTCCAGCAGTGGCTGCAGCGATCGCCAGAACATCCCGTAATTCACCTCGGCTGCTGCCGGTTGGTTGAAGAAGCAGAAGTGTTCGCCGCCACCGGTCCAGGGTTGGAAGCGTGGATCAAACAATTCGCAGAAGCCGAAGGGGCCGTAGTCGAGCGTGTAGCCGCCGGCGGCGCAGTTGTCGCTGTTGAAGTTGCCCTGGCAGTAGCCCACGCGCATCCACTGGGCCACCAGGTGCGTGAGCCGGCCGCGGAACAGCCGAGCCAGCTCCAGCACTTGCTCGGCGAAGGGCAGTGCGGCATTGATCTCGGATCGGTAGTTCCGCGCGATCAGATGTTCCACGATCATCTGCAGCTCGCGCTTGGCACCGGCATGGGCATTGCTCCTGGCCCGGCGTGCAAACAGCTCCAGCTGACCCACCCGCAAAAACGACGGCGCCACCCGGGTGGTGATCGCCGCAGGGTTGCTCACCATCACATCGGGATCAAAGGAGCGGGATCCCTCGCTGTACCAAGGCCGCAACACGCCCTCGGCCCGCGACATGTAGAGCGTGAGCGAGCGCGACGTTGGTACCCCCAGGGCATGCATCAGCTCCTGCGCCAGAAATTCCCGCACGCTCGAGCGCAACACGGCGCGGCCATCGGCGCCCCGGCAATAGGGCGTTGGCCCCCCGCCTTTGAGTTGCATCTCCCAGCGCTGGCCGTTGAACAACCCCTCAACAATCGAGATGGCGCGGCCATCGCCGTAGCCATTGCCCGTGCGGAACGGGCATTGCTGGGTGTATTCCGTTCCGTAGATCGAGAGGGCATAGCCAGTGGCCCAGCCGTAGGGCCGCATCGCCCCTGTGGCCACCGTGATGTCGCCGGAAAACAGGCGCCTGAAGCTGTCGTCGTGGGCGAGGTCGTCGCTCAGGCCCAGCTCGGCGAACAGGTTGTGGCTGTGGGCCACGTATTCCGCTTCCGGCAGCGGTGTGGGCGTCACCGGCACGTAGTGGCCTGAAAACACCTGGCGGGGCTGGTGGTCGTTGCCATCGCCGGTGGCATCGGGATCCACCAGGAGCGTTTCCAGCAGCGAGTAGTCCACCTGCCGCGTGAAGGCCTCAAAGCTGGTGGTGGCCTGCGCTGCCATGGGGCTGGGCTCTGAAGCTGGGGCCTTCATCTTGAACGCCCTGCTGCTTCGATTGCCGACCGGCCGCCCAGCGCCTGGGTTGCCGCTGCCCTTTAAAACAGCGCCATTGCCTTGATTTTGGCCAGTTTGCCGGCGTCAAGCCCGTCGAGTTCTTCAACCTCGAGCAACTGGTCTTTCACGAGGCTGGCAAACACAAACAAGATTCCATCGAGGCGGAAATCGAATCGGCCTTCAATGATGTGGCGCTGAATGCTAAGGAAATCGTGAAGCTTCCACACGCTGTCCGCGTCGTTGAGGTTGTCGCACTGGCTGCGAACATCCAGCACCAATCGATCGATGGAGCGCTGATAAGCGGTGTTAAACGCTGTTCGAGCAATCTCCTGTTCGCAGTCGGTCCAGCCTTCTAATGTCATCTCCACCATGATCGTTCACCTGCTGTTGCGGACGCTACCGCTTTCAACTGCTGATCGCGAGTGTTTGTGACTGTTGCCAGGCCCCTGGTAACTCAAACCAGCGCAGGCTGGGATGGTCGTGATGTTCGCGGTGATAACCAAAGTGGTAACAGGCCAGAAACGACATCCACGCCGGTAGAGCAAGGCTGGCCGGATGCACTTCGTTTGAAGATTGTTGCTGCCGTTGATGGGGCAGATAGGTTCCCACCACAAACAACTGCACGGAGCTCAACAGCAGTGGCAGGGTGCAAACCAGCAGCACATTGAGCCACTCCACTCCGGCGAGCAGCAATGTGCTCCATCCCATCAATAGAAGGCTCATTTGTTGGCCACTGAGGTAGTGCGCCATGAACTGCCGGTACCACCCCAACACCGAAACATCCTGCGCAGCTGGAACATCGGGATCCAGGGCGGTGCCTGTGTGTTGATGGTGGCGATGATGGTTGTCGCGGCATCGCCCGTAGGGCAAGGCGGCGTAGAGCGCTAACGACAGCCACCCAAGCCTCTGGTTCCACTGGGGCTGCCGTTGCCAGAGCACACCGTGCATGGCGTCGTGCCCGAGGATGAACAACCCCGTTTGCAGGTGTGTGCGCAACAGGATGGCGGCCACAAGGAGCCACCACGGCAGGCTGCTCACCGGGATGGCCAGAAGCACCACCACCGTGAGCAGCCAGCTCAGCAGGATCCAGGCCGACCAGCTCAACGGGCGAACTTGAGCAGTTCTGCCGGTGAGGCCAGCAGATCGATCGCCACGAAGTAGATCTTGCCCTCGGGATTGAGCAGGAAGCGCCAGGCCACGTTCATCCCCACCCCGGCACCGAACCAAGGGGTTTGCACTTTGCCGGTCACTTTGATCTGGGTGAAACCGCCTTCGGTGGGCTCGGCATAGCCGCGCTCGGGCAGCAGTTTCAGGTTTTGGCAGTCTTCGCGGAAGAAGCGCAGGATCGCGTCGCTGCCCACGATCGGTTTCTGGAAGGGCGGTTGCAGGGCGCCGTCGCTCAGAAACAGCTCGATCAACGCATCGAAATCATTGGCGTTGAGCAGATCCATGTAGCTGTTCACGGTGGGGTTGATCACCCCTTCGATGAACACCTTCTTGCGCAGCTGCTCGGGGGTGGGCGGGGCCACCGGTTCCATCACCCGTTGGCCAACGCCTTTCTCGGGCGAGTAGCCCATGTCCACCACGAAGTTGCGAAGCAGCGTGATCTGCTGCCCTTGCTCCACCGCCTTCAGCGAGCTGAGCACTGCCGATGCGTTGGCCGACAGCTGATAGCCCTCGGGGATCGGGGCCACAAGGCCCGCGGCCATCCATTCGCCCAGCTGATACCAGAAACCCAATTTGATGTTCACTGACCAGCCCGCATAGGTGCGGCCGATGGGCGTGTCGCTGCGGTTGGCCAGATCGCACATCACCTGGCTCTGCTCAGCGAAGTTCATCGCCTTGATCTGGCTCAGCACTTGCTCAGCAAATTGCATGCGTGCTGCGGCAGGTGCAGCCACGGTGATGGTGGTGCCCATCTCCAGGTATGCATACCAGATGAGCGCCAGCTGATCTTCCGCACTGAGCTGCAAAAAGCGGGCTGTGATCGCCGGAACGGCATCAGCAGAACGGGTTTCGGGAAAAATGCGCGTGGCGCGATCAAGGGTGAACATCGAATATCTCAACTGTTGTTAAGGATTGTTAAAGCGTAGCACTCTTTCTCTTGAAAATTCGCTCGTTTCTTTTCACTGCACCCTTATGCAGGTTGTTTGCGGCGTTGCCGGCTGCGATCCGCTGCATCCTGGATCGCTCCGCTTCTCGATCCTGAAAACCGCTGCTATCACTCGGGTCTTGGTGCTGCCGGTCGCCTCGTTGGGTGGCAATTGAATCACCGTCCACCCCGGTCGTGTAGAGTGAAGCTGATTCAACGATCACTCTTCGGCGGGTTTCTCCTCCAGGCGGCGGGTTCTCAGGATTTCACCACCCGGCCAGCAACTTCCTTCAGGGCATTCAACGAATCGGGACCATAGATTTTTCAAGCATTTCATGACCATTTACGTGGGTAACCTCTCCTTCGATGCCGAAGTGGAGGACCTTCAAAGCCTGTTCGCTGAATACGGCGCCGTGCGCAAATGCAGCGTGCCCCTCGATCGCGACACCGGTCGTAAGCGTGGCTTCGCCTTTGTTGAAATGGCGCAGGAAGCCGACGAGCAAAAAGCCATCGATGATCTCCAGAACGTGGAGTGGATGGGTCGGATGATCCGTGTCAACAAAGCCGAGCCCCGTCCCGCTCCCTCCGGCGGTGGTGGTCGCTGGTGATCGTCACGCGATCCTGATGCCGCCCCCCCCCGGGGGCGGTTTTTTTGTGCCTACAACAGAAAACCCCGGCGTGATCGCCGAGGGGTTTCCGGAGCGGCCGGGCAAGAGAGAGGTGGCGCTCAGCGGGCGCGGTGTTCAAGGGCGCCTGATCCAATGCTGAAGCTCCAGCCGGCGTGGAGCCATCGTGCGCAACGAATGCTCACGGTTACTCGCCTCAAAAAACCTGTGGCACCATGCGGCTCAGCGAGCGCTCCCAGCCGTGCCCCTCATCACCCTGCGCACATCCCTTCCGGCCGTGGAAGGGTCGACCGAATTGCTGCAAGACCTCTCCGCGGCTTTGGCGCAGCAAACCGGCAAGCCCGAGTCGTATGTGATGACCATGCTCGAAGCCGCTGTGCCAATGACATTCGGCGGCAGCAGCGAGCCGAGTGCCTACGTGGAGATCAAATCCATCGGCTCGCTTCGGCCCCCAGCGATGAGTGCCGCGTTCTGCGATTTGATCAGTGCGCGCACCGGCATTCCGGCTAACCGCATCTACATCCAATTTGAAGACGTGGCAGCCGGTAGCTGGGGCTGGGATGGGCGCACCTTCGGCTAACGCGGGCTGAGCGCTTCGATCGAAACGGGCTTGAGCTTCCAGATCCGCTCGGCGTATTCCTCAATCGAGCGATCGCTGCTGAAGAAGCCGCAGCGCATCGTGTTGGTGATCGATGCCCGTGCCCAGCCCTCAGGGTTGATCCAGGCCTGATCCACCGCGTTCTGGGCGCGGCTGTAGTCGGCTGCATCCGCCATCACCAGGAACGGATCGGTTTGGGTGAGATTGTTCAGCAGAGGCTGGAACAGGCTGCGGTCTCCTTCGCTGAAATGGCCGGAGGCTATCAACGCCAGGGCTTCCCGCAGGCTCTGGTTTTGCTCCAGCCATGGCCAGGGGTGATACCCCTTGGCGTAGATCTCCTGCACCTGCTCGGCCGTGTGCCCAAACAGGAAGAAATTCTCCTCGCCCACCTTCTCGCGGATTTCAATGTTGGCTCCATCCAAGGTGCCGATGGTCACGGCACCATTCAGGGCCATCTTCATGTTGCCGGTGCCGGAGGCCTCTTTGCCCGCTGTGGAGATCTGCTCGGAGAGATCCACCGCTGGGTAGGTGAGTTGCCCGAGGCTCACGCTGAAGTTGGGCAGGAACACCACCCGCAAGCGGCCGCGCATGGCCGGATCCATGTTCACCATCTCCGCGATCCCCACGATCAGGCGGATGATCAACTTCGCCATGGCGTACCCCGGCGCCGCTTTGCCACCAAAAATCACGGTGCGCGGCGGCAGATCCTCGCCAGCTCGAAGGCGTAGATAGCGCTGAACCACCTCCAGCGCCGCCAGGTGCTGGCGCTTGTATTCGTGGATCCGCTTCACCTGCACATCAAAGAGTGAGGTGTGATCCACCAGCACGCCAAGCTCCTGATGGATGTGCTCCGCCAGGCGTTGTTTGGCCTGGCTGCGCACCTGTTGCCAGCGTTCGAGGAAGCCACCATCGCTGAGCAGCGGCTCTAGGCGTTCGAGCTGATTGAGATCACGCCGCCAGTCGCTGCCGATCGTGTCATCCAGCAGCTGGGAGAGGAAGGGATTGGCCACAGCCAGCCAGCGGCGCGGCGTCACCCCGTTGGTCACGTTGGTGAAGCGCTCCGGCCAGAGCCGGGCAAAATCTGCCAGCACCTGATCCCGCAGCAGTTGGCTGTGCAATTCCGCCACGCCGTTCGTGTGGTGGCACCCCACCACGGCCAGGTGAGCCATGCGCACGCGCCGCTTGCTGCCTTCTTCAATCAGCGACAACTTCGAGAGCACCTCCGGCTGGCCCGGATAGCGCAGCCGCACCATGCGCAGGAAGCGGGCGTTGATCTCGTAGATGATCTGCAGCTGACGGGGCAGCAGCTGCTCAAACAGCTCCACCCCCCAGGTTTCCAGAGCTTCCGGCAGCAGGGTGTGGTTGGTGTAGCTGAGGCTCGCGGTGGTGATCGCCCAGGCCTCATCCCAATCCAACCGTTCCTGATCGATCAACAGCCGCATCAGCTCGGCAACGGCAATGGCCGGGTGGGTGTCGTTGAGCTGCACCGCGAACTTGCGATGAAACTCGCTCACCGGCAGACCCTGCTTCTTGAGGATGCGCAGCATGTCCTGCAGGGAGCAGGACACGAAAAAGATCTGTTGGCTGAGCCGCAGACGTTTGCCCTGCTCAAATTCATCGTTGGGATAGAGCACCTTGCTCAGCGTTTCGCTTTGCACCTTCGCGAGCACCGCGCGGGTGTAATCGCCGGCGTTGAACGAGGCGAAGTCGAACGCTTCCGGGGCCATTGCCGACCACAACCGCAGGGTGTTGGCCGTGCGTACGCCGTAGCCGGTGATCGGCGTGTCATGGGCAACGCCCAACACGGTCTGCGATCCGATCTGAACGGGATAACACCATTCCGGCCGGATCACTTCCCAGGGATTGCCCTGGGAGAGCCAGGCATCGGTGCTCTCCTGCTGACCTTGGTGGTTGATGCTCTGGCGAAAGATGCCGAATTCGTAGCGGATCCCGTAGCCAATGGCGGGTAACTCCAGGCTGGCCAGTGATTCCTGAAAGCAGGCCGCTAAGCGTCCGAGGCCGCCATTGCCCAGTCCTGGCTCCGGTTCGCAGCGGATCAGGGCGCCCAGATCAAGCCCCAATGCTTCGCAGGCCTCTTCTGCCTCACGGCGCATGCCGAGATTCACCAGGTTGTTGTCGAGATGGGGGCCCAGCAGGTATTCCGCTGAGAGGTACGCCGCCGTCCGCACGCCGGCGGTGGTGTAGGCCTCGGCGGTGTCGACCCAGTTCTGCAGCAGGCGATCGCGCACAGCCAGCGACAAGGCCATGTAGTAGTCGTGCTGGTTCGCCAGGGTGGGCGACTTGGCCTGGCTGTAAAACAAGTGGCGCCGTATCTGGTCCGCCAGAGCCCCCTGGGCTGCAACCGTCATCCCGATCTCCACAGAGCCCACCGCATCACAGGTGTGAACCGATGGTGGTGATGGCTCCACTGGAATGGAACCTTCAAGAGCGTGCGGTGTGGATCCGCACAAAAACACAGCTTGTTATGCAGGCGGTTCTGTTCCCCTCCAGCAGTGATGTGGCTGATTGATTGAGCCAGCGGGCACAAGATCCGTCATCTGCTTGAGCTCGACATCCACCACGCGATGGGCATAGCCGGAGAGCGCTGTACGCGAGCGTGCAGCGGTGACTGCGCGAATGCGACTGCGGAACAAACCCCTGGATACAGGTTTCCAACGGTTATGCCGTTGTTCCTCCAACCGATACATGGACCTGGGCGAAATGCTCCCAGCCTGGCCATGGAACGGCAGCGCGCACTGATCCTTAAGACCTCACTTGGGATCAGTGCACCGTGATGCGTACAGCCTCACGGTGCCCAGACGCGCGACCAGCCGTAGCTGCTCAAATAAATGGAGAAGGCCTGGGCATCCGCCAGTGACTGCAATGACACCTGTTCAACGACTTTGCGGTCGCCGTTTTGTTGCTGCACCTCATGGCAGGCATTGAACAGAAGATCGGGTGCTTGGTAGATCACCCATTTGCCCCGGTAAGGGGTTTGTTTGTGGATCAGGGTTGCAATCGCGGGATCTTTGTAGAGAAGAGCCATGGATTGTTGCTACAGATACCGAACGCCATGGTCCGGCGGATGGCCAACAGCATTTCTTGAGCCTCCGATTTGTTTGTGTACCCATCGCTACCGGGGGGGAATGTTACTTGGGTTCTGGTAGCGATTGATGCCTGGGTGGCCCCCCTCCGCTCGGTTAGGTGGGCACACCTTCCAGAGATTTATGCCCAGTCAGCCGCGTCTTCAGGCACTCGAGACCATCCTTGACCGTCCTCCTGCTCCGGTGGCAGCGGCTGGTCCGCTTGAGGAGCTCTGGGCCAGTGATGTGTTCAGCCTGGAGGCGATGAAATCTGCTCTCCCGAAGCCCGTTTTCAAGTCGCTGCAGCGCACGATCAAGAGTGGCGGCAAGCTGGATACGTCGGTTGCCGATGTTGTGGCGCAGGCGATGAAGGCCTGGGCCACACGCCGCGGCGCTCTCTACTACGCCCACGTCTTTTACCCGCTCACCAACCTCACAGCGGAAAAGCATGATGGTTTCATCGCTCCTCAGGGCGATGGCTCGGTGATCAGTGAATTCACGGGCAAGCTGCTGGTTCAGGGGGAGCCGGATGGCTCCTCCTTCCCCAATGGCGGCATCCGTTCCACCTTCGAGGCCCGTGGATATACGGCCTGGGATGTCACCAGCCCGGCCTACTTGATGCAGACGCCGAACGGCATCACCCTCTGCATTCCCACCGTGTTTGTGTCGTGGACTGGAGAGGCCCTCGACAAGAAGACCCCCCTCCTGCGCTCCAATGCAGCGATGGACCACCAGGCGCGGCGGTTGTTAACGCTGCTGGGTGAAACCGAGATCGCCCGCGTGAATTCGAGCTGCGGTGCGGAGCAGGAATATTTCCTGGTGGATTCCGCCTTTACGGCGTTGCGCCCGGATCTGCAATTAGCGGGGCGTACCTTGTTCGGCGCTCCGCCTGCTAAGGGCCAGCAATTCGACGACCACTACTTCGGCGCCATTCCTGAGCGGGTGCAAGTGTTCATGCAGGATGTGGAGCATCAGCTCTACCGCCTGGGCATCCCCGCCAAGACGCGCCACAACGAAGTGGCCCCGGGTCAGTTCGAGATCGCTCCGTTCCACGAAGCGGCCAACGTGGCCACCGATCACCAGCAGCTGATCATGACCGTGCTGAAAGCCACGGCCAAACAACATGGCTTCACCTGCTTGTTGCATGAAAAGCCCTTTGCCGGTGTGAACGGCAGTGGCAAGCATGTGAATTGGTCGATCGGGAACAGCACCCAGGGCAATCTGCTCGATCCGGGCAGCACGCCCCACGAGAACCTTCAATTCCTGTTGTTCTGTGGTGCTGTGATTCGGGGCGTGCATTGCTATGGCCCCCTCATGCGCGCTGCGATTGCCACCGCCAGCAACGATCATCGTCTCGGTGCCAATGAAGCGCCGCCCGCCATCATCTCGGTGTATCTCGGCAGTCAGCTGGAGGATGTGTTCGAGCAGATTCGCAGCGGCAGCCTTCAGGGTTCCGCCAAGGCGGCCTTGATGTCACTTGGGGTCGACACCCTGCCTGAACTCAACAAAGACCCCGGCGACCGCAACCGCACATCGCCGTTTGCGTTCACGGGCAATCGTTTTGAATTCCGCGCCGTGGGTTCCGGTCAGTCGGTGGCGGGACCGCTGGTGGTGTTGAACACGATCCTCGCGGATTCCATTGAGTGGATCGCGGATCAGCTTGAGCAGCGGCTGCACTCCGGTTTGCCGCTTGAAGAAGCTGCCTTTGCGGTGTTGAAGCAAACCATGGAGGCTCACGGTGCTGTGGTCTTCGGTGGTGATGGCTACTCAGCCGAGTGGCATCGCATCGCTGTGGAGGAGCGGGGTCTGGAGAATCTGCGCACCAGTGCCGATGCCCTGCCGGTTCTGAAGAGGCCTGAGATTCGTGCGTTGTTCGAGCGCACTGGCGTGTTGTCGCCCGTTGAATTGGAGAGCCGCTTCGAGGTGTACGCCGAGCAGTACATCCTCGCGATTGAGGTGGAAGCCAAATTGGTGTTGCGCATGGCCAGAACCCAGATCTATCCAGCGGTGATGGCCTCCCTGGAGCAGCTGGTCCAATCCGTTGTGGCGCAGGAGTCGTTGGGTTTGGCGGTTGACCGCAGCCAAGTGGAACAGATCGCGCAACTCAGTCAGCAGTTGCTGCACACCTGTCAGCAGCTCCAATCTGATCTAGACGCTTCAGCTGATGGCGTGGATGCGCACCTGCGCCACTGTGCCGATGTGCTGATGCCTCGCATGGGAGCCGTTCGCGCAGCGGTTGATGGTCTCGAGCAGCTGGTCGATGACGCCCTTTGGCCCTTGCCCACCTACCAGGAGTTGCTCTTCCAGCGCTGATCGTTGTTTGTCGTCGTGTTCTTGTGATGCCGATGGAACCCTCCACCGCCTTTGCTGCGATCGCTTTGGCCGCTGTGTTCTGGGATGGCCGCCTCACCATGGCGGGCTCCCGGGCCCTGCGGCATGCCCTCGACTATCGCCAGCCGTTCAAGAGCTACGACGACACCACCATGGTTGCGCTGATGGATTCCTTAGTGGCTGAGCTCCGTCAAAAAGGAGCTCAGCACATGATGGTGGAATCGGCCGAAGTGCTGAAGCCTGAACAGCGGATGACGGCCTTTGCTGTTGCCGCTGAGATCATGCGCTCAGATGGCCGTTATGAACAGGATGAACTCAATATCCTCAGTCACCTCGCCGGTGTGCTTCACCTCAGCGACGACTTCACCTTTGAAGTGATGCGGGTGATGGATGCTCTGCATTCCGATCTCTGAGCCCGCCTTCACCAGGAGGTGGTGATGTAGTGCACGAGGTCTGCGCCCAGGGGGCGACGGCCTCGGATCGCAGCCGCCCGTTCCCCTTCCGCCGTGGCCTGGCTGAACTGGGCCATCGGCGCAGGCTGCTGCCAGGGTTCCCGTTCAAGGCCTGGGGTGGGTTCCTGGTTGGTGGAGCGGGGCTGAACCATGGCTGTTCTTCACGGCCTTGACCCTATGGATCGGTCTGCCCCCTCCCTGGTGCTAACCGCTACAGAAATGGCCTTGCTTGGGCCTTGTCAGATCAGTTCTTCTTCTGCATTCGGGCGGATTGTGCAGTCGCTGGTGGGGTAGCTCACGCAGAGAAGGGCGTAACCCTGGCTCATCTGCTCATCATCGAGATACGACTGATCCTGTTGATCCACGCTGCCCACCAGGAGCTTGCCGGCGCACGTGCTGCAGGCTCCAGCCCTGCAGGAGTAAGGGAGGTCAATGCCTTGCTCTTCAGCGGCATCGAGGATGTACGCATCGTCAGCGCAGCTGAAGGTTTCGCCGCTTTCGAGCGTGATTGTGAAGGTGGCCATGACGATCCTGAATTCAGATCTTGATTCAATGCTGTTGTTCTTGTCTGGGCTGTGGTGTGTTTGCCACTACACCTTCTCGATCAAGGGTTGGTAAGTCGGCGTCCATTCAGCTGCATCCAGGCATTGCATCGCCTCGTCGGGTGTGCGGGCAAACCTGGCCAGCCCCGCCTCTACGGCTTCCATGGCCACCGCATCAGCCACCACCCGGCCGATGCGGGGGGCATCGCACAAGGCTGGCATCAGGGCCTCGGATGGATTTCGGCTGGCGGGAATCTGCTGCGCCAGGGCATGCAGACCCGCATCAATCAACGCATCGGTAATGCGCGTGATGCCGAGGGCCACAGCTGCAAATCCCAGCCCTGGGAAGAGGAAACAGTTGTTGCACTGCCCAACGACTCGTCCATTCACCGGTTTGAACGGGCTGCCGGTCGCCACCAGTGCGCGACCGTCTGTCCAACGCCACACATCGGCCGGCGCTGCTTCGGCCAGGTGGGTTGGATTGGAGAGCGGCAGGATGATCGGGTGCTCGCATGCGCTCAGCATGCTTTCCACCACAGGCTGGCTGAAGGCTCCAGCCACGGTGGATGTTCCGATCAGCACCGTTGGCTTCACCTGATCCACCACGGTCTGCAGATCCATCACCCCGCTGCTGCTGCGCGGCCATCCCTCCGTTTCCGCTGGATCCCGCCCGAGTTCCAGAGCTGCTGGGCTCACATCCACGCTCTCCCGGGTGACCAGCCCGCATCGATCGACCGCCCAGATCCGCTGCTTTGCTTCGCTTGCGCTCAGCCCCTCGGCTTGCAGCAACCGGAGCAGACCTTCGGCAATTCCGCAGCCTGCTGTGCCCGCACCGAAGATCACAATCCGCTGATCTCTGAGCTGTTGGCCCAGCCCTTGGCATCCGGCAAGCACGGCCGCACTCGCCACGCCACTGGTGCCCTGAATGTCGTCGTTGAAGCTTGGAAGCCTGTTGCGATAGCGATCCAGGATCGTTTTTGCGGTGTTGCGGCCGAAGTCTTCCCAGTGCAGGCAGGCACCTGGCAACACCGTGGCCACTGCCTCCACGAACTCATCAATGAAGGCTGCGTAAGCAGCACCCTGCAATCGCGGTTGCCGCAGGCCTGGATACAGAGGATCGTTGAGCAGACTCTCCCGGTTGGTGCCCACATCCAGCACCACGGGGAGCACAGATTCCGGGTTCAGGCCAGCGCACAGCGTGTACACCGCGAGCTTGCCTTGACAGATATGAATGCCGCCAACGCCCTGATCGCCAATTCCGAGAATGCCCTCCGCATCGGTCACCAGCACCAGGCCGATTCCAGCGTTGGATCCAGTGCGCAGCACTTGCTCCAGGCGTCCAGCCTGACTCGCATTCAGAAACAGTCCATCCTGGGGTGTTCGGTAGGTCTGGCTGAAGCGCTGGATCACAGCTCCAACCGTTGGTGTGTAGACCACCGGCAGCACGGCCTCGAGGTGCGTGCGCAGGAAGGCGTGGAACAGCACCACGTTGCTGCGCCGCAATCCATCCACAAAGCTGAATTGCTCAAGCGGCTGGTTGATCGATTGAAACGCTTGCCAGCAGCGCTCCACTTGCTGATCCAGACCTTCACACTGGGCCGGGAGCAACCCTTCCAAGGCAAAGATCCGGCGTTCTTCCGCGCTGAAGGCTGTGCCTTTGTTGAGGGCTGGTTGGCGCAGCAGCTCAAGGCCACGCAGTTCGGTTTGTCGTGGTGCCTTCCCAACCAGAGCTGTTTCAGCGGAGAGCAGCACCATGGTGCGAACCGTTTCGGGCACTCAAGGGGATCGCTCCTGGGGCGATGGTCACCGTCACTACGAACCGATCCGCTCCTGCGTGCCTCATGACACAGATCTCTGCCACCTGAATCTGGGAGCTTTGAGCCGTTGAAGGAGGGTCGCTGATGCCATCCCACTCATTACTGGCTCAATTCGGACAGCCCATCGCCAAGCGTTATCGCCTGATCAACGCCAGCTTCGAGGTTCATCCTCACCTCGATGCCATATACGACTCCCTTGAGGATGCGCTTACGGATGCGGCGGCCTGGTTGGCGTCGCATACGTCGTCGGCCCAGGCTGCGATCGGGGTGGAGGTGTGTACGCGTTCAGGTGAGTGGCGCACCCTGCGCCAGCCGGCTCCCCTGGCGGCTTAAGGCGTGCCAACAAAAAAGCCCCGGCAACTGCCGGGGCTGTGCTTGAGGTGAATGGCCAAGACGGCAATCACTCTTCTTCGGTGGCGCCAGCAGGGATCAGTTTGATCTGCTTGCGACCCAACTTGATTTCAAATTCGTCGCCGGGCTTGAGGTCGAGCATCGCGGTGTAAGCCTTGCCGATCAGCAGGTTGCCGTTGCCCTGCACAGTGGCGGTGTAGCTCAGCTTGCGACCACCTTTGCCGCGGCCGACGCCATCGTTACCGAGGCTCAGGCCTTTGGCTTCCAGCAGAGCTTCGTAGAAGGCGGTGAAGTTCAGACGCTCGCCACCATCCTTCTTGGTGCTCACATAGCCGCAGCTGCGCACCAGGTCGGATTTGGACACGTCGCCAAGTTCTTTAACCTTGGCCAGCAGATCAGAGCCGGTGAGCATGGATCAAAATTGAATCAATCCAACAATAACGCTCAGCCGGTTCAGCGCCATCCCTTCTGCCCCGACTTTTGTCATGTTTCTGATCGCCTGCCTCTCGATCCTGCCCCTGCTCTTGATCGTGTACTACACGATTCAGCGCACCGTGGGCCATCACAGCCGCCAGGAAACCCGCCACATGATTCAGGACATGGTGGTGGAAGCCATGAACAAGCACGACGAAGACTTCGACGATTGACCGTCTAGCGGCTGCCGATCCAGCGCATCAGCGCTTTAGAAGGATCACGCAACTCGTCGATCGATCCATAGAGCCAGTCCTGCCATCCCTGTTGCGGGAGGCCACTGAACACCATCAGGTTGAGGGGATAGTCCTCGGAATCACTGCAGCGGCGGAAGTCGTCGCGGTAGAGAAACACCGGTTTTCCGAGGGCAATCGCTGCTCCCAACTCCAGCATCACCCCTTCATCCGGCGGAGTGCCATTCACGATGGCCAGCAGTGCATCCGCATCGCGTACATCCTGCAGATCCGCCTGGGCCACCCTCCAGGCCCAACCAGGCTCCGCCAGATCCACCTGGCCATTGCGACTGAACGGTTCCCACACGTCCAGGCCGATCTCTTCCAGGGCCGTGATGAAATCCGGCAACAGGCGCGCCCGCCAATGGGGCGAAAAGCCATAGGGCGATGCGAGGTAGAGGCTGGGGCGAGCCATCAGCGAGAGGCGCGATACAGCTGTTCATCCGCTGCCGCTGCGGCAGCGTTCTCCCACGGAAACACAATCCATTCGCGCGAGTCGGTGATCTCCACGGCCTGCCACCACTGCGGCTCAGCTTTGCTCACCCACACCATCGTTGTGCAGCCTTCAAGCTCTCGATAGGGAGCGAGAGTCAGCCCGGTTTCATACACATCGTCCACGATCAGGCAGCCGGGTTCGGGTGAGGCCAGCAGCGGCTGCTCGAGCCGATGGCTGAGCACAACCGCCAGCACCAATCCGCCACGGGGAATGCCATGGATGCCGCTGAAGCATTGCTCGCGGCAGCGTTCCACGATCGTGTCCACCGCCTGTTCGAAATCGAACCAACTGAGCTGCCGCATCGCGAGCTGCGCCGAGAAGCTCTCCCTCCTAATCCACGCCTGTGTTCAGCCGTGGTGTTGTGGTGGTGCAGCACCCGAGGCCCGCTGGCTCTCCTTCCAATACATCACGTCATTCGCTCGGTGTAGTCCTGTCACCGTCTGGCATTCGCCGCTGGCCATGCACACCCTGTAGTCACCGCTTTCCAGATGCTCAATCGTGGATCCGCGCGGTGTGCGCACCACCAGTCGTTGTTCCTTGGCCTCGCCCATCGCGGCACCTCCTAGTCCACCTCTAGCTCAGCCGGATCCGTGAGGTGAGCGCCACCAGGCTGAGATGGGCAAAGGCGCGGCCAACCGACAACACGGCCAGACCGATGCAAAGCGGGCAGTGCAGAACACTCATGCGGCCAGCATTGACGAGACGCCCGCTCTTGGCGGGAATCCTGCGGAAACTTCATTCGCATCCGTGCCCAATCGCTCGCTCAGCGGCGCGTTGGCACCACGGTCATTCCCACGGGAGCGAGGGCGATCAGGGCCAACTTGATGTGCTGAATCCCGAAGGGGATGCCAATGATCGTGATGAAGCAGGCCAGGGCTGAAGCGAGATGGCCGATGGCCAGCCACCAGCCGGCTACCACGAACCACAACACATTGCCGAGCAAGCCCAAGGGGCCCGTGCCCAGATCACCGCGCCCGCTCAGCTCCCGGCGGTTCACAGCTTCCTGGCCAAAGGGCCAGAGCGAAAAGGAGCCGATCACAAAACAGCTGCGGGCCCATGGCAGACCCACGATGGTGAGCGCGCACAGCAGGCCAGCGAGCCACCAACCAAGTGCCATCACCAGCCCTCCCAGCAGCACCCACAGCAGATTGAGCAGAGCGCTGATCACTGGAACGGGCGTTTGAAGCGTCAGGCGCCGGAGTGGAGAGGCTCCAGACCGATCTGGGATGCCGTCATTGTCTCCGCTTCCTGCAGCCGTTCGAGCACAAGATTCAGATCTTGATCGCTGAGTTCACCGTTGCTTTGCCATTTGAGGCAGGTTCGTCCCAGACAGGTGGCCATGGGGGGGCGTGTTGATGGCCCATCTCTTCGTCCGCCGATTGGGCTCAATCTGCTGCTCAATGGCGTTGTTCCGCTGCCCCCGAATGGGGGTATCAGGCCGCCTCGCAGTGTTCCAGGTCGGCGAGGGGGGCGGTGAAGGTGGGGTTGCTCGAGCGGCGCAGGGGCCAGCGGCGCAGCCATACGTGATCGCTGGCTGGATCCACATTCAGCACTTGATACGTGCCGTTGGGCTTGGAGCGCAGGCTCACGAAGCTGCCGGGTTGGATCGCCATCTCCTTTCCCCTGGACTCATGCATCCAATCAGGCGATGGAACGCTTTGTAAGGATTTGTGTCCACCTGCTGACGCGGGCCTCAGGCCTCGGCACGGGTGGCTTCCTGAATCAGTCGCTGCACCCGATCCAGCAGTGATTCATTGCTGAGGCGGCTGTTGAGTCGTTCCACCAGCAACGGGAAGGCCAGGGGCCCTGGGCGGGCGATTCGTTCCACTCGCCAAGTACTGCCCGCCAGGCGCTCGAGGGCTGAACGCAGGCGGTGCTGCTCGAGTTGTTCGTCGAGCACTTCACGCCGCGCCTGTTCCAGCAGCAGGCTCCCCGGCTCATGTTTCTGAAACACGTCAAAGAGAAGAGCGGCGCTGATCTGCAATTGGCCACCGGTTTTGTTCTGGCCGGGCATCGCCTGGCTGATCAGTCCGCTCACCTGGGCAATGGCCCTGAAGCGGCGCCGGCAGAGCTCAGAGAAGTTCAGCGCCTGCTCGAGATCGGATTCGAGGTGCTCGAGATCCAGCAGGTCGTCGCCGTGGAGATCGAGCAAGTCCTCAAAGGGATAGGTCTTCGGCGCCAGCAGTTCAAAGCCGTAGTCGTTCACCGACACGGTGATCGTGCTGGCTTTGTGTCTGGCGAGGCGCCAGGCCCAGAGGAAGCCGATCCCCTCGTGCACAAACCTGCCTTCGAAGGGATACACAAACAGATGGCTGCCTTCGCGGCTTTTGCACAGCTCCACCAGCAGTTGATCGCTGCGGGGCAAGCCGGAGAGGTTGGCCTGCCGCTCCAGCAGCGGTTCGAGCGCCTGCAGTTCCGGTGTGTCGAGCCGGGCTTCGCCGGCTAGTGCTTGGGCACACCGATCCACTTCGTGCCGCAGATGGCGGCTGAGGAGATCGGAGAGGGCCATCTGGCCCCCAGCCCAGGCGGGCACCGTGGCGCTCTTTTTGGTGGTGGCTTTCACCTGGGCCGTCATCTCCCGCAGCCGCACAAACTCCAGCTGCCGGCCGGCGAAGAAGAACACATCCCCGGGTTTCAGCCGCCCGATGAACGCTTCTTCCACATGGCCGATCACGGCCCCGCGCACGAAGCGCACCGTGACGGAGCGATCGGCTGTGATCGTGCCGATGTTGAAGCGATGCAAGCGCGCGATCGTTTTGTCGAGCACCCGGTAGCGCCAGGGCTCACCCTCGGCGGGCGCTTCGTCGCTGTCGAGTCGGCAGCGCACGAGTTTGCGGTAGCGGGGATAGGCCGCCAGGCAGTCACCGCCGTGCTCGAGAAAGGCCAGGCACCACCGCCATTGCGCGTCGCTGAGCTGGCGGAAGCTCCAGCTCTGGCGCACCGTGGCCAACTCCTGCTCCGGGATCAACCCCGCTCCACAGGCCAGGCTGGTGAGGTGCTGCAACAGCACATCGAGCGGTAGCTGGGGCGGGCGGCGGTGCTCCACGAGTCCGTTCTCAAGGCCCCGGCGCATCGCGCTCACCTCCAGCAATTCGAGGGCATTGGTTGGCATGAACAGCACCTGGGAGGTGCCGCCGGGGCAGTGGGCGCTGCGGCCGGCCCGTTGCAGCAGCCGGGCCAGGTTTTTGGCGCTGCCGATCTGCACCACCCGTTCCACGGGCTGAAAATCCACCCCTAGATCCAGGGAGCTGGTGCACACCACCCAGCGCAGTTCTCCGGCCTTCACCTGCGCTTCGATCGCTTCGCGCTCGGCCCGGTCGATGGCGCTGTGGTGCAGCGCCAGGGCTCCGTCCATTTCCGGGCAAGCAAAGCGCAGGCACTGATGCCAACGTTCCGCTTGGTTGCGGGTGTTGGTGAACAGCAGGGTGCTCACCCCCGGCTCGAGGCCAGCCACCAGTTCCTCATACATGCGCAGGCCCAAGTGCCCGCCCCAGGGGAAGCCATCGATCGTGTCGGGGAGCAGCGAACGGATCTCAGTGGCCCGCTGGATGTCGGCGGTGATGATCTGCGGCGGCGCCGCGCCAACGCCCACGGCCGCCTGGGCCGCCTCCTCGAGGTTGCCGATGGTGGCGCTGATCGCCCAGGTGCGCAGTTGCGGTCGAAGCCGCCGCAACCAGCTCAGGCAGAGCTCGGTTTGGGTGCCGCGTTTGCTGCCCATCAGCTCGTGCCATTCGTCGAGCACCACGGCCTGCAGGTGCGCAAACAACTCCGGTGCCTTGGCATTGGCCAGCAGCACACTCAGCGATTCCGGCGTTGTGATCAGGATTTCGGGCGGTTTGCGCAGTTGCTTGCTGCGTTCATGGGTGCTGGTGTCGCCGTTGCGGATCGCCACCCGCAGGGGCCAGCCCATGGCGCTGATTGGTTGCTCGATCGCCAGGGCTAGATCGCGGCTCAGCGCCCGCAGCGGGGTGATCACCAGCAACTGCAGGCCCCCTGGCGCTGCCAGCATTTCGGCGATCGGGCCCATCACGGCGGCGTAGGTCTTGCCCGAGCCCGTCGGCACTTGCAGCAGGCCGCTGTCCCCGTTGAGGTGCGCCTGCCAGCACTGCCGCTGGAAGGCCATCGGTGTCCAGCCCTGCTGGGTAAACCAGGCTTCGATCGGGGCCAGCCGCTCGCTCATGCCTGCTGCTCCATCAGGGCCCGGGCACTGGCCAGGCTGTCGGCTTCGCTGGCCGGTTTATCGGTGCGCCAGCGGCTGATCCGCGGGAAGCGCACGGCAAAGCCGCACTTATGGCGCTTCGACGGTTGGATGCCTTCAAAGGCGAGTTCAAACACCTGCAGCGGTTCCACCGCCCGCACCGGCCCGAACCGCTCGGTGGTGTGGGATCGGATCCAGCGATCCAGCTCTTTGATCTCGGCATTGTCGAGCCCGGAGTAGGCCTTGGCGAAGGTCACCAAGGTGCCGTCGTCGTTCCAGAGGCCAAAGCTGTAGTCGGTGTAGAGGTTGGCGCGCTTACCGCTACCGGCCTGGGCGTAGAGCAAAACCGCATCCAGCCGCAGTGGCTCGAGTTTGTGCTTCCACCAGCTGCCCCGTTTGCGTCCCACCAGATAGGGCGAGTCGAGCGCCTTGAGCATCAACCCCTCGGCCCGATGGGCTCGCGCCTGCTCCCGTAACGGTTCCAGCTCGCTCCAGCTGCCGAGGTGGTGGGTTGGCGACAGCCTGAGCCGCTGCCTGCCGTTGGCATCGCTGAGGTGCTGCACATGCTCCACGAGCTGCTCGAGCACCAGCCGCCGTTGTTGCAGTGGCTGCTGACGTTGGTCGCTCCCCTGGTGCTCCAGCAGGTCGTAGGCCATGAACGCAGCTGGGCATTCTTTTTGAAGCGAACGGCTGGGGGCCTTGCGCCCCAGCCGCCGCTGCAGGCTGGCGAAGGGTTCCGGTTGGTCGCTGTCGTCTTGCCACACGATCACCTCCCCATCGAGAGCCGTTCCCACCGGTAACTGCTCCGCCAGGGCGATCAGTTCGGGGAAGGCCTCATTGATCAGCTCTTCGCCTCGGCTCCACAGGCTGCAGCCAGCGGCACGGTGGATCAGCTGGCCGCGGATGCCATCCCATTTCCATTCCAGTTGCCAGCTCTCGGGTGCACTGCCCTCCAGCTGACCCGCTTCCAGTGGGCTGGCCAGAAAAAACGGATAGGGCCGGGCGGCCAGGTCGTCGCCATGCTCAGCAGGAGCGATGAGGCTGGTGTAGCTGGTGGCACTGGGCTCAAAGCCACCCATCAGCCGATGGGCCACCAGCGCTTCCTCGAGCCCGGCGCTGCGGGCCAGGGCTCGGGTCACCAGACCCGTGGATACGCCCACCCGGAAGCCACCACTCAGCAATTTGTTCACGAGCAGCAGGTGATCCCCCTCGAGCTCGCGCCAACAGGTCTCCACCGCGGCGTCCTGCTCCTCGCCTTGTAACGACGCCAGGGCGGGCAGGGTGCTCCCCATCCAGTGGCTGAGCGGCTGATGCGCTTCGGGCCAACGCGCCAGCGCTGGCGACGGCTGTTGTTGCCAGAGCAAGGCCACGGTTTCCGCTGAATCGCCCACCTGGGCGTGGCAGGCCTCGAACAACCACTCGGGCAGCTGTGTGGCCGCCAGGCAGATCTCCCGCAAGCGCCGGCCGGTGATCAGTCGCCGCCGCCGCTTCCCCAACAGCAGCGCCAAGGCCCACGCAGCATCGGCGGGGTCGGCGCTGCGGAAGTAGGCCTCCAGCGCCTCGAGTTTGGCGCTGGTGCTGCCGGTGCCATCCAGCTGCCGGAACAGGGCGGCGAAGGCCTCCATCAGGTGCGCTCCTCAGGCGCTGCCGTCGCCGGGGTGGTGTCGTCATCGTCGAAGCGTTCGGCTTCGAAATGTCCCTCGAGTGGTTCGGCGCTGATCCCCTCCACTTCACGGAGGTAGCGCGCCAACACTGAGCTCTGGCCATGGGTCACATACACCTGCTGCGCCTGGCTCTCCCGCACGCTCTGCAGCAAACCGGCCCAGTCGGCGTGGTCGCTCATCACAAATCCTTTGCCATATCCGCGCCGCCGCCGGGCGCCGCGCACCGCCATCCAGCCGCTCACGAAGCCGTTCTGGGCTTTGGCAAACCGGCCGAGCCCGCGGCTGCGGTGCGCCGCCGGTGGTGCGATCAGCAACCGGCCTGCCAGATCAGCGCCCCTCTCCAGCTGGGCCAGGGGCCGGGTGGGCGGCATCGCGACGCCAGCCTCCAGGTAGGGCGCCATCAATCGCTCCACGGCGCCATGCAGCAGCACCTCATCGCTCACGCCGAGTCGATGCAGCTCCGCCAACACCCGCTGCGCTTTACCGAAGGCGTAGCAGAACAGCACCGAGGGGCGATCCGGGGCGCTGCGCCACCACTGCAGGATCTCGGTAGCCACATTGGCGCCGCTCTGCCAGCGGTAGATCGGCAACCCGAAGGTGGCCTCGCTGATCATCACGTTGGCCTGCACCGGCTCATACGCGGCGCAACTGGGATCAGCGCAACGTTTGTAGTCGCCGCTCACCAGCCAGCTTTCGCCGCCCGCCTCCAGGCGGATCTGGGCGCTGCCGAGCACATGACCGGCGGAATGAAACGACACGCGTGCATCGCCGATCCGGTGCAGTTGGCCGTAGTCCACCGGCAGAAGCTGAATGTCCGCTCCGAGCCGCTCCCGCAGGATCCCTTCGCTGCTTCCCACCGCCCAATACTCCCCGCAACCCGGCCGCGCGTGATCGGCATGGGCGTGGGTGATCAGTGCGCGGGGCACTGGCCTCCAGGGATCAATCCAGGCCCGTGCTGCCGGGCAGTAGAGCCCCTCAGGGCTGAGCTGCAGCAGGCCGCCGGGGGCAAGGGGCATCGGCGGCGGGCGCAGAGCGTCAGCGCCCAAGTATCACCAGCCATGCCGCGCCAGTGCGTCGCCGGGTTGACGCCGCCCCCTGCCGTCCCTAGCCAAGGGGTGATCCCGCCGGCCCGCCGCCATGGCCCTCCACGATTTCCGCGATGAGCTCGCTGCCACGGCTGCAGCCCTGGCGGCGCCGGGCACTGGCCTGCTCGCCGCGGATGAATCCACCGGCACCATCGGCAAGCGTTTCGATGCCATCGGCCTGGAGAACACCGAGGAGCATCGCCGCGCTTACCGCAGCCTGCTGGCCACCACCGAAGGCCTCAGTGAGCACATCTCCGGCGTGATCCTCTACGAGGAAACCCTGTTTCAGGACAGCACGGCAGAAGCCGGCGGCGGGCCGATCGTGGAGCTGTTTCAGAAGCAGGGCATCGTTCCCGGCATCAAGGTGGATCAGGGGGTGGAGCCCCTGGCCGGTGGTGTGGCCGGTGAGAGCTGGTGCACCGGCCTCAAGGGCTTGGCGGAGCGGGCCGCCCGCTACTACGCCCGCGGTGCCCGCTTCGCCAAATGGCGCGCGGTGTTGCAGATCAGCGGCAACGGAGCGCCATCGGAGCTGGCGGTGCGCGAGAACGCCTGGGGCCTGGCCCGCTATGCCCGCACCGTGCAGGACCAGGGCCTCGTGCCCATCGTGGAGCCCGAGATCCTGATGGATGGCGAGCACGACATCACCACCACCGCCTCGGTGCAGGAATGGGTGCTGCGCACCACCTATGAGGCGTTGGCGATGAACGGCGTGTTTCTCGAGGGCAGCCTGCTCAAACCCTCGATGACCTGCGCCGGTGCCGATTGTCCTCAGCAGCCCTCCGCCGAAGAGGTGGGGGCCTTCACCGTGCGCACCCTCAGCCGCACCGTGCCGGCTGCGGTGCCCGCCATCCTTTTCCTAAGCGGTGGCCTCAGTGAGGAAGACGCCAGCCTTTGCCTCAACGCCATCAACCAGGCCGCTGCCCACGGTGCTGCCCCCTGGCATCTGGGCTTCTCCTATGGCCGCGCCCTGCAGCACTCCTGCATCAAGCACTGGGGCGGCAACGACGTGGCGGCGGGGCAGGCGGCTCTTCTGGCTCGGGCCCGTGCCAACGGCGCCGCCAGTGAGGGGCGTTACGAGCCCGGCTCGGAGCCGTCGGATGACGCCAGCCTGTTTGTGGCCAACTACAGCTACTAGCGGCTCATCTCCAGCATCTTCTGGATCGGCTCCAGCGCCCGCTGGCGCATCGCCTCATCGAGCTCGATCGCCGGTGCCATGTCGGTGAGGCACTGCCACAGCTTCTCGAGCGTGTTCAGGCGCATGTAGGGGCAGGCATTGCAGCTGCAGCCGTCGGCGCCGGGCACCTCGAAGAATTGTTTGTCGGGCACGGCCTTGCGCATCTGGTGCAGGATCCCGGGCTCGGTGAGCACGATGAAGCTGCTGGCCTCACTGGCCTCTGAGCGGCGCAGCAGGGCGCTGGTGGAGCCGATGAAATCGGCGTGATCCAGCAGGTGTTGCTGGCACTCCGGGTGGGCGAGCACCTCGGCGCCGGGGTGCTCAAGCTTCAGCTGCAGTAACGCCTGCTCGCTGAAGGTTTCATGCACGATGCAGCTCCCGGGCCAGAGGGTGAGCTCCCGCCCGCTCTGGCTCTGCACCCAGCGCCCCAGGTTCTGATCGGGTGCGAACAGGATTGGGCGATCGGCGGGGAGCTGCTTCACCAGATCCACAGCGTTGCTGCTGGTGCAGATCAGGTCGCTCTGGGCCTTCACCGCTGCTGAGCAGTTGATGTAGCTCACCACTAGGTGATCGGGGTGCTCAGCGCGAAACGACGCAAAGGCATCGGCGGGGCAGGCATCCGCCAGGGTGCAGCCGGCCTCGAGATCCGGTAACAGCACCGTTTTGTCAGGGCTGAGGATCTTCGCCACCTCCGCCATGAAATGCACGCCGCAGAACACGATCACCTCGGCGTCGGTGGCGGCGGCCTTGCGGGAGAGTTCGAGCGAATCGCCGATGAAATCAGCGATGTCCTGGATGTCGGGTTCCTGGTAGTAGTGCGCCAGGATCACAGCCTTGCGCTGCCGCTTCAGCTCAGCAATCGCTGCTGGCAGCTCGGCGTGGGGCGGGCAACCGCCGGTGGTGTTCTGGGCAGCCGCGAAAACCAAGGACCAGGCCCTACCTGATGCAGGATGGCGTGAGCCTAGGCATCCGTTTGGCAGAGCTCCGCATCGCCATCGCCGGAGATCTGCACGGGCAGTGGGATGCGGTGGATGAGCAGCTCCTCGAGCAGCTCGCCCCCGATGCGTTGCTGGTGGTGGGCGACCTCAGCGATGGCCAGGCGCGGATCCCGGGGCGCTTGGCCCAACTTCCGCTGCCCCTGGCCTGCATCCTTGGCAACCACGACACGGGTCGTGATGCCAGCGGCCGCACCCTGCAACGCCAGATCGACGCCTTGGGAGACCGCCACTGCGGCTGGGATCTGCGTGAGCTCCGCCCCCCAGGGCTGGCCGTTGTGGGTGGCCGCCCCGCCAGTGCCGGTGGGGGCTTTCATCTCAACCAAGCCGCCCAGGCCGTGTTCGGCCCGGTGACCCTTCAAGACTCGGCCGCGCGGATCAGCGCCGCTGCTCTGCGGGCTGACCCCAGCCTGCCGCTGATCCTCCTGGCCCACTGCGGTCCCAGTGGGCTGGGCAGTGCCGCGGCGGACCCCTGCGGCCGGGATTGGAAAGCCCCCGCCTGCGACTGGGGGGATCAGGATCTTGCTCTGGCCATCGATCAGATTCGCCGCCACCGGCCACTGCCGCTTGTTGTGTTCGGCCATATGCATCACCGGCTCAAACGCGGCCAGGGGGAGCGCCTCAGCTACTGCGTCGACCGGGCGGGCACTGCTTATCTCAACACCGCCTTTGTGCCGCGCCACAGCCACGATGAGCAAGGTCAGCCCCTGCGCCATTTCAGTTGGGTGGAGCTGCGTGATGGCCAACTGCAGGAGATCAGCCATCGCTGGTATGGCCCGGATGGCGGCCTGCGCTACCGCCAGACCCTGATGCGCGCTGCGGAGCTGCAGCCGTGCTGATCTACGCCTGCGTGAGTGGCCATGGTTTTGGCCATGGATCGCGGGTGGCTGCCGTGCTCACCGCCCTGCACCACCATCGACCTCATTGGCGCTTGGTGCTGTCCACCCCGTTGGCGCCTGCGTTTTTGCAACTGGCCTTCGGGCCCGTGCCCTTTGAACAGCGCCCTTGCCGCTGGGATGTTGGCGTGATTCAGGCCGATGCCCTCGGCGCTGATGCCGCGGCCACCCTCTCCGCCCTCGACCAGCTCGAGCAACGGCTCTCAGCCCAGATCGAAGCGGAGCTGGCCTGGCTGCGGGCCCAACGGGAACCGGTGCTGGTGCTCGGGGATGTGGCTCCAGCGGCGGCATCGTTGGCCTCCGCCCTGGGTGCACCCCTCGTTTGGATGGCGAACTTTGGCTGGGACGCTATCTACCGGCCGATGGGCGGCGCCTTCAGCGGCTGGGCCGATCGGGCCCTGGCTGCCTACCGCCGAGGCGATGCCCTGATTCGCTGTCCCTTCTCGATGCCGATGGACTGGGATGTGCCCACCACGGATGTGGGACTCACGCCAGGGCGGGCTCGCCATGCGCCTGAGGCCATGCGCTCGCGTTTGCAGCTCACGGCTGCTCGTGAGCAGCTGGTGCTGGTGGGCTTTGGTGGCTTGGGTCTGGCCCTGGAGCCTCAGTTGCTGCAACGCTGGCCGAAGCACCACTTTTTGGTGAGTGATGCGGCCCTGGCGGCCGCGCCGAACGCCACGCTGATCCCGCCGGATCTCCGGCCTCTCGAGCTGATGCCGCTCTGCAGCCGCCTGCTCACCAAACCCGGCTACAGCACGTTTTGTGAGGCGCTCGCAGCCGGCATCGGTGTGCACCTGGTGCGGCGTGAGGGGTTCGCCGAGGCGCCTGTTCTAGAGGAGGCTTTGCAGCGCCATGGCTGGCACCGGCTGCTCAGCCGCGAGCAGCTGGAGCAGGGTGACTGGCAACTGGATCAGCCATTACTCCCGCCGCAGGGAGAGGCTTTGCCGGCTGATGGTGCTGATCAGGCCGCTGCTGTGATTTTGGCTACAGCACGCCTCGCACATGCAGCGGGCAGCCATTAGCAACTCTGCGTTGAGTTGCCGTACAAAACTCAGTGGCACACACTGATCTGAATGTGTTTTACGGGTTCTTGATCGCGGTAGACGGTTTTTGCGCTGGCACGAATCAACTTCCTTTGGTTCGGTTAGTGAGGCAATCTATACGCATCAAATGCTAGTCGCACCAGCAACTTCTTTTTAGAAAGCTTCTGCCTGACTGGTTGTTTGTAGCTCTTTTGCGATTCAGTTGAATCGTTATTTGCTTGATAGCAGATCAAGGGCTGCGCAACGGTCGCTGCTTTGTGGGTGTTGATCGCCTGCGGGGCCTGTTGTTCATCACTTGATTCGTTTGTTGTCAACATCGTTGTTCCGCGCCAAGCGCACTGCGCTGGTTGGTCTTGGTTTTGGCTTGCTTGGAGCAGCGATGTGCTCTCCGGCGCGCGCTGAATCTCAGGTTCATGCCTTGGTGGCGGCCCGGCCAGCTCCCGCCCTCGAGCTTGGGCGCCCGCGCTCCCAGTTGGCGATGCTCAACGTCAGCGATGGCCCCTCAGCGCTCGATCGCTTCTTCCGCTACGCCCTCACCCCTGAGCGGCGTGCCCTGCTCAACACGATCCGTTATGCCGAAGGCACCTGGGCCCGCGGCCACGATGTGGGCTATCGAATCATGTTTGGCGGCGGCCTCATGCCTGGCCTCGATCGCCATCCCGATCGCGTGATCTCCACCGGTCGCTACGCCAGTGCAGCGGCAGGCGCTTATCAGTTCATGCCGTTCACCTGGGCGCTCGCCAGCCGCAGCCTCCGGCTGCAGGGTTTTGGCCCGGAGGTGCAGGATCAGGCGGCCCTGTTTCTGATTCAGCGCCGCGGGGCGCTGCACCTGGCGGATCAGGGTGAGTTCACCCCCCACCTGGCGGCCAAGCTTGCCCCTGAGTGGGCCTCGTTCCCCACCCTCGCGGGCCAGAGCTACTACGGCCAGCCGGTGAAGCGTTATGCCGCGTTGAAGGCGTTCTACGAAGCCAACCTGGCTGAATTGCGCACGCTGGCTGGAGCAACTGCTCCTGTGGCTGAAGAGCTGGCCTGTGAGCCGGTGGATTCGCTGCGGTGCCGTCTGGAACGGCTCGATCGCGTCGGCCCCCGCAGCGTCGCCCAGGGCGTTTGATCAGCCCTCGCTGTCTTTGAGGCGCTGCTTGCCCACCGTGTTCTGAGCGATCAAGTACGAGGCCACGATCGCCCCCACAAACCCGAGGGCGTTGCGCAGCAACGGCAGCAGATCGGGCGTGCGGGTCACGATCGGGGCAATCCCGAACACGCCGAAGAGGATCACCCACAGGGGTGAGAGCAGCAGCACCCAAGCCCACTCCACCGTGTGCTCAGGCTTGCGGGGGTAGGCGGCGAAACCCACGATCACACCGCCCAGGATTGACGTGGCGAGGGTGAGGAGCCATTGCTCCTGAGGCAGGCCGGGCACCACCTGGCAGCCGCCGATCTCCAGGCAGCCTTCCACGGTGTGGAGGGAATCGAGGATCGCGGCGTCCTGGCCGTGATCGCGCACGTAGTACACGTTGCCGAAGCGGGTTTGCAGCTCCACCCAGTAGGTGCGCGGCATCAGGGCAAACAGCGCATCGCCCACGTTGAAGTTGAGCAGGTTGCCGCCGCGCTCATCGGCGATCAGCAGCAGGCTGCGCTCATCGAGGCCCCAGAAATCCTTCACCGCCAGGCCCGGGGTGCGGTCGTACTGGGTGAGCACCCGTAACTTCCAGCCGCTCACCGCTTCGAAGTTGTTCAGCTCAGCCTCCAGCGCAGCGCGCTGGTTGTCGGTGAGGATCTTCGCCAGATCGATCACCGGTGTGGGGTGATCGGGCAGTAGATCGGGGTTGTCGTAGGCCAGGGCGGGGCCGGCCCCCAGGCCCAGCACCAGCATCAGGCTGAGGATCGCGCCCGTGAGCCAGCTCCACACTCGATCCATCGCGCCTGCTTCAGTGGCGAGCATTCTCCCTGAGCCCGCTGCCTCCGCGTGAGTTCCGCTCCTGCCAGCTTCCATCCCGCTACCGCCTGGCTGGCGGAGCGCCTGCGGGAGGCCGGCGGCGCCGTGCCGTTCCGCACCTATATGCAGTGGGCCCTGCATGATCCCGAGCACGGCGCCTACGGCAGTGGCCGTTTGCAGGTGGGCCCCCGCGGCGATTTCGCCACCTCGCCCTCCCTCGGCCCGGATTTCGCGGCTCTCCTGGCGCCCCAGATCGCCCAGTGGCTGGAGCAGCAACCCGCCGATCAGCCGTTGGCTTTGGTGGAAGCCGGTCCCGGCGAAGGTGATCTGGCCCTGCAACTCGCCCAGGAACTGGCGGCCGGCTGGCCTGAGCTGGCAGCGCGCACAGCGCTGGTGTTGATCGAACCCAACGCCGGCATGGCCGAGCGGCAGCGCGCCCGTCTGCGCGAGTGCCCACTTCCCTGCCGCTGGAAGAGCATTTCGGAGCTGGCTGCTCAGCCCGTGCGGGGTGTGTTGCTGGCCCACGAAGTGCTCGATGCGCTCGCGGTGGAGCGGATCGTGTGGGACGGCACCCTCTGGCGCCGCCAGCAGCTGGCTCTGCACGAGGCGCCGGACGCGCAGCCCTCGCTACGGCTTGAGCCTGGCGAACCCTTGGAGCCGCAGGAGCTCGCTCAACTGGAAACCCTTGGGCTGTTGCAGCCCGGCTCCCAGCGCCCGCCCGGCTGGTGCACGGAGTTGCATCCCGAGCAGGCCCCCTGGCTTCAAGCGGCTGCCGCAGCGCTGGGCTCCGGTGTGCTGTTGGTGATCGATTACGCCCATGAGGCCTGGCGCTATTACGCCCCCCAGCGCAGCAATGGCACCTTGATGGCCTACCGGCAGCAGCAGGCCAGCCCTGATCCGCTGCAGGAGCCTGGCCATTGGGACCTCACCGCCCACCTCTGCCTGGAAACCCTCGAGCAGGCGGCGCTAGCCACAGGCTGGCAGCCCCTGGGCCAGCGTAGTCAGGGCGAGGCCCTGTTGGCGTTGGGGTTGGCGCAGCGCCTGCATGGGCTGCAGCACCAGAGTGGCGCTGGCCTCGATGCCTTGCTGGCGCGCCGCGAGGCACTGCTGCGTCTGGTGGATCCCCACACCCTCGGCGATTTCCGCTGGGCCGCGTTTTCTCGCTCAGCAGCCTCCGGTGATCAGGGCCGGAGCGATGCCTTGTTTCTGCAGGATCCCCCGCTGGCCTGAACGAACCGCCTCGGCCACAGGTCAGGGCTTGCTCAGCTGCAGCGCGCCAGTGCAGCCAACACCTGCTCGCCGCTCACGTCACTGCGGATCTCCACGCTGCCGAGGCTGGTGGGCAGCACGAAGCGCACGCAGCCATCGCGCACCTTCTTATCGCCCTGTAGGCACTGCAGCACGGCTGAGCTCTCCAGCTCCGGCCAGCGACCCGGTAGGCCGGCGGCGGCGATCACCGCCCGCTGACGGGCTTGATCATCGGGGCTCCACAGTCCCAGCTCCAGCGCCAACTCGCCGGCGGCCACCATGCCGATGGCTACGGCTTCCCCGTGCAAATAGGTGCCATAGCCGCAAAGGGCTTCCACTACATGCCCGAGGGTGTGGCCGTAATTGAGGATCGCCCGCAGGCCCCCTTCCTTTTCATCCGCCGCCACCACCTTGGCCTTGGCTGCGGCTGAGCGCTCCAGCACGCTCTGCAGTAAGGCGGCCGGGAGGGTGTCCATCGAGGCCAGCCGCTCCCCGGCTGCTTCCAGCTCACGGAATAGCTCGGGATCGCCGATCACCCCGTACTTGATCACTTCCGCCATGCCAGCGCGGAATTCCCGCTCCGGCAGGGTGGCGAGTGTGTCGGGATCGATCAGCACCAGGCGCGGCTGATGGAAGGCACCGATCAGGTTCTTGCCGCCGGGATGGTTCACCCCGGTTTTGCCGCCGATGGAGGCATCCACCATCGCCAGCAGGGTGGTGGGTACCTGCACCACGGCGATGCCCCGCAGCCAGCTGGCCGCCGCAAATCCCGCCATGTCGCCCACCACGCCGCCACCGAGGGCCACGATCAGCGAACCGCGCTCCAGCTTGCGCGCAAAGGCGGCGTCGTGGATCAGCCCCACGGTTGCAGGGGTTTTCTGGTCTTCCCCGGCCTCGATCACCAGCATGCTGGCGTTGAAGCCTGCCGCTTCCAGGCTCGCCAGCGCCTTGGCCCCGTAGTGCTCATGCACCACCGGGTTGGTCACCACCAGCACCTTGGTGCCCGTTTTGATGCCCTGGGCCTGGATCTGTTCGCCGAGGGCCGAGAGCGCACCCCGCCCGATCACCACCGGATAGGGATTGGCGCTGAGCGCCACCTCGATGGTGCGGATCGCGGTGGCCGTGGCGCTCATGGAACAACGCTGCTGTCACCTGAGGCTATCGGTCGCCTGCTGCTGCCAGCACCTCCAGCAGTGCAGTGCCGTAGCGCTCGAGCTTGGCTGTGCCGATGCCGCTCACGCGTCCGAGCTCGCTCAGGGATCCGGGACGCACTGCCGCCAGCTCCACCAGGGTGCGGTCGTGGAACACCACATAGGGCGGCACCCCCTGATCGCGGGCCTGCTCGCGCCGCCAGGTTTTCAAGGCGGCCAGCAGCGGATCGTCGGCATCCACGGCCGCGCTTGCGCCCCCTGCGCTGCCGGCGCTGCGGCGGCGCTGTTCCTTCGCTGGTGGCGGCAGCACCAGCTCCAGATCCCGCTCCCCTTTCAACAGCGGTTGCACCAGCTCGGGTGGACCAAAACACAGGCCCCCTTTGGCGTCCGCCGGCGATACGAGCGCTCCGAGGCTCACCAGCTGACGCAGCAGCGCCCGCCACTGCCCCCGGTCCAGCTCCTTGCCGATGCCGTACACACTCAGTTGGTCGTGCCCCAGCGTGCGGATCCGCTCGGTGTTGCCGCCGAGCAGCACATCCACCACGTGGGCTGCCCCGAAGCGCTGCCCGGTGCGATACACGGCAGACAGCGCTTTCTGCGCGGCCACACGGCAGTCGCTGCGCTCCTGGGGCTCCAGACAGCCATCGCAGTTGTTGCACGGCTCGGCCAGCCCTTCGCCGAAGTGGCGCAGCAGCACCTGGCGCCGGCATCCGCTGGCTTCGCTGTAGGCGATCAGCGCCTCGAGCTTGCCGTGCTCGATCCGCTTCTGCTCCTCACTGGCGCCCGAGTCGTCGATGAAGCGGCGCAGCTGAGGGATATCGCCGGCGCCATGGGCCATCCAGGCCACCGCCGGCAAACCATCGCGGCCCGCCCGGCCTGTTTCCTGGTAGTAGGCCTCGAGGCTCTTGGGCAGATCCACGTGGGCCACGAAGCGCACGTCGGGTTTGTCGATGCCCATGCCGAAGGCGATCGTGGCCACCACCACCACGCCGCTGCCCAAACGGAAGCGCTGCAGCGCCTGGCGCCGCGCCTCGGCGTCCATGCCGGCGTGGTAGCCGATCGCGTCGTAGCCCGCGGCCTTGAGTTCCGCGGCCACCCGATCCACCCGGCTGCGCGAGCGGGCATACACGATCCCGGATTCGCCCCGATGCTCCGCCAGGAACTGCAGCAGCTGCGTGTTGCCGCTTTGTTTGTGGCGCAGCAGATAGCGGATGTTGGGCCGATCGAAGCTGGCCAGGAACACCTCGCCCTGCTGCAGCTGCAGCCGCTCGCGGATGTCGATCTGGGTGCGCGGATCGGCGGTGGCGGTGAGGGCCAGCCGCGGCACCTTCGGAAAGCGCTGCGCCAGTTGATCCAACTGGCGATATTCAGGGCGGAAGTCGTGCCCCCACTGCGACACGCAATGGGCTTCATCGATGGCGAACAGGGCCAGCGGCGCCGATCCGAGCCGCTCCAGCAGATCACCGCTCAGCAGCCGCTCGGGCGACACATAAATCAGATCCAGCTGTTCATCGCTCAGCTGCCGCCACACCCGTTGGCTTTCATCAGCCTCCAGGCCGGAATGCAGGGCGGCGGCCGCAATCCCAAGCTGCTGCAAGGCTTCCACCTGGTCTTGCATCAGGGCGATCAGCGGCGAGATCACCACAGCCAGCCCCGGCCGGCACAGCGCCGGCACTTGGTAGCAGAGCGATTTTCCGCCGCCGGTGGGCATCAGCACCAGGCCGGATCCGCCGCCGATCACGTGGCGCACGATCGCCTCTTGCGGCCCGCGGAAGCTGGCGTAACCGAACACCCGTTGCAGCACCTCCAGCGGATCGCTGGTCCGCGGGGCCGGGCTGCTCAGCATGGGCGAGTGGCTGATCGGACGAGATCTCCCACAATGGCGCGATCACGGCTGGCTGCATGGCTGAGCGTTCCCCCCGCATCGGTGCGTCCTCCGCAACCGCCTGGGGCTTCCTGGCCCCGGGCCTTGTGCTGATTGGGCTGTCGGTGTTGATCCCAGCGGCCATGGCCCTGGTGATGAGCTTCACCCAGAGCGGTCTGGATGTGAGTGAGCCGTTGCAGTTCGTGGGGCTGGCGAACATTCGCCGCCTGCTGAGCGACCCGATGTTCTTCAAGGTGCTCGGCACAACCCTGCTCTATCTGGTGGGTGTGGTGCCGCCGGTGGTGCTCGGTTCCCTCGCCCTGGCGGTGTTGGTGAATCGGCAGTTGCCAGGGATTCACTGGTTTCGGGCCGCGTTCTACACGCCGGTGTTGGTGTCGATCGTGGTGGCCGCGATCGCCTTCCGCTGGCTGTACGCCGAAACCGGCCTGATCAACGGCTGGCTGAGTGCCCTATGGCCGGGCGGTTTTCAACCGATCGGCTTTCTCACCAATCCGCTGTTGGCCTTGCCCTCGGTGATGGTGGTGACCCTCTGGAAAGGCCTCGGCTACTACATGGTGATCTTCCTGGCGGGGCTCCAGGGCATCAGTGCTGATCTCTACGAGGCTGCCGAGCTCGATGGCAGCGAAGGCTGGCGCAAGCACCTCGACATCACCCTGCCGCTGCTGCGCCCCTACGTGACCCTGGTGGCGGTGATCTCCGCCATCGCCGCCACCAAGGTGTTCGAGGAGGTTTATTTGATGACCCAGGGCGGTCCGGCCGATGCCACCAAAACCCTCGTGTATTACGTGTACGACCAGGCATTCGCGGAGCTGGAAATCAGCTACGCCTGCACGGTGGGTCTGGCCCTCTTCGTGATCGTGCTGCTGCTCAGCCTGGTGCGCTTTGCCTTCGCCGGCGATAAAGGTTTCAGCTGAGGACCGCCAGCCACGCTCACGGCCGCGTGGATGCGACATTGATCCATTGATCAATCGCGCGCATGGGCGCAGCCCCATCGATCGGAATCGTGGGCGGCGGGCAGTTGGCCTGGATGCTGGCTGAAGCGGCCCGCCGCCGCGGTGTGGAGCTGCATGTGCAGACCCCAGGCGCTCAGGATCCGGCGGTGAGCCTGGCCACGTCGGTGATTCAGGCCGACGTGCGGGATGTGGCCGCCACCCGTGAGTTGGCGTCGCGTTGCAGCGCGGTGAGCTTTGAAAACGAATGGGTTGATCTCGACGGCCTGGCACCCCTGGCCGCCGATGGTGTGCGTTTTTTCCCGAATCTCGAGGCCCTGCGCCCCCTGGTCTGCAAGCGCAGCCAGCGGGAGCTGCTTAATCGCTTCAACCTGCCCTCGCCGGCCTGGTTCCCGCTGGAGCGCGTGCATGAACCGCCGGAGCCCGCCGAGCCCGCGGATGGTGGCTCCAATGCAGCGGCAATACCGAATCCGGCCCCGGCTGCGGCATCACCCCAGCTTCCGCCTGGCTTTGCCTATCCGTTGATGGCCAAGGCCGCCAGCGGCGGTTACGACGGCAAGGGCACCGCTGTGCTCCGCAGTGATGCCGATCTCGATGGTCTGCTGGCGCGTGTGGATGCCAGCAACTGGATCGTTGAGGAGTTTGTGAGTTTCGAGCTGGAGCTGGCCGTGGTGGCTGCCCGCGACCAGTTCGGCGATGTGGTGTGCCTGCCCGTTGTGCAAACCCACCAGCACCAGCAGGTGTGCGATTGGGTCTTGGCTCCCTACGAAGCCCCCCATGCCTTGCAGCAGGCCGTGCGCAACATGGCGGCCTCGCTGCTCACGGCACTCAACTACGTGGGCGTGCTGTCGATCGAATTGTTCTATGGCCCCCGCGGGCTGATGATCAACGAGCTGGCCCCACGCACGCACAACTCAGGCCATTACTCGATTGAGGCCTGCGACCTCAGCCAGTTCGATCTGCAGCTGCTGGCGGTCTCAGGGCAGCAGCTCAGCGAACCAGCCCTCCAGAGCCCCGGTGCGCTGATGGTGAACCTGCTGGGCTTTGAAGCCCGCGGCGCCGAGGATCCCGCGGCGGCCTACGAGGGGCAGCGTCAGGCGCTTGCGGCCTTGCCTGATGCCCATCTGCATTGGTACGGCAAAGCGGGTGCTTCGCTGGGCCGCAAACTCGGCCATGTGACCCTGCTGCTTCAGCAGAGGGATCCTGCGGCCCGGCGTCAGGAAGCGATGGAGCGATTGGAGCAGGTGCGGCAGATCTGGCCCCTTCCGCCAGGTTCTGAGGCCGATCAGTCGGCTTAAGATTTGCTCGGACTGCTGTGTTGGTGACTGCCTTCTACAGTTTTCTGATCTGACTCCCTTTTCGACTTGGGGCGTCTGTCGCGACAGTGCCGTAAACCGGCCTCGTAGCCGGAAACGAATCTTCGCTTTGACTCCCCTTCTGGTTTATCCAGGTCGGAATCTGGGGCAGAACGGCACAGCGGTTCACCCTCTTCATTGCATCGGCACGACACCGAACAGCGCGTCATAGAGGCGCTCATTGGTGACCATCAAGCTGGCCAGCTTGTTGATCCCGTTGCCCCACACATCCACCTCGCCGGCATCAGCACCTGAAAGCCCCGGGTTGCTGCCCCACGTCCCATCGTTCAATGAGCGCAACAGTGATGGCTGGGTCACTCGGCCTGCTGCAAGCCGTGCACCCGGCTCACCGTCAGCATCACTGCTGAACATGCGAATCCGCCGGCGGCTCACTTTGAACCAACCCGTGATCTCATCCTGATCACCGCTCGACCATTCGAGCCACTGCTTGGATGTGCCCAGGCGTTCCCAATCGCCGTTGATCGCGTATCGCTGCATGGCTCGATGGCTTTGAGCTCAAGCTAGAAGCGCCGAATCCCCGTGCCAATCTCCCTGTAGCAGGGCTTTGCTGGATGGATCGCTCGGTGCTGGTGCGCCCCCGATGGCTGCGTGGCGCACTGCGCAAGGGGGCCTATCCCTATTACTGGCTTACTGCGCCGCTGCGCCCTCTGCCCTCGGCCCTGATCATCGGCACGATGAAGGGGGGCACCAGCACCCTCAATGCCTGGTTGCGCCATCACCCGCAGGTGATGTTTTCCGCGATCAAGGAGGTGCACTATTTCGATGAGTGCTTTGAGCGCGGCGAACGCTGGTATCGCACCTATTTCCCCCTCTGGGAGCAGTGGCTGGGTGGCCGCTGCAGCCTGGAAGCCACCCCTGCCTACCTCTATCGGGCATCGGTGGTGATCCCCCGTATGCATGCCCTGTTGCCCGAGGCGCGCTTGATCGTGCTGCTGCGCAATCCGGTGGCCCGGGCCATTTCCCATTACGGCCATCAGCTGCAGCGCGGCGTGGAGCAGCGATCAGCCGCTGATGCCTTGATGGGAGCCGATCCCTCTGGCAAGGGCAAGCCCAACCACTACAAGCGGCGTGGGCTGTATGCCGAGCAGCTGGAGCAGGTGCTGCAGCTCTACCCCCGCGAGCAGTTGCTGGTGTTGCGCAGCGAAGACTTTTTCGCGGAACCGGCCACTTCCTACGCCACGGTGCAGCGTTTTCTCGACCTGGATCTCCAGCCGTTGCCGCCCCTCTCGGCTCCGGAAAATGTGGGCCGGGCTAAGACGGAGATCGCACCGGAGGTGCGGGCTCACCTCCATGACTTTTACCGCGAGCCCAACCAACGCCTGCAGGCGCTTTTGCCTGAGTTCCCCCTATGGGACTCCCCTCACACTGGAGCAGGATTCAGCGGCTGAGCGCCTGACCGATTCGCTCTTCCAGGGCTTCGGCATTCAGGGCCGTGACCACGAACACCTCCTGGGCGCTGCTGCCCCGCCGGGCCACCAGCTTCCAGCCCCCCGTGATCGGCGTGGACACCCGCAGACGCAGCTCTGGCGAACGGCCCTTCACCCGAGCGATCACGGCGGGTGTGATGGTGTCGATCGCTGGATCGCGCACCAGCCGCTTCAGCAGTGGGATCAGCCCCTCCAGGTAGGTGCTGTGGGTGATCACCAGCCGGCCCATCGCTGCCGCATGTGGTCGTCAACCCTAGGGATTCCTGCTAAACCATGTGTCCCCTTTTGGGTCGCCATGGCCGTGCGGGCTCAGCCTGAGATGCGCGAGTTGCTGCGGCGAGAACTGCTGCGGGAGCTGGGTTCTCCATCCCAGGTGATCAGCCTTGAGCAGCGCGGCGATCGCCATCTCAAGGGGCTTGCGGTGTGCTCGGGGCGGGTGCTCAGTTTTGTGCTCGATGCCCAGTCACAGCGGCTGCGCACCCGGCCCTTGTTTGATCTGCTGTTGCGCAGCCGGGCTTAGCCCCGTTCCAGCGGCGCCATCGTGAGTCCTTCGGCCCCGAGCTGCTGGTGATACAGCTCCGCCTGCTCGAGCGGACCGCTCCACACGAGCGCTGATCCCTGGCCGTCGATCTGATGGGCCAGCTCCCAGGCCCGATCGGATGTCATGGCCGGGATGTAACGCACCAACACCTCCACCACGTGCTGAAAGGTGTTGTGGTCGTCGTCGAGCACGATCACGCGGCCAGTGGGATAGGGGGCGTCAACCCGCTGCTTGTCCCGTACCGCCTGCTGTGCCATCTGATCACAAGCCGTTCTGCGCCCTCAGTTTGGCGCCTGGCGCTGGTTACACTCCAACCACATTCGCAACAGCTCCATGCTGATCACCGTGGGTTGGGCCTCTCTGTGCGCCGTATTCACCTTCTCGATCGCCATGGTGGTGTGGGGCCGTAACGGCGACGGCTCCATCAACTTCTGAACGTGAGCGACGTTGTTGTTGCTGGCCTCACGCTCAACAACGTGCTGGCCATCCTGGCGGCCTCTCTGTTGGTGTTTGTCAGTGGAGGGGTGATCTACCTCTCCACTGTCGAGTGGCGTGATCGTCGCCGCCGTCAGCAGCCTGTGGTCCCCACTGCCAAACCCCGCACCAAAGCCAAGGCCCTGCGGTGATTGCTCAGCAGGAGTCGTTTGACCCCTGGGCCTGGCGCCTTTCGGAGCAAGTGGTTTGCGCTCCTGCGCTGGCTCCACCAGCTGTGGCAAGCCTGCCTCCGATCTGGAGTGACGATCTCCAGCGGGAGCTCGTGGCCCAGCTCAGCGCTGATCCAACCAGTGCCAGCAGTGTGAGCCTGGCGGATCAGCTGCTCGCCATGCCTGCATCGGAAGCCCTGCGAGGGCATGCCGATCGCTTGCGAGAGCAGCTCGTGGGGGAGACGGTCACCTATGTGGTGAACCGCAACCTCAATTTCACCAACCATTGCCTGCAGCACTGCAGCTTTTGCGCCTTTCGCCGTGATCCCGGGGCGGACGGGGCTTACTGGCACAGCTTCGACACCTTGCAGGAGCGAGCCGCTGAAGCTGCCCAGCTGGGCGCTTCAGAGCTGTGCATCCAGGGGGGGCTCAATCCGGATGCCCGGCAGGAGGGGTCTGCATTGCGCTATTACCAGGCGCTGCTGGAAGCCCTCCAAGCCGCCGCCCCTGGTTTGCACCTGCATGCGTTTTCGCCGCAGGAGCTGCTGTTCATTGCCGAGCAGGATGCCCTGCCGCTTCAGGCGGTGATCGATGGACTGCTCGACGCTGGCCTCGGCTCGATTCCTGGTACCGCAGCGGAGGTGCTGGATGAATCGGTGCGCGCGCGGCTATGCCCCGAAAAGCTCACGGCTCGGCAGTGGTGTGCCGTGGTGCTCCAGGTGCATCGCAGTGGCTTGCGCAGCACGGCCACGCTGATGGCCGGTCACATCGAATCCAACCGTCAGCGCGCCACCCATCTGCTCACGCTGGTGGCTCTGCAGCAGATGGCCTGGCAGCATCAGCAGGCTGGGTTCAGCGAGTTCGTGTTGCTCCCCTTCATCGGTGCGCAGGCTCCAGCGCCCCTCCGGCAGCGCGTGGGCCGCGATCAGCCCGAGCTTGCGGCGATGCTCGCCCTCACGGCCCAGGCCCGGTTGCTGTTGGATCGCTGGATCGTGAACCACCAGCCCAGTTGGGTGAAGCTCACCCTGGCGGGTGCCACCGAAGCGCTGCGATGGGGCGCCAACGACCTGGGTGGCACCTTGATGGAGGAGAGCATCACCAGCGCTGCCGGAGCCCTCGGTGGTACGGCCCAATCGGTTGAGGCTCTGCGGGCAGCGGCCGGTGCGCTTCAACGCCCTGTGCGTCAGCGCACCACGCTCTATGGGGCGGTACCGGCGTGCGTCTGAAGCCGCTCTCTCTCAAGAACCTGTCTTTGCCAGAGCTGTCTCTGCGGGATCTGCCCCTGCGGGTCACCGCGCTCACCAGCGTGGCCCTGTTGGTGATTCCGGCTGCGCTGGTGCTGTTGGTGCCCCGGCGTCTGGCCAGCGGCCTCGACCGGCTCATGCCCGACGCAGCATTGCTGCAGAGCTTTGTGGCGCGGCCGGCGCAGCCCGCTCCAGCCCTTTGGCAACAACGACTCGGCCCTGAGCTGGCGCAGCGCTACTGGCGCGCCCAGCGGCGGCTTTGGTGGCAGTTCTGGGGGCCGCACGGTGATGCCGGTGCCTATCTGGTCTTCTCCGCCAGCCCCACTGACCCACTCCCACCGGATGGTCTGCGCGTCGATGATCTGATCGTGGTGGCCCCCAGTCCCCTGGCCAGGCAGCTGCTCGAGCAACAGCTCAAGCTGCGGCGCCGTCCGCCTCGGGGCCTTGATCAGCGCTGCAGTCAGGCTCTGCTGCAGCAGGAAGCTGTGCACTGGAATCCTGCAGCGCTGGCCCAGATGCTGGGCCCCCTGGCGCCCTTGGCGATGACGCTGCAATTGGGATGCATCACGCTTCGCAGCGAAAGCCGCGCGCTGCTGTGGGAAGGGGAAGCGGAAGCCAGTCCTGATGCGATGGCGGCTGCTCCCGCCAGGCTGTCCATTCCTTCCTTGGGCAAGTCACAGGATGCGGCCCAACCCCTTGAGCTTCGAGGTCAGCGGCTGGATCTGCTCCTGCGTGGCCTGCTCAGTACAGCGCTGCTGCGCAATGCCCTGGCGGAGCGCTACGGCCTCGGTCCAGAACAGGTGCGGCGGCTTCAGAGCGCACCCTTCAGCCTGCAGCTTCAGGCTCAGCCTGAGGGCCCGTATCGCGCCGGCCTGCAGCTGCTGGTGCGCTTGCCCGGCGAGCGTTCGCTGTGGGATCGCTGGCTTCGCGATCTGAGTGCGGCCCTGGAGCAACAGGGATTGACCCGCTCGCAGCCAGCGTCGGGTCTCAGTTTGTGGAGCCGCGAAGATGCGGCCGTCGTGGGCGGGTGGCGTTGGCTGAACGGGGATGAACTGTTGCTGTTCCTTGGTCCCAATCCGCTGAAGGCACCCTCCCTTGCGGATCCTGTGGCTGCCGACTGGCAGCTGTTGCTGCAACCCCAGGCACTCGATCAACTGGAGTTGCTGCCGCCTGGGCTGCCGTTGGTGGTGAAGCGCGCCTCGCAGCTGGTGCTGCAGGGGCGCGGTTCAGGATCCACAGCTCTGAGCGGAAGGCTCGAGCTCAGGTAGCGCTGCCTTCCGCGGCGCGTTCACGGCGGCGCCGCTCCGCTGCCACGGTTTCCTCCATCAGCTCCACCGCCTGGCTCATCTTTTCGATGTTGCCGGCATAGAGGCTGAGATCTTTGTCCACGCGATCTTTGATCAAGCCCATCGATTCACCGATCTCGTGCGCGGCGCTCCGCAAGGCCTGAGGATCGAGGGCATCAGCACCCTGGGCGCTCTGCAGCAGGCTCAGCAGACCAACGGCCACCAGCCGTGAGTAGTGGAAGTCATCGCGCTGCACGCCTTGCAGAAGTGAAGCGATCAGCTCAGGGGCACCCTGACCCTGGTTCGAGAGCCAACCCTTCACCTCCTCCAGGCTGTGGTGCCCCACCTGCTGACGGGCCTGCTCAGCCTGGGCCCTCAGGGCGGCGCCGTCAAAGCCGTTGGCGCTGCAGAGCGCCTGGAACAGCGGCTCCCGCTGGGCCTCGGGGCGGTAGCCGGTGGAGAAGCTGTCGAACACCTGGGTGAGGCCCACGGCGAACAGGCCATCGGCCCGAAAACCCTTTTGATGGCTGAGGAGATGCAGCTCCACCAGCAGCTCATCCACCAGGCGCCGGTAGATCGGTGCGATCACATAGGAAAAAGCGCTATGGAAGGCACGCTTGCTATCGGCAACAGTGAGGCTCACGCCCACGCTCTCATCGCTTGAGGTGCTGGGACCCTAGCTCGCGAGGATCGCTGAACTCGGCAGAAGCTCAGTAGGATCCCGCCAGCTGCTGAGCCCCCTGTGTCGATGATCCCGATCGTGATCGAAGAGTCGGGCCGGGGCGAGCGGGCATTCGATATCTATTCGCGCCTGCTGCGCGAGCGCATCATTTTCCTCGGCGAGCCCGTCACCTCCGAGTCGGCGAATCGGATCGTGGCCCAGCTGCTCTTCCTGGAGGCCGAAGACCCTGAGAAGGACATCTACCTCTATATCAATTCCCCCGGAGGCTCCGTCTACGACGGTCTCGGCATCTTCGACACCATGCAGCACATCAAGCCGGATGTGCACACGGTGTGCGTGGGTCTGGCCGCTTCGATGGGTGCTTTCCTCCTCTGCGCCGGCGCCAAGGGCAAGCGCAGCAGCCTCACTCACTCGCGGATCATGATCCACCAGCCCCTCGGTGGTGCCCGCGGCCAGGCCAGCGACATCCGCATCCAGGCTGACGAGATCCTCTACCTCAAGAAGAAGCTCAACCAGGAGCTCGCCGATCGCACCGGCCAACCCCTGAGCCGCATCGAAGAAGACACCGACCGCGACTTCTTCATGTCACCTGCCGAAGCCGCTGAGTACGGCTTGATCGACAAGGTGATCGACAAGCGTCCGGTGCGTGCCGTCTAAGCAGCGCCCGATGGGCAAGGGCCGCCCTCCTTCGGAGCGGCCCAGCAAGGTCTGCCCCGTGTGCGGCAGGCCTTTTTCATGGCGTAAGAAATGGGCAACGGTATGGGAGGAGGTGATCTACTGCTCCGACCGTTGCCGCAAACGCCGCTGAGGATCAGCTGCGGGTGAGGGTGGGGAAGCGGTTTCCGGTGTAGAGCTGCGGCATCGCCGAGGCCAGGGCTGATCCCACACGCATGCAGGTGGCGTCCTCATAGGTGGGCGCAATGATCTGGATGCTGGTGGGCATGTTGTCGGGATCCAGTCCTGTGGGTGCAGCCAGTACGGGGTTCCAATTGAGCAGGTTCCAGAGGGGGGTGAGCACCCAGCCGGCGAGGGGATCCACCTCCACACCATCCACGAGCAATGTGTCGCGGAAGGGGTCGATATCGGCGGGTATTTCGCTGGTGGTGAGCGTGGGCATGATCAGCGCCTGATACCCGCTCTGGAACACCTGAGCGTCGACTCGGCGATAGATCTCGGCCGAGACCTGTGCTGCATGCCGCGCCTGTTGCGGTCCCATCGAGGTGGATGCCAGTTCGGCGAAGTGACGGCCATAGCTCGTCAGCTGATCCTTCTGGCTCACCAGATCGGCCATGTCGGCCCCCTGAATGCCGGTGAGCAAGGATTCCATCAGCACCTTGCGGATGTCGCTGCCGCTCACCCCAAGGTCCAGGTCCACCTTGGTGATCACAGCGCCCTGGCGCTCCAGGGCCGCAAGGGCGGCCTCGGTGTTGCGCCGCACGTTCTCACTCACCTTGGCCCAGCCCTGATTTGGTGAGTAGGCAATCCGCATGCCCTTCACCCCGGCGTAGGTGAGAGGGAGGTCCAGCTTCGGGCGCAGGGAGTTCATCACGCCGGGCGCTGGGCCGGAGATCACGTTCTCCAGGCGGATCATGTCCGGCAGGGTGCGGGCCAAGGGCCCCAGCACAGAAGGAAGCAGGCTCACGTAGGTCGGCTCCACCGGCACCCGTCCATAGGGCGGTTTGAAGCCCCAAAGGCCGTTGAAGGCCGCAGGAATCCGGATCGATCCGCCCATATCTGAGCCGGTGGCCAGGGTGGTGAGACCAGCAGCCAGTGCAGCACCGCTACCGCCTGAGGAGCCGCCCACGGCGTACTGAAGATTCCATGGATTGCGCGTGACGCCCCAGAGATCGCTCCAGGTGACCCCAAGGAAATACATCTCGGGCACGGTGGTCTGCGCATGCAGCACCGCTCCGGCATCGAGAAGTTTCACCACGATCGGGTCGTTCGTGGTCATCACCCGATCCCGAAACACCTTCGAGCCGGCGGTCATGGTCCAGCCCTTCACCGCCATCTCATCTTTGAGGGCCACCGTGATGCCCTCAAGCGCGCGCGGATTGCCCTGCTGCCAGCGCCGCTCCGATTCCTGGGCCTGCGCCATCGCCTCCTTGGGATGGAGGTAGGTGAAGCAGTTCACCACCTTGCCGCGCTGCTCGGTGAGCCGAAGCTGCGCCTTCAGCACCTCCACCGGTGAGAGCTTTTTCTGGCGGAACAGCTGGAGCTGCTTCGTCGCCGTCATATAAGCGAGTTCGAGATCGCGGGCCTCCGTTGGAGCAGCACCAGCGGCCCTCACCCCCCTGGAAGGGGCCAATCCAAGGGCTCCAGCCATTCCGAAGCCTGCAGTGGCTCCAAGCATCTGCAGGGCGTTGCGGCGAGTGAGGGTCACAACAGCGTTTGTGTTAATCGCTTAAAAGTTTGGCTACCACTTCTGGAAGGCTGTGGGGGTGTTGTCGAAAATCGACATGCGTCACGCTTCGGCTTGCCACGCCGAACCACTGTTACCTCCATCCAGGAATCACGTTCCTGCGTTTGGCTGATGGGGTCAGCAGAGCTGTGGAGAGCCAATAGAGCAAGGTGATCTCGATCAGCTGTGCGCTCAGCAAAAGAAATGAGGCAGATGCAGGCAGATTGAGTTGAACCGGCACCGTCAGTGCGGTGGTCAAGCTCATGCCACAGCCGATCCACCAGAGTTGTCGAAGCGTCCTGGATGGCAGCTCACGCGGTGAGACCAGCAGCACCCACAACAACTGAGCACTAAGGATCACCACATACGACACCCACAGCCTGGGAACAATCAAGCCGTCGAACACCTCAACGGCCTTCCACTGACGGTGATCCAGCAGTTCGATCAACAGGGGCTGTCCGAAGGAAGAGAGCGTCCATCCCCAGAGGGCATCGATCACCATCACCAGCGCATGCGGAATCATCTCCCTGTATCGGCTGGTCATGATGGGGGGCGCCCTAGCTCAGGGCGTCCTGAATGACAGCATTGCTGTACCAGCTGTAGGGGCCTTCGCGAACCGGCTCGATGCCGAGTTCAATGCGCAGATCATCGAGGTTGTCGGCCATGCGCTCTTCCCAAATGATCGGGAAGAGGGGTTTGGCTTTGATCCCCATGTTCATGCCCTGGGTGATCAGGTCGAAGCTGTAGCCGATGCTGCCTGCACGCTCCAGATCATTGGTGAACTCCTCGTCAAGCTTGTCGGTCTGGAAAAAGCTCAGCATCAGACTCACCAGGTCGAGAAAGAGGAAACCGGGAAAGCTGAACTGGCTCACACTGATACTCACTACACCGATCTCGCCAAAGTTGTCGAGACTGAAGCCGCTCAGAATATGGTGTAAGTCATGGGTGGCGTAGACCCTGTAGTTGATGTAATCAGCATCACTTTCAAGGTTGTTGTAGAACGCCGGATCAGGGAAGAAATCGATGTCGTATCCCATCGCTTCCATCACCTTGGCGTAGGTGTGCCCGAGGCTTCCCTTCGGGAGTTGCTTCATCGCCTCCACGTTGTAGGGCCCACTTAAGCGGCGTTGCTTGATCAAGGCAGCCGCAGCTGGATCCTGTTTGAGTTTGCGCTCACACACCACCATTGGATTGCCGGTGATCCGCCGCGACAGCTCAAACACATTGCTGGCACTCTCGCCGCCTCCAGCCGCCAGGTCGGCCAGTTCGAGAAATTCAGCGATGTGCTCTTTGGATGCAATCTGATTGAGGTAGCGGAATCCCATGGTGGATGCTGGCTCCTCTCGGTTGGTTTTTGTACCCTTGATGGTGCACAAAAAAAGCCCGTGCGTCAAAGCACGGGCCGTTGGTTGGGCTGAGAGAAGGGCTTAGGCCTGGGCAGCTTCAGGCTCAGCCTTGGCTTCGCTCACCACCTCACCATCACTGATGAAGGGAGAAAAGCGCTCTTTCTCAGGGATGGCTGTGAATTCACCCACGAGTGCACGGAATTCATCACCATCGAGGCTTTCCTTCTCGATCAGCACATCCACCACCCGGTCCATGCAGGCGCGGTTCTCGGCCACGAGCTTCACGGTTTCCTCATAGCAGTTCTGCACGATCTGGCGCACAGCCAGATCCACACGAGCTGCAGTGGCATCAGAGCCGTCGCTGCGGGTCATCAGGTCGCGGCCCAGGAACACTTCCTGGTTGCCAGCCTCGAGGGAGAGCTGGCCCACTTCGCTCATGCCAAAACGGGTCACCATCTGGCGGGCGATGGACGCCACCTGTTGGATGTCGCCGCCGGCGCCGGTGGTCACTTCAGCGTGGCCGAACACCACATCTTCAGCAGCGCGGCCGCCCAGGGCTCCCATGATCCGGGCCCGGAGCTGCGCGCGGCTCACCAGCATCTGCTCCTCGTCGGGGGAGAACCAGGTGAGACCTTGGGCCTGGCCACGCGGAATCAGGGTGACCTTCTGCACTGGGTCGTGGGCTTTCACCAGGGTGCCCACCAAGGCGTGGCCCACTTCGTGATACGCGATCAGACGCTTGCTGCGGCCATCGGTGAGGGGTTTGCCCTCCATGCCGGCAATGATCCGGTCCACCGCGTCGTCGATCTCGGCGAGGCTGGTGGCGTCTTTGCGGCGACGTGCCGTGAGAATGGCGGCCTCATTGAGCAGGTTGGCCAGGTCAGCACCGGAGAATCCAGGGGTGCGGCGGGCAATGGCTTCGAGGCTCACGTCATCGGCGAGCTTCTTATCGCGGGAGTGCACCTTGAGCACCGACAGGCGGCCCTTGATGTCGGGCACATCCACCTGCACCTGACGGTCGAAACGGCCGGGGCGCAGCAGCGCCGAATCCAACACATCAGCGCGGTTGGTGGCGGCAATGATGATGATGCCGCTGTTGCCCTCAAAGCCATCCATCTCCGTGAGGAGCTGGTTGAGGGTCTGCTCACGCTCGTCGTTGCCACCGCCCACACCGGCGCCGCGCTGACGGCCCACGGCATCGATCTCGTCGATGAAGATCAGGCAAGGGCTGTTTTCCTTGGCGCGCTTGAACAGATCGCGCACGCGGCTGGCACCCACACCCACAAACATCTCCACGAACTCCGAGCCGGAGAGGGAGAAGAAGGGCACGCCGGCCTCACCGGCAATGGCTTTGGCCAGGAGGGTTTTACCGGTGCCGGGAGGACCCACCAGCAGCACACCTTTGGGGATTTTGGCGCCCACGGAGGTGAAGCGTTCAGGGGTCTTGAGGAAGGTCACCACTTCCTGAAGGTCCTGCTTGGCCTCTTCCACACCGGCCACATCGTCAAACTTCACGCCGGTTTCGGCTTCCATTGCAAAGCGCGCCTTGGTTTTGCCGAACTGCATCGCTTGTCCGGGGCCGCCGGGCATGCCGTTCCCACGGCGAGCCAGGAACACCAGTACGCCGATCAGCAGCAGCGGGAACAGGAGGTTCCCCAACAGGCCGAGGGCCGGCGGTGCTTGGCGGGGCGGGTGAATGTCGAAGCTGATGCCCTGCTCCTTGAGGTTGTTCACCAACTCAGGAGCCAGCCCGGGCAGGTCCACGCGCAGGCGCTGCACGCGGTTGTCGAGATCGGGGTCGACCGCTTCCACTACGGCGGTGCGGCCACCATCAAAAATGTCGACGGCGGTGACACGACCTGCTTCCACGTAATCCAGGAAGCGGCCGTAGCTCATCCGAGCCACCGCAGCGTTGCTGGGAGCCACGGTGGGGCCGTTGGGAGCGCTGAGGCGACCGGCACCGTTGCCGAGCACTTGCCAGCCCAGAAACAGGGCTACCCCGATGGGCAGCACCCATAGGGCAATGGTGCGCCAGCGCTGATTCATGGCCGCCTCAGAAGCAGGTGGAGATGTTTACAAGTGTAAAGCGGCTCCTGCCTGGATCGGGATTCTCAGCCCCAATCCCTTCTCATTCAGGAGGCTTGCTGCCAGTCAAGGGCCATGCCAACGCTCTCCGCCATCGACGCGGGCGCTGCCGGTTCGGGTGTGCTCTCAAGCCCAGAGAGATCCACGCATAGATCCTCGACCGCAATGCTTTCTCGCAATTCAGCTCCACCCAGGCTGTGGGTCCAGATCTGAACAATCGATTCGGGTGGCGCCAGAAAACTGAGCAGCTCAAAGGGGAACACCACCCGTTCGAGAAAGAACTCATCCGGGCCGATGCAGCGCACGATCACCATGCGATCGCTGCTGTTGCGGTAGCCACAGGTGAGCTGCGCCAAGGGAAAGCTTGCCGAAAGGGAACCTTATGAAGCCATTCCCTGACCAGAGCGATGGTCGCAGTTGAGACCGTTTGGCGCGATCTCAGGCTTCTACGGAATTTCTTTCTTTTCTGCTCGTCCTAAAGGCTGCGCAGGGCCGTGATCGGATCGAGCCGTGCGGCCCGCCGGGCCGGGAGCACCCCAAACACCAGGCCGATGGAGCCGGAGAGCCCCACGGTGATCAGCACGCTGGTGCCGCCGATGGCAGCGGGCAGGGGCGTGATCGCGGCCACCGCCGCCACGGCTGAAAGGCCGAGGGCGCTGCCGATGACCCCGCCGAGGCTGGACAGCACCAGGGCCTCCACCAGGAACTGAGCGAGCACATCGCTGCTGCGGGCACCGATCGCTTTGCGCAGACCGATTTCGGAGGTGCGCTCACTGACCGACACCAACATGATGTTCATGATCCCGATGCCCCCCACCAGCAGCGAGATCGCGCCAATCGCACCCAGCATCAAGGTGAGGCCGCCGGTGATGGTGCCCACGATTGACAGGGCATCTTTCTGGGAGCGCACGGCGAAGTCGTCTTCCCGCAGGATGTTGTGGCGCTGGCGCAGCAAGTTGGTGATCTGAAATTTCGCCGCGCCGGTGCTCGCTTCATCCCGGGCCTCCACGCTGATGAAATTCAGACTGACGCCGTAGGTGGGATCACGGCCGGAGAGCTTGCTCACCATGGTGGAGAGCGGGATGTAGGCCGCCTCGTCTTGGTTTTGGCCGAAGACGGCCCCCTTTGGGGCCATCACACCGATCACCTCAAAGCTCTGGTCGCGGATGCGCAGTTGCTTGCCGATGGCAGACCCCACCGGCAGCAGTTTGTCGCGCAGATCCGGACCGATCACCACCACGTTGCGGGCCCCATCAAGGTCGCGCTGGTCGATGAAGCGGCCTTGGGCCACTTCGAAACGGCGCACCGTGAGGAAGTCGGGTGTGATGCCCGAGACCGTGGCGCTTGAGCTCTTGGCCCCTGCCTGAAGCACGGCGCTGAGGGTGATTTGCGGGACCACCCGCTTCACCGAAGGCACCTGCTCAGCGATCGCCTCGGCATCCTCCAGCACGAGGGTTTTGGGGAAGTCGATGCCCTGGCGGCGGCTGTCGTTGTTGCCAGGCACCACAAACAACACGTTGGCACCGAGGGTGTTGAGCTGACCCTCCGCCAGATTCTGCGCACCGCGGCCCACGCCCACCAAGGTGATCACCGAGGCGTTGCCAATCACGATGCCGAGCATCGTGAGCAGGGAGCGCAGGCGGTTCGACTTCAGGGTGGCCAAGGCCATCCCCACGGTTTCACCGACAGCGAGTTTGGCGGCCATGGTGCTCAGCGAGACGCTGCAGGATCACCATCCTGCAGGGCTGCTCAGAGAATTGCGGGGTCGAGTACGGTGCCTTTGCCCACGATGCTCACCTTCACCAGATCGGTGGAACCGCTCACATCGGCCACGGTGCCCGCGGTTTGGATCACCAGGTCGCCATCGCGCAGCAGCGCTTGATCGCTGGCCATTTCCATGGCGCGGTTGAAGCTTGCGGTGGCGTTCTCGGCGTCATCCACCAGCAGAGGGTGCACGCCCCACACCAATTGCAGCTGGGAGGCCACCTTGGATTCGCTGGTGATGGCGAGGATCGGAGTGCTGGGCCGGAACTTGCTCACGTTGCGGGCTGTGGCACCGCTCTTGGTGAGCGGCAGGATCGCTGCCGCTTCCAGCTGACGCGCAATCGAGCTCACCGCGTGGCTGATGGCGTTGGGGATGGTGGAGGCCAACTGGCCATCGTTTTCGCGGCGGGGGTAGTCGCGCTCGATGCGGCGGGCGATCTGGCTCATGGTGGCGACCGCTTCCACCGGGTAATCACCCACGGCGCTCTCATTCGAGAGCATCACGGCATCGGTGCCATCGAGGATGGCGTTCGCCACATCGCTCACTTCCGCGCGGGTGGGGCGGGGGCAGCTCACCATCGAATCCAACATCTGGGTGGCGGTGATCACCGGGATGCCAAGGCCGTTGCACTTGCGGATCAGTTCCTTCTGCAGCAGAGGAACCTCCTCGGCAGGCATCTCCACGCCAAGGTCGCCGCGGGCCACCATCACCCCATCGCAGAGGGGCAGGATCGCGTCGATCTGGTCGATGGCCTCAAACTTTTCGATCTTCGCCACCACTGGGGTGTTGTGGCCGTGGGAGGCGATCAGGGCCTTGATCTCCTCCATATCGGAGGGATTGCGCACAAAGCTGAGGGCCACCCAATCCACGTCCTGCTGGAGGCCAAAGGCCAGGTCAGTCCGGTCTTTGTCGGTCAGGGCTCGAATCGAGAGCTGCACATCGGGGAAGTTCACCCCTTTGTTGTTCGACAGCACGCCACCCACGGTGACGGTGCAATAGAGGGTCTGATCGCTTTTGTCGACACGATCGACGACCATTTCCACACGGCCGTCGTCCAGCAAGATGCGGCTGCCGGAGACCACCTCATCCGCGAGCTTGTCGTAGGTCACGGTGGCGATCTCCTGCGTGCAGGCCACATCGCGGGAGGTGAGGGTGAAGGCATCACCCTTGGCCACGGTGATCGGTCCATCCTTGAACCGGCCTAGACGAATTTTCGGGCCCTGAAGGTCTTGGAGGATGCCGATGTGGGCCTGCATCTCTGCCGCGACCTGACGGATGGTGCGGATCCTGGCGGCGTGCTCGCTGTGGTCGCCGTGGGAAAAATTGAGGCGGAACGTGGTGGCCCCCGCTTCAATCAGGCGGCGCAGTTGTTCCGGAGATTCGGTGGCAGGGCCGATGGTGGCCACGATCTTGGTGCGACGCGTGAGATCGGGCAGGGCCATTCGGCGGAGCCAAAGATGCCAGCGACCCTATCATCGGCTGCCGCCAGCCCTGTTCTGCCAATGGATCTGAATGCCTATCAGCAGGGTGCCCGCAGCACAGCCCGCTATCCCGACGTGGGCTCGAATCCGATCTACCCCACCCTTGGCCTCTGCGGCGAAGCCGGCGAGGTGGCCGACAAGGTGAAGAAAGTGCTGCGGGATCAGGGCGGGCAGTTCTCTCCGGAGGTGCGTGAGGCGCTGAAGCTCGAGCTGGGCGATGTGCTCTGGTACGTGGCCCAGCTCTCCAGTGAACTGGGCTTCGAGCTCGGCGAGATCGCCGAGGCGAATCTCAACAAGCTGGCCAGCCGCGCCGCCCGTAACGTGATCTCAGGCAGCGGCGACCATCGCTGATCGCGCGGTGCGCTGCCGGATCGTTTGCCCTGATGCCCGTGCTTCTTCGGCCGCTCCGCTCCCTGCTTGGTGTTGCTGCCGTGCTTTGGCTGGTGGTGGCTGTGGCCTGGGTGGAGCCGGCCTGGGCTGCCAACCTCAGTGTGAGCGAGGTGAGCCTCGAACCCTGCCCCACCGCTGATATCGGTGCTCAACCCCAGCTGCGCCGGCCCAGTGGGGCCAGTTGTTTTGTGCTGCGGGGCACGGTGACCAATCCGGGCCGCAAGCCGGTGGTCGACACCGATGTGTTCGCCCAGATCTTGGATGCCAGCGGTGAGCCCGTGCTCCAGAACCGCTCCCGCGTGGGTTCGATCGGCGATGTGCCCCCCGGTGACTCGAGCTTTGCGTTGCGGCTGGCGGTGCCGGCTGGCACTCCGGGGCCGTTCACCTTTTCAAACGTGAAGGCACGGGGCTTTGCGGCACCGGTGCGCACCCGCGCCGGCGAGTTCGACGACCTGCTGCCTCTTGAGCAGGCCGTTGCTGACGCTCAGTAGAAGCTGGGATAGAAGAAGCCGCGGCTTTGCTCCAGCAGCGTCTGGATCAGCTGCAGAGCCAGAAACGCCAGGATCGCCGAGAGATCAAGGCCGCCCAGGGGGGGGATCAGCCCGCGGAAGGCATTCAGATACGGGTCGGTGACGGCACTCACCGTGGAGAGCACCGGGTTGCCCCAATCGAGGTTGGGGAACCAGCTGAGCAGCACCCGCACCAGCAGGATCAGCGTGTAGATCGAGATGGTCTGGGCGAGAACGCCGATCAGATCGCCGACCAGTGCAGACATGGGAAGGGTGCGCCGTAGACCGAGTGTATGGAGCTGGGCCACGGGCTGCCGGCTTGGCTCATGGCCGATCAGGCCGCTTGCTCCCAGGTCTCATCGTCAGCTGGAGCTTCTGCGACAGGCTCAGCCCGCTTGGGCCTGAGTTCATCGGTTTTGATCGCAAACGTGCGGTGGAACTTCTCACTGAGGGTGAGCCAGTAGGACCGCCCTTCGCTCTGGCGTTTGCGTTCGATGAAGTTCTGGGCGAGCAGCTCTTTGATGTGGTCGTAGGCCCCGGAACCGCGCAGTTCCACCAGATCCGATTGCAGGATTCGTTTCTTCAGCGCGATGGTGGCCAGGGTGCGCAAGGCGGCGGTGGAGAGATCCACCGGCAACAGGTTCTGCACCAGTTCTCCGAGGCCATCGCGCAGCTGCAGGCTGTAGCGCTGGCCCTCCTGCCGGATCTCCAGCGCGGTGTCGCGATGGGCGTAATCAGCCATCAAGGTGATCAGGCCCATTTCCACGGCATCCCTGGCGACGCCACTGATCTCGGCCAACTCGCCGAGGGTCATGGAGCGGCCCTTCAGGTAGAGGATCGCCTCCAGCCGTGCTGGCAGTGACAGCTCGGCGGAGGGGGGCGCAGCGGCCGGAGCGTCCTGGGTTGTGTCGTCCATCACGCCCCCAGCTGTGCTCGCAAGTTATCCCACGCCCACCGTGCCGGCCACTTCTCCCAGGAACAGGCGATAGGCGGGGTTCTCCGTTTCATCCACGTGTTGGTAGCCGAGACCATCGAGGAAGGTCTGCCAATCACCGGCTTCCTCGGGCGGCACCTGCACACCCACCACGATGCGCCCCACGTCGGCACCGTGGTTGCGGTAGTGAAAGATGCTGATATTCCAGTTGGGATGAAGGCTCGTGAGGAAGCGCATCAGCGCGCCGGGCCGCTCTGGGAATTCGAAGCGATAGAGCAATTCCCGGGTGTGGCTGCAGGCTTCGGTGGCGGCTGCGGGCATGCGTCCGCCCACCATGTGGCGCAGATGCAGCTTCGAGAGCTCGTCATTGGAGAGGTCTAAGCAGGGGAACCCGGCTGCATTGAGCGTGTGGATCAGATCCTGCTCATCACGGCTGCCGCTGGTCTGCACGCCCACAAAGATGTGAGCGCGGCTGGGATCTGCCAGGCGATAACTGAATTCAGTGAGATTGCGGTTGCCCAGCAACGTGCAGAACTCCCGCAGGCTGCCGGCCCGTTCCGGGATTTCCACAGCGAGCATCGCCTCGCGGTCTTCGCTGATCTCGGTGCGCTCAGCCACAAAGCGCAAGCGATCGAAATTCATGTTGGCCCCGCAGGCCACCGCCACCAACGTGCGCCCCTGCAGGCCGCGCCGGGCCACATCCGCCTTCATGCCCGCCACAGCCAGGGCGCCTGCCGGCTCCAGGATCGAGCGGGTGTCCTCGAACACGTCCTTGATGGCGGCGCAGATGGCATCGGTGTCCACCGTCAACATGGCGTCGACATGGCGCCGGGCCAGAGCGAAGGTCTGCTCACCCACTTCGCGCACGGCGACGCCGTCGGCGAACAACCCCACCTGCTCCAGCTTCACCCGTTCCCCAAGGGCCAGGGAGCGGGTCATGGCGTCGGCATCTTCCGGTTCCACACCGATCACCTCCACCTGGGGCCAGAGCGCTTTCACATAGGCAGCGATCCCGGCGATCAGCCCGCCGCCGCCCACGGCCACATAGATCACATCCGGCGGCGCTGAGCACTGCCGCAGGATTTCCAGGCCGATCGTGCCCTGCCCGGCGATGACGTCGGGATCGTCGAAGGGGTGAATGAAGGTGAGGCCGCGCTCATCGCCCAGTCGGTAGGCCTCGCTGCAGGCCGCGTCGTAGTTGTCGCCATGCAGCACCACCTCGGCGCCCCGGGCGGCGACGGCGCGCACCTTCATCTCCGGTGTGGTCACCGGCATCACAATCACGGCGCGGCAGCCCAGCTGTTGCGCACCAAGCGCCACACCCTGCGCATGGTTGCCGGCACTGGCGGCTATCACTCCGCGCTCCAGCTCAGCCCGGCTGAGGCCAGCCATCTTGTTGTAAGCACCCCGCAGCTTGAAGCTGAAGACCGGCTGCAGGTCTTCCCGCTTGAGCAGCACCGTGTTGTTGAGACGCCGCGAGAGATTGGGGGCCGGATCGAGCGGTGATTCGATCGCCACGTCGTACACGCGGGCCCGCAGGATCCGCAGCAACATCGGCAGGGAACTGTCCTGGCTGGTGGTGGTGCTCATCGCTGCCTGACCGTTGCACCAGTGTGACAAGCCTCTGACAACGGCTTCGGATTCGTGCTTGCCGCCACCAAAGCCCTGAGTGCAGACCGTAGGCTGAACCGCAATCAAGGCCCAGGGCATGCATCTCAGCGAGCTGACGCATCCGAATCAGCTTCATGGACTGAGCACTGCAGAGCTCGAGGCAATCGCTCGCCAAATCCGCGAACGCCACCTCGAGGTGGTGAGCACCAGCGGCGGCCACCTCGGCCCGGGCCTGGGCGTGGTGGAACTCACCCTGGCGCTGTATCAAACCCTCGATCTCGACCGCGACCGCGTGGTCTGGGATGTGGGTCACCAGGCCTACCCCCACAAGCTCATCACCGGCCGCTACAACCAGTTCCACACCCTCCGCCAGAAGGATGGTGTGGCGGGCTACCTGAAGCGCTGCGAAAGCTCGTTCGACCATTTCGGTGCTGGCCATGCCAGTACCTCGATTTCAGCGGCCCTCGGGATGGCGCTGGCCCGCGATCAGCGGGGAGAAGATTTCAAATGCGTCGCGGTGATCGGGGATGGATCCCTCACCGGCGGGATGGCCCTCGAGGCGATCAACCACGCCGGCCACCTGCCCAAGACACGCCTGCTGGTGGTGCTCAACGACAACGACATGTCGATCAGCCCGCCGGTTGGCGCGCTGAGCACCCACCTCAATCGCATGCGGCACAGCAAACCGCTGCAGTTCCTGCAGGACAACGCTGAGGAGGCGATCAAGCACCTCCCCTTCCTCCACGGTGAGCTGCCGCCTGAGCTCAAGAACCTCAAAGAGAGCATGAAGCGCCTGGCGGTGCCCAAGCTTGGCGCGGTTTTTGAAGAGCTTGGCTTCACCTACATGGGCCCTGTCGATGGTCATGACATCGCAGGAATGATTCAGGTGTTCCAGCAGGCCCACGCCCACGAGGGGCCTGTGCTCGTGCATGTGGCCACCACCAAGGGCAAGGGCTATGCCTACGCCGAGGAAGACCAGGTGGGCTATCACGCCCAGAGCGCCTTTGATCTGGCGACCGGCAAGGCCTACCCCTCCAGCAAGCCCAAGCCCCCGAGCTACAGCAAGGTGTTCGGCCAGACGCTGGTGAAGCTGTGTGAGCAGGATCCGCGTGTGGTGGGCATCACGGCGGCCATGGCCACGGGCACCGGCCTTGATCTGCTTGAAAAGGCGCGCCCCCATCAGTATTTCGACGTGGGCATTGCCGAGCAGCACGCTGTGACCATGGCGGCCGGCATGGCCTGTGAAGGCCTTCGCCCGATCTGCGCGATCTACAGCACGTTCCTGCAACGCGCTTACGACCAACTGATTCACGACGTGGGCATCCAGAATCTGCCCGTGACCTTCGTGATGGACCGGGCCGGCATCGTTGGCGCCGACGGCCCAACCCACCAGGGCCAATACGACATCAGCTATCTGCGTTGCGTACCCAACTTCACGGTGATGGCACCGAAAGACGAGGCTGAGCTGCAGCGGATGATGGTCACCTGCCTGCAGCACAACGGCCCCACGGCCCTCCGCATTCCCCGCGGCGAAGGCGAAGGTGCGGCCCTGATGGAAGAAGGCTGGGAGCCTCTGGAGATCGGCCGCGGTGAACTGCTGGCCGATGGCGACGACCTGTTGATCGTGGCCTACGGCGCCATGGTGTATCCCGCGATGGCCACCGCTGGCTTGCTGCAGGAGCAGGGCGTGCGTGCGGCCGTGATCAATGCCCGCTTCCTGCGTCCCATGGATGAGGCTCTGATCCTGCCGATGGCTCGCCGCATCGGACGGGTGGTGACCATGGAGGAAGGCTGCCTGGCCGGTGGCTTCGGGGCAGCTGTGGTGGAAACCCTCAACGATCACGACGTGCTGGTGCCGGTGCACCGGATCGGCATTCCCGATCAGCTGGTGGATCACGCCACCCCGGATCAAAGCAAGCAAGCGCTGGGGCTCACCCCAGCTCAGATGGCCGACAGCATCCTCAAGCGCTTCGGTTCCCTGCGCCGCCAGACGGTGGGTGTCTGAACCTCAAACGTGTGAGGTGTTGATCGCCGGCGCTGGGCCGGCGGGCCTGCAGTTGGCCCGCCGTCTCGCCCAGGCGGGTGTGAGCGTGGTGGTGGTGGATCCCTTGCAGGATCTGCGCCAGGCAGCCTTCTCCAGTGCCGCGCTGCCTCTCTCGGCGGTAACGGCATTTAAGCTGCCAGCCCACGTGCAGGCGGCACGCTGGCGAGGTTGGCAGCTGCATGGGCCTGACGACGCGCAGCGCCATTGGATGGCGGACCACGACCTGGGTGCCGTGCTCGATTTCGGTGCGTTGCGCCAGTGGTTGGCGGAGCAGGCCGTGGCGGCCGGTGCTCGTTTGCAGCTCGGCTGGGCCGTGCGCGGATGGCACACCGCCTCTGGTGGCGCCATCGCCAGCCTGCGGGGGGCAGGCGGGCAGGAGCAGGCTGTGGAGTGCCGTTGGTTGGTGGATGCCACCGGGCAACGGCGTGCCCTGCTGGGAGAACCACCAGCGGCGGCCGGCGCCCTCGTGGCTGGCGCCGGTGTGGAGTGGTTGATTCAGGTGCCTCAAGCGCAGTGGCAGCCGTGGGCCCAACGCCTCAGTTTCATGTTGGGCAGCCAGTGGGTGCCCCAGGGCTATGGCTGGGTGTTTCCGATGCAGCCCGGTCAGCTCAAGATTGGTGTGTGTCGCCTGCACGACGCCAGGCGCGAGCAACCGCCGCTCCATCAGCTGTTGCGCCAGCTGCAGCATCGCCTCGATCTCGCTGCTGCGCCGGTGCTCGATCGCCATGGCGGCCTGATCCGCAGCACGATCCGCCGCCGTGAGCCCCACCAACGCGGCCCCTTGCTGGGGCTGGGTGATGCGGTGAGCACCGGCAATCTGCTGGGCGGCGAAGGCATTCGCCATGCGATGGCCAGTAGTGATGTGCTGGCACCGCTGCTGCTCGAAGCCCTGGGCGGGAAGCTGGAGGCGTTGCGTGGCTATGCCCCGAGGCTGCGCCGGCGTCTCGGTTGGCGCTGGTCGCTGAGCGGCCGGCTGGCGCGGCGCACCTGGATCGGCCTGCACAACTCAGCCGCAGATCAGCGGCTGCAGCGGTTGCTCGAGGGGCTCCAACAAAAAAGCAGTGCCGAAGAGCTTTCGGCACTGCTGTTCGACTATCGCTTCGAGCGCTATGGCTTGAAGGCGCTGCCCTATGTGTTGGGCTGGCGCTGATCGGTGCTGCTCAGGGGTTCAGAGCACGCCGCGTGCGGCCAGGCCAAGGATGGCGCCCATGCCGAGCACGTGGCCGAAGGAGGTGGTGGCCAGCAGGGAGGCGTGGCTCATGCCGCCAAACATGGCGGGGTTGGGCAGCTGAGCACCTTCGTTGGGGTACTTGATGGTGGCCTTGCCGATGCCGATGGCGATCACGTTGGCAGCGATCATCACCAGGCCCACCTTGGGGGACCAGGACAAGGATGCGGGGGCGATGGCCAGCAGGGGAGCGAGCATCGGATTCACGGGCGACGCTTCATCTTCTGAGCGGCACTGCCCGGCTGCACGCCTCGCTTAAGACTTGTTCACCGCCTTGCTCACGGTTCATCGGAGGCAGGTTGCCGGCTGAAGCCCAGCAGCACCAACACATTGCTGAGGGTGAGGAACAGCTCTGCCCCGCCATGGAGCGGATCCACATCGGCCAATTGCTGGCCGTAGTTGCGTTCCGCCAGGATCGCAGCCGCAATCGTGACCAACACGAACAGCAGGGTGAGGCAGAAGCCCCAAAACGCCAGCTTTGGCATCCGGCCCGAACGCCAGCTCCACCACAGGAAGGCGAGATAGGGGAGCAGCGAGAGGCCAAAGAACGGAGCGGGATCGATTCCCCCCAGGGCATCCAGCAGGGCGGAGGCTGAGAGTGTGCTCATCGGGCTCGCCTCACAAGATTCCAAGCGGCGCCGGCCATCGCTGTATTGCCAAGGGCTGTACAGGCGGCCTGGAGCACCACCAGCCCCTGCAGCTCGCTGGCGTTGTCAAAGAGATGCCAGGTGCAGGCCGCCATGGCACTGACCAGGGCAGGGGTCATGGCTAAGGCCAACCAGTTCCATTCCGGTTCCTGGCGCCGTTCCCCCCAGCGCTGGATGGCCAGCATCGCGAGCCCCCACTCCAGAACGGAGGCCACGTGGATCCACCAGGTGGGCAGGGAGAGGGCGTGCATGCCCTTCTTCTACAGGCCCGACCTAGACGCTGTGGCTGCTGAACTGTTCAAACACCGTCTGCAGCAGGCGGCTCATCTTGTTGTTCAAGCTGCAGCCAGGTGCGTTGTTGGACGCCAACAGCAGCAGGGCGCAGGCATCCACCAGCTGCGCCGCTTCATCGCTGCTGAGCTGGATCAGATGCTCATCGCCGCAGTGGGTAACGCGCAAGGAACCGGGTGTGGATGTATCGCACGCTACGGAGTGTGGAGCGGCTTGCCGAAAATTGCAGGTTCCTTTCCGCTTTGAACTCAGCCGCCGCTGGCTTCCAGTCGTTGAAAGCTTTGGCGGAGATGGAAGTCGGCTTGTTCGCCTCGGTGCTGCCAGGCCCAGTAGCTGCAGCCGAGATCGCTGTGATCCAGCACGGCCGTGAGCGAGAGCTCCAGCGGCTGATCCGCTGCGATCAACTCACGCAGATCCAGCTGACAGGCCAGCTCCAGGCGCTGGCTGGAGCGCCGCAGGCTGTAGGGAAGCTCCCGGATCTCCGGCCACTCCTTCAGGTTTTCTCGGTACCCCGTTAAGGCATACAGATTCCAGTTTCCATTCGGCGCCAGGTTCAATTCCTGGTAGGCAGGGTCACCGGGCCGGCCGATGAACGCTTCAAAACAGGTGCTCTGCCAGAGGTTGTGCCGCCTTGCCGGCGCAGCCGTGGCCGGTGGTAGCCGCAGCCAATCGTCTGGGCACGCGAGCGTGAACCGCAGACTCAGCATCCCGGCTTGCCAGATGGCCTCACCGTTCAGCTGGATCGATTGCAGTTCGGGGCTTGGTTCAAACGGCTGCAGGGGCTGCATGACGCTCCACCAGTTCTCTGAGCTGCGGTAACTGGGCTTCAATGCTGGCGCTGAGCTGGAATTGCACCAGGGCCCTCTGCAGATTGTGATCCGGGTGAGCTGCCTTGAAGTAGGTATCGCCCTGCAGGTGATCGCAAAAAAAGCGCAGGCCCAGTTCAAAACTGATCAACCGCGCGGCATCGGGGATGTAGCGCCGCTCCACCTCGCTGAGGAAGCTGCCTGCCACCGCTAGGTAGCCCTCGAGCAGGGCATCGGCCAGATCCAAATCAAACTGGACGGCGTCCACCTGATCGGTTTCCTCCCCGAGGCGATTGCAGCACGAGCGCAGGCAGTCGCCGATGTCGTAGTGCACCAGGCCCGGTTTCACCGTATCGAGGTCGATTAGGGCCACCGCCTTGCCGGTGACGCGATCGAGCAACACGTTGTTGATCTTGGGGTCGCCATGGATCGGGCGCAGCGGCAGATCGCCCCGCTGTTTGGCGCGCTCCAGCACATCGCAGCTGGCCTCGCGTTCACGAATGAAGGCCATGCAGCGATCGCTGCCTGCACTCGGCTGCCGATCGCTTTGCACCAGGGCGCGGTGGTAGGCCTCGAGATAGGACGGCGTGATGTGAAAGCCTTCCAACGTGTCCGCCAAGGCGGTGGGGGGAAGGTCGCTGATCAGCAGATGAAACAGCCCAAGGCCAATCCCCAATTCCCGTGCCTGCTCGGCTCCTTCCACCACATCCACGCAGGTGCAATCGGGCACATAACTGATGGAACGCCACACATGCCCGGCAGCGCAGCCATGCCAGGTCTGGTTGGTTGTCTTCGTGCGCAGCAACGTGGGCAGCTGCCAGCGGCGTTGTTCCAGCAGCGGATGCGCCGACCCACGGCTGAGCTTCTGCTCGATGTGTGTTCCAAGTACCTGCAGGTTCTGCAGCACTAGCTCGGGCTGATGGAACACGTGGGTGTTCAGCCGCTGCAGCACGCTCGGTCCGCTGTCGGCCTGCACCAGGTAGGTGTCATTCACATTGCCGTTGCCCAGCGGCTCCACTGCCTGCACGCAGCCCTTGCCTTGGAAGGCTTCGGCAATGGAGATCAGGGTTTGCTGGCTCGCTACAGGCAAGGAACGATGCAAGGTCTTGGGTCAACCTGGCAGCGCACCATCACCAGAACTGAGCTGCAGGGTCAGTCATCCGACCGGAGGCCAATGGCGCGATCAGCGGCTGACGGCACTGCGTTCGAGATTTTCTCCTTGCTCCCGTTCGATCTCCCGGCGCAATTGGTGACGGATGTGATCCGGTGATTTGTATTGGCGTGGCAAGCAGTTATGCAGGGTCTCCAGACGGCTCCAACACAGGGTTTTTTCAATATTGGCCGTGGGTCGACCCTCCAGCAGCAGTTGTTTGAGGGCTTTGCGGTACAGGAAGTATTTGGCCTCCAGTTCAGCGATGGTGAGTCCTTGGCTGTCGCTCATCGCAGGCCTGCCCGGAGGTTGCAGTGATCTCACCGTACGCGAGCTGAGGCACCATCCAGGCCAAATGCGTGTGGGCTGTAGCACTGAGCACCGCGGGTGCATCCCCCCGGTTAGAGCCAGAGCTGCAGCCCTGCCCAGAGCTGAGGGGTGGGATCGCCGGCTTCCAGATCGATGAAGCTGTTGTCGGCTGGATTGCCCCCGATCGGGAATGCAGCCCGCAGCGACACCAACCAGCTGCCAGTGCGCCCGAGATCGAAGCCGAGCCCAGCTCCAGCCAGGCCGTAGCTGTTCGGTTGCAGGGATCCGGGGAAGGGCTGGCGCCAGCGTTCCCCCCAGGCCAGATCGGCGAAGCCAATCAGCTTCAACCAGGGGCGTAGCCGCCAGTTCAGATCCACTTGGCTCACCAGGCAGCTGCTGGAGGAGTTTTCCCCTGGCGGATAGGCCCGCACGCCGTTCGGCCAGCCCAAGCCGCACTGCTCGTAACCCGAGAGGTTGGTGAGGGCCCACTGGCCCAGCAGCAACCAGCGGGCGCTCCAGGCGCGGTTGAAGCTTTGTTCGCGCACCAGATTGAGATTGAGCGCCCCGTAAGTGCCCTGCAATTGGGTGGTGAATGCATCAAATCTTTTGAATGCGGGATTGCCATCGAGATTGAGGCTGCCGACCGATCCCCCCAGGACCCAGCTGGTGAAGCCCTGCCCGAGCCAACGATCGCTGCTGCTCCCGATCACAGCAGCGCGGAACACGCCGCCGCGTTTGTCATCCACGTTCAGCTCCTGCCTGGCATCGCGGAACCGCAGGCCTTCACCGCTGAAGCGCACCCACAGGCTGCGTTCGTCTCTGCGCCAGAGCGGTTGCAGCAGGCTGAGGGAGATCCCGGCGGTATCGCCGGTGTAGAGCTTGCTGCCGGTGTTAACCAGGCGATAGCGCCCGGCGTTGGCGCTGCCGCTCAGGATCAAGCCGTTGTCACCCAGTGGCCAGTCGAATCCAAGCTGCAACGGCGCTGTGCCTGTGCCCTGGCCGCTGCCCCACCAGGAGGGATTCACCCAGAACCGTTCACCGCGGCCCCAGTGATTGGCAGCATTCACCGTGGCGAGGGTTCGCAGGGTGCCGACGTAGCGGTTGAGGTAGTTATCCACCTCCAGCAGCGCACCGGTGCGGTTGCGATCACTGACCAGCAACACCAGGATTCGGCCCGCTGCTCCGGTCCCGGATTCCAGGCGCGCCCGAACATCCACACCCCAGAGATCATTGAGTTTCAGCAGGGCGGATTCGATCTTCCCGGGCCGGAGCTCTGATCCAAGTGGCACAGCACGGGTCACCGTGTTGATCGCCTGTTGATCGCTCAGGTGGTGTGATGGATTTGGGGCGACCTGCACGGCATCGAGCACCAGCGGCGACACCTGCACCAGCAACGACCCCTGGTCGGTGTTGACCTGGGCAACCGTCACGCTCACCGCGCGATCGAGGTCCCAGTACCAGGTTTCGATCTCCAGCCGGATCTCGCGCAGCTGTTCATCGCTGATCGTTTGCCCCACCCAGCGCTGCAGTTGTTGTTGGAGGTCCTCCGCTTTGGGAAGGGTTGTGCTCAGCGTCAGCTTGTGGAGCTGCAGCGAGCCGCTCCAGGCCGTCTCTCGACGGGGTGCAGCCTCAATCAGGGGTTGATCACTGCGTTGCTCGTCGTCGAATTCCAGCAAGCGCAGCCTGAGTTGATCCTCCTGCAGCCGCTGTTGCAGAGCCTGGCTGGGGGTGATCTGGGCCCGTACGGGGTTGTGGTTCAAGGCGATGGCCAGCAGCGCTGGGCCCTTCAGCAGCCATCCCCAGCGCTGAGCGGATCTCACACTCCGTTGATCCACTGCCGCCCGAGCGGCACCAGCGAACGACTGACTTCGTGCCATGGAAACGGCTCGGCGGGGTCCTGATCGCAGCAACGCAGGTCATAGCCGAGCCCCTCATGCACATCCTGAAGGGCTTGCTCAAACGGCATCTCACGCAGGCTGGCGTAGGTGCGAGCAATCGCATTGATCTCGCCAGGGCTACTAAGGCCCTGCAGGTATCGATCGCGCAGTGCTTCGGGGCTATGCATGGGTTTGGACCTCAGCGGATCGCTGTTTGCAGGTTCGACCCACCCTTCAACGGCCGCAAGGGGCGTTCATCTCCATTTACACCGCCCCTTTACGCCAATTTGGCGCCGCCATCAGGTTTCAATGCCCTCAGGCGGCTGCGGGTTGCGGGCGCTCCCGAAAGAGCGCGGCAACTCGAGCGAGGGCCCGGCGTAGAAGATTGTGTCGGTGGCATTGGTGAGGCGGGTCATCAAAGGCATCCAAACCAACAGACCGGCCAACCCAGCTCCAATGAGCCGAGTCGTAGCGCCTTGAAGGATGGGATCACCATGCCGTGTGGCCTCCTCAGTAGAGGTGCGGGATTGATGCGTCACTAGGTCAATGATTAGGGAGGACAGTTCACTGTGTTGCGTGTTCACGGGTGCCGTGTCGTAGTGCCTTCATGATCACGGCGGAGCTTGAGTAATGTCTTGTGAGGATTCAGAGGGTTTTTGGTGAGTTGTCAGGGAGTGTTTTGCCACGCACGTGACCTTGCGTTGAAGATTCAGCAGTGCATCGAGATGCATCTGAGATCTGAGATCTGAGAGCTAGATCAAAGCGTGGGTTGATTCATGGCAGCGCGATCGCTGCACAGCTCGACTGACGGATCATCATCAATGGCTTTGAATACAAGGATTCAGGCCAAGGTAAAAGAAGAGCAAGCTGTTGGCGAAGTCTCTTTCTGGACATGGTTAACGCGATAGATAGCGAGGCGTTTGTGTTTGTTCGAATTGAACAATAGTGAACCACTGATTCTGTTACGCATTGGCGTAGATGCGATCTGTATAGGAGCTGTTCGTGATCTTGTTGTCTGTGATGGTTGCGACTTGATATCGCCAACGCGGTGAAATGGTCAGTCATGATGATGCTCTGGGAGTCTTGCAGGGGTTCGATTCATAGCCCAACTCCGCTGACGCCATGAGGTTTGTATTGGATGAGATCGGATCGCTGTTGTTAGGTTTCCTGTTGTACTGATAGTTAGGCTTTATCTGATTATCTCTCCAGGGGTATGTTCGGGCGAAGTCTGCTTTAGCTGGAGGCCGATGTGTAGTGCCGGAGAGCAAGCTTCCAGAACAGCCGTGTGCCGATCAGGCTGACTGTTGCTGCGATCAATGATCCGAAGGCCCACGGCCATGACCCCTGACCCAGTACGGCCTTTGCAGGCACTGTGGTGAGAAAGGCGACAGGTAGCAGGAAGGTGAACACCAGTCGCAGGGCCGGTGGGTAAGCGCTGATCGGATAACGACCAGCCACAAGTGTGTAGCGCAGCACCTCGGTGGCATTCCAGACCTTGACGAACCAGATCGAGAGCCCAGCTAACAGAAACCAGAGGCTGTAAAGAATGAGTGCAGCGGCGAGCATCAGGCTTGACGCCAGGATCATGTCCTCAGGCTTGATCAGATGATCGCTCTGCGATACCGCCCAGCCGATCAACACCAAACCTGCTGCGATGCCCGGCAATCCCCAGGGGGAAAAGCTACGGGTGGAGAGCCAGAATTGACTGTCGATCGGTTTCAGCAAGACGAAATCGAGCGTTCCGTTTTGTACATGGTTCACGATCCGGCTCAGGTTGGGTTGCAACACCGCGCTGGTGAAACCATCCAGCAGGGTGTACATCCCCACCACCACCAAGGCGCTGTTCCACGTCCAGCCCCCTAATTGCCGAGAGGGGCCTGCCAACAAGCTCAGAACAAACAGGCTGCCGGCCAGGTTGCCGAGAACGGCCAGCAGTTCCACCACCAGGTTGAGTTGGTATTCGAGCTCAGCTTCCAGGGATGTGGCCCAGAAACGGCGCAGGCTGCGGGCGTAACGAATCCAGCGTGGGTTGATCATGCACCCATAGCTCCATAACGGCGAATCCCCGCCCTCCACAGCAGCATCAACAGCGGATAGAAGAGCAGACACCAGAGCCCCAGCTGTAGAAATCCCTCGCCGATTGCCACGGGTTCACCGGCTAAGAGCGCTGCCGGAAAGGCCACCATCGAGGGAAAGGGTGTGAGCCAGGCCAGTTTCTGGATCGCGGCTGGATAGGTCTGCAGCGGTGCCACAAGGCCTGAGAGAAACAGATACGGAATGAGCAGAAGGCGATCCAGCGCTGCAGCCCGTTCACTCCAGAAACACAACATCGCGATCACGCTCTGCAGCAGAAAGCGCAAGATGAAGGCGGCCTGGATCGCTGCGATGCCAAGGATCAGCGCACCGGGATTGGGCCACCACAGCAGCTCTGGCTGCACCAGGGCGATGCCTCCCAGCATCAGTGCCACGAATGGCAACCGGGTGAATTGTTCGGCGATATGGGCGGCCAGATAGCGCCACAGCGGCTGCAGTGGTTGGAGCAATTGGGGGGAGAGTTTGCCCTGGAGCGTGTCTTCTTCAAAGACGTGGATCATCCACACCACACTGAATTGCCGCACCACAAAGGCCGCCAGGAAATAGTGCGACAGGCCCGTGGCGTTTAACCCGGCGGCTGCCGCACCATCGGATCCTTGCCACACGGCCAGCATGATCAGAGGCAGCACACCGGAGAGTGCCCACAGTGCGATCTCAGCGCGATATTCGAGCATCAGGGCCACCTGACTCGAGAGCAGGGCCACGGCAATGCGATGGATGCGCCTGACCATCTCAGCTGGGTTGAGCGTTGAACAGCGCCCCGATCAACTCCTCAATCGGTGGGTCACTCACTTCCAAATCCACCACCTCGAACTGTTGCAGGAGTTGGCTGACTTGCTGGGTGAGTTGATCGCGCGGCACCAGCAGCCGCAGGTGATGGCCTTGATGGAACTCCACCGTTCCGAAGCGATCGAGCGCACCGTGTTCCTGGGGGTGACGCAGCTCCAGTCGCACTTGCCTGCAGGGGGCCAGGCGAGTGGTGAGTGCGTCGAGGGGTCCGTCATGAAAGAGGCGCCCCTGATGAATCAACAGCACGCGCTCGCAAAGGGCGGTGATGTCTCCCATGTAATGGCTGGTGAGCAGCACCGTGGCGCCATAGCGCTGGTTGTAATCAGCCAGAAATTCCCGCACCCGCGCTTGAGCGTTCACATCCAGCCCCAGGGTGGGTTCATCGAGAAACAGCACCGCCGGGCGATGCAAGAGAGCCGCTAGCAGCTCGGCTTTCATGCGTTGCCCGAGCGATAACTTGCGCACAGGCCGGTGCAGTTCCTCCCCCAGCTCCAGCATCTCCGCCAGGGTATGGATGCGCCGCTTCGTCTCCATCGCGTCGATTCCATACACCGCTGCATTCACGCGCAGCGAATCGATTGGTGGCAGATCCCACATCAGCTGCTGCCGGTTGCCCATCACCAAGGTGACCTGCTGCAGAAATCGCTCACGGCGTTGCTGGGGGCGATAACCGGCCACCTCCAGATGACCTGCGCTGGGATGAATCAGGCCGCTCAGCATCTTCAAGGTGGTGGTTTTACCTGCCCCGTTGGCACCGAGGAACCCCACCATCTCGCCCGGTTCAATGGCAAAACTGAGCTCCCGTACGGCCTCCACGGGCCGCACCTGGCGCTTGAACAGGTGCCGCAGAGTGCCGGCTAGCCCTGGCTGTTTATCAGCAACGTGAAAGGTTTTGGATAACCCTTTCGCCTGAATGATGGCGCTCACGGTGTCTGGCAGGCCTGGCGGAAGCGCTCCAGTTCGCTCGGTGCCGCAGCCATTGCCGTGCGTTGCCATCGCTCAGCGCTGGCCACCTGCTCGCAGGCCAGATCATTTTCCCCACGGTTGAACAAGTCTGTTGCTGACGCCAGTGCGCGTGTTACTTCGGCGTTCGCATCGGGGCTGTCTGGCGCCTTGGGCTTGGTCGCTGGTTGTTGGGCTGGTGACGAGCCTGGCTCTGGGCTGGGTTGCCGGGGGCTGCATCCCACCAGCGCCAATGTCAGTGAGCCCAACACGAGGGCGGATGTAGGGATCAGCCGATCACGCCAACGGGATCGCTTGGAACAGTCAGCCATACCAACCATTGTGGTGCGTTGTCAGCCCAGCAGCGCCGCCTGGGTTGGATCCAGGCGACCGGCTTTAAGTAGCACCTGCGTGATCCGCGGAATATCCAGCACGGCGTGCACCCGGTAGCCCTGGCTTTCCAACCGCTCACGGGCATGGCGGTCCCGTTCGCCACCATGGTCGATGAACACCACCACATCCTTCACCACCAACCCGGAGCTTTCGAGCTTGGCGATGCCTTCCAGCACGCTGCCGCCGGTGATCAAGATGTCGTCCACCACCACAACTTGATCGCCTTCGTTGAAGTCGCCCTCGATGAGGCGCCGTGCCCCATGGGCCTTCACTTCCTTGCGGGGATAGATCAGGGGCTTATGCAGGGCGAGGGATAACCCGGTGGCGGTGGGCAGTGATCCATAGGGAATGCCCGCAATGCGATCGAAGTTCAAGTGTTCGAGCAGACCGCTGTAGCCATGCAGCACCCGATGGAAGAGATTGGGATCTGAAATGATCTGGCGCAGATCAATGTAGTAGTTGAACACTGCACCAGAAGCCTGCACATACTCTCCAAAGAGCAGGCAGCCGATGTCAAAGAGATCCACGATCAGCTCTTCCATTGCATCACCCGGAGCGGATGCTCCCTCAGCATCGGGCGTGGCATCCGCCAGCCAGAGTTCGCAACTGTTGGCGGATTGCTCCGGTTGCTGATCCAGCCACCGTTGGCGGCGGCGATTGATCAAACCCTTGAGGGCTTCGGCCTGTTCACTCAGGTCGTCTTCCACCAGCAGGTTCTGGGGCAAGGGAAGCAACAGGCCATCGGCGGCTTGATTGAGGCCGGCCTCCAGTAGGCCATCAAGCCGCTCTTCCTCGCTCCAGATGCTGCGCAACATCAGCACCCGCTCTGGAGCCGCCTGGCGCACCTGGGCCAACACAGCAGGATCGCTGGTCCCCACTTCCAGGAGCAGCTGATCGGGCGTGCCCCAGAGCTGGCTTTCGCGCACGATCTGCAGAAACAGTGGATCGCTGTCGTTGGGGTGGTACTGAATGCGTTTGGCGGCTGGATTGGAGCTGCGGCAGGTGATCACCACGGCCTTATCCGCATAGAGCAGAAACGGCGCGGCGATGTCCTGCCCGGCCATCGGCGAGAGCGTGACCGCATCCACACCCAGATCTCGGAACAGATAGTGCGCGAGGGCGGTGGAGGAATTCAGGTCGCCGTGTTTGGCGTCAATGATCAGGGGCAGATCACGGGGTACGAGATCCCGAACTTCCAGCAGGAGCTCCAATCCGAGTGGCCCCAAGGCCTGGTAGAAGCCCAGGCTCGCCTTGATGGCACACACATGGGGGCTGGTGGCTTCCACCACCGCTTTGATCCAATGCCGGGCTTGGCTGAGAAAGGATCGATTGCCCATGCCGTGCCGTAAGGCCCAGTTCTGCAACATCTCCGGATTCGGGTCGAGACCCGTCATCAGGAGCGACTGGCGCTCGGCGATGGCTTCAGTGAGTTGAACGAAGAAGCCCATCCGCCGGACTGCGGCAAGGTTGTTGATAGGAGATCAGCGCCCCCCAGCGGTGGATGTGGACACAGCTCGTAGCAAACAGACGGCAAGTGTTGCCGGGCAGGCTGTTGATCTGGCCCTGGCCCGTGGCCGCTCCTCTCGCCGCCTGATGTGATCCGGTCGCTGAGCCCATCCTGTGAACCGAGAGCTGGATCAACGCTGCCTCGAACTGGCCCTGGCCGATCTGCTCGAGCTGCACCCGCAACAACGTCGCCGCGCCTTGGATCAGTTCAGGGCCATCGATTCAGGCCTGGCCGACAAACTGCAGCTGGAGTTGCTGCTGCACCTCATCTGAACGGACATGTTGCAGCCACACCACGCCACACCCGCTTTAACCCCTGATCCCGGCTGATTGGGTGCAATCGCGCTGCAGCAGTACCGGCGCCTGCCCCTTGCCATCGCGGCTGACGGGTTGGGGATCAAAGTCATCGTCGCTCACATCGAAGCTGCCGTTGTCGCAATGGAGCGTGAGCCGACGCTGGGTGTAGCTCCCATCGGCGCGGCCTTTGCCCTGCTGTGCCGCCATACCGATGCATTGCTGCTGGTTGCCCCACACGCAGCTGGCCGCCCCCAGCAACCCTCCGATCAGGTTGGTGGCGATCTGTTGGCCGCGTTCAATCTCAAAGCGGCGCACGTCGTAGCGGCGCCGCCCCAACTGGCGATCTTCACCTGAAACCTTGAGCGCTCGGCTGAAGGTTTCGCTGGTGTCCACCGTCCACTCCCCCAGCTTCTGGCCGGGTCGCAGCTGACTGGTGAGGCCGCGAGTGAGGGCCTGAAAGCGATCTTTGGGATAGCCGTGGTGCTGGGCCGCCAGCCGCTCGTAATCCCCCATCTCAAACAGCAGATTCGCGGTCTGTGTGAACTCATCCACGCTGATGGCCCCCTGGCTGAGCATCCAGCCGAGAAACACGCCTGTGCGCCAGTCAGCCGCCAGCTCTTCCTGTTTCACCGTTAGCCCAAGCCCGCCTTGGAAGGGGCCCCGACCCTGCTCGCGGTTCACATGGTGACCCCATTCATGGGCCAAGACGGCCAGATCCAGCAGCAGCAGTTCACGATCGGTTTTGCCCTTGGCGCTGCGTACGCTGCGGCGCAGATTGAGCGCCATCGCCAGTTCCTGGCTGGGGGGGCAGTAGTAGGCCATCGGGTGGGCCACGCGCCGCACCCCACATCCTTCGGCGCGATCCCCAGAAAACAGCAATGTGGGCTGCTGCTTGCTGGCCCAGAAGCGATGCAGCAGGTTGTGGCCTTGCCGCAGGTATCGCTCGCGCAGCTGCTTGGGCCCACCGGTTCGGCGCAACTGCTCGAGTTGCTGCGCCTCCGCCTGGGTGGGAAGCGTTAACCCTGGTGGTGGTCCCTGACCTGGCGCCCAGGGCTGGCCGACTGCGGAGTTCTGGCTGCTAACGAGTGTCAGCAGAAGGGCCGTCAAGCAATGGCGGCGGAGGCGGAACATGCCGGGTGCGATGGCTTGGCTGAGTTTTACCGGCGCTTGGCACTGGCTGGTTCGCTTTGTCGCTGAACGGCCCAAGCGGCGAGTACCCCGCCTGTAAAACCACTCGCATGGCCGATCCAGCTGACACCGGCTGGTGAAAACAGCGGGATCAAGCTGGGAAGCACCCCCCCGTAGCTCACCAGGGCAAGCACAGATAGCATCAACGACAACGGCCGTTTCTCCAGCCAGCCGATCACCAGTAGATAGCCCAGTAGCCCGTACACCACTCCTGAGAGGCCATGGCTGGCTGTCGGCCAGAACCACCACACCGGCAGGGCGCTGAGCATCACACCCACCCAAACGGCGAGGTAGTCGCGGCGGCTTTTGGCCAGTACCAGCCACGACAGCGGCAGAAACATCAGGCTGTTGGCCAGGAGGTGGCCAAAGCCGCCGTGGCTGAAGGGAGCTGTGAGCACCCCCAGCCATGGCCCTCGCGGTGTCATGGGTAGGTTCCAGGAGCCGCCGAACAGCAGCTGATCGATCAGCTCCTGGGTCCAGGGGATGACAAGGATCAGCGGCGGGATCAGCAAGTTGGTGCGCAGCCCGGTGAGCCGTTCAGCCACAGTTGCGCCCCTCCAGGCTGAGCTGGCAGTGCAACACCGCCAGGGCCTCATCGGGCAATCCCAGAAACCGATCGAACCAGGCTTCACCAGTGGGCTCGATCAGGGCAGCACCCACAAGCACTCCGGGTTGTGAGCCCATGAGCCGCCGCCCTTGGCGTTGGTGCCGCTGGCTCTGCATGGCTTCTGTGGTGAGTCGCGTCTTCACCACAAGATCCGGCGCGGTGATGCTCAGTCCGCGTGCCAGTCCAGCTCGAAAGCGAAAGCACGCCTGGAAGTCCAGCTCCAGCTCTCCTGATGCGGGCACGTAACGACCGCCCAAGGCCACGGGATGGATGGCGACAGACAGCCCCGGTGGCAAGGGCAAGCCCAGAAAGCGCGTGGTGCGCCAATTGAGGGCGGGAATGCTCGTGCTCTGCGCCGAGAACTCCAGGACGTGCTCTTCGTCTATGCCGGCCTGGCTTCGGCCATTGGCCTGGCCGCCACAAGCGTTGTAGTGGAAGCGCGGGTAGCCGCCGATCACGAGCTCACAGCCTGGGAGGGTTGTGAGCCGACAGTCAGCCATGGCGGAGGTCCTGGAGTGCGCCTTGGCTCTGGAGCGCGGCCAGTTCGGGGTAACCACCGATGGCCTGTCCATCGATCCAGATCTGAGGCAGGGATCCTGAACTGGGTGCAATCAGCTCGTATTGGATGCCCAGCCCCTGCAGGAGGCGTTCGGTGCGGCGCGACCAGGCGCACCCATCAGCCAGGGCGACCTGCACCCGTACAGCTTCGGGCGCTGCGGGTTGGATCGTTGGGGCGGCTTGACCCAAGAACGCCACCAGCAAATCGGCGCCCTTGAGAACCACGCTTCCGTGCTCGAGGTGGCCTCCCCACACCTGACAGCCCGGATCCGACAGGCTCAGATGCAGATGAACGCCCTGAGGAGAGAGCGTGCCCTGCAGGGTGATGATTTCAAGCTCGCCTCTCACAAGAGTTGGTTCCTCCTGGCCTGGGCAGGCAAAGCAAGCCTGGCTGAGATTGCCCACCACGCTCAGCACGAAACCCGAGGCCTGCTCCGATGCCGCCAGCTGCTCCAGGCTGGCCCGAAGATCAGCGCCGGCCTCGAGGTGAAGGGGCAGTGCCCGCATGGCCGTTCAGGCGCTGAGAAGCTCCGAGGGTACCCACTGAGCCAGGCGCTGTTCGTGCCTCACCAGCTGGTAGCGGTTGAAGTCGCTGGGTTGACGGTGATAGCGGCCCTTCAGCTCCTGCAGCTCCTGGCGCATGGCATGCAGTACGGGGTTGTTCTCGTTCAACGGAACCTGTCAGAGCTTGAGAAAATCTTAAGACGGTTGATCCTGTTTTGTCTCGTCTTGCGTCTCAGCGCTGCTGTGGCGCTTGATCTCTTCACGCTCTTGATGCGGCAGCGTTCTGGATCGCTTGCCCCTAGTGCGGCCAAAGCAATTCCAGGCTGAGCGCTGCAGCGGCCGCCACGGCGCCGGCGACCGCAATTCTGGGGAGCGCTTTGGCCAGCACCAGAAATCCGCTTGGAATCACGGCTCAGCCCCCGCTGGAGAGCCATCACTCCAGCATTGCTGCTTCGGTTGATGCCGTGTTGTTGAGCACAGCCGACTGTGGGGGACGGCTATTGGTGCCGCGCAGCGGCGGCTCCAGGGCAATCACGACCACGCGGCAGGCGGGAAACAGCTCCTGTGCTGCCAGTTGGGCCTGGGCGTGGCTTTGGGCGTGCATCACCATCGTGGTCACCCCTGCGCCGGTGTGCACATGGAGCTGGCAGAGGAAGGCCACAACCGTTGCCAGTGGACGACCACCAGGCTGTCACAGCAGTTGCGGGATGGCCTCCTGTGCATCGCGTTCGCACCCGAATGCTGCAAGCGGGATGACGACTCTTTGAACAGTGTCTATGAATCGGGTGCGAGGAGCTTTCCCATGCTGAAACCCATTGCTGTTGTTGCCGCCACTGGCATCGTGTTCGCCGGCGCAGCTCAGGCCATTCCGCTCACAGCTCGCACGGTGTGTGTGAATTGCCTGGGACCACGCTCTGATGTGCTCAACCCTCTCGAAGGCACCAATGACACCCCGGTGCCCAATGGCCTGATCGCAGGCTCCGGCTATACCCGTGATGAGCTCCAGGCCGGGCTCACCAAGTCCTACTCCGTGGACGTGGTTGCTGTTGCTGACTTCCTCTACAGCGACAAGGGTGTTCAGTTCCTCGGCGACAGCATCGGCCAGAACAACTACACCCCTTATTACAGCCAGCAGAAGGCGCTGGAAGCTGTGCGCAGCGCCATCATCCTTGACTCCGTCGATGGGCAGCTGTCCGGCTTCGGGATGATGAATGTGCTCCCCGTGGATGAGCGTCTGCAGGGTGCGATGAACGTCTGCAACGTGGATGCATCCAATACCCAGCGCAAGACATCGCTGCTCAGCTGGTATGTGAACACCCCCGCTTGCATCGCTGCCTACACCCAGGTCAGCGAATCCGCTGCTCCTGCCGCGCCGGTTCGCGGTCTCTGGTGAGTTCACCCCGCAAGACGGATCTCGTCTCTGCCACCATCTCAAGCTCCGGCTTTGCCGGGGCTTTTTTTAGGTCCTGCCGCCACAGCTGATGAGTCGTTTGCGTCATGGCATGCGCCGCACTGTTCTGGTGGGGGCCTCCCTGCTGCGGGATGCAGGCGCTGGTGTGCGGGATGCGGTGTCTGAGCTCTCGGCGGCCCAAGGCCAGTCAGCCCAACTCGAGCGTGAGCTCGAGTTGGCGCGTCAGCAGGGCCGCTGGCTCAGCGATGACGAACGGGCTGAGCTGCTGATCCAAGACCAGCGCCGTGCTCAGCGGCGACGCACCCTGCTGTTGCTGGCCGTGGCCTCGCTGTTGATTCCTCCGTTGTGGCCGTTGCTGCCCATCTGGATGGGTTTGCTTTGGTGGCCGGTCACAACACGTCGGGTGATCGTTGTGCTCTTGGCGGGAGCGAGCGCCGTGGTCGCCCTGTTGGTGGTGCTGTTGGTATGGCTGCTGCTCCGATGACCCGCTCTGCCTTTCTGAGCTGGTTCCATCCGGATCTCCTGGAGGATCGTCTTCTGCATGGTTGCGCCCTCTGGCAGGTGATCACGGCGTTGGGGCTTCCCTCCGAAGCCACGCCAGCTCCCACCAGCTGGCCCGTCAGTGAAGTGTCCTGGTTCGGCCTTGGCTTGGCTGTCGGCTCGGCCAAGGCCGATCAGCAGCGGCCTGCTGTCTTCCGGCTGGGGAGTCGTTCCTTGCAAGCCCAACTCTTTTGCCTGCTCGATCCGTCGCAACCCTCTGGTGACGCCGCCGATCCGGATCCCCTGGATCCGGATCAGTGGTGCTACTGGCTGGTGCCGTTCCACCAGTTGCATCCGGAGCGGCAGACCATCGGTGTCGCACCCTTGATCCGCGCCCATGGTGCGGGCCTTCGCTGCGACCAGTTGCCATCTGCCTTCCGCGCGCTCGTCAGTCCATGACCCTGAACGCTGGATTTCGGATCACGCGCGACGATGGCATCAGCGATGCGATTGCGGGTCGGTGTTTCGCCTCCTACGACGAGGCCTACGCCGTGCTCGAGCGCTATTACGCCGACCTGTGCTGCTCCGACGATCGGGAGTACTACCGGATTGAGCCGATTGAGTCCCCTTAGCCTGCTGGCCCGCGCTGGCTTTGGGATGCACTGTCTGTTCCGTTCCGCTGTGGGGCTGGTGTGCCTGGCTGCCAGCTGTGGGCCGGCCCTGGCGCTCGATGAAGTGGTGGTGGAGCTGCCCCTGCTCGAGAACACCCTGCGGGTGAAGCTCAGTGAGTTGAAGAGCCCTGAGGCTCTGATGCAGGGGAGCAGCGATCTGGCTGAGTTGGATCGCGCCAGCGACGGTGAGCTGGGCCGCAAATTGCTGAAGTTGCTCAACCATCCGGTGCCGGTGAGTTTTCGCCAGCTCGTGGACAGCTCGGCCGGCTCCCCACTGCTTGAGCAGGCTCTGCTGTTGGTGTCCTCCTTCGGCACGGTGGAGGGGCGCAGCCCGGATCTCAGTGGTGAGACCCTGAAGCAGGCCCTCGAGCAAGCCACCGCTGAATCCCCTGACGGTCAGCCCACGCTGTTGCAGCTGATGGAGGCGATTCCGGGGGAGCGGGTTCGTCTCAACCTCTCGCAAGCCCAGGTCGTGCTGGCGCGAATGTTGCGGCACCGCCGGCGCGCTGAACGGCTGATGGCCACAGCTCTTCCTGCGCCTACGGCCAGCGACAGCTCCGCAGACGCAGCCGTCACCGTGAGCCGCACCAAGCTGGCGGTGCCTCACCGACCGGCACCCTTGGAATTGGTGCTGATGCAGCCCACCACGGGTGGCAATGGTCGCCTGGTGGTGATTTCACATGGCCTCTGGGACAGCCCCACGAATTTCGAGGGTTGGGGCCAACGCTTGGCCGGCCAGGGCTACAGCGTGGTGTTGCCCCGCCACCCCGGGAGTGACAAACACCAACAACACGAGGTGCTCACTGGCCAGGCTCCGCCGCCCTCTCCCCAGGAGCTGGCCCTACGCGCTCAAGACATCACCGCCGTCAACGATGCCGTTGCTCAAGGGCAGTTGAGCGCGTTGGCAGGTGTGAAGGCTGATCGGGTGGTGGTGATCGGTCATTCCTGGGGGGCCACCACAGCCCTGCAGTTGGCCGGGCTCAAGCCTGAAGATGAGGCTCTGCGCGCACGTTGCGACAACATCGCTGATCCGGAGCGCAACCTGAGTTGGACGCTCCAGTGCAGTTGGCTCTCGGCGGTGAGCCAAGCGGCCGTTGATGATCCCCGTGTGATCGCCGTTGCGGCGGTGAGCCCTCCGGTGTCGTTGCTCTTTCCCAAAGGAGCGTCGCAACACATCACCGGCCGTGTCTTGCTGGTGAGCGGAACCCACGATTGGGTCGTTCCTCCTGACCCCGAAGCGGTCGAGCCCTTTTCGAACGCCAATCCACGCGGCAATCAGCTGGTGCTGGTTCAGGGTGGCGATCACTTCAACCTGCGTCCGGGCGCTTCGGCTGATGGCGGTCCTCTGGCGCCTCTGCTGGTGGAGTGGACCGATCGCTCCTTTGCTGCCGGGGCAGCGGTGAAGCCGGCACCGGGTGCACCGCCGCTGTTGCCCCAGGGATCCTGGGGGAGCAGCGGCAAGCCGATGGCCGATGTGAGCGACCAGCTTCAGCGCCGCTGAGTTGTGGGTAGGTATCCATCCCCATGGCCCTGAGCCGCCGTGCTCGCTTTGCTGGCGCCGAAGCCTCCTCACACAGCCCGTCAGGGCTGTTTTTTATGTGGATCCCAGCGCCAGTGCGTGGCTTCTTCCTAGCGTCATGCCTGATTTGGCTGCAGTGTGCGCCCGTATTTCCTGCTTGAACCGGGTGATGGTCTGCTGTTATGCGCTCCCGACGGTTCGATCAGCCATGTGGATCGCACGGCCGCCGTTCGCCTCGGGATCAAGGCGGAGCATTGGTGTGGTCAACCGCTCAAGCAGTGTTGGCCTGCCCTGGCGGAACTGATCATTCAGGAGCGGGATCGGCTTGAGGCCGGCCCCCGGGACCATGTGGTCGCTCTGGCCCAGCCCACCCAGTTCGAGTTGGCGACGCGCATTCGTCTGTTTCGCACCGATGCCGGTTTTGGGGTGGGCATCCTGCGGCGACGCTCCCAGCGCTTGCACGATGCCGACCCGGAAGCGCCTGAAGACACCTATCGCCTGTTGCTCGAGGCTGTGCTCGACACCGCCCAGGATGCGGTGCTCGTGACGCTGGCGGAACCGTTGAACGCGCCGGGCCCATTGATTGTGTTTGCCAACCAGTCGCTCCTGGATCAGACCGGTTACGCGCTGAACGAAGTGCTGGGCCGCAGTCCCAGGCTCTTTCAGGGGCCCGACACCTGTCGTGAGACGACGGGGCGCTTACGCCGGGCCATGGATCAGTGGGAGCCCTCGCGCATGCAGGTGCTCAACTACCGCCGAGATGGCTCCACCTGCTGGATTGATCTCAAGGTGGCTCCACTGGCAGACCCCAATGGATGGCACACCCATTGGGTATCGGTGCAGCGGGATGTGAGCGATCGCGTGGCGCATGAGCAACGGCTGGCTCAAGAAGCGCTGGCGTTGGCCGAGCGTTTGCACGCCGGAGCCCCAATCGCTTAGTGCGGGCTGGAGCCTCAGCTGTGCGCCAAGTCACTGGACTCTGCAGTGCAGGCAGCTCTCACCTTTTGATGGCTCCGCTGAGCATGGGACGGTGAGCGCAGTTCCATGACTCCCGCAACACCCTGGCCCGTGGTTGTGACGGCTGAGCCGTTGCACTCCAGCACCCTGTTGCAGCACGCAGAGGCGGTGATCACCATTCCTTGCACCAGCCCTGAAGCGCGGGCCGATGAAGCGCTTGTTCCCACCTGGCTCGAGCTCTTGGGTCAACGCTGAAGCCAGCTGCCCAACGGGCACAGGCACGATTGTGTTCTGCACGGGCTGCGTTGCAGTGCGAATGCAGCTGCATCCGCTCATGTCTGCCACAGCGCCTCCTCCCTGCTGGCTCCACCGCGGTTGCCGCATTCAGTTGATCGGCTACCCCCGCTGCGAGGGCGCCTATCTGATCCAGCACTCCAGTGGCGCTGTGCTGGGCCGCACCGCCAGCCTCACGGCCGCGCGGTTGTTGATCGACGAGCAGATCTCACTCCTGAGGCAACGGTTGGCTGCAGCGGCCTGAAACGGTGGGCTGATGCCAAGCTGGACCGGATCTGAGCGGCTCCGCGTGACGACACCCGTGCTCCTGTGCGGTTATTACGGCGAGCACAACCTGGGGGACGATGCGCTGCTTGAGGCGCTGCTGGCGCAGCTTCCTCCCACAGCGGTTCCGTTGGTGACGGCCTTCGATCAGGAGGAGATCAGCCGCCGGCATGGTGTGGACAGCGTTAATCGACGCAGCCTCGGCAGCGTTTTATCGGCCCTTCGCCGTTGCCGAGCTCTGGTGCTCGGAGGCGGCAGCTTGCTGCAGGATTCCACCAGTTTTCGCAGCCTGATTTATTACGCCGCCTTGATCAGCGCGGCACGACTACAGGGCAAGCCGGTGCTGCTCTGGGCGCAAGGGCTTGGCCCTCTGCGCCGCCGCCGTAGCCGGGCCCTGGTGCGGCTACTGCTACCGATGGCGACAGGAATCACCTGGCGCGACGCAGCTTCGGCCCATTTGGCCCGGCAGCTGGGGGTGGCAGCCCCCCATGGCACGGACGCGGTCTGGAGTCTTCCGCGCCAGCACTGGCTCGGCCTTGGTGGCCCCATCGTGGTGTGCTGGCGTCCCACCGACCACCTTCAGGGGCAGGAATGGAGCCCTTATCTCAAGGCCCTAGAGCAGCTGGCTGAGCACACTCAGCGCGAGGTGATCTGGCTGCCCTTCCATCGCGATCAGGATCAGCAGCTGCTCGGTCACTTGCACCAACAGCGACTCATCAGTGAGGCGTTGTATCAGCGCAGCCGGGTGGTGCATGCCACCACGCCTGTTGAGGCCATGGCGCTGTTCCGCAGTGCCTCGCTGGTGCTGGCCATGCGCCTGCATGCGCTGATCCTTGCGGCCTTGTCGGGGAGTCCTGTGTGCGCCTTGAGTTACGACCCCAAGGTGCAGGCCTGCGCCAGTGAGCTCGGTTGCGATTGCCTTGATCTGGCCGAGCGTGATCTCGACCCGGCAAGCCTGTTCGCTGGCTGGTTGGAGGCCTTTGAGCAGCCGCCGTCCTCCGCCTCGCTGCAGGCGATGGGCCATGCCACCGCACTGCATCGCGACCTGCTGCAGCGCTTGGAGGCTTGAGCTGTGCGCGCCATTGGCTACGGCAGTGAGCGTTCCGGAACGGATGCCGACTGCCTGCTCGACATCACCCTGCCCGATCCCTCTCCGCAGGAGCACGACTTGCTGGTGGCCGTCGAGGCCGTGAGTGTGAATCCCGTGGAAACGAAGGTGCGCCGCCGTGAACAGCCCGCCAGTGGTGCCTGGCGCGTGTTGGGTTGGGACGCGGTCGGCACTGTGGTGGCTTGTGGTGCGGCGGTTTCCGGTTTTGCGATCGGTGATCGCGTTTGGTATGCCGGTGCGTTGCAGCGTCCGGGCTGCAACAGCGCCTTGCATTGCGTGGATTACCGGCTTGCGGCGCACTCTCCCCGCAGCATCAGTGCGGCTGAGGCCGCTGCCTTACCCCTCACCGCCCTCACCGCCTGGGAGCTGTTGTTTGACAGGCTGCGTCTGCCACGCCGTGGCCCAGGCAACGACCCTCAAACGCTGCTTGTGGTGGGAGCTGCTGGCGGTGTGGGCTCGATCCTGGTGCAACTGGCGCTGCAGCTCACCGACCTGGAGGTGGTGGGCACTGCATCACGGGCCGAAACGCAAGCGTGGCTGCAGCAGTTGGGTGTGAAGCACGTGGTCAATCACCAGGCGCCGCTGGCGGATCAGCTGGCATCCCTATCCCTGCCGCCTCTGCGCACAGTGATCTCCCTCACCCACACGGATGATCACTTTCAACAGCTGGTGGATCTCCTTGAGCCCCAGGGCGCTCTGGCCTTAATCGATGATCCAGCGCCTCAATCGATCGATGTGCTGGCGATGAAACGCAAGAGCCTCTCCCTGCATTGGGAGTTGATGTTCACCCGATCGCTGTACAACACCCCAGACATGGCTCGCCAGGGTGCTGTGCTGGCGGAACTGGCTTCCTTGGTGGATCAAGGTCTGATCCGCAGCACGTTGCGGCAAACCTTTAGACCGATCCATGCCGCCAACGTGCAACGGGCCCATCGTCTACTGGAGAGCGGCCGCAGCATCGGCAAGATCGTGCTCGAGGGAGGTATTTCTACCGATGGTGTAGGCCGAAAGGCCTAGCGACCCTCTGGCCGTTGATGGCTGGGTGTTCAGGATGACCTCTCAACCCGTGTTGATTGGTGCCCGTGGTGGCACGATCCATCAGCTCCATGCCAGCACTGGGGAGCTGTTTCAGGTGTGCTTTGAAGGCACCTGCCTCTACTGCGACAGCTTGCACGTGGGCATGGCGCACCTCAATCGCATGGAGCGTGCTACCAGGAGGGAAGCGGCCTAGAGGCCATGACTCTCTCCACCGGGCAGCGTCTGTTGCTGCCCGTGCGTCAGTACTACGTGCAGACCGACAGCCGGATACCTGGCCAGGCCTACCGCATGTGTTTTTCCAGCACCTGCGCCATGGCCGTGAAATATCTGAGGCCGGAGGCGTTGAAAGGCTCTAATGCCGACGACACCTATCTGCACACTCTGCGCCGCTATGGCGACACCACCTCAGCGCAGGCTCAGATCCATGCCTGCGCTGATTACGGCGTGTTGGCCAGCTACCGCACCAGCGGTGATCGGCACCTGCTGGAGGCTGAGTTGAAAGCCGGCTATCCCGTCGGAACTGGTTTTCTCCACCACGGCCCGTCGTCTGCACCACGAGGCGGCGGTCACTGGATTCTTGCCGTGGGTTTTGAGCCCGGTGCCGGGATTTTCAACGATCCCTACGGCGAACTCGACAACGTCAGCGGTGGCTATGTGCGCGTGGGTTCAGGCGGGCACAACGTGGCCTATAGCTGGCGCCACTGGCTGCCCCGCTGGGAGGTGGAGGGCCCCGGAAGCGGCTGGTGCATGACCTTCAGGCGGACGGATGGGTTGCCGCCAGGTTCTTGAGGCTCGTCAGCACCTCCTGGCTGTGGCCACTGGGCCGCACCGCCACCCAGATCTGGCGCAGCACCCCATCTGGATCGATCAAGAACGTGTGGCGCTGTGAAAACGGAGGGATCCAACTGCCATAGGCCTTGCTCACCTGCCCGCCGGGATCAGAGAGCAGCGGATAGGCCAGGGCCTCGCTGCCGCAAAACTCAGCATGGGATTCCGCGCTGTCGGCACTGACGCCCACCACGTCAGCCCCGGCCTGGTGGAATGCCTCGAGATCACGCTGAAAGCCGCGGGCCTCGATCGTGCAGCCCTCGGTGAAATCGCGCGGATAGAAATAGAGCACCAGCCAGCGACCGGCAAAGCCATCCAGGCTGCGGTCTGCTTCGGTCGCGCTTCCATCGGGTCCCGGCACCACCCCATGGAGTGTGAAGTCAGGGGCTGGTTCCCCCTCAGTTGGCAGCACACCACCCAAAGCAAAAGCCTGCCGGGACCAACCCAGCAGGCTCAAGGAGGTGATGGCAAGCCCGCTCAGAACCTGGCGGCGCTGCATCTCAGATCTCAGGTCGATTGGAACTCAGATCTTGGCCAGGTTGATGCCCAGCTCCTTGGCGTAGGCACCCAGACCCTTCTTCTGGATGGTCTTGAGGGCCCGGGTGGACACACGCAGCTTCACGAAGCGGTTGCCCTCAGCCCACCACAGACGACGCTCCTGGAGGTTCACCTGCTGGAGCTTTTTGGTCCGCACGTGGGAGTGGGACACGGCCATGCCGTTGTTGGCGCGCTTGCCGGTGAGTTGGCAGACCCGGGACATGACCGACCTTCTGGGGAAATGTTGACGACGTGGCCCCGACGGAGCCAAGCAGCCACCTTATCAGTCGGTGGATGGCTGGATCAGTTGCACAGTGCGGGTGGGGAAGGCGAAGTCGATGCCTTCTTCAGCAAAACGCCGCACGATCTCCAGGTTGATGCGCTGTTGCACGTTCATCGCCTGCACAAAGTCGTTGGTGGGCACGAAATACACCAGTTCGAAATCGAGGCTGCTGTCGTTGAAGGCAACGAAATGGCAGCGGTCGAACTGGGCATCGCCACCGCACTCCACGATGGTTTGCAGCAACCCCGGGATACGCGCCAGCGTGTCGTGATCGGTGTCGTAAGTCACGCCAAGCCGGTAGATCAAGCGCCGGCGTTGCATTTCCCCGTAGTTCGCCACCACCGATGTGGTGAGGGAGCTGTTGCTCATCACGATCGCTTCACCATTGATGCTGCGCAGCCTGGTGCTGCGCACACCCACGCGCTCCACCGTGGCCCAAACGCTGCCGACATTGATGAACTGCCCGCTCACAAAGGGCTTGTCCAACAGGATCGTGATGTATTCAAAGAATTCCGCCACCGGCTCCCGCAGGGCCAGGCCGGCACCGATGCCACCGGCGCTGAGCAGGGCCCAGATCGCCGCCATCTGGACGCCGATGTTCTGCAGGTAGAACACGGCGCCGATGGTCCACACCAGCGCTCGCAGCAGAGGTGCCAGCGACCGGATCATCGTGGCGACGGCCTCTTCGCTTTGCCGGGTGGCCCAGCTCTTCAGGAGCCGGATGCCGATGCGGTTCACCAACCGCACCAGCAGGACCACCAGGATTAACTTCGCCAGACCAAAGGCCAGCCGATCCCCGGCAGCGGTGCTGGGAATGATCTGCCAGGCCAGAGCGGCGCTCAGCACCCAGCCGGCGGGAGCAATGGTCTCGCCCAACACCTGCACGATGAAGTCGTCGGTGCCGGATCGGGTTCGCCGCACCACCCGGCCCGCCAGCACCGTGATGACCCGTGCCAGCAGGATCGAAAGGAATCCTCCACCGACGAGGGTGAGCAGCGCGGGCAGAAAGGTGGCCGGGTCCAGAGGCATCAGGCGCGTGTTGTTTCTGTTGGGCCCACTGTCGCCTGACAGTTCCGGTTGATCGACCTAAGTGTGTGGGGAAAGGGATCTGCCCCATGACAGAACCTCTGCTGCTCGCACTGGATCAGGGCACCAGCAGTTCGCGCGCCGTCCTGTTCAACCCGCAGGGGGAGCCCTTGGCTTCTGCCCAGGTGCCGCTCGCCATTCACTATCCGGCCGATGGCTGGGTGGAGCAGCAGGCGCGAGCGATCTGGGAAAGCCAGTTTCAGGCGATGCACGAGCTCGAGCGTGCGCTCACGCCCAGCCAACGCCGAGCTGTCTGCGCCTGTGGCGTTACCAACCAGCGCGAAACCACGGTGCTATGGCGGCGCAGCGATGGCGCTGCCATAGGCCCGGCGCTGGTGTGGCAGGACCGCCGCACCACTGATCTCTGCCGTCGTTGGCAGCAGCGTCCTGATGCCGCCGAGTGGCAGCAGCGCACCGGCCTGGTGCTCGATCCCTATTTCAGTGCCAGCAAGGTCCGTTGGCTGCTCGACCACACGCCGGCGGCGGCCGATGCCCAGCGGTCCGGAGACCTCTGCATCGGCACCGTGGACAGCTGGTTGCTCTGGCAGCTCAGCGGAGGCGAGCTGCATGCCAGCGACCACAGCAATGCCAGTCGCACGCTGCTGTTGGATCTGGAGCAGCGCACCTGGCTGCCGCAGGCGCTCGCTGCGGTGGGCCTGTCGGGTGAGGAGCTGCCGCAGTTGCGGCCTAGCCGCGGAGGCTTCGGCAGGATTGCCGCCGGCCTCCCCTTCGCCGGTGTGCCGATCACCGCCGTGCTCGGTGACCAGCAGGCCGCCACCTACGGGCAGTTGTGCCTGGCGGCGGGGCAGGCGAAGTGCACCTATGGCACGGGAGCGTTTCTGGTGGTCAACGTGGGAGAGAAGCCGGTGCGGGCCGAGGGCGGACTGCTCAGCACCGTGGGCTGGAGCGATGCCAGCGGCAGCGCCAGCTATTGCCTGGAGGGAAGCCTCTTCAACGCTGGCACGGTGGTGCAGTGGCTGCGCGATGGCCTGGGCTTGATCAGCACCGCCTCAGATGTCGATGCCCTGGCGGCATCGGTGCCCTCGTCTGGTGAGCTGATGCTGGTTCCGGCCTTCACGGGCTGGGGCACACCTCATTGGGACCCATCGGCCCGTGGCTTGCTGATCGGCCTCACCCGCGACACCAGCGCCGCTCACGTCGCTCGCGCCGCATTGGAAGGGATTGCTTTAGCTGTGAGCACCCTGGTGGAAACCGCCGAGGCGGCGCTGGCCACACCCCTCTTGGAACTGGCTGTTGATGGGGGAGCCGCCGCCTCCGATGTGTTGATGCAGGCCCAGGCCGATTGCAGTGGGTTGTCGGTGCGCCGTCCGCCCCATCTCGAGTCCACCGCCCGTGGCGTGGCGTTGATGGCTGGTCAGGAAGCCGGCGTTGTGGCGGACCTCGAGCCGCTGCGCCAGCAACTCCTTTCCGGCGCCAGTCGCTTCAGCCCGCAGTTGTCAGATCACGCACGCCGGGCCTGGCGTTGCCGCTGGCAGGAGGCCGTTCGGCGCTGTTTGCACTGGCAGGGAGATGACCATGTTTGATCTCGTGATCATTGGTGCCGGCAGCAGCGGCGCCTGCCTGGCCTATGAGGTCGCTCGCCGCGGCATGCGCGTGGCCTTGCTCGAAGCCCACGATCCGGCGATCGGCACCAGCTCCCGCAGCACCAAGCTGCTGCATGGCGGTGTTCGCTATCTGGAGTTGGCCTTTCGCCGCGCTGATCCGGCCCAGCTCAAGTTGGTGCGGGAAGCTCTGGCCGAGCGCCGCCACTGGATCGATCAGGCGCCCTTTCTGGCCCGCGAGCTGCGCATCGCGCTGCCCACCCACAACACCTTCGAGCAGCTCTACTACCGGGTTGGTCTCGGGATGTACGACCTCCTGGCCGGGGCTGAGGGGCTGCAGCCCACCGAGGCCATTCAGCCAGCGCAATTGCGGGAACTGTTGCCCTCGCTCACTCCGAAGGTTCGGGCCGGGCTGCTCTACAGCGATGGTCAGTTCGATGACGCTCGCCTCAACCTGCTGCTGGTGCTCACAGCCCAACGTGCTGGAGTCACGGTGCAGCGTGATTGCGCTGTGGTCGGCTTCGAGCAGCGCGATGGGCATGTTCAGGCTGCTATCAGCCAGACACCCGATGGCCAGCAGCAGCGCTGGGAGGCAAAGAGGGTCGTCAATGCCACGGGCATCGCCGCCGATCGGCTGCGCCAATGGGCCCAGCCCGATGCTCCCCCCCGGTTATTGGTGAGCCGTGGGATGCACCTGGTGTTGCGGGATTCGCTCTGCCCAGGCGGCGTTGGCCTGTTGATTCCGCGAACCCGCGATGGCCGCGTGCTGTTCGTGCTGCCCTTCCAGGGCCGCACGCTCGTGGGCACCACCGATCAGGTCTGTGCGGTGGACGAGGCCACCGCCGTGACCCCGGCGGACACCAGCTATCTGATAGAGCATCTTCAGCATTGGTTCCCTGGCTTAAGCGCTGAAGCGGTCAGCGCCAGCTGGGCCGGCGGACGCCCCTTGATCCAACCGGCCGGAGGCGCCAGCAGCAGCCGTGTAGTGCGCGAACACGAGGTGGAGACGCTTCCCTGCGGCCTGATCAGCCTGCTGGGTGGGAAGTGGACAACGTGCCGCAGCCTGGCTCTTGATGCGCTGCGCGTGATCGGAGGCCACCAGCCCAGTGCTCAGCCGCTACCCCTGCTGGGTGCAGCGGCTACGGCCGCGCAGACCCGCCCTGCTCTTCAGCAGCTTCGAGAGCAGTTGGCTGCAGAGATCCCCGGTGGGGCCAATCAGGCGGATCACCTCATCGGTAGTTACGGCCTGCGGGCCCGCCAACTGGTGGATGAGGCTCCGGATCGCCGTGATCTCGAGCCCCTCAGCGCCGTGGTGCCCGTGAGCCGGGCGGAATGGCGCTTCAACCATCGCCATGAGCTGGCCCGCAGCAGTGATGACCTGCTGCAGCGTCGCTCTCGTATTGGCTTTCTGGATCAGGTCGAGGCGGAGCGGCTCGCGACTCCGGCGGCGGATTTGCTGGAGGTACTCAATTCCGCATCGCCGAGCAGCCACCATCCGAACCCATAGGCCGGCAGATACACAAACCACTCCTCTGTGGCCTCGGGAAAGTCGCAACCCCAGAGCAGTTCTCGCACCCGCTGCCCCTGCCAGGGCGTCAGGTTCAGCTGGGTGGAGGCACCGGTGCCGCTCAGGTTCACGGCCACCAGCACCGTCATTTCCAGGCTCTGACGCACGTAGCTGACCATGCTGGGGTGACCGCTCGGGAGCACGCGGAAATCGCCGTGCCGCAGGGCCGACAGCAGCTTGCGACTCATCAACATGCGGCGATGCCAATTCAGGAGGGAGCCGTTCAGCGACTTCTGCACCTCCACGTTCACGACGCGGTAGTCGTACCCCGGCGCCGTGATCGGTGGCAGCACCAGCAAAGGATCCGGCGCGGAGGAAAATCCTCCGTTGCGCTCCGGTGTCCAGGCCATCGGCGTGCGATTGGCGTCGCGATCGCGCAGCCCTGGCCAGTCGCCCATCCCCAGTTCATCGCCGTAGTAGATGCAAGGCATGCCGGGAAGGCTGTACAGCAGGGCGTGGAGCGCCATGTTTGGCCTGGGATCACCATTGAGCAGCGGGGCCAGGCGTCGGTTAATGCCCCAGTTGAGCCAGTGGCCGCGGGCGGCGGGCAGGCCATCGCGGATGCGATGGATCACCTCCTGCGGCACCAGGTGCCCATCGCCCAACCAGAGTTCATCGTGGTTGCGGAGCGGCAGGGCCCAGCCCCGGCCCACATCACGCTCGCTCAGCTCGGTGAGGAACTGCACCAGATCGGCAGCTTGGCCGTAGGCCACAGCCGCGAACAGATGGGCGGTGAGGCCGAAATTGAAGGCGGCGTTTAGTTCTCCCTCATCGAGGTAAGGCATCGCCTCATCCATGGGCTGAATCGCTTCTGCCAGCAGCAGCACCTCCGGCCGTCCGCGGCGACGGCTGCTCTCTTGCACGCGGCTCCGCAGGCGTTTCAGAAACGCATGGGTCTCGGGGAGCCCTTCGCAACGGGTGTCCTCTCGCTCGAACAGGAAGGGAATCGCATCGAGGCGGAAGCCATCGACGCCCCGCTCGAGCCAGAACTCCACCACTTGCAACATCGCCTCCTGCACGGCGGGGTTGTCGTAGTTGAGATCGGGTTGGTGATGAAGGAAGCGATGCAGATAGAACTGCCCAGCCAGCTCATCCCATTGCCAGTTGGAATCTTCGAAATGGCGGAACAGCACCGGCGCCGTGCCGTAGCGCTCTTCGCTATCGCTCCACACGTAATAGTTGCGCTCGGCGCTGCCAGGCGCTGCGAAGCGGGCCCGCTGGAACCAGGGATGCAGGTTGCTGGTGTGATTCAGCACCAGATCGAGAATCACCTTGAGGCCTTGACCATGGGCGGCCTCAATCAAGCGATGCAGTCCGGCCAGATCACCGAGTTCTGGATGCACATCGGTGAAATCGGTGATGTCATACCCGCCATCACGCAGCGGTGATGGGTAGATCGGTGTGAGCCAGATGGCATCGACCCCCAGCCAGCGCAAATAGCGCAAGCGGTTCTGGAGACCCTGCAAATCGCCGATGCCATCGCCGTTGGCATCGCTGAAGCTGCGTGGCATCAGCTGGTAGATCACCGCTCCGTCCCACCAGGGCTGGGCGGTGGGTGACCCGGCTTCCGCTTGAACCGCCATCGGCCTGTGCTGCGCCTTCTTCAGGCATAAAGCGGCTCGGCGTGGCTGTCAGCCCCTGAGCGGGCTCAGCTCATTGGCTGCGTCGTTGGCTGAGTTGCTCAAACCAGTTGCAGTAGGCCGCAGGCCCACCAGGCACCAGCACATCCAGATGGAGTGGGTCCTCAGGATCAGTCAGGCCGCGCAGCAGCGGATCTCGATGGCTGGGGCGCTCCAACTCGCCACCGCTGCTGTCCACCAGCACCACACGGTTGTTGCGTTGGTAGGCCTGGCCGAGCTTCTGCACCAGCGTCAAAAACCCGCGATCACTGCCCCCGCGCTGCCAACTCATCCCATCCGCTGAGGGTTCTGACGTGATCGTGTCGCCCACCCCCACCAAGGTCGGCATCAGCTTCGCCGGGATCTGCGTAACACAGAGGTCGGTCAGGGCCTCAAGATCCCGCGGTGCCGTGCGCACATTTAAGCCATCGCCGAGCGGTGCCGATCCGGTGCGGCGCCGGATGTGTTCATTGATCAGCACCAACAGGCCCGCTTCCTTCACCGCGCCCTGCAACATGAATTGGAAATCGGTGGTGCCGGCTCGATCGGGGCTGGCCGGCCGCAGGCGTTCTTGGCGACCATCGAGCCCCAGGTTGGGGGCTAGGTGCACGAAGAAGCTGTCCTTGAGATCTTCGTGCTCCGCCTGATGGAGCAGCTCCTTCAGAAGCGCGTGGCACGCGTCCTGGAGCTGCCGCTGCAGCTTGAGATTGCCCTCCAGTTGCTCGATCACAAGGTTGATGTTGGCCGTCGGCGAAACGGCGTTGTCGAGCACGATCCGATCGAGCAGATGCTCCCGTTCCTGGTTGTCTGTGTGGGGCAACGCCCGCTCCAGCAGAGGTACCAACCCATCCCGGAGACGCAGCGGCACGCTCTTGAGAAACTTCAGTTCGGCCTGACTCACGCCCGGATGGCTCAGCTCGCCATGCCGCGTTTGCAGTTGCACGCCACCGGCTGCCAGCCCCGGCAGATACAGCCCCTCCACTGCAGGATCGGCAGAGGGTTGCATCGCCTGCTCCACCAGCCGGTTCACGCCGCGCCGTCCGCCGTGCTCGCCGTTGGTGAGCACCCGAAAGCAATCGCCCAGCTGTGCAGCGGCTCGAATCGTTTGCGGTTGCAGCCTGCGGGTGAGCGGGTCGCGCACCAGCGGCATGCACACCCCGTCGAGGTCCTGCACGATCAGGAGATCGCTCTCAGCTGAGAGTTCCTCCAGGAGTTCAGGCAGGGCAAGACGCTGCATGCGTGAGCGGCACCTGGGGGCTCAGGACTGGCCCACCCTCCCATGCATTGCGGTTGAGCCCGCAAGATGGAGAGGTGGTGTGCCTCCAACAGACTGGTTTTGCAGAACGGATTCTTTGAACCCAACCTCGATCCCACACTGATCCGCGAGCGGCTCCTGGCGCTGGAGCAGGGAAAGGTTGGCTTCTACAGCGTTGGTCTGTATCCGGCTGCCCTGGCTTACAACTGCGCCATGCAAACCGATGGCTCGCGCCTGCTGCTGGCTCCGCGGCCCGGTCGCCGTTTGCTGGGGGCCTTCTCCGAGAAGGATCTGGCGGGGATGGATCCCGATCACATCGCCACGATGGAGCAGATGGGCAGCCATCTGCAGGGCACGAGCCGCGTGCCCAACACCCTGAGCGATCTGATCGAACGCTGCGATGTGGTGGTGCTGAGCGCCAACAGCAACCACGTGGAAGAGGACCTTCAGGAGGCGCTTGAGCTGCGCCAGGTTCTACGGCGTGAGCATGTGGTGCTGGCCTGTTTGGCTGGATCCTTCTGCCACGACCCGATCAGTAACGAGGCCTACGTGCTGTGCCAGAAGCAGCCCAATCTTGCCTTTTTCAGTGGCTTTCACCGCCATGGCGCTCTGCGTAACCCCCTCGATAGCTTCACGGCCAATTTCTGTCATCCCAATGCCCTAACCGCTTTGCTGGGGGCGCGATTGCTGGATCGCCTGTCACCCAATATTCAAGTGTCAGCGGGTGTTCACAACATCGAGGGGCAATACATCAAGGCGGCCAAGAATATGGCCTCGATCTTTGCGGGTTTTGGTTACACCTATCACCGAGAAAATCCCGGTGTTTTGCCCACACTGCTTACGCTGTTGCTGGAGCAGTGCCTCGATCAGGCCGCCACGGTGTCGATGGCGCGCACCGACCGCCAGCGCCTCTACCACCGGCAACCGATCGCGCTCACGGAACTCGGCTACGGCGTGCAGCGGATCGAAGCGGCCTTGGTGCGCGATGGTGACATGGAAAAGGTGCGCGACCACACCTTCTCGCAACTCACCGCCATGGTGGCCGATGTGCGCGGCAGCATGATGCTGCCCAGCACCGGCAGCCCCACCCGCAACTTCCAGGCCGGGGCCGTGCTGGCCGAACGCATGCGCGATCTGGGGCGCTGCCCGGCCAGCTTGGAGGAATTCGAGCAGTGGTGTGAGCAGGCCGGGCTGGCGAAAGGTGGTCTAGAGGGCTTGCGCTCGCTGCGTTATTGGCCCCAGATCCTTCGCCAATATTCCATTCCGATCCACGATGCCTCCTTGGGCAACCTGCTCTATATGGCGATTTTTGGTCGCCAGAGTTCCAAACAGACGGCCTTCGCGGTGATGACGGAAAGCCGTGAGCTGAGCAATTACTGCCAGGAATCGGTGCGACCCACCCACAGCCGTCGCTATGCCGAAGCCCTGCAGAATCTCGATAATCCAGCCGCCCTGGATTTGATGGTGAGTGCGGTGGTGGCTGATCTGGCCCGTCGCTCTGGCGGCGGCGACAGCTTCATTGACGATGAATCTGTGAATAGCGACGATCTGCCGGCCTATTTGCAGGCGATGAACGTTATTGAGAACGTGTGGTGAGCGGCAGCAGAACCCCGCTTTCCCGCTCGAAGCGCAGTTCTGCGTCTTGCCTCCAGCGCACCTGAACTGCATCGGCGATTGGGCCGGCCTCGCCGATCACCTTCAGTGTTCCGTAACCGGGGCAGTGAACGTGGGAGATCACGCGATCCCCTAGCCACTCTCGATGGCTGAGCCGCCCCTCCAGCGCCGACCAGCCGCGGGCGATGGGCGTCTCTGCCGGTGCCAGTTCCAGCCGTTCCGGCCGTAGGCCCAGTTGCAGCTTGGCCGTGTCGATCAGATTGATCGTTGGATTCCCAAGGAAGCTCGCCACGAAGCGGTTTGTGGGGGTGTTGTAAAGCTCTTCTGCGGTGCCGATCTGTTGCAATTGCCCCTCCCGCAGCACGGCAATGCGATCAGCCAAGCCCATCGCTTCATGTTGATCGTGGGTCACATACACAACGGGTACGCCCGTGCTGCGCAGCAGGGTGCGCAGTTCGCCGCGCAGGTCTTCCCGTAGCTGAGCATCGAGGTTGCTCATCGGCTCATCCAGCAAAAACAACGCCGGCTTGCGCAACAGCGCCCGGGCCAGGGCCACACGCTGACGTTGCCCGCCGGAGAGGGCCGCCGGCCGGCGGGTGCGCAGCTCCTCGAGTTGCAAGAGAGCCAACACCTGATCGAGATCCCGAGCGATCTCGCTTTTCGGTACCCCTCGCAGTTCCATGCCCAGGCTGAGATTGCGCTCCACGCTCAGATGCGGGAAGAGGGCATAGCTCTGGAACACCATGGCCACCTGGCGCTGCGCTGGCGGCAAGTGGGTGATCACTGCTCCACCGAGGCGAATCTCACCGGAGCTCGCCGGATCGAGGCCGGCGATCAGGCGCAGGGTGGTGCTCTTGCCACAGCCGCTAGGTCCGAGCAGAGCCAGGATCTCGCCCGGCGGCACCTCCAGCGTGAGCTGGTCGAGCAACGTTTGTTGCTGCACGCGGCGGCTGAGCCTGTGCAGCTCCAGGCCTGCACCTTGGGTGGTGAGGGTTGTGGTCATCCTTTGATGGCTCCCTGGGTGAGGCCGCTGATGATTTGGCGCTGGAACACCAGCATCAGCAGGATCAGAGGGGTGCTGCCCAGCACGGTGGCCGCCGCGAAAGCTCCATAGGGAATCGTGTACACCGACGAGCCGGCGATGCGGGCCATGGCCGGCGCCAGCGTGAGCAGATCGCTGCGGCTCAGCCAGGTGAGGGCGATCGGGTATTCGTTCCAGCAAAAGATGAAGATCAGCAGGGAGGCGCTGGCGATTGCCGGTGCCATCAGCGGTAGCAGCACCCAGCGCAGGCGCTGCCATAAACCCATGCCCTCCATCACCGCAGCCTCCTCGAGTTCCAGGGGCAGATCCCGGAATGAGGCCTGCAGGAGCAAGATCGCCAGCGGGAGACAGAGGCCTGCGTAGGGAAGGCTCAAGGCCAACAGGTTGTTGGCCAGATGCCAGTCGCGTGCCGCCTCAAGCATGGCCAGGAACAACAGCACCGCCGGAAATGCAGCCGCTGCTGCCACCAGCAGCGACAGGCCGCGGGAGGCCGTACGGCCGATCCGGCTCAGGCCATAGGCGCAGGGCACCGCCAGAGCCAGGGTGAGGGCGGTGCTGGTGGCACCTACCACTGCACTGTTGAACAGGTAGAGCAGAAAGGGCGGATCACCCTGCAGCAGTTGCTGGTAGTGGCTCAATGTCCAGCTGGCTGCTCCATGGAGTTCACCGGTGAGCGACTCTGTGGGCCGCAGGGAGGTGTAGAGCTGCCAGAGCATCGGCCCGAGGCTCCAGACCAACAGGGCTAGGCGCGCCATCAGCGCACCTCCCCGGGCGTTGCTCGCCCAACGCGAAAGGCCAGCGCGGCGATGGCCGCAACCACCACCAGCACGGCGAACGAACCGAGCATCACCGTGGCGCTGTAGCCGAAATCCAGGAAGCGCATCGCGTTGAGGTAGGCGTAGAGGGCCAGGCTTTCAGTGCTGCCGGCCGGTCCGCCACCGGTGAGCACCTGAATCAGATCGAATACCCCGAGCGCCTGCGCCAACCTGAACAACACGGCAATCAGCAGATACGGAGTGAGCAGCGGCAAGGTGATGCGCCGCAGGCTTTGCCAGGCGCTAGCTCCCTCTAGCGCCGCCGCCTCATAGAGATCCGCTGGAATCGTCTGCAGCCCGGCCAACAGCAGCAGCGCCACAAACGGCGTGGTTTTCCAGGTGTCAGCCCACACCGACGCCATCCAGGTGATCGCTGGATCGGAGAGAAACGGGATTCCCCCGAGTCCAAGCCGGGTGGCGAGCTGATTGATGGGCCCGTACGGGTCGTTGAAGATCCAGCGCCAGCCCAGGGCCATCACGGTGGTGGGGAGCGCCCAGGGCAACAGGCTGATGGTGCGCAGCGGCCCCCGGCCCTTCAGCGGCTGATGCAATAGCAGTGCCATCGCCAGCCCCAACACCATTTCCAAGCCCACCGAAGCCGCCCCGAAGCGCAGCGTCTGCCAGGTGTCTTGCCAAAAGCGGGCGTCGTTCCAGAGCCGTAGCCATTGCTCGGCACCGACCGGCCTGAGCTCCAGGCCGGTGAGCACACTTTGGGCCTGGGTGCTGAGCCAGGCGTAGTGGAGCAACGGCGCCGCGAAGATCGCCACCAGCCAGAGCAGTGCCGGCGCCATCAGCAGCCAGAGACGCCAGCGCATCAGCCTGCGCCCCCTGCCGTGAGCAGCAGTCGTTCGCTGTTGGATTGCAGTTGCTGCATCGCTGGTGCCGGCTGAACCTCGCCTGTGAACACGGCGTTCACCTCTCGATAGAGCAGATCACTCAGCTGGGCATAGATCGGTGTGAGCGGTCGCAGCACGGCATCGCTGAGGGCCTGCTCTAACTCAGTCAGCACTGGATTGGCCGCCAGCAGCTCTGGGTCTTCAAAGACACTCAGCCTTGTGGGGGTATATCCCCAACGCAGGTTCAGCTGCTTCTGTGCCTCCTCGCTGGTGAGAAAACGCAGGGCTTCAATCGCGGCTTGTTGATGGCGTGAGCTCGCCAGCAGGGCCAGCCCCCAGCTGCCTTGCGTGGCGGCGTGGGCTTCCCCCGGCTGGCTCACCATCGTGGTGATGCCCACCTTGCCGCGCAGGGGCGACTCAGCACGATTGAGCTCGGCCCAGGCATAGGGCCAGTTGCGCATGAACGCGGCATCACCGGCTTGAAAGGCCTGCAGTGCTTCGGGTTCGGCCATGTTGGTGACCGTGGGTGGCGTGATGCCGGCCTCCACCAGATGGTTCAGCCAGGCCGTCGCCTCGATCGCAGCCGGGCTGCTCAGCTCCGGTTGGTTCTGATCCAGCCAGCGCCCACCGAAGCCGCGAAGCATCTCCACCATCACGCAGCTCAGCCCTTCGTATTGCTTCCCCTCCCACACGTACCCCCACGGCACCTTGCCTTCGGCTTGCAGGCGCCGGCTGATGGTTTCCAGTTCCGCCGGTGTGCGCGGTGGAGCCTCCATCAGATCTGTGCGCCAGAACAGCAGGCCCATGTCCGCCACCAACGGGAAGCGCCAGAGATGACCAGCGAAGGCATTGCCCAATTCAGCGCCGGGGGCCAGATCGGCCAGGGCGTCATCGCCCAGCCATGGCTCAAGTGGCTCCAGCCATCCTGCAGCGGCATATTTCGGTGTCCAGGTGACGTCCATCAGCAGCAGGTCGTAGGGACTGCTGCCCAGCAGCAGGCTGCTGATCGCCAAATCCGACATCGCCTCGGTTTCCAGCGGTCCTCGGCTCACGCTCAGTTCAATGCCGGGATGGTCGCGGTTGAATGCCGCCACCAGTTCAGCGGTGGCGTCGGCGAAGGGTGCCGGCATCAGCACATTCACCCGCTCGACAGCATTGGCCGCCAGGCTCCACAGCCCCAGCACCACACTGGTCATCAGCACCAGCAGCAACAGCGGCCAGCGGCGAGTCATCAGGCGATGGGGTCCGGTGCGGTGGGTTGGATGGCGCGGAGCTGTTCCTCCGCCCAGTTGTCCACGCTGAGTCGTTCCACTGCCTGCACCATCGAGGTCATCCGGCTCGACTGCTGATCGGCCGGCATGGCCAGGGCCGCTTCGATCGCCTCATCCATGCGGCGATGGGAGTAGGGATTGGTGAGCACGGCACCTTTCATCACCACCGAAGCTCCGGTGAATTCGGAGAGCACCAGTGTTCCCCCCTTGCCTTTGCGCGCCGCGGCGTATTCCTTGGCCACCAGATTCAGACCGTCGCGCAGCGGTGTGATCCAGCAGATATCGGCGGAGGCGAACCAGGCCACCATTTCCTCGTAGGGAATGCGCTGGGTGGTGAGGTGGATTGGGACCCAGTCGATGCGGCTGAAACGGCCATTGATCCGGCCCACCATTTCTTCGATGCTCCGCTGCGTGTCGGCATAAACCTTCATCCCGGAATTGGCTGCCACACAGGCCAGCACCAGCACCACCTCTGCGTGCAGGTCGGGGCGCCGTTCCAGCAAGCGTTCGTAGGCGAGCAGTAATTCCTGGTTCCCTTTGGTGTAGTCCACCCGGCTGGCGGAGAGGATCAGGCGACGGCCGCGCTTACTGCCCTCTTCGATCTCATCGATGAGTTGCTGCACGCCCGTACTGTTGCGGAGCGCCGCGATCACTGCTGGGCTGGTACCCACCGGTGTCGACACCAGTTGCACCCGCCGGCCGCGGTACTCGATCCAGGGTGTGGCATCCGGCTGGGCTAGGGCGCTGCCGCAGGGCAGGAAGTGAGGCGCGACGGCCGTTTTCGGAGCCTTCTCCACCGCCAGGAGGCTGCTGGCAGCTCGCGCAAAATTTTCGGCGTAGCGCGGAATGTGAAAGCCCACGGCATCACAGCACAACAGACTTTCCAGGATTTCCTCTCGCCAGGGCAGGATGCTGAAGACATCACTGCTTGGAAAAGGTGTGTGGTGAAAGAGACTGATCTTCACGTCGGGCCGCAACTCCCGGATGTACCCGGGTGTGAGCCAGAGGTTGTAATCGTGAATCCAGATTGAGGCTTCTGGAGCCGCTTCTTTGCAAGCTGCCTCAGCGAAGCGTCGGTTCACCTCCTGGAATGTGGCCCAGTCGGCGTTATTCACCTCAAAGAAACCGGGGAAGCTGTGCAGAACCGGCCAGATGGCTTCCTTCGAGGTCACGTGATAGAAGCTGCCGATCTGCTCCTTGCGCAGCGGAATCCGGCGCAGACGGATGGGCGGGACCCCATCAACAGAGGCGTCAACGGTGAGGGTCTGGTCCTCGGCTTCCGTGGTGTCGTCCTCGCGCCAGGCAATCCAGGTGCCGGAGGGCTGGGAGCGGAACAGGTTGCGCAGGGTTGGGATGATGCCGTTCGGACTCTTCTGGTCCTGCCACTGACGTTGCCCTTCGGAGTCGACCACCTCATCAAAGGGTGAGCGGTGATAGACCAACACGAAGGAACTCGGCATGCTGCGCACTCAAGGGACACCAACTTCGGGGCCGCCGGATGCCGAATTGACACCATGGAACGGCCCTGGCCACCGTGCCGGTGTTCACCGGCAAAACAGGGAAAGGTGGCCTACACGGGCTGTTTCCACCATCCCCTGAAGCTCCTGGGATGTCAAATCGGCACGCGGCCTCAGAGGCCCCGATCCATCAGCTGGCCCATCAGATCGCAGCTGCGTTGCTGGAAGCCGGCGAGTTGGTTGGGCTCCAGGCCGCCCACGGCCAGCCGTGCCATTTCGTACACATGGCGGCTGAGCTCATCGGCCAACTGCTGGCTGGGAGAGCTGCCGCTGGCGCCGGTGATCACCGAGCCAGCCGAGAGCTTGAGCAGGCCCTCCACCAGCCGGTGCTTGCGGTTCACGAGCAGCACATGGTGATCCGGCAGGCCGGGCAGGCGTTGCTCCATCAGGGCGCCCATGTCATTGATGCGGCGCATTTGCTCCGGCAGCAGGATGAGAGCGGCGGGAGCGTTGTCGCCCTTGAGGGCCTGCACCTGGATGGTCACCTTGTCGTTGTTCAAGGCGTTCTTGAACAGGTCTCGCACCTTTTCGGAGCTGTCTTTGCCATCGGCATCGGCCAGTTCGCTCTCCTTCTCTTGCAGGGAGTCGTCGAGCTCGCTGTCGACCCGCTGGAACTTCAGCTCCTCGTGGCGGTACTCCAGCCAGGGAATGAACTGGGTATCGATGAAGGTGTCGGCCAGGAGCACCTCAGCGCCCTGGCCCTTCCAGAGAGCGAGTGCACCGGCCTGACCGGCCTCATCGGTGCAGTAGAGGATGCGCTTGTCGTTGTCGGCGCTCAGGCGTGAGCGGTAGCCCGCCAGGGTGGTGAAGGTTTTGTTGTTGTCGCCGGGGATCGGATCAGGGCTGTCGCCCTCACCGGCAGCGGCGGTCGTGCCGAACAGCACGAGATCGGCCACCTGCTCGGCAAACTTGTCGTCCTCCATGGCGCCGATCTTGATGAAGGGGGCCAGGGATTCCCAGATCTCGGCGTAGCGCTTGGGCTCATCGCGGTGCAGCTGCTTGAGCCGATCCGCCACCTTCTTGGCCACGAAGCCGCCGATGGAGCGCACGCGGCGGTCGGTTTGCAGGGCTGAACGGCTCACATTCAGCGGGATGTCGGGAGAATCGATCACGCCGCGCAGGGGCAGCAGGTAGCGGGGCACCACCTCCTTGATCGAGTCGCTGACGAACACGTTGTTGCAGTAGAGCTTGATCTCGCCCTTCTCCCAGTCGGCGCGGCCGCTGAATTTGGGGAAGTAGAGGATGCCCTGCAGGTTGTAGGGGTAGTCGGTGTTGAGGTGCACCCAGAGCAACGGGTCGCCCTGGAAGGGGTAGAGGTAGCGGTAGAGCTCGATGTAGTCGTCGTCGCTCAGGTCGCGGGGGCTCTTGCGCCAGGGGGCTTCCCGCTTGTTCACGGTTTCACCCTCAAGCTGCACCTCCACTGGCATGAAGTCGCAGTAGGTGGTGATCAGCGTGCGGATGCGGGCCGGCTCGATGTATTCGAGCTCCTCCTCCATCAGATGCAGAATCACGTCGGTGCCGGGCTCACTGCGCTCAGCGGCTTCCAGGCTGAAGTTAGGGGAGCCATCACAGCTCCAGCGCACGGCTTCACTGCCATCGCGGGCCGACAGCGTGACCAGCTCCACCTGCTTGGCCACCATGAAGCTGGAGTAGAAGCCCAGGCCGAAGTGGCCAATGATGGCGTCGTCTTCCTGTTTGTATTTCTCGAGGAAGTCTTCAGCGCTGGAGAAGGCCACCTGGTTGATGTAGCGCTTCACCTCATCGGCGCTCATGCCGATGCCGTTGTCGGAAATGGTGAGGGTCTTGGCGTCGCGATCGATGCAGATCGAGATCTTGCCTTCAGCTCCTTCGCTGCAGTCGCCGGCCATGGCCGCCATGCGGCGTTTGCTGATGGCATCCACGCCATTGCTCACCAGCTCCCGCAGGAACACCTCGTGACCGCTGTAGACGGCCTTTTTGATGATCGGGAAGATGTTCTCGGTGTGGATCTGGATCTGGCCCTGTTCCGCCTGCAGCACCACAGCGTGAAAAAGCAACGTGGCTCCAGACTCACCCGGGGCAGGCCAGCCCGCCAAGGGGCCGCCATGGGCAGGAAACCGCCCCCTCAGCGGGCCATGTTCAGTTGATGTGGCTCAGCCAGCGGACTTGAGCTGGCTGCTCAACAGCAGGCGCAGCTGAACGAGAGGGCGTCTCAGCTCCCAATGGGGATCCATTAAGGCCCTGGTGTGGGCTTCTCTTGCTGGGGTGGCCAGCGGCGTTCCACCTGAACGAACACCAGCCAGGCCACGCCGGCGGCGATGCCACCGGTCCACTCGGAGCGGAGCAGCTCGATCAGCGACACCGTGCTGGCGGCAATGCGCAGGGCTCGCAGCCCAAAGCGTCCAAGCTGCTGCAGCCGGTCTTGGCCGGAGGCTTCAGTCACGCGTGGCGATGATCTGGGTAGCTGATGTCCAGGCGCCGCTGGCGTCATAGCGGCGGATCAGCCGCTCCAGTCGATCCGGAGCGGTGAGCCATCCGGCCTCCACCGAAAACGCAGTGCGGTGATCCACGCGGCGCGGGGTGAGGTGATAACCGCCATCCGCCATCCAGGTGAGTTGGAGCAGCGGGTCTGACCTGCCGGCCTCAACGCTGTCGTTGCTGGCACCGGTGCTGGTTTGGATGCGCAGGGTGCCCTCATCGCCTCCAGTTACTTCAAAGCGGCAGCAGGCCTGGTCGGGTTCGGGCCAATCCGCTGTGATCGTGGCGGCGTTGCCGCTCCAGCTTCCTTGCAGTTGATCGAGCGTGAGCGCAGGCCGTTCCTGGGCGTCGCTGCCAGCGCGACATTCGCGGATCAGCACCAGGTTGGCGAAGGTTCCGTCGTCGTTATGCAGCTGCACCAGGCGGTGGCGGCGGTCGCCATCGATGAATCCGAATTCGCCGCCGAAGGGCGTACCCGGTGCCACCTGCAAGCGTCCTTTGCAGAACGTGCCGCTTTCGAAGAACACCACCTGCCGCCCGAGGTTGCGGTAGTCCTCGCTCATGTCGCGGCTGGGTTCGCCGTTCAGATCACCATCGGCGAAGCGGCGTAGCCGAAAGTGCACCAGCCGCTCTTCCTCTCCCCGCTCCAACGTGAGGATCGAGGGCGTCTCCTCCACCACGGCGCCCGTGGCATCGAGGCTGGCGAAGCTGCCGCGCAACGCACCCAGGTTGCGCAGGAAGTTGTCCCATTGACTCGACATGAGCTGCCTCGGTCTCAGCTGGCGCGCTGCAGATCGGGTTTCTCTTCAGGAACAATCGCCCCTTCCACCGGGCACACCTGCAGGCAGATGCCGCAGTCAATGCAGGTGTCGAAGTCGATCCAATAGAAGCCGGTTCCTTTGGCGTTGGCGCCACTGCCGGGGTTGATGCAGGCCACCGGGCAGGCATCCACGCAATCAGCCACCCCTTCGCAGACGTCGGTGACGATCGTGTGGGCCATCGGTCAGGACTGCGGGTGCCGGGATCCTAGGAACCGATCCAGTGGCAGGCGGCGCAGCCGCGTTCTGCAGCCACCGCCTCCGCATCGGCTCGACTAGCGCAGGGGCTCTGCAGCAATTCAGCCCGTGCACCGTCGCGGTGCAGTGCTTCCAGTAAATCGAGCGCCTCGCCCAGTTGACCCTCTGTGCCGTAGGCCACGAGTGTGGCGGCGGGGCGCTCGGGTGCGCTGGCTTCGGTGCCGATCAGCTCGCGAATCGCTTCCACATCAAAGCTGAAACCCATGCCACCAGCCGCTCCACCGAAGCGCGCCACCAGCGCGTCGTAACGACCTCCGCTGGCCAGGGGCACTGGAGCCACCGGGCCCTGGCAGACCAACTTCAGCACCAGACCGTCGTAGAGGTCGAAGTGGGGCTGAAAACTCGGATCGAGCTGGAGTCTGACGCCCTGCCCAGCAGCCACGGCGGCCACGCTGTTGAGGGTGCCCGCTAATTGCTCCAGCAGGCTCGAGGGGCCCAGTAATTGCTCCAGTTGGTAGAGCACGGCCTTGGTGTCACCCCGCAGCCGCAGCAGCTGCTGCAATCCCTGGCGTTGGTGGCCCGGCAGTTCCAGATCGGCCAGAGCGAGTGGATCGAAGTTGATCAGGGCCTGGCGCGTGGCCAGGCGTTGCTGCGCCGGCACCTGATCGAGCAGTGCACTGAGAATGCCGTGGTGGCCCAGCAGCAGTGTGGGTTGGTGGTCTGCGGTGATCTGCAGCTGGCGCAGACAGGCGAGCAACAACCGCAGCAGCTCCGCGTCCGCAACCAGTGCCTGAGTGGCGTCGGCACCAAGCAGTTCCACACCGCTCTGGAGTCGCTCCTCCAGCCGGGGTTGGCCCACATCGCTGAGGGCGCTGCGGAAAACGGCCCCGCTGCTCCACAAGCGCAGGGGGCGGGGCCGGCTCGCGAGCCGGGTGCAAGCAGCCCGAGCGATGGAGGCCGTCATCTCAGGCCGTAAGCCCAGAGGTTCATCGGAGGCCAGTCGCACCAACTCGCGATCGCGAATGCCGCCACCGGCTTCGAGGGTTTCCAAGCGCTCCACCAGCGGCGGGGCTACTTCGGCATAGCCCCAGCGCCGATACACCTCGGCCAGCTGATCGCACAGCCAGCGATTGCCATCCACTTCGCGCGGGTTGAGATCCCTGGCGCCGGCAGCGGGTTGCAGGGCCATCGGATCTGAGCGCTCGAACTGGGGCTGATCCTATGGAGCGGCCTTATCGAGTTCCGGGGCGCCGAAGCTGGCACCGCTGAGGGGCTGGCAATCAGCCAGCCCCTCGATCAAGGCTTGGCGCAAACCGGGGCTGCAGGCGATCAGGCGCCCTTCCGCCAGGTGCGCTGGGCTGCCGTCATAGGCGCAGACCACACCACCGGCCTGCTCCACCAGGGCAACGCCGGCCGCCAGATCCCACGGCGAGAGGCCCCGCTCCCAATAGCCATCGAGACGGCCATCGGCCACAAAGGCCAGATCCACGGCCGCCGCCCCACCACGGCGCACCCCCCGGGTGCGGTGTGTAAACCAGGCGAATTCGGCGTAGTTGTTGTCGAGCCGCTCGTGCCGGTCGTAGGCAAATCCGGTCACCAGCAGGGAGCTCGCGAGGCTTGTGCACTGGCTCACCTGGATGCGGCTGCCGTTGCACCAGGCTCCCAGCCCAGGAGCGGCCCAATACAACTGTTGCAGTGCCGGCACCGCCAGGGCCCCCAGCAGCGGCTGGCCGTTCCAGGTGAGGCCGATTGATGTGCCGAAAAAGGGGTACCGATGGGCGTAGTTGGTGGTGCCATCGAGCGGATCCACGCACCACTCCAGCGCCGAGCCCTTGCCGGGGCGCCGCCCGCTCTCCTCGGCCAGAACACCGAGATCCGGGGTGCCGTGCTCGAGCACAGCCAACACCGCCTGCTCAGCGGCCACATCCGCCTCGGTAACCAGGTCTCCGGCGCGTCCCTTTTCCCGGATGGATTCCAAGCGTCCGAAGTGGTTCAACAGCTGCGCCGCTCCGGCCTCGGCCGCGCGTTGCGCCACATCGGCGAGCTGCTCCAGCTCCGCCAGCTTCAGGCCACTGGCCTCGGCGCTCTGATCCGAGAGCCGCTGCTGGTCAGGTGTGCTCATTCCTCATCGAGGGGCAGGCCGGCACGCACCTTGCCACGGCCGAAGTGCCTGCCGAACTGCATCTCGTAAACCTCGTCTTCATCTTGGGTTTCCACCTCCAGCGGCCCGGTGGCTCGCGCCACACAAAGGAGGCCATATCCCTGGGCGCGGATCTCGCGGGAGAGGCCCAGTGCCTCGCGCTGATCAATCGAACCCTCCAGCACGCGCACGGCGCAGGCGGTGCAGCAGCCATTGCGGCAACTGAAGGGCAGCGGCTCACCCTGCTGCTCGAAGCTGCGCAGGATGTATTCCCCTTCCGGCACGTCCAGGGCGATGGTGCGGTTTTCCTGCCGCCAATGGACCGTGATCGGATAGGTGCGCATAGCCGCAACCAGCGAAGGACGTGGTGACTGCTACATTCTCATCGTTGCCCCGCGCAGCCGCGTCACTTGTTGACGCAGCAAAAGCCCCCCTCCCGCGGAGAGGTGGCCGAGTGGTCGAAGGCGCAGCACTGGAAATGCTGTATAGGGGCAACTCTATCGAGGGTTCGAATCCCTCCCTCTCCGTTTCTAAGGTCTTCGGACCAGCCGCCCTCTGGGCGGTTTTTTTGTGCCTCAAGTGATTCAGATTGCGGATCGCTAGGGATGCAACACCGCCCTGCCGATGGCGCTGTTAGCAACTCAGCCGAAGCGTCCGGTGACGTAATCCTGGGTTGCCTTTTGCTTGGGGGCATTGAAGATCTGTTCGGTCTCGGCGAATTCCTCCAGGCAGCCCACCTTGCCGTCACTGTCAGGGTTGGCGGTGACGTTGAAGAACCCGGTCATGTCGCTGACGCGCACGGCCTGTTGCATGTTGTGGGTCACGATCACGATCGTGTAGCTCTTCTTGAGCTCATGCATCATCTCTTCGATTTTCAAGGTGGAGATGGGGTCGAGCGCTGAACAGGGCTCATCCATCAGGATCACCTCCGGCTCGATCGCGATTGCCCTGGCGATGCACAGGCGCTGCTGTTGCCCGCCGGAGAGCGAATAACCGCTCACCTTGAGCTTGTCTTTGGTTTCATCCCAGAGGGCCGCTTTGCGCAGGGAGCGCTCCACTAACTCATCCATATCCCCACGAAACCCGTTGATGCGGGCGCCGAAGGCGATGTTTTCGTAGATGCTCTTCGGGAAGGGGTTGGGTTTCTGGAACACCATGCCGATACGGCGTCTCACCTCCACCGGATCCACATCGCGGGCGTAGAGGTCTTGGTTGTCGAACAGCACCCGGCCCTTGAGGCTGCAACCCTCGATCAAATCGTTCATGCGGTTGAGGGAACGCAGCACCGTGCTCTTGCCACAACCCGATGGGCCGATGAAGGCGGTGACTTTGCCGCGGGGGACCTCCATGTACACACCACGCACAGCCACGTTGCTGCCGTAGCTGATGCTCACGTTCTCGAGGTTGAAGCAGGCGGTGGTGGAGGCAGGCGACATGGTGATCAAGGCTGGGAAGAGAAACGAAGCGGTGAGCTCAGGTGTTGCTGAAACGGCCCAGCCAGCGGGCCAACAGATTGGCCAGAAGGATCATCACCACCAACACAAACGACGACGCCCAGGCCAGAGCGATCTGAGCGTCGTAGGGCATGATCGCGAAGTTGTAGATCAACACCGACATCGACGCGATCGGGTTGAACAAGCCTTCAGGCCAAAACGGTGAAAACAGCGCCGTGAAGATCAAGGGAGCCGTTTCACCGGCTGCCCGCGCCACCGCCAACACCACGCCTGTGGCGATCGAGGAGAAGGCGGCCGGCAACGTCACGCGGGTGATCGTGATGAAGCGCGAAGCACCGACGCCCATCGCTCCCCAGCGCAGTTCCTGAGGCACGAGCTTGAGTGCCTCATCGGTGGTTTTGATCACCGTGGGCAGCATCAACACCGCAAGGGCGATGCCGCCGGCGAGGGCGCTGTAGCTCTGATTGAAGAACAGGCGTGTGCTCACGATCAGGCCGTACACGAACACGCCGCAGATGATGGAGGGCACACCGGCCAGCACATTCGTGCCAAAGCGCACGAAGCGGGCAAACCAGCCGGCAGAGGCGAATTCCGCCAAATACATACCGGCACCGACACCCACTGGTACCGCAATCAGCGCCGCCACCAGAGTGACGATCAAGGTGCCGAGGATGGCATTGCCGATGCCACCACCATCCAGCCCTGGCGGCGGAGGCAACTCGGTGAGCAGCTTCAGGCTGATCAGGGAGCCACCCTTGAACAACACATAGGCGATCACCACGATCAGGGGCAGAACGGCCAGGGCGGTGAACAGACCCGCCGTGATCGTGAGCAGCTGATTCCAGCGGTTGCGCGCCAGGGAGGGCTGCAGGGTGAGGGAGCCGCGGTTAAAGGAGGTCATCGGCGCTCAGTATTTGAGGCTCAACCGGCGCACGATCACCTGGGCGAGCAGGTTGACCACCAGGGTGAGCACCATCAGCACCAGCGCGGCGTACATCAGGGCCGAGACCTGCAGGCCATCGGCTTCACCGAACTGATTGGCCAACATCGACGAGATCGTGTTGGCCGGTGCCAGCAGGCTGAAGCTGAAGTTGTTGGAGTTACCGATCAGCATCGTCACCGCCATGGTTTCGCCCATGGCGCGGCCCAAGGCGAGCATCACACCGCCGGTGATGCCAGAAATCGCCGCCGGCAGGATCACATGCACGATCGCTCCCCAGCGGGTGGTACCCACGCCATAGGCGGCCTGGCGCAGCGTGAGCGGCACCTGCTGCAGGGAATCGCGGGAGATGGCCGTGATGATCGGCAGGATCATCACCACCAGGATCAAAACGGCCGGGGCCATCCCCGGCCCAAGCGGGGTTGTGGAGAAGAAGGGCAGCCAGCCCAACCATTGATGGAGGCTCGTGAGCCCGGGCCGGAGGAAGGGCTCCATCACAAAAATGCCCCAGAGACCAAGCACCACGGAGGGAATGGCCGCCAGCAGCTCCACCATCACCCCAAGCACCTGCCGAATCGCCAGGGGAATGATGTTTTCAGTGAGAAAGATGGCGGTGCCCACCCCGAGCGGCACGGCGATCGCCAGGGCCAGCAGCGAACTCACGACCGTGCCATAGATGGCCGTGAAGGCGCCGTAGTGCTCCCCGATCGGGTCCCAGTTGGAGGTGGTGAGGAAGGCAAGCCCGAAGCGGCCGATTGCTTCTCGGGCCCCTCCGAGCACCGTGAACAAAATGCCGATCAGCACAAGGCCCACCACCGAGGCGAGCACCACGGCCAGTTTCTGGAAGCCCCGATCGATCAGCAGTTCCCAGGGGGGACGCCGCCGCTGCGAGAAGAGTTCAGGGCGGGCACCCGCGGCCATGGGGATCTTTACCTGGCCCAAATCTAAAGCTCTGGCGCAGGGCCGTTAGCGTTAGGGCTTAGGCAACAATCCCTGGGGCGCAGTCAGTCAGTTGGCACGGATCGTTGGCATCGACCTGGGCACCACCAACTCGGTGGTGGCGGTGCTGGAGGGCGGCCGCCCTCAGGTGATTGCCAGCGCCGAAGGCGGACGCACCACGCCATCGGTGGTGGGCTTCAGCAAAGACTCTGAACTGCTGGTGGGGCAATTGGCGCGCCGCCAACTGGTGCTCAACCCCCGCAATACCTTCGCGAACCTCAAGCGCTTCGTGGGGCGGCAGTGGGACGAACTGGAGGAGAGCAGCCTCTCGGTTCCCTACACGGTGCGGGCCAACGACCAGGGCAATGTGCGCGTGGTCTGTCCCGCGACGGAACGGGAGTACGCGCCTGAGGAGCTGGTGGCCAGCATCCTCCGCAAGCTCGTGGATGACGCCAGCACCTATCTGGGAGAGCCGGTGGAAGCGGCGGTGATCACCGTGCCGGCCTATTTCAACGACGCCCAGCGCCAGGCCACCCGCGATGCGGGCCGCCTGGCTGGTATCAGCGTGGAGCGGATTCTCAACGAGCCCACAGCGGCGGCCCTCGCTTACGGCTTTGATCGCAGCACGGTCAAGCGCGTGCTGGTGTTCGACCTTGGCGGCGGCACCTTTGATGTGTCGGTGCTGCGCATCGCCCAGGGGGTGTTCGATGTGAAGGCCACCAGCGGCGACACCCAATTAGGCGGCAACGATTGGGACCGGCGCATCGTTGATTGGCTGGCTGATCAATTCCAGAGCGAGCACGGCGTTGACCTCCGCCGCGATCGCCAGGCCCTGCAGCGGCTCACCGAAGCCGCGGAAAAAGCCAAGATCGAGCTGAGTGGTGTGCAGAGCACGCCGATCTCGCTGCCCTTCATTGCGACCGCTGAAGCCGGTCCGCTTCATATCGAAACCAGTCTCGAGCGGCGCACCTTCGAAGGCCTGTGCCCCGACCTGCTCGACCGCTTGCTGCGCCCGGTGCAGCGGGCCCTGCGCGATTCCGGCCTGGCCGCTGAAGACATCGACGACGTGGTGCTGGTTGGTGGCTCCACCCGCATGCCGATGGTGCAGGAAATGGTGCGGACCCTGATTCCGCTCGAGCCTTGTCAATCGGTGAATCCCGATGAGGTGGTGGCGATCGGAGCGGCTGTTCAAGCCGGGATCCTCACGGGTGAACTGCGCGACCTGATGCTCAACGACGTCACGCCCCTCTCACTGGGTCTGGAGACCATCGGTGGCGTGATGAAGGTGTTGATTCCGCGCAACACCTCGATTCCGGTGCGCAAGAGCGATGTCTTCAGCACCTCAGAAGCGAATCAGAGCTCCGTGGAGATCCATGTGCTCCAGGGGGAGCGCCAGATGGCCGAGGGCAACAAAAGCCTTGGCCGTTTCCGCCTATCCGGCATTCCGCCGGCACCGCGTGGGGTTCCTCAGGTGCAGGTGTCGTTCGACATCGATGCCAATGGACTGCTCCAGGTCTCAGCCACAGACCGCACCACGGGCCGCCAGCAGAGCGTGAGCATTCAGGGGGGCTCGAATCTCAGTGAGGACGAGATCAAGACCCTGATCGAAGAGGCGGAACAGAAGGCCAGCGAAGACCGTCGCCGCAAGGCGGAGATCGATCGCCGCAACCGGGCGCAGACCCTGGTGGCCCAAGCGGAGCGCCGCCTCCGTGATGCAGCCCTGGAGCTGGGCCCCTATGGCGCTGAACGCCAGCAACGGGCTGTGGAAATTGCGGTGCGCGACGTGCAGGATCAGTTGTCGTCCGGCGATCTGGGTGATCTCGATCTGGCGGTGAGCCAGCTGCAGGAGGCGCTCTACGGGCTCAACCGCCGCTTGGCGAGCGAGCGCAAGCAGGAGAGCAGCCCCTTGCAGGGCCTCAAGAACACCCTGGGATCCCTCAAGGACGAACTGTTCGCCGACGACGACTGGGATGACTGGGATTCCCGCAGCCGTGGGCGTGATCCCTGGGCCGAACCCAGCTGGGGAGCCGGCAGAAGTGGTTGGGGGGCTGACGACTGGAACCGCCCTGCCCCTGTGCCAACGCCTCGTTACGACGATCTGCGTGAGCGCAATGGCTACGGCCAGGAGTCGATCCCAAGCCGCAGCGCTTTTTACGAACCCGACCGCTACGCGCGAGACCCATTCGACAACGATCGCTACGCCAGCGATCGCTATGACAACGATCGTTACGACAGAGATCGCTACGAGCCCGCCACCAACGACCGGGACTCTTACGACCAGGCTCCTGATGAGCGAGACGACGGTCGAGAGGAGCGTTTTGCGGAGCGTTCTGGACAGCAGGAACGCCGTTCCGCTCGCCCGGCCCCGTTTGAGGGGGATCCCTGGGCTGAGGATTGAGCTCGGTGAGCAGTGCCCCCTCGCGGACGACCGTGAACCATTGGTCGGTGTTGGGGTTGGATCCTGGCGCCGATTCACAGGCGCTGAAACGGGCCTTCCGCCAACAGGCACGGCGTTGGCACCCGGATCTCAATGGCAATGACCCCCACGCCGAGGAGCAGTTCAAGGCCGTTAACGAGGCCTATGCCGTTCTGAGTGATCCGCAGCGGCGGCAGCAATGGGAGCAAGGGCTCGATACCGCTGATGCGGCGGCAGCTGGCCTCGATCCCTTCGCTCACGGATTCCCGGACTTTCACGACTACATCGAGGAGCTGTTCGGCATCCCTCAGCGCCGTTCCGCTCCGCATCGCGACAGCGACCCGCATGACGAGCCCGATCAGGCTCCCCGTGGCCGCAGTGAAGTGACCACAGCCCCACCGCCGCCGCCGCCGGTGGTGGCCAGCAGTGATTGTGAGTCGCTGGTGGAGCTCACCCCAGAGCAAGCGCTGCAAGGGGAGCGGGTCGAAATCGACCTGCCGGACGGCACGGCTGTGGAGGTGTGGACCCCGGCGATGGCGGGAGATGGCTGGCGCTTGCGACTGGCGGGCGTGGCCCCGGGTGGGGCTGACCACTTCCTGCAACTCCGCGTGCGGACGCCGGAGGGCCTCAGGGTTGATGGTCTGCGCGTGCTGTATCAGCTCGATCTCTCCCCCGCTGAAGGGGCCTTGGGTTGTTCGGTGGTGGTCCCCACCCTGGATGGTCCCGTGCAGCTGCGGATCCCGCCGGGCTCCTCCAGCGGCCGCTTGTTGCGCCTGCGGGGCCGTGGATTGCAACAGGGTGAGCAGCGCGGCGATCAGCTGGTGGAAGTGCGTTTGGTGGTGCCCTCGGCCCTTACCGAAGCCGAGGAGGCTCTGTATGCCCGTTTGCAGCAGCTGGCGGCGGAACTCGATGGTGAACGGAGCTGAGCCGACTCCGCCCATCAGTGAGACACTGAACCCAGCGTTCGCTCCACGATGTCGGTTCACGTCCTGCTGTTCGATGCCGGCAGCGACAACGAGGGCATTCATTCCCTTGAGCTCAATGGCACCACCGTGGTTCTGCTGTTTGAGGATCGCGACGACGCCGAGCGCTACGCCGGCCTTTTGGAAGCACAAGACTTCCCTGCCCCGACCGTTGAGGCGATCGAGCGGCGGGAGATGGAGGAGTTCTGCAGCAGTGCGGGTTACGAAGCGCGTTTTGTGCCGGCTGGATTCCTGCCGCAAACCGCTGAAGACCGGCTGCTGATCGCGCCGCCCGAGAAAAATATGGATGTGACCACCTGGCGCGAGCAGGAGGATCCCACTGCTGAACCAGCCGTTGCGGCCGCGGAGGAACCGATCAGCACCGGCAATGCCGAACTCGAAGACTTCCGCCGCCGGCTTGAGGGGCTGCTGTGAGCGGCGCCTTTGCCGATGTACAACGGGGCCATCTGCTGACAGAGCAGGCCAACCCGCTGAGCTCCGATCTCGATGCCCTGAGCACCCGTGATCTAGTGGCCGTGTTTGTGGAGGAGGATCGCCGGCCCCAGGAGGCCGTGGCGGCTGCAGCCCCGGCGCTTACCACCGCCATCGATGCGATCGCTGAACGTCTGCGCACGGGTGGACGTCTCTTCTATTTGGGTGCCGGCACCTCAGGTCGCCTGGGGGTGCTGGATGCAGCGGAGTGCCCGCCCACGTTCTGCAGTCCGCCGGAGTTGGTGCAGGGCGTTCTGGCTGGGGGCGCACCAGCCTTGCTGCGTAGTTCCGAAGGCCTGGAGGATCTGTTCGATGCAGGGCGTGACGACCTGATTGCTCGGGAGTTCCAGGCCGGCGATGCGCTCGTGGGGATTGCAGCGGGCGGCACAACGCCCTACGTGCATGGTGGCCTGAGCCATGCCCGGAGCATCGGTGCGCTGGCGATTGCCATGGCGTGCGTGCCGGCTGAGCAGGTGCCAATGCCCTGCGACATCGACATCCGCTTGCTCACGGGCCCCGAAGTGCTGACCGGCTCCACCCGCCTGAAGGCGGGCACCGCCACCAAGATGGCGCTCAACATCTTGAGCACCGGCGTGATGGTGCGCCTGGGCAAGGTCTACGGCAACCGCATGGTTGATGTGGCTGTGACCAACAGCAAACTCGAGGACAGGGCTCTGCGGATCCTCTCCGATCTGGCTGGAGTGGAGCGCGTCCAGGGCCGTCAGCTGCTGGAGCAGAGCCAGGGCTCGGTGAAGCTGGCGCTGTTGATGGCCCGTCAGGGCATCAGTGCTTCAGCAGCCCGTGAGCTGCTGGAGCGCAGCGACGGACAGCTCCGATCAGCCCTCGAATGAACCCCAATAGGGTTCAGTGAACAAATTGAGGTTGCGGCGCGTGGCGGCCGGCACCTGATCAGCCGGGGTCATCAGCGCATCGCGCAGGGCGTTGTGAGCTGGGCTGGCGGGCCGCTGCACGCCGATGCGCTCAGCGGTGGTGCGCACGATCTCGGTGGCCAGAGCGGCGTTGGCGCGCAGATTGCCGATCACCATCTCCACCGTCACGCTGTCGTGATCGGCGTACCAGCAGTCGTAGTCGGTGGCCATCGCGAGCGTCGCGTAGGCGATCTCGGCCTCACGGGCGAGGCGGGCTTCGGTGTGATTGGTCATGCCGATCACCGAGCAACCCCAACTGCGATAGAGGTTGGATTCGGCGCGGGTGGAAAAGGCCGGTCCCTCCATGCAGAGATAGGTTCCGCCCCGATGCAAGTTCCGCCCCTGCGGCATCAGGCTGTCGGCCACATCGGCCAACAGGCGGCTCAGGCTGGGGCAGAAGGGATCCGCCAGGGCGACGTGGGCCACGGCACCGTTACCGAAAAAGCTGATGGGCCGCTGATGGGTGCGGTCAATGAATTGATCCGGTACCACCATGTCGAGCGGTTTCACGGCTTCCTGCAGGGAGCCCACCGCCGAGGGGGAGAGGATCCAGCGCACCCCCAGGGATCGCATCGCCCAGATGTTGGCGCGATAGGGAACTTCGGTGGGGAGATAGGTGTGGTGACGGCCATGGCGGGCGAGGAACACCACCTCCATGCCACCGAGGGTGCCCAGCCGCAGGCTGTCGGAGGGCTGACCAAAAGGCGTGTCGATCGTGAGTTCCTGCACGTTCTCCAGCCCTTCCATGGCGTAGAGACCGCTGCCGCCGAGCACGCCAAGACGGGCCTCAGCGAGGTTCAAACCGGTGGAGTGCGCCATGGGTCGGGTGTGCCTGTCACCCTTTTACCGGAGCGCCCATACTGACCCTTGATTTGAGCGACTCCGCTGTGACCAAAGCCGTGATGGTGACCGACGCCGGCACGATCGAACTGGAGCTGTTCGAAGCCGATGCGCCCAACACCGTGGCCAACTTCGTGAAGCTGGCCAAGGACGGCTTCTATGACGGACTGGCCTTCCACCGTGTGATCCCTGGCTTCATGGCCCAGGGCGGTTGCCCCAACAGCCGTGAAGGTGCTCGCGGCATGGCCGGCACCGGCGGCCCTGGCTACCAGATCGATTGCGAGATCAACAGCCAGAAGCACCAGGCCGGCACGCTCGCCATGGCCCATGCCGGTCGCAACACCGGTGGCTCGCAGTTCTACATCTGCCATGAGGCACAGCCTCACCTCGATGGCGTGCACACCGTGTTCGGCCACACCGGCAACATGGATGTGGTGATGGCGCTCAAGAACGGCAGCCGCATCAACAGCGTCACCATCCAGGACTGATCAGTCCGGCCTGGATCAGCCCCAGCGCATCAACGTTCCAGCGTCCAGCCGCAGTTGCGGCTGGACCGCCTGAAGTTCCTGTAGCGGCCGCCGTTGCGCTTCCAGGGTGTTGCTGGGGTGTGCTGTGCGCTGGGTGTCTGGTCCTAGCAGCAGGCTGACGCTGCCCGTGTCCGGCCAGGTCGCCATGGTGTGCAGTACCTGGGCCAGTTGGCCGGAATCGCCGTTGGTCACCAGAACGGCAAGATCCGGCTGATTGAGCAGAGCCAGGACCCGCGAGTGCTCTTCGAGCTCGAGTTCGAGCTTGTGGTCTTGGCACCACTCGCGCAGGTGCTGGAACTGCGCGGCTTTGATATCGGTGCTCAGCTCGCCGCTGCAGGTCCAGGCCAACACGGCTGCGGGACCCTGCACAGCCGGTGCGTCCATCAGGTGGCCGAGTTTGGCCTGCTTGGTCTGCAGGTAGGCGGCATTGTGCTGGCTTGGATCCATCACCAGCGGCACGCGATCTTCCACCTGCAGCCCATAGCCACCCAGACCGGCGATTTTGCGCGGGTTGTTGGTGATCAGGCGCAGGCGGTGCACGCCGAGATCGCTGAGGATCTGGGCCCCGACGCCGTAGTTGCGGAGGTCGGCGGGAAAGCCCAGACGTTCATTGGCTTCCACGGTGTCGAGGCCGCCGTCCTGGAGGGAATAGGCCCGCAGCTTGTTGATCAGGCCGATGCCGCGACCCTCCTGGCGCAGATACACCACCACCCCTTCACCAGCCGCTTCGATCATCCGCAGCGCCGCCTCGAGCTGCGGGCGGCAATCACAGCGCAGGGAGCCGAAAGCATCACCGGTTAGGCATTCGCTGTGCACCCGTACCAGCACAGGGCCTTCAACCTGCTCGGGATGGCCTTTCACGATCGCCACGTGTTCGCTGCCATCGAGCTCATTGCGGAAGCCGATCGCGCGGAATTGACCAAAGGCGCTGGGCAACGTGGCCTCGGCCTGCCGGCGCACGAAGCGCTCGGTGTCGAGCCGGTAGCGGATCAGGTCAGCAATGTTGATCAGCCGCAATCCATGAAGCCGCGCGTACTCCACCAGCTGCTGGAGGCGAGCCATGGAGCCGTCGGCGTTCTGGATCTCACAGATCACCCCAGCCGGATAGAGGCCCGACAACCGCGCTAGATCAACGGCCGCTTCGGTGTGGCCCGCTCGCTTCAGCACACCGCCCTGTTTGGCACGCAGCGGAAAGATGTGGCCGGGGCGCCGCAGGTCGGCTGGACGCGTGTCGGGGTGGATGGCCACCTGAATCGTGCGGGCTCGGTCTTCAGCCGAAATGCCTGTGCTGACGCCGTTCTCAGGTCCCGCATCCACGCTCACCGTGAAGGCCGTCTGATTGCTGTCGGTGTTGCGATCCACCATCAGGGGCAGATCGAGCGCATCGAGGCGCTCCCCCTCCATGGCGAGGCAGATCAAGCCGCGGGCCTCGGTGGCCATGAAGTTGATCTGCTCAGGCGTGGCGAATTGCGCCGCGCAGATCAGATCCCCTTCGTTTTCTCGATTTTCGTCATCCACCACCACCACCATTTCGCCATTGCGGATCGCCGCCAGGCCATCGGCGATGGTGTCGAACTGGAATGTGCTCTGGTTCAGGAGTGGAGGGCCCGCCGGGCCCGACTTGCAGACACTTTTATAGAGCCCGGTACGATCTGGCGTTCTTGACCTCCCGGCATGGCCAGCAAGCGCGTTGCGGTGATCGGCGCCTCCGGTTATGGCGGGCTGCAGACCCTGCGCCTGCTTCAGGGGCATCCAGAGCTGGAGGTGAGCTTCCTCGGTGGCGAGCGCAGCAGCGGCAAACGCTGGAGTGAGCTCACCCCATTTCTGCCCCTGCCGGGCGATCCCGTGGTGCAGTCACCGGATCCGGATGCGATCGCTGCAGCCGCAGACTTTGCGGTGCTGAGCCTGCCCAATGGTTTGGCCTCCACCCTGGTGCCACCGCTGCTGGAGCGGGGCGTGAAGGTGGTGGACCTCTCCGCCGACTATCGCTACAGCTCCCTCGAGCAGTGGAACGAGGTGTACGCCTCGGAGGCGCGCTCCTTCCCCCGCAGCGATCACGATCTCTGCGCTGAGGCGGTGTACGGCCTTGTGGAGTGGGATGCAGAGCGGATCGCCGCAACCCGGCTGGTGGCGGCACCGGGTTGTTTCCCCACGGCCAGCTTGCTGGCGCTCATGCCATTGCTGAAGCAGGGCTTGATTGAAACGAGCGGCATCGTGATCGATGCCAAGACCGGCACCAGTGGCGGTGGCCGCGCCGCCAAGGAACACCTGCTGCTCGCGGAAGCTTCGGAGGGTGTTGCCCCCTATGGCGTGGTGGGCCATCGCCACACCAGTGAGATTGAACAGCTATGCAGCCGCGCCTCCGGCCATGCGATTGCCCTGCAGTTCACGCCCCACCTGATCCCGATGGTGCGCGGTCTGCTCGCCACGGTTTACGGCCGCCTTCGGGATCCCGGTTTGACGGCTGACGATCTCACCACCCTGCTCGAGGCGGCCTACCGCCACGCCCCCTGCGTGCAGGTGCTTCCCGTTAGCACCTACCCCTCCACCAAGTGGGTCCGGCAGACCAACCGTGCCCTGCTGTCCGTTCAAGTCGATGGCCGCACCGGGCAGGTGATCGTGATGAGCGCCATCGACAACATGGTGAAGGGCCAGGCCGGCCAGGGCGTTCAGTGTCTGAACTTGATGGCGGGCCTGCCGGCTGAAACCGGTCTGCCCCTCCTGCCCTTCTATCCCTGATCGAGCGCGGTTAAGCCGAGTCGCTCCGCTGCCAGCTGCACCGCCAGCGGCAGGATCTGATGCTCCTGGGTGTGGATCCGGGCCGCCAGGCTGGCTGCTGAGTCGCCTTTGAGCACCGGCACAGCCGCCTGAACAAGAATCGGGCCGGTGTCCACCTCAAGGCTCACCAAATGGGCCGTGCAGCCACTGAGCTGCACGCCAGCCTCGAGGGCCTGTTCGATCGCCCGGGCGCCCCTGAAGCTCGGCAGCAGCGATGGATGGATGTTCACCAGGCGTTGCGGGTAGGCATCGATCAGCGCCTGGGTGACAATCCGCATCCAACCGGCCATCACCACCAGATCCACCGCAGCGGCCTGGAAGCTGGTGATCAGGGCCTGGTCCAGGGCCTCGCGGTTGGGGAAGAGACGGTGGTCATGGAGCGTGCAGGGCACACCGAGGCGGGCGGCGCGCTGTTCAGCGCCGCAACCCGGATTGTTCACCACCAACTGGCACACCGATGCAGCCAGCTGCCCACTCCGGCAAGCCTGCACCAGCGCTTCAAAGTTGCTGCCCGACCCTGAGGCCATCACCCCAAGGCGAATCGGCCGGGTGGAATCTGGCTGGCGATCCGGTGGCAACGGCCACTGGATGGACCCGTTGGGCTCGCTAGGGTTCAAAGGATCGGGTGTCGGGCCATGTCCCATCTCTCCATCCTGCCAACCGTCCTTCGTGATGAGGATGTGTTGATTCAGGCGCTTGAGGATCTGGATCTCACGGTGATCCGTGGTGGTCACCTACGCGGCTTCGCCAATCAACGGGAGGCTGTGGCTCTGCGCGTGAAGCTGCCTGAGGGCATTTGGCTGGGGTGGCGCCTTGAGGCTTCGGGCCAGTTGGCCCTTGTTGGTGATCTCCAGCAGCTCGGCCGCTCCCGCTCTCTTCAACACTTGATCGGTTCGATCACACGCCGCTACGCAGCCCATCAGGCCCTGCGCAACCTGGCCACCGATCTGCCCGATGCAAAGGCGGTGCTTCACGCAACGGCTGTGCCCCATGCAACGGCTGATCTCGCCCACGGTCTGACCCGCTGACACACACCGTGGTTCAGGTCCATCTCGATCTGAGCGAACCCCAGCAGCATCTGGTGTCGGTGCAGATGCAACTGCAGCCCCGCCTGCGGCGGATGCGTCTTGCCTTGCCCGGCTGGACCCCGGGTTCGTATCTGATTCGCGATTACGTGCGCCTGCTCGAGGGGTTGCAGGTGGAGCAAGGCGGGCAGCGGTTACCCCTGCAGCGCTTGGAGCCAGCCGCCTGGTTGCTGGACTGTGATCCCGAGGCAGGAGCGCTCACCATCCGCTACCGCGTGCTCGCAACGGAACTCACCGTGCGCACGTGTCACCTTGATCACGAACACGGTTTCCTGGCCCTCGCTGCTGTGGTGCTCGAGCTGGAGGGAGAGCGCTGGAGCCCGCATGCGTTGTCGTGCACCGTGCCGGAGGGGTGGGAGGCCTTTGTTCCACTTCCCCTTGATCAGGGCTGTTGGCAGGCGCGCAGTTTCGATCAACTGCTCGATAGCCCGCTGGAAGCGGGGCCCCACCGCCCGCTCGACTTTGCGGTGCATGGGGTGCCCCATCGGCTGGTGTGTTGGGCTGGGGCTCCGGGGGAGGAGGCCTGGCTGCTGCAGCAGCACCCAGAGCTTCTCGAGGATCTACGCCGCGTTTGCGAAGCCTGTTGCCGGCTGATGGGGGTGGACCGGCCTGCCTCAGCCGGTTACCTCGTGATCCTCCACTTGGTGGATGAGGGTTATGGCGGTCTTGAGCATGACGACAGCACCGTGCTCGTCTATGGACGGCGCAATCTGGAGAAGCCCAACGGCTACCGCCGCTTCCTTCAATTGGTGGCCCATGAGTACCTGCACCAATGGAATGTGCGGCGCTTACGGCCCACCGAACTCACCCCGATCGACTACCACCGCGCTCCTGTGGTGCCCAGCCTCTGGTTTGCCGAGGGTGTGACCAGCTACCTGGATCAGTTCCTGCCGCTCAGTGCTGGTCTCACCCAGCCCGACGAGCTGCTCATCGATCTTGGTGAAGATCTCAGCCGCTATCGCCTCACCCCAGGCCGCTTTGTGCAAAGCCTGCGGGAGAGCAGCCAGGAAGCCTGGGTGAAGCTCTACAAAGCGGATGCCTATTCCGGTGATTCCCAAGTCAGCTATTACCTCAAGGGAGCGGTGATCGCCCTTTGCCTTGATCTGCACCTGCGCCGCTGCGGCGGGTCGTTGCTGCAGGTGTTGCGCCAGCTTTGGCTTAGCCACGGTCGCTGGGGGCGCGGCTACAACGAAGCGGATCTGATCGCGGCCTTCGCCAGTCAGGCCCCGGATCTGAACACACAGCTGCCGAGATGGCTGCAGGAGCTCGACGATCCGGATCTCGATGGCTACCTATCGAGTGTGGGGTTGCATCTGGAGGCAGAAATGGCCAGCGCGCCATGGGCCGGGCTGACAACACGTCAGGAGGGTGGCTGCCTCACGGCAGCACGGGTGCTGCGTGGTGGGCCAGCGGAGCAGGCCGGCGTGATGGTGGGCGATGAGCTGGTGGCCCTGGATCAGCAGCGCCTCAGGAATGCGGAGGATTGGTCACGCTCACTCCAAAGCGGTCAGAGCCAAACTCTGCTGATCTCCAGGCGCTCTCAGATCCGCAGCCTCAGCTTCAGCCCCCTGGCCCCTCGGGTGGAGCGTTACGTGCTGAAGCAGGTGCTCGAGCCCAGCGCAGAACAACAGGATGCGCAGCGCCGTTGGCTGCTTCAGCAACCCTGCGGCGACCACCCTGCGGTGGCCTAAATGGTGCGCCCCTTCCCCGGTATCAAGCCCCCGCGGCCCATGGGCTGGCCTGCAGCGGTGGCAGCAGCCACAGCCGTGCTCGCTCTAGCCGCCGCTGCCCTTCATTGGGTGCGGGAGCCTGTGGTGGTGTCCATCCCCGAGGCTGTGCAGCGTGTGAAGGCACCCTCGCCACCTGCTCAGGCAGCCTGGGTGAGCCCCTTGGCCCGCCAGTGCGCCAGCCCCGACCGGGCCTTACGCAGCCGTTTGCTGGCCTTGCAACGCGATCTGCCCGGCAGCACGCGCCGAATCAGCATCGATCCGAGCAATTACGGCGAGCGCACGGGCACCGACGCTTATGGCAACGCCGTAGACACCACGCCATCGCTGGTGGTGTTGCACGAAACCGTGTATGGGATCGGCTCAGCCATCAACACCTTCACGACCCACCACCCGCACGATCACGACCAGGTCAGCTACCACGTGCTGATCGGGGAAGACGGCCAGGTGGTGCAAACGCTCGACCCTGGCAAACGAGCTTTTGGTGCCGGCTACTCCGCATTCAAGGGCCGCTGGGATGTGACCAACCCATCGATGGCGGGATCGGTGAACAACTTCGCGTTGCACCTGAGCTTGGAAACTCCACTGGATGGCGAAGACGCAGACGCCAGCCATAGCGGCTACACCAGCCGTCAATACGACGCTCTGGCCGTTGTTTTGGCGGATTGGATGCGGCGCTACCGGATCCCGTTTGATCACATCACCACCCACCGCCATGTGGATCTGGGTGCCGAACGGGCCGATCCCCGCAGCTTTGATTGGTCGGCGTTGCAGAGCCGCCTGGCGGCGATTGGAGCCCTCTGCTGAACCGCTTCAGGCTCAGATGAGGGAGGGGGCGGGTTTACGCCGTTCACCGAAGATCAGCCCGTGTAGCTCGGGATCCTGCATGTAGCGAAGGATTCGCGCCGGGTAATCGAGCTTGCCGTTGTGCAGATAGGCCAGGGTGGCCACGGTCTTGGCGCGACTGCGGTGCTGGCTCACATGGAATGTGGAGGCTGCCGGCTGCTCTAGCACCGACAGCAAGCGGGCCATCTTGCCGGCGAGCAATTCCACGTTGCGTTCGGGATCGAGCAGCTGGTTGCGGGCTTCTGCCACTTCGGCTGGGGTGGCGTCCTCGCGCAGCAAGCCTTGCTTGACCATTTCACTAAGGCCGAGCTGGGCAGGCCCGTGGGTGCTGAACAAGCCGGAGTGGGCTGCCAAGGGCAGATCTTCCCCTGGCTTGGCGTGCTGCATTTCGTCGAACAGGATCGCCGCCAGCAACATCGGGTTGATGCCCGTGCGGTTGCTCTCGCGCAACACCACAGGCCGGAGCGACTCCAGGCGGCTCACGGTGTGGCTGCGCAGGGGCGTGAGCTGGTCGACACCACGGGTGAACAGCTGGGCCAGCTTGGGCTGGGGGCCGTGCACGCCAAAACGACGTTGCAGCTCCTTGAGCTCTTCAGCGGTGAAGGTGGTGGGGTCGGCTTCGGGCTGCTCGGCGAGGCTCGAACGCTCGCGGATCGGGGTTGAGCTGTTACGGAGCCAGCCGTTGGTCACAACACTGCCAAGGCTCAGCATGGCCAAGCCAAGCGCCCCAGCGCAGAGCGCGGTGCGGGTGCTGCGGTAGCGAAGAGGCTGGCCCAGGACTGTGTGGGTATTAACCAAAGCTTACGAAGCCTGTCCACAGGTCTCCAGCCGGTGGTGGTTCGGTTGTGTGCTTGTCCACACAGTCGCGTTTCAGTCTTGGGTTTTCCTTGATTTTGCGCCTCAAAAGGGTTCTCCCACGGAGATTTCGCCGATAGGTTCCAGGGGCGCCTGCTTCAACCGGCTAGATGACACCCACCGCTTCCGCTCCCGGCGTTGATGCCAACAGCCAGTGGCAGCGGTTCTGCAGTCAGCTCTGGCACAACCCCAGCCTCGGTTTCTGGCTGGACGTGAGCCGGATGGGCCTCGATGAAGCCGTGCTCAGCAGCCTGAGGCCCCGCTTCAAGGAGGCCTTCCAGGCCATGCACGCGCTCGAGGGTGGCGCCATCGCCAATGCCGATGAGCAACGTCAGGTTGGCCACTACTGGCTACGCAACCCGCAGCTCGCTCCTGATCCCGCCAGCGGCCAGCACATCCAAGAGGAGATCGATCGCATCGAGGCCTTCGGCCGCGATGTGCTGAGCTGCGCCATCCAACCGGCGGCTGGTGATCGCTTTACCGATGTTCTGTGGATCGGCATCGGCGGCTCGGGCCTGGGCCCTTTGCTGATGATCCGTGCGCTGCAGGATCCCGGTGCTGGTCTGCCGTTCCACTTCTTCGACAACGTCGATCCCGACGGCATGCGCCGCACCCTGGCTTCCCTGGGGGATCGGCTCAAGACCACGCTGGTGATCGTGGTGAGCAAATCCGGCGGAACGCCTGAGCCCCACATCGGCATGCTCCAGGCCCGCCGTGCTGTCGAAGCAGCCGGTGGCACCTGGATTCGCCAGGCCGTGGCTGTGACCATGCTCGGCAGCCGCCTGGATCAGGAGGCGGAGCAAGGCGATTGGCTGGCCCGCTTCGACATGTTCGATTGGGTGGGCGGTCGCACCAGCATCACCAGCGCTGTTGGCCTGCTGCCCGGAGCGTTGATCGGCTCCGACATCCGAGCCTTCCTGGCAGGAGCGGCCGAGATGGATGCTGTGACCCGTGCAGCCACCAGCCTCGACAGCAACCCCGCCGCCCTGCTCGCAGCTGCTTGGTTCCACGCCGGTGGTGGCCGTGGTCAGCGCGACATGGTGGTGCTTCCCTACCGCGACCGGCTGGAGGTGTTCAGCCGCTACCTGCAGCAGCTGGTGATGGAGAGCCTCGGCAAGAAGCTTGATCGTCAGGGGAATGTGGTGCACCAAGGCATTGCCGTCTACGGCAATAAGGGCTCAACGGACCAGCACGCCTATGTGCAGCAGCTGCGCGATGGCGTCGACAACTATTTCGTGACGTTCATTGAGGTGCTCGAGGATCCCGGCGACATTCCGCCGCTGGAGGGCGAAAACCCCGGTGATTTCCTCGATGGCTTCCTGCAGGGCACCCGTTCAGCCCTCACGGAGGAGGGGCGCTTCAACCTCAGCATCACGATGCAGAAGCTTGATGCCCGCAGCCTCGGTGCCTTGATTGCTCTCTTCGAGCGTGCCGTGGGCTACTACGGCGAGTTGGTGAACATCAACGCCTACCACCAGCCCGGCGTGGAAGCAGGCAAGAAAGCTGCAGCCGCTCTGCTGGATCTCCAGGCGCGTCTCGAGCAGGCCATGGCCGACAAGCGCGAGCACACCCTCGCTGAGTTGCAAACGCTGATGGGCCTGCCCTCACCCGAGCCTCTGTATTGGATCCTGCGCCACCTCTGTGCCAATCGCCGCCACATTGATGCGCGCGGCGACTGGGGTCAGCCTGAGTCGTTGGTGTTTACCCACGACTGAGGCTCAGACGCCTCAAGGCACCAGGTTCACCAGCTTGCCCGGCACCACGATCACGCGGCTGGGGGCTTTGCCCTCCAGCCATTTCGCCGCGATCTCGCTCTCGAGGGCGAGCTTCTCGAGGGTGGCTTTGTCGGCATCAGCAGGCACCTCCAGGTTGCCGCGCACCTTGCCCTTGATCTGAATCACCAGGGGTACGGTGTCGCGCACCAGGGCTGAGGCGTCGGCCACTGGCCAACGTTGCGCGTGGATGCTGCTGCCGGCGAGGGCATCGCCGCTGTTGCGGCCGCCGAGCTTGAGCCAGAGTTCCTCGGCCAGATGGGGCGCGAAGGGCGCCAACAGGATCAGCAGGTTGCGCAGGGCCTCGCAGGCGAACACCTCGCCGCTGCCCTCGAGATGGCTGCCCATGGCATTGCTGAGCTTCATCAGCTCCGACACGGCGGTGTTGAACTGGTAATCGCCATCGAGGTCGTCGCTGATTTCGGTGATCGCCGTGTGCACGGCGCGGCGCAACTCCTGTTCATCGGGCTTGAGGCCAGCCGAAGCACTTGCCTCCGCGAGAGCTTGGGCCACGGCGTCTGCATTGCCGGCACCTGCCGCAAGGCTGAGGCCGCGCTCGCAGGCCGAATCCACGAGACGCCAAAGGCGTTGCAGGAAGCGGAACTGGCCTTCAACGTCGGCGTCATCCCACTCGAGGTCCTTTTCCGGCGGCGCCTTGAACAGGATGAACATGCGGGCCGTGTCGGCGCCGTATTTGTCGATCACCACGGCTGGATCCACGCCGTTGTACTTCGACTTCGACATCTTCTCGAAGAACGTCTCCAGCACCTCGCCGCTGACTGGATCGCGCGGATCGGTGGGATCGGCGACATCTGCCGGAGCGATGTATTTGCCGGTGTGCGGGTTCTTGTAGGTGATGCCCTGCACCATGCCCTGGGTGAGCAGGCGGGTGAAGGGCTCGTCGAAGCTCAGCAGGCCGCGATCGCGCAACACTTTGGTGAAGAAGCGCGAGTAGAGCAGGTGCAGGATCGCGTGCTCGATGCCGCCCACGTACTGGTCCACCGGCAGCCAGCTGTCGACGGCGTCTTTGCGGAAGGGGAGCTGGCTGTTCTTGGCATCGCTGTAGCGCAGGAAATACCAGCTGGAGCACATGAACGTGTCCATGGTGTCGGTCTCCCGCTTGGCGGGCTTGCCGCAGCAGGGGCAACTCACGTTCACCCAGCTCTCCAGTTGCGCCAGGGGTGAACCGCCTTTGCCGCTGAAGGCCACATCTCGGGGCAATTCCACCGGCAGTTGCTCAGCGGGCACGGGCACCACACCGCAGCTGTCGCAGTGGATCACCGGAATCGGGCAACCCCAGTAGCGCTGGCGTGAGATCAACCAGTCGCGCAGGCGGAACTGCACTTTTTCCTGGCCCCAGCCTTCCGCTGCTGCGGCCGCCGTGATCGCCTGCTTGGCTTGGCCGTTCGGCAGACCGTCGAAGCGGCCGGAGTGGATCAGCACTCCCCCTTCGGTCCAGGCGCTGCCTTCAAAGGCGTGCTCATCGCTGCCTTCGGGAACGATGACTTGCTGCACCGGCAGTTCGTACTGGCGGGCGAACAGGAAATCGCGTTGATCGTGGGCGGGCACACCCATCACCGCGCCAGTGCCGTACTCGGCGAGGACGTAATCGGCGATCCAGATCGGGATCAGCTCACCATTGGCAGGGTTGCGCACCTGGGCGCCGATGGGCACACCGCGCTTGGGCTTGTCTTCGGCGGTGCGTTCCTGCTCGCTCTGGCGGGAGACCAGATCGCAGAACGCTTCCACCGCAATCTGCTGTTCGGCCGTGGTGAGCTCAGCCACCAGCGGGTGCTCCGGGGCCAGCACCACGTACGACGCCCCGAAGATCGTGTCGGGCCGGGTGGTGAACACGGTGATGCGTTCGGCCGTGTCGTTGCCGGCGGCATCCACCACCGTGAACTGCAATTCAGCACCGGTGCTGCGGCCGATCCAGTTGGCCTGCATCGTGCGCACCCGCTCCGGCCAACCCTCGAGCTGGTTGAGGTCGTCGAGCAGTTGCTGGGCGTAGTCGGTGATCTTCAGGAACCACTGGCGCAGCTTGCGCTTTTCCACCAAGGCACCGGAGCGCCAGGAGCGGCCCTCGCTGTCCACCTGCTCGTTGGCGAGCACGGTCTGATCGATCGGATCCCAGTTGACCGTGGCGTCCTTTTGATAGGCGAGGCCCGCCTCCAGGAATTGCAGGAACAGCCACTGGGTCCAGCGGTAGTAATCGGCGTGGCAGGTGGCCACCTCGCGATCCCAATCGATCGAGAGCCCGAGTTGGTTGAGCTGCTCGCGCATCGAGGCGATGTTCTGGTCGGTCCAGCCGCCGGGATCCACACCCCGTTCGATGGCGGCGTTTTCAGCGGGTAGGCCGAAGGCATCCCAGCCCATGGGATGGAGCACTTTTTTGCCGCGCAGCCGTTGCACTCGTGCCACCACATCGGTGATCACGTAGTTGCGCACATGGCCCATGTGCAGGTTCCCCGAGGGATAGGGGAACATCGAGAGCGCGTAAAACGCTTCGTCGCCGGCTGCGAGCTCCGGCGTGTCATGCAGACCGTTCTCTCGCCAGGCCTGCTGCCAGCCGGTTTCGATCGACTGGGGTTGGTAGCGGCTGCTCTCGCTCACGGACGGGCTGGGGACGAGTGGGGGCGTGAGGCCGATGCTCCCACAGCCCTTCAAGGGGCCCTTACATGAGAGCTCGCAACAGGGCAATGGCGACGCGATTCACCAGCACTAGCTCACCCCCGCTGCTGGGCTCGAGGGCGAGGTAATCGGCATCCACCCAGCGGGGCACGCCCGTGAGAGTTGTGCCATCGAGAAGCTGAACAGCCAGGTTGGTGCGGCTGCGAATCCAGCTCTGCAGCTGACGGATCCCAGGCTGGGAGGTGTCGAACAGCGCAGCCCGGTTCTCCATGCTGCTCCCCATAGGATTTGCCTCAACCTCATGCCTGCCCAGGCAGGCTGCCGCGCGTGTCGTCCCCCAGCAAGACCCCGTTCAGTTCGCTGCAGGCTGAACTGAGCTTCAGCAAATACCAGGGGCTGGGTAACGACTTCCTGATGCTCGATGGCCGCAGCGCCAGCGATCCCGACTTCGTGTTCGGGTTGACGCCCGAGCTGGTGATCGAACTGTGTGACCGCCGCTTCGGCGTGGGTGGCGACGGCGTGATCCTGGCGCTTCCGGCCAACAACGGCGGCGAGTTGCGGATGCGCATCTTCAACGCCGATGGCACCGAACCGGAGATGTGCGGCAACGGCATCCGCTGCCTGGCGCGCTTCCTGGCGGACCGCGATGGCGACGGTGCCGGCCGCACCTGGCAGATCGACACTCTGGCGGGCCGGATCGTTCCGGAGCTCCTTCCCGACGGCACCATCCGCGTGGATATGGGCGCTCCCTTCCTCCACTCCGATCAGGTGCCCACCACTCTCCCGGTAGGAGCGGCGGGTCTGCCCCAGGGCGAGCTGGATGTCGATGGCGAAGTGTTTGCTGTGGCGGCCGCCGGCATGGGCAATCCCCATGTGGTGATTCCGGTGCCGCTGGTGGAGGAAATCGATCTGGAGCGCTTCGGGGCCCTGCTGGAGGTGCATCCAGCTTTCCCCGCCAAAACCAACGTGCACTTCGTGCAGGTTTTGAGCCCGGATCATTTGGTGATGCGGGTGTGGGAGCGGGGTGCAGGCCCCACCCTGGCCTGCGGCACCGGTGCCTGCGCCACCTTGGTGTCTTGCCACAGCCTCGGTCTGTGTGACCGCCGCGCGCGCCTGGATCTACCCGGTGGTCCGCTGCAGATCCACTGGGACGCCAGCAGCGGCAAGGTGTTCATGGATGGCCCAGCCGAGCATGTCTTTGACGCCGTGATCCCCGATCCCCGCGCCGTTGCTGAAGCTCGCAGCCAAGCAACACGTCAGGCACCCAACCTTGAAGAGGCCATCACTGCCCCCGTTGCCAGCCAGCCTCAGCAAGCCCCCCCTGAGATCGACTGCGCCACGGTTTGCACCAATGGCTGCATTCGCCCGGACAACTGCCCCAGCGCCGAGGCCCGCGCCCGGGTGGAAGCGCTGCTCAGTGGCCGTTCCCTCGACGACCTGGTGACCCTCGCCACCAACACGCTCGAATCCCGCACCCGCGCCCGCTTTGAGCGCGACAGCGGCCTGAGCGGCTGAGGCGATGGAGCCCCAGCCCCTCAGCCACTACCTCGATTGTTGCGCCACCACTCCGCTGGCGCCTGAGGTGGCTGAGCGGATGGCCTCGGTGCAGGCTCAGGCCTGGGCGAACCCCTCCAGCCTGCATGGCTTCGGTCTGGCAGCGGCGGAGCAGATGGAGCGTTCCCGCCACGGGGTGGCCGCGTTGCTCGGCTGCCGCGATGAGCGCGTGGTGTTTACATCCGGCGGCACCGAATCCATCCATCTGGCCCTGTTGGGCTGCGCTCCGGCACTGGAGACCCAAACCCCAGCTGGGCACCAACCCCGACTCGTGATCTCCGCCGTGGAGCACCCCGCGACGCGTGCAGCGGCGGCGGCTCTCAAGCAACGGGGATGGCAGGTGGCCGAAGTGCCTGTGGATGGCGTTGGAGTAGTGGATCTCCAAGCGCTGGAACGCTTGCTTGCCCCTCCCACGCGGCTGGTGTCGCTGATCTGGGGTCAGAGCGAGGTGGGCACAATTCAGCCCCTGCGACAGATCGGAGCGCTCTGCCGTGCGGCCGGGGTGTTCCTGCATGTGGATGCGGTGCAGGTGGTCGGACACCAGCCCGTGGCCATGGCCGATCTACCGGTGGATCTGCTCAGCCTGGCCGCCCACAAACTCCAGGGCCCCCGAGGGATTGGTGCCCTTCTGGTGCGTGCGGGACTCGATCTGCAACCCTGCCTGGCCGGCGGTGGGCAGGAAGGGGGCCTACGGGCTGGCACGGAGCCTGTGGCGTTGATCGCCGGTTTCGAAACCGCGCTCAAGCTGGCCTGTGATCGGCTCACCGACCATGGCGGGGTGGATCCCAGCGGCCGGCTTCGCAATCGCTTGTTCGAGGCCCTGCTCCAGCTGCCCGGGGTAGAGCGCAGCGGCCCGGACCCCTTGGCTTCTGACCATCCAGGCCGCCTACCCCATCACCTCAGCCTGCTGGTGCGCAGCCGATTTGGATCGTGGCTGAACGGTCGGCAATTGGTGCAAGCCCTCTGGCGAGAAGGTTGGGCCTGCAGCAGCGGCTCGGCCTGCAGCAGCAGCGGCTCCGCCGCCAGCTCAGTGCTCCTGGCCATGGGTCATGCACCGGAGCCGGCAGCCGCCGGTCTGCGGATCAGCCTGGGGCCGTGGCATGAGCCTGAGCTGCTCGAGCTGCTCCCAGCTGCCCTCGATCGCGCTCGAGCCACGCTTTAGGGTCGGCCGACCCGATCCACTCCCATGCTTCCCGCTGACCTGCGCCAAGCCGAAGAGGAGGCCTTGGCGGCCGTTCAGGCGGCCCTGGCCAGCCAGAGCCGGGGACTGTGGACCGTGGAGTTTCGCTTTGAAGGGTTGCGTATCCTGCCGGTGGCCCTGCGGTTGCTGGCCGCCCTCACCCCGCAACATCCGGAGGCGCGCTTGCTCTTCCCTGATGCCGGAGCCACGGCGCTGGCCAAGCGTGACGCCCTTGATCAGGCCCAGCAGTTGCTGGGGCTAGGAGATCTGCTTCGCCTCCAACAGGCCGATGGCGGCAGCGAGGGCCTGGTGCTGCTGGCGGCTCCGACCCCTGCCGATTACGAGGAGGTGGAATCGCTCTGCGCTCAGCACCGCGGATCGCTGGTGATGATCAACGGCCGCCTCGAGGATGCCGCAGTGGGCATCGGCACCGTCGCCCGTGAGCGCCGTAAAGGCTTCCTCTCGGAATGGCAGGCGGCCTATGGCCTCTTGCCCACCTCCGAGGGTGCACTGCGGCGGGCCTATCCGGCCGACTGGCAGTTCTATCGCCGCGATCCCGATGGTTACCGGAGCGTTTGCAGCTTTGAGCAGCGGCCCGACCGCGAGCAGCAATTGGAGGCACTGGAAGAGGCTGCCCGCTGAGCTTGTGCCCACCGGACACGCTCCTTACAGTTCGGTGTCTGCTGTTGCGCCATGGCTGAATCCACCCGTCGTTTCTCCCTGGTGGATGCGGGAGCAGCTGCGGCTGTGTTGATGGCTGCGGCAGGTGTGATCTGGAGCCCCAAACTCAGCGGCGCCGTAGCCAGGGCCACCGGTGGCTTGGTGCCCGTAACGGTGATGGTGGATGTGCGTGGCGTTCCCGTCGCTAACCCGGCAGCCCTGATCGAGGGGGCCCGCAGTGCCGGCAAGGTGGCGATCGTGATTCGAAACCAACCCCACGGCAGCGTGCCGGTGGAACAGGTGATCCCGCTGCAGCGCCGCCTGGCCGCCGTGATGCCGGATGGCAAGGTCGTGAGCGCACCCGATCCCAATCAGGATCAGTTCCCGAGCCTGGATGCTCGCTTTGTGCTCAAGGGTGAGGGCCGTAAAGGCGCCGATGGGGTGGTGTTCGGCAACCAGAATCTGAAAATCGGCGCCCCCGTTGAATTGGAGGGTCGTGATTTCCGGGTCACCGGCTCGGTGACCGGCCTGCAGGTGGGCTCCTGAGATGAGCGCACGACTGCTGCTGACGGCGCTGCTCCCCCTCGGCCTCAGCCTTCCCGTTGTCGCGCTTGAGCTGCCGGCGGATGTGCCCACGGTGGCCGCCAGCAGTCTTCCGGCCGCGCCACCGCCTGTCGGTCTGCCGCAGCTGCAACGGCAGGTGAGCTGCCCGGCCCTGCAGCAACGCATCGCTTCGGTGGTGGGTGGGGAAGCTTCGGTGTGGAGCGTCACGGTGGCGGATGCCCAGGGCCGTCTTCTGGCGGATGTGAATGGCACACGACCGCGCATCCCAGCGTCCAATCAGAAGCTGATCAGCACTGCCATCGCCCTCGATCGCCTCGGGCCCGACTACCGGCTCACCACCCGGCTCTGGCGTCAGCCCGATGGCACGTTCCAGATCACCGGAGAAGGCGATCCCGATCTGGATCTCGCTCAGTTGCAACGCTTCGCCAAGTTGGCGATGGGCTCCGGGGGCAGCAGTGGTCAAACCAGTGCTCCACTCACCATCCAATTGGTGGAAGAACCGAAGCAACGTTGGTGGCCCCAGGGCTGGGAGTGGGCCGACCGAGCCGAGGCCTACGGCGCGCCGATCACCCGGCTAGCCCTCACCAGCAATGCGCTCGACATGGCGGTAGCGAATCCGCCCAGCCGCATGCAGAAGCTGTTGGGGCAGGAAATCAAACGCCAGGGTGGTAGCGCGGCGATCCGGCTGGTGCCGGTCACCAGTGCCAACACCGATACGGCCACGCTGCTGCACGAGGAACGCTCGGTGGGCATGCACGGGCTCCTCAGCCTTGCCAATACCGATAGCCATAACTTCACCTCCGAAGTGCTGCTGCGCCAGGGCACCGGCAGCTGGGATCTGCCGCAGGCACGCCAGCAGGCCATGCAGTGGCTGTCGGCTCAGGGTCTGCCGATGGCTGGTGTGACGGTGGTCGATGGCAGTGGGCTGGATCGCGGCAATCGCGTCACCAGCCGCTTGCTGGCGGCGCTGTTGTTGCGCATGGCGCAGCACCCCTACGCCAACAACTATTGGGCCTCCATGGCGATCGCAGGCCAGCGGGGCACCCTGCGCAGCCTCTGGCGCGGCAGTGAACTCGACGGTCGCTTCCGCGGCAAGACCGGCACGATCACGGGTGTGAGATCGATCAGCGGCGTGCTGGAGACACCCGATGGTGTGCGGTACGTGAGCATGGTGTCGAATGGTGCCGGCTCACCCAACAGCACCATCGGTGAGATCCTGCGCCAGAGCCGGCTGGCGGGACTCTGCCCGCCGCAAGCACCAACGCCCCAAGCGCTTTAGCGCTGGCCTGCTGCGCGCTTGATGCGTTCGGCGGCGCGGCGGGCGCGGCTGATCGGCACGGCCTGCTCCTCATTCGAGCGGGCCTGCTGCACCAAGGTGGTGGGATCGACGGCCTGCAGTCGCACCAATTCGCGGCGGCCGGCCACCACGACCTGCCCCATGTCCTTGAGGCGGCCTTCCAACTCCGTCAGGACCTGTTCGGCGTAGCGGTTGGCGCCCTCCTGAATCGTGGCGGCCTCCTGGCGGCTGCGGCTGATCAGGGCTTCGCACTGCTGTTGGGTTTGTTGGCGGAACTGCAGGGCATCGTTCTGCACGCGTTCGGCCTCGGCCTGGCTGCTCTGCTGCAGCCGCATCGCCTCCTGGCGGATTTTTTCCAGCTCCGTGAGGCTTTGCTGGCGCGATTGCTCGTGTTGCTCAGCCAGTTGGCGCTTCAGCTCGAGCGCCTCCTGATCCAGTTGCTGGCGCCGCTGCAGCGCTTCCTGCTCCAATTGCTGACGGCGCTGGCTGAACTGTTGCTCCATTTGGGCCATGCGGGCCTGGTGCTCCTGCTCGGCCTTCGCCAGTTGTTGGCGGGCTTGGGTGAGCAGCTGTTCCCCCTGCTGACGACCCTGCTCGCGGAGCTCAGCGCCCTGGCGCTCAGCTTCCTGACGAATCGCCTGGCTGTTGATCAGTTGTTCGCGCTGTGCCTTGGCCTGCTGCAGCAGTTCCTCAGCCTGCTGACGGGCTTGCCCGATGAATTCATCCTTCTTGGCCACAAGCTCCTCGGCCTGGGCCAGCTGCGGCGGCAGGGCTTCGCGCAGCGCATCTATCAACTCGATGGCGTCCTGTTCATTCACCAAGCGCCCACCGCTGAACGGCACCCGGGTGCCGTCGAGAACGATGTCCTCCAGTTGATCGAGCTGGTCGAGCACGGAAGTGAGCTGTGCCTCAGCCATCAGATGCGATCAAGGGGATGACTGATTAAAAAGCCTCGCTAGGTCGTTGGCCACTCCTATGGGCACCATGTGACCGACACTGCCGCCGAAGCGTGCGACTTCTTTCACCACGGAGCTGCTGAGAAAGCTGTGGGTGGTGGCCGTGGCGAGAAACAGTGTTTCCAACTGAGGCGCCAGGCTCTTGTTGGTGTGGGCGATCTGCAGTTCGTATTCGAAATCGCTGAGCGCGCGTAACCCCCGCAGGATCACCCCGGCCCCGCAGGTCTGAGCAAAGTCAACGGTTAGCCCATCGAAGGCCGCCACCTGAACAGTGCTGAGGTGTTGCGTGGCCTGGCGGATCTGCTCCAAGCGCTGCTCCACGCTGAAGCAGGGGTTTTTGCTGGGGTTGCGCAACACCGCCACGGTGAGCGAGCTGAACAGGTGAGAGCCCCGCTCGATGACGTCGAGGTGCCCCAGGGTGAGGGGATCGAAACTGCCGGGATAGAGGGCCTGCATGGCCCGATCCTATGGAGCGGCATCCGCTCGGGCGGTCATCCGGCCAGCCCGCGTCCTGCAAGGGTTTCTAGAGTTCGACCAGGATCCAGTTCTCCGAGCTCGTCGCCCATGGCCCTCAACGCCGACGCCAAGAAAACCCTGCTGCGCAAGATCCCCCATGGGGTGTTCATCTGCGGTGTGGCTGAAGGCGATGAGGTGAACGGTTTCACCGCCAGCTGGGTGACGCAGGGCTCCTTTGAGCCTCCCTTGGTGGTGATGGCTGTGCGCGCCGACAGCACCAGCAACGGCATGATCCAGCGCACCGGCCGCTTCTCACTGAACGTGCTGGCGGCCGACCAGAAGGATCTGGCGGCGGTGTTCTTCAAGCCCCAGAAGGGCGTGGGTGGTCGTTTTGATGCCGCCCCCTATCAATTGGGCGAGCTGGGCCTGCCGGTGCTGAATGACGCCCTCGGTGCCGTGGAGTGCGAGCTGGTGGGGCAAGTGGCCCACGGCGATCACACCGTGTTTGTAGGTGAGGTGAAAAGTGCTGTGCTGCATCGCGATGAGGCAGCCCTCGAGCTGAGCAGCACCGGCTGGCAGTACGGCGGCTGAGTCGCGCCGCTTGAGCACGATCCAGCCACTCCTTCAAGACCCGCCTCGGCTGAAGGCGCGCCTGAAGGAGGTGCCCGCCGAGCCGGGTTGCTATCTGATGCGCGACGCAGAGGACCGCATCCTCTACATCGGCAAAGCGAAGGTGCTGCGCAATCGCGTGCGCAGCTACTTCCAGAGCGGTAGTGGTCACGGCCACTCGCCGCGCATTGCCTTGATGGTGCGGCAGGTCTGCGAGATCGAGTTCATCGTCACCGACAGCGAGGCGGAAGCGCTCGCCCTCGAGGCGAATCTGATCAAGAACCATCAACCGCACTTCAACGTGCTGCTGAAGGACGACAAGAAATATCCCTATCTCTGCATCACCTGGAGCGAGGCCTATCCCCGCATCTTCATCACGCGGCGGCGGCGCTTTCGTTCCCCATTGGATCGGTTCTACGGCCCCTATGTGGATGTGGGCCTGTTGCGCCGCACCCTCGGCCTGGTGAAACGGGTGTTCCCGCTGCGGCAGCGACCGCAGCCATTGCATAAAGACCGCACCTGCCTCAATTACGACATCGGGCGCTGCCCAGGGGTCTGCCAGGAAAAAATCAGCTCGGAGGACTACCACCGCACCCTGCGCCAGGTGGCGATGGTGTTCCAAGGGCGCAATGAGGAGTTGCTGCAGCTGCTGCAGGAGCAGATGGAGCGCTATGCCGAGCGGCTTGATTTCGAAAGTGCCGCGCGGGTGCGCGATCAGCTGCAGGGGATCGACACCCTCACGGCCGATCAAAAGATGAGCCTGGGCGACAGCTCGGTGAGCCGGGATGTGCTTGCCCTGGCGGCGGATGAACGGGTGGCCGCCGTGCAGCTGTTCCAGATGCGTGCGGGCAAGCTCGTGGGTCGTCTGGGCTTCACCGCTGATGCCATCGGTCTGCCCACCGAGGAGGAGCGACCTGAGGCGTTGGGGCGGATCCTGCAGACCGTGATTGAGGAGCATTACAGCCAGGTGGAGCCGGTGGAGATTCCGCCGGAGCTGTTGCTTCAGGTGCCCTTACCGCAACAGGAGCTGATCGAGGAGTGGCTGACCGAATTGCGCGGTCGCAAGGTGCGCCTCGCCGTGCCGCAGCGCTCCCAGAAGGCTGACCTGATCGAACTGGTCACCCGCAACGCCGCCTATGAACTGGAGCGGGCCCGCCGCGCCAGCGAGCAGAACCTGCTGGCAACAGAGGATTTGGCCCAATTGCTGGAGCTGCCGACTCCACCGCGGCGGATCGAGGGCTACGACATCAGCCACATCCAGGGGAGCGATGCGGTGGCCTCTCAGGTGGTGTTCATCGATGGCCTGCCGGCCAAACAGCACTACCGCAAATACAAGATCCAGAGCAGCTCGATCCGCGCGGGCCACTCCGACGACTTCATGGCCATGGCTGAAATCATGCGGCGCCGTTTTCGCCGCTGGGCCCAGGCCAAAGCAGAGGGTGCAGATCTCCGTGAGCTGCGCCGTGCTGCAGGGACGGCGCTGCACACCGGCGGGCTCAACGATTGGCCCGATGTGGTGATGATCGACGGCGGCAAGGGCCAGCTCTCGGCCGTGATGGAAGCGTTGCGGGAGCTGAACCTCGATGAAGAGCTGGTGGTGTGTTCCCTCGCCAAGCAGCGCGAGGAGGTGTTTGTTCCGGGCGCCAAACAACCGCTGGAGAGCGAGCCGGACCAACTCGGCGTGCAGCTCTTGTGCCGCCTACGGGATGAAGCCCACCGCTTTGCGGTGAGCTTCCACCGCCAGCAACGGGGTGAACGAATGAAGCGCTCCCGTCTCTCGGATATTCCCGGCCTGGGCCCGAAGCGAATCAAGGAGCTCCTGGCCCACTTCCGCTCCATCGATGCCATCCAGCTGGCCAGTGTGGAGAGCCTGGCTGCCGCCCCTGGGATGGGCCCCGGTTTGGCCCGCGTGGTTTGGGATTACTTCCATCCCCAGGACCTACCGGCTCCAGCTGAGCAGGAGAATGAACAACCGTTGGAGCTGGCTGGTTGAAGGGAATCCGCTCCCGCGTGTGTGCAGTGGTCTTGCTGCTGCTGATGGCTCTGGGGAGCTGGCCCGCGCTCGCCGTTGCCGCGCCGGGGTTGTGCGTGGGCCCGATCTGCGGTGATGAGATCACCCGCAGCGCCAAGCATCATTTCCAGCTGCGCATGCGCGTGAGCGATCAGCAGGGGCATCGCGAACGGCTCACCGTGGATTGCCGCACCGGCGGTCTCAGCCCTGCCGCTGGTCTGGTGGAGCGTGGCTACGCCGCCGCCGTGGCCCGCAAGGCATGCCGCCTGGCGGGAGAAGCACCGGCATGAGTGTTGGGATCTGGGTGCTGGGTGATCAACTCAACAGCGCCCAGGCAGCGCTGGCTGGTTGTGACCCCAGCACCGCCCGCGTGCTCCTGGTGGAGAGCACCTCGGTGTTGGAACGGCGCGCTTATCACCGCCAGAAATTGGTATTGGTGTGGAGTGCCATGCGCCACTTCGCCGCGGAGCTCCGCGAGCTCGGCTGGCAAGTGGATCTCCTCGAAACGGATCGTTTCAGCACAGCCGTCGCTGCTTGGGTTGCTGAGCACGGGATCACGCTGCTCCAGGTGATGGAGCCCGCTGACCGGGGCTTCCGCCAGGCGATTGATGCACTGGATCTTCCGATTCCCGTGCAGTGGATCGAGAGCAATGCCTTTCTCTGGAGCCGTGAAGCCTTTGCCGCCTGGGCTGAGGGCTACAAACAGCTACGCCTGGAGTTTTTCTATCGGGAGGGCCGCCGCCGCTTCGGCGTGCTGATGGAGGGGGAGGGCAAAGCGGCTCAACCCCTGGGCGGGCAATGGAATTTTGATGCCGATAACCGCAAGGCCCCGCCGAAGGGTCTGCAGGGCCCGGCGCCCCTGTGGTTTGAACCCGATGGGATCACCCAGGCGGTGATCGACAAGGTGGAGCAGCTCGATCAGCAGCGTCGAGAGGCCGGCCTTGCCCCACTCCCTGGGGATCTAGAGCCGTTCGGTTGGGCGGTGACGCGCCAGCAGGCTCTGGCCGTGCTCGAGCACTTCATTGCCACACGTCTGGCGGGTTTTGGGCCGTACCAAGACGCCATGGTGAGCGGTGAGCCCACCCTCTGGCATGCGCTGCTCTCCCCGTACCTCAACCTCGGCCTGCTGCATCCGCTTGAGGTGATTCGCCGTTTGGAGCAGGCGGGGCTGGAGCAGCAGGTGCCCCTGGCTGGACTGGAAGGTGTGATCCGGCAAATCCTCGGGTGGCGCGAATACACCCATGGCCTCTACCACTGGTTCGGCAGCGACTACCCCAGGCTGAATCACTTCCACGCGGCTGTGCCGTTGCCGGTCTGGTTTGACCAGCTGGGCGGAAGTGGCTTGCGCTGCCTCGACACCGTTTTCACTGAGCTGCGGCGATCGGGTTATGCCCACCACATTCAGCGGTTAATGGTGCTGGCCAATTACGGCCTGATCGCAGGTCTGGATCCCCAGGCCCTCACCGCCTGGTTCCATCGCATGTTCATCGATGGCCATGACTGGGTGATGCAGACCAACGTGATTGGCATGGGGCTGTTTGCCGATGGCGGCCGTCTGGCCAGCAAGCCCTATGCCGCCAGTGGCAACTACATCAAGCGGATGAGCACGTACTGCCAGGGCTGCCGTTACGACGTGAAGCAGCGGCATGGTGCGAAGGCCTGTCCGTTCAACAGTCTCTACTGGGACTTCCTGGATCGCAATCGGGAGGAGTTGCGCCGGAATCCACGCATGGCGCTGGTGATGAAGCAACTGGAGAAGTTGCCGGATGCAGAGCTGGAGCTGATTCGAGCCGCGGCTGAACAGCACCGCAGCGCAATGGTTACAACAGCTGCTTGACAGGGGCGGCCCTGCAGCGGATCCTGGGCTCCCACCAGATATGGGTCCATGACCGAGCGCTCCACCACCACTAGTGCAAGTCAGGTGGAGCTGCATGCCCTGGATGTGGAGCTGCCGGTGGACCTAGCGCAGGCCGTTGAGGGCTATGTCGCCCAGCGGCCGGGCCTTGATCCAGCCCGTCTACTGCAGACCGCGCTGGCCCAGTTTTTGGTGCAACAGGGTGGTGCCCGGCCAGAAGTGCGCGAGCTCTACCTTGATGGCCTGTTTGGCACCGGTTTGTGATCGCACCCCTGGCCGCCCTTCCGCCTGAGGCCTACCTCTGGTTCAAAACCCTCCACATCGTCGGGGTGGTGGTTTGGTTCGCCGGTCTCTTTTATTTGGTGCGCCTGTTCATCTATCACCGCGAAGCCGAGGAGCTGGAACCGGCGCTGCGGGAGCCCTTCCAGGCCCAGTACGGCCTGATGGAGAAGCGGCTGGCCAACATCATCACGACCCCCGGCATGGTGGTGGCCGTGACCATGGCGGTGGGTCTGCTGGTGAGCAATCCCGCCTGGCTGCAGCAGGGTTGGATGCACGCCAAGCTGGCCTTTGTGGCAGCGCTCTTGGCGTATCACGTTTTTTGCTACCGCCTGATGGGGCAGCTGCAGAAGGGTGCCTGCACCTGGAGCCCGAAACAGCTGCGCGCCTTGAACGAGCTGCCCACGCTGCTGCTGGTGATTGTGGTGATGTTGGTGGTCTTCAAAAACCAGTTCCCCACCGGAGCGGCCACCTGGTTCATCGTGGCCTTGGTGGTGTTCATGGCCGCCTCGATTCAGTTCTATGCCCGCTGGCGCCGCTTGCGCGCTGAGCGGGAAGCCGCCAGCGCTGTCTGAGCCCATGGCCCTCCACCCGCTGCAACCGGTGCTCGAGCAGGTGGATGCCAACAGCTGCCCAGGCCGCCTCAATTTCCACTGCCACACGATCCACAGTGACGGCAGCCTGCGCCCGGAACAGCTGGGCCAACAGGCTCTGGCGATCGGCCTCGAGCATTTGGCCGTGACGGACCACCACAGCACGGCAGCCTTTGCACCTCTGCAGAGCTGGTTGCAGCAGCAGGCAGATCAAGGCGAGGCCGTGCCGACGTTGTGGTCGGGGGTCGAGATCAGCTGCCTGCTGGAGAGCTGTCTCGTGCATGTGTTGGCTCTTGGCTTTACGCCTGGCGATCCGGCCCTGGAGCCCTACCGCCAAGGCCAGGCTCCCGTTGGGGAGGCGCTGCAGGCGTCCACGGTGGTGCGGCGCATCCATGACGCGGGTGGGCTGGCCCTGTTGGCCCACCCCGGGCGTTATCGCCTCAGCTTTCAGCGCTTGATTCCAGCTGCGGCAGCCCTTGGCTTTGATGGCGCTGAGGCCTACTACGACTACGCCATGCAGCCGCAATGGCAGCCCACGCCGCATGTGTGCGAGGCGATTGCACGGCTGCTCGACAAACACGCACTTCTGCGAAGTTGCGGGACCGATACCCATGGCCTGGAGCTCAGTGGCCGCTAGGGTTCCCGCAGCATTCATCCCTGCCGATGGGCCTGTTTGATCGTCTGCTCGGTGGCAACAAGTCGGTGAGCGTCAGCGGCGAGGCCAAGCCCGCCAAGAAAGAGGAAGCCTTCTTCCTCGATGCCGACGCCTCCAGCAGCATGGGCGACGTGAACTTCATGCGCCGCTCCAACACCATTCGCCACACCTTCCCGGGCACAGCCAGCAGCCCCGGAGACAAGGAGCTCGTGGAGGAAGTGGCCTCGATGGAGATGCGCCGCGAAATGGCCACCCCAGGCCTTGGCGGTGTGGAAGAGAAGCAGGAGGAGATCAATCTCACCGGTGGCATTCCCAAGCCGGTGAAGAAGACCTTCGCCGAGCAAATGAGCCGCGCCGAGCTCGACCAGCGCATGAAGGGCTCGGCCGTTGGTGTGAACACCCCTGGCCAGGCCAACCCCAAGCTGCAGGCCCCCGCAGAAGCGCAGCCTCAAATCGCCACGCAGCAGCAAGACAGCAAGCCGGGCGACATCGGCGCCTTCAAGGGCTGGGTGAAGGATCTCTGATCCACAACGGTGGAGGCTCAGCCCTCCACCAACGTTTCGGCCTCAAGCACCAGCTGGCGCAGCCGCTCCAGCTGGTTTTTTTGTGCGCCCTCCCACAGGCCACGGTGGTGGGCCTCCAGCAGCCGCTCCGCCATATCCCGAAGCGCCCAGGGGTTATCGCGTTTGAGGAAGGCGAGCACGCCATCGTCGTTGAGCCACTGGTCACTGATCGCGCCGTAGCTCCAGTCGGGCACACGGTCGGTGCTGGCGTCGTAGGCAAACAGGTAATCGAGGCTGGCAGCCATCTCGAAGCCGCCCTTGTAGCCGTGCTGCTGCATCCCTTCAATCCAGCGCGGGTTGAGCACCCGTGAGCGCAGCACCTTGTCGAATTCCCGTTCAAGCCGATGCACCCGTGGCCGCTGCTGGCGGGAGTGGTCGCCAAACCACAATTGCGGTGCGCGTCCCGACACCGCCTCCACGGCAGCAGCCAGACCCCCCTGGAACTGGTAGTAGTCATCGGAATCGAACAGGTCGTGCTCGCGGTTGTCCTGGTTGTGCAGCACCACCTGCACACCCTTGAGGCGCTGTTCGAAGCCCTGCCGATCCGCCTGGATCGCAAGCCGGCCACCGTTACCTTCGCTGCCCCCCAGGCCTTCGTAGCGCCAACTGCTCCAGTTGAGATAAGCGGCCGCCAGGTCACTCCGCTCCTCCCACTCGCCGCTGTCGATCAACCCTTGCAATCCAGCGCCATAGGCCCCAGGCGCCGAGCCGTAGACGCGCCAGGCATGGCCATCACGGCGTGCTGCCGCCGCCAGCGGATTGTCTGCCTCGGGCTCCTCAGCAGCAGCGACCAATGCCGTGGCCCGGTTCACCCAGGCCACTAGTTGCGGAAAGGCATCCCGGAACAGGCCGGAAATGCGCAGGGTCACATCCACCCGCGGACGGCCCAGCTCCCGCAGTGGAATCAGCTCGAGATCCACCAGCCGGCGGCTCGGACCATCCCAGACCGGGCGCACCCCAAGCAGCGCCAACGCCTGGGCAATATCTTCACCGCCATTGCGCATGGTGCTGGTGCCCCACACCGACAGAGCGAGCTGCAGGAGCGGCTCACCCTCCTGCATCAGGTGTTGATCGAGCAGCAGCTCTGCGCTGCGGCGGCCGAGATCCCAGGCAGCCTCCGTCGGCAGGGCCCGCAAATCCACGCTGTAGAAGTTCCGGCCGGTGGGCAAGAGGTCGGGCCGGCCGCGGGTGGGAGCCCCCGAAGGCCCCGCTGCGATTCGGCCTCCGGCAATGGCAGTCAAGAAGGCCTGCCGCTCGGCTGTTCCGCACTGCAAGAGATCAGGCACCAGACCTGATGCCAGGCGTTGCAACACGGCACTGGTGTGTTGCGCCGATTTGGGAGTCCCCTCGCCTCCACTGAGCAACGCCGTGCAGTGGTCGGCAGCGATGGCTTCCAGCCAGGCCACGGCATCGCCCACCAACCGCGGCTGGGGGAGTCCGAATTCAACCAGGCGCTGCTGGTCGGCAGCGCTGAGTGCCTGCTCTTCCGGATCCGACCAAGGGTCGAGCTCCAGCTGCAGATCGCGGGCCAGCGCTTGGGTGAGGCCGAGCCCCTGCTGTTGCGGAGGGCGAGCGAGACAGGCGAGCAGCTCCGCCAGGGCGGGCTCCGCAGGCAGGCTGCCAAAGCGGTGCAGGCCGGTGCGCACTTGCGCTTCTTTGAGCTCGCACAGGTAACCATCGGCCGCATCCAGGGGATCGCCGTTGGCAGCCGCACCGAGGAGATCGGGCAACTGCAGCTCCGCCAAGCGCTCCAGCACGGTGGCCCGCAACTGATCACTGCGGGCGCTACCGAGTTGCACCGCCTCCCAGTACTCATCGATCAATGCCTCCAGCTCCCGCAAATCGCCGTGGAGGCCGGCGCGGCCCAGTGGCGGTGTGAGGTGGTCCAGGATCACAGCCTGGGCCCGGCGTTTGGCCTGTGATCCCTCACCGGGATCATTCACGATGAAGGGATAGATGTGGGGCATGGGCCCCAGCGCCCACTCGGGATAACAGCTGCTCGAGAGCCCCAGACCCTTGCCGGGCAGCCATTCGAGATTGCCGTGTTTGCCCACATGGCAGATCAGCTGCACGCCGGCCTCCTGGCGCAGCCAGAGGTATTGGGCCAGGTAGTGGTGCGGTGGTGGCAGATCCGGGCAGTGGTAGCTGAGGCTCGGATCGCGGTCGTAGCCACGTTCGGGTTGGATCAGCAGCGTGACGTGGCCAAAACGCAACGCCTGGATGGGAAAGCCAGCTGGTTCCAGCTGCGGATCATCGGCAGGGGGACCCCAGCGTTGCTCAAGCCGCTCACGGCCTTCGGCGGGCAGCTGGCCATACCAGGCCTCGTAGCTGGCCAAGGAAAGGTGAGCGCTGGCTGGCCGGTGCAGGCTCTCCGGATCGTTGCTGCGGCCGGCCAGAAGAAGCTGGATCAGCGCGTCGCCATCGCCAGGCAACGGTTGATCCCCAAGGCTGTAACCCGCCTCAGCCAACCAATGGAGCATGGCTGCGGTACTGGCTGGCGTATCGAGCCCCACGCCATTCGCGAGCCGGCTGTTGCGGGTGGGGTAGTTCGCCAGCACCAGGGCCAACCGCCGCTCCGCTGCAGAGGTATGGCGCAACTGACACCAACGCCCCACCAGCTCTGCCACCCAGGCCAGGCGTTCTGGCTGTGGTTGATAGCGAGGCAGCGCTGTGGCCAAGCGCGCATCAGCCGTTGCAACCTCCTTGAACGCTCCCACCCGGGTGGTGATGCGGCCGTCGAGTTCCGGAAGGGCGATCTGAAGGGTGAGATCCAGAGGGGCCAGCCCCACGCTGCTCTCACGCCAGCTGGATTCGTTCTGGGTGCTGCAGAGAAGCTGCAGCACCGGCACCGCCAGCTGATCCCAGAGCGGAGCCCCCAGCCCCGCTTCACTCATCTGCACCGAAGCGAATGACGTGGTGCACAGCACTGCATCCACGCGCTCGCGGCCCAGAAGATCGGCCACCCCCTGCTGCACTGCCCCATCGCGAAGGCTGCTGAGCCACAGGGCCCGAGGAGCCAGCCCGGCCGTGCGCAGGGCTGAGAGCAGTGCATCGGCGAGGGCCAGGTCACCGGCCTGAAGCAGGGCCCGGTAGAGCACCACGCCAACCCGTGGGCCTGGGTCGTCGCGCCAGTCGTAGACCTCAGGATCTGCCAGTGCTTCGGGCACTGGTGGCGTGATCTGAGCCCCATCGAGCAGAGCCTTCCAGCTGGTGAGCACCGCCAGCCAGTTGGCTGGGCCGCCTTCCCGGAGGCAACGGCTGCAGGCCAGGGCCAACGGCGTGGAAACGCTGCTCAGCTCCACGAGGGTGGCCTCCTCCTCGGCCGTGCCCGAGAGCACCATCAATTGGCGAGCCGGTTGCTCCTCAGCCCATTGCCGCAATTGCTCAAGGCCGTAGCTCCAGTGCCCGCGGCCTCCCAGCAGGCGCACCACCACCAAGTCGGTGCTCTGGAGGCTGGTGCGGATGTAGTGATCCAGCACGGCCGGATGTTGCAGGGCCGCCAGGTTCAGGGCGCGCAGGCTGCGGCCAGCTCCGATCACGTCAGGGCAGCGATCGAGTTGCGCTGCTAAGGCGGTGAGATCGGTGTCGGCGCTGGTGAGCAGCACCGCCGTTGCGGCTGGTTGTTCGATGAACAGCACCCCGTCGGAGGGGCTGCTGCTGCCCGGAACGGCGGCGAGGCGATGCATGGACCCATCTTGTCGGGCGCGGGTCGTCCACAGTCAGGACCCTGCCGATGAGAAGATCACCGTCAGCAGTGGCCGCGCCGCCCCACCGACCCATGCATCAGTTTTTGCCCTACGCCTGGTTCGGTGGCAAGTGCGTTCCCTTCGCTGAAGCAACGCTGTCGGTGGCTACCCACGCCCTGCATTACGGCACGGGTGCGTTTGGTGGAATGCGGGCCCTGCCCAACCCTTCCGATCCGAACGAGATCCTGCTCTTTCGGGCTGATCGCCACGCGCGGAGGCTCAGCCAGAGCGCACGGTTGCTGCTCACCGAGCTGAGTGAAGACACGATTCACAGCGCGATCCACCAATTCCTGCAGGCCAACAAACCCACCTGTCCGGTGTATCTGCGGCCGTTCGTGTACACGAGCGACCTGGGCATTGCGCCACGCCTGCACAACATCGAGACCGACTTTCTGATCTATGGCCTCGAGCTCGGTGACTACCTCTCCCCGGAGGGCGTGAGCTGCCGCATCAGCTCCTGGACCCGCCAGGAAGATCGCTCCCTGCCCCTGCGCGGCAAGATCAGCGGCGCGTATATCACCAGCTCCCTGGCCAAGACGGAAGCGGTGAAGAGCGGCTTCGATGAAGCGTTGCTGCTCAACAGCCGCGGCAAGGTGAGTGAAGCCAGCGGCATGAACCTGTTCATCGTGCGCGATGGCGTGCTGATCACCCCCGGCGTCGATCAAGACATCCTCGAGGGCATCACCCGCGCCAGTGTGCTCGAACTGGCTAAGACCATGGGCATTCCCACCCTGGAGCGCCCGGTGGACAAGAGCGAGCTGTTCATCGCCGATGAGGTGTTCCTCAGCGGCACCGCCGCCAAGGTCACCCCGGTGCGCCGGGTGGAAAACACCGACCTCAGCAGTGAGCGGCCCGTGATGAACGCCATCCGCGATCGCATCACCGCTATTACCGAAGGCCGCGATCCCGCCTTCGATCACTGGGTCACCCGCGTGCGTCTGAACGGTTGATGCTGGCCACCCAACGGATCGGTTTCCTCGAACGCCTCCACAGCCCCGACCACCCGGTGCTTGTGTTCGACGGTGCCACGGGCACCTCGCTGCAACAGATGAATCTCACCGCCGAGGATTTCGGCGGCGCGGCCCTGGAGGGCTGCAACGAGAACCTGGTGTTTACCCGCCCGGATGCGGTGCAGGACGTGCACCGTCAGTTCCTCGAGGTGGGCTGCGATGTGATCGAAACCGACACGTTTGGAGCCGCTTCAACGGTGTTGGCGGAATACGACCTGCAGGACCAGGCCTTCGCCATCAACAAGCGCGCCGCGGAACTGGCCCGGGAAATGGCCGACGCTTACAGCACCCCCGACAAACCCCGCTTTGTGGCCGGCTCGATGGGGCCCACCACCAAGCTGCCCACCTTGGGGCACATCGGCTTCGATGAGCTTCGCGATGCCTTCGCTGAGCAGGCCGAGGGCCTGATCGCCGGCGATGTGGATCTGTTTATCGTCGAAACCTGCCAAGACGTGCTGCAGATCAAGGCAGCCCTGCAGGGGATCGAGCAGGCCTTCAGCAAAACCGGCCAACGGCGGCCGCTGATGGTGAGCGTGACGATGGAAACCACCGGCACGATGCTGGTGGGCTCGGATATTGCCGCTGTGGTGGCAATTCTCGAGCCGTTCCCGATTGACGTGCTTGGTCTGAACTGCGCCACGGGCCCGGAGCAGATGAAGGAGCACGTGCGCTACCTCAGCGAACACAGCCCCTTCGTGGTCAGCTGCATCCCCAACGCAGGCCTACCGGAGAACATCGGCGGTGTGGCCCACTACCGGTTGACGCCGGTTGAGATGAAGATGCAGCTGATGCACTTCGTCGAGGACCTCGGCGTGCAGGTGATCGGCGGCTGCTGCGGCACCACACCCGCCCACATCGGTGCGTTGGCGGAACTGGCGGCAGAACTCAAGCCCGCAGCGCGCCAGGTGCGCACACCTGAGCTGCGTGCGAGCAAGCAGGATCCCCGCCCGGCCCTGGCCTATGAGCCCAGCGCCAGCTCGATCTATGGCACCACGCCCTATCTGCAGGACAACTCGTTTCTGATCATTGGTGAGCGGCTGAATGCCAGCGGCTCCAAGAAGGTGCGCGAGCTGCTGGCCGAAGAAGACTGGGATGGCCTGGTAGCCGTGGCCCGGGGCCAGGTGAAGGAGAACGCCCACGTGCTCGATGTGAACGTCGACTATGTGGGTCGCGATGGCGAGCGCGACATGCGCGAGTTGGTGAGTCGTTTGGTCACCAACGTGAACCTGCCGCTGATGCTCGATTCCACCGAGTGGCAAAAGATGGAATCCGGCCTGAAAGTGGCCGGCGGCAAGTGCATCCTCAACTCCACCAACTACGAAGACGGCGATGAGCGCTTCTTCAAGGTGCTGGAGCTGGCCCGTGATTACGGCGCCGCTGTGGTGGTGGGCACGATCGACGAAGAGGGCATGGCCCGCACGGCGGAGCGCAAATTCGCCATTGCCCAGCGCGCCTACCGCGATGCCCTGGAATTCGGCATCCCGGCCCATGAGATCTTCTACGACCCCCTAGCGCTGCCGATCTCAACCGGCATCGAGGAAGACCGGGAGAACGGCCTGGCCACGGTGGAGGCGATCCGGATGATCCGCCAGAACCTGCCCGGCGTCCACGTGGTGCTTGGCGTGAGCAACGTGAGCTTCGGCCTGTCGCCGGCGGCACGGATCGTGCTCAATTCCGTGTTCCTGCACGACTGCTGCGAAGCCGGCATGGATGCGGCGATCGTGAGCCCGGCCAAGATCCTGCCGCTGGTGAAGATCAGCGAGGAACACCAGCAGGTGTGCCGTGACCTGATCAACGACAACCGCCGTTTCGATAACGGCGTGTGCATCTACGACCCGCTCACAGAGCTCACCAAGCTGTTTGAGGGGGTGAGTGCAAAGGAGGCCCGCGCCTCAGGGCCTCAGCTGAGCGATCTGCCGATCGAGGAGCGGCTCAAGCAGCACATCATTGATGGCGAGCGGATCGGCCTGGAAGACGCCCTCAAGATCGCGCTCGACACCTACAAGCCACTGGAGATCATCAACACCTTCCTGCTGGATGGCATGAAGGTGGTGGGCGAGCTGTTTGGCTCCGGTCAGATGCAGCTGCCCTTCGTGCTCCAGAGCGCCGAAACGATGAAGTCGGCCGTGGCTTTCCTCGAGCCGTTGATGGACAAGGTGGAAGGCGAAAGCTCCGCCAAGGCCAAGTTCCTGATCGCCACGGTGAAGGGCGATGTGCACGACATCGGCAAAAACCTGGTCGACATCATCCTCACCAACAACGGCTACGAGGTGATCAACCTCGGCATCAAGCAGCCGGTGGAGGCGATCATCGAGGCCCAGCGCACCCATCACGCCGACTGCATCGCCATGAGCGGGCTGCTGGTGAAGTCGACCGCTTTCATGAAGGACAACCTTGCCGCCTTCAACGAGGCCGGGATCGATGTACCGGTGATCCTCGGCGGCGCCGCGCTCACCCCGCGCTTCGTGAACAAGGACTGCCGCGAGGTGTACCGCGGTCAGGTGATCTACGGCCGCGATGCCTTTGCCGACCTGCGCTTCATGGATGCCTACGTGGCCGCGAAGCAGGCGGATCAGTGGGAAAACCAGCAGGGCTTCCTCGCCGGTGCTCCCGAGGGCCTCGGACTCGAGGCCGCTTCGGACGCCAAGGCTGGTGATAAACCGGCCGGAACGGGAGCCGAAGCGGCTCCCGACAGCGAAGCGAGCTCCGCAACAGCCAGCGCTCCGGCCACACCCAACGATCACCGCTCGGATGCGGTGCCGGAAGAACCGGCGCTCACCCCACCCTTCTGGGGCAGCCGAGTGCTCACGGAGGCCGACATCCCCTTGGAGGCGGTGTTCGCCTATCTCGATCGCAATGCCCTCTTTGCCGGCCAATGGCAATTGCGCAAGGCGCAGGGGCAATCCCGCGACGACTACGAAGCGATGCTGGCCGAGAAGGCCGAGCCGGTGCTGCAGCAGTGGATGGCGCGCTGCCTTGAGGACCAGCTACTCACCCCGCGCGTGGCCTATGGCTACTTCCCCTGTGGCCGCGAGGGCAACAGCGTGGTGGTGTTTGATCCCGAGCAGCGCTCGCGGGAGCTTGGCCGCTTCGCCCTGCCCCGCCAACGCGCTGGCAACCGCTACTGCATCGCTGACTTCTACACCGATCTCGCTGGCGGTGAACCCACTGACGTGCTGCCGATGCAGGCCGTCACCATGGGTGAGAAGGCCACGGCCTTTGCCCAGGAGCTGTTCAAGGGCGATCAGTACAGCGATTACCTCTACTTCCATGGCCTGGGTGTGCAGATGGCCGAGGCCCTTGCGGAATGGACCCACGCACGCATTCGCTCCGAACTCGGCTTCACCGACCCCGAAGGCATGCCCCTGCGCGACGTGTTGGCGCAGCGTTACCGCGGCAGCCGTTATTCCTTCGGCTACCCGGCCTGCCCCAACGTGGCTGATTCACGCCAGCAGCTCGCCTGGCTGGGGAGTGAGCGCATCGGCTTGTCGATGGATGAAAGCGATCAGCTGGAGCCGGAACAGAGCACCACGGCCCTGGTGGCCCTGCACAGCCAGGCCCGCTACTTCTCGGCCTGAATCAGGGTCCGCCTAGCCTCGGCGGGCCTAGACCTTTCTCTCTGCATGGCCATTGCCGGACCCGGCGGCGTTGATGACGCGATCGCTGCAGGCCTCGATCTCGATGGCACCCCCATCCCCACCGAGATGCTCAGCCTCTACAACGAGGTGATGGACCTGGAAAGCCAGCGCGCCCGCAGCGGCGTGAAGAAGTCGATGCGCAATCGCATCGTGAAGACCGGCTCCAAGCATTTCGACCAGCAAACCCTCGATGCGCGCCTCAAGGCCGCCGGCTGGGAAGGTTTGAAGGACAAGGAAATCGCCTTTTTCTACGGCGCCTGATCCGGCGTAGCGCTGCGGCGGCTGGGGATCAGACCAGTCCCCGCGCCGCAGGCGCTCAGCTGCAGAGATCTTCCATGGTTTCGATCACTTCCTGCTGGAACTCCTCCAGATCAGTGGAGTCGGAGAGATCGATGCCTTCTCCGGCGGCATTCTGAGCCAGCTCCTGGAAGTGGAACGCACCTTCCCCATTGGCCAGGAACTCGATCGCCGAGCTCTCGCCGCTTTCCTTGAAGGCATCGCACAGGGCCAGGAAGGCGCCGTCTTCGGTGAAGTCCCAGCTCATATAGGGGGGTCTGCTGAATGACCTTTAACGCCTGCCCCCCAGGGTCCGTCAACTGTCTGATCGCGATTTGTGCCACTCCGTCGTCAGACTGCGGCTCCCCAGAGTGTTGTTCACCCCTGTGACCACCGCCGATTCAGTGGCCTTGAACGTGTTGGGGCAACCGTTGGAGGTTTGCGGTTGCCAGCCCATGACCGGTTGGTATCGCGATGGCTTCTGCCGCACCGATGGCGCCGATCTGGGCCGCCACACGGTGTGTTGCGTGGTGGATGAACGCTTCCTCTCCTACACACGAGCTCAGGGCAACGACCTCAGCACCCCGATGCCCCAGTACGGCTTCCCCGGGCTCAAGCCGGGAGATCACTGGTGCGTTTGCGCCGGCCGTTGGTTGGAGGCCTATGAAGACGGCATGGCCCCTCCGGTGCGGCTGGAAGCCTGTGAGCAGAGCGCTCTCGAGGTGATCCCCCTGGAGGTCTTGCAACAGCACGCCAGCCCTGCCGCATGATGGCGCGATGAGCCTGCGCATCGCGGTGATCGGTCTGGGGGCCTGGGGCTCCACCCTGGCTGGCCTGTTCGAGGAGCAGGGCCATCGGGTGAAGGGCTGGAGCCGGCGTGAGGGTGGTGATCCTCGCGGCCTCCTGGACGATGCCGAGTTGGTGGTGATGGCCACCGCCCTCCAGGGTGTGCGGCAGCTGGCGGCTCAACTGGCCCCCGATTGGCCCGCTGGTGTCCCCCTGCTCAGCTGCAGCAAAGGAATCGATCTCGATCAGCAATGCACCCCCAGCCAGCTGTGGCAGCAGCAGATCCCTGATGTGCCTCTGGTGGTGCTCAGCGGCCCCAACCTGGCCACGGAGCTGGCCGCTGGCCTGCCTGCCGCCAGCGTGCTCGCCAGCCGTGACCAGGCCTTGGTGGCGCAATTGCAGCAATCCCTCAGCTCGGATCGGCTCCGGCTCTATACCAATGGCGATCCGGTGGGAACCGAGGTGGCCGGCGCCCTTAAGAACGTGATGGCGATCGCGGCAGGCATTTGTGATGGCCTGGCTCTGGGTGCCAATGCCAAGGCCTCCCTGCTGTGCCGCGGTCTGGTGGAGATGGGCGTCGTGATTCAGGGGTTGGGCGGCGAGGCCCCCAGCCTCTACGGCCTAGCGGGCTTGGGGGATCTGCTGGCCACTGCCAACAGTGCGCTGAGCCGCAACTACCGCTTTGGCCTGGCCCTGGCGGAGGGGCTCGATCGCGATGCGGCCCTGGCCCGCGTCGGCGCCACGGTGGAGGGGGCGCAAACCACCCGCGCAGTGCTGGCCCTGGCGGAGCGCCATGGCTGGCATTTGCCGATCTGTGAGCAGGTGGGTGCCTTGATGGCGGGTGCACTTCCGCCTGAGGCGGCCGTGCGACAACTGATGGGGCGTGGTCTTCGCCAAGAACACTTGGCCTTCTCCTGATGAGCACCCGCCCCGCACTCCTTGTTGAGGCGTTCACCGATGAGCCGCTGCAGGGCAATGGCGCTGCAGTGGTCTGGCTGGATCAACCGGCCACGGCGACGTGGATGCAACGGCTTGCGGGCAGCTTCAAACAATCGGAAACGGCGTTTCTGCACCGCGAGGCAACCGGCGGCTGGCAGTTGCGCTGGTTCACTCCCAGCTGTGAAGTGCCCCTCTGCGGCCACGCCACCTTGGCCGCCACCCTGGCGTTGGCCCACTGGGGCTGCCTCCAACCTGGTGACACCATCCCCCTGGCCAGCCGCAGTGGAGCGCTGCAGGTTGGCTTGGATGGCCAACGGCCTGGTGCCGCCCACCTGACATTGCCCAGTGCTGGGCTCGAGCCCTTGCCGGTACCCCAGGCGCTGGAGACGCTGCTCGGGCAACGCATCGAGCACTACTGGGGCTCATCGCTCGGCTATCGCGTGGCGTTGCTGCAACCCACGGCTCCCTTGGCGACGCTGGCTTGCCCTTCAGCGGGGCTGGAGGGTCAGGATCGAATGGGGCTGGTGCTGATGCAGCCGCTCCCCAACGAAGGGCCTGCGCTGATGGGTGCCCCATGCGACTACCAGTTGCGGTTTTTTGCTCCAGGGCTGGGGATTGAGGAAGACTCGGTCACGGGTTCAGCCCATGCCCTGGTGGCGCCTTGGTGGATGGAGCAGCTGCAACGAAACCAGGTGCGCGGCTGGCAACCCTCTGAGCGCCATGGTGGAATGCTCTGCGAGGCCGCCGGCCCCGGTTGGGTTCGGTTGACAGGCGCCGCTCAGCTTCTATGGGACGGACAGATCAACAGCTCCGGTGCTGGCTGCGATCCGGACGACTGGCAGCGGGCCGTGCGGCTGTGAATTGGCGCCGCTGGATCGTGGGAGCCCCCGTGGGTCTCGGGGCGATGGGCCTGGGGTTTTGGGCCCAGGCGGTGCTGCCAGGCAGTTCAGGGGTGAATGGGCCCTTGCTGGAGGCGATGTTGGCCAGCCCTCCGCCGCACGCTGTACCGAAGGCCTCCGCCGGAGAAGACCTGCAAGGCGTGGCGGCTGAGCGGATGGGGGCAGCACAGGGGAGCTTGGCCTTGGCAGAACCCGCCCAGGGCACACCCCTCGAACTCGAGATCCGCGTGGCCGTTGTGCGTGAGGCCGATCAGCTGCAGCTATCGGCCACAGGCCCCTGGTGGTTGAGACGTGCCGACGGCAGTGTGCTGCGACAGGGCACTGCAGGCGAGAGCACAGGCCTGCGTTCCGGTGATCTCCTGCCAGCCGAGCTTTGGCTCGAAACCAGTGCCGGCCATGCCGTTCAGGTGAACGGGCAGGCCTACGACGGGCGCTTACGGCTGTTGCGAGACACCGGAGGCTTGCTAGCGGTGAACCACCTGCCTCTGGAGGCCTATGTGGCTTCAGTGGTGGGGGGGGAGATGCCAAGTTCCTGGAATCTGGAAGCGCTCAAGGCCCAGGCCGTGGCGGCTCGCTCTTATGCCTTGGCCCACATGGCCCGTCCGGCGAGCCGCCATTGGCATCTGGGCAACACCACCCGCTGGCAGGCCTATCGCGGCCTCGCCAGCAGCCATGCACGCACGCGTCAGGCAGCGGCGGACACGCGCGGCTTGATCCTCAGTTATCAAGGCGGGATTGTGGAAAGCCTGTACGCCGCCACCAGCGCCATCAGCCTCGAGGCCCATGGCCACCTGGGAGCTTCGATGAGCCAGCACGGTGCCCAGGAGCTGGCGAGCAGCGGCCAGCGCTACAACCAAATCCTTGGCCACTACTACCGAGGGGCTTCCCTGGCCCGCTTGCGTCAGGGCACGGGCTGATGGGCCAGTTCCTGGACGCAGCCCTGGAGCGGTCGCTGCAGGCGGAGCGTTGCGGTGCCCTGGTGCCCCTCGAGACCGAAGTGGTGCCGCTGGCTGGCTGTGAGCCGTTTGTGTTGCGGCGGCTGCTCTCCGAGACACCCAAACATCTGCGCAGTGCAGGGCCGAAGCCGAATCCCTTTTTGCCCTGGGATCCGGCGTTGGAGGTGGCGTGTCTGAGCCGTGAGCATGTGCTGATCCTCAACAAATTCCCCGTGCAACGCGGCCATGTGCTGCTGATCCCCCAGCGCTGGCAACCCCAATCGGGTTGGCTCTCGCCGTTGGACTGGCAGGCCCTAGCAGCGGTGGAGGCGGATACGCCCGGGCTGTGGTTTTTCAACAGCTGCGCCGCCGCCGGCGCCAGCCAACCGCACCGCCACCTGCAGCTGTTACCGCGCCAGGCTTCGGAGCCGAGTTGCCCCTTAGCTGCCGCCTGCGTCGAGCAACTGCAGGGCCAACAGCAAGCGTGGCCCTGGAACTACCGCCTCAGCCCACGCCTCCATGCCGGTACGGGGGACGCCGCTGCGGAGTTACTGGAGCTTTACCACCGCCACCAATCGGAGTTAGGGCTCGGTGCTCCTCACCAGCAGCCGCAGCCGCAACACCCTTACAACTTGATCCTCGAGCCCAACTGGTTCATGACCGTGGTTCGCACCCGGGAGCACTGGGCTGGGATGAGCATCAATGCCCTGGGCTTTGCCGGCTGTTTGTTAATCACGCCGGAATCCGATACGGCCTGGCTGCAGCAGCACGGCCCAATGGCGTTGCTCGCGGCCGTGGCTGGAAGTAGCCGCTGATTGCGTGGTTTCCCGGATGCGCGCGCCGGGCGACCGCTCTTTGGCTGAGAGAGCCACAGCCACCACACCATGGCCCGCCGTCGAGCTGACCCGATCGCCACCCGCAACCGGCAGGTTGCTGAGCATCTGTTTCTGGTGCGCCGGGTCGCCAACCATTACGCCGCCTGCACGGCGGAGCGCCGCGATGACCTGCAACAGGTGGGAGCACTGGGTTTGATCCGCGCTGCCGAGCGCTACGACGATCGGAGCGCCGTGCCCTTCGCCGCCTTTGCCAGGCCCCACATCCGCGGGGCGGTGCTGCATTACCTGCGCGACGTGGCGCCATTGCTTCGCCTCTCGAGGCGGTTGCAGGAGCGGGCGTTTCAGCTGAGCCGCCAGTGCGGATCGGCGGCCGTGAGCCAGCAGGCGAGCCATGACTCTCGGCAGGGTGAGCTCGAGAGCTTGCGCTGTTTGCAATCGGTTCAGTTATTGCCCCCTTGGCGGTTGCAGGAGGTGCAGGCCAACTCAACGAACTGCTGGGCCAATCCGCCGGTCGATCGGATCGAGGATGCAAACCAAGAGATTGAGTCTGAAACGGTGCTGGCCGCTCTGAGCCAGCTGGAACGGCGCCAGCGACAGGTGGTGGAAGCGGTGGTGCTGCAGGGCCAGACCCTGCGCACGGTGGCCGAGCGCCTCGGGATCAGCGCAGCCACCGTGCACCGGGTGTTGCATCAGGGGTTGGCTGAACTCAGGCGTCAGCTGAGTCCTGCATCTGGCGCTCCAGGGTGCTGATGGCGGCATTGATCGCCGCCAGCTGGCGCTCCAGTCCGTCCCGCCAGAAGGTGAGGGTGTGAAGCTTGCGCTCCTGGTGACGGCGGCGGCACTGCTTGGGGTCGGTGCTGTCTCCGCAGCCAAAGAATGGCGGGAACATGGGAAAATAGGGACCAGTTGTTGTTCTAGCGGTCGACAGGTCCGACCGCGGGAATGGATCGACAGGGCTGCATTGCCTCATCTCAGAGGCCAGAACCCCTTGCTTTGACTGATTTTCATGCCGACAGAGCTAAAGCAATTCGGAACCCTTGGCCACCTCTGGCCGTTCTGATCGCAGGGTGAGAGCAGTGGGTCCCAGAGCTCCGATGAAGGTTCTGTTTCTGGCGCTGCTGGGCAGCGTGATCGTGGCGCCCGTGCCCTCTCAGGCCTACGTGGCTCTGATGGCCGGTCAAACAGCGCGCCCCTTGGGCGGCACGTTCAACAACGTGCCTGTGCTGCACTCCAACCAGCCCGAAGAGGTTCTCGGCCCCGGAATCCTGGTGGACACCCGCCCCGGTTCAGCGATTGCGGCCGAAACAAACCAGCCTTTGGCCAACGCCGCCTACACCTTCAATGGTGAGTTCGGCCTGCACGTCCACCACAAGTATTACCCCGAGGATCGCAGCCGCATTCGGGGCAGCAACGGCCGCCGCGGTGAGCTCACTCTGGCCACGATCCTGATCAATCCAGGCTCTCGGCCCGTCCACATCCGATTCAAGAAGGGTGCGGTGCGTAACAGCTTCGAGGCGCCCTATCTGGCCAACAACCTGATGGGGGTGAAGCCACTCGGCCCGCGTCCCTGGAACACGGGCCCCGGTGATGCCACCGCCGTGCAGATGTTGCGCGGTCAACTCGACCGAAAGCTCGAGGACGAGATCACGATTCCGCCCCATAGCCGGATCGTGCTGTTCAGCACAGCCTTACCGGCCCTGGGCATCGCCAATGGATTGCTGCGCGGTCGCAGTGATGGTCCGTTCCAGATGGCCGTGGTCGCCGCCCGTGATCCGCAGAGCGACGCCGACATCCTCGCGGTGCTCGACAGCAGACGGCTCGCACCAGGCCGGATTTACCTCAGCCGCATTCGCCAGATCCAAGACGGCACCGTGTTCTCGCGGGTGGGAGGCGTTGCCCTTGGCGACGCCTACACGGCCAGCCTCAGCCACGACCTCAGCCAAGGCGCGCTGCACGTGCCGCTGACCAGTACCAATCGCCACCACTTCGGCACCCGCGAAGTGCAGGTGAATCAGCTGGCGTCGCGGATGGTCGATTCATCTCTCGACAACGTGGGGACCTATGGCGTTCGCTTCGACGTGCAGCTGAATCTGCAAGGAGCGGGCCCCCATCAGTTGGTGTTCAGCCATCCCACACCTAACGGCAAACCGTTCACCGCGTTCCGTGGCTCGATCGGTATCAAAACCGATGAGGGCTACCGCGAGGTTCACGTGGGGATGCGCTCCGGCCAGAGTCTGCCCATTGCATCGCTGAATCTCAAACCGGGGCAGAACAACCCGGTGAAAGTGAGCCTGGTCTATCCGGCTGACGCCACACCTGGCCACCTCCTCAGCGTGGTGCCGGATCAACAGCTCGCGCAGCTGCGACAGCGGGAGCAAATGATCTCGGCCGCCCAGGCGAACAAGCCCAAGCCTGCGCCAGCGGCCCCACCTGTAGCCAACGCCCCAGCGCCAGCGAAACCAGTCGCCGCAGCCAAACCGCCAGCCAAACCGGCACCAGCACGTGTCGCTGCGAAGGCGAAACCTCAGGCTCCCGCTGTGGTAGCAACCCCTGGTTGGATGCAACCGCTCCCGCCCGTACCGAGCATGCAGGGGCTGCCACCAGCGGTGATCACACCAACCCGAATGAGCCAGAGCTTGATGGAGCGCTACCAGCAGGCGGTTCAGGCTCAGCAGCAACTGATGAATTCCCTGATGGGCCGATAACCTCTAGGGGCATCAGCACCTGGGCGTGGGGGAGAGCGGATCCGATAAGCGGCGCATCACCCTGGAACTCAGCGCCGATCTGCTGGGCTGGATCGATGGACTGAAGTCGCAGATGGGTTTCCGCAATCGCGGGCTCATCGTGGAACAGTTGCTCAGGGAGCTGGTTCCAGACCTCGACGACGACAGCGGTGCCGTTGAGGAATTGGCATCCGAGTCGACAGCGTCTGCAGAGGATCGGGCAGCCGAGCTGGAACAACGTTCCACGTCTCCCCTTGAGACCGCCAATCCCGAGCTGGATCCCTCGACCGCCAGCGCCAAGGACTCGGCCGTGCTCGAGGCAGAGCCAGGAGCGATCCATCCCAACGGCTATGGCGAGCTCGACGAGAACACGGCCATTGTTCTCATCGGATCCAGCTCTGTCGCAGTGCGAGACGCGGGCCGGGTCTCATCAGGAACAGCTGCGACTAGTAGGTCGAGCTCGCCAACGCCTGCCATTGGCATTCAGTTACCCGGCTTTGTCCGGCGTCAGGCCCAGGCGGTGAAGCGAAGCCTCGCCGAGCAAGCGAAGCCCCCAGCAGAAGAACGCCCGAGCACCCTCGCCCTGATCCCAGCCGATGCCTTGCATGAGGCGCTTGACCGCGCTCAGCAGCATTGGCTTGAGATCTACGGAACGCCGCCCAGCGAAGCCGCTCAGGACGCCGCCCTGACCTGGTTGGCGCGAGACATTTGGCCCCAGTCCGACCACAGTGATGGGCGCCCCTTTAGCTGGGGATTGGCACAACAGGTACTGCTGTCGTTCGCGCCGGGGTGGGTTGTTGGCGATCCAAGCCTTGAGCGTGTGATCACCGCTGCCGGGATCCTGGAAGACCCCTTCGGGGCCAACAGCTTGGCCATGCGGGTCCCCACCTTGATTACGCGCTTTGTGCAACGGCAGCGCAGCCGCCAAAAGCGACACCCCTCGTTCGATGCCATCGACCAATCGATGACCGTGCACGGCGCCCTGCGCTTGCTGCAGTTGCCCACCATTGCTGATCGGCCCTACACCCTCAAAGAAATTCGTGAGGCCTACCGGGAACAAGCCCAGAGCCACCATCCGGATGCAGGTGGTTCCGCTGATGCAATGCGCCGCCTCAACGAGGCCTATCAATTCCTCAAAGAACGCTATCGGCAAGCTGCGTAGCACCTGTCCCGCTTGAGTCCAGGCCTCGGTCGCGTGCTGCCTCCAGGTTGGGATAACCGACGCCGGCCAAGAAGACGTTTGACTGGACCATGCGAGTTCGCACCGGATCGATAGCCGATGCTTTGTGCGGCTTTAGCTGTCTTGCTCCACTGGTCTCATCCCAGTCCGATACCAGGTCCAGTGACAAGATCGGATTGGGACCCGCAGGACACGCTTGGGCTCGCCGCAGGGGTGCATCGCTGACCCGAGCCATTCGAGATCAGCACCATCAACATGGCGAGACACACCTGTCGCACATCGTCGGCGAATCGCCTGATTTTCACATCCCATTCGAGCGTGCCAGCCATTCTCTTCACTCCGCACTTTTTCGTGATTTCTATCTGCAGAATCGCGGGCATTGGTCATTGCCCCATCGGGTCAGCAAAAGGAGAACGGCATTCATGCAGGCCTTGGTGCTCATCGGCCTGATGGAGGACGTTCGTCATCCGTCCGTACTGGCGACCCACCCGCAGGACGCAGGCTCACGACCGACGGTGTCCATCGTTCGATTGACCTTGTCCACGATCGGTGGACCAGCCGAGAGCCATTGCGATATCAAGATCAGAAAAGCTGCGCACCTGCTGTAGACACAGGTACGCGGATTGGACGAGGGCCTCGGGCCTCTTTATTGGATCGCCTGAGCAGATGACCTTGGCAGGTAGGTGGCGATCGAAGCTGACGGAAGTTTCACGCCACGTCGCGAGACTTGCCCGGCTTGCGCAGATCGACCGGGATACACACATGGGTCCCGTCCCTGTCTAGCTGCAAGACCGGCATTGGGTCACATATTGGAAATATAGGACGCGCTTGTGAGTCGCTCCACCATTCCATGTGCAATCGGACATCGGCAGACTCGCGCATCGAATCGCACCGACACATCACATGACGCCTGCGCAGCGCAGCCTGGATGTGGACTGTGTGTCAAGGGTTTTTGCGCCGACGTTGCGCTGGGATGGCGGATCGAGGAGGGGGTTGCATTCCCGAGACGAGGCGTCCACAAACGAATATCCACACATATCCCATTCAGGACTTTGAATGGGACGCATGGCGAGACAGATCTAGGACCCTAGAGAGTCATTGGTCGCAAAAAAGCCGGCAACTCTGTGCCGGCGATGGGCCAATTGAAATGAAGCCGATGGATCAGCAGGGGGTCTGCATGCCCTGGATCAGGAAATCGAAGTAGGGCGCGGCCAGGGCTGCGTCGTCGTTGTTGAGGAGAACTAGGGAGGCCTCCTTCAGGCAGCGCATCGACTCCACCATGCCGGGCATGGGGACGCCGAGGCTGTTGTACATCTCGCGGGCACCTTCCAGGCCGATCTTCTGGATCATTTCGGTGCTGCCGGCGAGGACGCCGTAGGTCACCAGGCGCAGATACCAGCCGAAATCACGCAGGCACTGGGCGCGCTGCTTCTGGCCATAGGCATTGCCGCCGGGGGCCACATATTCGGGCTTGCGGCTGAACAGCTGCTTGGCGGCCTCGTCAACGATCTTTTTCTCGTTCTCGGTGAGGGCCCGTACCACCGCCATGCGGCTGGCGCCGGTGGAGAGGAAATCCACCATCGAGCGAAGCTCACCGCCGGTGGGATAGCGGAGCTGATCGTCTGCCTGCAGGATCAGATCGCGTACGACGCTCATCGAAACCACCTGGTGCCCGCCGATCTTATCGAGACTGAAGACCCCATCTGCCGTTGAGAGCCCAGGTGTTTACGCACCGATAGGGTCGAAGACAGGAACCGGCGCGTGCCATGGCAACCACAACAGCACTGCGGCTGGGACAAACCTTTGAGGTCACGATCCACGGGCTCGGCCATGAAGGCCAGGGTGTGGGTCGATTGGACGAGCTGGCCGTCTTTGTGCCTGGCGCGCTCCCCGGTGAACGGGTCGTGGCCCGGCTGCGGCGTCAGGCCAAGCGGCACCTGGAGGCCGAGTTGGTAGGGGTCGAAGACCCATCGCCTGATCGGCGCAAGCCCCCTTGCATCCTGGTGGAGCGCTGCGGGGGCTGTTCGCTCCAGCACTGCAGTGACCCGGCCCAGGCCGACCTGAAAACAGACCTCGTGCGCCAGGCCCTGAAACGACTGGCGCAATTGAAGGTGGAGGTCTTGCCGATCCTGCAGGCCGCTAGCCCGCTTGGGTACCGCAACCGAGCCTTGATCCCATTGGAGCGCACGCCGGAGGGGCAACTGCGCGCTGGCTACTACCGGCGCGGCAGCCACAAGATCGTGAACATGAATCGCTGCCCGGTGCTCGATCCCCGCATCGATGGCCTGATTCAACCGATCAAGGCCGACCTGGAAGCCACCCGTTGGCCGGTCGATGTGAATTTGAGTCAGGGCGGCGGTCTTCGTCACCTGTCGCTGCGGGTGGGGCACCACAGCGGTGAAGTGTTGATCACGGTCGTCAGCAGCCACAACAATCTCCCTGGCCTGGAGGCGTTGGCGCAGCAATGGCAGGAGCGTTGGCCGGAGGTGGTGGGGGTGAACCTCAACATCCAACCGAAGGCCACCAATGTGGTGTTGGGGCCTGACACGTATCAGGTGTCGGGCCGCTCCTGGCTTCTCGAGCGGTTCGCCGGCCATGAGCTGCACATCGGTGCCGATACGTTTTTCCAGGTGAACACCGCCCAGGCGGAGCGCGTGGTGCCGCTGCTGGTGGACTTTTTCTCCGAGCAACCCAACACCCAGGTGCTCGAGGCTTACTGCGGCATCGGCACCTTCTCCTTGCCCCTCGCTGCAGCGGGCTTGGATGTGCTCGGCCTGGAGTTGCACCACGCATCTGTGGCGCAGGCCCGCGCCAATGCCGAGCGCAACGCGTTGCCCACAGCGCGTTTTGAGATAGCCGATGTGGCGGCTTCGTTGGCTGAACACCTGGTCTGGGCGGAGGCGTTGCTGGTGGATCCACCGCGAAAGGGTCTGGCCCCCGAAGTGATGGACGCGATCCTGCAGGCACCGCCCAGACGGATCGCTTACATCAGCTGCAATCCAGCCACCCTGGCCCGAGATCTTGGCTTGCTGAGTGAAGCGGGATACCGGATCAGACCAATCCAGCCCGTGGATTTCTTCCCCCAGACGAGCCACGTGGAGTGCCTGGCTCTGCTGGAGCGCGACTGAGCTCAGGCCCGCAGCTGGGCACCGAACTGCTTCTCCAGCGCAGCCCGGATCTTCTCGTGGGCTCCATCCACCTCGGTGTCGGTGAGGGTGCGCTTGGCATCGCGATAGCGAAGACGGAAGGCCTGGCTGCACCTCCCCGCTGCCACCTGCTCGCCCTCGTAGCGGTCGACCAGTTCAGCCTGCTCGAGCAGGGGCTTACCGGCCTTGCGAATCGCCTGCAGTAACTGACCGCTAGCGGTGGTTGCCGGCACCACCAGGGCAAGGTCACGCTCGGAGGCCGGCACGGTGGCGTAGGCCGCGAAGGCCGGCTGCCAGCGATTGCGTCGTGTGGCGGCGCTGAGCAGCTGAGCCACATCCAGTTGGAACAGGTAGGTGGCGGCGGGGAGGTCGTAGCGCTCGGCGAGTTCGGGATGCACCTGGCCGAACCAACCGCCTGGGCGCCCTTCCACCGCGAGCTGGGCGGCGCGGCCAGGGTGCAGCAGCGGTTCATCGCTGAGCCGGCGATCCTCCACAGGCAACTTGAGGCTGTCCAGGGCCTGCTGCAACACACCGCGAGCCTGGAAGTAATCGAGGGCCTGGGGTTTGCCGCTGCTGCTCCAGAGCTCTGCCTGGCGTGCCCCGCAGATCACACCCGCCAACTGGAGGGTTTGGCCGCCATCGGCGGCTGTGGCATCAAAAACATTGCCCAGCTCGAAGGCCCAGAAGCCGCTGCGGCCAGCCTGGAGATTGCGTTGCGCCGCCTGCAGTAGCTCATCAACAAGGCTATCGCGCAGATGGCTGTAATCAGCCAGCAGGGGATTGGCCAGGGCGACGCGGCGCTTCGGATCAGCCCCCGGACGCTCTGATTCGGCCGGACCGAGGGAGAGGCTGCAGGTTTCCTGCAAGCCGGCATCCACCAGCATCCGTCGCAAACGACGCTCGGCTTGCTGCACATCGCTCAGGCCGCCGGGTTCGATCGGGTCGGGCAAATGACTCGCGAAGCGGTCGTAACCCACCAGGCGTGCCACCTCTTCAATCAGATCCACTTCGCGCTGCAGGTCCATGGCGCGGGAGGGCGGCACCTGCACCTGCCAGCCTTCGTCATCGGCGCTGAGCTGGCAGCCCAGGGCGGTGAGGATCTGCTCGATCTCGGCGTCAGGGAGGTCGGCTTCCTCGCCGCTGGCATCCACCACCGGACCCAGCAGGTTGTGCAGGGCATCGCTGCGCAGCTGCAGGGCTGGGCGTGGTGCTTCGCTGCGCTCATGGCCCCAGCGGCCCTCCACCTGGGCACAGCAGAGCTCCTGAAGGAGTTGCACCGCCCGATCAGCGGCGCTGAGGGTCACCTCACGGGGGAGGCCCTTTTCAAAGCGGCTGCTGGCATCGGTGCGTAGACCCACGCTGCGGGAGCTGCGGCGCACCGTTTGCGGGGCGAACATCGCCGCCTCCAGCCAAATGCTGGTGGTGGAGGCGTCGACACAGCTGTTGTCGCCACCGATCACGCCCGCCAGGGCCACAGCCTGATCGGCGTAACTCACCACCCAGGCTTCCTCGCTAAGGCTGTGCTCGCTGACATCGAGTGCCTTGAACGCTTCACCGGTGCGGCCGCTGCGCAGATCCAGGCGGGCGGGATCAGCGCTGCCGCCGCTCAAGCCAGCCAGCTTGGCGGCATCGAAAGCATGCAGGGGTTGACCGAACTCGAGCATCACCAGATTGGTGATGTCCACCACGTTGTTGATGGGCCGCAGACCCGCGCGCTCCAAGCGGCTTTGCAGCCACTGGGGAGAGGGACCCACCTGCAGGTTGTTGAGTGCCGTAAGGCTGAACAACCCGCCGGCTTCGATGCGTTCCTGCACCGATGCGCTCACCGGCAGCGGTTGCATGGGAATGGCCGGAGCCGCAGCGGGAAGGCTCAGGGCCGCTCCGCTGAGGGCGGCCACCTCACGGGCGATGCCCTGCATCGACAGGCCATCGGGGCGGTTGGCGGTGATCGCCAGCTCGAGCACTTGATCGTCGAGGCCAAACAAGGGGCCAACGGGAGTGCCCAAGGCAGGCACGCTGTCCAGGGCCTCATCGAGGATCACGATCCCATCGGAACTGTCGGCCAGGCCCAGCTCGGAGAGGGAGCAGATCATGCCGCTGCTGGCCACGCCGCGCAGCTCAGCCGGTTTGATCGTGAGATCCACCGCCGGCAGGTACGACCCCACCGTGGCGACGGCCACATGAATGCCAGCGCGCACATTCTTGGCACCACAGACAATCTGCAGCGGTTCAGCGGCGCCAATGGCCACGGTGCAGACACTCAACTTGTCTGCGTTGGGATGTTGCTCGCGGCTGTTCACGTGGCCCACCACCACGCCGGCAGCACGGGCAGCTAGATCTTCGATCTCTTCCACTTCAAAGCCAGCCACCGACAAGCGTTCGGCGAGCTCATCCACGGGCAACGTGCAGGCCACCAGCTCCTGCAGCCATTGGAGCGAGACCCGCATGTCAGAACCGTGCGCAATCGGCCGACTCTAAAGACCGGGCCTGGAAGGAGAGGTCAGGCGACAAGGTAAGGTTGATCACTGTCCAACACGCATCGCCAAAGCGAGGCAACGTCCTTTATGGCTAAGAACAAGGGCGTCCGGATCGTGATCACTCTCGAGTGCACCGAATGCCGGTCCAACCCCGCCAAGCGGTCTCCTGGTGTGTCCCGTTACACCACCCAGAAGAACCGCCGCAACACCACTGAACGGATCGAACTGAAGAAGTTCTGCCCGCACTGCAACTCGTCGACGGTCCACAAAGAGATCAAGTGATCTCGGCTGTGAAGCCCACGCCTGCTGTGTAGTCAGCGCCTTCTGCTTTTCTCCTCCTCCGTTCCCCCATGGCTAGCTCCTTCTTCAAGAAGCGTCTGTCGCCGATTAAGCCCGGTGACCCGATCGACTACAAGGATGTCGATCTGCTCAAGAAGTTCATCACCGAGCGCGGCAAGATCCTGCCCCGCCGTCTCACCGGCCTCACCGCCAAGCAGCAGCGTGATCTCACCAATGCGGTGAAGCGCGCTCGCATCGTGGCTCTGCTGCCCTTCGTGAATCCCGAGGGCTGATTCTCTGGCATCCGCGGCCTTCCATCCCGGCGATCTAGTCGGAGTACAGGAGTCCCGCGGAGCACAGCTTGCGGTGGTTGAAGCCGTGCAAGGCAGCAAAGTGCGCCTGCGCATCGGCTTTGACGCCAAGCCATCCGTTTTGCCCCAGCGCCAGCTGGAGTTGATCTGCCCCCTGCCCTCCGGTGTTGATGCACCGCAGCGGTTGGGGGCTTTGCCTTGGGCACTCACGCCCGACCAACTCGAGCAAGCCGGTCTCACGAGGCGCAGCTGGGGCGCAGCCTGGCTCTTACTACTCGAGTCGGGCGAGACGCTTGGGATCGGTGATTTCGCGGATCTGGTCTGCGGTGGAACCTCAGCAGCTCAGTTAGCCGCCTGTTGGCTGGAGCTGGTGGGTCCGCAGGCGTGGTTCCGCTTCAAGCAAGGGCAGATCGAGGCCCGAAGCGCCGCCGAGCTCAAGCCGATGCGGCGCGAGCGGCGGCTGAAGCAATTGCAGGAGCAGCGCCAACAGGAATGGCAGCAGTTGCTTCGTGCCAGGCAGCCCGTGGATCTGGCTGTGTTGCCGCTGGAGCAACAACAACGGCTCGAATCGCTGAAACAACTGGCGGCCGGTGCGCTGGAGCTGGATCAGCTCGAGCCTGAGCTGCGCCAAAGCCTCACGGCCCTGCATCTCGGCCACGACCGTGGTGATCTGCGGCATCTGTTGGTGGATCTCGGTCTTTGGGACCGTCACCACCTGGTGTCGATGGGTGGCACCACCTGGAGCCTGGGCTTCAGCGCCGAGTTGGAGGACGAAGCCCAGCGCCTGCTGACGCTGCACACCGAAGACCTCCCCGGTGATGGCGAACGCCTCGATCTCACAGCCCAGCGCTGCGTGACGATCGACGACGACGACACCCGCGACATCGACGACGGCCTGGCTTTGGAACGCCGGGCCGACGGCAGCCTGCGCCTCTGGATTCATGTGGCTGATCCAGGCCGCCTGGTGGCCGTGGATTCACCGCTCGATCTGGAGGCACGCCGGCGCGGCAGCAGCCTCTACTTGGCCAGCGGCAATCTGCCGATGTTCCCGCTCTGTCTCACCACGGGGCCCTTCAGCCTGCGGGCGGGGATGCGCAGCGCCGCCTGGAGCACCTGGGTTGACCTTGATCACGAGGGAGACATTGCCGCCTACGGCATTCAGCGCAGCTGGGTGAAGCCCACCTATCGGCTCAGCTACAGCGATGCCGATGATTTGATCGACCTGGCGCCGCCAGAAGAGCGGGATCTCGCTGAGCTGGATCAGTTGCTGGACCGCCGCCGTCAGTGGCGCGTGCGCCAGGGCGCCCTGCTGATGGACCTGCCGGAAGGGCGCATCCGCAGCCATGATGGCGAGCCGACCCTCGAGATCAGCGAGCCCAGCCCCTCTCGCGCGATGGTGGCTGAGGCGATGATCCTGGCTGGTGCGGTCGCGGCACGTTTTGGCGTTGAGCACGGCTTGGCGCTGCCCTTCCGCAGCCAACTCCCAGCCGACTTACCACCCAAAGCAGAGCTCGACGCACTTCCCGATGGCGCCGTGCGCTTTGCCGCGATCAAGCGCTGCCTCAGCCGCGGGTTGATGGGAACCCAGGCTTCGCCCCACTTCAGCCTCGGGCTGCCGGCCTATGCCCAGGCCACCTCGCCGATCCGGCGTTACGGCGATCTGGTGGTGCAGCGCCAGATTCAGGCGCAGCTCAGCGGGGCATCACCCCTGAGTGAAGACGACCTGCAGGAGTTACTCAACAGCTTCGATGGCGCCGTGCGCGAAGGCATCGGCATCTCCCGCGAAGACCAGCGCCACTGGCAGCAGGTGTGGTTTGAAGCCCATAAGACCAGCCAATGGCGCGCCGATTTCCTGCGCTGGCTCCGGCCCCAGGACCGGCTCGGCCTGGTGCGCATCGACGACCTGGCCATAGACCTGGCCGCCGAATGCCCCCAGAACGCCCAGCCAGGCGAAGCGCTGCTGCTGCGGGTGCAGCAGGTGGATTCGCTGCGCGATCAGTTGAAGCTGGTGGCGTTAGCCAGTTGATTCGCCGCACTGCTCAAGAACACAGGCGATCAGGCTGTCGCTGAGGAAGTATCCCTGCTCGCGCATGGCCACCAGTAGGGGTTTACAGGTGGAGAGCAGGCGACGCTCCTTGGCCAATACCAGAACAGCGGCTGTTCCGATCATGGCCAGTGCCTGTCGGCGGGGGCTTCCCCTCGGCAGCAGCGGTCGTCGATCAACAGCAGATCTTCGAGGCCTGCGTCGCGCTGCTGGAGGGCTAGAGCAATGGCACTGGCTTGACCACCTGGAGCCACCTCTGTTGGCAGGCCTCCTGCAACACAGACAGACCCAGGAATGACGATCGGGCACTGGACGCAACGTTGAGACCGAGCTCAGCGGCGATCACCTCAGTGATCCAGACCGTCGTGAACAGATCGTGCAGAAGGTGCAGACTTTCGATCCTGGACAGAGCGATCAATGGACCAGCATCTGCAAGGAGAATCCGCATGCTCTGGATGGATCAAGCCTCTTGAGCGAGCCAGCGTCTGGCCTGATCGAGGTCATCATCCAATTCAGCAGCCGTGGCATCCGTCACAGGGATCCGGAGCGAAGCAAGGATCTCAAGAAAACGCGTGAGGGGTAAGCCAGCGATGCGCGCCGCTGATCCAACAGACAACGATCCGGCCTGAAACAGCGACAGGGCAAGACCTGAGCGGACGGCTGCTGTATCTGGCAAGCCAAGACGATCCAGTGCCACCACCAGTGCCGTGGGCTCCTGATGGCTCGTCACCAGGGCCATGGCATCCGCCTCTGCAGCGCGAAGCACCGTTGATGGGTTGCTTTTGAGTTGCCGCACCGAAAAGGCCTGCATGGCATTCCCACAGACTGTTCCAGCATGGCACGGGTCTGGCAGTTGGATCACCTGCGCGATCAGCTGAAGCTGGTGGCGTGGTGCAACGACTGAGCCAGAAGCGCAAACGACGCCAGGATGGTGCGATCCTCCGTGACCAGAGGAACAGCCAATTGCTCGGCTACGGCGACGAACTCACAGTCGTAGGCACTGCAGCGGCTGGTGCTCACGAGCTGCAACACGTGCTCCGAGCTGACCGATGCTCATGGGCGGAGAAGATGTCTTCGGCTTCCTGCATCAGCGCAACAGCGACGGATTTCTGCAGGAGATCACGGCGCAGATAATCGCTGAGCACATTGCGAAGCTCGCAAGGTTCAACACATTGGTGTCAACAATACTCACGGCCTGGATGCAGGCTTGGTTGTTGGTTTATGGCAGTAGCAATAATAAAAATATGCAGATTGGCTGTTTCTTCGGCTGCTTGTTTCCCTCTTCTTGTCAATGCGTATGCCGCGAAAACCAGCAGATTGCATGAGACATTTCAGCTCCTCCTCTGAGAAATGGTGCGTGGCATAGAGAGCCTTGCCTTGATCGTCGCGTGATAGGTAGGTATACGGCTCTTTGGTGATTTGCAGGTCTGATTTGTAGAGCTCTGCATACATAGGGTTGATGTCATCGGATACACCCGAGGCGGAAAGATAGAGACAACCGCCGGGGCGAAGTGCCTTGAATAAGTTTGCGAGCAGGGCGACTCGATCTTGCTCTGTTCCGATGATTGAGATGACGAGTTGACAGATGGCTCCGCTGAATGCGTCAGCTTGTATCGCCGGGGGAGCCGCATTGAGAATATCTGCGCAGAGAAAGTCGAGAGATCTGGCGGAGCGATCATCGGAGAGCTCGATCAATCCTACTATGGATTTCCGAGCGTTGTTGATTGCTGACTCATTGATATCGACCCCGACAACGGAAAACCCCTTCGAATAAAGGTATCTGCTGATAACTCCAACTCCACAGCCAGCGTCGAGAATCAGGGCTGGCCGCTTCTCCCCGAACGTCGTCTTGATATCAGTCAAGACGATCTCAAGAGGCCCAAAATCTGTTTTTGTGGGAATCGCTTCCGCTGCAAAAGCGTTCCAATCAGACCGTGCATCGCGTGGGGACATCCATCATTGACAAGGATGTTCTCATTGAAGATTGACAATGACAAGACATCATCTTCATGATAGAATGAAAGACATGGCCCGCGTTGTTGTCTTTGAATCAGCTTAATCAGGTACCGGAAGGGCTGGTGGTAGTGAGCGGCGCCAGCCGTGGCATCGGTCGCGAGCTCGTGACTCTGTTGTTGAGCTCTGGATACGAGGTGGTCACTCTGTCGCGACAAGCTTGCAACCCTGCCGAGAATCTCACCCCACTGGGCGTCGACCTTAGTGACGAAACAGGGCTGGGCAAAGCTATCGAGAGGCTGAAGGATGTCCTCGATGGCCGGCCGGTGGCAGCGCTGGTGAATGGGGCTGGAGCTGTTGAGCCGTTAGGAGCTCTGATCCACCAGTCCGCATCCGATCTGCTGCGAGCCCTGTGCCTGATGGCCGTGGCGCCGGCACAGCTGGCCGCTGCGATCGCACCCCACATGCCATCAGGCGGCAGGATACTCAACCTGTCGAGTCGATCAGCCCAGGCCACGTTTCCAGGTCTTGGCGCTTACTGCATGAGCAAGCACGCTTTGCATGCAGTCACAGAAAGTCTACGGCATGATCTAAGACCAGAACTCGAGGTGGCTGAATTGATTCCCGGTGAGGTGGATACCGGCATGCAAGCCAGCCTGCGTGAACCGTATCCTGCGGACTTCCCCCTCGCTTCGTTCTTCCGTGGCAATCGCGCCAATCTGATTCCAGCGACTGTGGCGGCTCGGTTCTGCCACTGGGTGCTCACCCAGACCACAACAGAGACGTTCAACCGTTCTGAGCCTTGGTTCATCTACGACCGAGCGCATCAGCCCTTCTGGCTGGCTGAGGGAGCCGACTTTCCCTACACAGCGCCGTGAACCAAGGAGCAACCGACACGTGACGGACAGGAGTGCACGGTTCCTTCCAACCGATTCGGGTTTTCGACACCGGATGCAAACGGTGAATCGGCTTCTCCAGCAGTGGCCGCTGGTGGGTGCTTCCGGCTCCTGGTTAGAAGCTCACCTGATGGCACGGGGCACACTGAGCATGGGCGAACAACACGTGCTGGGAACCTGCATCAGCGCCGAGGAGGTCTTAAGTCTGGTGAGTTCCCAGAGTCAGCGCTGCCTGTTGCTGATGGTGGATTCCATTGCTGCCGATCACTGTGATAATCCTGTGGGTCGGCTGCGCAGGCTTCCCAATTCTGCTGTAAATGTACTGCTGGTACGGCCACGTTCACTGATCTAAGCCTCAATTTGAATGATCAATACGGACTCATTATCGCTGTGGACGGCAATCCCAACATACTCTATTCCTCATTCTCGGCATCCAATCCCAACGGAGCCGTGCAGATGATCAATCTGAACTAATAGATCAGCTCCGATGTCACCACCATCGGCATTGAGGATCTTGCCTAAGACTCCAATAATCTGACCAGCTCTGAGTATAATGAATTCATCCCAGAAATGGCTCACTTCGCTGCTGACAACATTTCCTGAACTTGGGGTCGGCCATCAAAGAGGCCCGGTTTATCGATATTCAGGTTTTGACGTTTTTTGAGTTGAAGAGTTTTGTATGTCGAATCAGCAGCGGCTGGAGCAATAAATCCGTTAGTATAATAATAAAGAGCAAAGCCAAAAGTTGCTCTCCCAAAGGTTCGGCCAACGGTGCTGCAACGCCACTGAGATGCGGTAGCTCTTCGGTCATCGACACCGCCAACGCCAAGGGCACTGCCCCCCGCAATCCAAATCCGGCAACCACGAGGCGATCGTGCCATGGAAACCGTTTTGCAGGCAACAGCACAATGACCATCAGCAGGCGAGCCACGGGAACCACGACCGCCAGCGCCAGACCTATCGCCAGTACCGACAGCAATGCCACGGGCTTTACCAGCAAACCAAGCAGCAGCAAGACCGTGATTTCTGCGGCCGTGTTGAGCGGATGCATAACCCGGCACAGGGCCTGCTGCTCAAAGCGACCGATCCGGTAACGGCCATTCGACAGCAACACGCCCGCCACAAAAACGGCCAGCAGACCTCCACCACCAAGGATCTGGCCGAACCCGTAGGCCACGAACGCAAGCGCCACTGTGACCAACAACAACATCGCTTCAGATCGCACCAGGGCATCAATCAAGCGCGGTGCCACGCCACCCACGATCAGGCCGGCAATGACGCCTGCCAGCAGGTGAAGACCAACAGCCGCGAGCTGGTCGACCAGCCGCATCGCCAATAGTCCATGCAGTGCTTGATGATCACTATGAATGTTGGCCTGTAGAAGACCAGCCAACATCCCAAACCCCAGCAATGTGACCAGCGAACTCACCGCCGCCTCAAACTGCAAGAGATGCGTCAAGCGCCCACGGATCGGATGGTCAACGGCTACCTGCAGATCTTCGATGGCCCCACTGTCCGTTGCTCCCAGGCAGCAGACAGCTAGCAATGCGGCGGCCGGAGGCAAGGGATTGAAAAGCCAAGGCGCCAATAGAAACAGTGCGAATGCCGTGATCGCAACCGTGATCACCACGCCTGCACAACCAAGCCGCAGGCCAGCCATGGCCATGCCGCGAATCCGCCTGAAATCGGTCCTGAGGCCGGCGTAGAACATCAGGAGCGCCAGGCTGACCCGGTGCAGGGATTCCTCGTGAACGGAATCGAGGAGCTGGGACTGGTTCAACCATGCCGTGGGAATGAGAAGGCCCAGGAGCAACACGGCGGCAGCCCCTGGCAAACGCCAGCTCGCCGCCAGTCGGTCTACGGCAAGGGCAGCCAGGTAGATCAAGCCAACGCCAAGGAAGAAACCGCGTGGTAACAGCGTGCCTTCCAGATGAGGGCTGGGGATGTTGAAGGTGATCAGTAGAGAGCCAAGCACTGAAATCTGAGCAAACCGTGACGTCATCATCTCAACCTTTGCCTTTGTCGCTGCACCGCCGGCTTAGATGAAGCAGACGACCTCCCCCCAGTCCTGGGTTGATCAAATGTTTTGAGAATCTTGCGGAAGTATCCGGGCAATCAGAATCAACACAGTGATGACGCCATAGGCAATCGCCCATGGCTGGCCAGTCCCCCAGCCCAGATTTAAAACAGTATCTCCTGTGGAGAATCTCCAGGCATGCAGCACCCCGAACCAGGCCAGAACAGCTGCTGAGCCGCTACAGACCGCCGCAGCGAGAAACCGCTTTTCAATGGCAAAGACCAACAGGGCGGCTAACAGCATCGATGTGATGATCTGTCCTTGCTCAAGTGCAAAGGCACCCGCCGCCCAGACATCACCAGATGCCAACTGGGTGATCATCGCATCGTTAAAAGGTCTGGCCTCGCTCCCCAACCCGCCTGTTCGCAGGCCAGCTTTCAGTAATTGTGCTCCCCATCCCGCCAGGCCAGGCAGGATCCCCAACACCACGGCCGGCGCATGCCTGGAGGGTGTGGCCTGAAACGCTTGTGACGTCATCGCTATTCCGATGTAGAGCACGATCGCCATACCGGCATCGATGGGAACCAGCAGTGAGATCAGGCCGAACAGTCCAAGGAAGCAGGCTGCTCCCATCACCACACCATTGAGCCACGAATAACCCGAACGGGCCCCGAGGTCTTTGAAGCCTGAATGACCGATGTAGATCGTTGTCGGAAAGCAGGATCCCAAGGCCGCGGCTGCCAACGTGCCGATGCCATCAATCAGAAGGCATGAGCGGGTGCCGTAGTGGTCTCCTGCGGCATCAGCGCTATCAAGATTCTGAAGAGACCCGATCACATTAAAGAGACCCATTGGCACGATCACACCAAGCCAGGGAAATAAGTCGGCGCGTGCCTGCCACAGCGTCGTGAGTTGGAGCGTTGGTGTGTGCCAGGTGACTGTGCTGAGGCTTTGCTGCCAAGCACTGGCAGAGGGATCAATCAGTCCACTACTCCAGGCGAGCACCATGCCGATCAGCAAGGCCATCAACCCCGTGGGCAATGGCCACTTCACCCTGGCGTAGTAGCCGAGCAAAATGACAGCCAGACTGGCCAGCCCGACCAGCGGATTGGCATACGTGCGCAAGAGGAAACCCAGAGCGATGTAGCCCAGGGCAATTCCGGCGAGCGTGGAGAGGAGTGCAGCACGGGGCAACCAGCGTCTCAGACGATCGGCACAAAAAGCACCGGCCGTTTCGATCAGGCCAGAACCCATGCAAGCCACCATCCCGGCATGCCAGGAGCGTGTGACAGCGGCTGCCTCGCTCATGCCACCGTTCAAAGCCGCCAGCTTCACTGGCAGCATCACCAGAAAGATGTAGGCGAAGAGACTGACCGTGTTGATCCCATAGGGCAGGGCTGTGCAGTCACTGCGCTGTTCACGGGCAGCGAGTCGCCGAGCTAAGTAGCTGTAGGCCAGATTGCCAACCAACAGGCTGACGCCAGCAGCTGGAAGGATCTGCCCGAACAGCAGTGCATCGGGATAACCGAGAACTCCGCGGCAAAGGCTGATGATGAGCAGGATCTGAATCAGGTTGTTCAAACCCAAAGCCAGGAAGCCATCCAGATCGCCGGGCTTCCAGGGACCCAGTAGACGAGTCAATGCAAGAGGCATTCAATCGGGCCGAAGCTCAGATGTTCTGAGCATCATCCCGGATTGAACTAGCCCTCAAGCCACACCAATCACGCGCAGCCAAGGCCCCCACCGATTCACAACCCCAACGAGATGGGTGTCGATCGGTTTCTCCTGTTGCATCAGCCAGCGATGGATCGACGGTTCCAACGTGATCAGCGGCCAAGAGACCCCTTGGGCCTGGTGGAGGGTGTATCCCCCTGAGCCATCAGGCACCAGGCGCCCTTGCCAGTGCGAAGCCAGCCGTTCGGGTGGAATGCCATCGCATTCGGCGTCAGCGGCACCCTGAACCTGGTCGATCAAGCCGGTGGGATCGGCAAGTGCGGAGAGCTGACGCTCACGCCACTGATGGTGATGCCAGGGCGTGTCCCAGAGAGGCAGCACGGCTGATGGCGCCAACGGATCCCCAATCAGCAACTCCTGAACTTGGCATGCCTGCAGCGCGGGAGGGTTGGCGTTCAGCTGCACCGCCAGCGCTGCAGCCGCCCCCGCTGCCTGCCCCACATTCAGGATCAGCGGTTGCAGCCGCGTCGCACCGTTGGCCATGTGGCTCGTGCTGAAGCCTTTATCGGCGGCCAACAGGTTGTCAACCGCTTCGCTGAGCAGGGCGCCAAAGGGAATGCAGAACGGGGTACCGGTCCAGCGCCCACCCCAGCGACAACTTTTGGGAGTCAATGGCCAGTCGGCACCTGGGTAGTGATGGTCGTTGGCGTAGTTGCCCACGGCGATCGATTGCAGAGCACCGTTCCGATCCAAGGGCAGTGGAGCCAACGAGGGACCCTCAGCGAGCGGCAACAGCTCCTGTTCGATCACCGTGGCTCGGCCGATCATCCGCCGGCCTTCGCGCCAGTAGGGCATGGCCGCCAGACAGGGTGATGGGCTGCCGGATTCAGCGGGACATGCATCCCCGCGTTGCAGCCATCCACCCGTTGCCTCCTCTAAGGCGTCGGCAAAACGAAGGCTGTGGGCCTGCATGTCGTGGAACAGTTCTGCTTCCTGCGTTGGATCGTTGCTGAAGGCTCGCTCCAACCCCCAATGCCAGTCATTGCCATGGAGTGGCCAATTCAGCATCACCAGGCCACCTGGCAAGCGGCCATACGTGATCGTGCGCTCGAGCCCAAAGGCCTCACAAGCCTGTTGAAACGGCTCCGGTAAGCAGGGCTTGCCGTTGGGGTTGATGCCCAGCTTCGGATCAGGCTCGAGCCGATCGCTTCGCAACTGCCCCATCACCACCCAGGTGGGTGATTGAACCGGATGCTCCTTGAAAAAGGGGTCTGAACCGATCCGCTCGGCGCTTGGGGCACTCGGTTCGCCCCATTGCTCCTGGGGTTCCCAACCGAGGCGAAATGGGGCCTCCGCCATTGGCAGTAGGTCGCCACGATCGCTGCCATCGATCGCCACCTTGCAGCGCACACGCCGGTGCTCACCGCCAACCTCCACCTGCACTGAGGTGATGAGTGATCCTTTGCGTTCCACCTCCAGCAGCCGGCAGCCGGGCCACCAGAGCAGCTTGGCTTCAGCTGCCACCCAGTCCTGCAGGATCTGCTCCGCGGTGGTGGGCCGGTAGCCGAAACAGCTCACCCAATTGTGATCGAGCCCCTCTGGCTCACGCCGCTCCAACTCCCGCAAAAAGGCGCCCCACAAACCCGTTTGCCAGGGGGTGAGCTCGTTGCCATCGGGGCAACACACGCCTGCGGCGCTCACCATCCCGCCGAGCCAGCTGCCAGGGGTGAGCAGCAGGGTGCTCACGCCACCACGGGCCGCCTGAATCGCGGCGGCGACGCCGCCGGTGCCCCCTCCCCACACCAACACGTCCACCGCGTCGATCGATGGGGTCATGAGAGGGATGTGCGCAGCCAAATCAGCCTGACAGCAGGTCCTGTGCTGGACAAGCGACCAAGCTTCGATTCCTTGGTGGTCACAACTGCCATCGATGAGCAGTTCGTTTTACGATGAGGGGATGGATCTAGCCACTGTTTCCCCGAAGTATCAGGTTGTGATCCCCAAGCGGGTTCGCGAGCAATTTGGCCTCTCCCCTGGCCAGCAGCTCCAGGTGATCGCCTTGCCAGGCCGCATTGAGTTGGTTCCGAGCCAGCCCGCGGCAGCACTGCGCGGTTTCCTCGGGGGTGACAACACCTTTGAGCGGGAGGGTGATCGCCTGTGACGCTGGAGCGCTCTGTGGTGGATTCCTCTGGCTGGATTGAACTGTTCACCGATGGCCCGCAGGCCGAGCGCTTCCTCGCCGTGCTTCAGGCAGAAGAGGCGCTGGTGATCCCGGCGATCACCATCCTCGAAGTGTTCAAGTGGATTCTGCGGGAGCACAGCGAGGCCCAGGCCATCCAGGCCGTGGCGGTGATGCAGCGAGGTTTGGTGGTGGATCTCGACACGCAGCTGGCCATCGCGGCCGCGCAACTCAGTCACGCGCTGCGCCTGCCCTTGGCAGGCAGCATCATTCTCGCGACAGCGCGCTGCCACCAGGCCCGCCTCTACACGATGGATGCGGATTTTCAGGGCCTCTCCGATGTGGAGCTGATCTCCAAGCGCTGAGGCCAACAGCCGATCGCTCAGCGGATTCCCTGATGCAAGCCGGGCCCAGCTCCGTAGGATCCGCCCGATGACTTACACCCTCACCACCCCCCTCTACTACGTCAACGACAAGCCGCATTTGGGCAGCGCCTACACGACGCTCGCCTGTGATGCCTTGGCGCGGTTTCAGCGGCTGAAGGGGGAGCGGGTGGTGTTCATCACCGGCTGCGACGAGCACGGCCAGAAGATCCAGCGCACCGCGGAGGCGGCCGGCCTCAGCCCCCAGGCCCACTGCGATGGGGTGAGCGCCCAGTACCGCGAGCTCTGGGATCGCTGGCAGATCAGCCACAACCGCCTGATCCGCACCACCGATCCACGCCATCAGCGGATCGTGGAGCAGTTTTTTGCCCGTGTGGAGGCCAACGGCGACATCGTGGAGGGCCGCCAGCAGGGCTGGTATTGCGTGGCTTGTGAGGAGTTCAAAGACGACCCCCACGAGGCCCAAGACCCCGAATGCCCCACCCATCGCCGGCCGCTGGAGTGGCGCGATGAGCTGAATCTGTTCTTCCGGCTCTCCCGCTACCAAGAGCAGATTGAAGCCTTGATTGCCCAGCCGGGCTTCATCCAACCCGCCAGCCGCCGCAACGAAGTGGAGAACTTCGTGAAGCAAGGCTTGCGCGATTTCTCGATCTCGCGGGTGAACCTGCCCTGGGGGATTCCGGTTCCCGGGCACGAGGGCCACACCTTCTATGTGTGGTTCGATGCCCTGCTCGGCTACATCACGGCCCTACTCGAGGAGGGTGATGCTCCCGACCTCGACACCGCCATCAGCCGCGGCTGGCCGGCTTCGGTGCATGTGATCGGCAAAGACATCTTGCGGTTCCACGCCGTGTATTGGCCGGCGATGTTGCTGTCGGCGGGTCTGGAGCTGCCCGCCAAGGTGTTTGGCCATGGCTTCCTCACCCGCGAGGGGCAAAAGATGGGCAAGTCTTTGGGCAACGTGCTCGATCCGGCGGAGTTGCTCGAGCGTTGCGGCCGCGATGCGGTGCGTTGGTATTTGCTGCGCGATATCCCCTTCGGCGACGACGGCGACTTCCAGCAGCAGCGCTTCAGCGATCTGGTGAACAACGACCTCGCCAACACGATCGGCAACCTGCTCAACCGCACCAGCTCGATGGCGCGTCGTTGGTTTGAGGAGTGTGTGCCACCGGCAACCGGCGCTGCGAACAGCGACCATCCCCTGGCCCAGGCGGCGGCCACCGCTCGAACCACTGTGCTCACGGCCCTGGAGCAACTGGACTTCCGCAGTGCCGCTGAAGCTGCCCTGCAGCTGGCAATCGCGGCCAATGGCTTCCTCAACGAGCAGGCCCCCTGGAGCCGGATGAAGCAGGAAGGCACCCGCGAGCAGGTGGCCGACGATCTCTATGCCGTGCTCGAGGCTGCTCGCATCACCGCCCTGCTGATGGCGCCCCTGTTGCCGGATCTCAGTGAGCGCATGCTCGTGCAGCTCGGCCAGAGCGTGCCCGATTCCAGCGCCAGCGCAGCTGGCGAGAGCGGCTGGCTGCAGCAGCTGGAGTGGGGCGGCCTGCAGAGCGGCGCAGCCTTGCCGGAGCCCTCGCCTGTGATGGCCAGGCTCGAACTCGACACCCCGTTGTGAGACCAACCCTGTGAAACGTCTCGCTGGGGTAGGCATCGCGTTGCTGATCGGCGGCTGCGTCAGCAGCAAGCCGAAAGCGCCACCGCCGGCCGAACCTTTTGTGTTCAAGGCGCTCGATCTTGAGCAGCAGGATTCCAAAGGCCGGCCCGCCTGGGAATTGCGCAGCCCCGAAGCCCGCTACGACATCACACGCCAGGTGGCCCAGACGCGGCAACCGCGCGGTGTGATTTACAAGCGCGGCAAACCCAATATCACCGTGAGCGCCCGCAGCGGCACGGTGCTGGGCGACGGCCAGGCGATTCAGCTGGAGGGGGATGTGTTGATCGCCCTGTTGGGTGACAACCCGGTGCGCATCACCGGTCAACAGGCCCGCTGGATCCCCTCACGCGAACTGATGCTCATCGACCGCCAGCCGGTGGCCCTGGATCGCCACTCGCGCATCTCGGCGCAACTGGCCACCTACTACCTCGATCGCGATCTGATCGAGCTGCGCGGTCAGCCGGTGCTCGAGCAATGGGACGGCAAAGCCTCCAAGGCCGCCAGCACCAACAAACCCGCACCGTTGCGCGTCCAAACGGCCCTGGTGGATTGGCGGCCGGAGCAGGGCGATCTCAAGGCGCCGCAACAGGTGCAGGGTTTACGCCGCGACAAGGATGGCCAGCTAAACCTCACCGCGACATCCCTCAAAGGCAATTTGCGCGAGGGCTATGTGGATCTGATGGCACCGGTGCACGTGCGCGATCCCAAGCGCAAGGGCTGGCTCAATGCCCAGCAAACCCGGTGGTTGATCAACGATCAGCTGCTCAGCAGCGATCAGCCCTTCCAGGGGGCCTTCAACAAACTCCAGGGCCAAGGCGAGCGCTTCAAGGTGAACCTCGCCAGCAGCACCGTGTTCATCCCTGAGGGCTGCAACCTGCAGCAGCCGGGTGAGCAGCTCACCGCCCGGCGTTGTCAGTGGAATTGGCCCAGCGGCCGGTTCCAGGCCGAGGGAGATGTGGAGCTGCGCCGTGCCGCCTACCAACAGGTCACCCGCTCGGCTCAGTTGCGGGGAACAATCGGCAAAGACGGCACCGCTGTGTTCAGCTCACCTGGGGCGAAGGTGAACTCCCAGTTCACCCTGCCGCCTCAGCAGAAGAGCGGGAAGCAGAAGAGTCGCTCCACTCCTGCAGTGCAGTTCTGAGCTTGAGGCTCCAGCCCTCCACCCAGGCCTCATCGCTGCGGCTGAAGCACCGCGGCGACCAACCCGCCAGCAGCAGAACCCCCGCGTCTCCGATCGGTTGCACGATCAGGGCAGGGATGCCCTCCGGCAGCGCCTGGAATTCATCGCGGCCGGGGTAGAGCTTGAGGTTCACCAGACCAATCGCCTTGCCTGTGCTCCAAGCCCGCTCGGTGATCACACCTGGTTTGAAACCGCCGGGGCCGAGCACGCCCCGTTGCAGCAAGGTGCGCCCCTGCCAATAGAGCAGCACCGTGGAGCCTGGGGTGGCGGTGAGCAACATCTGGCTGCCCCAGCCCAGCTCCTGGCGCAACGGCTCTGGCAGGTCATCGGCCAGGCGCAGGCCCTGTTCCCCCTGCAGATCCACCCGCTCCGGTGCCACGGGAACGGCGCGGGTCCAGAGAATCGACACCAACATCAAGCCCACCGCCAGAAAACTGGCGAGCACCCCGGCCCGCTCCAGAGCTGGTGTGAGGGCAGGAGCCGTGAGCTGATTGGCCACACATAAGCCGAGGCCGGCCACACCGGCACTGAGGCAGAGGCGAGCGGCGAGGCCCATCGCAGCAACGCTGGCAACCAACGCCCCGACCTTCTCACAGCTGATGACAGCGCCGCTGGCAGTGCGCAGAGATCGCGCTGCAATGCAGAAGGCGCCTGTTCTGCACCTTTGGCCATGGCTCAGCCCACCCACTCCACGATCAGCACCGCCCCTGAGGCCTTTGCTGCCGTGGCCTTAGCCGCCGTGGCCTGTGATGGCGAGCTCGCCAGTCTCGAGGCCCGCAGCCTGCGGCAACAACTTGAATTTCGCCATCCCTACCGCGACTGGAGCGACGCGGCGATGGGCGATTTGCTCGATCGCCTCCTGCAGCTCTTGCGTGAGGACGGCTGGCCGGAACTGGTGCGCCAGGCAGCGCCTTTGTTAGAAGGCCCGGCCGCTGAAACAGCACTGGCCGTGGCGGCGGCGCTCACCCAAGCTGATCACGTGGAATCCAGCGAGGAGCACAGCTTTCTGGCGAGCCTGAGCCAGGCCTTGGCCCTCGATCCAGCCCGAGCCGCCCAGATTGTGGAGGTGGTGGCGGTACTGAACCGCGACAGCCTGGCGAGCTGACGGCAGACTGTGTCGATCCATCCGACTGCATCCGTGGGGCCCCTGATTCGCGCGCGTCTGTCGGCAGCACTGTTGAGTGCTGCGTTGCTGTTTGCCGCTCTGGCTTGGCCTAGCTCCGCTTGGGCCACCGGCCTGGCCGACTTTCCGGCCCAGCCACCAGCCAGTCACGTGCTCGATCAGGCCGATCTGCTCAGCCGTTCCGCTGATTCCGAGCTGGATCGTCGCCTGCAGGAGTTCGGCGGAGATCGGATCGACGCACGCCTGGTGACGTTGCGCCGCCTCGACTACGGCCTCAGCCTCGATGCCTTGGGTGAGCAGTTGCTGCAGACCTGGGGAGCTGATGAACCGAACCGCTCGCTGCTGCTGTTGCTGATCGAGTCGCAGAACAACAGCGCGGCTGTGGTGGCCTCTGCGGATCTGGAAGGGCAGCTGCCCAGCGATCTGCTGTCCAGCACAGCCATCAGCACCATGGGACTGCCGCTCCGGGAAGGGGCGCGCTACCGGCAGGCCAGCCTCGATGCCCTTGATCGTCTGGGCGTGGTGCTCAACGGTGGTGAGGATCCGGGCCCTCCGCAGCTGGCGGAGCGGATGCCGATTGAAACCAACATCCCCACCCGCGAGGAAACGCAATCGAGCAATGCCTTCCTGTGGGTTGTCGTGTTGCTGGTGGTCGGCACACTGGTGCCGATGATCACCTGGTGGGTCTTCTCCCGCTGAACCAGCCATGGGGTTGACCGACTGGATGGGCGCGTTTGATCGCGCCAGCAACAGCGACCTGAGCCTGAATCTGGAGCGCGCCTACGAGGCCGCTCTGCTGATTCAGAGCCTTGAGCTGGAGTACTACAACGACCGCCCCGTGCGGCCGGAGCTCCAGCTGAGCATTCCCAAGCAAGCCCAGGCGCAGATGCTGCGCCGCTTCCGGGCCGCGCTGGAGGTCTGCCAAGACACGCTCCCCGCTCTGGTGAACCATCGCGGCGAGCTCGACAGCCAGGAGCTGCGCCAACTGCAGCTCATCCAAGCTGTGACCTCGCGCTATCAGCGCCGCAGCGGCTCGCCCAGCCTGTCGCGCTCGCCGGAGCTGCTGCCCCGCAGCCTGCTGGGCGTGTTCGATGGCGTGCGCCGCCAGCTCGATCCTGAAGCCGAAACAGCCCTGCTCGAGGGCTTTCGGCGGCGGCGTAGTTCCACGCTCGTGTCGCTGCGGATCTTTTTGCTGATGATCCTGGTGCCGCTGATCGTGCAACAAACCAGCCGCACCCTGGTGATCTCACCGCTGCTCGATCGCTTCGCCCCGGAGATCCCCTTCCTCAACTACACGAAACCGCACCTGCAAGAAAAGGCGGTGAACAAGCTGCGGATCTACCAGCAGGAATTGGAGTTTGAGGCACTGCTGGAGGGCAAAACACCACCAACGCCGCAAGAGATCCAATCGGCGCTGATGGCCCGCGCCAACCAGCTCAAGGACGACGCCGACCAGGAAAGCCTGGAAGCCACCAAAAACGTGCTGGCCGACCTCGCCGCCCTCGTTGGCTTCACCCTGGTTTGTGTGCTTGGTCGCCGCGATCTGCAGGTGCTGCGGGGTTTCCTCGATGAAGCCGTCTATGGCCTGAGCGATAGCGCCAAGGCCTTCGCGATCATCCTCTTCACCGACATCTTCGTGGGCTTCCACAGCCCCGAAGGCTGGACTGTGTTGCTCGACGGCATCGCCAACCACCTGGGGCTACCGGCTGAGGAAAATTTCATCCTCTTGTTCATCGCCACCTTCCCGGTGGTGCTGGCCACGATTTTCAAGTACTGGATCTTCCGTTACCTCAACCGCGTGTCTCCCTCTGCGGTGGCGACCCTGCGGGGTATGGATGGTGGTTGAGCCGCTGCCTGAGCGTGGCTTGATCCTGATCAGTGGGCCCAGCCGTGGGGGCAAAAGCGGCTGGGCTGAACATCTGGCAACAGGCTGGCCGGCCGCGGTGCATTACCTGGCGACAGGGCCCGCGGCAGGCAGTGATCCCAATTGGTCGCAGCGGGTGGAAGCCCATCAACTTCGCCGGCCCAGCCAGTGGCGCTGCACAGAGGTGGGTGGGGCCTTGGCGGAGCATCTGCTGTCGCGCGACGCCTCGGCAGCAGATGCCGAGACGCCGCCGCTTCTGTTGATCGACTCCCTCGGCACCTGGCTCGCTTGGCATCTCGACGACACAGCGGCCCAGTGGCAGAGCCGTTGTGAACAGTTGCTCGAGGCGCTGGAGCAGCAACCCGGGCCCGTGTTGTTGGTGGTGGAAGAAACCGGCTGGGGTGTGGTGCCATCCACCGCCATCGGCGGGCTGTTCCGTGATCGACTGGGCGCTCTGCAGCAAACCCTGATGCAGCACTGCCACACCGCTTGGTTGGTGGTGGGGGGGCGAGCCCTCAATCTGATGACCCTGGGCCACCCCGTGCCACCGAGCGTCTGATGCCCCGTCTGGTGCTGTTTCAACCGGAGATTCCGCCCAACACTGGCAACGTGGCGCGCACCTGTGCGGCCACCTGCACGGAACTGCATTTGATCGAACCGCTTGGATTTGAGATCAGCGATCGAACCTTGAAGCGCGCAGGCTTGGACTACTGGCCCTGGGTGAACCTGCACCGCCATGCGGATTGGGCTGCTTTTCGGCTGGAGCAGCAGCGCCGCGGCGGCCGTCTGCTCGCCTTGAGCCGCCACGGCAGCCAGCCTTACACCGAGTTGACCTATCAACCCGACGACTGGCTCTTGTTTGGCCGCGAGACCAGTGGCCTGCCCTTGGAGGTGGTGGCAGACGCGGATGCCTGCCTAGCGATTCCGATGCCGGGGTCGGTGGATCACGGCGGTGGCGTGCGCAGCCTCAACTTGGCGACCGCCGCCGGCGTGGTGCTGTTCGAAGCGCTACGGCAGCTGCAGTGCGCGAGCGACTCTTGAGACCCAATCAGGCAGATCGCCTGCTAGCACAGGTTTTTTTTCGTTTGGTCAACCAAAAGAGTGACCACGACGACTTGTGCAGGTGTGTTCAAGCCGCTACTCTCGGCGCGGTTCACGGATGTTGGCTTCTCCGTTGAGCTTTGACCTCTGGCCAAAACTGCATGAAGCCTTATCAATTCTTATTCACCACACTGGCGAGTACGAGCGCGATCGGCGCCGTCGGAACCATTGTCGGCCCCTCGATCGCAGATTCGCGTCCTCAATATTCCGCCCCCCTCTCAGCACCACCCTCCGCTGAGCATCTCCTCGCCGCACTGCCCACCACCGATCGCCTTTGGGTGAAGGTGCGCAGCCCCATCAGCATTGAAGAGCTGGCCGAGAAACTCACTCAAGACGAGAGCAAGCTCGCCAAGCTCAACGACGTCGACGAAGACCATTCCTTCGGCCGTGGCGATTGGCTCGTCCTTCCCAGCCAAAGCAGCAAGCAGGCCAAGCAGCTCGCAGCGATTGACACCAGTGAGCTGCGCCGCACCCCTCCTCTCGCCGCCCCCCCCGAACCCCAGGAACCAGCAAGGGTGAAACTCGGCGACAGCCTCGCCAAAATCGCCAACCGCTACAACCTCAGCATCAGTGAGGTGTTGCGTCTGAATCCTGGTCTTCAGGCCGCCCGACTCGTGGCTGGCACGCCGATCCGCGTGGCTCATTCCACGCCAGGCCGAAGCCGCATGATCCTTGGTCTCAAGCCCACGGCCTCTGGTGGCCTGAGCTGGCCCGATCAGCCTGATTTCGGCTTTGGCGGCAACCCGGCCGCTGAATTCGGTGACACGGCCTGGATCTGGCCGACCAAGGGCATCTTCACCTCCGGCTACGGATGGCGTTGGGGCCGGATGCATAAAGGCATCGATGTTGCCAACAACGTGGGAACGCCGATCGTGGCGGCCCGCTCAGGGGAGGTTGTGGTGGCTGGCTGGGATGACGGTGGCTACGGCTACCTGGTGGAACTGCGCCACGCCGATGGATCCCGCAGCCGCTACGCCCACAACAGCCGCATCCTGGTGCGTGTCGGCCAAGTGGTGAGCCAAGGCACCGTGATCTCCCAGATGGGCAGCACCGGCCGCAGCACCGGCCCTCACCTGCACTTCGAGATCCTGCCCGCCGGCCGTGGCGCAGTGAACCCCCTGCAATTCCTGCCGGCCCGGGCCTGAAGCCCTGGCGCTACAGGGTTCCAGCCCCTTGATCCTCTACAATTCAGTCACCGCGGCTCGGTAGCTCAGCTGGTTAGAGCGTGGGATTCATAACCCCAAGGTCGGGAGTTCAAGTCTCCCCCGAGCCATAGCCTTTTGCCCTGCTTCGGTGGGGCTTTTTGCTGTCTGGGGCGTGGGTGAGCGCTGCGACGGATCCCGCCTGAGAACGAAAGCCCAGAGACAGAGATCTCCGGCTGTTTCCACCGCCCGGATCAAGCCGAGTCCTGCTAGTGCTGGTGTACTCAGAGAGTGGTTTGATGGTTGCGGCTCGAAACCGGTCCAGCGCAGTGGCTGAAAGCAGTGATTGCGAAGCCTGGCCTTATCTCGATCAAACCGTGCTGCGCCCCAGCCGCAGCCGCAAGGTCTGCATGACCTGCCATTGGTTCCGCCACCACGCCGGAGCCGAGTGCATCCCGGTGCTCACCTGCAGCTGCACCATGGCCTGATCGCCCAGGGCGAGCACCTGATCCGCCGCTGCCAGGGCTGGACCGATGACATGGTGCGTCAACGGGGATGGGCACCGGAAGTGGGCTGATGGGTGGATGCAACAACGCCTCACATGGGCGCCGTGTCACGCCATCCATGCCTGCTGTTCACAGGCTGAAGGTGGAAGCGATGCGTTCATGCCAGCGGGAGTCACAGTCGCAGCGGCACTTCTCTCGCTTGCGCTGCGCTTGGCACGCGCTTTGCTGGTCGCCCAACGCTACGAATCTCTGCCAAGCAGTGGCCTCAGGCACTGACACCCCAGCCAAGCGGCGCCAGGGTGAAGGCATTGTGTGTGCGGAGGGCCGTGCAGGTTCTGAACGAGCTGCTTTGGGGGCGGGTGCTGATCGTGGCGCTCTTAGCCATCGGGCTGGTGCTGAGTGCCCGAACCCGCTGGGTGCAGCTTCGGTATTTCGGAGCCATGTTTGGCCTCCTCGGCAGCGCCTTTCACCAAGAGGGCAATCACCTGAGCTCGTTTCAAGCCCTCGTGCTCAGCGTGGCAGGCAGGGTCGGTGCCGGAAACATCGCAGGCGTTGCAGTGGCCATCAGCCTTGGGGGGCCTGGCGCTGTGTTTTGGATGTGGGTCACAGGCCTGATCGGCATGGCCACGAGTTTCTTTGAATGCACGATTGCCCAGGTGTTTAAAACCGCTGAGGTTGACGGCAGCTACCGCGGCGGGCCGGCGTATTACATCGAGCACGGCATTGGCTTGCGCTGGATGGGAGTGCTGTTTTCCATCCTGCTGCTGGCCACCTTCGGCCTTGGTTTCAATGCACTCCAATCCTTCACAGTGGCCACCGCCGTGGCCGACACCTTTGGGATCCCAGAAGCCATCAGCGGGGCTGTGCTGATGGTGATCCTGGGCGTGATCATTTTCGGGGGTGTGAAACGCATCGCCGAGGTGGCTGAGGTTGTGGTGCCCTTCATGGCCATCGGCTACTTCCTCTTGGCCGTGGTGGTGTTGGCCATGCATGCCGCGGAGCTCCCGCGGGTGTTGGCCGACATCATGAGCAGTGCCTTCGGCTTGAAGCCGGCGATCGGAGGTGGCCTTGGAGCGGCCGTGGTGTTTGGTGTGAAGCGGGGCCTGTTCTCCAACGAAGCAGGCCTGGGCAGTGCCCCCAACGTGGCAGCCGTGGCCTATGTGAAACACCCCGTGGAGCAGGGAATCATTCAGGCCTTCAGTGTGTTCATCGACACGATCGTGCTCTGCAGCTGCACGGCGTTCTTGATCCTGGTCACCCCGCTCTACCAACCCGGAAGCAACACGATGGGTGTCACACTCACCCAACAATCAATGGGTTACAGCCTGGGCTGGTGGGGGCAGGCCTTTATCACCGTGGCACTCGTGCTGTTTGCTTTTACATCCATCATCTACAACTATTATCTTGGAGAGAATGCGCTGAACTACTTCAGCGATTCCAACCAGAAACTCTTCAATGCACTACGGTTCACCACCCTTGTGCTGATCATCTGGGGAGCCAACCAAGATCTCGCCACCGTGTTTGGTTTCGCCGATCTCACCATGGGTTTGCTGGCACTGGTGAACCTCGTGGCCCTGGTGCTCCTGATGCCGCTAGGGCTGCGTGTGTTGAACGACTATGAACAGCAACGGCTTGCTGGAGAAGAACCCCGTTTCAGCGCTGGCGACCATTCCCATCTACGCCTCGATCCCGTGAGCTGGCCAACCGAGCCTTAATACCTACGCGTGGGGTTTGCTCACGGCCAATCAACCACCATGCTCCTGATCGAGCACAGAGGCAATGCGTGTAAATCCCGATTGCCTGCCGCCATGGGCGGGGCGAATCTGGATGCATCAACCAAGGAGGCGCCCGGATGGACGACACGCCACCGCGCTACCAGCCAGAAGCACGCTGACTGCAGGCCCCTGCTCCAACAGTCTTCACCCAACCGTGGGCAGGTCGTTCAGCCGGGCAAGAGGAAGGTCCTCAACCTGTGCGCCTGACTGATCGACACTCCGTTTGCACCGCCACAGGTGCCCCAGGAGATCAAAACAGCCCACACCTGGAACGTTCGGCCCCAGGCGCCAACGCCAGCAGCTTCGATCCAGACCAACGAAAGCCATTGGAATGTTGATTGCTTCATGACCCCCGGGCGCTGCTCGGGGTGTTTTTAACGTCTGGCGTCTCAGGCCAACAGCAACTCATCCAGCATGAGATCAGTGCGGCGCAGTAGCGCGAACAGCGTGCCAGCGTTCCCCCTGCAGATCCGCAGGTCCGCATCAAGCACTGTGATGTCGAGCCAGGCCGGGAACGATTGGCTCACACTGCGGAGCCATTGCAGCCGCCGTTGGGCCAAGGACGGCCCTAACCAACCACCACGCTGAAAGCGCACTTCAACGCGCTGATGAGGGGTGGCCTCTGCCGTGGGTGTGACGCTGATCGCGGCTTCCACCGCAATGCCTGCCAAAGACGTGTGTCAGGCGACAGCAAAAACTGGTCCGGCGGCGACACGAAAACTGGTCCACCCTGTGGAGCGAGCCAGGCCTGACGACACGGTGAGCGCAGGGGCGTCATCTCTGGAGCCGATGGCTGCGGAGATGCCGGTGCAGACCCCTCAGGATGTGGAGGCGATGCAGCGGCTTTCGGCAGCAGGCTGGGGCCGTAGACGGATTGCCCGGGAACTGGGCTGTTCGCCGGAGACGGTGCGCAAGTACCTACGGCAGGGTGGCTGGCAGCCCTATGGCAAGCCCTGCCGCACCTCGGTTCTCGATGGTCAACGGGAGTGGCTGCGGCAGCGATTTCTGGCCCACCGCGGCAATGCCGACGTGCTGCGGCAGGAGTTGGCCAGTGAGAAGGGAATCAAGGTGAGCCTGCGCACGGTGGAGCGTGCGGTTGAGCCATGGCGGCGTGAGCTGCGCAACGCAGCTGTGGCGACGGTGCGGTTTGAGACGCCACCGGGCCGGCAGCTGCAGGCGGACTTTGGCCAGTGCGTGGTGCGTATTGGCGGCGAGCGGGTGCGGGTGCACCTGGCGGTGCTCACCTTGGGATACTCCAGGCGACTGTTGGTGCGGGCGTTCCGCAGCGAGAAGCAGGACCACTGGCTCTCAACCCTGGAGGAGGGGTTCCGGCACTGGGGCGGTGTGCCTCAGGAGGTGCTCGTGGATAACGCTCGCGCCCTGGTGAGTCAGCACGATCCGGAACGACAGATCCTGGTGTTTGCCAGCGGCTTGAGCAGTTCGCCAGCTACTGGGGGTTCAAGCCCCGCGCCTGCCGGCCGTACCGGGCCAGGACGAAAGGCAAAGACGAACGTGGGGTGGCGTACGTCAAACGCAACGCCATGGCCGGGCGGGAGTTCAGCAGCTGGGCGGAGCTGGAGGCCCATCTGGTGCGCTGGACCCGTGAGGTCGCTGACCTGAGGGTGCATGGCACCACGGGTGAGGCGCCGCTGGAGCGGTTTATGCGCGCAGAAGCCCAGGCCTTGCAGCCGCTGGAGGCCAAGCCGTCCTTCTTGGCAGAGCGGGAGCTGGTGCGCGTTGTGCACAGCGACTGCTGCGTGGAAGTGGAAGCGAACTGGTATTCGGCGCCGCAGGCGCTGATCCGCCAGCGGGTGAGCGTGCTGGTGCGCGATCAACAGGTTCTGATCCGCCATGGCGGCAGGATCGTGGCTGAGCACAGGCGTCAGCGGCCTGGTAGCCGTAGCCGCCAGGTGATCGACGGCCATTGGGATGGCCTGGTGCCGCAACGGCAGCGGCGCGAGGCGGTGCGTTCGCTGCGGGACACCAGCGAGCGTTGTGATCAAGAACAGGAGCAAGAGCAGGAGCGGCGCATGGTTCGCAGCTCTGAACTGGCCCGGCCTCTGGCCGTCTATGCCGAGCTGATCGGTGAGGTAGCGGCATGAGCACCAACCCGCGCAACCGATCCACACCCATCACGCCACCGGTGCCGACCGAGGAGCTGGAGGCGATGCTTACCCGCCTGCGGCTACCGGCCATCCGCGATCGCCTCGATGCGCTCCTGGAGGAGGCGGCAAGGCGGGAGATGAACCTGCGTGAGGCGCTGACCTGGCTCTGCACAGCTGAGGTGGCTCGCAAGGACCAGCTGCGGATGGAAATGGCGCTGCGGCTGGCGCGCTTTCCGTATGTGCGGACGCTGGAGGCATTTGATTTCGAGGCTCAGCCGTCGATCGATCCGGCCCAAATCCGCGAGCTGGCCACCTGCCGTTGGGTGGCCAACGGCGACACCTTGCTACTGCTCGGACCGCCGGGTGTGGGTAAGACCCACTTGGCCGTGGCACTGGGCCGGGAGGCGGTGCGGCTCGGTCACAGCGTCCAGTACGTCGGTGCGATGGAGCTGATCACAGCCCTGGCCAAAGCCCAGGCGCAGCACGCCCTGGAAGCAAGGCTGACGCAGTACGCCAAAACCCGGCTGCTGATCATCGATGAGCTCGGCTACCTGCCGCTTGAGCCGAACGCGGCCTATCTGTTCTTCCAGCTGATCTCCCGCTGCTACCAGCGCGGCAGCGTGTTGATCACCTCCAACCGCCCCGTCATGGAGTGGGGCGAGGTGTTTGGTGATCAGGTGGTTGCCACGGCAATCCTCGATCGGCTGCTGCACCACAGCCACGTGCTGACGATCCGGGGCGACAGCTACCGGCTCAAAGGGAAACGTCGCAGCGGTCTCATCCGCCCGCAGGCGGGCGGTTCCTCCTCACAGGACAGCGCTGGCCTACAGCCACCGCCGCCCAGTGAGGAGGCCTGAAGGAAAACTCGAATCAGGCAGCACAGGTTCCGCAGCCCACAACAACCACGTCACGACACACACCGATGAGGCAACGATCGAAAAGCCAACGGAAGGCCCCCATCAGCAGACCATCAGCTGGACCAGATTTCGTGTCGCCGGAGGACCAAAAGCGGATGTCGCTTGACAGACGTGAAAGGGCCCGCCAATCGCAGCAGGTTCATTCCACGCCCCTGCGACGGTGCCAAGCACTGGAGGTTCTCGAGCCAGGGCGCGACAGCCAAATAAGGCTGTTGGCTGCTGCTCCACCGCAATTCCCACACACCCTCAAGCAGCTCGAGTGAACCGGGAGCCGCGAGGTTGGCTGGCTGTTGTTGCTCCAGCGCTTCGATCAATTGCCCAACCTGCTGTCGGTGCCGATTGGCAGAACCCCTTGGTTCCTGGCTCAGTAGCTGCACCAGAGTGCGCCGTTGTGCACTCATGGCTCTGAAGTCTGTGCAGACCAGCCCATCCTGACCAGATCAACGGCCTGGTGAGAGATCTATCAGAGAGTCCAACGATCCCTGTGACGATCCAGTGACCGAAGACTCCTCTTCCCCAGGTCAACTGGAGAGTTGGCTTAGGGTTCGCAGCGGGTGAGCCATGTGATGTTGCCAATCTCTCAAGCAAGAGGGCTGCACAAGCTCTTGTCTTTGATGGCCATCGGCTCATGCCTTGGCTCAACAGGCGCGGCCCGTGCCGAAACAGGCGTACCTGCCCTGTACGCCACCAAAGCAGACGCAGAAGCAGCCGCCAAAAAGCACTTCAATTGCACCGGAGCGCACCAGATGGGCAAGCAATGGATGCCCTGCTCCACCCATGGTGATGCCAACAGCCATACCCAGCAGAAGCCCTGAGAAAAACGATGAGCAGCTGTGGTGATCCGCCCAAACTGATTGCCGTTGGCATCGCCCCGCTGGGAATCATTTCGATCGGCGTGGTGCCGATGGGTGTGGTGAGCATTGGTGTCGTGCCGATGGGGGTATTCAGCCTGGGCGTTATGGGGATGGGTGTGGTGAACGCCTGCGTGGTGGGCATGGGTGTGGTCGTGGCAGGCCTCAATGCCATGGGGATCTGGTCGATCAGCCCAGGAAACGGGCATCAACACCACCGCAGTGCGGCTGTTCAAGAGCAGCTGATGGCCTATCCCAGTAAGGAGGTGGCGCTTGAGAAGGCACGCACCCTTGGCTGCGAGGGTGTGCATGCGATGGGTGATCTGTGGATGCCCTGCGCAGAGCATCCATCGGCCCATCAGCACTGAAGCGTGCAACCGATGCGCTGCTAGACCAACCAGCTGATTGAAGCCCGTGCCTGGAGAACCTGTTGCAGCAACTCTGGTTCCCGGCTCAAGACCCTCTAAACCGGGCGATGAAACCGGGTCATCAAACGTGTCTGATGGCTAGGGGTCCCATGCAGGGGCGCCGAGTCATCGGAAAAGGGGCCCTGAGGGCGCTGCAGGCGCGCCAGTTCCGCGAGGCAACACTGCTGATGAAACTCCACCAGGTCAATGCCAAAGCAGCTGATGAAAGCCTCATTGGCATGGTGAAAGGCTGAGAAGAGGGAATGCCCTTCGTCTTGCAGTCCGCATCGGGCAAGCAGCTGACCAATGTGCGCTGATGGGTCGTGGCTCATCTGATCGCAAAGGCGACTCAGCCTGTAGTCGATTAACGCCTGATGGGCCGTTTTTCCTTTCAACAGATCAAAGGCTGCTTCTAAATGGATCAGCGAGATTCTTAAGTCACGACTCAGCTTCGGAATCGTTAAAGCCTCTGCGTAATGTTCAGAGAAATAATGAATCGCCTTAAGGATGATGCGATGCCCTTCATAGCGATCGAGTGGCTGCGCGGTATAGGCCATCTGCAGCACCGCCCTTCTGTGTGCTTTCAGTCTCCTCGAAAACGGAGCAAAAACCCTGATCCCAGCATTGTTTTCCAGATCGCTTCATGATCTCTGCGTGATGCGAAAGGGATTCGGCTGAAACACAGGAACACCCCGCGCGCTCCATAGCTTGAACTTGGGGATCAGGCTCAAAGGAGCAGATGGCAGGGCTGGTGACCCTGCTTTTTCATGCCTGAGCCCCAGCGCTCACCGCTGAGCGGTTTCGGGCTTGCGGAACAGCCCGTCGAGGTAGTGGCGCACGACCGGTTTGTCCTGGCAGCCCTGCTGAAACAAGAAGCCCGCCAATGCCGATTGCATCAGCCGGTACTGATCCCACTGGGGGTGCTGCTCAATGAAACCGACCATCGAATCGAAGAGATCCGCCGGGAATTGGTTTTCCACACTCACGTGTTCCGGCATGTGGTCGGGAATCGCCTGCATCGCACCTCGCTCGCTTTGACCGCACCATCAGCGCACGGGATGCCACCTGCCGTCAAAACAGGCTGCGGAGGGTGCTCCCAACGCAATGCAAGTTGAGAAGCGTTGCACCGCAGTGGTTCTGCGTGAGCTAGTCCTCCTCTCTGGGCAGCCGGGCACCCCCCGATGGACGCCTGTCAAGGGGAGAACTGTTTTCCCGATGACGGTGGAGATGGCCTGTCCCCGACAAGAGTCTCCCCAGAGACAGGTGTGGAAAACCTGGGGAAAAGAGGCTCAGGGGTGTTGGTGGATTCGCTCTTCAGCCCTGCTGATCGGTCGCACCAGAGGAGCAAGGATTCGCGATCAGAGCTGCACTCGGTGTCGGAACCACCTTGACCGCTGCCGCTCCATCACCACCCGACTGTGCCTAAAACGAGGCCAGTGCGCTGGACCTCCGCATGACGATCACCGTTTGGCAGGCCACAGAAGCCGGTGGTCGTCTGGAGCCGTCGACCCGGCCGTTGCTGGAGCCCGCCCAAGACGAATTGGTGCTGGAGGTTCTCCACTGCGGTCTCTGCCACAGCGATTTGTCGATGCTCGACAACGACTGGGGGATGAGCGCGTACCCACTGGTGCCTGGCCATGAGGTGGTGGGCCGGGTGGTGCAGGTGGGAGCAGGTGTGGATCCCGGCGTGATCGGTGAGTTACGGGGACTGGGCTGGATCAGCGGTAGCTGCAGCCATTGCGGCCAATGCCTGGGTGGCACAGGCAACCTCTGCAGCTCGCTGGAGGCCACGATCGTGGGCCGGCAGGGTGGTTTTGCCAGTCATGTCACCGCCCGTCAGGACTGGGCGATTCCCCTGCCCCAGGGCATGGATCCAGCCGTAGCGGGCCCACTGTTTTGCGGAGGCATCACGGTCTTCGCGCCCCTGATCGATGAAGCGGTGTCACCCACGGCTCGGGTGGCCGTGATCGGAATCGGTGGGCTCGGGCATCTGGCGCTTCAATTCGCCCGCGCCTGGGGTTGTGAGGTCACTGCACTCACCACCAACCTGACCAAAGCCGAGGAAGCCCGTGGGTTCGGTGCCCATCACGTGCACGCCCTGGGATCGCTGAGCGATCTAGCCGGCCGCTTCGATCTGGTGATCAACACGGTGAACCACGCCCTTCCATGGGCCGAGGTGATGGGGTCGTTGGCGCCGCGGGGCCGGCTGCATCAGATAGGGGCTGTGCTGGAGCCCATCCAGGTGGGCGCTTTCGATCTGATCGCAGCTCGACGCTCCATCACTGGCAGCCCCACCTCATCCCCCGCCAGCTTGCTCAAGATGGTCGATTTCTGCGTGCGCCATCAGATCCAACCTGCCGTTGAGCACTTGCCGATGGATCAAGTGAATGAAGCGATTGCCCGTCTTCGCCGCGGCGATGTGCGTTACCGGTTCGTGCTCGATCAGGCCTGAGCACTCAGGCCTGCGGCCCACGCCAGAACCGCCGCTCTCATAGAGTCTTAAGGAAAGATAAAGACCGTGTGAACGTCACGTTGAAGCAGGTGCGCGGTTGACGCCTCCTGTTGTTCTTGAAGCCCGCCCCCAGAGCGTTGCCGATCCCCAAGGTGGGCCTTGGTATCCCAGCAAAACGGAATTGCTGGCTTGCCTTCCGGCCGAGCTCACCCGCTTCCATCCGCTGAAAGCCTGGGGCAGCTTGGCGCTATCCGTTGGCCTCTCAACGCTGGCCTATGCCGCCGGAACCCAGCTGCCACTCAGCTGGGCGGCAACGCCCATTTGGCTGCTCTATGCACTGGTCACCGGAACCGTGGCCATGGGCTGTTGGGTGTTAGCTCACGAATGCGGGCACAACGCGTTCCATCCCAATCGCCGCGTGGAAGGCGTGGTGGGCTTTGTGCTGCACAGCGCTCTGCTGGTGCCGTACTACAGCTGGGCCCGCAGCCACGCCGTGCACCACGCCCACTGCAACCACCTCGAGGGCGGCGAAACCCATGTACCGCCCCGTCATACGTCGGCTTCCGGTCGAGCCACCGAACAGCTTCGCCAGCAGCTGGGAACCACCCTGTTTGGTTGTTTCTCGATGGTCACCCATCTGATTCTGGGCTGGCCCCTCTACCTCTTTGTTGGTGCCACCGGTGGTGAAGATTACGGCCGTCCCACCTCCCATTTCTGGAACGGCGCCGCCTTTCAACAGGGGATCAAACCGCTGTTTCCGGTCAACTTTCGCGGCTGGATGGTGCGTTCCAACATCGGCTTGGTGCTGATGCTGATGGCGCTCGTGTATGCCGCCGTGCTCACGTCGCCGGCGCGTGTGTTGTGTGTGTACGGGCTCCCGTATGTGGTGGTGAATGCCTGGTTGGTGATTTACACCTGGCTGCAACACACCGATGTAGCGATCCCTCACTACAGCTCAGCTGAATGGACCTGGGCCAAAGGGGCCCTGCAAACCGTGGATCGGCCCTACGGAGCTTTGCTCAATCTGCTCCACCACGGCATCGGCTCCACGCACGTGTGCCATCACGTGAACTCACGGATTCCCCACTACAACGCCTGGCGCGGCACAGCGCTGCTACGGCAGCACTACCCCTTGCTGGTGCGCTACGACCCCACCCCCATTCACCAAGCCCTGTGGCGGGTCGCCACCCGGTGCGGAGCCGTGCGGCAAAACCCCACCGACGGCGGCTTCTATTTCTGATCCATGGCACCGTCATCCAAATCAGTAGCCCTTGGCCGTGCAGCGGGCCACACTGCCTTGCAGCGAGGTCTGCAAATCGCTCCAATCGTTGGCCGGGAAGACCGCTTCAAACGCCTGGAGATTCGAGCTGAGGATGCTGAAGGCCTGAGTGCGGAGGGAGCAGGCCTGAGGCTCGTTGTTCGCGCGAATCGCATCGATGGCGTCATCGAGCAGGCTCTGCAATTGCTGCTGCTGGGCAACCACCTCGGGCGGGGGGTTGCCCTGGGCCAGAGCCGGGTTGAAGGTGGAGGCGCAGATCAGAGCCAGGGCCGCAAACAGGCGACGCATGGGGGTGAAGCCGATGAAGCTCCCATCTTCAGCGGTGAGGGAGCCCAGCCGCCGCTCACCACATCCATTCGTCAGGTGACGGGATGCCGTTTTCACGCCGCACCCGCTCGATCCGAGCCTCTTGCTTGGCTTGCTCCTCGGAACGCGTCAGCCAGGGCCGCTTGCGCTCACCGGATCGAGCTAAGTCGAGCGCGGATGGCAACCGCACGACTTTCCACTCCGCCTGATCCAGTGGAGCTGCAGGGGAGGTAGCGCGCAAGGGAGACATCCACACCACAGGGGCTGACCCCATCAGCTCACAGCGCCAGCCGCACCGTCAAGCCGTCCAGTTCAGAGTGCGTCTCAGCCGTGTCGCACTACGACTGCGTGCCTCTAGCAAACGCGGCATGCTGAGCTCAGCCGTACCCGATCGATGTTCACCCGGCGTGCCCTTCTGCTTTGCGCTGTTGTCTCCCTGCCCCTAGCGGCCACGGCGGAACCCAGCCCAGCGCAACGCGTGCTGATCGATTGCGCCGGCCAGGGCGTGATCCGGCCGAGCGCGATTCAGATCTCCTGTGCCGACGGCGGGATCATGGTGAGCGAGATCCGCTGGACTCGCTGGGATGCCAATGGCGCCAAAGGGCAGGGGAACCTAGTGGTCAACAGCTGCATCTACAAAGGTGGCCCCAGCTGCGTGGAAGGACAGACCATGAGCTACCCCGCAGCGCTGAGCCTCAGCCGTCCGGCCAGTGCTGAGGGAATCACCGCGCTGACCGAATTGAAATTGCGCTTTAGCGACCAGGGACCTGCAGGCCTGCGCAGCGGCAGCTATCGCCTGGACAATCCACTGCGGCCCTGAGGCCTGCATGATGTGGCCTTTGCAGATCGGCCATGCAAGCCAGCTGGAACGGAGTGGTGATCGCCAGCAGCGAGGACATCGTGAAGATGGAAGGCAACGCCTACTTCCCGGCTGAAAGCCTGGTGATGGAGCACTTCAAGCCCTCCGACCACCGCACCACCTGCGGCTGGAAAGGCGAAGCCCACTATTACGACGTGGTGGTGAACGGGGACGTGAACAGCAACGCGGCCTGGTTTTACCCCGAACCCAAATCCGCGGCCGCGGAGATCAAAGGGCGAATCGCCTTCTGGCGTGGCGTGAGCGTGGGCTGAGCGCCTTACTCAAAGGGCTCGATCAACACCGGCACCGTCACGATGGGGTCAAAGCTATTGGCGGGGCTAGCAGCAACCGGTGCCGGTACCGGCGCAGAGCGGCGACGGGACAGGCCACGATCCCGGTCGCGATCCCGATCTCGATCACGCTCACGGGGCCGATCGCCGGCTGCTTCTTGGCTGCTGGCTGCGCTACTACCGCCTCGCCGCGAAGAGGATCCACCGGACCGCGTGATCGGCTGCTCTTTCAGGTCGCTGCGCACTTGATTGAGCAGCTTGTAGTGGTTGGTGCTGCTGTATTTGCGCAACAACGTGGGATCCCAGCTCATCAGGGGGATGGTGCGGTTCGTAAGACGAGCCTAGGCGGCCCCAGCCACGCCAGAAAGCGTGATAACTTGTCACAGCGACAACTGGAAGTCGGTCCGCTTACGGGTTTTCTCGAGCTGACCATCCAGCGTCCCACCAAACACTCTTGCGTACCTATGTCCAGGCTCGTCGGTCTGCAGGCTCCCGATTTCACCGCCACCGCTGTGGTGGATCAGAAATTCAAGGAGGTCACCCTCTCCTCCTACCGCGGCAAGTACGTGGTGCTGTTCTTCTATCCCCTCGATTTCACCTTCGTCTGCCCGACGGAGATCACCGCCTTCTCTGATCGTTACAGCGAGTTCTCCAGCCGCAACTGCGAAGTGTTGGGCGTGTCGGTGGACAGCCAGTTCTCCCACCTGGCCTGGATCCAGACTGACCGCAAAAACGGCGGTATCGGTGACATCGCCTACCCGCTGGTGGCCGACCTCAAGAAGGACATCGCCCGTGCCTACGAGGTGCTCGACGAGGAAGCTGGCGTGGCCCTGCGCGGTCTGTTCATCATCGATCCAGATGGTGTGATCATGCAGAGCACCATCAACAACCTGCCCGTGGGCCGCAGCGTCGACGAGACCCTGCGTCTGCTCCAGGCCTTCCAGCACATCCGCAACAACCCCGACGAGGTGTGCCCCGCCAACTGGACCCCCGGCGAGAAGACCATGAACCCCGACCCCGTGAAGAGCAAGGAGTTCTTCGCTGCCGTCAACTGATCACGCGCCCTCGCCTGTGAGCAACGTGTCGCCAGGGCCCTTCGGGGCCCTTTTTTTGTGGGCAGCCTTAGGCGGTGAGGAGTCGGAGGCGGCCCGTGCGTCCATCCAGTTCCGCCTGGCGGCCTAGCGGCAGAGCCAGGTTGGGCACGCCATGGCCCACGGGCAGCTGATGCACCAGGGGAACCCCCAGCGGCTTCAACCGCTCCAGAAGGATCTCGTCCATCGAGAAATCACCGGGCAGCACATCGTCTTCCGCCCAGCTGAACCGCCCGAGGCCGATCCCCGCAACACCCTCCAGCAATCCACTGCTGCGCCACTGGGTGAGCTGGCGATCGATCCGATACGGCGCCTCGCCCGTGTCTTCCAGCACAAGGATTGCGCCCTTGAGCGGTGGCAACCAAGGCGTGCCAATCAGGCTGGTGGCGATGGTGAGATTGCTCACCACCAATGGCCCCTGGGCGACACCGTCCTGCACACCCACCCCCTGCAACGGCGCCACAGGGCGGTGCTCCAACAGATCCACCAGCCGCTGCCATTGGGCCGCCTCACCGCCAAACCAGCCGTGGATGCCTCCTGCACTGCCCGCGGCCCACTGGGCCAGCAACAGGGCCGAGCAATCGGAGAAGCCCACACACCAGCGGGACTGAGGCGGAATTGCCCAGCCCTGCTCCAGCACCCGGGCACTGCCCCAGCCGGCCCCCACATAAAAAAGGGCATCCACCTGTGGATCGAGCCAGGCCTTGCGCCAAGCGGTGTCGCGATGCCGATCAGAGCCGGCAAACCAGCGCCAACGCTGCTGGAGCGCCGGTGAACGCACCAGCTCCCAGCCTTGGGCCGTGCAGCGCCGACTCAGTTGATCCAGCCATGGATCGTTGGGATCGAGCCAGGTGCCCGGTGCCAAGGCAGCAATGCGGCTACCCGGCCGGAGGGCAGGGGGGTACGGGCCGGCCGATCCTGGGCTGCGGGCCCAAGACAGGGAGCGGCTCGCCAGGGATCCACCAGCCAGGGCAAGACCCGCCTGCAGCAGCCGGCGTCGCCGCATCCCAGGCTCAGCCGATCAGGCTGGCCAACAGACGACGCCCATCCACACCGCCCGTGGCGGGATCACAAGCTCGCTCCGGGTGGGGCATCAGCCCGAGCACATTGCCCTTGGCATTGGTGAGCCCCGCCACATCACCCACCGAGCCGTTGGGGTTGCTGCAGTAGCGCAGCACCACCTGTCCCCCATCCTCCAACTGCTGCAGCAGTGCAGGATCGGCCTGGTAGCGGCCCTCACCGTGGGCGATCGGGAAGTTCACCACTTCGCCGCTGCTGTAGCCCTGCAGACATGCGCACTGGCCGGGCTCCACCCGCAGATCCGTGGGCTCACAGAGGAAGTGGAGCTTTTGGTTGCGCGTCAGTGCACCAGGCAGCAGGCCCATTTCCGTGAGCACTTGAAAGCCATTGCAGATGCCCAGCACCCGGCCGCCGCGCTCGGCGAAGGCTGCCACTTCCTGCAGCACCGGCGCAAAGCGAGCGATGGCCCCGCAACGCAGGTAATCGCCATAGCTGAAGCCGCCTGGGATCACCACCGCATCCAGCCCGCTCAGGTCACGCTCCTCATGCCAAAGGAAGCGCGTGGGAATGCCCAGGCACCCCTGGGCAGCCCACTGCACATCCCGGTCGCAATTGGAACCGGGGAAGACCACAACACCGAGGCTCATCGTCAGGCTCCTGCGCTGTGGTCGTCCTTGAGCTCGAGGGTCCAGTTCTCGATCACCGGGTTCGCCAGCAGGCGATCGCTCAGCAACTCCAGCTGGGCGCGGGCGGTCTGAGCATCCGGCGCCTCCAGCTCCACCTCCACGGCCTTACCGATGCGCAGCTTGCTCACGCCATCCACGCCCAAGCGAGCTGCAGCAGCCCGAGTGGCCTCTCCGGCGGGATCCAACACCGACGGCCTGAGGGACACCAACACGCGAGCGGAGAAGAGCGGCACCTGAGCTCCACGAGGATTGTTAAATCTTGGCAGGCCGACTGCCACACCCCCTTGTGCATGGTCACGGTGGAGGTAGTTCCCGCCTGGTCGGCCCGTGCTGCATCGCCGCCTCACCCAGCGCATCTGCCCAGGCTGGTTGGCAGCGGGATTGCTCGTGCCTTGGCTCGGACTCACAGCCGCCCACGCCGAACCCAAGCTGAGCCTGCCGGTGGAGTGCCAGCTCGCGCAGGGACCGTGGCAGCCCTGCACCCTCACGATTGAGCAGGTGGGTGAGCACTGGTGGCTGCAGGTGGGCTCCCAGACCCTGGTGTTCCGCAGCAATGGCCGCGGTGAAATAACCCTGCGCGATCCCGCGGGCATCACGAAAACAGTGCAGCCGGTGTGGACGGCCCAACGGGCCCTCTGCTGGGACGGGGTCTGCACCAAGGGCGACTTCCCCCTGGATTAACCACTGAGCACCCCGGCGCAGCGTTACGCCTGAAGGGCTTGCTTTAGGGCAGCACCATCCACCGACAACCCGAGCGCCACCACTTCGAGGCCATCCGCCGCAGGCCGCTCAGCCGGGGCCTGGCTGTCAAACCAACATTCGATCCGTGGACCCACGGCCTGGATCTGCAGGGGATGACGCTTGCCGGGCAACCAGGCACGGCCCTTCAGGCGCAGCAGCTGTTGCGATCGAATCTGCGCATCGAGAGCTGCCTCCAGTTGGCTGCGCTCGAAGGCACCCTCCAACCGAATCACCGCTGATTGCATCGCCACATGGCTGTGGTCGTGGTGGTCGTGGTCGTGGTCGTGGTCGTCATGGTCATGCGAGCCGTGGTCCCCATGGTCTTCACGCTCCAGCCCCAACAACAACGCCGCCGGCACCTCACCGCGTTGCATCGGCAGCACCGACACCCCTGGGCGAGCCTGGGCTGTGATCTGGGCCGTAATCGCTTCGATTTGATCGGCCTGCAACCGGTCAGCGCGGCTCACCAACACCAGATCAGCCGCATCCAGCTGATCGTGAAACAGCTCCTCGATGGTGCTGAGGTGATCGAGGTTGGGATCGGCCAGGCGCTGCGCCTCGAGGGCCGTGGGATCTCCCACCACGCTGCCGGCAGCAAGGGCCTCACCATCCACCACCGTGATCACGCCGCTCACACGGGTGCGGGTGCGGATTTCAGGCCAACCAAAGGCCTGCACCAGCGGCACCGGCAGGGCCAAACCACTGGTTTCCACAACGATCCCATCGAGTTGATCGGCGCGCTCCAGCAGCACCTGCATCGTGGGCAGAAACTCGTCCTGCACCGTGCAGCAAAGGCAGCCGTTAGCGAGCTCCACCACGCGGCCATCGAGCTCCTCCTCCGGGCAGAAGCCGCAGCTGCGGATCAGATCGCCATCGATCCCCACCTCGCCGAATTCGTTGACAAGAACGGCGAGGCGCAATCCGCTGTTCAGCAGCAGCTGGCGGAGCAGCGTGGATTTACCCGCGCCCAGAAAGCCCGTCACCACGGTGACCGGCAAGCGCCGATGGGTTGCAGGCATCTCAGGCGACCAGAGTGGTCCAGCTGAAGGCGGCGCCGATGCCGATCAAGGTTCCCGCCAGCAGAGTGCGCGTCTGAACATTGAGCTGTTGCGCAACGCCTCGCAGGCTGAGCAGCGCCAGCAGCAGGGCTCCCTGGCTCAGCAACAGGCCGAGGAGATAGGTGGCGATGGGGGTGCTCTCCCAACCGATCACAGAACCGCTGAGCACGTAGCCATGCAGCGCAAAGGCCGGGAGCAGCAGGCCCTGGGGCAAGCGGCCCAGCACCACCAGGCCTTCCACAACCAACGTGAGCGACACCAACAGCTCAGCCGCCGGCAAACCGGGCCAGATCAGACCCAGGGAACTGCCTGCGAGCCCCACGGCGAGCAGGGTGATCATCCAGCGGCCGGAGCGCTGCAGACCCACCAGGGCGAGGGCCACCAAAAACAGCAGGTGATCGGGGCCGAGCAGGGGGTGGGCCAGACCGCTGATCAAACCGGTGAAGGCACTGGGCACCAACTGCATGCCCTCCATCGGATGGTGAGCCAAGGCAGGCCCTGCCACCAGAAGAGCCAGGGCGCCGGCAACCGGCATGAGGCGGTGAAACATGTCTGAACCTGATCCGCGTCAGGGTTGAGGGAGCGAAAACCGGCGGGCGTTCTGACTGCGAACCAGACCCAGGGAGCCGGCTCGATCACAGCTGCGGGACAGCGCCGGATTCACACCGGTCTTTCCCCGTTTCCTCTTCGGGTTGATCCCCCGAAGAACCGACGCCATCAATGTAGTGGGTCCGTGAAGTGGGGCTTTCGTTGGGTGATCAGCGGCAGTTGAGGCTGTCGCGAGTGTTCACGCCCGTGCGTGCGTTCGTGCCGCCGGCTCGCTCGCAGAGCGCCTTTTGTTGGGGCAGATCCAGCACCGCATCAGTGAAGTCGGCGCCGTCGATCACCGAGCCCGCAAATTTGCTATTCATCAACATCGCGTTGCGAAGCACCGCGTCGCTGAGATCCGCGTTGTCAAAGCGGCTGGCGAAGGCCACAGCGTCTTCCAGGTCTGCGGCATGCAAATTGGCGCCCTGCAGGTTGGCGGTGTTGAACACGGCGCCGCGCAAGTCGCTTTCGCTGAAATCAAAACCTTCGAGGTTGGCCTTGAGAAATTCCTGCTGCTGCAGGTTCCGGCCATGCATGTCGGGCTGGAGGTCTTGAACGCTGCGCTGCCCGCGCAATTCAGGCGCCGTGATCGCAGCGGCGCTCTGGCACCACAACAGCAGGGGGAGCACCAGCACAAATGCCGCCCGCAGCGCGTCAGCCAGGAAGCGTGGAAGCGGCAACACGGCAGCACTACGTTGGGCAGCCAAGTTATTGCAGGCAGCCGCCGCAGCGCGATCGATGAGCAAGACCCTGCGAGTGGTGGTGCCGCCCCATCCCCTAATCGGCCACTGGCTCACCCTGCTGCGCGATCGCGAAACCCCGCAGGCGCTGTTCAACACCGCCATGGCGGAACTGGGGCGTTGGCTCACCTACGAGGCGATGCGCGATTGGATTCCCTATCAACGGGTGCAGGTGCAAACGCCGCTGGCGAGCACTGAGGGCACGGTGGTGGATTGGTCGGTGCCGATGTTGGCCATCCCTCTGCTTCGCGGCGGACTGTCGCTCTGGGAGGGAGCACGGCCGGTGGTGCCCAGTGCATCCGTGGCCCATGTGGGCGTGAGCGAGGGCGAGGGAGCCGCACTGTGGTGCAACACCCTGCCTGAGGCGATCCCAGCGCGAGCCGGGGTTCTGGTGTTTGCCCCGCAAGTGGCCGGTGGCCAGGATTTAATACGCGTGCTCGAGCTCCTGGAGCAGCGAGGCGTGAGCGGCGTGCAACTGAGAGTGATCACAGCTCTCACCGCTAGCCCTGGCCTCAAGCAACTGGGCGAGCGCTACGAAGACCTCACCATCTACACCTCCTGCATCGACGCGGAACTCGATGAAAGCGGCCGGATCCTGCCGGGCTTCGGTGACGCGGAACAACGCCTCTATGGCCTGGGCTAGCCGAAGTTCGTAGGCTGAGCACACTGCATTTAGGCAACGGCGCGATGGCCAACCGAGACAGCGGTTCCGGCTCCCTGGGCACCCTGCTGGCCGGTGCCCTGATTGGTGCAGCTGGCCTCGGGTGGTGGCTGCTCTCAGAAGCGGAGCGCCGCCGCGATCAGCATCGCCAGGCCCGCAGCCTGCGGATCAATCGCCTCTCCTGGAAAGAAGACGAGGCCGTGGACCCCAAGAGCAGCCAGAGGCCCCTCCGAGAAACCGAACTGCAAGACAAGGTGCATGAGCTCAATCAGGCCATCGAAGACGTGCGCCGCCAGCTGGAGAGCATGAGCACCCAGGGCTGAGCCGTTTCTGGCCAGGCCGCTCGGTAGGTTGCTGCTACGACACTGCCGTAGCCATGCTTCGCTCCGCCGCGATCACCCAGGGCATTCAGCGCTCCCCCAACCGCGCCATGCTTCGGGCGGTTGGTTTCGGTGACGGCGACTTCAGCAAGCCGATCATCGGCATCGCCAACGGCTACAGCACGATCACGCCGTGCAACCTGGGCCTGAACGACCTGGCCCGCCGCGCCGAGGAGGCCGCCCATGCGGCCGGCGCGATGCCCCAGATGTTCGGCACGATCACGGTGAGTGATGGCATCTCGATGGGCACCGAGGGGATGAAGTACTCCCTGGTGAGCCGTGAGGTGATCGCCGATTCGATCGAAACCGCCGTCAACGGCCAGAGCATGGATGCTCTGCTGGCCATCGGCGGCTGCGACAAGAACATGCCCGGCGCCATGCTCGCCATGGCCCGCATGAACATCCCCTCGATCTTTGTGTACGGGGGCACGATCAAGCCGGGCAAGCTCGGCGCCTGCGATCTCACGGTGGTGAGCGCCTTTGAGGCGGTGGGTCAGTACAGCGGCGGCAAGATCGACGAGCAGGAGCTCACCGCGATCGAAAAGAACGCCTGCCCCGGCGCCGGCAGCTGCGGCGGCATGTTCACCGCCAACACGATGAGTGCTGCCTTCGAAACGATGGGCCTGAGCCTGCCCTACAGCTCCACGATGGCGGCCGAAGATCCCGAAAAAGCCGATAGCGCCGCCCGCAGCGCGGAGGTGCTGTCTGAGGCGATCAAGGCCAACATCCTTCCCCGCGACCTGATGACCCGCGAGGCCTTTGAAAACGCCATCAGCGTGATCATGGCCGTGGGGGGCTCCACCAACTCGGTGCTGCACCTGCTCGCCGTGGCCCGCACCGCCGGCGTTGACCTCTCGATCGATGACTTCGAGACCATTCGCCAGCGGGTGCCTGTGATCTGCGATCTCAAGCCCAGCGGCCGCTACGTGACCGTGGACCTGCATCAGGCCGGTGGCATCCCCCAGGTGATGAAGCTCCTGCTGGATGCCGGCCTGCTCCACGGCAACTGCCAAACGATCGAAGGCAAAACCCTCAAGCAGGTGCTCGCCGATGTGCCCTCAGTGCCCCCCGCTGGGCAAGACGTGATTCGCCCTCTGAGCAATCCGCTTTATGCCAAGGGCCACCTGGCCATCCTCAAGGGCAACCTCGCTGAAGAAGGCGCCGTGGCCAAGATCAGCGGTGTGAAGAACCCGGTGATCACCGGCCCCGCGCGCGTGTTTGAAAGCGAGGAAACCTGCCTCGCCGCCATTCTCGACAAGCAGATCAACCCTGGCGACGTGGTGGTGGTGCGCCAAGAAGGCCCCGTTGGCGGCCCCGGCATGCGTGAAATGCTCAGCCCCACCGCCGCGATCGTGGGCCAGGGCCTTCTGGATTCCGTGGCGCTGATCACCGATGGCCGCTTCTCCGGAGGCTCCTTCGGTCTGGTGGTGGGTCATGTGGCACCGGAAGCCGCCGTGGGCGGCATGATCGGCCTGGTGGAAGAGGGCGACAGCATCACGGTGGATGCCAACCAACTGCTGATCCAGCTCAACGTGGAGGAGGCCGAGTTGGCCAAGCGCCGCGCCGCCTGGACCAGGCCCGAACCCCGCTACCGCACCGGTGTGCTCGGCAAATACGCCCGTTTGGTGAGCTCCAGCAGCAAGGGCGCCGTCACCGATCAGGCTGAACTCAGCGCCAACCATGATTAACGCTGTGCCGAGCTGAACCCTTGGCCTACAGAAAGCGGTTTCTGCCAACAGTCGCGGGTTTAATACTCCTGGGTTTGGCGGCCCCAGGGCGGGCGCAGCCCATCACCGTGGGCGTGCCTGTGGGACTGGCACCTTGCTCGTTTCGTGAAAGCGGGAGCTGGTCCGGCTGGACCTATGACTTCTGGATCAAGGCGTCCGCCGACCTCGATATCGATCAAAAGATCAAGCCAATCCCATCGTTGCGGGAGGGCATACGCCAACTGGCAAATCAAGAGATTGATGTATTGGCCACCTGCCTAACGGTGACGCCAGAGCGAACAGATCGGATTGACTTCTCAGCACCGATGAATGAGCGCGGGCTCAGGCTGCTGCAACGGAGAAAAACAGCAGGACCACTGAGCTTTTTAGCTTGGTTAGCGCGCAATCAGGCCTTTCTGATCTCGTTGTCGGCACTGATAGGACTCGCACTGACAGCAGCCACGCTACAGCCGATACTGGAACGTAAGCGCTGGAATTCGAGAGAATTTCTCCAGCACACAGGCATGGTGCTGATCGGCACGGGCTTGAACCTCTTAGGCCAGAAGCCCAAAACAGTTGTGATGTGGACGGCCATTGGCCTAATGCGCACAATTGTGATCACGCTGTTCACCGCGAGTCTGACCAAAAGTCTGATCAACGATCAAGAATCAACTCGCGTAACCCTTCCATCCTTAAAAGAAACGACGTTCGCAACAAGCGACCGAATCGGAGTATTTGACGAAAGTGCGGCAATTAGCCTGCTCACCGCAACCAGCGACGCACTGGAAGAGCCATTCGGAAATCTCCGCAGATTCTCCAGCGAGGAAGATCTCGTCAATGCCCTTGCAAACAGAGAGATCGATTATGGATTAATCGATGAAGACCACGCAAAAGAGATAGAAAGAAAACCCATATACAGAAGCAGGGTAACGTTTGATGACGGTGAAGCAAGTTTCAAGCTTCCACAAAGCCTGGGACTCAGCAAGGGGTTACCAGATCAGCTCCGAGACAAGATCAACCGAAGCATTATCAGCGAACGGATAACCCTGGAAGTCCAAAAGGCAATTGGCAGTCAACAGCCGTAAATTTAAATATGACGATGCAAGAAGAGCATAAAGACTGGTGGTGGTTGCATCATGGCAGGTAGCGATCCGCGATCGACCAGAAACTTCGCTCTAGTTGTGGATAGAACCCAAAAGATGGCTCACACTCTTATAAATACTAGTAGATGTCCACAGAAATCAACGAAGCACGTATCCGCCGGCAGAACGCCTCCAGCGGCGCTCCATCGGCGGGCCGCTCGCAGCGTTCGCCACTAGCCGGATGCATCCACACTGGATGGCTCCCGTGCCAGAGCATGGGGGCTTGTTCGTCGCGCACGCGACTGAGCATCAAGTTGAGATCGTCGCCGCTGCGGTAGATCTCCAATTCCAGATCGCACTGCTCCACGCGCACACCGTCGCAGTCGCGCGCTTCGATCAATAAAGCGCAATCGCTGCACTCACCAATGGTGGTGGGAGCCTCGCCACTGAACCGCAGGGCATGGCGATACGGCTTGAGGCAGAGATCGGCCGCCTTGGCCAGATCCACGAGAAAGATCTCGAAGGGATCGACTGGCTCGCCGGCATCAAAGGGGGAGAGATCCATCAGCGCTCGCCTCTCACACCACAGCCCGGATGGAACGGATCAACAACTGCAGCTCGCCAGGCCGGAATCCAGGGTTACGGCCGCCCATGTCGCCGAATTTGGAATGGAGAATCTGCAGCCGCGTGACGCCTGCGGCATCAAACCGCACCGGTAAACCCACCGGGGTGGCACGCACGCTGGGGGTGAGCCGATTGAACGGAATCACCACAACGGAAGTGCCGTTGGGACGCGTGGAAAATTCGGCGACCCAGCGAAGGCCTCCAGGGATCAGCTCGGTGAGACCGGCCAACCCATCGCGGCAAGCGATGGCGAGCTTGTAGCGGCGGCCGTCACCATCAACCGCGAGCTCGAGGGCTCCATAAGCGGAGAGATCCAGAGGCGGATCAAACACCGGTGAACGGCAGCTCACGAACCCACCACCTTCGGGCTCCACAAAGGCCTGAAGCAACAGCCCCTCGCTGGTGGTCTGCACAGCCCCCTGGCTGCGGCCACCCATGATCGTGTCGTTCAGGGCCTGCCAGCCGGCAAAGCCATCACCACTGGCGATCGGCTGGGGAACAAGCATCGAGGAGATCAGGCAGACAGGGCTTGGGCCGCTTCGGCGTCCGCGAGCACCAACACGGGAGCCTGCGGTTGCACCAGCTTGGCGGGTGTGCGCTCCGCTTGTTCCGCAGGATCAAGCAGGCGCCGCAGGGCCTCGCCCTTGCCAGCACCGCTCACCAGAAACATCACCTGACGCGCCGCACTGAGCACCGGTGCCGTCAGGCTGATGCGCTCCATCCCTTTGCCAGCTCCGATCGTCACCAGACGGGTGCGCTCTTGGGTGGCGGGGGTGCCGGGGAAGAGTGAAGCCGTATGGCCATCGTCGCCGAGGCCCAGCAGCATCACATCAAACACAGGCGGATCTCCCGGGCAGAGATCGCGGACGTATCGCTCGAAGGCATCCACCGAAGCCTCTGGTGTGGGGAGCTCCGTGGGCACAGGATGAAAGCGGGCCTGGGCACCGGGGCCGCCCTCAGCGAGCAGCGTTTCCCGCAACATGCGGGCGTTGCTCGCGGGATCTGTGGCACTCACCCAGCGTTCATCGCCGAGCACCACATCCACCCGGTTCCAGGGCAGATGTTCCTGGTTCAGTAAGCGGTAAGCAGCCGCCGGCGTGGTTCCGCCGGAGAGCGCCACATGGGCGCGGTCGCGCTCATCCAGGGCGAGGTCGAGTAACGCGGCGATCCGCTCGGCGCAGACACGTGCCAGCTGGGTGGCATCCGCAGCCACCTCCAGCTTGTAGGTCGCTGAGGCCGTCATCGGCTCACATCCACTCGGTGTGGAAGGTGCCGGGCTGATCGACGCGCTCGTAGGTGTGGGAGCCGAAGCAATCGCGCATCGCCTGAACCAGGTTCTGGGGCAGGCGACCGGTGAAGTAGCTGTCGATGTAATCGAGCGAGCTGCTCAAGCAGGGAACAGGGATTCCTGCAGCGGCAGCCCCAGCCACCACCTGGCGCAGGCCGGCGATGCGGCGTTGGATTTGATCCGCGAACCAGGGATCCACCATCAAATTGGCGAGATCAGCCTTGGCGGTGTAGGCGTTCTGGATGCGCTGCAACAGCCGGGCGCGAATGATGCAGCCACCTTTCCAGATCTGGCCGATGGCCGACATGTCGAGGTTGTAGTTGTGCAGCTTGGAGGCTTCCTGCAGCAGCGCCATGCCCTGGGCGTAGCTGGCGATGCAGGCGAGCACACAGGCATCCATCAGCGGTGCCATCGCATCGGCTGGAGTGCCGAGGTTGATGGCACGAGAGGCCGGTGCCTGAATCAGGCCATCAGCGGCCATGCGCTCGCTGCGCATCGAGCTGAGAACGCGGGCATTGAGGGCGGCATAGATCGTGGGAACGGGCACACCCATCTGCAGGGCGCTCTCCACGGTCCAAAGGCCCGTGCCTTTCTGGCCCGCCGCATCGACGATCTTCTCCACCAGATCAGCACCATCGGCTGGATCCTTGGTGCGCAGGCAGATCTCGGTGATCTCCACCAGGAATGACGACAACTCCTCGGTGGCGTTCCATTGCTTGAGCACGTCGGCCATGGCGTCGCCGTTCATGCCGGCGCTGCGCTTCATCAGGTCGTAGGCCTCGGCGAGGATCTGTTCGATCCCGTATTCGATGCCGTTGTGCACGGTCTTAACAAAGTGGCCGGCACCACCAGGACCGATGTAGGTGACGCAGGGGCCGTCGTCGACCTGGGCCGCCATCTTGCGCACCAGGCTTTCGATCGCGTCGTAGGCGGCTTTGGTGCCGCCCGGCATCATGCTCGGCCCCTCTAAGGCACCCTTGGCGCCGCCGGAGACACCCATGCCGATGTAGCCGAAGCTCTTGCTCTCCAGCGTGGCCACACGGCGCTCGGTGTCGGTGTAGAGGGAGTTACCTCCGTCAATCAGCAGATCACCCTCCTCGAGCAGAGGAGAGATCTGCTCGATCATGGCGTCGATCGGGTCGCCGGCCTTGATCATCATCAAGATGCGGCGCGGACGCTGCAGCTTGGCGACGAAATCTTCGAGCGACGTGGCGCCGATGATCTGTTTTCCAGCTCCGCGCCCCTTGAGGAACTCCTCGGTCTTGGCGTAGGTGCGGTTGTAGACGACGCTTGAGAAGCCGTTGCGCTCAGCGTTGAGCACAAGGTTCTCTCCCATCACGCCAAGGCCAATCAGGCCGAAATGGGCCTTGTCCATCGCAGGGTTGGAAGTAGTTGTCACAAGTGTGGCGAGGCTGCACGCTCGGTGCAGCCCCATCGTTGCCAACTGGCAACGTGCGTCTAGATCACCGTGCCGTCGGCGATGGTGGCGTTCTTTACCACCACCACGATGCCGTTGCGGATGTAGAAGCCGAGCTCGGGGCGATCGGCTTCTTCCACCCGGTCCTTGTTCACGATCGTCACATCGCGGCCGATGCGCACGTTCTTGTCGAGGATCGCGCGCTTCACCGTGGTGCCCCGGCCCACACCCAGAGGGATTCCACCGCGCTCACGCAACACGGCTCGCTCTTCGCTGGATTCAAAGAAATCGCTGCCCATCACCAGGGTGTCCTGAAGCACGGCTTCGTCTTCCACCCGGGTCCGCACGCCGAGCACGCAGTGGTGAATGCTGCAGGCCTTGAGCATCGAGCCCTCGCCGATGATCGACTGGGTCACCTGCGCGTCGAGCATCTTGCTCGGGGGCAAGTAGCGAGGGCGGGTGTAGATCGGGAACTGCTCGTCGTAGAAGGAGAACGCCGGGTTGGGCTGATCGGTCAGCGCCAGGTTGGCTTCGTAGAACGCACCGATGGTGCCGATGTCCTCCCAGTAGTCATCGAAAAGGAAGCTCTGCAGGTTGTCGCCGCGGCTGAGGGCCTCAGGAATGATCTCCTTGCCGAAGTCCGTTGCGGTGGGGTTCTTCGCGAGGAGATCGAACAGCGTCTCGCGGCTGAACACATAGATGCCCATCGAGGCGAGGTAAGGCCGCTTCAGCGCTTCATCAGCCGAGAGGCCGAGCTTGGAGGTATCCACCCACATCTCCTTGAGCGCTTCACCTTTGGGCTTTTCGCGGAATTCCCGGATGCGGCCGTGCTCATTGGTGTGCATCAACCCGAAGCCTTCGGCCTGGGCGGCGTCCACCGGCAATGCACCAATGCTCACGTCAGCGCCTGTGGCGATGTGGTGATCAACGAAGGTGCTGTAGTCCATCCGGTAGAGCTGGTCGCCGGAGAGGATCAAGTAGTGGTCAACGTCCCACTCCTGGAACAGCCACTGGTATTTGCGAACCGCATCGGCGGTGCCCTCAAACCAGCTGGGGCTCTCCGGGGTCTGCTGAGCAGCAAGGACCTCCACGAAGCCCTGGCCAAAGCCGGAGGAGAGGTTGTAGCTCTGGGTGAGGTGACGATTCAGCGAAGCGCTGTTGAACTGCGTCAACACGTACATCTTGTTGATGCCGGAGTTGATGCAATTACTGATCGGAATATCAATCAGGCGATATTTACCCGCCAACGGCACGGCGGGCTTGGCGCGCATCTTGGTGAGCGGATAGAGGCGCGTGCCAGCTCCGCCGCCGAGAATGATCGCCAGAACGCGCTTCATGCCTGATCCCTAGTGCCTTGGGCGCCAAGACGGTAGGCGAAGCAACGGCCTCACCGGAACCCTTCTGAGCAGATTGGCTGAAAACGGAAAGGCCGCGTCACAAGCGCGGCCTCAGCAGGTCTTCGGGAGCACAGAAGCAGGGCTCAATCCTGGCTATCGTGCAGCTCAAACAGGTCTTGGAGCACCTTCATGGCCTGGTGACGCTGCGGACGAGGTTGGGGTGCCCGCAGGTTGGTCACCGGGGTGTGCAGGATCTTGTTGATGATGCCCTTGGTGAGCGCTTCCACCACCTTGCGCTCGCGGGCCGACAGGTCGGGACCCATCCGGCTGAGGGCCTTCTGCAGTTCCTGCTCACGGATCAGCTCAAGCTGGGTGCGCAGGCGGTTGGCCACCGGCACGGCCTCCAGGCCATCCCACCAATCGAGAAAATCGCGCCCCTCCTGGCGCAGCATCCCTTCGGCTTCTGCAGCAATCTCGCGGCGCGCTTCCTGGTTGCGGGCCACCACTTCCTGCAGGTCGTCAACGTCATAGGAGTCGACGCCGCCCAGATCGCCAACGCCAGCAGCGATGTTGCGGGGAACGCCAATGTCCACCAACATCAGAGAAGAGCGGCGATTGAGCTTCTCGAGGCGCTCCACGGTGATGATCGGCTCATCGGCCCCGGTGCTGGTGAACACCAGCGAGCAAGTGCTCAGGCAGTGATCGAGATCAGCGAGGGGACGGCACTGCACTGGTAGCCCCGGGAAATCGGCGGCCATCGCTTCAGCGCGCTGAACGGTGCGATTCAGCAGCACCACGCCCTTGGCGCCCTTGGCCTGCAGGTGCTGAAGCAGAAGCCGTGCCATGCGGCCGGCACCCACCACGGCGATCTGCTCTTGATCCAGGGGCACCAGATCATCAACGCCGCGGGCTTGGCCCACCTTGAGCTGAGCCAGTTCCACAGCAGCCGAACTGATCGAGACAGCACCGGTACCGAGGTTGGTTTCGCTGCGCACCCGCTTGCCGGTGCTCACCGCCTGGTTGAGCAGGCGATTGAGGATCGGCCCAATGGAGCGATGCTCCTGGCCCAGGCGATACATCTTCTTCACCTGGGAGAGGATCTGCCCCTCACCCAGCACCAGAGAGTCCAGTCCAGCGGCCACCCGCATCAGGTGGGCGACGGCTTCTTCGTGGTGATAGGTGAACAGGTGCGGGGTGAGCTCATCGAGCTCTAGCCCCGAGTGATCGCTTAAGAAGCTGCCAACCGCCGAAACGCCCTGTTCGGGATGGCGCAGCAGCGTGTAGATCTCCAGTCGGTTGCAGGTGCTGAGGATCGAGGCCTCTAGAACGTCGTCGCTGGAGCGCAGACGCTGCAGCGAATCCTCGATCGCCTGCTCGGCAATGCTGAGCCGTTCCCGGATCTCCACCGGGGCCGTGCGGTGACTGAGGCCGACGACGGCGATGTGCATGGAGCGGAAACGAAGCGTGCGAGGGAAGGCAGAAACAGAGTGCCAACACAAAGGCGGGGTGCCCTGAAGGTTTCAGAGCACCCCAACCTGTGCGGGACAGATCAGCGCAGAGCGATGCTCTGGGCGCCGTCCTTGATGTGCACGGTGGTGGTGAAACGAGCGGTGTTGTCCAGGGTGCTGATCACCAGGGAGCTGGTGCGGGTGCAGTCCTTCTCGAACTTCACACCGTCAAACAGCAGACCGTCGGTAATGCCGGTGGCCGCGAACACCACGTTTTCGCCGCAAGCCAGCTCGTCGGCCTCATAGATGCGGTCGGGATCGCTGATGCCCATCTCAGCCAGACGGGCGAGGTTGCCTTCCTTGGTGAGACCTTCCCACTCGGAGGTCTGAGCCACGGCGGGGTCATACACCAGCTGGCCCTGGAAGTGACCGCCCAGAGCGCGGAGGGCAGCGGCGGAGATCACGCCTTCAGGAGCAGCGCCGATGCCCATCAGGCAGTGGGTGCCGGTCCCTGCGAAACCACAGGCGATGGCGGCCTGCACGTCGCCATCAGAGATGGGCTGCACGCGGGCGCCGGTGGCGCGGATCTCCTTGATCAGATCCTTGTGGCGGGCGCGGTCCATCACCACGATCACCAGCTCATCCTTGGGGATGCCGAGGCACTGGCTGAGGATCTCGATGTTCTCGGTGGCCGACTTGCGGATGTCCACCTTGCCCTTCGCAGCCGGGGGAGCGGCCAGCTTCTTCATGTAGAAGTCGGGCGCATTGAACAGACCGCCGCGGTCGGACGCCGCAAGCACAGCCATCGAACCGCGCTGGCTGTTGGCGCAGAGGTTGGTGCCTTCGCAGGGATCCACGGCGAAATCAACGCCGGGGCCGGTGCCGCTGCCCACTTCTTCACCGATGTAGAGCATCGGCGCTTCATCGCGCTCGCCCTCACCGATCACGATGCGGCCCTGCATCTGGATCTTGTACATCCGCTCGCGCATGGCTTCCACCGCGGCGGCGTCAGCCTCGTTCTTGAGGCCCATGCCGGTGAGCTTGGCGGAAGCGATGCCTGCCTGCTCAACAACCTCGAGAATTTCTTGAATCAGGGTGCGATCCACAGGCGGTGCAGCGAAGGGAAAGAGAGGTCAACACCTGGAGGTGCCTGGCATCGTGACCGCCGGAACCGCGTGAACAGCCGGTTCGGCCAGCAACACCAAGGCCTTTCAGGCTTGAAGCGCCGCTCACTGTATCAGTGCTGCCACGGCGCTTTCGAACCGTTCCGGCGACCCTTAAAAGGGTGTTGGAAGGTGCATTCCTACAATCGGCCCTCTTCCTGCCAGCAGCGCTGCCATGAGCACCAAACCCCTGGTGATCTCGCCGTCGATTCTTTCGGCCGACTTCTCCCGCCTCGGCGACGATGTGCGCGCTGTGGACCAGGCCGGTGCCGACTGGATTCACGTGGATGTGATGGACGGCCGCTTCGTGCCCAACATCACCATCGGCCCCCTGATTGTTGAGGCCCTGCGTCCGGTCACCCAGAAGCCCCTGGATGTGCACCTGATGATCGTGGAGCCCGAGAAATACGTGGCGGATTTCGCCAAGGCCGGCGCCGACATCATTTCGGTGCAAGTGGAAGCCTGCACCCATCTGCACCGCAACCTGGCTCAGATCAAAGACCTGGGCAAGATGGCCGGCGCCGTGCTGAACCCCGGCACCCCGATCGACACCCTCGAGTACTGCCTCGAGCTGTGTGACCTGGTGCTGGTGATGAGCGTGAACCCCGGCTTCGGCGGTCAGAGCTTCATCGAGAACCAGGTGCAGAAGATCCGCGACCTGCGCCGCATGTGCGATGAGCGGGGCCTTGATCCCTGGATCGAAGTGGATGGCGGCATCAAAGCTGAAAACGCCTGGAAGGTGATCGAAGCTGGCGCCAACGCCATCGTGAGCGGCTCCGGCGTGTTCAACCAGCCCAGCTACGCCGATGCGATCACCGGGATTCGCAACAGCAAGCGCCCCGTGGCCGTAGCAGCCTGATCAAGCTTCGCTAACGCGCTGCGCTCAGCCAGCGGCATCCGCCGAATCAGAAAAATCACGGGGCCAGAAGGCCCCGTTTTTTTGGGCACCGACAAGAGCGCTAGAGAACTGCCTGTCGCTGCCGGGGCTCCGGCTCACAGGACATAGGCAGAAGGGAAAGAGAACAAGCCCGAATCTGTACAACCTGTACGGAATCAAGCTTTGAGCAGACCGTGCAAAACATCTGGACACGGCAACGATGCGCACGCAGCAGGCAACTCACGCGCTGAGGAACCAGCCGTAGCTGTGCAGGCCGATGCCCAGCAGATTCACGCCGATGTAGCAAACGCAGATCACCACCAGACCTGCCACCGCCACCATCGCCGGGCGACGCCCCTGCCAACCGCGGCTCAAACGGGTGTGAAGGTAGGCGGCATACACCAGCCAACAGATCAGAGCCCAGGTTTCCTTGGGGTCCCAGCTCCACCAGCTCCCCCAGGCTTCATTGGCCCAAACAGCCCCACTCACGATGCCAATCGAGAGGAGCAGGAAGCCCACCGTGATGGTGCGGTAGCTGAGGCTGTCGAGCTGCTCGCTCAAGGAGATGGTGGCGCTGCTGAGCTGAAGACCAGCAGGCACACCACCCTCGGTGGCGAGGCTGGCCTGGCGGAAGGAACCACTACCAATGGAACTGCTGCGCAGCTCCAGTTGCTGGCCGCGGTCGGTGAACAGCACCGCCAACGAGAGCAGCGAGCCCACCAGCAGCGCCGCGTAGCTCACCATGATCACGCTCACATGCATCACCAACCAGCTGGAGCGCAGTGCGGGCACCAGGGGAGCGGCCTGCTGCAGCTGATCCGGTAGTGCGAAGCTCGCGAAGGCGACGCACCCCAGGCCCATCGGCGTGGCCGCAGCCGCCACAATCGGCGAGGGATAGCTGCGTTCCACCAACAGCTGGGTGAGGGTGCAGGCCCAGGCCAGGAAGCAGAGCGATTCGTAGAGGTTGCTGATCGGGAAATGCCCCGACTGCCACCAACGCAGCACCAGCTGGGCCGTGAGGGCCAGGTTGGCCGCCGCCACCATCCAACGCACCGCCTGACTGCCCTGGCCACCGCCACTCACACTCCAGAAGGCCAGTGGAAGCGCCAGCAGCAGCAAGGCAAAGGCACCGAGGCCAAGGGCCAAAACCGGATCGGTCACGAAAAAGGGGAGCGATGCAAATGAGTGGAGCCCAGTCTGCCGTGCAGAGCAGGGTCAGCGACTGGCTTGTTTCAACAACACAAGACCACCGCCCAGGCCGATGAACACAGGCATCCAGGCGGCGAAGAAAGGCAGAAGGGTGCCTTTGATCCCCAGCGAACTGAAAATGAATGACATCAGGTAGTAGCCGAAAATCAGCAGCACGCTGATGCCAAAGCCCTGGCTGCGGCTGGTGCGGGCATTGGGGCGGACCCCGAGGCTGCTGCCGATCAAGCCAAAGACCAGGCAGATCGCAGGGAAGGCGAACTTCTCCTGAATCCGCACCCGCAGGCGCCGAGCTTCCTTGCGATCGCCGGCCTGCTCCAGCAGGGCCTCGGCCCGCCAGGCCTGAGCCACCGTCATCTGGGCGGCATCACTGGGCAATTTGCCCACATCAAGGGGCGCCTTGGTGAAGGGATAGAAATAGCGATCGAAATCCGCCGAGGTGGTGCGGTTATTGGCGCTGTCAATATCCACGATGCGGCCAGCACGGAATTCCCACATGCTGCGGGCATCGTTCCAGATGCCCGTTTTGGCGATCAGCAGCTGCTGGTGACCAGCCTTGGTGAAGTCCAGGAGCGTGACCTCGTACATCTTTCCTTCGCGGAACCGCCGCGAATAGAAGAGCTGCGCCAGATCGTTGCCGGTGCGCTCACGGCCCTTCTCATCGATGCTGGTGAGCTGGGCATAGCGGGAATACACCACGTTGTCGCCCCGTTCTGCAGCCACCGAGCGCCCCAAGGCGGCGTCAAGGGTGTCGGCCGCAGCGAGGTTGGCGCTGGGCACGATCACATCGTTGAACACAAAGGTGAGCACGGTCATCAGCGCTGCCACCACCAGCGCCGGCACCACCATCCGCCACGTGGGCACCCCGATGCTGCGCAGGGCCGTGAGTTCGCTGGAACTGGAGAGACGGCTAAAGGCGAGCAAGGTGGCCATCAGCGTGGCCATGGGGAACGACAACACCAGGAAACCGGGCAGGCGCAGCCCCAACACCTGCATCGCCACCAAGGGCGGCAGGCCTGCTTCGGCCACCTTGCGCACCAGCTCGAACACCACACCCACCGAAAGGGAAACGGCGGTGAAAGCGGCGACGCCAAACAGCAAAGGCCCCAGCAACTCCGAAGAGAGCCAGCGATCCATCAGCGGCACCCGTTGCCATTGGCTCTGCAGGCGCTGCACAGGGCGGCGCAGGAACGTCGGAGTCCTCACAGCCGAAAGTCCTCCCCGAGGTAGTGACGACGCACCAACGGATCGTTCGCCATCTCACGGGATGGGCCACTGGCGAGGATGCTCCCCTCCGTAAGGATGTAGGCGCGGTCGGTGATCGCCAACGTTTCGCGCACGTTGTGATCGGTGATCAGGATGCCCATGCCGCGATCGCGCAGGCGAGCAATCAGGCTCTGGAGATCCGCCACAGCCAGGGGATCCACCCCAGCAAACGGTTCATCAAGTAACAGATAGCGGGGGCCCTGTTCGCCAACCGCCAGGGCGCGGGCCACCTCACAGCGCCGCCGTTCTCCGCCGGACAACTGAAAACCACGCCGCTCCACGAAGGGGCGCAGATGGAAATCATCCACCAACTGCTCCACCCGCAAGCTGCGCTGGCCACGTGGAGCGGCGCTTTCCTGCAGGGCCAGCAGCAGGTTGTCACGCACGCTGAGGTTGCGAAACACGCTGGCTTCCTGGGGCAAATAGCCGATGCCCAGGCGTGCCCGCTCGGGCATCGACAGATCGGCAACCGATTCCCCGTCCATCACCACGGCTCCCGAATCGGGCCGCAGCAGGCCGGTCACCAAGTTGAACGTGGTGGTTTTGCCGGCGCCGTTCGGTCCAAGCAAACCCACCACCTCTCCAGGGTTGAGGTTGAGGCTCACTTGCTTCACCAGGGGCCGCCCTCCAATCGTGAGGGCGACGTGATCCAACACCAAACTCATGACTGAGTCGCCGGAGCGGCCGCGGGCGCTGCTGGAGTGGGTGGAGGAGTCTGCTGAATGCGAACCCGGCTAAACACCTGTTGGCCGCTGGGGGGAACCGCGATCAGCCGCTCACCATCCACCAGATAAACAACCCGCTCAGCCCGAATCAGGTTGCCGCCCTCCTGAACGATGTCGACATCCCCGCTCAGCACCACGCGGTTTTCCTTGCTGAAGTACTGGGCCTGGCGGGCTGTCGCCACCACGCGCTCGTCGGGATAAACGATGCGCACATTGCCGGTGGCCGTGATCACGCCGGTGAGCTGATCGGCGCGCTGCTGATCCGATTCAATCGTCACCAAACCGGTGCTGACCCGAGCGGGCTGCGCGTCTGCAGGTGAAGCAGCAGCGGCAGGTTCCGCTGCGGCAGGCGCAAGCGCCGGCGTGGAGGCTTCTTGAACAGGAGGCGTTTGTGCTGCCACCTGCGGCACACCTGCGGTACCCAACAGCAGCGCAACCAGCAGGGCGGAAGCGTGTCTGGGACTGCTGCACACGGCGGCCAAACCCCGCTCCTCTGGCGATCTTTCGGTCATCGTATCGCTCAGTTCGCCCGGCCCATCAGGCATTTGCGCAATTGGCATCAAGCCTTGGTATCGCCAGGGGCGTGGGGTCTTGATCCTGCTGCAGAGCCTGAAGACGGGCCCGGGCCTGCTGCCGCAGCTGTTCGAGGTTCAGCCCCAGTTGATCGGGCCCTGCGTTCTGCAGACGGCCCAACCCTTCTCCCAACAGCACGGTGGCTCCGCGCCGGTTACCCCGTTCCAGATGCAGATGGGCCACAGCGATCTGGAGGATCCCCTGCAGCACCTTGCGGCAGGGGCCCTGGGTTTCATGCCAGAGCTCCTCAAAGCCGTCGTGGCAGGCGTACCACTCGCCGGCATTAAAAAGCCTGACGGCCTCCCCGAAACGGGGATCGACCATCAGGCTGGCTTCTTCCGAGAGGGAGTCGCTCAAACGAGCCCGATCAACGGCGGGCCGGCTTCTTCACCGGCAGTTTGCGCAGACGGATCGACTCGGGGGTGACCTCGAGCATCTCGTCGGGGCCGATGTACTCGAGCGCCCGCTCGAGGGTCATCTGCATCGGGGCCTGCAGGGTGTCGAGTTCCTCAGCGCCGGCGGAGCGCATGTTGGTGAGCTGCTTGGTTTTGCAGACGTTGATCTCGAGATCCTGAGGGCGGTTGTTCTCGCCCACGAGCATGCCCTTGTACACCTTGGTGCCAGGGGTAATGAAGAACTGGCCGCGATCTTCGGCGTTCTTCAGGGCATAGAAGGTGGCAGTGCCCTCTTCGAAGGCGATCAGCACACCGTTGCGGCGGGTCTCGAATTCGCCCTGCATCGGGCGGTAATCGAGGAAGGAGTGGCTCATGATCCCTTCACCGCGGGTGGCGCGGATGAACTCGCCACGGAAACCGATCAGACCGCGGGAGGGCACCACAAACTCCAGCTGGGTGCGGCCGTCGTTGGTGTTCTCCATGTTCTGCATCTCAGCCTTGCGGATGCCGAGCTTCTCGATGCAGGCGCCCACGGCTTCTTCGGGCACATCCAGCACCAGGGTTTCGAAGGGTTCCGAAGGGGTGCCATCAATGGTGCGGAAGATCACCTGCGGCTGGCTCACCTGGAACTCGTAGCCCTCACGGCGCATCGTTTCAATCAGGATGCCCAGGTGCAGCTCACCACGGCCGCTCACGGCCCAGCGGTCGGGGGAATCGGTGTCTTCCACGCGGAGCGCCACGTTGGTGAGCAGCTCTTTGTTCAGACGGTCGCGCACCTGACGGCTGGTGACGAACTTGCCCTCTTTGCCGGCGAAGGGCGAATCGTTGACCACGAAGGTCATCTGCAGGGTGGGCTCATCCACCTTGATCAGCGGCAGAGCCTTGGGCTCATCCGGGCAGGCGATGGTCTCGCCGATGTTCACTTCATCGAAGCCGGCCACAGCCACGAGGTCGCCAGCTCGGGCCTCCTCGATCTCCACCCGCTGCAGGCCCTGGAAGCCCAGCAGCTTGCTGATCCGGCCACGCTTGACGCTGCCGTCGTCGCGGAGCAGCGCCACCGGCTGGTTGGCGCGGATCGTGCCGTTGTGGATGCGGCCGATCATGATCCGGCCAAGGAAATCGCTGTAGTCGAGGGTGGTCACCTGCAGCTGCAGGGGCTTCTCGGGATCACCCACCGGCGGCGGAACGTGGCGCAGGATCGCGTCAAACAGCGGACGCATGGTCTCGCTGTCGGTCTTCATGTCCGGCTTGGCGTAACCGCCCATGCCGCTGCCGAACAGATAGGGGAAGTCGCACTGGTCGTCGTCGGCGCCCAGCTCCAGGAACAGATCGAGCACCTTGTCGACGGCCTGCTCGGGATCGACGCGGGCACGGTCGATCTTGTTGACGAACACGATCGGACGCAGACCCTTCTCTAGGGCCTTCTTCAGCACGAAGCGGGTCTGGGGCATCGGGCCCTCGTTGGCGTCCACGATCAGCAGACAGCCGTCCACCATGCCGAGCACCCGCTCCACCTCACCGCCGAAGTCGGCGTGACCGGGGGTGTCAACGATGTTGATCCGGATCCCCTCGTAGTCCACCGCCGTGTTCTTGGAGAGGATGGTGATGCCGCGCTCGCGCTCCAGATCGTTGGAGTCCATCACGCAGGTGGGGACGGCCTCGTTGTCGCGGAAGATGCCCGACTGAGCCAGCAGCGCATCCACCAGGGTGGTTTTGCCGTGGTCAACGTGGGCAATGATTGCGATATTGCGGATCGGTGTTCCCGGATGCTCGCCGCTCATAAATGGTGGTGCTGGTTGTGATCTCAATGGCGCACGCCGCAGGCGTTGGCGTGGGAACGATGACTGAAACCCCTGAGCTCGATCGCCGGGCCTAAAGCAAAGCGATTGGTTCTGGACTCCCCTGCAGCGTGGCCTGCAGAATCCCTACGGTGCGTTAAGCAAATCTATCGCAGGGCCCGACGCCTGAGTCTCCTGCTTAGCGCCGCTCCGCCAGGGTTCCACGGGTCACGCCCAAGCGGCTATCGAGCTGTTCCCGTTGCCAAACGGTTTTGCCGCTGATCTCGCCGGCCAGGGCTTGCTGATACAGCGCCACCCGGCGCTGGGTATCGGCAGCTGAATCATCGAGCAATTCCAGTCGTAGCCGCCGCACCCCGGCCGCCAAAAACTGCGGGATCGCTTCGGCTGCGGTTTGGGCGCGGCCATTGAAGAGGGTGTTGCGGCAACCGAGATCGGCGCGCAGTGGATGCTCAGCACCACTGCGGTCACGCAGAAGCACGGTGTGCTGTTCACAGGGCCGGCCGCAATCGGTGTGGTCGTGGCCCTCTGAGAGAAAGGCGCAGAACAGGCAATGCTCCATATGAAAGAGCGGCATGTGCTGGTGCAGGGTGATCTCCACGCGGCCCGGTGCGGTTCCTTCCACCAACGCCAGCAGCTGCTCCAAGGCCAGGTCGTAGCTGGCGGTGATCCACTCCAGCCCCCATCGCTGAAGCAGCCAGTGGGCCGTGAGGGGGTTGGCCACATTCAACGAAAAATCACCCGCGCAGGGCGCCACCGGCGTCAGCCGCTCCAGCTGATCGGCATTGCGCACCAGGAAGCCATCCGGTTCCGCCCGCAGCAACGGCTCCAGGGTCCAGGCTTCGTCAGGCCTTGTGATGCGGGGTCCCGCAGCCCAGATTCCGCCGGGCCAACAGCCCCGGTAGCTCCGCACCGCCTCCCGCAATTGGGCGGGATGCTCGAGATCTACGATCATGCGTTGAACCGGCTGGTCGCGCAGGGCCTCGAGCTGCTCGAGGCTGCGCACCAACACGCTCAGCTCAACCGCTTCAGCGCCTGCAGGCGACACGCCAGCCCTGGCCTGGGCCATCACCCGGTGCAACGGATCCTGGGCATCGGGAATCGGGGATCGGCTTGGCTGCGCTGCATCCCGCTCGGCCATGGCCTGGGCCAACGCATCCACGAGGGCACGGCGCATCGCATTGAGCTGGGCCACCGGTAAAAACAGCTCACCTTTGAGGTCGACATCAAGCGAGGCCAACTGCCAGGGGGTTCCGCCCAAGCGGCCCAGCTGCTGCTCCAGGCGTTCCGGGTTGAGGCCGGCGCCGCGAGCCGCTTGCAGAGGCTGCTGCGACAGCACCCGCCACGGACCGCCCGGCACACCGGGAATGCAAGCCGCCTCCAGCGTGAGGGGTTGATCCGCCTGGCCCCAAACCTTGAGGTGCAGACCATGGCGCTGTTCCTGCACGTCAGCCGCTGCAAGGCGCTCCAGCTGGCGCTCCAGCTGAGGATCACTCGTGAGCCAGCAGGGACTACCCGGCTGCAACCCACGGAGATCCACCCGGCCAGGGCCGAGCTTGAGCGCCAGCTGACCGCGAGGCAGGGGCGTGACCTGCATCAACCGTCCACCCACTTCCCGGGGGGGCAGGAGGGGATCAGCGCTCGGCACTTCCAACACCACCCCATCGCCCGGTTTGAGCGACTGCCGGGTGCGGAGCAGCAGGCGGCCATCAGGCTCCACCGCCTGCAAACGGCCCAGCCACGGCCCTCGCTTTTTGCTCCAGCGGCCGTGCACCAGCTCACGATGATTCACCCCATCGAGCCAGCCGTGGCTGAGGCCCCTGGAGAAACTGAGCTCAAGCTGGCGGCGCAGCTGATCATTGGTGTCCGCTGCTGGTTCCGTTGCCGTTGACGCAGCCCCGAGGCGATCAAGGCCCTGGCGGTAGGCATCGGTGACAGCCGCCACGTAGGTGGATTCCTTGAGTCGTCCTTCGATCTTGAGGCTGGCGATGCCACAGGCCGCGAGCTGAGGCAGCAGATCCCAGGCGGCCAGATCCTGCGGTGACATCAAATAGCGCTGCTCACCGAGGTCGCGCTCTTCGCCATCCACGATCAATTGATAAGGAAGCCGGCAGGCCTGGGCACATTCACCGCGATTGGCGCTGCGCTGACCGAGGGCCTCGCTAGTGAGGCACTGACCCGAATAGGCCACGCAGAGCGCCCCATGCACAAACACCTCCAGCGGCATCGCCAGTCCGCGGCGCTGGAGCTGCTGCTGGATGCGTTGCAAATCGCGCAGGCTGAGCTCACGGGCGAGCACCACACGGGTGCAGCCCAGCTCAGCCGCCATCGCCACACCGGCAGCACTGGTGATCGACATTTGCGTTGAGCCATGGATCGGCAGCTCAGGCGTGATCTGTTGAGCGAGCCAAGCCAGACCGACGTCTTGCACGATCAGGGCATCCACCCGCGCCGCCTGCGCCGCCAGCAACAGCTCGGCCGCCTGCTCCAGTTCAGCGGGAAAGATCAACACGTTCACGGTGAGGAATCCCTTCACACCGCGGCGGTGCAGCCAATTCATCACCTCCGGCAAATCGGCGACGCGGAAGTTTTCAGCACGCAGACGAGCGTTGAACTGCTCCACGCCGAAATAAACGGCATCGGCCCCATTGGCCACGGCAGCCTTCAACGACTCCCAACAACCGGCGGGAGCGAGTAGCTCAGGCAGGCGCGCCATTAACGGCCGAGCCGCTGGGCGGCCTCGAAGGTTTTCAACGCCTCCGCTGTGCCCTCAAACCGCCAGTGCCAGGGCTCGTAACTCACGCCCTGGGCGTTGCCAGCCGGGAACGAGAGCGTGAAGTGATAACGATTGGCATGGGCCTGCAGCCAGGCAAAGGCCGCAGTGCTTTCAAACCGAGCCGAGAGGTTGGTATCCGGCGCTCGGCCATCACCCAAATCAACGGCATAACCGGTGCTGTGTTCCGAAAAACCAGGCGGGGCGCTCACCTGAGCCCGCTCCAGGGCGCTCTGATTCCGCTCGGACTTCACCTCGAAAAAGATTTCCTTTTGCAGATCAACGGAGCGATAGGCGCTCAGCACCCGCAGATCAATGCCATCGGCCGCGGCGGCATCCAGCAAGCGAGCCAGGGCATCAGCGGCATCGCGATGAAGCTCCACCCCGGGAGCAATCGCCACCAGATCGCCTGCGGCAGCTTCGCTGTAGGGAAAGTGGCCGAGCAGCCGGCCATCCAATCCCACCCGTGCCGGCAACCCTTGCACCGGAGGCGGGGCGATCAAGCGCCGCAAGGGTTGGGGAAACACCACGGCCAGGGCTCCAGCAGCGAGCAAGGCAGCACCGGCAGCGGTGAGGGCTGCGCGCCAGGGGGTGCGCCGCTGGAGCGCGGGCGAAATCGTGCGCTGTGCGAGGGGGATGTCGTCGGTACTGCGGCGCTTGGCGCTGCGCAGCGCTGTGGACTGCCGACTGGCGCTGGGCAAGCGACGACTCCCATGGCAGCAGGGTTGACCGATGGTAAGGCTGGGGCCCAGGAGCGCCAGCAGATGCCCGCTCAGCGGTGTTAGCTTCCACCCAACATCCTTCTGGCGGAGCGGGTTTCAAGATGTTGCGAGTCGCGGTGGTGGGCGGCGGCCCGAGCGGTTCCTGTGCTGCTGAAGTGCTGGCGAAGGCCGGCATCGAAACCTGGATCTTCGAGCGCAAGCTGGATAACGCCAAACCCTGTGGCGGGGCGATCCCGCTGTGCATGGTGGCTGAGTTCGACCTGCCCGAATCGATCATCGATCGGAAGGTGCGCAACATGAAGATGATTTCCCCCTCCAACCGTGAGGTGGACATCAATCTGGAGAACGACAACGAATACATCGGCATGTGCCGGCGTGAGGTGATGGATGCGTTCCTGCGCAACCGTGCCGCTGAGTTGGGTGCGCACCTGGTGAACGGCCTGGTCACCAAGATCGACACCGGTGCCAACCGCCAGGGTCCTTACACCCTCACCTATTCCGATTACAGCGACGGCGAGGCCACCGGCACCACCCAAAGCCTCGAGGTGGATCTGATCATTGGCGCCGATGGCGCCAACAGCCGCGTGGCCAAAGCCATGGATGCCGGCGATTACAACGTGGCCATCGCCTTCCAGGAGCGCATCAAGCTCCCGCCTGAGGAGATGAAGTACTACGAGAGCCTGGCGGAGATGTATGTGGGCACCGATGTGTCCCCCGACTTCTACGCCTGGGTGTTCCCCAAGTACGACCACGTGGCCGTGGGTACCGGCACCATGCAGGAGAACCAGGCCCTGATCAAGAGCCTGCAGGAAGGGATCCGCGAGCGCGCCAAGAAGCGCCTGGTGAACGGTGAAGTGATCAAGGTGGAAGCCCACCCGATCCCCGAGCACCCGCGCCCGCGCCGTGTGGTGGGCCGCATGGCCCTAGTGGGCGATGCCGCGGGGTATGTGACCAAGAGCTCCGGCGAAGGCATTTATTTCGCGGCGAAGAGCGGTCGCATGTGCGCCGAGCAGATCGTGGAGTCGAGCCAGGGCGGCAAAAAAGTGCCCAGCGAGGCCGACCTCAAGAAGTACCTGAAGAAGTGGGACCGTCAGTACGGCGCCACCTACAAGGTGCTTGAAATTCTGCAAAACATCTTCTATCGCAACGACGCCGCCCGCGAAGCCTTCGTGGAGATGTGCGATGACAAGGATGTGCAGCGCCTCACCTTCGACAGCTACCTCTACAAGCGAGTGGTGGCGATGAACCCCTGGCAGCAGCTCAAGCTCACCCTGCTCACCCTCGGCTCGGTCCTGCGCGGCAATGCGCTGGCACCTCAGGGCTACAAGCCGGTTCCGAGCGCCGTGCGTGAAGAAGCTGAAGTGAACGCCATGCTGGCCGTGAGCACCATCAAAGGTGGCATTCGCGTTGGCAAGGCCAAGGATGCGAAAGCAACCGGTGAAGCGAGCGACGAGCGCGAACCCGTCTTGGCCGGCAAGGGCTGATGAAGGCCTAAGCGATTCATTCACAAGAGCCGTCCCGCGAGGGGCGGCTTTTTATTGAAATTGCACCTACGGGACTTGATACAGCGCGAAAAAGACTGATAAATGCCTAAGCCTCAGTCATCGAGACAAGCTGCTGCTTGTTGCTGTCCCAGAGAATCAGACTAAAACATCTCGGCAAATCCTGCAGACGCAGATAGGTGCAATCACCAAGCAGATGCTGATTGGCCTCATGACATGCCCGCAAGCGGTAATTCGGGATTCGCTCACAAAGGTGGTGAATACTGTGGAAGGCGATATCAGCCGAAAACCAGTGGAGAACGGGCGGAAGGATTAAGTTACTGCTTCCCTCGGTAGCCCCCTTGAAATAGCTCCAGTCATTCGTGCGGTGCGCATACGAACCTGGGAAATTGTGCTGCACAAAGAAGATGCAAATAAAAATTGCAGCGGAGCAAGTCATCACAATCGCGTAGCAACTCCAAAACAACCCAATCCCTAGCCAATGGCTCATCAACCACCAACTAGCAAGTACGCAGGCATTGTTTGCTGCCAAATCAACGAATTCCCCGCTCGTATACCAGTGGCTTGACTCAAACGCCAAGGTGAGACGACCCAAAGCGAAGAGCGCACTGGGGCCATCTCGGCGCATTGCGGCAGCCATAGCCGAAGCCCATTCAGCCAAGCCAAGCAACAGCTGCAGGCGTGGACGTAGAACGAGATAAAAGAAACCACCCGGAAATAACATGAAGGGATGACGAGACCATCCGTAGCGTTGCTTCTGCTGCGGTGTTAGCCGTTGGTATTGCTCAACAGTGAGCAAGGAAGAAGGGCCTCGGTAGCGTTCCCAATTGCCGTTATGAAGATGATGAAAGGCATGACCCCGCGACCATGGATGTTGCGGAATGGCATTGACAACACCAAGCAGGAAACCAACAGCTCGGTTAACTGCCTTGCCGTGGAATAAAGACTCGTGCCCGCAGTCATGCATCAACGAAAAGGACCGCGCTGAAAACAGCACAAGCAAGGCCAGCACCGGAACGATGAGCAGGCTTTGGAGCCTCAGCGGCTGCACGACCCAAGGCACACATACCCACAGCAATGCCGTTGGCAGCAGCGTGCTGAGGAGTTGCCAAACCGCGAGACGGTTGTCCGAACGGCGAAAGGGCGCTAGCGAAAAGTCGGTGCGCTTCCTGACCTGAGATGCTTGCAAGATGGATGTTGGCCCTGATCACCAGGTGCGCCAAATCACCTGCTCAACCCACACCCTAGTGGCCAGCATCCGCCGATGCCGCGTCAGCCGCTGATGCGGCTGAAATCAGCCAGCACCGACGCCTGATTACGCAGCACACCGAGGAGATTCAGGCGGTTGGTGCGAATCGCCGGATCGTCGGCCATCACCATCACGCTCTGGTCGCCATCAAAGAAGGCGGCCAGAGCAGCGGTGCCTGCAATGAGGCCCTGAGCCAGTTGGCTGTAGCGATCAGCACCAGTGGCCGTCGCCACCGGCTCGAGCTGATCAATCACCTGAAGCATGCCCGCTTCACTGCTCTTCTCAAACAGGGCTGCGTTCACAACGCCGGCTGCAGAAAGCACAGTGGCGGACAGGTCGCCCTTCTCAGCCAAACGCGCGGCACGCGTCACCACAGCCTGAACAGCAGCCAGGTCGCCGCTGGCCCGCAGTTGCATCAACAGATCTGCCCGCTCGCGAGCGTCGGCGGGATCCCGGAGCAGCCGCTCGAGGGGCACGCTGTCGCCGGCGACCGCCTGCACCAGATCCGCATCCGTACCCACCTCTTCCAGCAGGCTCTGAACACGCTGCCGCAGCAGATCGCCCAGATCAGCCGCCAAGGCACCTGCTTCCACCTTGAAGTCAGGCAGCAGAACAGCCCAGTGAGCGCAGGCCCGCTGCAGGAGCTGCAGCAGATCCAGGCGCCAGCCTTTAGCCCAGAGGATCTGCAGCACACCGTTGCCGGCGCGGCGCAGCGCATAGGGGTCGGAAGAGCCGCTGGGGCGCTCGCCTTTGGCATAGATGCTCAGCAGAAGCTCAAGGCGTTCAGCTAACGCCACCACGGCACCGGCATCCGAGGCGGGCAGATCATCGCCAGCACCGCGGGGGAGGTAGTGCTCCAAAACAGCGAGAGCTACCTCGCGCGGCTCGCCTTCGGCCAACAAGTATTTGCCACCCATCACACCCTGGAGCTCGGGGAATTCACCCACCATCTGGCTCACGAGATCGTGCTTGCACAGGTGAGCGGCATGACGGGCGTGGGCTGCCGTGGCCTCAGGCAACGCCAGCTGCTCGAGCAGAACATCGGTGATCCACTCCAGCCGCTCGACGCGATCCAGCAGTGAGCCCAAGCCAGCGGCGAAGGTCACGCGGGCTAACTGATCGCGCCGATCGATGCTCGGCACGGCGCGATCGGCATTCACAAAGAATTCGGCGTCCGCCAGCCGGGCTTTGAGCACCCGTTCATTACCGCGGCGCACGGTGTCGAGGGCTTCAGGCAGGCCATTGCCGATGCAGAGAAAACGCGGCAACAGGCTGGTGCGGGCATCGAGAGCCAGGGGATCCTGGTCAGCACCGCGGCGATAGAGCGGCACATAGCGCTGGTGCGCGCGCATCACCGTGCTCAGGACCTCAGCCGGCAAGGCGAGGTAGTGCTCATCCACGCTCCCTTCGATCAGCAGCGGCGCTTCCACCAGATCGGTGAGCTCCTCGAACAGATCGTTAGGCAGATCCGCGGTGGCTTCGAGTGATTCGGCGGCCTTGGCCACCGTGTCGCGAATCCAGGCGGCCCGTTGGCTGCGATCCACCTGCACGCCCGCTGCGGCCAAGGCCTCGTCGTAAGCGGAGGCACTGTTGATGGCGACAGCACCACCGTGGAGGCGGTGGCTACGGCTGCTGTTGCCGCTCACCACCTCAGGGTCACTGCCCTCGAGTCGAACCGGCACCACCTCACGATCCAGCAACGCCACCAGCCAACGCACCGGCCGGGAAAAGCGGCTCTCACCGGAGCCCCAGCGCATGAAGCGGCGCCCCTGGAGGCTGCTGATCCATTGGGGGATCCAGCTGCTGAGCAGCTCAGGTGCCGGGCGACCCCGCTCGAGCACGGTGGCGAACACAAAAGGGCCTTTAGGGGTTTCACGAACCTCGAGAGCCTCGGCGGCGATACCGCAGCGCTTGGCAAAGCCTTCAGCGGCAGGTGTAGGTACGCCGTCTTTGAAAGCCTGCGCGGCAGGCGGGCCTTTGCGCTCTTCCTCGAGATCAGGTGCGGCGGATTGCAAGTCGTGCACTTGCAGCGCGATGCGGCGTGGCGTACTGGTGCAGCGAATGGCACCGTGGCCCAACCGGGCTTCGCTCAGGTCACGGCGCACCATCTGCTCGAGCTGGGGCAACGCGAGACGGGCAAAATCGGCGGGCAGTTCCTCGGTCCCGATCTCCAGCAGAAAGGTCGACACGAGGTTCAGGCCACAACAGCCGCCCACTGTATTGAAGGGCTCAGGCTCAGCCCCAGGTCTGTTCAGTGGTGAACGGCGTTTCGCTACGGTCATACCTCCATCTCGATGCAGCGTGTGACCGTGACGGCAGGGTCCGAAGAGCGCAGCTCTGAGCTGCAGGGCAGCCGCCCGTTCTCGCCTTGCATTGCCAACGGCGCCGAGCGCAGCAAATTCGAGCAGCTCAAGGCCGATAGCGCCTATCTGCGCGACCCCTTGGCGGCCGAACTCGAGAACGACCTACCCAATTTCAGCGATGGCGCTGTTCAACTGCTGAAGTTCCACGGCAGTTATCAACAAGACAACCGCGAAAATCGCCAGAAAGGCCAAGAACGCGATTGGCAGATGATGCTGCGCTTGCGCAGCCCCGCCGGCCGCATTCCGGCTTCGCTGTTCCTCGCCATGGACGATCTGGCCGATCGCCTTGGCAATGGAACCCTGCGGGTTACCACCCGCCAGGCCTTCCAGATGCATGGCATCCGCAAGCACAACCTGCGCGAGGTGATCGGCACGATCGTGCGGGGCATGGGCTCCACCCTCGCGGCCTGCGGCGATATCAACCGCAATGTGATGGCTCCGGCGGCACCGTTCGACAAAGGTGCCTACCCGGCAGCCCGCCAGCTCGCCAACGACATTGCAGACACCCTCAGTCCCGTGGCTGCTGAAGGCGCGTATCTCGACCTCTGGGTGGATGGTGAACTGAGCTACCGCATCAAGCCCACCCGTGCGGTGAACAAGGTGCGCGAGCGGCAGCACGACGCTGGCGTGTTCAGCGGCGATGCCGAGGAACCGCTCTACGGCACCACCTATTTACCCCGCAAGTTCAAGTGCGCGGTGACGGTGCCCGGTGACAACTCCGTGGACCTGCTCACCCAGGACATCGGCTTGGTGGCCTTTGCCGATGCCAATGGAGCGCTGCGGGGTTGCAACGTGTATGTGGGTGGCGGCATGGGCCGCACCCACAACAAGGAAGAAACCTTCGCCCGCACGGCCGATGCGCTCGGTTATGTGGACGCCGAGCATGTGCTCGATCTGGTTCAGGCGATCCTGGCCCTCCAACGCGACTACGGCGACCGGCAAAACCGCCGCCATTCGCGGATGAAATACCTGATTCACGATCAAGGGATCGCCTGGTTCAAGCAGGAACTGAAGGCGAAGTACTTCGCGCATCCGATCAAAGGCATGCGCCTGGAGCCCAAGGCCAAACTGCAGGACTATCTGGGCTGGCATCGCCAAGGCACCGGCAAATGGTTTGTGGGGATTCCGCTGCTGTGCGGCCGACTCGCCGGTGAGCTGAAGCGCGGCCTGCGGGAGCTCGTGGAGACCTATCAACTGGAGGTGCGCCTCACCCCGAACCAAGACCTCCTGCTCTGCAACATCGGCACAGCCCAGCGGGCCAGCGTGCGCACCGCTCTCGAGGCCATGGGCATCACCACACCGGAGGCACCGCCACTGCTGGCAAGGCATGCCATCGCCTGCCCGGCTCTGCCGTTGTGCGGCCTCGCGGTCACGGAAGCTGAGCGAATCCTGCCCCAGGTGCTCGATCGCCTTGATGCGCAGCTGCGCAGGCTGGAGATCGAAAAGCCCATGCTGGTGCGGATGACAGGCTGCCCCAATGGCTGCGCTCGGCCCTACATGGCCGAACTGGGGCTGGTGGGTGACGGAGTGAACCAGTACCAGGTTTGGCTGGGTGGCACGCCCAACCTCACGCGTCTGGCCGAGCCCTACGTTGAAAAAATGCCGCTGGAGAAGCTCGAAAGCACGCTCGAGCCGTTGCTGCTGGGCTGGAAAGCAGCCGGCGGCCGCCGCTCCTTCGGCGATTACGTGGCCAAGCTCGGCCGCGAGCAGGTGGAATCGCTCCTAGCTGCCACCGCCTGATCGGCCGTAGATGGCCTGGCGCACGCCAGTGCGCCAGGCCCAGAGCTGATCGCCGTGGCTGAAATGCCACCACTCGTTGGGGTGCTGCGCGAATCCGGCCTGGTGCATCACCGCCGCCAGGGTTGCACGCCGCTCGTGGAAGAGCGCCGCTTGCTGTCGGCGTGTGGGATCGCTGGCATCCCTTGCCAGTTCCGCGAAGTGCTCGGGATGGGAGACGGGGCCCAGGGCATCAATGGGAGAGCCCAGATCCCATGGCTCCCCGTCACGAGAAGCAAGGGTGAGATCCACCGCCGCACCGGTGCTATGGGGCGGCGGCGTGGCCGGGTTGTCGCTGGGTGGCGCCCAGAAGCGCCCCACCTCCTGCTCCACCGCCTGAAGCTCTGGGCTAGGACGGCTGGGATCAACCCCCCGCGCCGCGCATTCCTCCGCCGTGGCATGGGCCACCATGAAGCGCTGCACCGCAATCGGTCGCCAGGCATCAAAGATGGCCAGCCGGCAATCGGGGGTGTGCTGCTGTAACCGCCTCTGGGCCTCCAGCAGCCGCGTGATCACCCCCTGGCGCAGGCGAAATGGAGAAGCACCCTCGCCATAGGGAGCCCCCAAACGGGCATAGGGGTGGGGCTCGAGGCGGTGCAGCTCCGCGGGCAACGGCAGCAACGGCTCACCGCACTCATGAATCGGAATCGGGCTCCAAGGGCGCATCGGTTCAGTTCAAACGGGCTGGGGCAGCCGTGCGCTGCCGCTGTTCTGCCAGGGCTTGGGCCAGGGAGGGATGGGCCTCGAGGCCGGGATCGCGCTCCATGATCTGCTGCGCCACCAAGCGCGCCTGCTCGAGCACATCGCCATCGTCGGTGAGGCTGGCCAGAGCTAAATCCGGCAGGCCGCTCTGGCGGGTACCGAGCACTTGTCCAGGCCCGCGCAGGCGCAGATCCATTTCGGCAATTTCGAAGCCATCGGTGGAATGCACCAGCACCTCGAGGCGCTGACGCGCGAGGGCGTTCCGGCTGTCATTGATCAGCTGACAGAACGAGGCTGCCGCACCCCGCCCCACACGACCACGCAACTGGTGCAACTGGGCTAAACCAAAGCGATCAGCGTGTTCGATCACCATCACGCTGGCCTCCGGCACATCCACACCCACTTCCACCACCGTGGTGCTCACCAGCACCTGGGTATCGCCCGCGGCGAAGGCACCGATCGCGGCCTGTTTGTCGGCACTGGCCATGCGGCCATGCAGCAAACCCACCTGCAGATCGGGAAAGATCTGCTCGCTGAGCTGCTGATGCACCTCAACTGCCGAGCGCAGATCCAGTTTTTCCGATTCCTCCACCAGCGGCAGCACCACATAGGCCCGCTGGCCCAGGGCCACCTGCTCGCGAATCAGTTGATAGGCCTGCTCACGCTCGGCGGCAGATAACAGAGCGGTACGAATCGGCGTGCGGCCCGGGGGCAACTCATCGATCTGACTCACCTCCAGATCACCGTGCAGCGAGAGCGCCAGGGTGCGTGGAATCGGCGTGGCCGTCATCGTGAGCAGATGGGGCTGGAGGCCCTTATCCAGCAGGCGATTGCGTTGATGCACCCCGAAGCGGTGCTGCTCATCCACCACCACCAGGCCCAAGCGGGCGAACTGAACCGGGTCTTCCAGGAGGGCGTGGGTGCCCACCAGCATCTTGAGGGTGCCATTGGCGAGATCCGCCAGCAGTTCCCGGCGCCGCCGCGCTGGCGTGGAGCCAGTGAGCAGGGCGCAGCTCACATGCAGCTGGGGAAGCCACTCACAGAGCTTGCGGTAGTGCTGCTCGGCCAACACCTCGGTGGGGGCCATCAAGGCGCCCTGGCAACCGGCTTCGATGGCGGTGAGCAGGGCGGCGATGGCCACCACGGTTTTGCCGCTGCCCACATCGCCCTGCACCAATCGGGCCATCGGTTCCTGCCGCTCCAGGTCAGCGCGAATTTCCGCCAGCACCCGTTGTTGCGCTCCGGTGAGCGGGAACGGCAACAGCTCCAGAAACGCAGGCAACAACGTGCCACTGGGGTTGTTCAACGCCGGTGCCGGCCGGCTGGTGAGCTGACGGCGACGCTGCAGCAGCCCCAGCTGCAGATACAGAAACTCATCGAACACCAAGCGGCGCCGGGCCTTGGCCAGAGACGCCTGATCGCTGGGGGCGTGAATCTGAGTGAGGGCTGTGCCGAGGTTCACCAACTGCTCCTGCTGCTGAATCGAGGCCGGTAGCGGATCGGGCCAACCCTGCGCTGCCGCCAACAACGGCCGCACCAAGGCCCGAAGGCGATCAGCGCTGAGGCCCTCCGTGAGCCCGTACACCGGCAACAAGCGACCGATCTGCTCGCTCTGCACCGGCGCATGAGGGCTGGCCAGCACCTCCATCAATGGATCTTGAAACGCCGGGCCATAGGGGGTTTCCTTCACCAAACCGCTCACAGCAACGGTGGCGCCGGTGGGGTATTGCCGCTGTTGCGCTTTCAGCCAGGCCGGCGAGCTGAAGCGTTTGCCAGCAAAAAACTTGGAGATGCGAATGCGACCGGTGATATCCGCCAGCTGCAACTCCAGGATCGAAAGATTGGGGTTGCGGGGGCTGGTGAAACTGTGGCTGCGGCGCACGGTGGCCACGATCGTGGCGGTGCGTCCAGGTTCGAGGGCCGCGATGCGCACCAGGTTGGAATAGTCGAGGTAATCGCGCGGGTAGTAGCGCACCAAATCCCGCGCCACCCAGAGATCGAGGGCCGCCAGCCGCGTCGCACTTTTCGGTCCTACCCCCTTGATCTCACTGAGCGGGGTGTCGGGGCGAATGCTGGCGAGCCCCGATGCCGCAGGCGCCTCAGCCTCTGGCACCAAGCGCAGCCTTGGGGGAGCAACGGGCCGCACCGGCTCATGGGCCCGCTGCAGTTCATGCAGGGCCTGCCGGGTACGGCGCACCAGCGACTGCCTGCCGGCCTGCGTGAGATCGGTGTAGGTCTCAAACTGCTGAGCCAATTGCTCCAGCAGTTGTTGTTGATGGGGGGGCAAGGGCCCGGGTGCCTCCCGCAAGCTGCGGCTGAGGAAGGCTTGAAAGGGCTCACGCCGCCCCTGAAGGTTGCCGAAGCCACGATTGGCCTCCAGCTGCAACCCCTGCTGGAGGGGCCGCAGCCAGGCTGGAAGGCTCAGGACTGATCCGCCGCCGGAGTCAGGTTGTGGGCATGGTCCTGAAACCACTGGTGTTCAGCCTCAAGGGCGCTCAGGCGGCGCTGCCAACTGCGGTAGCGCTTGGCCATTGTGCGCAATGCACGGCGGCGCTGCTCGAGGCGCTTGCGGCAAGTGCGAAGCCGGGGCTGTTCATATTCCAGATCGGAGCTGCGCAGCAGCAGAGTGAGCACCTCGGTGGGAGCATTCGGTCCAAGCACCTGACCCAGGGGCAGCGGAAGGCGCAGCAAATTGGCGGGAGCTGGCAGGGCATCCACCTGGCCATCCAGCACCGCGTCGAGCAAGTTCATCGGCAACAGGCCTTGGGCCAGCCCTAGCCGCAGCATCTCCACATTCACCGCATGGGAGAGGTTTCGTAGCCGGCGGCGCAGGGCGCGATCGAAATGGGTCCACCAGCGCAGTTGCAACAGGGGGTCGCGCGGGAGGGTGGAGGCGGTCACCCGGGTATCGAGATCGGGCAGCGCTGCCAAGAGCGTTGTGGCCTCATCCGATGCAGTCGGCGCTTGCTCCGATGGATCCTCAGACGCGCCCAATTGCAAACCCTCGGCCACCATCTGAAACAGCGACTGCAACAGCTCCTGCTCCGAAGTGGGCTGATCAGCCGTGGGCTGCTCAGGGTCGGACGAAGCCGCTGTTGGGGGCTCAGGGTCCGCAGGCGGCGTGGGTAATCCCGGTAGTCCCCGATCAAACAGGTCCGCCGACACCGGCAGATCGAGGCTCAGGTGCACCGAAGCACCCTGAGCTGTGGCGGCTTCACCAGAGCCGGCAGGCAACGGAGCCGAACTCTCCTCGGAGCTTGGTTCTGCCTCGCCACCTTCACCATTGAGGCAGGCTTCAAGCACGCGCTGCTGCTGCGCCCGTTGGCGGCGATGCTCCCGGCGCTGCTGCTCCGCCAGCCCCATCACCTGCTCCACGGTGAGCAACGTGCTGGTGCGCTGCACCAGCTCCTGGAGCCGTTGCTGAAACGCCTGGCGACGGTCGGGGGGCAATTGGTTGTAGCGCTCTGGCACCACCTGGGTGGCCAGATGAAAACAGGCCTGCTGCACGGCATGCAGCAGGCCTTCACGAAGCACCTGTAGGTACAGGGCCAGATCGCGGTAGAGCTCAGGTGCCAGCTCCTCCTGCTGCTGCAGGAGGAGGTTGATTTGGCGCTGGGCCTCTTCGCGCATCAGGCAGCCTGCATTGCAGCCACTTCAGCCGCGAAGTCCATCTTCTCCACTTCGATGCCCTCGCCGAGGGTGAAGCGCACGAAGCGACGCACCTGGATGTTTTCACCCACTTTGCCGGCCACCTGCTTCACCATCTCCTCAACGGTCATGGTGCTGTCCTTGATGTAGGCCTGATCAAGCAGGGCCATCTCCTTGAGGCGCTTGCCGATCCGGCCCGCCACGATCTTCTCCTTCATCTCCTCCTTCTTGCCGGCGAGGTCGTCGCGACCCATTTCGATCTGCTTCTCGCGCTCAGCCACTTCGGCAGGGATGTCGTCGACCTTCACGAAGTCAACGCTCGGGCAGGCGGCGATCTGCATCGCCACGTTACGGATCAGCTCCTGGAAGATCTCGCCGCGGGCCACGAAATCAGTTTCGCAGTTCACTTCCACCAGCACACCCACGCGGGCGCCGGTGTGGATGTAGCTGCCGATAGCACCTTCAGCTGCGGTACGGCCCGACTTCTTCTCGGCGGAAGCGATGCCCTTCTGGCGCAGCCACTCAACGGCCTTGTCCTTGTCGCCGTTGGTTTCTGCAAGCGCCTTCTTGCAGTCCATCATGCCGGCGCCGGTGACGTCGCGCAGTTCTTTAACGAGCTTGGCGGAGATCTCAGCCATGGATCTGAAGTGGAAAGAGGGAAAAAATGCTGGGCTCAAACAGGCAGGAGCTCCCCCTCAGGGAAGCTCCATCGCCGCAAGGGTGAGGTGATCAGGCGAGAGCTTCTCAGCTCTTAGGCCTGATGGGCTGGTGTTCAGCCTTCCTCGTCGTCGTAACCGCCGCGCTGGTCGTTAGCGCCGTGGCGACCTTCATTGATGGCATCGGCAAGACGACCGAGCACCAGTTGCACCGAACGCACAGCGTCGTCGTTGCAGGGGATGGGCACGTCGCAGAGATCCGGATCGCAGTTGGTGTCGAGCATCGACACCAGGGGGATGTCCAGCTTGCGGGCCTCGAGCACAGCGTTGGTCTCACGGCGCTGGTCCACCAGCACCACCACGTCGGGCAGACGACGCATGTTCTTCAGGCCGCCCAGGTACTTCTGGAGGCGCTCAAGCTCACGGCGCAGCACAGCGGCTTCCTTCTTCGGGCGCATCGCGATGGCACCGGAGGATTCCATGCGCTCCAGATCCTTGAGGCGATCGATGCGGGCGCGCATCGTGGTCCAGTTGGTGAGCATGCCGCCCAGCCAACGCTGGTTCACGTAAGCAGCGCCGCAACGGGTGGCCTCGATGGCAATCACCTCGGAGGCTTGCTTCTTGGTTCCCACAAACAGGAAGCGCTTGCCGCTGCGTGCAGCACTGCGCACCCACTTGTAGGCGTTGTTCATGCAGACAGCGGTCTGCACGAGGTCGATGATGTGAACACCATTGCGCGCGCAATAGATGTAGCGCGACATCTTGGGGTTCCAGCGGCGGGTTTGGTGCCCAAAGTGGGCACCCGCCTCCATCATTTCGGCGAGAGTGACAACAGCCATGAGTTGAGGGTTTCGGGTTCGCCTCCACCTGCCAGGGACTCCGCGAGCGGGTCACCCGAAACGTGCAGGTGTGCGGTTTGAAAGAACCCGACGACCCTACCAAATGGCAGTGAGGCCCTTCCCTCAGGCCAGCCCTTCCGCCCTGGCTTCGCGGTAGAGCGCACGCACACCGATCCGATTCAGGGGGAGCCGCAGCAACTCCATGGCGAGGCCGGGCCGCCCGCTGCGGATCAACCAAGCCAGCATCGGCCGCAGGCTGCGCTCATTCAGCAGGCCCCCAAGGGTGAGCAGCTCCCACAGAAGCCGATGCAGCAGGGTGAACTGAATGATGAAGCGCACCCGACGCGTGGGGTGCTTCCGGTAAAACACCAGGCCCATCTTGGCCCGCTCGCCCTCCACGGCGATCAGGCGGGGCACCTGCTCCAGGCTCAAGGGCGGATGCCAGTGGTATCCCACCGCTTCAGGGCAGCGCACCAGCACCACGCCCATCCGCCGCAACCGCTCGCCGAGCTCGAGATCTTCCCAGCCATAGAGGCGGAAGCGGGTGTCAAACAGCCCGCTGCGCTCCAGCACCTCACGATCAATCGCCACATTGCCGGTGGCGAAGTAAGCCCAGGAGAGATCACTGAGCTTGTGGGGTTCGGCCGTGGGCTCATCGAAATTGGCGGTGTTGATCACCGCGCCATAGGTGAAGCAGAGCCGATCGCCACGCTGCTGCCAGGTCTGCTCCAACTTGAGCGCGTGGCTGATCAGGAAGCTTTCGGTGACCACCAGGTCACTGTCGATGAACACAATCACATCGCCGCGGGCGTGATCCACCCCACGGTTTCGTCCTTCGGCCGGGCCGCCATGGTCCTGCTGCACCAGGCGCACGTGTGGAAACTCAGCGCTGTTGCGCAGCAGCCAAGCCACGGTGTCGTCGGTCGACCCGTCGTCGACCACCACCACCTCATAGGCGCTGATCGGCGCTTCGAGCCGCTGCTGCTCGAGGGCCCGCAGGCATTTCTCCAGGATCGGCAGCCGGTTGTAGGTGGGGATGACGACGCTGAGAAACATGGCGCGGGGGTGGCGCAGACCGGAAGGACGATGGGCTCAGGGACAAAAAAGGGGATCCCGTGGGATCCCCAGCAGAGGCATGGAGGGCAGACGATCAGTCGGCCGCACCACCGTTGTTGGCTGTTCCGGTCACGCCGTTGCCAGCACCTTCACCGCGGCCGTCGTTGCGGAGCTTGCGCTTCTTGAACTTGCGGGCGTAGGCGCGGTTGCGCTCCTGCTTTTCTTTCTTGAGGTTGCGGCGTTTGGCCATCGAGACGGCTGGAACTTTTGGGTAAACACCACACTACTGAATGACGTTCAGTGGCTGGTCACCAATCTTGGAGGTTCCGCCTCGCTGAGCTGACCATCTTCCATGCGCACCAGGCGATCAGCGATATCGAGGATGCGCGGATCGTGGGTGACCATCAGCACCGCACAGCCCTGCTCCCGAGCCAGGCGCTGCAGCAGTTCCACCACCTCACGGCCGGTTTTCGAATCCAGGGCGGCTGTGGGTTCATCCGCCAGCAGCAGCCGCGGATGCGCTGCCAGGGCACGAGCAATCGCCACCCGTTGCTTCTGGCCGCCTGACAAATCGTGGGGCAATTTATTGAGCTCATCCCCAAGACCGACCGAGCGCAACCACTCACGGGCCTGATCACGGCGGGCGCGATAACTCAGAGCAGGCAGCAGATCCGAGCCCATCTGCACGTTCTGCTCAGCCGTGAGGCAACGCAGCAGGTTGTGACCCTGAAAGATCATCCCGATGGAGCGGCGCAGCAGTTGCCGCTCGCGGCGGCCGGCTCCGTTGAGCTCCTGACCCAACACACGCACCGATCCCTGCTGCACCTGGCGCAGGGCCCCCACCAGGGTGAGCAGCGTGGTTTTGCCGCAGCCGGAAGGCCCGGTGAGCAACACCACCTCACCCGGGGCCACCTGGAGGTTCACCCCCTGCAGCACCTGGCGCCGCATGTCACCGCTGCCATACCAATGGCAGAGGTCGTGAAGATCGATCGCAGCCGTCTGAGCCATGGTGTTCAGAAGATCTCGGCAGGATCCGCGTCCGCCAGGCGACGCATGGCGAGGCCAGCGGAGGCCATGCACATCACCAGGATCATGGTGAACACCGTCACGGCGCGGGTGGTGTCCATGTACACCGGCAGTTGGGTGGCGCTGCGCACCAGCCAATACAGGCCCTGGCCTGCGGCATAGGCCGGCAGATAGCCAAACGCCGCCAGCAACAAGCCTTCGCGGGCCACCACCCCCAACAGGCTAAAAAGCTTGTAGCCCATCGCCATCAAGGTGGCGTATTCCGGCAGGTGATCACTCACATCCGAATAGAGCACCTGATACACGATCACGCAGCCCACCACAAAACCCATGGCGGCACCGAGGGTGAAGATGAAGCCGATCGAGGTGCTGGTGCGCCAGTAGTTCTGCTCGAAATCAATGAAGCCCTGCTTCGTGAGCACCTTCACGTCGGTGGGGAGTTGAGCCTGGAGGCGCTGGGCCACGGCCTCGGGATCACTGCCCGGTTTGAGGCGAATCAGGCCCACTTCAATGCTGCCGGGGGGAGTGTTGGGCAGCAGCTCGAGGAAGGTTTCTGAGCTGGTGAGCAGGTTGCCATCGGCGCCGAAGGAGGTTCCCAGCCCCACCAGGCCTGCCACACGCACGCGTTTACCGGCGATCTCGCTCTCCACCGTGCGGCCAGCCTTGAACCAAGGCGCCACAGGTCCGAACTCCGGGCGTGATTGTTCATCGAAGAGCACCCGACCCTTCTGGGTGAGCAGGCGTGCCTTCGGCGCCAGCGTGGGGTCGGTGAACAGGGGATCGTTCGGTTCAAACCCAAGGGTGAGGATCGAGCGGGTGCCCCTGGTTTCAGGGTTGCGCCAAAGCAGCAGATTCCAGTGCACCGGCGTGATGCCTGCCACTTCCGGGGCTGCCATGGCCTGCACCAGGCGTCGCTTTGGAAAGCCCGCCATGCTCACGGAACTGGTCGACCTGGGACTGATCAACACCAGGTCGGCATCAAACAGCCGGTGGATCGTGACGCTGGCATCGAACAGGCCATCGCGAAATCCGAGCTGCATGAACATCAGGATCCCGGCGAAGCTGATCCCGGCCAGGGCCACAGCCAGACGCACCGGCTGACGGGTGAGCAGCATCAGCGCCAGCGGAATGCGGCGGCTCTGCCAGAGACCCGCCAGCCAGCGCTGCAGCGAATGGGGCTGAAGGCGCACGGAATTCGGCCTCACGGGGTGAAGCGTGCGATCACCTTCAAACCTGCGAGATCCCGCACCTGGCTGGCATCAGCCGGATCCAGGGCCAAGCGCACCTCCACCACACGCGCATCCGCATCACCCGTGGGGTCGGTGGAGAGCACGGCGCGCTGACGCACCTGCGGTGAAATCCGGATCACACGCGCCTGCAGGGAGCCGCTGAAGCCGCCGTTCTCGCTCACCAGCGTCACGGTCTGGCCGAGCTTCACGCGGTTGATGTCGCTCTCGTACACCTCCGCCACCGCCTCCATCTGGTCGCCCGCACCGAGCTCCAGAACGCCGTCATTGCCAGGACGCTCCCCAGCACGGCTGTGGATCTTGAGCACGGTGCCGGCCAGGGGCGCGCGCAGCTCGCTGTCGGCCAGATCCACCTGCAGACCCTGGCGCTGAGCCTGAGCCTCACGCAGCTGCCCCTGCAGCTTCACCAGCTCATCTTTCTTTTCTTCCAGTAGCACCATTGCCGCAGCACCGGAGCTGGCGGCGTTTTGGTAGCGCTCCACTTCCCGGGTTTGCATGCGGATCTGCACCTGGAGGCTGCTGATCCGGGCTTGCAGGGCAGCGAGATCGGCCTGGAGCTTGGGGCGGTTATCGAAGGTGGCAAGCAGCTGCCCCTGCTTCACGCGCTGCCCCTCCTGCACCTGGAGGCTGAGCAGGCGTGGGCTGCCGCCCATGGCACTTGAAGGCGCAGCCAGGCGGCGCACATCACCAGCGGGCTGCAAGGTGCCCAGCGCCGACACCGCCTCCAAACGAGGTGTACTCACAGCGGCAGGAACGGCAGCCGGGGGCTTGGGCGTACTGCGGCGGCTCACCACCACCGCCAGCAGCACCAATACCAGCGCTCCACCGGCGAGAAGCCACGGGCGTCGCATCAGCCCAGCGGCAGGGGATCGTCGAAGAGCAACTCCTCGATGTAGCGGTCCGCCCAGGCTGGATTGAACGCCTTCTCCAGCACGCGTCTGGTCTTGTCGTTGCGCTTCTGCTGCCGGCAATACGAGAGCTGACCGTCGTGTCGCTTCACAGTATCCGGGTGGTCGATCGGCTGCGGTTCAGCGGCCTGGCAGGCAGCGCTGAGCACCTGCAGGAAGTCGCTCACAACACCAATGAACTGCTGTTCCTCGGCTGCATCAGCAGGCCGCACGAATCGCACATAGGGGGAAAAGATCGAGCCCCACTCCGGCAACTCGCGCTCCTGGCTGAAGGATCGCGCTGGCAGAGCAGCCAGGCCCTGCGCCACAGCGTCAGGCAACTGGCCGCTCACCGGGGAGAGATCCACGATCGCTGCCGACACCACACCCCGCCCAGCAACGATGTCGGCCCCGAACACCGGCAGGTCGTAGCGGGGATCTGGGAAATACACGCAATGGAGGATCTGCAGGCCGGCCCCCAGACGAGCGGTTTCCAGGTGGAGTTTGCGCAGCCCCTGGCACTGACGCAGCTCATTGCGAATGAACAGCGCCTCGCCATCAAGGCTGCCGCTGATGGCCTCGAGCTCCGGATCCACCGCCAGTGGTTGCAGTGCGGGCAGCTGCTCCCAGCTGCTGCGGATCTGTTCAGCGAGCGCGTCCACCAGCGGGTGGATTCCCAAAGCAGCTGAACTCATGGGCTTCCCGGCAGACAGGCTGCCGATCCTGCCAGCAGAATGAGGTTTCAGACACAGCGCCTGATCCGTTGCCCGCGTTGCCCGGTCCCTCGACCCCGCCCCTGCCGGACCCGCGGCGCCACCAACTCGACAACGGCGTGAGCCTGGTGCAAATCGAGCTGCCGCAGGCGCCCGTGGTGTGCCTGGATCTGTGGTGCCGCGCCGGCAGCGCCTGGGAAACCAAGGATGAATCGGGCTTGGCGCACTTTCTCGAACACATGGTGTTCAAGGGCAGCCAGCACCTCGACGCCGGCGAATTTGATCTGAAGGTGGAAGCCCTCGGAGGCAACAGCAATGCCGCCACCGGATTCGACGACGTGCATTACCACGTGCTGATCCCCCCGGCCGCAGCACCGCAAGCCCTGGAATTGCTGCTCGATCTGGTGCTGCAGCCCCGGCTGGATGCGGACGACTTCGCCATGGAGCGCCAGGTGGTGCTCGAGGAGCTGGCCCAGAGCGAAGACCAACCGGAAGAGGTGGCATTCCAGGAGCTACTGCGCCAAGCCTGTGGTGATCACGCCTATGGCCTGCCGATCCTGGGCCGACGCGAAGCCCTCGAGGGCCACACCCCCGAAGCGATGGCCGCCTTTCACCAGCGCCACTACCGCGCCGATCGCTGCTGCCTCTCGGTGGCTGGCCCCCTGGCGGGGCTGCAGCTGGATGCGCCATTGCAGCAATCGCCGCTGGCCGCTCTGGCACCAGCAGAGCAACTCAGCACCGTTCCCAAGCTGCAGTTACAGCCGGGACGCCACCGGATGGAGTTGGCGCGCCTGGAAGCAGCTCGGCTGCTGATGGCCTGGCAACTCCCCGGTGCCGCCGATCAAGACAGCGTGATGGGCGGTGACCTGATCACCACGCTGCTGGCGGAAGGGCGCCGCAGCCGCCTGGTGGAGCAGCTGCGGGAGCGCCTGCGGCTGGTGGAGAGCATCGACCTGGATCTGAATGTGCTCGAGTCGGGCTGTCTGGTGCTACTGGAGGCGGTGTGTGAACCGGAGCAGTTGGCGGCGGTGGAGCAGCAGGTGCGCCAGGTGTTGCTCGAGTTGATGGAGCAGTCCCCCAGCGAAGCGGAGCTGCAGCGGGCCAAGCGGCTGGTGGGGAATGGCTACCGCTTCAGCCTGGAGGTGGCTGGTTCGGTGGCGGCGATGGTGGGCAACAGCCAGCTCTGGGGACGCCGCCACAACCTGCAGCGACCGTTGGAGTGGCTGGAGGGCTGGAGCACCGAACGCTTGAGCCGAGAGGTGATTCCGCTGCTGCACCCCGATCGGGCCTTCTGCCTGCAGGCGGTGCCGGCATGAGCCAAGAAGCGGTGCAACAGCTGGAGCTGCCGGGCGGATGCCCGGTGTGGTTATTGCAGCGGCCAGGGGCCGGGATCCTCTCCGCCAAGTTGTGGATGCGTGGCGGCAGCAGCGCAGACCCCAGCGGTCAGCGCGGCGCAGCGCAGCTGCTGGCGGGAGTGCTGAGCCGTGGTTGCGGTGAGCTCAGCGGCGATGCCCTCGCCGATCTGGTGGAAGGATGCGGCGCCGGCCTGCGCTGTGAAGCCGCTGAAGACGGCACCCTGTTGAGCCTCAAGTGCGCCAGCAGTGATGCGGAAGCCTTGCTGCCGCTCTTGCTGCTGATGGTGCGGCGGCCCTGGCTGGTGGAAGACCAGATCAACCTGGAGCGCCAACTCAATCTCCAGACCCTCCAACGCCAAAAGGAGGATCCCTTCCAGCTCGCCCACGACCAACTGCGCCGCCTGCTCTACGGCGAAGGTCCCTACGGCCATGACGCCCTGGGCGTGGAGGCGGACCTGCAAGCGATCGATCGATCCCAGCTCGACGCGCTGGCCGGCGCCTACGGCCAGGCCGGAGCGGTGCTGGTGCTCACCGGCGAACTGCCGCCCCAGGCGCAGGACCTACTCCTGGCTGGTCTTGATGGCGAAGCCTGGCCCTGTGTGGCTCCCCAGCGCCTGGCGGGCCCCAGGGGGCTGAAACAAGCGCAGCTGGCCTGCAGTGAAGACGACACCGAACAACTGGTGCTGATGCTCGGTGCGAGCACCACCGCCCTGGGAGCACCCCATGCGCTGGCGTTGCGGCTGCTGCACTGTCATCTGGGGGTTGGCATGTCGAGCCGCCTGTTCGTGGCGCTTCGCGAAGAACACGGCCTCGCCTACGACGTGGGGGTTCATTACCCAGCCCGCTTGGGGGATGCCCCCTTCGTGTTCCACCTCTCCACCAGCAGCGACCGCGCCGCCCAAGCCACCCGGGAACTGCTGGCCGAGTGGCAACGCCTCCTGGACCAAGCGATCACAGCGGATGACCTGCAGCTCGCCCTGGCCAAATTCCGAGGCCAAGAGGCCCTCGGCCGCCAGACCAGCAGTCAGCTGGCCGATCGCCATGCCCTGGTGCTGGGCCACGGCCTGCCCTTCAACTTCGCCGATCGCTGCCTGGAGGAAGCGGCTGAGCTCACCACCGACCATCTCCTCCAGGCCGCCCGTGAACTGCTCACCGCACCGAGCCTGAGCCTGTGCGGACCGCGCGCTGCCATCACCCAAGCCGAGGCTGTGTGGCAAAGCCACAGCCTCGGCGGCTGAGGGGAGACCGAGCAGATCAGTCGCTGACAGGCTCGAGTTGCCGGGCTTCCAACAGAAACGTGCCCCGGCGGAAACGCACGGCCAGTTGCTCCAGGGCCCGCAAGCCCACCACCTCGCCCTCCTCCTGGGCATCGACCAGATCGGGTGGGCGCAACATCGGCATCGGATCGGCACTCTTCAGGAAAGAGGGCAGTTCCCGCAAACGAACGCGGCTCCCAACTGAAAAGGGCAGCGCCGGCGAGGCGGGATCCGTCATGACGACACAAACGCTTGCAAGGCCACCACTCTCCTGCAGGATGGTGGCCAGCGACTGGCAACCCGTGCGAGCCCTCACCAATTGGAGCGGTGCCCTCGCCGGACTGTTGCTGATCGTGTGCGGGAGCTTGGTGCAGGCGGCCCTCCCCAGCTTCGGCCCCAACGGTTTCAGCCTGATCGCCTTGCCGATCACCCTGCAGGTGCCGGCCTTGCTGCTCACGGCCCTGGTGTGTGGGGCCCGCTCGGCCATGTTGGCGGGGGTGGCTTACATCAGCCTCGGCCTGTTTCAACTGCCTGTTTTTCAGGCTGGCGGTGGGGTCACCTATCTCCTCGACCCGGGCTTCGGCTACATCGCCGGCTTTTTACCGGCGGCATGGCTCACCGGTCGCTTGGCCAAGCAGGGCGGGATGGACAACCTGCTCAGCCTGACCGCTGCCTCCATGCTCGGCCTGCTGGTGTTGCAACTGTGTGGCCTGGCGAACCTGCTCCTGGGCGGTCTGGTGGGGCGCTGGAATGGAGCCCTGCCGCAGCTGTTGATCAGCTACAGCTTTGGCCCGTTGATCCCCCAGCTGCTGTTGTGTTGTGCCGTGGCGCTGTTGGCCCTCGGGCTGCGGCGTGTGCTGCTGCTCGAGTCATGATCCGGCCGGTGTATCTCACCGCCCTGGTGGTGGTGGTGAGCGATCAGCTCAGCAAGCTCTGGGCTCTGCAGCACCTCAGCGGCCGCGGCGTGGCGCCGCTCCTGCCGGGCCTGCTTCAGCAGCGGCTGGTGTTCAACACCGGCGCCGCCTTCAGCATGCTGGAGGGCAACGCCTTCGGTCTGGGCCTGGTGAGTGCCGCAGTGGCCGTGGGGCTGGTGTGGTGGATCCAAACGAGCGGCCCCCTCAGCCGTTGGCAGAGCCTGGGCCTGGGCTTGCTCTTGGGTGGGGCGATCGGCAATGGGCTCGATCGCATGCGCCTGGGCAGCGTGGTGGATTTTCTGGAGTTTGTGCCCATTCAGTTCCCGGTGTTCAACCTGGCGGACACCGCGATCAACCTGGCGGTGGTGTGTCTGCTGATCGATCTGCTGCGCCGGCAGGATGGGCGTCATGACCGCCCGGCCCGCTGAACTGAGCTGGAGCAACGGCGCTGATGGCGAGCAGCGCAAGCTGTTGCAGCCAGGCGCCTACCGCATCGGTCGTGATCCAGGGGCGGAGATCTGCCTGCCAGCGGTCGGGGTGAGCCAGCAGCACGCCCTGCTCGAATGCATTGGAGGGCAGTGGCTGCTGAGCGATCTGCAGTCGACCAATGGCCTGTGGTGGCGGGGCCGGCGCATTCAGCAATTGCTGCTTCGCGATGGCGATCGCATCCAGCTCGCTCCAGGCGAGGCCGGTGCAACGGCCGAACTACGGTTTCAACAGCCCAGCCAACGGCCCTTGAGCCTGCTGCGCCACTGGGGAAGTGCAGCCCTTGCCCTGCTGGCGCTGGGCGGTGTGGCCCTGTGGGGCTTGGGCCGGTTGCAGGTGCCCGTGGCTGCGGGGCTCGGCGCGAGCCGGGGGCCCCTGCTTCTGTTTGATGGCGCGAATCGCCCACTGATCGCGGCGGAGTCGAGCCAACACCAGGAGCAACGCAGCCTGAGCGGCTATCCGGCGGAGCTGATCAGCGCCTTGCTGGCCAGCGAAGACAACCGGTTCTGGTGGCATCCCGGCATCGACCCGATCGGCACCGCTCGCGCCTTGCTCACCAACCTCAGCGGGGGAAGAGTGTTGGAGGGGGGCAGCACCCTCACCCAGCAGTTGGCACGCAGCCTGCATCCCGAACAGGTGGGCCGCGGCGAAACCCTTGGCCGGAAGTGGCGAGAGCTGCTGGTGGCCCTGCAACTGGAGGCGCTTCACAGCAAACGGGATGTGCTGCTTGCCTACCTCAACCGGGTGTACCTGGGGGTGGGCTGGGGCTTTGACGATGCCGCCCGCCATTACTTCGCGCGCCCTGCCGCTGCCCTCAGCCTTGAAGAGGCAGCACTGCTGGTGGGCCTGTTGCCCTCACCCAACGGTTTTGATCCCTGCAGCAATCCAGAAGCGGCCCTTAGTTCCCGCAACCGGGTGCTGCTGAAGATGGTGGAGGCGGGGCGGCTGAGCGCGGAACGGGCCAGGCGTGCCAGGCGGCAACCGCTGCAACTGGCCCCGCAGGCCTGCGGTTCAGCGACCAAGCAAGCGGCTCAGCCGATGCCCTTCTACACCGATCAGGTGAAACGAGATCTCGAAGCCCTGCTCGGAGCCGATGTGGCTTCAGAAGGCAACTTCCTGGTGAGCACCTACCTGGATCCGCTGCTGCAACAGGTGGTGGAGCGGCGGCTCAGCGGCCTCCTGCGCTCCAAGGTGGGTCCGCAGCAAGGCGCCGTGGTGGTGATCGATCAGCGCAACGGCGGCATCCTGGCGATCGCCGGCGGACGCGATTACAGCCAGAGCCAATACAACCGAGCCAGCATGGCGCTGCGCCAACCGGGCAGCACGTTCAAGCTGTTTCCCTACCTCGCCGCCCTGGAGCTGGGGCTGCAGCCCAGCGATCGGGTGAGCTGCAGCCCGCTCGAATGGGGCGGCCAGATCTTCGCCAGCAGCTGCGGCGGCAGCCTCAGCCTCCAGCAGGCGCTGGCCAGCTCCAGCAACACCGCCGCTCTGCGCCTGGGCCGGCGTGTCGGGCTGGATCGCGTGGTCGACATCGCCCGCCGGCTTGGCATCACCACCCCACTGGAGTCCGTACCAGGTCTGGCCCTTGGCCAAGCCGAGGTGCGCCTGGTGGAGCTCACCGGCGCCTACGCCGCCGTGGCCAATCAGGGCGTCTGGCATCCCCCCACCACGATCCGCCAACTCACGGATGGGGAACAGCAGCGCAACAGCTCCAGCCAGGCACAACGCTTGCGTCCGGGGCGGCGCGTGTTGAGCGAGGCCCAGGCACGCCAGATGCAGGCGATGCTGCGGGAGGTGATTCGATCCGGCACCGGCCGCAGCGCCAGGGTTGGTGGAGAGGAAGGCGGCAAGACCGGCACCACCAACAACGGCCGCGATCTGCTCTTCATTGGCTACGAACCAAGCCGGCACTGGGTGATGGGCATCTGGCTCGGCAACGACGACAACAGCCCCACCGGAGCCAGCAGTGCCTTGGCGGCAGAGCTCTGGGGCGAGATCATCCGCTCAGCCGGTCGAGGCAGCCTCGAACGCGGCATCACCCTGCGCTGAGGCCCAGCCCCTGTGAAACCCCCTGCACGGCTTTGGCTCTGGCTCGGCGGCGGCCTGCTGGTGCTGGTGGTGATCACCGCTGTGCTGCAGGCCATCAACAACCTGGTCTGGCAGCTGAGCTATCTGCTGCCGGCCTGGCTGGTGGGCCCGTTCATGCTGCTGCTGTTTGGCGGCGGCGCGCTGGTGATGGCGCGGGTGGCCTGGCCATGGCTGGAGGGCTGGCGCCGCAATCGTTTGGGCAACAACCGCCCTGAAGGCGCACCCCCAGCACCACCGAGCAACCGGCAGGAAGCCGCCCAGCAGCAGCTGCAGGCGGTGGATCAACTGCTGGAGCGCATTCGCGATGCCGTGCAGCGGGAAGCCCTGCAGCAGGAACGCGCCCGGGTGGCCGCCGAACTAGAGCGAGGCGACCTGGTGGTGGTGGTGTTTGGCACCGGCTCCGCTGGCAAAACCTCGCTGATCCGTGCCCTGCTCAAGGATGTGGTGGGACAGGTGGGAGCCGCCATGGGCTCCACCGATGCCTGCGTGAGCTATCGGCTGCGCTTGAACAACCTCAGCCGTGGCATCCGACTGGTGGACACGCCCGGCATCCTCGAGGCCGGTGATGCTGGTCAGCGACGCGAACAACTGGCCCGCAAGCAGGCGGCCGAAGCGGATTTGCTGCTGCTGGTGGTGGATGGCGACCTACGCGCCGCCGAACAGGAGGTGTTCACCGCCCTGGCGCAGCTGGGTAAGCGATTGCTGCTGGTGCTCAACAAGTGCGACCTACGGGGCAGCGAGGAAGAGCGCCGTCTCTTGGCCCTGCTGCGCCGCCGCTGTCAGGGCCGGATTGAAGCCGACGACGTACTTGCCGCCAGTGCCGCCCCGCAATCGGTGCCGATGCCAGGCGGAAAACCGCTGCAACCAGCACCCGAGCTCGATGCCCTTCTGCGGCGCATCGCCCACGTGCTGCACAGCGATGGCGAGGAGCTCATCGCCGACAACATCCTGATGCAAAGCCGGCGTTTGAGCGCGGCGGGCCGGAGGCTGCTCAACGACCAGCGTCAGCAGGATGCAGAAGCGGTGGTGGATCGCTACAGCTGGATCAGCGCCGGGGTGATCGCTGCCACCCCCTTGCCCGGTGTGGATCTGCTGGGAGCAGCGGCGGTGAATGCCCAGATGGTGATGGAAATCGGGCGCATCCACGGCGTGAGCCTGAGCCGCGCTTCCGCACAGGAACTGGCGGTGTCGGTGGGACGAACCCTGGCCAGCCTCGGCGTGATCAAAGGAGGCATGGGCCTGATCAGTGCAGCCCTGAGCCTGAATGTGCCGGCCCTGCTGCTCAGCCTTGCTGTGCAGGCGGTGGGCGCCGGCTGGCTCACCCGCGTCGCGGGTCGCAGTTTCATCACCTACTTCCAGCAGGACCAGGATTGGGGTGATGGCGGCATGCAGGAGGTGGTGCAGCGGCAATACGACCTCAACAGCCGCGATTCCGCGCTCAAAGCCTTTTTGAGTGCTGCGTTTAATCGAGTGGTGGAGCCGTTGCAGCGTCAGCAGAAGCGGGAACAGCTGCCACCGAGGCCGCAGGAGCGGAGCTAACCGCCAAACCCATGGCTTCAGGAGGAGGCGGCAACAGCGGACCGCGGGAATCCAGCACCGTGATCAGCACCAGATAGGCCGCCGCGATCAGGATCGAAATGGCGCCCGTGATGATGGCCACCCAGCGGCCGCGGGTCTGGGGAGCAGTCATACAGGGCGAATCAGCGAAGGGGCACAGAAGCGTGAACTGAGGCAGCCACCACCTCAGCCACCGCTTCCAGCTGGGCTGCACCGGTGTGGGGATTGCCCAGCACGGCCTTGAGGTGGTGGCGACCTTGATACAGCGGGCGCGACAGCATCAGCTGGCGTTCAAGCAAGTGGTGGCGGGTCTGCAGCGACCACTGCTCTGCCTGCGCGGGAGCGAGGCCTTCGGGGGTAAAGGCCAGGAGATGCAATGGACCGCTGCAGTGCTCCAGCGGTAAGCCGGCCAGCAGCGCTTGTAACTGGGAACGGCGCTGCAGGGCTCCATCGAGGAGCTGGGCAATGCCACTCAGCCCCAGCTGACGCAGGCCAAGCCAGAGCTTGAGCACCTCCGCTGGGCGGGTGCCCTGCAAGCCACATTCACCGCCATGGGCATCGGCCCAACTGGGTTCCATGTAGGGGAGACCGGTGGCAAAGCAGGCCGCCAAAGCATCGGGTTGGCGCAGCAGCAGCAGCGAGGAGGTTTTGGTGATCCCGAGCAACTTCTGCGGATTCACGGTGAGCGAATCGGCGTTGCTGAGGCCATCGATGAGATGAGCGTGAGCAGCACTCAGGCCGAACACAGCACCAATCGCACCATCCACATGCAGCCAGATCTGGCGCTGACGGCAGAGCGCTGCGATGGCGGCCAAGGGATCAATGGCGCCACGCACGGTGGTGCCGGCCGTGGCCACCACGGCCAGCACCGGCACACCAGCGGCGGCAGCACCATCCAGTTGAGCGGCCAGATCATCCACCTGCAAACCACCGTGTCCATCCACCGGCACCGGCCGCAGGGCGGTGGCAGGTAGGCCCATCACCGCCAGGGCCTTCGCGATCGAAACATGGGCATCGGCGCTGCAGAACACCAGCGCTTCCGGCACCCCCACCAGCCCGCGCTGATGGCGCGCCACCACCAGCGCCATGAGATTGCTCAAGCTGCCGCCACTCGCGGCCACGCCGCCGGCCTGATCACCCAGGCCCAACCGCTCCGCCATCCAGGCACACAAGCTGCGTTCCAGGCGCGAGAGGCTGGGGGAGAGCTCCTCAGCCAAGAGGTTGTTGTTGAGGCCTGCGCAGATCAGATCCGCTGCCACCGAAGCGGTGAGCGGCGGTGGATCCAGGTGGGCCATCGATCCCGGGTGCACGGGATTGAAAGCTCCATCCATCACCAGCTGCAGGTCGTCCAGCAGGGCGATGGGATCGAGGCCGGTGGGGCCGGGTGCTGCCTCCGGCAGCACACTCAGCAGGGGAAGCGGCGAACGGGTGCTCGAATCGGCCCACCAGCGGCACAACTGATCACCGGCCTGCTGAAGAAAGGCGCTCAAAGCCGGATCCAGCTGCGCCGGATCGGGGAACAGCGGCAGAGATGCAGGGGCCGCAGGCTCGTGCTGAGGGGCTGGAGCCAAGGCGGCGCCACAGGGTTCTCCCATTCTCCCCAATGGCGGGATGGGATCAGGCGCTGGCATTGTGCTCAAAGCAGAAGCGATGGATCTGGAGCCGGCGGAGCACATCCTCTGGATGCAGCGGCTGCTGCGGCGCGCTGAGGCCGTGGGCTGCGAAGGAGAAATCCCAGTGGCTGCCGTTGTGCTCGATGCCCAAGGCCGAGCCGTTGGCTGGGGAAGCAACCGGCGCGAGCGGGATCAACAGCCATTGGGCCATGCCGAGCTGATGGCGCTGCAGCAAGCTGCGCGCCTGCGGGGCGACTGGCGCTTCAACGACTGCACCCTGTTGGTCACCCTCGAACCCTGCCCGATGTGCGCCGGGGCTCTGGTGCAAGCGCGAGTCGGCCAGGTTGTGTTTGGAGCCCACGACCCCAAGCGCGGCGGTTTGGGAGGTGTGCTCGATCTCAGCACAAGCCCCAGCGCCCACCACTCGATGCTGGTGGTGGGCGGCGTGGAGGCCGAGCGCTGTGCGACTCAGCTGGAACGCTGGTTCAAGCAGCGGCGGCGGCAACAGCGGGAGCAGCGCTCCGGAACGCCGGCAGCTCCTGCTCCAGGAGGTTGAGCAACAGGTCGACGTTTTCCTCGCGGCTGTTGTAGCCCATCAGGCCGATACGCCAGACCTTGCCGGCCAGAGCGCCGAGACCGCCGCCGACTTCAATGCCGTGCTTGTTGAGCAGGTGCAGCGTGAAGGCCTTGCCATCCACACCCTCGGGGATGCGAACGGTGGTGAGGGTGGGCAAGCGCAGCTCGGCCGGAACGTGGCATTGCAGACCAAGCGCTTCAAGACCGGACCACAGACGCTCCGCATTGCGACGGTGGCGCTCCCACACGTTGTCGAGACCCTCCTCGGCGATCAGGCGCAGGGCCTCACGCATGCCGAAGTTCATGTTCACCGGAGCGGTGTGGTGATACACCCGATCACTGCCCCAGTACTGGTTGAGCAGGCTCACATCCAGGTACCAGTTGGGCACCTTGCCGCTGCGGGCCGCCAGCTTTTCTTCGGCGCGGGGTCCCATGGTGAAGGGGCCGAGGCCCGGAGGGCAGCTGAGGCCCTTCTGGCTGCAGCTGTAGGCCAGGTCCACCTTCCAGTCATCCAGGAAGAGCGGCACAGCACCGAGGGAGGTGACGGTGTCGAGCAGCAGCAGGCAGTCGTACTGGCGGCAGAGATCACCAATGCCTTCCATCGGCTGCCGCACACCGGTGGACGTTTCGGCATGCACCATCGCCAGGATCTTGGGGCGGTGCTCCTTCAGACCGGCTTCGATCTCCTCGAGGCTGAAGGCCTCACCCCAGGGCTTCTCGATCGTGCGCACATCGGCGCGGTAACGGCCGGCCATGTCCTGCAGGCGCAAGCCGAAATAGCCCTTAACGGCCACCAGCACGGTGTCGCCGGGCTCCACCATGTTGGCGAGGGTGGCTTCCATCGCCGCCGAACCCGTACCGCTCATCGGCAGGGTGAGGCGGTTATCCGTCTGCCAGACGTAGCGCAACAGCTCCTGCACCTCGCTCATCAACGCCACGTAGAGCGGATCGAGGTGACCGATCGGTGTGCGGCTCAGGGCCTGCAGCACCGTGGGGTGGGCATTGGAGGGGCCAGGACCCAGGAGCAACCGATCCGGTGTGGCGATCGGACCAAGGTTCAGACGATGCCGATCGGACACAGGAGGAGTGGAGGTTGCCAAGGCCGGTTGCTGGTCTGTGGTGGGAGCCTACGCAGTCGCAGAGGCGAGATCAGCGGGCGCGAACGTTGTTATCAGCGAGGCCGCGGCAGAGATGCTCAAACGGTGCCCGCACAACGGCGGAAAGCTGTTCAGCCGTTGCTACGCCGGCATCCAGCAAAAGCTCACACACCACATCTGCCATCAGCGCAATGCTGCGAACCGTGGGACCTGTGGGCACGCCAAGGCTCTTATAGGTGTCATCGAGACCATTCAGCACTCGCTCGTTGAGGATCGTGCTGTCGTCGGCCACGAGGGCGTAGCTGGCGTAGCGCAGGAAGTAATCCATGTCGCGCAGGCAGGCAGCCCAGCGACGGGTGGTGTAGGCGTTGCCGCCAGGCAGCAGCAGTTCCGGATCCGACTGCCACAGGCGCTGGCTGGCCTCACGCACGATTTCAGCGGCTTCGCGATTGATCAACTCAACAGCGGCCAAACGCAGTTGCGCCTGAGAGAAGTAGGTGGCAATGCGATCAACTGCATCGCGATCGAAGTAGCGGCCCAGCTGGTCGTACCGACCGATCAGACCGGTGATGGCATCGCGCATGGCGTGAAGGATCGACGCACCTGAGCCGGAACGTAGCACCTGCAAACCCTCAGATCCCTTGCGATTGCATGGATCTGATCAAGTTGACAGAAACGGTTACGCAAGCGATCCAGTCCGAATCAGTCACGAATTTGGTTACAGGTGATACACAGGCAGGGCAGGGCTGCTCCGTACGGTCCCGCGAGCCCGGTTCCAGGCGGGCTTCCTCTCAGCCTCCAAGCGTTCACGTCATGGCCAAAACCGCCCAGGACGTCCTCCGTCAGATCAAGGACGAGGGCATCGAACTGATCGATCTCAAGTTCGTCGACCTTCACGGCAAGTGGCAGCACCTCACCGTCTGCCAGGACCTGATCGACGAAGCCGCCTTTACCGAGGGTGTGGCCTTCGACGGCTCCTCGATCCGCGGTTGGAAAGCGATCAACGAATCGGATATGGCGATGGTGCCGGATCCGAATACCGCCTGGATTGATCCCTTCTACAGCCACAAAACCCTCAGCCTGATCTGCTCGATTCAGGAGCCCCGCAGCGGTCAGCCCTACGCCCGTTGCCCCCGCGCCCTGGCACAGAAGGCCCTTGATTACCTCGGTTCCACAGGCCTGGCTGACACCGCCTACTTCGGCCCGGAGCCCGAATTCTTCGTTTTTGACGACGTTCGCTACAAGAGCGCCAACGGCTCCAGCTTCTACAGCGTGGATTCGATCGAAGCTCCTTGGAACACCGATCGAGTGGAAGAAGGCGGCAACCTCGCCAACAAGATCCAGCTGAAAGAGGGTTACTTCCCCGTCGCCCCCAACGACACCCTGCAGGACATGCGCAGCGAAATGCTGCTCACCATGGGTTCCCTGGGCGTGCCGATCGAAAAGCAGCACCACGAGGTGGCCACGGCGCAACACGAACTCGGCATGAAGTTCGCCGAGCTGATCAGCGCGGCCGACAACGTGATGATCTACAAGTACGTGGTGCGCAACGTTGCCAAGAAGTACGGCAAGACCGCCACATTCATGCCCAAGCCGATCTTTGCCGACAACGGCAGCGGCATGCACGTGCACCAGAGCCTCTGGAAAGGCGGCCAACCTCTGTTCTGGGGTGAAGGCACCTACGCCAACCTCTCGCAAACCGCCCGTTGGTACATCGGTGGCCTGCTGAAGCACGCCCCCAGCTTCCTGGCCTTCACCAACCCCACCACCAACAGCTACAAGCGACTGGTGCCCGGCTTCGAAGCACCGGTGAACCTGGTGTACTCCCAGGGCAACCGCTCCGCCGCCGTGCGCATCCCCCTCACCGGAACGAACCCGAAGGCCAAGCGCCTCGAGTTCCGCTCCGGCGACGCGCTCTCCAACCCCTATCTGGGTTTCGCGGCCATGCTGATGGCCGGCATCGATGGCATCAAGAACCAGATCGACCCGGGCGACGGCACCGACGTTGACCTGTTCGAGCTCTCGGCCGAAGAGCTGGCCAAGATCTCCACGGTGCCCGCTTCGTTGAACGGTTCTCTGGAAGCCCTCAAGGCCGACCACGAGTATCTGCTCGCCGGTGGCGTCTTCACCGAAGACTTCATCGACAACTGGATCGCTCTGAAATACGAGGAGGTGCAGCAGCTGCGTCAGCGGCCTCACCCCCACGAATTCACCATGTACTACGACGCCTGATCAGCGCCGGATCGTCGCTGCCTGGCAGCCCTATTCAGCCCCGGTTCACCCGGGGCTTTTTTTGTGGGGAGATCAGTCGTGGCGAAGCTGGGCGATGGCGCTGTCGTGGAGACGGCGCTCGTGGGCATGGCGCTCAGCCCAGGCGACCTCCTGGGAATGCACGTTGGAAGCCTCGCTTTGGTCGGCCGTGGCATGGCGCTGGGCCACCACGGGCTGGTGACGCCGTTGCTCCTGCTGGCGGTGCCGCATCCACTCCACAAAGAGAGGCTCGCTCTGGGAGGTGTTGATCGAGGCGCTCATCGCATCCTCCTGGGGATTCGCATGGGCCCATTCTGTAGCGGTTGCTACGGAATATCGGGTTGCTCCATGAAACGTGATCTGCGTTCAGGCCGGCACAGAACAGCGCCTGGCCCCAACCGATCGCGATGCCGCATGGGATCCGTTGGAATGGAAGGCCGCTGCGACCCTGCCCAGCTCCATGGCCGATACCCTCACCAAGCTCGCCTATCAGGCCCTGCAGCAGGGCAAGAGCCTGGTGGGCGTGGCCCACAAGGAAGTGAGCACCAAGCTGATGGAGCTGGTGGCACCCCAGGGTGCTCCGAAAACGCGGCCGATCCCGCCGCAAATGCTGCTGGATCTGCAGGCGGCCAACACAGCCCTGATGGAGGTTGATTGGGAGGAAGCCGAGCAGGGCTTGTATCCCACCAGCCTCTTATTCGATGCGCCCTGGCTGGAATGGGCTGCCCGCTACCCCATGGTGTGGCTCGACATGCCCAGCACCTGGAACCGGCGCAGTGAACGCAATGTCAACGACCTGCCGCGCGATGTGGAGGCCGAGAACTATCCCGATTACTACCTCCAGAACTTCCATCACCAAACGGATGGCTATCTGAGCGACCACTCCGCCTCGCTCTACGACCTGCAAGTGGAAATCCTCTTCAACGGCACCGCCGATCCGATGCGGCGCCGTGTGATCAAACCGCTGGTGCAGGGGCTGCGGGCCTTCAAGGATCGCCCGGCCTCCCAACTGCGGGTGCTGGATGTAGCCACCGGCACCGGTCGCACCCTGCGGCAAGTGCGCGCGGCTCTGCCCCAGGCGCAATTGGTGGGGATCGACCTCTCCGCCTCCTACCTGCGCCAGGCCAACCGCTGGCTGAGCCAGCTCCCCGACGAATTGCCCCAGCTGGTGCAGGGCAATGGCGAGGCCATGCCGTTCGCCAGCGGCAGCATGCAGGGCGTGACCTGTGTGTTCCTGCTGCATGAACTGCCAGCGGAAGCGCGCCAGAACGTGATCAACGACTGCTTCCGGGTGCTGGAGCCCGGCGGAGTGCTCGTGTTGGCCGATTCCGTACAACTCGCGGATTCGCCTCAGTTCGAAACCGCCATGGACAACTTCCGGCGTGTGTTCCATGAGCCTTACTACCGCGATTACATCGGCGATGACATCGAGGCCCGCCTCAGCAGCGCTGGCTTCAGCAACATCCGCGCCACCTCCCACTTGATGACACGGGTCTGGAGTGCCACCAAGCCCTGACAAAGGGCCGTGGCCATCGCTCAAACGCCATAGGGTCCGCCCAAAGCGATGAGGGCATGAGCAATCCGTTCAGCGTGCGCTGGTTGGCAGGCTGGACCTTCCAGACGGTGTTCATGGAGGGATGTGTACAGGTGGAAGCCCACGGCTTCGGCATCTGTCTCCGCACACCCCTGCTGTCTGGTGAGAGCCCTGTTGTGGCTGCTGATCGGCTGGTGCTGGCGGAAGATCAGCGCCGCAGGGCGCTCCACAACGCGTGGCTCAGGGGAAACCGTCTCCCCGCATCGCCGCCGGCGCCACCGCTCAACGGCGCGAGCGCAGAGGTGGAACCAACCCCCTTGAACGCACCTGATCTCGAACCACTGATCCGCCTGGCAGCCTGATTGCAAGCGAGCATCAGCGCTTCAGCCACAGCGCCAGGAGCAGGCCGACGCCACCCCAGCGAAGGCCACTCCACAGTGCTGTTTCGCTCCAGAGGCTCGGCCGCAGCGGAACGGGCAACGGGTCCAACACGCGTTGCGCCAGTGCCATCCGTTGACGCAGGCGCCGGGCCTGAAGGCTTTCGTCGCCACTGCTGATCCGTTCAGCCCGCGACACCTGGGCCATCAGGTTCGCCAGCTGATGCAGCCAACGAATCGGCGTATGGGGAGACCTCGGGCGCTGCTGCATGGCGCCAGGATGGCCCTCCAGCCGAGGTTTCGTCCAGTGTCTACGCGTCAACCGTGGCCGGAAGGTAGCCGAGAAACGGCGGAAGCCCTGCATCGCCTGCTCACCATCGACAACCGCGATTGGCATGCGCTCAAAGGCCAACCCCAGCGGCGTGCAGCCGAACAGATCGCAGCGGCCCTGGTGCAGCTGCTCGATCCAGCCAACCCGGCCCATGCTCCGGTTCCCACCGCACAACGGGAGCAGGCCATCGCCCTGCTGGAGCATGGCCTGGGTTGGTTACGGGGTGAGCTGAAAGATCCGGGCTGTCCGAGCCACGGTCACTGAGGCGACGGTTGACGCCGCAAAGCCACCTGCACGCGATTGCCGCGCGCGCTCCAGCGCACGTCATCGAAGCAGGAGTGAATCAAAAACAACCCGCGGCCGCAGAGGGCATCAGCCTGCTCCGGCAACACCCCATGGCGGGCATCGCTGGGCACGCCGCAGCCTTCGTCCTGCACCTGAAACACCCACCAGCGAGGGGTCACAATCCGCCGCACCCGCAGGCATTTGCCCGGATCGTTGCCGTTGCCATGACGCACCGCATTCACCAGCACCTCCTGCAGGCCGAGTTGCAGTGAAGACAGCTGCTGGCTGCAACTGATCGGCTCGAGCAGCACCTCCAGCAGCGGGGAGAGCTGCAGGGTGGATGGGGTGATGAAATCGGCCCAGCGATGTGGCATCGAACCCAAACCGGCGGAGGCCCCGCCCAGTGATTCGAAACTACCGCTGCAGCGAACCGGCTGATCTAGGCCGACACGCGCTGTTGCAGCCCAGGATGCGACAGCAGCGCATCCATCAGACGCACGCCCCGCAACTGATTCACCAGGGGGAGATGGCCCTCAGGTGCCTCCAACGACCAGGTGAAGGCGGAGGGGTAACGCGTCCAGACGCCACCCTGCTTCCAGCCCAGCCGAGGCCAGAGTTGATCCCAACGGCCATTGAGGGAGCGCAGCAGGCGGATCTGCACCGAAAAGCCGAAGCGACCCTGGGAATACACCACCCAGAGGCGATCCAGGCTTTCCAGATCCACCGAGGCGATCGGAGGCACTTCGGAGTAGTAGACGTAGCCGCGCTTCACCGCTGCTTCACCGGCCAATTGGCGTAGGTGCTCGCTGGTGAGACGGTCGGCCTCTTCAAAGGCCTGCTCCACCAAAGCCTTCTGCAACGGGCCGTAATCGAGACCCGCCGCGCTATACACCGCCAGCCAGCCGTCGCTGTAACGCTGGCGAAAGGCCTGGCTGAGGCTGTCGTCCTCAGCCATCAACAGCTGAATCAACAGGCCTGCCGCCCAGTCGTCGGCGGTGGCATCGAGACGATCGATCTGTTCCGGGATCAGCGGCCGCAGCTCAGCTGCACGCTGCTGAACCTGCGTCAGCAGGCTGCGGCGCTGGCGGGGATTCGCCGCCAGAAAACGCTCCAACAGTTGCTCGGCGCTAACCGTGGTGGTGACGGGGGGTCCGGAAAGCATGTAAGGGGATCAGACCTGCCAGGGGCCAGCGTTGGCCCACTATGTCAGGCATGGCCAGGCCAGGGCGGGTTCATTGATGGTGGGGATGGAACGGAACCGCCAACCGGTGGAACGGTTTCTTGAGGGCACAGGTCCGGTGGTGGATGTGCGGGCGCCGGCGGAGTTTGCCCAGGGGCACATTCCAGGGGCCCGCAATCTGCCGCTGTTCAGTGATGACGAGCGCGCAGCCGTCGGCACCACCTACAAGCAACAGGGGCGCCAGGCCGCTGTGCAGCTAGGGCTTGAGCTGGTGGGGCCTCGGCTCGGGGAGCTGGGCAGCGCGCTCAACGCCCTCGCCGAAGCAGCAGGGGGTGAGCCACTGCGGCTGCACTGCTGGCGCGGCGGCATGCGCTCCGAAAGCATGGCCTGGCTGGCGGCCCAGCTCGATCTCTCGGTGCTCCTGCTGGAGGGGGGCTACAAGGCCTTCCGCCGCTGGGTGCTGGAGCGATTTGAGTGCAGCTGGCCGATCCATTTGATGGGTGGGCGCACCGGCAGCGGCAAAACCGATCTGTTGCTCGCCCTGGCCCAGCGCCAAGCGGCCGTGGTGGACCTGGAGGGGTTAGCCCATCACCGCGGCAGCAGCTTCGGCAGCCTCGGCATGCCACCCCAGCCCAGCACCGAGCACTACGAAAACCGCATCGCCATCGCCCTCCAAGGCATGCAGGAAGCGGAGCAAATCTGGGTGGAGGCAGAGAGCGTGCAGGTGGGTCGCTGCCGCATTCCCGCTGGGCTCTGGCGGCAGATGCAGGCCGCGCCACTGCTGGAAATCCGTAGGCCGCTGGAGGAGAGGCTGGAGCAGTTGGTGGAGGTGTACGGCAACCAGGACCCCACTGCGCTGCGCGAGGCCACCGAACGGATCGCCCGCCGGCTGGGCCCCCAACGCACCAGCGCCGCCTTGGCGGCCATTGCCGAACGGCAGTGGGGAGAGGCCGCGCGCCAGATGCTCGATTACTACGACCGCTGCTACGACCACGAATTGGAACGGCATGGCGGCTCCAATCAGCACCAGCTGCTGGGTCATGTCGATCTGGCTGGACTCAGTGCCGATGCCGCCGCCGACCAGCTGATCAGCCGTGGTGTGATCAGGACCCAGGGCCGGAACGCTGCCTAGGATCGAGCTTTGCTGGGTTCGATCGATGGCCGCCATTCAGTTCTTCCGCGGTGTCGACGAGCCTGTGGTTCCTGATATCCGCATGACCCGCTCGCGCGATGGGCGCACCGGTCAGGCGATTTTTGTGTTCGATCAGCCCGAAGCCCTCTCCCCCGAAAGCATGGGCGACATCGGCGGGATGTACATGGTGGATGAGGAGGGCCAACTGGTCACCCGCGAGGTGAACGCCAAGTTTGTGAACGGCAAACCAGCGGCACTCGAAGCCACCTACACCTGGAAAACCCCGGAAGATTTCGAGCGCTTCATGCGCTTCGCCCAGCGCTACGCCGACAGCCACGACCTCGGGTTCTCCCAGAAAGAGAACAACGCTGGCGATAACGCCGAAGCCGCCGAGTAAGCCAAAGACCATGCGATTTGGCCAGGCACTCGGTCTGATCGCAACGGCGGCCGCAGTGCTGTTGCTGTGGTCGCTGCGGCATGTGGTGATTCAGCTGTTCGCGGCCGTGGTGCTGGCCATGGCGTTATGCACCCTGGTGGGTGTGGTGCGCGTACGGCTGCGCTGCAGCCGCCCCCTGGCACTGCTGCTGAGCCTGGTGGGGCTGCTGCTGCTGGTGGCCGTAGCCCTTGCCGCCGTGGTGCCGCCGTTTGTGGAGCAGTTCCAGCAGCTGCTGCTGCAATTGCCCATCGCCGCCGACCGTGCCGGGACCCTGCTGCGTGACCTCATGGATGTGAGCAGCCGCATGCTTTACGGCCAGCAGGCCCTCGATTGGCTCCGGCAGAACTGGGGCAGCAGCAGCTCCAACACTGAAGCCCTTGGACAGGGCTTGCAGAACCTGCTCGGTTTGGCGGGAAATCTTGGCGGCGGCCTGCTCCAGCTGCTGTTTGTGCTGGCGGTAGCCCTGATGATTGCCGTGCAGCCCACGGCCTACCGCGAGGTGGCTGTGCTGCTGGCGCCGTCGTTTTATCGCCGCCGTCTGCGGGAGGTGCTGCTGCAATGTGGTGAAGCCCTCAGCAGCTGGATGGGCGGAGTGCTGATCAGCTCCGTCTGTGTGGCGCTGCTGGCGGGGATCGGGCTGTCGCTCCTGGGCGTGAAGCTGGTGGTGGCCAATGCCCTGCTGGCGGGGCTGCTCAATGTGATCCCCAATGTCGGGCCCACCTTGAGCACCGTGTTCCCGATGTCGGTGGCGCTGCTGGTGTCGCCGTGGAAGGCTCTGGCTGTGTTGGGGCTCTACGTGCTGGTGCAAAACCTGGAGAGCTACCTGATCACCCCATCGGTGATGCAGCACCAGGTGAAGCTGCTGCCTGGGCTCACCCTGGCGGCACAGTTTGTCTTCACAGTGCTGTTTGGTCCACTCGGCCTGCTGCTGGCACTGCCGCTGGCGGTGTGTCTGCAGGTGGTGATTCGTGAGGTGTTGATCCACGATGTGCTCGATCCGTGGCAGCGCCAACGCCTCTCCCCATGACCCTGCGCGGCCTGATCGGTTTGCTCGCCCTGGTGGTGCTGGGGCTGTTGGCCTGGGAACTGCGCTGGGTGCTGCTGGTGCTGTTCGGCGCCGTGGTGCTGGCGGTGGCTCTGGATGTGCCGGTGAGCTGGCTGCGGCGGTTCACGCCGATGAACCGGCCCCAGGCCCTCACGGTGGTGGTGCTGTTGTTGCTGCTGGGGGGCTGGCAGCTGGGTGAAGTGCTGCTGCCCGAATTGATCGAGCAGGTGCAGCAGTTCACCCAATTGGTGCCGGCACTACTCAACCGTGTGGGGGAGCTGCTGGGCGGGGTGGCCATGCTCGAAAGCCTGGAAGGTCGCGTGGCCGAACTGGCCACCTTCGACAAACTGCAACCCCTCGGCGGCCAATTGCTCGGCTTTGCAGGCGGCGCCGCCAACGGCACGATTCAGCTGCTGCTGATGGTGCTGCTGGCTCTGCTGCTGGTGCTCGATCCCCGCAGCCATCAACGCTTGGTGGTGGCGGCCACACCAGCCCACTACCGCGGCATGGCGGGTGAACTACTCAGCGCCTGCCGCCAGGCCTTGGGGGGCTGGCTGGCTGGGATGACGATCTCTGCCAGCGCGGTGTTTCTGCTCACCTGGGCTGGGCTGGCGGCGCTCAAGGTGCCCCTGGCTCTCTTGAGCGGCCTGGTCTGCGGCCTGCTCACCTTTGTGCCCACCATCGGCCCCACCGTGGCCACGCTGTTGCCCCTGGCCGTGGCGCTGTTGGTGTCTCCTGCGCTGGCCCTGCAGGTGTTGATCCTGCGGCTGGTGCTGCAAAACGCTGAGGCGTTCCTGCTCACCCCCCTGCTGCTGAGCCGCACGGTGAATCTCCTACCCACGGTGGCGCTGATGGCCCAGCTGAGCCTGGGTGCCCTGCTGGGTCTGCCGGGGGTGCTGCTGGCCCTACCGCTGGTGGTGGTGCTGCAGGTGCTCTCTCAGCGGGTGCTGGTGGAGCAGATCATGGATCGCTGGTTGTAGTTCAACGCGCCCGCTGGAACAACCAGGGCGAGCAGACCAGCACAGCGAGAGCCAATGGGTGGTGGCGCGGGATTTCCGCCAGGCTGCTGAAGGTGAAGTGATCGAGCAAGAGCTGCAGCTCGGTGCGCAGATCGAGCAGAGCGAAGAGCACCAGCAGCAGCGGGATCAGCGGCAGTGGCCGGCGTGGGGAGCGGCCGGCATTCTTCATCGACGTGCCAGTAAGGGCAGCAGGGTTGGCGCGATGCCGATGCTCGACCAGCTCCCCACCCCAATGCCCACGGTGAGCGCCACAGCAAACCAGAACAGGCTGCCGCCACCGAACAGCAATAGGGCAATCAAGGGCAGCAGGGTGGTGAACGAGGTGTAGAGCGAGCGCGTGAGGGTGGCGTCCACAGCCAGATCCACCTGATCAGAGAGCCCGAGATCGCGAACCTCGCGGCGTTGCTCACGGATTCGGTCGAAGACCACCACGGTGTCGTTCACCGAGTAGCCCGCCACCGTGATCAAGGCCACGGCAAACAGCGAATCCACTTCCACGCCGCGGAGCAAACCCAACCAGGCGAACACGCCACAGGTGATCAACACATCGTGGGCGAGGCAAAGCAGCGCCAAACCGGCATAAATGCCGTCGTAGCGGAAGCTGATGTAGGCGGCGATCAAGGCAAAGCTCACCAGCAGCGACACAGCGCTGCTGCGCAGCAGCTGACCACCGAGGGATGGACCAATGGTGTTCACCGACAACTGGGCCGGGTTCACCGCACCAATCAGCGGGGTGAGGCCATCGAGCAATGTCTGGGTTTGCTCCGGCTCCAGATCCGGGAGGCGCAACTCCAGCGAGCGGCCACCATCCAGCACCTGCACCCTGGCACTGCTCAACCGAGGCGGTTCAGCACCAGCCACAGCCGGTAAGGAGATGGCCAGCAAGCGTTGCTGCACGGCATCCGCCGTGAGGCTGGCGCAATCAGAGGCGGTGCAGCTGCGCTCAATCTGCAGCTGGGTACCACCGGTGAAATCAAGCCCAGGGCGCAGGGGGGCACCGATGCGCGGGTTGCTCCAGCACAGGGCCATGCCCACGAGACTGAGCAGAACAGCCAGCCCAGAAACGAGCCAACCCTGGCGGCGGATGCGCGTGATCCGAAAGCGTGGCTCAGCCATGGCGGAGGCGCCCATCTGGGGAGCGGGGGTACTGGCGGTCATCAGGAGGCACTCCCGGGCAGCTGGGCAGAGGGGAGAAAGAAGGTGGGGCGGCGCAAACCGGAATAGCCCATCAGCAAGCGCAGCAAGGTGCGGGTGCAGCTGAGGGCAGTGAACAAGCTCAGCACCAGGCCGATGCCGAGGGTGAGTGCGAAGCCCTTCACCAGACCGGTACCCAAAGCGAACAAAGCCGCGCAGCTGATCAAACCAGTGACATGGCCATCCAGGATTGAGGAGAAGGCCAGTGAGAACCCGGCATCGATCGAGCGGATCAGCGTGTTGCCGCGGCGGAGCTCTTCCTTCACCCGCTCAAAGATCAGCACGTTGGCATCCACGGCAATGCCGATGGACAGGATGAATCCAGCGATCCCCGGCAGGGTGAGGGTCACAGGGATCAAGGCGTAGAGCGCCAGGTTGAACAGGGCATAGAGCGCCAGCGCCACCACCGCCACGAACCCTGGTAGGCGATACATCACCACCATGAACACCGCCACCAACGCCAGGCCAAACAGGCCGGCGGAGAGGCTGCGCTGCACGTTTTCAGCGCCGAGGGTGGCACCAATCGTGCGTTGCTCGATCACTTTCACCGGCAAAGGGAGGGAGCCGCCCCGCAGCTGCACTTCCAAGTCACGGGCCTCTTCAGCGCTGAAGTTGCCCGTGATGCTGGCGGCACCGCCGGTGATGCCGGCGGGCTTGAACTCCGGTCCCACACTCGCCTCGCTGATCGAGCGGCCATCGAGCACGATCCCCAGCAGGCGACCCGTGCCGGCAATCCCCTGGGTGAGCTCGGCAAATTTGCGACCGCCATCGGTGTTGAAGGCGAGCGTCACATCCCAGCCGCTGCCGGTCTGCTGTTGCTGGCGGCCGGCGCTGGTGAGGTCTTTACCGGTGAGTTCCGCCGGTTCGTAGAGAGGAACGATACGCTGCTTAACCTCGTCTAAAAGCTGCTCGAGCTGTTGAATTTCGCTGCTGCCGGGCGGCACCTTCACCCCAAGCTGATCGAGGGCCTTGGCAAGCTCTTCGGTTTTGAACTCAGGCTGCTGATCACCGACGGTCTGTTGGGCCCGGCTCTGGTTGAGCACCGCCTCAGCCTGGCGCTTGAGCTTCAGCAGCCCCGTCATCTCCTCTTCGGTGCCTGCCTTCTGGGCCCGAAATTCCAAGAGGGCGGGTTTACCCAGCACCTTGGCAACCCGGCTGGGGTCCTGCTCATTAGGAAGCTGCAGCACCAGTTGATCGTCGCCCACGCTCTGCAGGGTGGATTCCGCCACGCCGAGGCCGTTGATGCGGCGGTCGAGCACGTCTTTCACCGCCTCGAGCTGTTCGCCCTTCACCTGCTTGATCGCACCGGCTGGTAACACCTGCAGGGTTAGCTGGCTACCGCCCCTGAGATCCAGGCCTAGCTGAAGTGGACTATTAACAAGAACGGCTCCAGCCGCAATCGCCAGAGCCAGGATCAGGGCAAACCACCCCTGTTGACGCGCCATCGGTGTTGTGAGGGGTCGGTGTTGGAGGGGGAAGGGTTCTGGAACGGTGGCTGAAACGTGCCGCCGCCCCGCCGATCAGACCTGGCCGCTCTTGAGCGCCTTGGCCGCTTCCACGATCTGGTGGGGCTGAATGATCGTGAGGTTCTCGAGGGTGCCGTTGTAGGGGGTGGGAATGTCCTGGGAGGACAAGCGCACCGGACGGCAGTCGAGATCATCGAAGCACTGCTCGGTGATCAACGCCATCAGCTCGGCGCCGATGCCACCGGTCTTCATGCACTCCTCAACGATCAGCACCTTGTGGGTCTTGCGGATCGAGCGGGAGATGGTCTCCATGTCGAAGGGCTTGAGGCTGATCAGGTCGATCAGCTCCACGCTCACGCCGTCTTTCTCCAGTTGCTCCACCGCCTTGAGGCAGTGGTGGCGCATGCGCGAATAAGTGAGGATCGTCACGTCGGAGCCTTCCTTCACCAGATCCGCCTGATCCAGGGCGCAGGTGTAGTCGCCGGAGGGGATCTCCTCGGAGAGATTGTAGAGGAGAACGTGCTCGAAGAAGAGCACGGGGTTGTTGTCGCGGATGGCGGCCTTCATCAGGCCCTTCGCGTTGGTGGGGGTGCTCACCGCCACGATCTTGATGCCGGGCACCGCGTGGAAGTAGGCCTCGAGGCGCTGGCTGTGCTCAGCACCCAGCTGACGGCCCACGCCGCCGGGGCCGCGCACCACGGCGGGGATCGTGAAATTACCGCCGCTGGTGTAGCGAAGCATCCCCATGTTGTTGGAGATCTGGTTGAACGCGAGCAGCAGGAAGCCCATGTTCATGCCCTCCACGATCGGGCGCAGGCCCGTCATCGCGGCGCCCACGGCCATGCCGGTGAAGGCGTTTTCGGCGATCGGGGTGTCCAACACCCGCAGTTCGCCGTATTTGTCGTAGAGGTCTTTGGTGACCTTGTAGGAGCCGCCGTACTGGCCCACGTCTTCCCCCATCACGCACACGTGGGGATCGCGAGCCATCTCTTCGTCGATGGCTTCGCGCAGGGCGTTGAACAGCAGGGTCTCAGCCACAGCGGAGCACTCAGTCCGGCTCAGGCCGGTCGCTGCGCCAACTTATCTCAGCCGCCTGCAGCGAAGGTGACGAGCAGCAGCACCGACAGCAGCATGCCGGGCGAGAGGAGCAGCACCAGCAGCTGCAGATCGTGGGCTGTCATCGGCCATATGTCGACGCCCTCCAAGGCTAGGGAGTTTGTTCCGCTTCGCTCCAACCCGGCATCAAGCTGCGCAGGAATGTGAAAAACAGGCCCAGCCCCACGAAGGCGAAGGTGAAGGTGGCCAGAAAGCTCATCCCCACGATCAGCGTCTTCATGAACACGGCGATGCTCTGGGCAAAGCGCACGTCGTAGTGGGGGGGATGCTCGGCGTAGTAGCCCACGATCCGCTGGGCCAGCTGCAGCGCCAGCCAGCCAAAACCAAAGCTGGTGAGCGAGCCGCTCAGAAAGCTGATGGGGCCCTTGCGCTGCCGCTTCGGGCTGCCCGATGCAGCCGAAGGCTCAGCGGAGAGCTGGTCGGTGGCTGGCTGTTCGCTCACGGATCGGCGGCACTCGGCGTCAGCCCAGCGTGGCACCGGAGCTGGTGCAGCGGCAGACCCAGGCCTCAAAGCCACCCTGCTGCAACTGGGGTTCCAGCTGCTGGTGGGCCGCCTGCGCGGCGGCGTGATCGGCAAAGAGGGCAAACAAACTGGGACCTGATCCGCTCATCGCCACCGCCAGGGCATCGGTGGCCTGACGCAGCAGGCTCAGGCCCTCGCGCACGCTGGCGACTTCGGGCTCCACCACGCCCTGCAAGTCATTGCGCAGGGGCGGCAGCGGCCGCTCACCCGCCAAGGCGGCCAACAGCGGCCCTTCTCGCAGGGCCTGGCGCCGCTGCTCGAATTCCGCCTCACTGCTGAGGTAAAAATCTTCGCGCTGCTCACGGCAGCGCCCATAGGCCCAGGGGGTCGACACACTCGCCTTGGGATGCTTGATCAGCAGCACACCCAAAGCAGGAGCGCCCGCCAGGGCAGCGGGCCCCAGCACTTCACCACGACCGAAACACAGCTGGGTGCCGCCTTCGATGCAGAACGGCATGTCGGAACCCAGCTGGGCGGCCATCTCCAGCAGCTGCTGGCGGCTGAAGCCACAGCCCCACAGCGCATTGAGGCCCACCAGGGCGGCTGCACCGTTGCTCGAGCCACCAGCCAGGCCCGCACCGATGGGGATGCGCTTCTCCAGCTCGATGGAGGCCCCCAGCTCCGGCAAACCCAGCCGCGCTTTGAGCAATTCGGCGGCCTTCACGATCAGGTTGCTGCCATCGGTGGGCAGGTCTGCGCGGTTACAGGTCAGGCTGATCTGGCCATCGGCCGTCGGGCGCAAGCGCAGCTGATCGGCGAGATCGAGCATCTGCATCACCATCGCCAGCTCGTGGAAGCCATCGGGCCGCAGCCCCAGCACCTCCAGATGCAAGTTGATCTTGGCGGGGGCGCTGACCAGCAGCTCAGCCATGCGAGGGGGTTCAGGCAGTGAGCCGATTCAAACCCGCCGCCAGCGCCACCCAAGCCGCTGGTGCCACCTCCTGGGGCCGCTGCTCCAGGCCAATACCCGCCTCTGCCGTCAACGCTTGCAGCTGATCAGGCGGCTGCAAGCCGGCCAGGGTGTTGCGCAGCATCTTGCGGCGGGCGGCGAAACAGCGGCGCAGCAGGGTTTCCACCGTGCGAGCCAGGGCCGGATCCAACTGCTGATCGGGCGGCAAGGGATCGATCGCCACCACCTCGCTCATCACCTTCGGTGGGGGCTGAAAACAGCGCGGCGGCACCAGGCACACCGTGCTGCAACGGGCCAGCAGCTGCATGCGCACGCTCAGGGCGGAATAGGCGCTGCTGCCCGGCCGCGCCCGGATCCGCTCCCCCACCTCCTGCTGCATCAACAGCACCAAGCGGCGGTAGGGCTGCGCCACGGGGCGATCGAGCCGCCCCACCAGCCGCTCCAGCAAGGGGCCTGTGATGTTGTACGGGATGTTGGCCACCACAATCCCAGCCTCAGGCAGCGGCACCGCCAACACATCTCCCGGGGTGAGGTCAAAGCGGGGATCGCCGCTAAAGCGCTCCTGCAACCCCTCCACCAGATCGCGATCGAGCTCCACGGCCCGCACCGCCGCTGCCGGAGAAGCCAGCAACCGTTCAGTGAGGGCCCCGCGGCCAGGCCCCACCTCCAACACCGTGTCGGCGGCGCTGAGTTCGGCCGCCGCGAGGATCTGATCCAACACCCGCTCATCTTTGAGCCAGTGCTGACCAAACCGTTTGCGGGTGCGGTGGGCCGCGAAGGTCATCGATCCGTGCGCCACAGGCCTACTTCCAGATTGCTCCCTGGCCGTCCGCGCCCAACGGGGTTAAACACAGAAGCATCCATCCAACGCCGATGCGCCATCCCGCCGCCTCCGCCTGGCTCACTGCACTGCCTGCCGCTGCAGCGCTCGTGCTGGCCATTGCCCCTCAAGCCCAGGCCGGATCGATCACCGCCGAATCGATGTGGGACAAGAAAAACGCCATCGAACGGGCCGAGGAGCAACTACCAGCCAACGCCACGGTGACCAACACGCACTGCACCGTGGTCAACGTGACCATCGGCAACTACCGCTACATCTGCACCGTCGACTACACCACCACCCCTACGGCCCCAGCCAGCAGCGAATCCAGCGCACCGGCTCCTTAGCCGGCGGTTGCGGCACCAGGGCGAGCACCAGCTCCAGGCTGCAGTGTTGATAGCGGGGATGGGCCGCCAGCCAACAGCGATAGGCACAGCTCAGGCGAGCCCGCTTGCGCGCCGTGAAGCTGGCCAGGCCCCAGCCATCCCGTCCGGATCGAGCGCGACTTTTCACCTCCACCAGCAACAGGCGCTGCGGCTTATGCAGCAGCAGATCCAGCTCCCCCCAGCGGCAGCGCCACTGCTGTTCGAGCAGCTGCCAACCGGCGGCCTTCAGCAGGCGCTGGGCCCGCTGCTCCGCCCAATTGCCGCGCCGCTGGGTTGCGCTGATGGCCATGACTGCCCACGCCCTCATCCAGCGTGAGCATTCCCCTGCAGCCGCTCACTCGCCGGGCAGCTGACCGCGCAGGGCTCGCAGGCAGTATTTGCAGCCGCCGGTGGTGACCAGATGTCGCTCCGGCGTGATCGAAATCCAGCGCACTGGATGCTCCTTGCAGCGGATCTTGATGGGCGTTTTGAAGCTCTTGTAAACGATGGCGCTGTAGTCGTAGCGATCCCCGAAGCGGGAGCGGGCCCGAGCCAGGAACGTGTTTTGATCGATCGGATTGCCCATCGCGAACGCTCGCTGTTCGATTCGGCAACAAGGGGCTGCATCGATCGATGCATTGAGCCGGAGATTAAGGGAAGCCTCTCGAGGCGTTGGTGGTGATCGCGACAGGCTGCCTAGGGTTGGCCGACCCGATCCCGATCCGATGGGCCGCCTGCTGCGACCGCTGTTTTCGCTCCTGCTGCTGCCTCTGGCACTGCTGCTGGCGGCCCCAACCGCCCAGGCGGCCATGGATGTGGCCAAGCAAGTGCTGATCGGCCACGACTTCGCCGGCATGGATCTGCGCGGCGCCACCTTCAACCTCACCAACCTGCGGGAAGCGGATTTCCACGGCTCCGACCTGCGCGGCGCCAGCCTGTTTGGGGCCAAGCTCCAGGACGCCAACCTCTCCGGCACCGACCTCACCGACGCCACCCTCGACTCGGCCGTGCTGGACGGCACCGATCTGCGCAACGCGGTGCTCGAGAACGCCTTCGCCTTCAACACGCGCTTCAACAATGTGTTGATCGAAGGCGCCGATTTCACCAACGTGCCCTTCCGCGGTGACGTGCTCAAAACCCTGTGCGCCAGCGCCAGCGGCACCAACCCCGTCACGGGCCGCAACACCCGCGACACCCTCGAGTGCAGCTGAGGAGAGCCACGCCATGAGCTTCGACGCCCGCAGCCTTGAGCGCCTGCAGCAACTGGGCCGCAGCCTGCCCAAACCCCTGCCCAAGCCGGAAGCGGAGCCAGCACCTGCCCCCGCTAGCCAACAACGCCATCGGGTGGAAACGGAAACCGACCCTCAGGCCCTGTTCCGCGAGCTGATGCAGGTGAGCCCCGATGGCAGCGTGCCGCCCCACCTGATGGACCGGTTGCGCCAGGCAGAAGCCGATCAGCAGCGCCAGCGCCAGGCCGAGCAGCGACAGGCCATCCAACGGCAGAGCCCCCAGGGCCCCTCCGCCAGCTCAGGCCTGCAGCCGCGCGGTGCCAACAACGAACTGCGCCCCAATCGCCAGCGCCGCCCTCCCGCCAACAGCGAGGAACTCGAGCTCTACACCGCCTTCCAGCAACTGCTGCTGGAAGGCGACGAAGAGGACTGATCAACAGCGCTCAACCTTGAACTAGGGCTTGAGAACAGTGACCTGCGCAGGCTGATCCAACGGCATCACTTTGATCGCAGCACCATCGAGGGGCAGCTGATCGAAGTTGAGACTGCGCAGACCTGGATTGTCGTAGGTCTGGATGTAATACACGAGATTCTTTTGATCAGCGGCCACCGTCCACTCGGTGATTTCATAGGTGGTGTTAGAGCCTGCACCCCCAAACGCACCACCCGGCGGCAACAGAATGCTCCCAGGTGGCAGATCAAATTGACCGAGAAGGCGGAAGGCCGTGCCCACCTGCTGCTGCGTGGTGAGGTTGGTCGGGGCGTAGTGGCTCAACATCAGTGCGCGGATAAAGCGCGATGTAGAGAGGAAATCACCCGGCAATCCGTGCAGCCCACCGCCGGTGCTGGCCGGCGGAAGCTTCAGGCCATTCACGCTCAGCTCCGCCGGTGGCATCGCGCTGAGATTGGCGTAATTGCCAGCTGCGGCGAGGTGATACGGGAATGGCGGATCGTTGGTGTACGTGCCGGTGGGGTTATCCATCATGGTGAGCTCACCCTTGATGTATTCCACCGACAAACTCTTCCCCGTTCGATCATGCAAGGTCATGTGGATCGGCAACGGCCCACCGAACACCTTGATCGCAGCACCATTCACCAGCACCTTGGGCAAGCCACGCTTCACCTCTTCAATCGTGGCGAAGTTGGTTAGCACATAGGTGAGCAACTGAGCGCTATTGATCGAGCGCTTGGTCTGACCAGGGGGAACGCTCTGAAATTGGGCATAGCCAGCGAAGTAGAGCAGACCGCCAGCCAAGCCTTTCTCATTCATGCCATCCGGAATCACATCCTTCAGGCCGAGGGCATTGAGGCCAACCACGGCATAGCGACTGGTCCAGGCCAGGCCATTCCCGATCCCGCCATCGGGGCCATTGCCGCGCAGGGGCGTCCCGCGCTGAATCAACACAGCCTGACTGCCAAGCGGCTGGCCGAATTCCATGGTGCGGCCATACACACGGCCCCCATCCGAGCCCTTGAGCACAAAGCTGGTGCAGGCCTGAGCCGGCACCGCTTGACCCCCCAGGAGCCCCAGGGCCGCCAGTACACCGAGGGCGCGGCGGCGCCATGCCATTGCTTGGATCATCTGCGGTACCGAAATCACAAACTGCCCCGAAGCCTGACCGACCCGGCCAGCCACGGCAACACCGGATCAGTACAGATGAACTAGCCTGCTTCGGAGCGTGTCCGGGCGGCCTGTGTCACTCCTCCTGATCGGCAGCCTGCGCAGCCAGCGGCCCAGCCTGCGGCTGCCCCTGGCCGCCAGCACCGTGGCAGCGGGCTTTCCCAGTCCTGCCGATGACTACATCGATGCGGGCATCGACCTCAACGAGGCCCTGATCCGCCATCCGAGCAGCACCTTTTTCCTGCGGGTGAGCGGCGATTCGATGATCGACGCCGGCATTCAGCACGGTGATCTGCTGGTGGTGGACCGCAGCCTCGAGCCCCGGCCCGGCCTGATCGTGGTGGCGGTGCTCGATGGCGCCTTCACCCTCAAACGCCTGGTGCGCTACCACGGCCGGCTGCGGCTGGAGGCAGCCAACAGCGCCTATCCGCCCCTGGAGCTCCATCAATGCGGCGACGTGCAGATCTGGGGCGTGGCGATCCACGTGATCCACGCCCTCACGCGCCATGGCTGATGTGCTGGCGCTGATCGACGCCAACAACTTCTACGCCTCCTGTGAGCAGGCCTTTGATCCAGCCCTGATCGGCCGGCCGGTGGTGGTGCTCTCCAACAACGACGGTTGCGTGGTGTCGCGCAGCAGCGAAGCGCGGCAGCTGGGCATCGGCATGGGCAAGCCCTATTTCCAGATTGCGGCGCAACTGGCCCAACACGGCGTGGTGGTGCGCAGCTCCAACTACGCGCTCTACGGCGACATGAGCCAGCGGCTGATGAGCAGCCTCGAACCGTTTGTGGCGGAGCTGGAGGTGTATTCGATCGATGAAGCCTTCGCGCGGCTGCCGCGCCCGCGGCACGGTGATCTCAGCGCCTGGGCCGCGGAGCTGCGCAGCCGCATCCGCCACAACCTGGGCCTGCCGATCGCCATCGGCCTGGCCTCCAGCAAGGTGCTGGCCAAACTCGCCAACCGCATCGCCAAGGGAGATCGCCGCCATGCGGGCGTGTTCGATCTCGGCCGCGAAGCCAACCCCGATCCCTGGCTGGAGCTCACCCCCGTGGAGGAGATCTGGGGTGTGGGCCGCCAGTTGGGCCGCTGGTGCCGGCTGCGGGGCATCGCCAATGCCCGGCAACTGCGCGACATGGCCAGTGGCGAACTGCGGGCCAAGGCGGGGGTGGTGGGTCTGCGGCTGCAGCTGGAGCTGCAGGGGGTGAGCTGCCTGCCCCTGGAGCAAGCGCCCAGCGCCAAGCGGGAAACCTGCGTGAGCCGCAGCTTCAGCCGGGCGATCCTGAGCGAACAGGAACTGCGCCAGGCGGTGGCCACCTACGTGGTGCGGGCGGCCGAGAAACTACGCCGCCAGCAGCAGTGCAGTGGCCGGCTCACGGTGTTTGCCCGCACCAGCCCCTTCAGCCCGGGCTTCTACAGCCAGGCCGCCAGCACCGCCCTGGCGGTGGCCAGCAGCGACACGGCCGTGCTGCTGCAGGCCGCCCTGCCGCTGGTGGCGGTGATCTACCGGCCCCACAAACGCTTTGCCAAGGCCGGGGTGCTGCTGCAGGAGCTGCAGAGCCAGGAGCAACTGCAACACCATTTGCTGGCACCGCTACCGGAGCAGGAACAGCAGCGACGGGCGGCCTTGATGCAGAGCATCGATGGGCTCAATCGCCGTTATGGCCGGGGCACAGTGCAATGGGCCGCCTGCGGCATCGCACCCGGCTGGATGATGCGGCGCGAGCAGCTCTCGCGCGCCGCCACCACCCGGCTCAGTGATCTCCCCACCGCCTGGGCCCGCTAACGATCAGGGCTGCCCGTATTTCTGGATGCTCTGCTTGCTGCAGAAGGTTTTGGCCTGTTCGATCGTCTGACGCTTGCCCACCTGCTCCACCACGCAATTGCAGGTGTCGGTCACCATCCCTTCAGGTGGTGTCTTGCCGGCCGTCTTGAAGTCGTCGGCCATGGCCTCAGAGCACTTTTTGAAAATGATCTGATTGATCATGCTGGCCTGGGCAGGAGCAGCCAGGGCAGAGGCAGCAGTGGCAACCAGACACACGCCGATCAGGCGGCGGATGGAGGGAAAAGGCATCCCTGAGTCTTAACAGAGCTGCGACGCAAGAAGCTCAGGCCGTGAGCGAATCCGCTTGCTCCTGCAGCACATCTTCAAAGCCAGCGCGGCGCTGCTGGTCGAGGTGGGCAATGTGCTGGCGCTCGTTGTAGTAGAGCTCCTGAAAGCGCAGGGCATCGCCGTTGAGGTCGGCGAACATCGCCTCGATGCGCGCCTCCATGTCCAGGGCGGCGGGCTGCAACGCCTGGCCAGGAGCTGGCTCCGCCGCGGGTGCCTGGCCCTCCTCCAGCAGGCGGGCGATGCAGCGCTCCAGGGTTTCGAGGCGCTGGGCACTCCAGGCGTTGAGCAGATGGCGGCAGCGCTTCAGGCTGCGCTGCCGTTCCAGCGAAGCGGTGGCCCCGCGCAGCTGCAGCAGAGGGTTGGCGAGAGCGAGGCGCTGCACATCGGTGGGCTCAAGCAGGGGCGTGAGCCGGGTGAGCAAATCCGAAGGGCTCTCGCCGTCGCTGAGCAACAGCTGATCCGAAAGCAGCCGCGGCAGCTCCAGATCCGCCAGCTCCACACCCGGATCAACGCCGCGATTGATCGCCTCAAGCCGGCCCACGCCAAGGTTGTCTTCCTCGAGGGAGCTGATCGCAGCCCAGAGCTGACGGTGGTGGGCCAGCGCAAAATCATCGAGCTCACGGCGACGTAGCTCGGCGCGGATCGTGCCCCGGTGCGGGGGGCAATGCAGATACAGACGCAACAGTTCCGCTTCCGCCCGCTCCCGCAGGCCCGCCTCACCGGGCTGCTCCCAGCGCTGGGAGCGGCCATGCCAGCGCTGACCTTTCACCTGCTGGCGCAGATCGTCTTCAAGCTGGAGGGCCAGGCGCGCCTGGCCGCCACTGAGCCGCTCAGCCACCTGCTGCAGGTAGCGGGAGCGCACGGCGCTGGCGGGCAGCTTGCCCAGCAGCACCACCAGCTCACTCACCGATTGCTGGAACTGATCGGAGCGGGCCAGATCACGGCCCTCGAGCACCTGATCGATCTGCCAATCGAGCCACAGGGGCGCCTGATCGAGCAGGGAGCGATACTCCCCAGCCCCGTGCTCCTTCAAAAACTCATCGGGGTCTTTACCGGCCGGTAGGTGCAGCACCCGCAGCTCCAGCTGACCCTGCAGCGCCAGCTGCTCCACCTCACCGATGGCCCGCTGGGCGGCGCGCACACCGGCGCGATCGGTGTCGAAATTGAGGATCAGGCGCTTGCCATCGCAGCAGCGGCAGAGCTGGGTGATCTGCTGACTGCTCAGGGCGGTGCCCAGGGCCGCCACCGCATTGGTGATGCCGGCGGCATGCAGGGCGATCACATCGAAATAGCCCTCCACCACCACCGCCCGATCGTCCTTGCGGATGGCGTTGACCGCCTTATCGAGACCGAAGAGATGCTTGCCCTTCTCAAACACCTCCGTTTCAGGAGAGTTCAGATATTTGGGTTCGCCGCCATCGAGGCTGCGACCGCCAAAACCGATGATCCGGCCCTGCCGATCGCAGATCGGCACCATCACCCGGTGGCGGAAGCGGTCGTAGAAGCCATCACCGCCGCGCCGCGGCACCACCAGGCCCGCCGCCTCCAGCAGCTCGGGTGCAAAACCCTCCACCTGCTGCAGATGGCTGAGCAAGCCATCCCAGCGCTCCGGCGCATAGCCGAGGCCAAAACTCTCCAGGGTGGTTTCGCTCAGGCCCCGCTGCTCACGGAGATAGGCAAGAGCTGATGCCCCATCAGGGCTGCGCAGCTGGCTGCGAAACCAACCGGCAGCCAGGGAGAGCACCTTGTGCAGCTGATCCCGGCGCGAGAGCTGCTGCCGCAACCGCTCCTGCTGGGGACCCTCCAGGGTTTCCACCGGCAGCTGGTACTTGCGCGCCAGCTCCAGCACCACATCGCTGAAACTCTGGCGCTGCAGTTCCATCAGGAACTTGATCGCGTTGCCACCAGCACCACAGGAGAAGCAGTAGTAGAACTGCTTGGCCGGCGACACCGTCATCGACGGCGATTTGTCGTCGTGGAACGGACAGACCCCGACGAACTCGCGGCCCTTCTTCTTGAGCACCACGTGCTCACCCACCACATCAACGATGTCAGCGCGTTCCTTAACGGCCTCGATCGTGCGGGGGTGGAGGCGAGGAGCAGACACGCTGCGCACGCGGGTGCGGCTTCAGGATGGCAGGGCAGCCCTGTGGATGCTGTCCAGCGCCGTCAGTTTCAGCCTGATGGGGGTGTGCGTGAAGGCCGTGGGCGGCCGGATCCCTGTGGCGGAGGTGGTGATGGCCCGATCCGCCATCAGCCTGCTGCTGAGCATCGCCATGCTGCGCCAGGCCGGGTTGAACCCCTGGGGGCAGCGGCGGGGCCTGCTGGTGTTGCGCGGCGTGATCGGCACCGGAGCCTTGCTCTGCGTGTTTGCCGCCCTGGCGCAGCTGCCCCTGGCGCCGGCCACGGTGTTGCAGTATCTCCAGCCCACCTTCACGGCGCTGCTGGCCTGGTTGCTGCTGCGAGAACGGGTGGGGCCGCGGGTGCTGCTGGCGGCATTGCTGGGGTGGTTAGCGGTGGTCCTGCTGAGCAATCCGAGCGAGTTAATGGGATTGCTGGGCCCGATCGCCAGCGGTTGGCTGGAGGGCAGTGCAACGCCTCTACCCCTGGCCGGAGTGATGCTGGCCATTGCCGGCGCCCTGCTCTCGGCCTGCGCCTACGTGAGTGTGCGGGCCCTGGGCCGCACCGAACACCCGCTGGTGATCGTGTTCTATTTCCCGCTGGTGGGCTTGGTGCTCACCACCCCACTGGTGCTGCTGCAACCGGTGTGGCCCACGGCCTGGGAGGCCCTGGCTCTGGTGGGAGTCGGCCTGTTCACCCAGCTGGGGCAGCTGGGTGTGACCAACGGGTTGCTGGGCTTGCCGGCCGCACGGGCCACAGCCCTGAGCTATGGCCAGGTGCCCCTGGCGGCCCTGTGGGGCTGGTGGTTCTTTGGTGAGGCGCTGGATCCCGACACCGCCCTGGCGATGGGCCTGGTGCTGGTCGCCACGCTGCTCAGCCTCAGGCGATCGGCAAGGGATCGATGATCCAGTCCTGCGTGGTGCCATCGCTGCTGCCGCTGGGCCGCGCTAAGCGCCAGCTCTGGCCGCGCTCGCCCCGTTGCAGGTAGAGGTCAAAGGCACTGTCAACGCGGATCGGATCACCCGGCAGGCGCCAATCAAAGCGACCGGTGAGGTGCAACCCTTTGCTGCCGCCGATCGGCAGAGCCTGCTGAGACTCCACCCGCACCCGGCTCACCTGAGGCATGCCCTCGGCGGTGCTGAGCTGCAACGCATCGGCGATCGAGCGCTGGGTGAGATCAATCTGCAGGGCCAGAGCTGAGAGCAGCACCTTCTGGGAGGGCTGAGCACCGCCGCAGGCACTCAGCGTGAAACTGAGCACCACACAAAGCAACAGCGCCACAACCCGGCGCAGCGCCACAACCAGCGGGAACGGGGTTGTCGGAGCGGGCAGCATGGGGAGCAACAACGGTGCTCCCATGATCGGCTGGCTGCAAGGGCAACTCGCCGATCGTTGGCAACAAGCCAGCCGCTGCGGGCTGCTGCTGGTGTGCGGCGGCGTGGGCTACGAGGTGCACCTGCCCAGGCGCCAGTGGGAGCGGCTCGGGGAAACGGGCACTGAGCTCAGCCTGCACATCCATCAGGTGATCCGCGAGGACGCCTGGACCCTCTACGGCTTTGCCAGCCGCGCCGAGCGCGATCTGTTTCGGGAATTGGTGGCCGTCAGCGGCGTGGGTCCGCAGATGGCCCTGGGCCTGCTGGGCCAACTGAGCTGTGAGGAGCTGGTGCGGGCCATCGTGCAGGCGGACCTGCGCCTGCTGACGCAGGCACCAGGGGTGGGTAAACGCACGGCGGAGCGCCTGGCCGTTGAGCTGCGCACCCGGCTGCAGGAGCGCTACGGCAGCGTGGCCAACCCCGAGGACACGGCCGACCTCGCCCTCCCGGCCAGCGGCAGCGCTGAAGCCCTACCCAGCGCCGTGCGCGACGAGGTGAATCTCACCCTCACAGCGCTGGGCTACGAGGCCCTGGAGATCAACCGCGCTCTGCGGGCTGTGGCGACGACCGAAGAAGACCTAGGCCAGGGGGCCGATGCCTGGCTGCGGGAGTGTCTGCGCTGGCTCTCCCGCAGCCAGGCGGCCTGAGGAGGGGTGACCACGAGGCGGTAAGTTGGATGTTTGCACCGTCAGGGCCAGACGCCGCGCATGTCGCTCGACACCACCAAGAAGCAGGAACTGATCAACGCTCATCAGACCCACGGCACCGACACCGGTTCTGTTGAGGTTCAGGTGGCCATGCTGAGCGAGCGCATCAGCAAGCTGAGCGGACACCTGCAGAACAACATTCACGACTTCTCATCGCGGCAGGGCCTGCTGAAGATGATCGGTCGCCGCAAGCGCCTGCTCAGCTACCTGCGCAGCAACAGTGAGCAGCGTTACATCGCTCTGATCCAGAAGCTCGGCATCCGCGGCTGATCGATGGCAGGCAAGGGGAATAACCGCGCCCGCTCCGGCGGCGGCGGTGGTCTAGGGCCGCAACCCCCTGCCAGCCTCAACAGAACCAAAGCCAAGCCTCAGCAGACCATTCCCGATTACGTGGCCAATCGCATGGCCCGGCGGGTGGCGATTGCCACAGGCATCCCCAGCGTTCTCGGGATGTCCACATTCGTGGCCAGTTATCTGCTGGTGAGCAAGGGCGTGATGGATATTCCCCCTGGTGTCACCTTGGTGACGTCCGGGGGATTCTTCTTGTTGGGGTTGGTGGGGCTGAGCTACGGGGTGCTCTCCGCCAGCTGGGAGCCGGGAGCCGGCAGCCTGCTGGGGTTTGAGCAGATTGGCCTGAACATCAGCCGGCTGCGCAGCTCGATCAAGCGGCCACCAGCGGCGAGCTGAGGCGAGCCCGAAACGCCTGGGCGGTGAGGCTGCTGAGGGCGGCCTCACTGTCACGCACGCAGAACTGATGGCCGAGGCGCACGAAACGGGTCTGGCCGTGGTGGTGCACCATCGCCACCACGGGAACGCGAACGCCGGCCTCATCCTTCTCGGTGCGGTGCTGATTGAGGCACTCGCGCAATTTGTGCTGCACAGCGATATCACTGGCCTCACTGCCTTCGAGCTCCACCAGCAACACCTTGAGCTCATCGATCACGCGGCAGTCATCCACGATCAACTGCACCTGCTCATCGCGCCGGTCCACCGAGGCCCAGATCAACAAGCGCGCATCCACCATCAGGAAATCCGCCAGGCGGGCGTAGGTCTTCGGAAACACCACGGCCTCGCAGCTGCCGCTGAGGTCTTCGAGCTGCAGCACCGCCATGCGATCACCTTTGCGCGTGGTGACAGGCCGCAGGCCCGCCACCATGCCCACCACGCTGACGCGGGTCTTATCGGCCTGCTCCTCCAGGCTGCCCAGCCCCACGGGTGAGAGCAGCTGCACCGGGCGGGTGAGCTGCTTGAGCGGGTGATCGGAGAGGTAGAAGCCCACCAGGTCTTTCTCCAGACGGAGCTTTTCGGTGGGCGGGTAGTCGGGCACCGGCGCTGCCTTGGGGGCCGTGCTCAGATCTCCGCTGCCAGCTGCATCGGCAACAGCATCAGCACTGCCGCCACCCATCAGATCAAACAGATTGCCCTGGCCGCTGGCGCGGTCGCGGGCACGGGAGGAGGCCCAATCCACGATCAAATCGAGATCAGCCATCAGCTGGGCACGGTTGGCCTGGGGCTCGAGAGCATCGAGCGCACCGCAATGGATCAGCGATTCAAGTGAGCGCCGGTTGAGCGTGGTGCCGGGGATGCGGTCGCAGAGATCGGCCAGGGAGCGGAACGGGCCATCAGCGCTACGGGCCTCCAACAGGGCGCGAATCGCGCCATCACCCAAATTGCGCACGGCGGAAAGGCCAAACAGGATGCGGTCGCCCACGGGGGTGAAGTCGATCCCGGAGGCGTTCACATCCGGCGGCATCACTTCAATGCCCATGGCATTGCAGTTGGAGATGTAGCGCTGCACCTTGTCGGTGGTGCCGGCATTCACCGTCAGCAGCGCCGCCATGTAGGCCACTGGATAGTGAGCCTTCAGATACGCCGTTTGATAGGTCACCGCGCCGTAGGCGGTGGAATGGCTCTTGTTGAAGCAGTATTCGGCGAACAGCACCATCTGCTCAAACAGCGCCTCGGCGATCTTCGAGTCGACACCGCGCTCGGTGGCCCCCTTCACAAAGATGCTTTGGTGCTTCTCCATCTCACTCTTCTTCTTCTTACCCATCGCACGCCGCAGCAGGTCGGCTTCACCGAGTGAATAGCCGGCTAGATCCTGCGCAATCCGCATGATCTGCTCCTGATACACCATGATCCCGTAGGTCTCCTGCAGGATCGGCTCGAGCTTGGCGTGGGCGAAATCAATCGCCTCGCGGCCATGCTTGCGGTTGATGAACTTGGGAATCAGGCCGGCATCGAGCGGACCCGGCCGGTAGAGCGCCAGGATCGACGAGATGTCCTCCAGGGATGAGGGCTTGAGATCGCGCACGATCTGGCGCATGCCGCTCGATTCCAGCTGGAAGATGCCTTCAAGATCGCCGCGGGCCAGCAGGCCGTAGGTGCCGGGATCATCGAGAGGAAGCGCATCAGGATCCACCTTCTGGCCAGTGCTCTGCTCCACCAGATCGATGGTTTTATCGATCATCGTGAGGTTTTTGAGGCCGAGGAAGTCCATCTTCAGGAGCCCCATCGACTCCACGTCTTCCATGAAGTATTGGGTGATCACCTGGCCGTCGTTGTTGCGCTGCAGCGGCACCACCTCATCGAGCGGATCAGCGGCGATCACTACACCAGCCGCATGCACACCGAAGGTTTTGTTGGTGCCTTCGATCCGCATCGCCATATCCACCCAGCGTTTCACCTGGGGATCGTTCTGATATTTCTCGCGGAATTCGGGCGCCGGTGATTCATCGCCAATCATCTCCTTAAGCTTGGCGGGCTTACCGCGCACCACCGGGATCAACTTCGCCAAACGATCGGCATCGCCGTAGGGGATGTCGAGCACGCGGGCCACATCCTTCAGCACGGCCTTGGAGGTCATGCGGTTGAAGGTGATGATCTGGGCCACCTTCTCCTCGCCATAGCGGCGGGTCACGTAGTCGATCACCTCGCCACGGCGCTCGATGCAGAAGTCGGTGTCGATATCAGGCATCGACTTGCGCTCAGGATTGAGGAAGCGCTCGAACAAAAGCCCGTTGGTGACCGGATCGATGTTGGTAATCCCCAGGGCGTAGGCCACCAAGGAACCGGCGGCCGAACCGCGGCCGGGCCCGACAGGGATGCCGTTCTCGCGGGCGAAGCGGATGTAATCCCACACCACCAGGAAGTAGGTGGGGAAGCCCATCTGCTCCATCACCTGCAGCTCGAAGGTGAGCCGCTCGCCGTACTCCGGCGTGAACACTTCGTTCTCCGGCAACTGAAGCCGGGCCCGCAAACCCTGCTCGCTCACCTCGCGCAGATAGCTCACCGGCGTGTGCCCCTCCGGGATCGGGAAGCGGGGCATCTGATAGCGGCCGAGGATGTCGTAGTCCTCCACCTTTTCGGCCACACGGGCGGTGTTGGCGACCGCTTCGGCGACCACCTCCGGCTCGAGGTGATCGGCGAACAGGGCCAGCATCTCCTGCTCACCTTTGATGTATTCGGTGCCGGTGTAACGCAGGCGCTTCTCGTCGGTGACGAGCTTGCCGGTGAGGATGCAGAGCAGCGCGTCGTGGGCTTCAGCGTCGTTGCTGGTGAGGTAGTGAGCGTCGTTGGTGGCGATCAGCGGAATGCCCAGCTCCTGAGAAATACGCACCAGTTCCACGTTCACGATCCGATCTTCCGGTGAACCGTGGTCCTGGATCTCCAAGTAAAAGTCGTCGCCAAACACGCCCTGATACCAGCGGGCCACATCGCGGGCCACATCGGGTCGACCGCGCAGGATCGCCTGGGAGAGCTCACCACCAAGGCAGGCGGTGGCCACGATCAGCCCCTCGCTGTATTGCTCGAGGGTGGGTTTATCGATACAGGCGCGCGAAAAGATGCCACGGCCGCGCATGCCACGCAGGTGGCTGATGCTGGTGAGCTTCACCAGGTTGCGATAGCCCACCGCGTTCTTGGCCAGCACCACCAGGTGGTAGCGGCGCTCTTTTTTGGGGGGATTGGGGTCATCAATCGAGCCATTGATGACATACATCTCATTACCGATGATCGGCTTCACGGCGGTGCCCTTGCAGAGCTTGAGCAGCTCAATGGCGCCGTACATCACGCCGTGGTCGGTGAGGGCCAGGGCCGGCATGCCCAGCTCCTCAGCCCGTTTCACCATCGCCGGCAGCTGACTGGCCCCATCCAGAAGGCTGTAGTCGCTGTGGTTATGGAGCGGAACGAAAGCCACAGGCGAAGCCAGAGGGCGGTGCGATGGCCCCAGGCTAAGGGGCCACCACCAGATTCAGGGCTTGCTCAGCACGATCCTGAACGCAACACGCCAGGGATGGCGTCAGGGCACCAGGGCAGCCGCCGGACGCTTCTCCATCACGCGAGCAGCCTGCTCGTAGTGCCAGGCCACCTGCAGCAGCCGCTCTTCTTGGAGCACGCCGGTGATCAGCTGCACACCGATCGGCAGGCCGGCCCCATCGAAGCCGCAGGGCAGGCTGATGGCCGGCAGGCCAGCCATGTTGGCGGGAATGGTTAGGAGATCAGCCAGGTACATCGCAAGGGGGTCTTCGGCGTGGGCGCCAAAGCCGAAGGCGGTGGTGGGTGAGGTGGGCGTGAGCAGCACATCCACCGACCCAAAGGCACGGTCGAAGTCGCGGCGGATCAGGGTGCGCACCTGCTGGGCTTTCTTGTAGTAGGCATCCACGTAGCCCGCCGAGAGGGCGTAGGTGCCGATCAGGATGCGGCGCTGCACCTCATCACCGAAGCCTTCGGCGCGGCTGCGGGAGGTCATCTCCGCCAGGCTGGCGGCATCGGCGGCGCGGTAGCCGTATTTCACGCCGTCGTAACGGGCGAGGTTTGCCGACGCCTCGGACGGGGCGATCACGTAGTACGTGGCGATGCCGTCGTTGAAGCGGGGGCAGCTCACCTCCACCAGTTCACAACCGAGGGCTTCCAGCTGGTTGGCGGCGGCCATCACCGACGCCTTCACCTCGGGATCAAGCCCCTCAGCTTCAAAGCACTCGCGCACGATGCCCACCTTGAGGCCAGCGACTGGCTGCTGAAGCGCGGCTGTGTAATCAGGCACCGGAGCCTTGAGGCAGGTGGAATCACGCGGATCTTCACCGGCGATCACCTGCAGCAGTTCAGCCGCATCGGCCACGTTGTTGGCAAAGGGACCCACCTGATCCAGGGAGCTCGCGAAGGCCACCAGGCCGTAGCGGCTGACGCGGCCGTAGGTGGGCTTCAGCCCCACCACCCCGCAGAAGGCGGCGGGCTGACGGATCGAGCCGCCGGTGTCGGAGCCGAGGGAGCCAACGCACTCACCAGCGGCGACGGCCGCGGCGCTGCCACCGGAGCTGCCGCCAGGCACCTTGTCGGTGTTCCAGGGGTTGCGGCTAGGGCCGAACACCGAGGTCTCGGTGGAGCTGCCCATGGCGAACTCATCGAGATTCGTTTTACCGAGCAGCACAGCACCGGCACCCCAGAGACGGCCGGTGACTGTGGATTCGTAGGGGGGCACGAACTCTTCCAGCATCCGGCTGGAACAGGTGGTGCGCACCCCTTTGGTGCAGAGGTTGTCTTTGATGGCCAGCGGAACACCGGCCAGGGGAGGCAGCTGCTCACCGGCGGCGCGGGCGGCATCGATGCGATCGGCGTCGGCCCGGGCCCGCTCCGCGGTGACCTCGGTGTAAGCGTGGATGCTGGGCTCAACCGCCTCGATGCGGCTGAGGTGCTGATCGGTGAGCTCGCGGGCGGACACCTCGCCGCGCTTGAGCTGCTCGCGCCACTCGGCGATCCCCATCAACCCTGCTGCAATTCCAGGGGTCGACGCTATCAGTCAGCACTGATGGTGAAGGGCTCGCCGCGGCGGGCACGCAGCAGGGCGTGGTTCACCTCGGCTGCACCTTCACTGCGCAAATCCGCCAGGAATGGCGGCAGGGCCTCCTCAAGGCTGCTGCGCCGCACGTAGGGGCCAAACCAATAGGTCACATCGGGCTGGCGCGTCTCCACCCGAGCCCACCAGGCCAGACCAAGCCCATTGGCAACGCTGCGCAGGGGCTGGAACAGGGTGGTCATGGGGCGGTGGGCAGTGGACTCATTGTGGCCGCGAAAGCGGCGGACGCAGCAATCAGAGCTTGATATCGCCTGAGAAATCCACAGGGCTACCGGGGGCCAGGCCCAACACAAGCTCCGGCTCCGGCTCACTGGGGGCATTGAGCTCAGCCACCACGTGCTCCACCAAGGCTTGGGCAGCCTCGGCCTCCTCGGGGGTGAAGGTCTCGGGCGCCTCGCTCTCCAGCTCCGTGCTGAGCAGAGGTTCATCCTGCAGCTCAGGCTCGGCCTCAGGAGCTGCAACGGGTGCAGCCGCTGGGGCCGAGGGGATCTGGGGCCGCACGATGCGCGGCGCCGGGGCCGAACCCGTGATCTGCTTCATCCAGCCCCGGCGGGCCACCTCATAGAGCACCATTGCGGTGGCCACCGAGGCATTGAGGCTGGGGGTGGCGCCCCGCAGGGGAATGCGCACCAGCTGATCGCAGTGCTTGCGGGTGAGCATGGACAGGCCCGATCCCTCTGAACCGGTCACGATGACCAGGGGGCCATCCAGATCGGCTTCACTGAGGGCCACGCCGGCTTCTCCGGCTAGGCCAATCACGCGGTAGCCCTCTTCTTTCAGGGTTTCCAGCGAACGGTTGAGGTTCACCACCCGGGCCACGGGTAGGTGCTCGAGGGCGCCTGCAGCCACCTTGGCCACCGAACCGGTGAGGCCGGCGCTGCGTCGCTGGGGCAGCACCAGGCCGTGGGCGCCGAGGGCCTCAGCGCTGCGCACGATGGCGCCGAGATTGTGGGGATCCGTGATCCCATCGAGGGCCATCAGCAGGGGCGGCTCGCCAATGGAACGGCAGCCATCGATCAGGCTGCCCAGATCGAGGGTGTCAGCCGCAGCGGCCTGGAGCACGATGCCCTGGTGCACGGCTCCATCGGTGAGCTGGCCGAGGCGCGCCCAGGTGACCTCCTCCACCAGCACACCACCGGCCTTGGCCTCCCGCAGGAGCTGCATGAAGCGTGGCTGGAAGCGCATCTCCGGCGTACACCAGATGCGATGAATGGGGCGATCGCTCTCGAGGGCCGCCTGAGCTGCGTGGCGTCCCCAGATCAGATCGTCAGCCGGACCCGCATTGAAGCGTTCGGATTCGCCAGTGGGGGCGTCGACGATCAGCGGACGGCTGGCAGCCGCCTGGTCGCGATCACCGCGCAGGGGCTTGCGCTCGAAGCGGCGCTCCTGGAACGACGAACGCGCTGAGGAAAAACGGCCCTGCCCCTGGGGACGGCCGGGGCGGCGCTCTGTGCGGCTGCCGCTGCCGCGGACCCCTTCGAAGCGGGGGCGCCCGCCACCCGGACGATCACCGGATGCACGGTCAAAACTGGGGCGATCGCCGCTGGGTCGCTCCGAGCCGGGGCGATCACCGCCGAAGCGGTCTGCACCAGAGCGCTCAAAACGAGGGCGTTCGCCACCACCGCGGCGGGCGCCATCAAAACGGCGCTCCGGACGCCCCCGATCCCGATCGCCAAAACGCTCGGAACGGTCGCCTCGCTCTGGCCGACGGCCGAAGGACGGGCGATCGCCGCGTTCGCCACGATCACCCCCCTCACCACCACGCTCCGGGCGCCACTCACCACGGGGTGCAAATGGACGACGCGAACCACCGCGCGCATCGGGGCGAGCCGGGCGGCCCGGGCGCGAACCTGCCGCCCCCGAGCCCTGGCCTTGGTCCCTGCGGCGATCAAAACGGGGGCTCATGCGTCAGCGGGCAAAGGGGTTATCGGGTCGGCGTTCTCGAGGTGTGCCAGCAGCTGGGCAAGGCGGCTGGGGTCTTGAAGAAAGAGCCAGCCCACCATTGTCTCAAACCCCGTCGCCCGCCCATAAATGCCGGCCTCTCCTTTGCGGGGTCCACGGCCGGCACGGTTGCGGCCTTTCCGTACCAGCTCTAGCTCCTCCTGGCTCAGCAGGCCATCGCGCTCCAGCACCGCCAGGGCTGCAGCCTGGGCATCGGCACGCACTTCAGCCACCACGGCACGATGCAGCTCGCCACTGCGGCCGGGCTGGCGGCAGTGGCGCAGGCGATGGTGAAGCTCCCACACCGCATCCCCCAGCCAGGCCAGCTGCAGCGGGCCGAGGTCAGCGGTGTTGGAACTGGCCGGAATCGCGGAAAGCCAATCAGGCCGCGATGGATCCGAGGGCGGTATCGAGGTCGGGCTGGAGATGGAGGAACTGCTCAAGCCTCACCAGTTTCACCGTCTGCACGACCCGGGCATTACCAACCACCAGGAACTGCATGGCCTGGTCGTTGCAGTGCTTGGCCATCTGCACCAGGGCACCCAGACCGGAAGAGTCGATGAAGTCGATCTTGCTCAGATCGATCACCAGCGGTTGCGGTGTGCTGGTGAGGTGCTCGGTGATGAACGCGAGAAATTGCTTCTCGGAGTAGGCGTCGAGCTGGCCGGTGAAGCTGAACAGCAGACAGCCGTCCTGCTGCTGAAAGCCACCGCGCAGAGACACGGTCAATCGCTGCAGATCAGTGATGGCTCCTGACCTCTGACGTTTGGGGCGCCTGCAGTGTAATGACGGTTTTCGGAACGAACAGGACCGCAACAAAGCTGCATTGATGGCGCGCAGTGCCTGGACGGCTGACTCAGCTGCGCCGCTCGGCCATCAAGGCTGCAAAACGACCGAAGTGGTGGTCGGCGTCGTGGGGTCCAGGGCTCGCCTCGGGGTGGTACTGAACACCGAAGACTGGCTTCTGGCGATGGGCCAGGGCCGCCACGGTGCGGTCGTTGAGATTGAAATGGGTGACCTCCACCGCATCGGCAGGGAGCGAAGCCGCATCGATGGCGAAGCCGTGGTTCTGGCTGGTGATTTCCACCACGCCTGGACTGCCGCAGGGGTGGTTGAGGCCGCGGTGGCCATAGCCGAGCTTGTAGGTGCTGCCGCCCATGGCCAAACCGAGGATCTGGTGCCCCAGGCAGATGCCGAACACCGGCAGATTGCTTTGGGCCAGCAAGCCTCGCGCCAGCTCGATGCCGGTGGTGACCGCCGACGGATCCCCGGGGCCGTTGGAGAGGAACACGCCCTCGGGTTGCAAGGCCAGCACCTGCGCAAGGGTGGCATCAGCGGGCAGCACGGTGATCGCGCAGCCGTGAGCGGCCAGCCGCTCGAGGATGGCGCGCTTGATGCCGAAATCAATCGCCACCACCCGATAAGGGGTGGCGGGATTGCTCTGCAGGCGCTGATCAAAAGCAGCCGGGCAGAGACTGCTCCAGTCGTAGGCCGCGTCGGTGCTCACCGTTTGGGCCAGGTTGAGGCCGGCCATCGAGGGAGCTGAACGCACCTGGTCGAGCAGCTGTTGGGGTGTGCTGCCATCGGTGCTGATCGCGCCGTTGATCGCGCCGCCTTCGCGCAGATGGCGCACCAAGGCCCGCGTATCGATGCCGCGAATCCCCACCACGTTGTGGCGTTGCAGCCAGGCCTCCAGCGTGTCTTCGCAACGCCAGCTGCTGGGCACAGGCGCCAGCTCTCGGGCGATCACCCCGCGCACATGGGGCGCATCGGCTTCCTGATCAGCGCTGTTCACGCCGGTGTTACCCAGTTCCGGATAGGTGAACGTCACCAACTGGCCGGAATAACTGGGATCGGTCATCACCTCCTGATAACCGCTCATCCCGGTGTTGAACACCACCTCACCCACCGCAGTACCGCTGGCACCGAAGGCTTCACCGCGCAGCACCAGGCCATCGGCCAGCACGAGCAGGGCGGGAGATGGGGAAGAAGCTGTGGTCATGCCCCCATCATCCCCTCCAGCGGGATCAGGGCTAACGGGAAGCCAAGGCTGCGCGCAGGCGCTCAAACCGCTGCCAGGCTTCACCGCTCGCCATCGCTGCAAGCGCCACGGGCACGGCAGCTGCCACGGACTCGGCGCAACCCGATGCCCAGAGCACTAAGGCCGAATTAAGGGCCACCACATCGCGCTGGGCCACGCTGCCGCGCCCCTGCAGAACGGCCTCCAGGATCGCCTGGTTCTCAGCCAGCTCACCGCCCACCAGCGCCTGCATCGGGGCTTCCGACAAACCGAGCGCTGCCGGCGTGATCGTTTCAGAGCGCACCGAGCCCGCCTCGATCAACCGCAATTCGCTCGGACCCGATAACGACGCCTCATCCAGGCCACCATGACCGTGCACCACCACAGCTCGGCGCAGGCCCAGGCGAGCCAGGGCATCCGCCATCGGATCCAACAGATCGGAGGCACCGACACCCAACACCTGGGTATCCGGGCGCAGCGGATTCACAAGAGGACCGAGCAGGTTGAACACCGTGCGCACCCCCAGGGCACGGCGCAGTGGAGCCAGCCCCACCAGGGCCGGATGCCAGCCCGGGGCAAATAAGAAGGTGACACCTGCGGGCTCAAGGGCCGCCACCACCTGCTCGGCTGGGGCTTTGAGATTGAGCCCCGCGGCCTCGAGCACATCAGCCGAACCCACCTTGCCGCTGGCGCTGCGGTTGCCGTGTTTGGCCACGTGGGCGCCGCAGGCCGCCGCCACAAACGCAACGGCCGTGGAGATGTTGAACGTGTTGGCCCCATCGCCCCCGGTACCGCAGGTATCCACCAGGGGCAGCTCAGGCCGTGGGCCAGGCAACGGGCAGGCCTGGCGCAGCACCTGGGCCATCGCCGCCAGCTCCTCACCATTCACCCCCTTGGCCCGCAGGGCAGCAAGCAAGGCACCCGTGAGCACCGGCTCAAGCTCTTCGGCGAGCCAGGCCTGCATCAGGGCTGCGGCTTGTTCTGTCTGAAGCGATTTCCCCTGCAACAGCTGCTCCAGCAGCGCGGGCCAGGACGAAACAGCGGCCATGGGGAGCAATCAGATGGGGCTGATGTAGCAGAAAAGTTCAGGGACTGTCCTGATCGGCGGTGTCGAAACCTGAGCCCACGGCCTGCTCCTGCGCTTCAGCACCGGGGCGATACCCGGAGGCCCAGATCGCCCGGCAGCGTTGATTGAGTTCCGCATGGCTGAACCCCCACAGGCGAAGCGTTTTCTCCAGATCGTCCTGAAGGTCGAGAGCGCCGGGGAAGCCGGCGTAGCGCATCAACAGCCGGCCCAGATCCACCAGCTGGGCATCAACGGGCTGCTGGGTGGCCAGCAGGGAATCCACCAGCTCGCGATCGCTGGCATACAAAGGATGCTGTTGCTCGGGCTGATCGCTGGCGGGCATCAGATCGTGCGGCACGGCTGGCTCCCTAGGTTGGCAGCTTCCTGCGGTGCGACATGGCAGCCATCCGGTTCGGATTGATCGGGCGCTACCTGCGGCCCTATCGCCGCACGGTGCTGCTGGGTGTGGCGGCGTTGGTGGTGGTGAACCTGCTGAGCGTCGCCCTGCCGCTGCTGGTGCGCGGCGTGATCGATGACCTGCAGGATGGTTTCACCTTCAGCGATGTGCTCCGTCAAGCCGCGCTGATCATCGCCCTGGCCACCGTGATGGGTGGCGTGAGGCTGTGGTCACGCATGTTGGTGTTCGGCGTGGGACGCCAGGTAGAAGCGAGCCTCAAGCAGCAGATCTTCGATCACATGCTCCGCCAGGAGCCGGGTTGGGTGCAGACCACCGGCAGCGGAGAAGTGATCAGCCGCGCCACCAGCGACGTGGAAAACGTGCGGCGCCTGCTCGGTTTCGCCGTGCTCAGCCTCACCAACACGGTGCTGGCCTATGCCCTCACACTGCCGGCGATGCTCGCCATCGATCCCCTGCTCAGCCTGGCGGCGGTGGGGCTCTACCCCTTAATGCTGGTCACCGTGCGCCTGTTCGGTGGGCGGATGATGCGGCAGCAGCGGCGCCAGCAGGAAGCCCTCGCCCAGCTCAGCGATCTGATCCAGGAAGACCTCTCCGGGATCAATGCAATCAAGATCTACGGCCAGGAGGCCACCGAACGGCAAGCCTTCGAAACCCGCAATCGCCGCTACCGCGACGACGCGCTGCAGCTAGCCCGCACCCGCAGCACCTTGTTTCCGCTGCTGGAGGGCATCTCCTCGGTGAGCCTGCTACTGCTGCTCGCCCTGGGCAGCGGCCAGCTGGAAACCGGGCGCCTGAGCATTGGCGATCTGGTGGCGTTAATCCTGTATGTGGAGCGCTTGGTCTTCCCCACCGCACTGCTGGGCTTCACCCTCAACACCTTCCAGACCGGCCAGGTGAGCCTTGAGCGGGTGGAAGAGCTGCTGCGGCGCAAACCACAGGTCACCTCACCGGCGCAGCCTCAGGAGATCGCCCCACCGCAGCAGGCCGGCCGCCGGGCCGCCTCTGTGGAGGCCCACAACCTTTCGCTGCGCTATCCCGATGCAGATCGCCTGGCGCTTGATGGCGTGAGCTTCCGCCTGGAACCGGGCGAACTGGTGGCGGTGGTGGGCCCGGTGGGCTGCGGCAAAACCACCCTGGCCCGGGCCCTGGGCCGCATGGTGGAGGTACCCGAGGGCGCGCTGTTCCTCAACGGCACCGACATCACCCAGGTGGAGCTCGATCAACTGCGCCGCCAGGTGGCCCTGGTGCCGCAGGAGGGCTACCTGTTCACCGCCACCCTGGCCGACAACCTGCGCTACGGCGAACCCAGTGCCGGCCAGGAGCAGGTGGAGGCTGCCGCGATCCAGGCACGGCTCGAGGGAGACATCCGCGGCTTCCCCGATGGTTACAGCACGCTCGTGGGAGAACGGGGCATCACCCTCAGCGGCGGCCAGCGGCAGCGCACCGCCCTGGGCAGGGCCCTGCTGGTGCAGGCCCCGCTTCTGGTGCTCGACGATGCGCTGGCGAGCGTGGACAACAACACCGCCGCCGACATCCTCCAATCGGTGCGCAGCCAGCAGGACCGCACGATCCTGATGATCAGCCACCAGCTCTCGGCCGCCGCCGCCTGCGATCGCATCCTGGTGATGGATGGCGGCCGCCTGGTGCAGCAAGGCCACCACAACGAGCTTGTGCAGCAGAGCGGCACCTACAGACGGCTCTGGGAGCGCGAGCAGGCAGAGCAGCAGCTGAGCCAGGCAGCCTGATCCGCGCTTCAAGCCACCGCCGGATTCGATCACACTCTGTGCCTGTCACCAGACAAGGTGCAGCGGCGTGGCTTAGCTGGAAGCACGCTCCGCGCCGCTGCCATGACCACCGGTGTGCCCTACCGACTGCGCTGCACCCTCACCTTCGGGGATATCTACGGCCAGATCCTGATTTGGATGCTGGTGATGTTCGTGAGCTTGGCGGCCGGCCTGGCCCTGATGGGCGCCAGTAAACCGTTGTTTGCCCTGGTGGGTGTGGGGCTGATCCTGGTGCTCTCGCTGCCGTTCCTGCTCTTCGCCTTCACCACCACGCTGCTGAACCACATCGCCCTGGAACCCGGCGCACCACAAGGTTGAGCGCCGTAGGCTGACCCCAGCACATCGGCTGCGGCATCAGTGTTCGGACTGTTTCAGGGACTGGGTGGATCCAAGGGCGCGTTGATCGCCCCCGATGCCGCGCTGCCCGGCCGCACCGAGCCCATTGCCACGGCCGACCGCCATGTGGTGCTCGGCACCGCCCTGAAAGCACCGCTCAGCACCAGCCAGCAAGAGGCTCTCTTCGGCTGCGGCTGCTTCTGGGGTGCGGAAAAAGGCTTCTGGCGCCTGCCTGGCGTGATCAGCACCGCCGTGGGTTATGCCGGCGGCTACACCCCGAATCCCACCTATGAGGAGGTGTGCTCAGGCCGCACCGGGCACACCGAAGTGGTGCGGGTGGTGTGGGACGTCAACGCCATTGATTTCAGCGACCTGCTCAAGCTGTTCTGGGAATGCCACGACCCCACCCAAGGCATGGCCCAGGGACATGACACCGGCACTCAATACCGCTCAGCGATCTATGTGAACGACCCAGAGCTGCTCAAGGTTGCTGAAGCCTCCCGCGATCGCTACCAGGAACTGCTGAACGCCAACGGCAAGGCAGCGATCACCACCGAGATCGCAACCGGTAAGCCCTTCTTCTTCGCGGAGACCTACCACCAGCAGTATCTGGCGCGTCCCGGCAGCCGCCCCTACTGCTCAGCTCGGCCCAGCGGCGTGCTGCTGGATGGGTTCGAGGGCTCGGCCTACAAGTTGCCCGCATCGGTCTGGAGCCACTACGACTGGTCGATCGATCACTGCGTGCTGCGGGGCGAAAACGCTCCGATTGGCTTCTAACTGCGTTGTGATTGCTCTGCTGCTTCCGCTGCTGGCCCTCAGCAGCCCCTGGTGGGAGGACTACGACATCCGCGACCGCTTTCTCTGCGGCGATCAGGGTGTGCTGGTGGTGGAACGCAATGACGCCCAGGCTTCGTTGATCAGCGGCCGCAACCGCTTCACCCTGTTCCGCGTGGCGAGCAGCCAACCTGGTGTTCGCTACGGAAGCGAGGCGATGGAGCTGATCCTCTGGGGCGACAGCCTCACCCTGGAGCAGGGCCGCCGCAAGCTGCAATGCACCCGCACCGATCAAGCCTGAGCCCCGGATGAATCCTTTACCCGACCGCACCGTGATCCTCGGGATGTTGATCACCCTCGGATTGGTCTTTGCCGTGGTGTTCTGGTTTGTGCGGCTGGCTCCATCGCCAGAACCAGCCCTGCAATGGCGCGATGCAGCACCCCTTTCACCCAAGACAGCCCCAGCGCCGCAACAGCCATTGCTGCCGGGTCAGCGCAATGCCGAGCTGATCTGAGCCAACCAGATCCCAGGCTTGTGGGTGACAATGCCCCGGCGGCGTGGATGCCGCGCCCATCCCTGAACATCAGCGTGGCTCCAAAACCCCAGCGACAGCTCCATCCGCTGCCCCGGGGTCTGGTGGAGCTCTACGGCCTGCTGGCGGTGCTGTTCGTGCTGGTGCCCGAATGGATGGCCGATGGAGCTCTGGCGGGTCTGCGGGGAGGGCAGAGCGGCAGTGACCTGCCCATGACCAGCTCCGCCTGGCAGCGCATCCCGGAACTGCGGCTGGCAGCGATGAATCTGAGGGAGCTGCGGGAGCTCGCCAAGGCTCTGCGCCTGTGGGGTTACAGCAGCCTCAACCGGGAGGAACTCACCGCCTCGCTTCTGCGCAAAATCCAGGCCAGACGCGGGAAGGCGCTGTGATAATTTCTTTCTCGCCGGGGCGTAGCGCAGCTTGGTAGCGCACCACTTTGGGGTAGTGGGGGTCGTGGGTTCAAATCCCGCCGCTCCGATTTCAACCGGCTTTCAACCACCCCTCCGGGTGGTTTTTTTTATGCCCGGCAGCATTCACTGCAGCCGGGTATGCACCCGATAACAAGCCAGCCAACGGTTCACCCGAGGGCGAAGGCTGGGAGGCACTTCCTCCAGCAACTGCGACAACTCGAGCGCACCAAGACGGCGCAGGTCACGCACGTCCACATGCCAGAGCGCCTCGGCCTCACGGATGAGCCGAGCCCAGGTGCGGGTGTCCTGCCAGCGTTGGACGCGCTGATGCACAGGGGGTGGATGGCGGGGGTGTCCGCGGGCGGAAACAGCCATCGCACGCAGCCTCGAAGCTTCATCCACACCATGGCCGCAAATGCCCTGGGCCGTTGAAAGCAGCGTTTCACCTTCCTATAGATGAAGGAAAACCAGCGGAGCCGCTAGGCCGAACGGCGCTGCTGATCACCCTCCACAGGCACCACCGGGAAGGTCAACAACGCCGCCTCCCGCTCCGACAAGCGACGGCTCCAAGCCCCACTCACGGGCTCGTTCCAGCGGAAGCCGGCTTCACGGGCCTTATGGCGCTCCTCATACGACAAGCGTGCGCGGTAGAGCCGCCGCGGCTCCAGGCCCTGTTGCAGCAGCGGCTCGAGATCGCTGCAGCGCTCAAACACCTGAGCCAGATATATGCAGTCGGTGAGGGCGCGGTGGGCGGCCCACACCGGCACGCTGTAAGCAAGCGCCAGATCCCGCACCGATGGATTCGAGCGCAGGTGGCGATCCGCCGGCCAGCGGATGTCCTCCATGGAGCACAGCCAAGGCTTGTCGATCGCGGGCAACGGAGCGATGCCGAACCATTGGCGATCAAAAGCCGCGTTGTGGGCCACCACCACATCTGAAGCGGCCAGCAGTGCCTCAAACCACTGCAAGCCCTGTTGCCAGGGCTGAGGCTGCTGCGTGAGCCGTGGATCAATCCCGTTCACCGCCTGGGCTGGGTTTTGCTCGCAGGGGAGCAGCAACGACACCTGGCTCAGCACGGAACGGCGGGGCACATCAAAGAGCACGGCCCCCAGCTCGATGCAGCGATCACGCTGAGGGTCGAGGCCGGTGGTTTCGGTGTCGAGGATCAACAGCCGCTGGGGCACCAGAGGTGCAGGGATTTCAGGCAGAGGCTCAGGCGCTGACTGGGGTTCAGGCGCTGACTTGGATTCCGGCTCGGACTCGGGCTGGAGCTCAGCAACCGGCTCCGGCCGATCCGGCTCAGGAGGAGCCTGAGGCGATGCCGCAACCGGAGCCTGCATCAGGCTCAACAGGTCCACCTGCTCCCAGGGTTGCAGAGGTTCAGCCGGGGCCATGGAGCGCTGCGCGTCGGCTTCATGATCCCAGGCCGCGCCAGGCCCTGCCTAGGGTTTCGGCAACCTCTTCCTTTCGTCTTGGCAGCAGCCCTGAGCAGCGGCGATCGCGCACCCCTGATTGCCCTCGCCGATCAGCACGGCACCGAACAACGCAGCGATCAACTTGGCGGCAAAGCCCTGGTGCTCTTCTTCTATCCCAAAGACGACACCCCTGGCTGCACGATGGAGGCCTGCGCCTTTCGCGATAGCTACAGCGATCTGCAGGCCATGGGCGCCGAGGTGTGGGGCGTGAGCGGCGATAACGCCGCCAGCCATCAGCGCTTTGCCCAGCGCCACAACCTCCCCTACCCCCTACTGGTGGACAAAGGCAATCAACTGCGCAAGGCCTTCGGTGTGCCGAGCGTGTTGGGACTGCTGCCGGGCCGCGTCACCTATGTGATCGATGGCGAGGGAGTGATTCGCCATGTGTTCAACAACTTGCTCGATGGTCCGGCCCATCGCCGCGAAGCGATCGAGGCTCTCAAGGCACTGCGACAGCCATGAGCTGGCGCCAGCGGGGCAGCCTCTGGTGCCTGGAACCCGAAGGGGGGATCTCCCCTCGGGCTGGTGCAGTTCATCGGCGGGAGCTACCTCGCCGCTACACCTCAACTCAGCTACCGGCGCCTGCTGGAGGCCCTGAGCCGTCGTGGCTTGGCGATCCAGGCCTGGAGTTATGTGCCGGGTTTTGATCATCAGGCCCAGGCCAATGAAGCCTGGAAACTGTTCCGCTCCGCCCGCCCCGAAAACCTGCCCGCCCTGCGCCTGGGCCACAGCCTGGGCTGCAAATTGCACCTGCTGGCACCTGACAACGGCCGGGGCTGCAGCGGCTTGGCCGCTTTGAGCTTCAACAACTTCTCGGCCGAGCGCAGCGTGCCGCTGCTGGCGGAGCTGGGACCGCGCCTGGGGATCCAGAGCGAATTCAGCCCCTCCCCCAGCGAAACCCTGCGCCTGGTGGGTGCGAACTACCGCCAGGCCAACAACCTGCTGGTGCGCTTCAACCGCGATGGCATCGATCAGTCGCCGCGGCTGCTGGCGGTGCTGCAGCAACGACCCGGCGATCACTCCGAACTGCTGGAGAAGCCCGGCGATCACCTCACCCCCGCCAGTGCTGGCCTGCGCCAGAACCTGCTGGGCAGCTGGGCTGATGATCCTGCGCGGCAACGGCAGATCGACTCCCTCGCAGAGACGATCTGCCGTTGGTGGCAACCGGCGCTGTTGCAGCGCTGATCAAACGCGCAGCGCGTCGAGCACGGAGCGATCCTCGAGTGTGGAGGTGTCGCCGCTCACCTCCTGGCCGGCAGCCAACGCACGCAGGATGCGGCGCATGATCTTGCCGCTGCGGGTCTTGGGCAGGGCATCGCTGAACTTGATCACATCGGGGCGGGCGATCGGACCGATCTCCTTGCCCACATGGCCGCGCAACTCAGCGATCAGGGCCTCATCACCGCTACGGCCTGCCTCCAGGGTCACAAAGGCCACAATCCCTTCGCCCTTCAGATCATCGGGGCGGCCCACCACGGCGGCCTCCGCCACCGCCGGATGGCTCACCAGCGCGCTCTCAATTTCCATCGTGCCGAGGCGGTGACCACTGACGTTGATCACGTCATCGACGCGGCCCATCACCCAGAAGTAGCCATCGCTGTCGCGGCGGGCACCATCGCCGGCGAAGTAGAGCCAGGAGCCGTCGGCGGGTCGAATCTCCTCCCAATAGCTCTTACGGAAGCGATCGGGATCGCCGTGCACCGTGCGCATCATTCCGGGCCAAGGCCGGCGGATCGCGAGGTAGCCGCCTTGATCGGCGGGCTGAGAGTTGCCGTCGTGGTCAACGATGTCGGCCTGGATGCCGGGCAGCGGCAGGGTGGCGGAGCCTGGCTTGGTGGGTGTTGCGCCGGGCAGCGGGCTGATCATCACGCCACCAGTTTCGGTCTGCCACCAGGTGTCCACGATCGGGCAGCGGTTGCCGCCGATCACATCGCGATACCAGATCCAGGCCTCGGGGTTGATCGGCTCACCCACGGTGCCGAGGATCCGCAACGAGCTCATGTCGTATTGATCCGGCACCTCGCGGCCGCTCTTCATGAAGGCGCGGATCGCGGTGGGGGCTGTGTAGAAGATCGTGCACTGGTGCTTCTGGATCACCTCCCAGAAGGCGCCGGGCTTACTGGGCCGCGGCGCACCCTCGTACATCACGGTGGTGGCGCCGTTCGACAACGGCCCGTAGACGATGTAGCTGTGGCCGGTGATCCAACCCACATCGGCGGTGCACCAGTGGATGTCGTTCTCCTTGAGATCGAAGATCCACTGGAAGGTGAGATGGGCCCAGAGGTTGTAACCGGCGGTGGTGTGCACCACCCCCTTCGGCTTACCGGTGGAGCCTGAGGTGTACAGCACAAACAGGCGGTCTTCACTGGCCATCGGCTCGGCCGGGCACTCGGCGCTCTGGGCATCCACCAGCTCGTGCCACCAGTGGTCGCGGCCGCTCTGCATGGCGCAGTCGCCCTCAATGCGGCGCACCACCAGCACGTGCTCCACGCTCGGGGCTCCGCCATTGCCGGAAAGGGCCTCATCCACCGCTGGCTTGAGCGGCACCGGTTTGTCTTTGCGGAAGCCGCCGTCTGCGGTGATCACCGCCTTGGCCTCGCCGTCGATCAGGCGATCGCGCAGGGCATCGGCCGAAAACCCGCCAAACACCACCGAATGGGGAGCGCCGATGCGGGCGCAGGCCAGCATGGCGATGGCAGCCTCCGGCACCATCGGCATATAGAGCGCCACCAGATCGCCCTTGCCGATCCCAAGCGCTTTGAGGGCATTGGCGGCTTTGCACACCTCTGCGTGCAGTTGCCGGTAGGTGAAGGTGCGCTTATCGCCGGGCTCCCCCTCCCAGATCAGCGCGGTCTTGTCGGCACGTGCACCCTCGAGGTGACGATCGAGGCAGTTGAAGCTGAGGTTGGTGGTGCCCCCTTCAAACCAGCGGGCGAAGGGTGGATGGCTCCAATCCAGCACCGTGTGGAAGGGCTCGAACCAGTGCAGCTCACGACGGGCTGCCTCACCCCAGAACTGATCAGGATCCTGCTGGGCCTGGGCCGCCAACTGGCTGTAGGCCTCCAGCGAACCGATGGCCGCGCCGGCCGCCAAGGCTGCCGGCGGCTCAAACACCCGCTGCTCCTGCAGCACCGATTCGATCGTGGTGCCGGTGGCGGGGCTGGTCTGGGCCTCAGACATGCTGGCAAGGGCAGGCGCGCCCATTCAAGCGAGCCAACAAGCGGGCTGACCGCCCCAGCAGCAGGCCTGTAATGGGCGCAGCGGGATCGGTGCTGATTCAGGATGGGGCCATGGTCCGCCCCGCCGCCTGCCTGTTCGATCTCGACGGGCTGCTGCTCGACACAGAACCGCTGCATGCGGAGGCCTGGCAGCACGCTGCTAGCCATTTCGGCAGGCCCCTGGCGTCCCATGAGCTATTGGCCTTGCGGGGCCGCCGCCGCCACGATTGCGCGGATCAGGTGCTGCAGTGGATTGGTGCGAGCGGTGCAGCCACAACCCCCAGCCGAGACGATCTCCTGGCCGTGCGCCAGCCCATCGCCGAGGCGCTACTCGTGCGTGCAGCGCCGATGCCGGGTGCGCCAGATCTGGTGGAGCACTGCGCTGCCCTGGGGATTCCCATGGCGCTGGCAACGAGCAGCTCCAAAGCCGCTGTGGACTTAAAGGCTTCGCCCCACCCCTGGTTGGCCGCCATCAGGGTGCGGGTGCATGGCGATGACCCCCATCTGGGGCAAGGCAAACCAGCGCCGGATGTGTTTCTGCTGGCAGCTGAGCGGCTCGGGGTGGACGCTCAGCGCTGCTGGGCGTTTGAGGATTCACCAGCCGGAGTGCGCGCCGCCAGGGCCGCGGGTTGCCGGGTGCATGTGCTGCCCCCCAGCCACCTGAGCGTTGAACAGCGCCGCGAGCTCTATCCAGGGATTGAGTGCTTCCTGGCCAGCCTGATCGAGGTGCTCGAGGAGCTTCAGTAGAGCCGGCTGAGCACGAACTCGGGCAGCGCCAGCAGCGCACTGCGGCAATCGGAAGCCGGCAACCAACTGATGGCTTCTCGGGCCTCATTGGCAAACCCTTCCGCCAGGGCGCGGGAGCGCTGAATCGCCTGGCTGTTGCGCACCAGCTCGAGGGCTTGATCGAGATCACCGTCTTCGCTGAACTCGCGTTCAATCAGTCCCGCCAGGGCTGGATGCTCCTCGAGGGCATAGAGGGCCGGAGCGGTGAGATAACCCGTCGCCAGATCGCTGGCGGCCGGTTTACCCAGCTGTTGATCGCTGCCGGTGAAATCAAGAATGTCGTCGACCACCTGGAAGGCCAATCCGAGCTGGCGGCCAAAGCGATAGAGCTCATCAAGCTGATGGGCCGGCAGGCCGCTGAGAACGCCTGCGGCTCGGGCGCTGTTGGCGATCAGGGAGGCGGTTTTGCAGTAGCTCTTTTCGAGGTAGGTCTCGAAGCTCTGGCCGGTGTCGTAACGGAACAGGCCCTGCTTCACCTCGCCATCGGCGAGATCCATGATCACGCGGGAGAGCAGCTTCACCACCTCGAGGTCATCGAGGTTGGCGAGATGCCAGCTGGCCTGGGCAAACAAGAAATCGCCGGCCAGCACCGCCACACGGTGGTTGAAACGGCTGTGCACGGTGTCAACACCACGGCGGGTGCTGGCCTCATCCACCACGTCGTCGTGCACGAGCGAGGCGGTGTGGATCATCTCCGTGATCTCCGCCAGGCGCCGATGCCGAGCGGTGAGCTCACCATCCGCGGCGAGGGCGCGAGACACCAGCAACACGATGCCGGGGCGCAGACGCTTGCCTCCGGCGCTGAACAGATGCTCTGCAGCAGCCTGAAGAATCGGGTGCCCCGCTCCAATCAGGCTGCGCAGATCGCTCAGCAGGGCCTCGAGGTCGGCCTCGACGGGCTGAAGCAGCTCTGCAACCGTGGCCATGACCCCCTGCTGTGGCCGAATCCTAGGAGGCGCACCCTGGCTGGCGCTGGCTCATCCGTGATGCAAATGGCCCTGATGCCAGACGAGGGGCTGACTCCTGCAACGGGCACCCACCAGTCGGCCCACCGAGCGATCGAAGCGGTCGGGTTGCGCACTCGTGAAAAACCGCAGCTCACGGCCGGCGGAGCTGCCGTTCAACAAGCCCTGAGCCGTAAGCACCTCCCCGAGGTGGCGCGCAACGGCCGGGGCAGGGTCGAGCACAGCCAGACCAGGGCCCACCAGCCGGCGAATCGCCTCAATCACGAAGGGGTAGTGGGTGCAGCCGAGCACGATGGTGTCGGCACCCGCCTCAAGCATCGGGTTGAGGAAGCTGCGCAGCAGAGCATCACAACGCTCCCCTTCCAGCTCCCCGATTTCCACCAGGTCAGCCAAGCCGATGCAGACCTGCTCCACCACCTGCACATCACCGGCCCAGCGCCCCACCGTGGCCCGGTAGAGCTCCCCCTGGAAGGTGGCGGGGGTGGCCATCACCCCCACCACTCCGCTGTTGGTGAGCTCTACAGCCGGCTTCACGGCCGGTTCAAGCCCAAGGATCGGCAGCTGCGGAAAGGCCTGACGCAACGGCTCCAGCGCCACGGCCGATGCGGTGTTGCAGGCCACCACGATTGCTTTGCAACCCATGGCGATCAGCTGGCCTGCAATCTCACTGCAATAGGCCTGGATCTCCTGGGCCGATCGCTGGCCGTAGGGCACATGGGCCTGATCTGCCAGGTAGATCACCGATTCATCCGGCAGGTGATGCACCACCTGCCGCCAGACACTCAAGCCCCCCAATCCGGAATCAAAGATGCCGATGGGAGCTCCGCTCATGGATTGGCCACCAGGTAGTTGAGCAACCCAGTGGCAATCGCCACCGCCATCCGCCGGCGGAAGGCGGGATCCGCCAATCGCGGCGAATCCAGCTGACCCGTGACAAAGCCCATCTCGGCCAGGGCCGCCGGCATCACGGTGCGGCGGATCACAAAGAAGCGACCCGGGCGTGCACCGCGATCGGGGCTCCCTGGAGACACCCGCAGCATCTGCACCTGCACCGCTTCGGCCAGTCGCCTGGAGGGCCCGTCCTGGAAATAGAAGGTTTCGATGCCATTCACATCCGGGCGCGACATGCTCAGCGCATTGGCATGAATGCTCAAAAACAAATCAGCGCGGTTGTTGTTGGCGAGGGCCACCCGCGGCGGCAGGTCGACATCCACTTCCGAGGTGCGCGTCAGCAACACCTGCACGCCTTTGGCCTGAAGGATCTGGGCCACCTGCAGGCTCACATCGAGCACCACATCGGTTTCCCGCAATCCATTGATCCCCACAGCCCCGGGGTCGGGGCCGCCATGGCCTGGATCAATCACCACCTTGTAGCGATTCCTCGGCACGGTGGGCAGGCCCTCCACCGAGGGCATCGGCCCGGAAGGAACCCCGGCGGCTGGAGGACGCGCCCTCCAGCTCGGCGTGGATGGAGCGTCGAGATCACCCTCGCCGAAGGGGTTAATCCCGCTCACCACCTCACCCAGCTGCATCTGCCAACGGTCGGCACTGGTACCCACCAAGCGCAGCTCCGTGGGATCGAGCTTGGTGCCGGGGCGGAACTCCACCACCAGGCGTGTGGTGTTGTCGCTGGGCCGGCCAACCCTCACTTCACGGATGGCGCCATTGCCGCGCACGCTGCGGCTGCGGGAGGGAGCACCGGGGAGATCCAGCCAAAGCTTGGGGCCCACCAGGCCGCGACCCTCCTCAAAAAACGCCTCGATGCTGGTGCCAGGCGGCGTGCGCAACTCCAAGGCACCCGAGCGGCTGATCCGCCAGGCGGCCAGGGCGCTTCCAGCCCAGGCGGGCAAGGCTGAACCCAGCGCCACGATGGGCAGGGCGGCGACCAGGGCCAGCCCCGACAAACGCGCCCGCAGACGGGAAGAGAACGTCGCGCTCACCGCTCAGAACAGGGCCGGCCGGCGGTGCTTGAGGCTCGGCATCTGGGCCTGGATGCGCTGGCGGTGTTGCACGTCCACCGGAGCAACGGCCTGACCCGGTCCACTGCCAGCATCCGCCAGCACCGTGCCCCAGGGATCAATCACCAGGGCATGGCCATGGGTCTGGCGCCGGCCGCCGTGGTTGCCGGTCTGGGCTGGGGCCAGCACGTAAGCCGTGTTCTCGATGGCACGGGCCTGCAGCAGCACCTGCCAGTGGTCTTTGCCGGTGAAAGCGGTGAAGGCCGCCGGAATGAACAGCACGTCGGCACCTGCTGCCGCCAGGTGCCGGTACAGCTCAGGGAAGCGCACGTCGTAACAAATGGAGAGGCCCACCCGACACAAACCAGGCACCTCCACCACAGGCGGCAGCTGGTCGCCCGGTTGCACCGTGGCCGACTCCCGATAGGTGTTGCCGTCCGGCAAATCCACGTCGAAGAGATGGATCTTGTCGTAACGAGCCAGGATTTCACCCTCCTTACCCACCAGCTCCGCGCGATTGCTGGTGAGGCGCTCTCCTGCCGGCACCGGATAGCCGCCGCCCAGGAGGGTCACCTGGTAGCGCCGGGCCATGGTGATCAAAAACTGCTGCGCCCGCTCCGCCAGGGCAGGAGCGATGTCGAGACGATGTTCGTCATCACCCATGAACGCGAAGTTCTCGGGCAGACCCACCAGATCAGCACCGCGGCGCGCGGCCAGATCGATTTGCTCCTCCGCCGCCGCGAAGTTCGCGTCGGGATCAGCGGTGCTGGTGAGCTGGATCGCTGCTGCCAGAAAGCTTGTCACCGCTTGCGTTTTACCGACCCGGGCACTGTAAGGGTGCCGGCAAGGGCCTCAGGCCGCCTGCAACACGCCGGGGCTGGTCTGGGTGGGCACGATGGTGAGGTTGTCCACGGCGGCACAGCAGGCGAAGTCGGCGTCGTGGTTGCCGATGCCGATCAGCCGCTGACCGTGGCTGGCGGCCCGCAGACAGGTTTCGGTGTCGGTGTGCCACTGCTGCCAGAGCGCCAGGGCCGCCAGTGCCTCATCGTTGGCGCAGCGCACGCCCACGTGGGGCGACACAGCCAGCTCCAGCGCCTCCGACACCACCGCACCCGCCGCCAGGCTGTCTTCCAGGGAGTAGTCACCCTCCCAGCCGCTGCCAACGATCCACACATGGCGGCAATCGCGCTCAATCAGCCGCCGCGCAACGGCGGTGCGGTTGGGCAGGCAGGCCGTCACCAGCAGCGGCACCGCCTTCACCGCCTCGAGCGAGCGGGTGCCGTTGGTGGTGCTCATGAAAATGCGTTTGCCCCCCACCAGCTCTGGCGTCACCGCCAGGGGGGAATTGCCCAGGTCGTAGCCATCCACCCGCTTGCCGCCGCGCTCACCAGCCCGCAGCCGGCGCTCCGCCGGCCAGGCGGCCGCCGTGGCATCCAGTGCAGCCAGATCGGCAAACGCCTGGATGGCCTCAGCGCCGTTCTGCAGCGACCAGGCAATCGTCGTTGTGGCCCGCAGCACGTCGATCACCACCGCTGCATCGGGGCCGCCCTCGGCCACAGGCTTCACGGCCGGCACGCACTCGGAGGTGTGGAAGTAGGAGATCTGCACGGCCGCAGTGGCGGAAGGGGTGCGTCACAGTAGTCACCACAGCACAGCAGGCAGCAAAGAAATGGGTTCGCAGCGTGACCTGCGCGGGTTTCTGAAGCTGCTAGAGGAACGCGGACAGTTGCGCCGCATCACGGCACCGGTGGATCCCGATCTGGAGCTGGCAGCGATCGCCGATCGGGTGCTCAGCTGCGGCGGACCGGCCCTGCTCTTCGAAAACGTGATCGGCAGTGAGATGCCGGTCGCGATCAACCTGATGGGCACCCAGGAGCGGGTGCTCTGGAGCATGGGGATGGAGCGGCCTGAGGAGCTCGAAGCCCTGGGCGAGCGCCTGGCACTGCTGCAGCAGCCCCGCCCGCCCAAAGGAGCTCGGGAGGCGGTGCGCTTCGGCTCCGTGCTGCTCGATGTGCTCAAGGCCCGGCCCGATCTGGATCTCACACCCCCCTGCCGCCAGCAGGTGTTCAAGGGCGAGGCTGTGAACCTCGATGCCCTGCCGCTGCTGCGCCCCTGGCCGGGCGATGGCGGCCGCATCCTCACCCTGGGCCTGGTGATCACCAAGGACCCCGAAACCGGAACCCCCAACGTGGGTGTGTACAGGCTGCAGCAGCAGTCGATCAACACCATGACCGTGCACTGGCTGAGCGTGCGCGGCGGCGCCCGTCACCTGCGCAAGGCGGCGGCCATGGGCAAAAAGCTGGAGATCGCCATCGCCATCGGCGTGCATCCACTGCTGGTGATGGCGGCCGCCACGCCGATCCCCGTGCAGCTGAGCGAATGGCTATTCGCCGGGCTCTATGCCGGTGAGGGCGTGCGGCTCGCCAAATGCAAAACCGTGAACCTGGAAGTGCCCAGCCACAGCGAAGTGGTGCTCGAGGGCACGATCACCCCGGGCGAGGAGCTGGCCGACGGGCCCTTCGGCGACCACATGGGCTTCTACGGCGGCGTGGAGCCATCACCGCTGGTGCGCATCCAATGCGTAACCCAGCGGCGCGAGCCGATCTACTTCACCACCTTCAGCGGCCGACCTCCCAAGGAAGACGCGATGCTCGCCATCGCCCTCAACCGCATCTACACCCCGATCCTGCGGCAGCAGATCCCGGAGATCGTGGATTTCTTCCTGCCGATGGAAGGGCTGAGCTACAAGCTGGCCGTGATCGCCATCGACAAGGCCTATCCCGGCCAGGCCAAGCGGGCCGCCATGGCCTTCTGGACCGCCCTGCCTCAATTCACTTACACCAAATTCGTGGTGGTAGTGGACAAGGCGATCAACATCCGTGATCCGCGGCAGGTGATCTGGGCGATCAGCGCCCTGGTGGATCCCCAGCGCGATCTGATCGTGGTGGAGGACACCCCCTTCGACACGCTGGATTTCGCCAGTGAGCAACTCGGTCTCGGCGGCCGCCTGGCCATCGACGCCACCACCAAGCTCGGACCGGAACGCAACCACCCCTGGGGCGAGCCCCTGAGCCGGCCTGCAGCGGTGGAGGCTCGCCTCGATGCCCGCTGGGCCGAGCTGGGGCTGGCGGATGTGGGCCAGAGCGATCCCGACCCAGCCCTGTTCGGCTACGCGCTGGAACAGGTGCTCGAGCGGCTGGCCAAGGCGGGATGAGCCTGCTGCGCCGCAGCGGACAGCAGGCGCTCCAGGCACTGCTGGAGCTGGCTGAGGCCCCGCAGCAATGGCGCTCGGTGAATGACATCGCCGCCGCGCAAGCCTTGCCAGCGCCAATGCTTGAGCAGCTACTGCTGCAACTACGCCGTGCCGGCCTGGTGGAGGCACGCCGCGGGCGATTGGGGGGGTACCGGCTGCAGCGGCAGCCCGCTGCCATCCCGGTGGCGGAGGTGCTGGCAGCGGTGGGAGCTGACATTCAGCTCGTCGAACCTGACGCCCCTGACAGCAACCAGGCAGAAGAGCAGGTGCTGCGCTCCATGGCCCGGCGCCTGCAGCGGGCCATGGAGCGGGAGCTCATGCAGTTCAACCTCGAGGAATTGCTGTTTGATTTGCGCAGCTGCCGGGAAACCCTCAGCGGCGACGGCGGCTTGATGCTCGGCTGAGGCCGATGCCTACGCTCGCTGCACTCCACGCGTCAGCCATGCCCCTCGCCCTGGGAACCACCGCAGGTCGCAGCCTCAGGGGCACGGTGCGCGTACCGGGCGACAAATCGATCTCCCACCGCTCACTGCTGTTCGGCGCCATTGCCGACGGCACCACCACCATCGAGGGTCTGCTCCCTGCAGAAGATCCCCTCAGCACGGCGGCCTGCCTGCGGGCCATGGGTGTGGACGTCTCACCGATCGAGGCCGGACAGACCGTCACGGTGCAGGGCGTGGGGCTCGATGGCTTCCGGGAGCCAGAGAGCGTGCTCGATTGCGGCAACTCCGGCACCACCATGCGCCTGATGCTGGGGTTGCTGGCGGGTCGTGCCGGGCGCCATTTCGTGCTCACCGGCGACGATTCCCTGCGCCGCCGGCCGATGAAGCGGGTGGGCGGTCCACTGGCTGAGATGGGCGCCACGATCGCCGGCCGCAGCGGCGGCAACCTGGCACCACTGGCGATTCAGGGCCAGACCCTGCACGGCGCCACCATCCGCACCCCTGTGGCCTCGGCCCAGGTGAAGAGCGCCATCCTGCTGGCCGCACTCACCGCGGAAGGCCCCACCACCGTGATCGAACCGGTGCAAAGCCGTGACCACAGCGAGCGCATGCTGCGGGCCTTTGGCGCGGAACTGAGCGTTGGCGGCCCCGGCAACACCGAGGTGACCGTGAAGCCCGGCCAGCGCCTGCGCGGCCAAGCCGTGGTGGTTCCCGGCGACATCAGCTCGGCTGCCTTCTGGCTGGTGGCCGGCGCGATCACCCCTGGGGCTGATCTCACCGTGGAAAACGTGGGCCTCAACCCCAGCCGCACCGGCATCCTCGACGTGCTCGAGCAGATGGGGGCCCGCATCGAGGTGCTCAACCAGCGGGATGTGGCCGGCGAACCAGTGGGGGATCTGCGGGTCACCCACGGCCCGCTGAAGGCCTTTGAGATCGGGGCTGATCTGATTCCGCGCCTGGTGGATGAAATCCCCGTGCTGGCGGTGGCGGCCTGCTGCGCCGAAGGCGTGAGCCGCGTCAGCGGCGCCGAGGAACTGCGGGTGAAGGAAACCGATCGCCTGGCGGTGATGGCCCGCCAACTGGGCGCGATGGGGGCCCGCATTGAAGAGTTCGCCGATGGCATGGCCATCCAGGGCGGCGTGCAACTGCATGGCGCCGAGGTGGATAGCGAAACGGATCACCGCGTGGCGATGAGCCTGGCGGTGGCGGCACAGATCGCCACGGGAGCAACCCAGCTGCACAGGCCGGAGGCGGCGGCGGTGTCGTATCCCGAGTTCTGGAGCGACCTTGAGCGGCTCCAGGCTTGAGCCACGGCACACGGCTGATGGCAGCTTCAGCCTGTTCAGCCGCGAGGTGGGCGAAGGCTTCCACAGTGGGCTCGGTGCGCTGAGTGAGGCGCGGGCCAAGTTCGTCGCCCCAGCCCAACTGGAGCGCTGGAGCCCAGGCAGCACGCTGCAGGTGCTCGATGTGTGTGTGGGCACGGGCTGCAACAGCGCCGCCCTGCTCGAAGCCTGCAACGCCCGTGGCCTGAAGCTCAACTGGTGGGGCCTGGAACTCGACCGCGAACCCGTCGCGCTGGCCCTGGCCGATCGAGGGTTCTGCAGCCAGTGGGCACCCGAGACCCTGCATCAACTTGCAGAGCTGAGTCGAGGCCCGCAGATGCTCTGGGGAGATGCCCGCAGTCAGCTGCCGCAGCTGCTGACCAGTCAGCGAGGCCGCTTTGATCTGATCCTGATGGATGCGTTCTCCCCCAGCCGCTGCCCGCAGCTCTGGACCCTGGAGTTTCTGAGTGGGCTGGGGGTCCTGCTGCAGCCCAGCGGCCGTTTGCTCACCTATTGCAGTGCCGCCGCGATCCGGCGATCGCTGCGGCTAGCTGGACTGGAGATCGCCAGCATCTCCGCCCCTTCAGGCCTACTGAAACAGGCCAAGGACTGGAGCGGCGGCACCGCCGCCAGCCCCAGCTCCCTCGAGGGAGCCAGCCAGCTCAGGCCCCTGAGCCCCATGGAAGAGGAGCACCTCCACACCAATGCCGCCGAGCCCTACCGCGATCCCAGTGGCCACAGCGATCGGGCCACGATCCTGCGCGAGCGGCAGCAGGCTCAGGCAGCGGCCATGGCCGCCGGTGGCGTGGAAGCCACCGGTGCCTGGCGGCGGCGCTGGGGATTGAGCTCCAGCAACCACCAGTAGATTCCCGGCCAGTTGTGCTCCGCCGCTGATGCTCGCCGTTGCCGTGTTGGCCGCTGGAAAGGGCACCCGCATGAAGAGCGATCTGCCCAAGGTGCTGCAGCCCCTGGCGGGGGCCACCCTGGTGGAGCGCGTGTTGGCCAGCTGCAAGGGTCTGGCGCCACAGCGGCAGATCCTGATCGTGGGCCATCAGGCTGATCGGGTGGAGCAATCCCTGGCCCATCAACCTGGTCTGGAGTTTGTGCTGCAGCAGCCCCAGAACGGCACGGGGCATGCGGTGCAGCAATTGCTCGAACCCCTCAGCGGTTTCGAAGGGGATCTATTGGTGCTCAACGGCGACGTGCCGTTGCTGCGGGCTGAGACCATCGCCAACCTGCTCGAACGGCACCGCAGCAGTGGTGCGGCGGTCACCCTGCTCACCGCCCGGCTGGCCGACCCCACGGGCTACGGCCGTGTGTTTGCCGATGACGCCGCTCAGGTGTCGGCGATCGTGGAGCACCGCGACTGCAGCGAGGCCCAGCGCTGCAACAACCTGATCAACGCCGGCATCTACTGCTTCAACTGGCGCAAGCTGGCGGAGGTTCTGCCGCAGCTCAGCACCGACAACGACCAGGGAGAGCTCTATCTCACCGACACCGTGGCGATGCTCAACCCCGCCATGCACCTGGAGGTGGCCGATGCCGATGAGATCAACGGCATCAACGATCGCCTGCAGCTCTCCCAATGCGAGGCGGTGATTCAGGAGCGCATGCGCCGCCATTGGATGGCTGAAGGGGTGACCTTCGTGGATCCCGCCAGCTGCACCCTCAGCGATGGCACCCGCTTCGGCCGCGATGTGGTGGTGGAGCCCCAATGCCATTTCCGCGGCGACGCCGTGATCGGCGAGGGTTGCCGCATCGGCCCGGGCAGCCTGATCGACAACAGCCGCATCGGCGATCGCGTGGAGATCATCTACTCCGTGGTGCGCGATGCAGCCGTAGCCAGCGACTGCGCCATCGGCCCCTTCGCCCAGCTGCGCCCGGGCGCTGATCTCGCTGAAGGCTGCCGCGTCGGCAACTTTGTGGAGATCAAAAAAAGCAGCCTGGCCGAGGGCTGCAAGGTGAACCACCTCAGCTACATCGGCGATGCCGAGCTGGGCTCAGGCGTGAATGTGGGAGCCGGCACCATCACCGCCAACTACGACGGGGTGAACAAACACCGCACCATGATCGGCGCTGGCAGCAAAACCGGTGCCAACAGCGTGCTGGTGGCGCCGATCGTGCTCGGCGAAGGCGTGACCGTGGGAGCCGGCTCCACCCTCACCAAAAACGTGCCCGCTGGAGCGCTCGCCCTGGGCCGCGCCAAACAGCTGGTGAAGGAGAACTGGCAGGCCCCTAGCTGAGCGGCAGCTCCGGCAACAGGGGAATCAGCCGCTCCAGGGCCACACCCCGGCTGGCCTTGAGCAACAGCACATCGCCGCTGGCCAACCATTGCTTGAGCGGCTCGGCGGCCTCCGCCGGCTCCGCCACCACAGCAAGGTTCGGCAACGCCTGGGCGGCCGCCGCCATGGCCTGGGCCTCAGCGCCGCCGGCGACCACCACCAATCCATCGAGGCCCAGGGCCGCCGCCCGCTCCGCCACCTGACGATGCAGGGCCACGCTCTGCTCTCCCAGCTCGAGCATCGAGCCCAGCACGGCAAAGCGGCGCCCCGGCTGCCGGGCCAACAGCTCCAGGGCCGCCAACACGGCTTCCGGAGAGGCGTTGTAGGTCTCATCCAACACCCTGAGGCCGCCGAGCTGGAGCCGGCGATTGCGGCCGCCGGGCACCTCCACATCCAGATCAGCCAAGGCCGGCAGGCCAACTCCCAGCTCCTGGGCCACCGCCACGGCCAGCAGCAGGTTGCGGGCGTTGTGCCGGCCCGCCAGGGGCAGGCGAATGCGTTCACCGCGCACGCTGAGCAAGTCGTTGGTTTCATCGAGCTCGCCGAGCAGATCCGCCTGGTCAACGCCCGGATCGCCCGCCAGTGCCACCCGCTGCACGCGGCCGCTCCATACCGCTTGGATCGCCTGCTCCAGCAGGGGATCGCCTGCAGGGATCACCAAGAGGCCATCGGGCTTGAGCTGGCTGGTGATCTCGCACTTGGCGGTGGCAATCGCCTCACGGCTGCCCAAGCGGCCGATGTGGGCCGTGCCGATGTTGGTGATCACAGCCACATCCGGCTGAGCGGTGCGGCTGAGGCGATCGATCTCACCCAGGCCACGCATGCCCATCTCCACCACCACCGCCCGGTGTTCGGTGCCAGCCTTCAGGAGCGTGAGGGGCACGCCGATGTCGTTGTTTTCGTTGCCGCTGCTGGCCATCACCGGCCCTAAGGGCCCCAGGGCGGCGCGAATCAGTTCGCGGGTGGTGGTTTTGCCGGCCGAGCCCGTTACGGCCACCACCGGTGCAACGAGTTGACGTCGATGCAGCAACGCCAACTGTTGGTAGGCATCGAGGGTGTCATCCACGAGCCAGTGGAGCAATCCCGGGGGAACGTCTCCGGCGCGGCCGCGTTGCACCACAGCCGCCTGGACGCCAAGGGCTGCTGCCTGCCCGAGAAACCCGTGCCCATCGAAGCGCTCCCCCACCAGGGGAACAAACAGCTCTCCGCCCTGCAGCTGGCGGCTATCGGTGCAGATGGGGCCCACTGGGGCAGCCGGATCCACACCAGCGGCCTGAGCTCCGCGGGGTTGTCCCCAGCACGCGATCAAAGCGCCAAGCTGCATTGGATCAGGGGCTGGATGACTCGTTGAGCACGATCATGCCGGCGCCCACCAGCGCATCTCGGGCCAGCAGGCCAGAGCGAGAATCGCGCAGCTCCAGGTGGTCGTAGCCGAGATCCGCCGCCCAGAGCTGCCACTGCTCGGCGTAACGCTGCTGAGCCGGCACGCTCAGCGCCGCAAACGCAGGAGCCACCTGCAGCACGAGGGTGCGCTGATCAGCCGACGCCACCGCTTGAAGCAGCAATCCGTCGGCATCGGAGCGCTGCACGAGTGCATCGAGCGGGTCTGGCGGTTGGGGCTCAGCAGGGACCTCAGCAAGAGGCAGATCCGGTGGTTCCTCAGCAAGCTCACCGACCCCATCGGGCGAGGGAGCCGGCGGTGCCTCCGGCATCAACGGCGGCTCGAAGGCGAGGGGCGCGGGCGGCGGCTCGTCCGCCTCGGGAGCCTCCGCTGGTCCTGCCTCGATTGCAGCGGAACGGATCGGCGGGCTCACAGGGGGAGTGAGGCGCCGCAGGGCTGAGGCGCCTTGCAGGCCCAGCAGCACCACCAGCGTGAGCCCAAGCGCGAGCAGCAACGGCCAGAAGAGGGGTGCCAGATCCGCCGGCCACCAGCTCGGGCGCCACAGGCTCCCCTGGCCGTTGCGCCGGACAACCTCCTGAACGCGCAGCCGGGTATCGGCAACAACCGCCCAGAGGTTGTCGCCCAGGGTGGACCAGGGGTTGCGATACGTGGCCGGCAGATCGCGCTGCTGCGCTGACTGCTGGGACGGGCCCTCAGGCGGTGACAGGGCCATCCCAGCGCATCAACGACCGCCGCGGCGGCGCAGCAGGGAGAGCGGATTGAGCAAGCTGTTGCCCGCCGAAGACGCCTCAAGGGGCTCGCGGGGGGGCTGACCTCCACCCTGGAGGCTGGGGTCAGCGTCCTGGCCGCGGGAGAACTGCTCCACCGCCTCGGCATCGGGGGTGGGCTCCTTCACACCCTTCACCTCCTTGTACATCTGGTCGTACTCGAGGGCGGAGCGATCCCAGCTGTAATCGGCGGTCATCGCACGCCGTTGCAGCTCGCGCCAGCTGTCGCCATGGCGGTACGCCTCCCAGGAGCGCACGATCGAGGTGTAGAAGTCGAGCGGGTCGTAGCGATCGAAGCAGAAGCCGGTGCCGGTGTGGGCATTGGGCACATGGGGCGGCACGGTGTCCACCAGACCCCCCACGCGGCGCACCACAGGGATCGAGCCGTAGCGCATCGCCAGCAGCTGGCTGATGCCGCAGGGCTCAAACCGGCTGGGCATCAAGAAGGCATCGCTGCCGGCGTAGATCAGCCGGGAGAGGGCGTCGTCGTAGGTGAGGAACACGGCGAAGCGGCCCGGGTGGCGAGCCGCCATCTGCCAGAGGCCGGATTCGATATGGCGATCACCGGTGCCGAGCACCACAAACTGCGTGTCGGAATAGGCCAGCACCCGATCGGCTACCTGCAGCAGCAGATCCACGCCCTTCTGGTCCACCAGACGGCTCACCAAACCCATCAGATAGGTGTCGGGATTCACCGCCAGGCCCATGCGCTCCTGCAACACCCGCTTGCACTCGGCCTTGCCGGCGAGGTCATCAACGCTGTAGTTGGCGGGCAGGGTGGAATCGGTAGCGGGATTCCAGGCGGCCTGATCAATGCCGTTGAGGATGCCGCGCAGCTTGCCGCTGATGTAGTTGAGCAACCCCTCGAGCTGTTCGCCGTATTCAGACGTGCGGATCTCCTGGGCGTAGGTGGGTGACACCGCATTGACGCGATCGGCATACAGCAAGGCCGCCGCCATGGTGTGATCGCCCTGCATATACCAGGGGCACCAGGTCATCCGATCGAGCTTCCAGCGCCAGGGCCCCTGGTATTTGAGGTTGTGGATGGTGAACACCGTGCTGATGTCGGGGTCCTGGTGCATCCACACCGGAATCATCCCGGTGTGCCAGTCATGGCAATGGAGGATGTCGGGCTTCCAGTGATTCCACGCGAACTCAGCGGTGGCACTGGCAAAGAAGGTGAAGCGCCAATCCTCGTCTTCACCGCCGTAGATGCGCTCGGGATCGAAAACCGGGTGCCCCACGAGATAGAGGGGGAGCCCATTGCTGGGGTGCCGCGTTTCGTACACCGCAAAATCGGTGCCCATGGTGTGGCCGCGCCAGATGGGCTCGCCAGGAATATCGAGCTGACTCCAGAGCCGCCCGTAGCCGGGCATGATCAGCCGCACGTCGTGGCCGAGAGGGGCCAGGGCCGGGGGCAGGGAACCCACCACATCACCCATGCCCCCCACCTTCACCATTGGGGCGCATTCGGCTGCGGCAAACAGCACCCGCATGGGAAGTCCGGCTGAAAGTGCGCGCAACTCTACGGGTGGTTTCAGGGCAACACCGTCACCGGTGTGCCCACCTCCACCAGCTCAAACACCTCCTGCACGTTTTCCTCAAACAAGCGCACACAGCCATGGGACACCGCTCGTCCCACCGTCCAGCGATGGGGCGTTCCGTGGAAACCAGCCACGGTGCAGCCGTCCACGCTCAGATAACGCTCACCATCCCAAGCGTTCTGGCGGGGGGTGCAGTCGCGATAGAAGCCGATCCAGCGGGATCCCAATGGGTTGTTGGGGCCAGGCCCCACCTGCTTGCCATTGCTGGGGTGTTCCCAGATCGGATACGGCACCATCTCCAGCACCTGATGGCGGCCCGCAGGCGTTTCCCACCCCTCGGTGCCCACGGCAGCTGGGTAGCGGCGCAGCAGACGGCCATCCTTGAGCACCATCAATTGCCGGGTGCGGCGATCGAGCACCAGATGCAGGCCCTCATCGTCGATCAGATCGGAGGGAATGCGGCTGAGGGCCACGGCGTCACTGATCGCCGGCGCCGGCGGTGGGATCGGATCCGGCTGACGCGCCAGGGCTGGAGCCCCCAGGGGAGCCAGGCAGGCGGCCCAGGCCAGCATCCAACGAGACAAACGACGAGCTGTCACAGCGATACGAGCACTCTCACCAACTGCTAGCCAACGGCTGGCGCTAAGGCAGCCATGGGGACTCGGAAAAATCCGGTGCCCGCTTCTCGAGGAACGCGTTGCGGCCCTCTTGCCCCTCCTCTGTTCGATAGAAGAGATGGGTGGCCTGGCCCGCCAGCTCCTGGATGCCGGCCATGCCATCGGTTTCGGCATTGAAGGCGGCCTTGAGGCAGCGGATTGCTGTGGGACTGTGCTGCAACACCTCCCGGCCCCAGCGCACGCCTTCGGCTTCCAGCTGCTCCAGCGGCACCACGGCATTCACCAGACCCATCTCCAGCGCTTCTGCAGCGCCGTACTGACGGCAGAGAAACCAGATCTCACGGGCTTTGCGCTGCCCCACCAGCCGGGCGAGGTAGCCGGCCCCAAAACCGCCGTCAAAGCTGCCCACCTTCGGACCGGTCTGGCCGAAGACGGCGTTCTCGGCCGCCAGGCTCAGATCACAAAGCAGATGCAGCACCTGGCCGCCACCGATGGCGTAGCCCGCCACCAAGGCGATCACCACCTTGGGCAGGCTGCGGATCAAACGCTGCAGGTCGAGCACGTTCAGGCGGGGCAGCCCGTCGTCGCCCACATAGCCGCCATCACCCCGCACGCTCTGGTCGCCGCCAGCGCAGAAGGCATAGCCGCCATCGGCGGCGGGACCGGCGCCGGTGAACAGCACCACACCGATGCGGGGGTTGTCGCGCACCCGCGAAAACGCATCAAACAACTCCGTCACCGTCTGCGGACGGAAGGCGTTGCGCTTGTGGGGGCGGTTGATCGTGATGCGGGCGATGCCCTCGGCGCTGAGGTCGAACAGGATGTCGCTGTAGGAGCCTTGCGGCTGCCAAGCGATTGCCAGCTCAGCTGAGGGTGTTGCCGCCATCAGGCCCCTTGTGGATGGAAGCCATTGTGCGGCGGCACTGCCGGCGCAGCGCTGCATCGGCCTGCCGGTCGGTGCGCACATGAAGCAGAGCCATGGGGTGCTGGGCTGCCCAGCTCAGGCCATCCGCCAACTGATCAAGGCTGACGACGGCGCGGGCGGGAATGCCATAACCGGCGGCCAGGGCGGTGTGATCGAGCTGCTGCGGCATCGCGAACAGCCGCTCGAAATCCAGCTGCGGGCCGGTGCGGATCGGCAACTGCTCAAAGATGCCCCCCCCGGCGTTATCGACCAACACGACGGTGAGCCGAGCCTTGGCAGCAGCCATCGCCTCACGCCACAGCCAGCCGTTGGCGTCGTGGAGCAACGCCAAATCACCACTGAGCAAGGTGGTGCGGCCATGGCTCATCGCCAGACCGGCCGCCATCGAGAGGGTGCCATCAATCCCGGAGGCGCCGCGGAACCCGAACACCGGCCGCTGGGGTGCATCGGCCGCTGCAAAGCTCTCCCAATCGCGCACGGGGCTGCTGCTGGCCAGCATCAGCGGTTCACCAGCCGGCAGCAGGCGGCTGAGGGCACGGGCCAAGGCGGGTTCACGGCTCAGGGCCTGCGGATCAGCAGAGAGCCAGCGCTGATCTAGCTGCTGTTGCAACTGCTGATCCGCCGCCATCAACGCCGCCGCCCACACCTGGCTGGCTTCGCTCGGCTGACCATCGGGCATGCCAGCAGCGAGCCAGGCGGCCAAGCCACAGGCCAGCTGCTGGCGGGCCGTGCCGCTGGCATCGAGGTTGCGCGGATCGCCCTCCGTGATCAGCAGTTGGGGGCCGTCACTGGCGGCGATCCACTGCTGCAGGCGGCGGCTGGCGGGCATCGACCCGAGCCGCAGCAGTTGCGGAGCCGCCGGCAAGGCATGGCCTTCGCCCAGGAGCAGGTCGTAGCCGTGCACCAGCTGCAGCCCGGGCCAGCCGCGCAGGCCCGACAGTCCATCAGCCAACACCGGCCAACCACTGCGGCGCTGCCAACGCACGAGCGCCTCGGCAAAGGGCTCGAGCTGAGCCGCGGGCGCCCGCCAGGGCCCCACCACCACCGCTCCAGGCTGATCGGGATCCAACAGATCAGCAGCTGAATCCACTGGGTTCAGCGGCCGAGCCGCGGGCTGTGCGTTCACAGCAAGGGCTGGGCTGCTGCTGGTGCGGCGTGCCCACTCCGCCTCGATCTGCTCTGCCGAGGCGTGCAGCGGCTCTTCAAACGGAAGGTTGAGATGCACAGGTCCCACCGGTGCAGCCAGGGCAGCACCCCAGGCCCGCTCGGCCAACGCACTGAGGCCCTCCGCCGGCATCGCCGCCAACCCCCGGGGATCACCAGCTCCTATCCAGCGGCAGCACGGAGCCAGGAACGCCTCCTGATTCACCGTTTGATTGGCACCACAGCCCTTCAAGCGGGCGGGGCGATCCGCTGTGAGCAGCAACAGCGGCACCGCGCCGTGATCGGCCTCCACCACAGCGGGCAGGAGGTTGGCCACCGCACTGCCGGAGGTGGTGACCACCGCAGCCGGCACCCCATCGGCCCGCCCGAGCCCCAAGGCCAAAAACGCCGCAGAGCGCTCATCCACCGCAGGGATCAGTGCCAAACCGCTCGTCTCGAGAAGCCCGGCGGCCACCGCCAGAGGGGCCGAGCGGCTACCCGGGCAGAGCACCAACCGGCGCAAGCCAAGACGCTGCAGCGCCTCCAGCAGAGCCAGGGCGGCCCGGAGGTTGTCGCCGGCGCTGCAACGGTGGGCTGAAGGAGCGGGCACCGGCGGTGCTGTTGTTCAGGATGTGGCGATCATGCTCACCGAAGCGGCGATGAAGAGCAGTTCCTCCTCCAGCGATCCATCCCCTGGGGCGGGTTCAGCGCTGAAGGGCTGGCGCTCGGTGCTGCTGTGGTTAGCCGTGGCCGTGCTGCTGCGCTGGCTGGTGATCGAACCGCGCTGGATTCCTTCCGGCTCGATGCTGCCCACCCTGCAGTTGCAGGACAGGGTGTTGGTGGAAAAGCTCAGGCCGCGGCTGCATCAGCCCCTGCCCAACGGCACGATCGTGGTGTTCCATGCCCCTCCGGTGCTGGTGGAGGCGGGCTACGACCCCCAAGCGGCTCTGATCAAGCGGGTGGTGGGGCAACCAGGGGATGTGGTGGAAGTGCGGGATGGCGCCCTGCTCCGCAATGGCAGCGCTGTGGACGAGCCCTGGCGTCAGCAACCGATCGACTACAGCTTCGGGCCGCTGACCGTGCCCGAGGGTGACCTGCTGGTGATGGGCGACAACCGCAATGCCAGCCTCGACTCCCACATCTGGGGCCCGCTGCCACGCCAGGAGGTGATCGGCACGGCTGTGTTTCGCTACTGGCCGCTGAATCGTCTTGGTCTGATTCGGTTCTCCGACCTCAACGGTCTCGAACGAGACGAAGAGCTGGGGTAGGGTGCAGCCGTGACGCGGAGCACACCGGAATGTTTAACCCGGAGTTCCTGACGAGCGACAGCGAAGCAATCAGCGCCAATTCGTTGATTCAGTACCTGCAGGAACAGTCCCCGGATGTGCTGCAGCGCGTGGCTCGCTCCGCCAGCAGCGACATCCAAGACATCATTCGCCACAACGTGCAGGGCCTGTTGGGCGTTCTGCCGGGCGAGCACTTCGACGTGAAAATCACGGCCAACCGTGATCACCTGGCTGGCCTGCTGGCCTCCGCGATGATGACTGGCTACTTCCTGCGCCAGATGGAGCAGCGCATGGAACTGGAAGCCACCCTCTTCCCCGAGGCTGACGCCGACCCCGGTGAGCTGAAGCTCTGAGCCACAACGAGCCGGTGAGTCAGCCCACCTGGGGCTGCTCCGGCACCACCTTCAGCTTCAAGAGGGTGCGATCGATTCCGGCCAGATAGGCCCAATTGCCCTCGTTTGGAGCCCATTGGCGCTGCTCCAACTGTTCGGCCAGCTCCAGCAACTGGACTGAGCTACAGGCAACGGGCGCGTCATAGTGCGCTGGAACAACCCAGCGCAGGCCATCCAGGCGGGCCAGGCGCCGCACCCAGGCCACGATCAAAGCTTGGGTGCGCGGAAACACCAGCCGCTCGAGCACCGGCGCTACCCGCAGCTGGCCGGGCTGGGGTTGCAGCTCGAGAAACACCTCGGCTGAATTGCGGGCCCAGTGGAAGGGATAGAGACCGAAATAGCTGCGGGCATTACGGCAGCCCGGCTTCCAAGCCTGGCCCAGCAGTTCAGCAACGCTGGGAACAGCCAGTGCTTCCGGGCGTAGATACGACGCAAACAACGCCAGGCGTTGCCAACCCTTCAGACGCAGCTCCGGCGCATCAACCAGGGGCTGATCCCCGCGGTCGCGGGCGTGAAACAGCAGCGGCGTGGGATCGAGATCGAAGAGCTCAGGCGGTACCGCATTGATCGCCACCAGGGCATCGGTGAGCAGCAGAGCCCCGCTGGCTTGATGCAGGCAGGCCAATTCCTGAAACCGCCCCAGGCCTAAATCAATCGGCCCAAGCGACTCCCAGCGCAGGGCCTCTCCATGGGGGTAACCGTCGTCGCCCAGCACCCGGGTGCGGCGGCGCGGAAAACCAAGCCAGGGCAGGGGGAGCGGCAGCGGGAAACTCCATTGCCCGGGGGTCACCCACAGCTCGGCCTGGGGGAACGCCCGGGCCATCGCTGGAACAGGCAGCTTGTGCTCAAGGCCAGACGCGGTGGGCAGCACGATGCTCAGCACCGGGCCGTAGCGCTGCTCAAGATCTGCAAGCGCCTGGCGCACCTCGGCCGTGGGAGCCACCGGGGCATACAGCATCAGGCCGCCCGGCACCCGAGCCACGGTCATCCGGATCGGCACCGCCACATAAAACACGCCCTGGAGCTGCTCAAAACTCCAGATCTGTTCTGGAATCAGCTCACGCACCAAGGTGCGCCGGCGCCCATAGGGATACAGGGGCAGCAGCGGCCACCAAGGCCAGGACTGATCCGACACGCCTAGAGGGTCTGGGAACGCTGGGAGCTCAGGATGCCGTAACGCGGTGCCAACAAGAAAGCCAACAGGAAGAGAGCGGTCTGCACCAAGACAATGCAACCGGCCGTGGAGCTATCGCTCCAGTAGCTCACGTAGACACCGATCAAGCTAGAGAGCACGCTGCTTGCGATCGCCAAGAGGGTCATCCGATCAAAGCGATCGGTGAGCAGATAGGCCGTGGCTCCGGGGGTAACCAGCATCGCCACCACCAGAATCACCCCCACGGTTTGCAAGCCCGCCACGGCCGTAAGCGAAAGCACCGAGAGCAGCATGTAATGCAGCACCCCCGTGTTGATGCCAATGGAACGGGCGTGGGTGGGGTCGAAGCAAAACAGCAACAGATCGCGGCGAAACACCAGCAGCAAACCCACCACCAGCGCTGAGATCAGGAGGGTCTGCTGAATATCTGAGCTGGAAATACCCAGCACGTTGCCAAACAGAATGTGGGTGAGATCAATGTTGCTGCGCACCTTCGACACCAACACCAGGCCCAGGGCAAAGAAGCCGGTGAACACCAGGCCAATCACCGTGTCTTCCTTGATGCGCGACTTCTGTTTGACAAAACCAATCGCTGCCACCGAGCCCACACCAAACACAAAAGCCCCGAGGGAAAACGGCAGGCCGAGGGCATAGGCCACCACCACACCGGGCATCACCGCGTGGGACACGGCATCGCCCATCAGTGCCCAGCCTTTGAGGGTCATGTAGCAGGAGAGCAAGCCACACACGCCGCCCACCAAAGCGCTCACCAACAGCGCTTTCACCATGAAGGCATGGCTGAGGGGTTCGAGCAGCCAGGTCATGGCTTGGGCACCATCCCACCGAAGGTACGCGCCAGGTTCTCAGGGGTGAACACCGCGCTGGTTTCGCCGTAGGCCAGCACGGTGCGGTTGATCAGCACCACCAGATCGCAGAAATCGCGGATGTGGCCCAGGTCATGGGTGGAGATCAAGATCGTGCGACCTTCCTGGCGGAACTGCAGGAACAGCTGAGCCATGAGTTGCTCCGTACGCACATCCACGCCATTGAAGGGTTCATCCAGCAACAACACCGAGGCGCGTTGAGCAATGGCCCGGGCCAGAAACGCTCGCTTGCGCTGGCCACCAGAGAGGGCGCCGATCGGCCGCTGCGCCAGATCGAGCAGATCCACCCGCTGCAGCGCATCGCGTACAGCCACCCGATCCGACTGACGCGGCCAGCGCAGCACGTTCATCGAGCCATAGCGGCCCATCATCACCACATCCCAGACGGAGATCGGGAAGTTGCAATCGATCCCTTCGCTCTGCGGCACGTAGGCCACCGCCTGATCGCGCTGGGCCGCCAGCACGGGCTGGCCATTGATGCGAATGCGCCCATGGGAGGGGCGCACAAACCCCGTCAGCGCCTTGAACAGAGTGGATTTGCCCGCTCCATTCATCCCCACCAACCCGCAGATGCAGCCGGCGGGAAGGCTGAGATCGGCGTCGTAGAGCGCCACAGTGCCGTTGTAATCCACGCACAGCTGCTCCACCTCAATCCGCGGAGCGGCCATGGGGGCGTATCGCACGCTCATGGCGCTGGCTTCGGGGTGAGCGGGCGGCTCAGACCTTGCATGATCAGGTTCACGTTGTGGCGTTGCAGGGCCAGGAGGCTGGGGGCTGGGCCGCCGCTTCCCGAGAGGGAATCCACATAGAAGGTACCCCCGAATTTGGCTCCCGTAGCCCGGGCCACTTCCCGCTGCGCCTCATCGCTCACGGTGCTTTCGCAAAACACAGCCGGCACCTGCCGCTGCTTCACCGTGTTGATCAAGCGGGCCAATCGCCGTGGTGTGACCTGGGTTTCGGCATTGACCGGCCAGAGGTAAGCCTCATCGAGGCCGTAGTCGCGGGCGAGGTAGCTGAAGGCACCTTCACAGGTGACCAGCAGCCGCTGGCTGGGCGGCACATCCGCCAAGGCCGATCGCAGCTCGGCATCGAGGGCTCTGAGCTGCTGCTTGTAAGCCAGCCCACGGGCTCGAAAGTCTGGGGCACCGGCTGGATCCAACTGACTGAACCCCTCCACCAGCCGATCCACGTAATGCTCAGCCCGCTTGGGCGACATCCAGGCGTGGGGGTTGGGTTTGCCCGCATAGACATCCCCCTCGATCAACAACGGCTCCATCCCATTGCTGAGGGTGAGGGTTGACGCCTGTCCGGAGGCAGCCACGAAGCGGTTGGCCCAACGCTCCAGGCCCAAACCGTTCTCCACAATCAAATTGGCGCCCTGCGCAGCCTCGAGATCGCTGGGGGTGGGCTCATAGCCATGGATCTCAGCACCAGGCTTGGTGATCGAGCGCACCTCCAAACGATCACCGGCCACCTGGCGGGCCATGTCAGCCAGCACCGTGAAGGTGGTGAGCACCACAGGCTTGCGGGTGGCATCCGCAGAGGCGTTGGTGGAAGGCGGAGCCGAGCTGGAACAACCCACCAAAACAGCGGTGAATAGTGCTGCGACACCTCGTGCGACACCGCGTGCGCCACCAAGGCCGACCCGCTGAACGGCGACAGCTGCAGACACTGAAGCCAAAAGGACCGGATTGCTAAGGAGATTTTAGGTCGCAGATCCAACCGAATGAGACTTCAGGAGACAGCTCCATCAGCCGCAGGTCAAGCGCGCTGGCTTGCAACCCATGCCGTTGCAGCTTTCTGAGTGTGCCAAGCCTGAAGCAATTGCTTCGCCAGGTTGCGCAGCTGATCGGGATCAGCGGTTGCATCAATTGCCCGATTGAACCGTTCGATTTCAAACTGCTGGGTGATGGAAAGCTCCACCGCTGGAGATCGATCGGAATGCATCTGTGCACCATCAAGGAGCGATGCCAAGGTAATGAAAGAGGCCGAAGATCCCGTAACAACCGCAACCAGGCGGTGACTTGATCAGGAAATCAAGGCTGAGGCTCGAGCAAAAGGTTCAGCAGATCAGCCACGCGCAAGACATGGGGATCACGTGGATCGCGACGGCGATTTGGGGTATTTCTGACCAAGCCGCCAGAGCTCATTGCAGGTGTGTCCAGGCTCGACAGCGCGAAGCTTGCAGACCAGATTGAACACATCCTGTTGGGATAACTCACCATCCGATTGCCACTTCAAGCTGGCGGGCTGGATGGAACGATCAACTTCGGAACACGGTTGATCCGACACGGATAAGCTGCTGCGTTCGATCAACGCTAAGGAGCACGGAGCTCGTTGCAGCGGCTTCCTCACAAAGATCGAGGGGAAGATTTTCTGAAGGTGTCGCCTTTGTTACGCACCCGGGTGATCGCCCTGGTGATCAGTCTCCAGGCTGAGGTCTTGCACCAGCATCAACAGGGCCATGCCCATCAAGGCCAGGGCGATGCCGGCCTGATCAGAGCCCGCCAGCTCGAGGGTGCGAGCAGCGTTCAGGTGTTGACTCCAGCTCAGACGCATGGATGGGGAAGCGGCTTTGTGGTGAGAACGACTCTCCCGGCAGGGCGCTGTTGAGCGACGTCGATTTCACAAACAGTCACGGTTGGCAATTGCTGACGCACCGATCCGCTGCGTAACCACCGCTACGTCCGCCATCAGCAGCAGCCATAGGTTTCGGGGCGTCCCATCGTGATGAGCCGATGGCCCCGATCGAACTCAGCCTCAATCAATCCTTTGAGGTGGAACGTCTCAAGCGCGAAATTGATGCCCAGAGCGACGCCGAGCAGCTCCGCCATCTGGCAAAAGATTTGCTCAAAGCCTGGTTTAGCGAGCAGGCCAACACGCAGCAGGCCATTCAGCAACAGTTCTATTCCTGAAGGGTCAAGAGAGCTGGCGTCCCTTCCAGGTCCATCCGCGACCTGTGAGGGTGCGCCACACCGATGTTGGGCCAATGGCACCCACCAGGAGGCCTCCGGCCCCCATCAACCACCAGAGGTGCAGCGGCACCTGGAATTGGCGCCGGCTCCAGACACGCAGAGCCAATTGCAGCAACACGCCACATCCCGCCAGTAGCAACAGCACCAGCCACCAGCTGCGTTGCCATGGCATCCACCAACTCAGCAACAAGCCGGCACCCAGCAACAACCACGGTCCGCTGAACATCAACACCACCACCCCAGCGGCAGATAAGGCTTTGGGAACGCTGGAATCCAGGCCCAGGAACCAGTTCTTGCTCCAGCCCTCCCAAAGCGCGGCGAAGTTGGCATACATGTTGAGCTCCGCCACATCAAGCCCCAGCAAGTAGCGCAGCCGATACCCCTGAGTTTTGATCCGGCGAGCCAGGGCAAGATCCTCCACCACTTCAGCGGCCAAGGCGCGATGGCCGCCGATCTGCTCGTACACAGGGCGGCGAAACAGCATGAAAGGCCCGGCGGCAAAGGCCACAGGGCTCGAAGGATCATTGGCTGCCTGAATCGGAAAACCCAGGCCCAGCAAACTGGCCATGATCGGCTGCACCATCCATTCCGCCAGGCATGTGCATCCCAGGCGCGGCGCCAGGCTGAGCAGATCGGCCTGATCGTGCAGGGCCTGCAGCAGGGCGCGCCGCAAGGCATCCGGCTGCAGGCGCACATCGGCGTCGATGAACAGCAACCAATCGCTCTGGGTCTGCTCGGCGGCTTGAGTACAAGCCCAGTTCTTGCCCACCCAACGTTGATCGCCTGGTCTGGGGCCCGCCTGCAGCAAACGAAATCGCTCCGGCGGGCAGCCACTGGCAGCTGCCGCCGCTGCCGCCAGGGCGCCTGTGGCATCGCTGGAATCGTCGTCAACAACCAGCAACTGCCAGGAGCTGCACGGCATTTCACTGGCCAGCACATGGCTGACGCAGGCTTCGATATTGGTGGCCTCGTTGTAGGCCGGAACCACAACCGTGAGCGACTGCTCAACCGGTTGCTGATCCGCTGGCAGCTCCAGCAAACGCGGCGCCACAGCGAAGACGCGCTGAAGACCCGCCAACAGGATCAGCAGCCCGAGGCAGGCGGCACCGGCCAAGCCGACCAGCACAACCGGCAGCCAAGGAAAGTTCAGTAACAGCGTCACACCAGCCTCCCGAGCAGGCTCACCAGACCGCTGGATGGCCGATCTGGCAGATCGGGTGGACGCCGCTCTTGCGGATGCAGCAACGGCGCCAGGCTGCTCAGGCCCAGCATCACGAAGGAGAAGGCACCCAGCAACGCCAAGAGGCGAAGCCCCCAGGGCCGGCCACGATCCACGGGCCAGTCGCCGTCATCGGGCTCAGGGGGATGCCAACGGTTCATTCAGAGCCGCGATACTGCCTCCCTATTGCACGTCATCCCACCGCCATGTCTCGCACGATTGCCGTGAGCGGCGCCTCGGGCAAAACCGGATGGCGGATCGCCGAGGAGCTGCTGCGAGCTGGGGATCAACCGAGGCTGCTGCTGCAGGAACACTCTGTGGTGCCCGAGCCACTGCGGGCGTGTCAGCTGCATCGCTTGCAGTTGAGCGACCCAAACGCCCTCGATGCAGCCCTCGAGGGCTGCGACGGCTTGGTGATCGCCACAGGGGCACGGCCTTCGGTGGATCTCACAGGCCCGATGCGCGTGGATGCCTGGGGTGTGCAGCATCAAGTGGAGAGCTGCCGGCGTCTGGGCATCCGGCGAGTCGTACTGGTGAGCTCCCTGTGCGCCGGGCGCTGGCGCCATCCCCTGAACCTGTTCGGCTTGATCCTGGTGTGGAAGCGGGTGGGGGAGCGGAGCCTGGAACGCAGCGGGCTGGATTGGACCGTGATCCGCCCCGGCGGGCTCTCCGAACGGGAAACGGATCTGGAGCACGAAGGCATTCGCTACAGCACCGCCGATCAACAGGACAGCGCTTCGATTCCGCGGCGCCTGGTGGCGCGCTGCTGTGTGGAGGCTCTGGCCACGCCAGCCTCCATCGGCCAGATCATTGAAGTGACCAGTTCGGCAGAGCTGGCTCCAATCAGCCTCGCCAAGGCGCTGGAGGCGTTCCCGCAAGTCGCTTAGGGTGCTTTAACACTTCGTTACGCCGCCATGCAGACGGATTACAGCACTGCAATCACGGCCATGGTGCTGATTGGCCTGGCCCTCACCGGTGGCGTGCTGTTTGTGCTCAGCCGCCCGAGCGATCTCGACAACACCAAGCCATGAACTGATCGGCGGCAGCGATGGCCTGCTGCAGGTTGTCGCTCTCGTTCAGACCAGATCGCTTGGTGGGTTTGAAGCTGTGGTCCCCGTCGGGAATCCACTGCACCTGCACTGCCGCACTCAGGGTGTAAGCCTCCACTTCCGTGCGACGCCCAAAGGTGTCGCGCTCCCCTTGCAACACGAGGCAGGGATGCCTCAGGGTCTGCAGGTGCTCGATCCTCAGGGCCTCTGGCTTGCCTGGGGGATGAAAGGGATACCCCAAGCAGAGGCAACCCAGCACTGAATCCGTCGCGGCCAGCTCGTCGAGCAAGAGGCTGGCCATGCGTCCTCCCATGGATTTACCACCCATGAACAGCGGCCCCTCAGCGGAGGCTTGAGCGACCTGATCGCGCCAGCTCTGCAGCAGAACGGGTTGCCGATCCGGAGCGCGTCGCTGGCCTGATCGGCGCGCCTGGGCCATATAGGGAAACTCAAAACGCAACACCCGCCAGCCCCGCTCGGCCAGGCCGGTGGCGATGGTGTTCATGAAAGGGCTATCCATTGGCGCTCCGGCGCCATGGGCCAGCAGCAGCGTGGCGGGAGCTGCATCAGGCCCATCCAGCAGGCAGGGAGCGTCGAGCGGAGAAGGGTCTGGCATCGAAGCATTAAAAAACCCCCGCCGCAGCGGGGGATGAGCGGTTAGGCCTTCGGCCGGAACCGGGGGGATCAGCCAATCGCCGGAGCGGTCAGCGCCACAGGGATCGACTGGGTCGCAGCCAAATCGAGCGGGAAGTTGTGAGCGTTGCGCTCGTGCATCACTTCCATACCCAGGTTGGCGCGGTTGAGCACGTCAGCCCAGGTGTTCACCACCTTGCCCTGGGAATCCAGGACCGACTGGTTGAAGTTGAAGCCGTTCAGGTTGAACGCCATGGTGCTCACGCCCATGGAGGTGAACCAGATCCCCACCACAGGCCAAGCACCCAGGAAGAAGTGCAGGCTGCGGCTGTTGTTGAAGCTGGCGTATTGGAAGATCAGGCGACCGAAGTAACCGTGGGCAGCCACGATGTTGTAGGTCTCTTCCTCTTGGCCGAACTTGTAGCCGTAGTTCTGGCTTTCGGTTTCCGTGGTTTCACGCACCAGGGAGCTGGTGACCAGCGAGCCGTGCATGGCGGAGAACAGGCTGCCGCCGAACACACCAGCCACACCAAGCATGTGGAAGGGGTGCATCAGGATGTTGTGCTCAGCCTGGAACACCAACATGAAGTTGAAGGTGCCGCTGATGCCGAGGGGCATGCCATCGGAGAAGGAACCCTGACCGAAGGGATAGATCAGGAACACGGCAAAGGCAGCCGACAGCGGAGCGCTGTAGGCCACGCAGATCCAGGGGCGCATGCCCAGGCGGTAGGAGAGCTCCCACTGACGGCCCATGTAGCAGGAGATGCCCAGCAGGAAGTGGAACACCACCAGCTGGTAAGGACCGCCGTTGTACAGCCACTCATCGAGAGAAGCCGCTTCCCAGATGGGATAGAAGTGCAGACCGATGGCGTTGCTGCTGGGGATCACAGCGCCGGAAATGATGTTGTTGCCGTAGATGAACGAGCCGGCAACGGGCTCACGGATGCCATCGATATCCACCGGCGGAGCGGCGATGAAGGCAACGATGAAACAGATGGTGGCCGACAGCAGGCAGGGAATCATCAGCACACCGAACCAACCCACATAAATGCGGTTATCGGTGCTGGTGACCCACTCACAGAATTGTGACCAGGAGCTGGAGCGGCCGCTGCGAAGGGCAGTGGTCATGAATCAGCTGACTCTTGCGAGCCGAAGAGAGCGTGTGCCACAGATGTGGCACGGCCACGCTACGGAGCTCAGCCAAAGATTCCTGGAAGCAAAAATTAAGTTCGCGATGAATTACACAACTTCATGAAGCACTTCATGAAGGATTCATGAAGCCTTGAGCGTTGGTGTGTTGCAGCTCTGTTGCAACCACTGCTGCGCCTGTTGAAGGAAACCAGGCCAATCGAGCTTCTCTTCCTCGGCCGCTCGAGCCACCAGCAGAGGCGCTTGCTGCTGCAACAGCCGCTCCAACTCAGCCTCGGGTACCCCGGCAGCGAGGGCCATGTAGTCGGCCATGGCACGCCCCACCACACGGGTGAGATAGGCAGCGCTGAGCGCCTGAAGCGCACCACCCACCAGCCAGGTAGCTCCGTGCAGCTTCACCACAGCAGCCAGAGCCTGGCTGCTCCACTCCACCACCCCCAAGGCCAAGCAAGCCTTGGCGAGATGCAGCGCAGCCGCCTGCAATTGCTCCAGCGACCAGGGGCAATCCCACAAACGAGCCATCTCCTGGAGCATCAGGCCATTGGCGGCCGCCAACACCAGCAGATCAAGGCTGGGCACAGGGGCCACCACCACCCCAGCGGCCACGGTCCACTGGGTGCGTTGCACCAGCTGCTGCCAATGGCGGCGGCGCAACGATTCGAGGGCCACCTGCCAGCTGCTGTGCAGCTCCTCCAGGCAACGCTGCTGGGTAAGCCGCAATCGCTCAGGGCCCATCGCAGCGAGTGCGGTGGCAAAGGGTTGCAAATCACGGGCGCAGGTGTCGCTGGCCTCAGGTGACCAGGGCCAGCACTGCTCGCTGAGATGACTGGGCAGCTGGCGCTGGAGCTGATGCAACGCCAAAGCCCAATCGCCCGGCGGGCGATCCACCAACAGCACCACGGGTTGGTCCTCCGGCAAGGCCTCAAGCCAGCGAAGATCCGCCGCTGACAGCGGCAAGGCCAGGCGATACACGACCAGATCGCAGCGGCGAAACGCTTCCGGCCACTGCCACTCGGCACTGGCTGGAGGCAGGGGCTGGCTGCGCAGCACCCTTAGGGGCAAGGGCGAAGGGCAGTGCTGAAGCAGCTGCGCTTGCAGGACCTCACTCCAGCCCCCACTGCCCACCAGCGCCAGTTGCAGATGGTTGTCGTCCTGGCGTTGGCGCAGCTGCTCCAGCTGATCGCGGCGCTGCTGCTGCGCCAGCGGATCGCTGTCAGCCTCGAGCCGCTCAAAGCTGTCCAACACGGCTTGGCAACGCTCGAGCCAGCCCTCCACGCTCGTGGGTAGGGCCTTGCCCGAGGGCCGCAAGCGGCCGCTGAGCAGCCAGAGACCAGCAGCCGCTGCACTGAGGCTGATCAACGACGAGAGGGTGCCCTGGCTGCTCTCCAACAGGATCACGCCTCCACCTAAGCCGGCAGCCAGTGGCCAGAAGCGACGCAGCGGCTTGATCAACGCCGCTTGGAGCAACGACGACGGAACAGAAGAGGCCGGTGGCGAGATCAACGGCTGCAGGGTCCAGCGGATGCGCCGGTTCTCTTTAGCTCAGCTGGTGTGCACTGCCCAGACCCAATACCTTGGGGGCACTGTTGCCAGCCTGCCGGGCTATGGGAGTCGCCAGCACGGGCGGAGCGCCATCAGCCGCTGCGCCGCAACGTGATGACAACCGCCGGGCGGTGCAGCGGGTGCTGCTCATCGCCCTAGCGGTGAATGTGTCGATGACCCTGCTGAAGCTGGTGATCGGCCTGCTCAGCGGCTCCCTGGCGGTGCTGGCTGATGCCATGCACAGCGCCACCGACGGCCTCAGCAGCCTGCTGGGCCTCATCACCAATGGGCTCTCCGATCCCAAGCCGGATCGAGACCATCCCTACGGCCACGACAAATATGAAGGACTGGGGGCGGTGGCGATCGCCGGCTTCATCTTGTTCACCGCCTTCGAGATTCTCAAAACTTCGGTGGAGCGCATCGCCGCGGGCCTGCCTCCACTGCGGCTGGATGCACAGGATTTAGTGCTGCTGCTGATCGTGCTGGGCTGCAACCTGCTTCTGGCGGGCTATGAGCGCAGCGAAGGCCGGCGGCTGGGAAGCCAACTGCTGCTGGCCGACGCCAAACACACCACCAGCGACATCTGGACCACGGTGGTGGTGCTGCTCGGCTTGGCTGGCGTGCTCACGCTCGGCATCAACTGGCTGGATGTGGCCATGGCGGTGCCGCTCTGTGTGCTGCTGCTGCGGGCCTGCTGGCAAGTGCTGCGCAGCAATCTGCCCTGGCTGGTGGACCAGATCGCCATCGCCCCGGAAGCCATCCATGAGGTCGCGATGGCAGTACCTGGCGTGCTCAACGTGCACGACATCGCCAGCCGCGGCGTGCTGGGCCAACGCGTGTTCATCGAGCTGCACATGGTGGTGGATGCCAACGATCTGCCGACCGCCCATCGCATCACCGAGCTGGTGGAGGACCATCTCGAGGCACGCTTCGGTCCGGTGCGCTGCACGATTCATCTCGAGCCACGCGAGTACGCCATCGCCGACATCACGTTCCGCGGTGCCCATGGCTGAGCTGGTGAGCACCCTGACGCCGCGGCTGCAGCGCCAGCTCAGCGAGCTGCTCGGCGTGCAGCAACAGCAGAACCGCTGGCATGGCGCCCTGCCGGTGCTGCTGCTCGATCGCTGTTGGCTGCAGCTCCAGCGGGTGGGGGTGGAAGACCTGGCCCGGGTCTTGCCACCGGACAGCAGCGGCGAGGCGCCGGAACTCGTGCGCTTCCGTGAGCTCCGTCAGCGGGGCGTGGACCATCTCGATGCCCAGGAGCGCTGTTGGGAGGAATTCGGGCGTGAGAGCTGCAGCCTGGCCCTCCGGCGCTTCTGGGAAGCCCAAGAGCGAGGACACCACGGCTGGACCTTCAGCGCCTACTTGCATCTGCTGGAGCGCTATCGCCACTTGATCGAAGCCGATGGCCCCAGTCCGATTCCCCTGCTGGTGCTGGCGCGGAGCAGCAGCCTGGAACACCACCAGCTGCAGTGGTGCTGGCCCTGACCACCAGCCATAGGGCACACTTGCGCCTGATCATGCAGGTGTGCGGCCATGGCCGACGGCGATTTCCAACCCAGCTCGAACGACCGCTTCCGCGGCGACCGTGGTCCCCGTCAAGGTGGTGGATCCCGTGATGGCGGCGGTCGCGAGGCCGGTGGCTTCCGCATCCGCCTGAGCGACAACGAAATGCGTGCCGCCCGTGCCGTGCAGGAGGCCTTCGGCCTGCGCTCCACCGTGGCAGCTCTGGGACTCTCCATCCGCACGGTGGCTCAGCTGCTGGAGGAGGGCAAGCTCGATGAGGTTGTGGCCCAGCACCGTGCCAGCGGTGGTGGGCGCCCCGGCGGCGATCGTCGCGGCCCGCGTCCGGAGCGCGGTGAGCGCCCGGCCTCCAGCCGCCCCAACCCCTTCGCACGCCCGGCCAAGCCGGTGAGCGCGGCCCCTGAGGTGGTGAGCGAGGTGGAAACCGAAGCCGAAAGCGCGGCCGAAGTCGTGAGCACCGAGGTCAGCGACGCAGCAACCGAAGCCAGCAACGAAGCCGCCGCAGCGGAAGCCTGATCGAGGCAGGGCGGGCTCGCCGGTGACGCCTCCAGGCAGAATCCGGCGACTCGCCAGCGACCACAGATGCCAAGGGCCCGGGTTCTCTCAGGGGTTCAACCCACCGGATCGCTTCACCTGGGCAACTGGCTCGGCGCCATCCGCAACTGGGTGGACCTTCAGGACAGCCACGACACCTTTTTCTGTGTGGTGGACCTGCATGCGATCACGGTTCCCCACAACCCGGAGCAACTGGCGGCCGACACCCGCAGCACGGCGGCCTTGTATCTGGCCTGTGGCATCGATCCCGCCAAGGCCACTGTGTTCGTGCAGAGCCATGTGCCGGCCCACAGCGAGCTGTGCTGGCTTCTGAACTGCGTGACTCCGCTCAACTGGCTGGAGCGGATGATTCAGTTCAAGGAGAAGGCTGTGAAGCAGGGCGACCAGGTGTCGGTAGGCCTGCTCGATTACCCGGTGCTGATGGCCGCCGACATCCTTTTGTATGACGCCGACCTGGTGCCGGTGGGCGAAGACCAGAAGCAACACCTGGAGCTGGCTCGCGATATCGCTCAGCAGCGCATCAACGCGCGTTTCGGCCCGAAGGATGCCGACGGCGAACCGATCCCCGTGCTGAAGGTGCCCGAACCGCTGATCCTCAAGGAGGGGGCGCGGGTGATGAGCCTCACCGATGGGCGCAGCAAGATGAGCAAGAGCGATCCCAATGAGGGCTCCCGCATCAACCTGCTTGACCCGCCGGAGCTGATCACCAAGAAGGTGAAGCGGGCCAAAACCGACCCAATCATGGGCCTGGAATTCGGCAATCCGGAGCGACCCGAAACCGACAACCTGCTGGGGCTCTATGCGCTGCTCAGCGGCAAAGGGCGCGATGCCGCCGCCGCGGAGTGCGCCTCCATGGGCTGGGGCAGCTTCAAGCCTCTGCTCGCCGAAACACTGGTGGAGGCGCTGCGGCCGATCCAGGAGCGCTATAGCGCCCTCAGCAACGATCCGGCTGAACTGGATCGGGTGCTGGAGCAGGGCAGTGAACGCGCCAACGCCGTGGCCGAATCCACCCTGGAGCGCACCCGCCAAGCGCTCGGCTTCCTGCCACGCCCCTGAAGCCCGGGCCCAGGGTGATCAATCCCAAAGAAAAGATAAAGGCGCCTGATCGTTCCCGCTGACGGCGCCGCAACCGGCACATACCCATCTCGGCAGTCGCAGCAGCGTCTCAGGCCGTCAAGATCCGACCAAGCACATCTGCGTCTCATTTGTCCAGGCCGGTCAGGGGCCTCTCGTGCCGCCCCCTCGCGCAGCTGCAGGCTCGTCAGACCTTGTCGTCCTGCCCTTGCGTCTGCGTCGTCATCTGCCCTCCACGTCCCGGCCTACACCTGCCTCCGGAGCCGCCACAGCCCTTGGCCTCCTGCTCCTGGCCGCAGGATCGCTCGTGGCCCCCTCCCAAGGGCACGAGGCAGCCGAAGAGGTCAGCAGCGCCGCAGCCCGCAGCACGGCCGCTTACGCCATCACGCCGCAACGGCGGGCCCTGCTCAACACGATTCGCTATGCGGAAGGCACCTGGAAACAGGGCCAGGCCGGATACCGCACCCTCTATGGAGGCGGACGTTTCCAGAGTCTGGAGCGTCATCCGGAGATCGTGGTGGTGAAGCGCTACACCAGTGCTGCTGCCGGGGCTTATCAATTCCTGCCCACCACCTGGAGTGAAGCCGCCAGCAAGCTCCAGCTGGCCAGCTTTGATCCCGAGAGCCAGGACCAGGCCGCTCTCTATCTCGTGGACCGTCGCGGGATGTTGGAGCACATCGACCAGCAGGGACTCACCCGGGAAGCCATGGCTGTGCTGGCGCGGGAATGGGCGTCCTTCCCCAACCTGGCCGGCCGCAGTGCCTACGGGCAGCCCGTCAAACGGGCTGATGAGCTCCAGAGCTTTTACAGCAACAACCTCAAGGCCCTGGCTGATCAGGCCTGAGGCTCTGCGTCTCCGCGTCCATCCGGGGGCAGTGCCACCCCGGCGATGCGCAGCATCGAGGAGAGGTTCCACACACGCATCATCAAGCGGTGCCAGGGGGCCATCGCGTCCATATCCACGGCCATGGGCGTGGCACAAGCCGCACGCAGCGCGCGGGTTGCGGCGATGGCTTGAAGGGCTTCCTCCAGCTTCAGGCGGAGCGACTGCTGCTCAGCGGCGGGCAACAGGTGATCGGGCGTGAGCTCCAACAGCACCAGGCCCCGCTGAAACCAGAAGCAAAAGTCGTCGAAGAGCGACTGCAACAACTGATCCAACAGCTGTGCCGGCTCGGAATCGGGATCCGGGGCAGGCGGCTGGGCGGAGGGTGGCGGGGAGGAAAGGTCCATCGCCAATCAGCGTAGGAATCGGCCCAAATCCCCTGCGTAGGATCGGGGTTGCTACCCCACAGCCGTGACCGCGACCCGCCCTGCCGCATCAAGCTCCTCCGGCAGCGTCGCAACCACCACGGCAACGACCGAAGCGGCACCCATCCATCTGCCGAAAACCAGCGAGAGCGAGCAGCTGCTGCGCATCCGCCACTCCATGAGCCATGTGATGGCCATGGCAGTGCAGCGGCTGTTTCCCAAGGCGCAGGTGACGATCGGTCCTTGGACTGAAAACGGCTTCTATTACGACTTCGACAGCCCCGATCCCTTCACCGAGGCCGATCTCAAGGCCATCAAGAAGGAGATGATCAAGATCATCAACAAGAAGCTTCCTCTCGAGCGCCTTGAGGTGAGCCGCGCGGAAGCCGAGACCAAGATCAAGGCCCAAAACGAGCCCTACAAGCTCGAAATCCTCGCGGGCATCAACGAACCCATCACCCTCTACACCCTGGGGGAGGAATGGTGGGACCTCTGTGCCGGCCCCCACGTGGCCAGCACTGCTGAGCTGAACGCCAAGGCCTTTGAGCTGGAAAGCGTGGCCGGGGCCTACTGGCGCGGTGATGAGAACAACGCCCAGCTGCAGCGCATCTACGGCACCGCCTGGGAAACCCCAGAGCAACTCGCCGAATACAAGCGCCGTCAAGAAGAGGCCAAGCGCCGCGATCACCGCCGCATCGGCACCGATCTCGATCTGTTCTCCATCGAAGACGAAGCCGGCGCTGGCTTGGTGTTCTGGCACCCCCGCGGCGCCCGCATGCGCCTGCTGATCGAGAACCTCTGGCGCGAGCTGCACTTTGCCGCCGGATACGAGCTGCTCTACACGCCCCACGTGGCCGACATCAGCCTCTGGAAAACCTCAGGCCACCTCGACTTCTACAGCGAGAGCATGTTTGGGCCGATGCAGGTGGATGAGCGGGAATACCAGCTCAAGCCGATGAACTGCCCGTTCCACGTGCTCACCTACGCCAGCACCCTGCGCAGCTACCGGGAGCTGCCGATCCGCTGGGCCGAGCTGGGCACCGTGTATCGCTACGAGCGTCCCGGGGTGATGCACGGCCTGATGCGCGTGCGCGGCTTCACCCAGGACGACGCCCACGTGTTCTGCCTGCCGGATCAGATCAGCGACGAAATCCTGGCGATCCTCAACCTCACCGAGCAGATCCTCTCCACCTTCGATTTCCGCCATTACGAGATCAACCTCTCGACGCGGCCTGAGAAATCGATCGGTGAAGACGCCGTCTGGGAGCTGGCCACCCAAGGCCTGATCGAAGCTCTGGATCGCAAGGGCTGGGCCTACAAGATCGATGAAGGCGGTGGTGCCTTCTACGGCCCCAAGATCGACCTCAAGATCGAAGACGCCATCGGGCGGATGTGGCAGTGCTCCACCATCCAGCTCGATTTCAACCTGCCGGAGCGGTTTGATCTCGAATACGTGGCCGCCGATGGCTCCAGGCAGCGGCCGATCATGATCCACCGCGCCATCTTCGGCTCGTTGGAGCGGTTCTTCGGGATCATGACCGAGAACTACGCCGGCGATTTCCCCTTCTGGCTCGCCCCCGAGCAGATCCGGTTGTTGCCGGTCACCGATGAAGTGCGCGATTACGCGGCGGGGGTGGCAGCCGAGCTCCAGGCCGCCGGCGTGCGAGCCAGCATTGACCATTCCGGTGATCGCCTCGGCAAGCTGATTCGCAATGGCGAACAGATGAAGATCCCAGTGCTGGGTGTGATCGGTGCCAAAGAGGCCGAGAGCGGCCAAATCAGCCTGCGCAGCCGGCGTGATGGCGATCTCGGCAGCGTGGCCGTGGCTGATCTAGTGGCGGCTGCGGGCCGCGCCAATCAGGATCGGAGTGCAGGTCTGCCCCTGGGCTGATGACCACCCTCCTAGCCGGCGACATCGGCGGCACCAAAACGCTTCTGGCGATCTACACGCTCGATGGCGGCCAACTCCGCCAGCAGCGCACTGAACGCTTCGTGTCGGCGGACTGGGCCGATTTCGCCGAGCTGGTGAATCATTTCCTGGCCGCTGAACCCGCACCGAGCCGCCCGAGCCACGCCTGCTTCGCCGTGGCCGGGCCCGTGCGGCAAGGCCGGGTGAAGCTCACCAACCTCCCCTGGCAGCTGGAGCAGACAGCCCTGGCCAGCAGCTGCGGGTTGGAGCAGGTGGATCTGGTGAATGATTTCGCCGTGCTGATCTACGGACTGCCCCATGTGCAAGCCGATCAACACACCCCGCTGAAGCCTGCAGCGGGAGGCGCTGATCCCCAGGCTCCTGTGGCGATCCTCGGTGCCGGCACGGGACTGGGCGTGGCGATCGGTGTGCCCACCGCTCAGGGGCTGCAGGCCATGGCCAGTGAGGCCTCCCACGCGGAATTCGCACCCCGCAACGAGGCCGAATGGCAGCTGAAATGCTGGCTCAAACAGGATCTGCAGATCGAGCGGGTCTCCATCGAGCGGGTGGTGAGCGGCACGGGCCTGGGGGAAGTGATGCGCTGGCTGCTGGCCACCGATCCAGACGCCGCAGGCCATCCCCTGGCGAGCATCGATAGCAATGACCGCCCCGCGGCCACCGCCAGTGCGGCGGCTGATGGTGATCCCCTGGCCCGCCGCGCCATGGATCTCTGGCTCGGCGCCTACGGCAGCACCGCCGGTGACCTGGCCCTGCAGACCCTCTGCAGCGGTGGCCTGTGGGTGGGAGGGGGTACGGCGGGAAAACTGCTGGAGGAACTGCGATCCGAGGCCTTTCTGGGCCCGCTGCTGCAGAAGGGTCGGCTCAGCCCGGTGCTCGAACAGGTTCCCGTGCTCGCCCTCACCGATCCGGAGGCCGGGCTCTTCAGTGCGGCCTGCCGCGCCCGGATGCTGATGGGCTGAGTGGGACACTGGCCCCAGCAGAACCGACCGTATGGTCCGCCCCCGCATCGGCCAGGGGGTTGTGGTGGATGTCCCCGCCACGACAGCCAACCTGGGCCCCGGCTTTGACTGTCTGGGGGCCGCCCTGGATCTCAACAACCGCTTTGAGATGCGCTGCATCGAGGGCGACGGTGAGCGCTTTGAACTGGTGATTGAAGGGAGCGAAGGCTCTCACCTGCGGGGCGGTCCCGACAACTTGGTGTACCGAGCCGCCCAGCGGGTGTGGAAGGAAGCCGGTGAGCAGCCGATCGCCATCGAAGCGCGGGTGCGACTGGCGGTTCCCCCGGCGCGCGGTCTGGGCAGCAGCGCCACCGCGATCGTGGCCGGACTGATGGGGGCCAATGCCCTGATCGGCGAACCGCTCAGCCGCGAAAAACTGCTCGAGCTCGCCATCGATATCGAAGGCCACCCAGACAACGTGGTGCCCTCGTTGCTGGGCGGTCTCTGCATGACCGCCAAGGCGGCATCGCACCGCTGGCGGGTGGTGCGCTGCGAATGGTCGCCGGAGGTGCTGGCGGTGGTGGCCATTCCCTCGATCCGGCTATCCACGAGTGAGGCGCGGCGGGTGATGCCCAAGGCGATCTCGATCGCCGATGCGGTGACCAACCTGGGCTCACTGACCCTGCTGCTGCAGGGGCTGCGCACGGGCAACGGCGACCTGATCGCCGATGGCATGCACGACCGCATCCATGAGCCCTATCGATGGGGCCTGATCCAAGGCGGACGCCAGGTGCGTGAAGCCGCGCTGAACGCTGGGGCTTGGGGCTGTGTGATCAGCGGAGCCGGGCCGAGCATCCTCGCGCTGGCCAACCGTGATCAGGCCGGCGCCGTGCGACGGGCGATGGTGCGGGCCTGGGAAAGCGAAGGCGTGGCCTCCCGGGCTGAAGTGCTCCAGCTGCAACAGATCGGCAGCCGCTGGAACACCATCCCCGACCGCGAGACCAACACCCCTTAACGACCCTGGCCAACGGCCCAGAAGCCAGGCCAGGAAAAGCCTAAGTAGAAATACCCAGCTGTTAGATTCACCCCTCTCATGGCCTGATCCTGGGATGGGAGCAGCCATCAATGCGATGAGGTCTTCATGGACGCCCTTTTGCCCCTCTTCGCCGCGTCCTCCGGGCTTGCCAGCTCGGCTTTCGGTGATGCAGCCGTGGCAGAAGGTCTGCTGGCAGCGCCTACCAGCTTTCCCTGGCTGAGCCTGATCACCCTGCTGCCCGTTGCGGTCGCACCGCTGTTGATGGTGCTCCCTGGGGATGGCACCGATCCCAAGCTGCCCCGCACCATCGCCCTGATCACCCTGCTGGTGGATCTGGGGCTGATGCTGTTTGTTTTCAGCCAGCACTACGACGGCTCGATTGCTGGGCTGCAGCTGGTGGAACGCTTTGCGTGGGTGCCAGCCATCGGTCTGGAATGGTCTCTGGCCACCGATGGACTCTCCGCACCGCTGGTGGTGCTTTCCGGACTGGTGACGCTGCTGTCGGTGGCGGCCAGCTGGAACATTCAGAAAAAGACGCGCCTCTACTTCGCCCTGCTGCTGGTTCAAGCTTCAGCCCAGGCGATGGTGTTCTTGTCTCAGGACTTCCTGCTGTTTTTCCTGGCCTGGGAACTGGAACTGGTGCCCGTGTATCTGCTCATCGCCATCTGGGGCGGTCAGCAGCGCCAATACGCCGCCACCAAGTTCATCCTCTACACCGCCACCGCCTCCCTGTTGATCCTGGTGAGCGGCCTGGCCCTGGCCCTCAATGGCCCCTTCACCCTCAACCTCAGTGAGCTGATCGCCCGCTCCCCCGGCGGCACCTTCGGATTGCTCTGTTACCTGGGCTTCCTCGTGGGATTCGGCGTGAAGCTGCCGATGTTCCCGCTGCACACCTGGCTACCCGATGCCCATGGTGAGGCGAATGCACCCGTGTCGATGCTGCTGGCGGGCGTGCTGCTGAAGATGGGCGGCTACGCCCTGCTGCGCTTCAACGTGCAGATGCTGCCCGAAGCGCACCTGGTGCTGGCTCCGGCCCTGGTGGTGCTGGGCATCGTCAACATCGTGTACGGAGCGCTGAACGCCTTCGCCCAGGACAACGTGAAGCGGAGGATCGCCTGCAGCTCGGTGAGTCACATGGGCTTCGTGCTGCTGGGCATCGGCGCCATCGATAGCCTCGGCATGAGCGGGGCCATGCTGCAGATGATCAGCCACGGTCTGATCGCTGCCGCGATGTTCTTCGTGACCGGTGTGTTCTACGAACGCACCAAAACCCTCTCGATCCCCAACATGGGCGGACTGGCCAAGGTGCTGCCGATCACCTTCGCCTTCTTCCTCGCCAGCTCCCTCGCCTCCCTGGCCCTGCCTGGCATGAGCGGCTTTGTGAGCGAAATCACCGTGTTCCTTGGTCTCACCAGCAACGCCGATTTCACGGTGGGCTTCCGGGTGATCGCGGTGGTGCTCGCGGCCATTGGTGTGGTGCTCACCCCGGTGTATCTGCTCAGCCTGTGCCGCCGCGTGTTCTTCGGCCCCCGGATCCCTGCTCTGGCCGTGCTGGGCGATATGAAGCCCCGCGAGCTGGTGATCGGTCTCACCTTGCTGGTGCCCACCCTGGTGATCGGCTTCTGGCCGCGGGTGGCGATCGACGTGTACGAGGCCTCCACCACAGCCCTCTCCGACACCCTGGCTCAAACAGCCGTGGTGGCACTTCGGCTACCCGCCCTCGGCTGAACCGCCAAGCTGTTGATCCTCAGGCTGAAATGGAGCTGATCCACCGAGGCCCATGAGCACCGCCACCGCATCACGCCCCGAGATCCTGCGCGGTGAGGGGCTGCCCCGCTTTGAGGAGATCACCCCAGAGGCGGTGAGCAGCGAGATCCCCAAGCTGATGGCGGAGCTCTCAGAGGAGCTCACGGTGTTGGAGCAAGATCTTGAGCGCGCCCTGAGCAAAGGCACGCCGCTCAGCTGGGGTGCCGTGATGGATCCCTTGCAGCGCCTGGGGGAGAGGCTGCGTTGGAGCTGGGGAGTAGTGAGCCACCTCAATGGCGTGTGCAACAGCCCGGAGCTGCGGGAAGCCCACGCGGCCCAGCAGGCGGCGGTGGTGCAATTCGGCAACCGCGCTGGCCAAAGCCAGGTGATCTACCGGGCCCTCGAACATCTCGAGCAGCACAGGCAGACGCTCGATGCCACGCAGCAGCGCATCCTGGCCGCCGAATTGCGCGACATGCAGCTGCGGGGTGTAGGCCTCAGTGGTGCGGAACAAGACGCCTTCAATGCCGCCAGCCAGGAGCTCGCTGAGCTCTCCACCCGCTTCGGCAACCAGGTGCTCGATGCCACCAACGGCTGGACCCTGAAACTCAGCGACCCTGCTCAGGTGGATGGCCTTCCCGCCAGCCTGCTGGATCAGCTGGCCCAGGCCGCTCGCCAGGCTGGCGACACCGATGCCAGTGCCGAAAAGGGCCCCTGGCTGCTGGGCCTCGACATGCCCCGCTATGCCCCCTTTCTCAAATACAGCCGCCGCCGCGACCTGCGCGAGCAGGTGTATCGGGCCCACGTGAGCCGCGCCTCCGGCAAAAACGGCGACGCCCTCAATAACTGGCCCCTGATCGAGCGGATCCTCACCCTGCGGGGTGAGCAAGCGCGTCGCCTCGGCTACGCCAATTGGGCGGAGGTGAGCCTCGCCGCCAAAATGGCCGACTCCGAGGCCGCCGTGGAAGCGTTGCTTGAGGAGCTGCGCGATGCCGCCCAGCCTGTCGCCAAGCAGGAGTTGCAAGCTTTGGCGGACTGTGCCCGCCGCCAGGGAGCCGCAGAAGCCGCTGATCTACAGCCGTGGGATGTGAGCTTCTGGGCCGAAAAGCTGCGGCAAGAGAGCTTCGAGCTCGATAGCGAAGCCCTGCGGCCATACTTCCCGCTGCCGCAGGTGCTGGAGGGGCTGTTTGACCTGTGCCAACGCCTGTTCGGCATCAGTATCGAAGCGGCCGACGGCGAAGCGCCGGTGTGGCATCACGATGTGCGCTACTTCCGCATCCTTGACGGCGGGCAACCGCTGGCGGCCTTCTACCTCGATCCCTACAGCCGGCCCGGCAGCAAACGCGGTGGCGCCTGGATGGATGAGTGCCTCGTGCGCTCCCGCAAAGCCGATGGAACACCGGTGCTGCCGGTGGCTTACCTGATCTGCAACCAGAGCCCCCCGGTGGGCGACACCCCCAGCCTGATGACCTTTGAAGAGGTGGAAACCCTCTTCCATGAATTCGGCCACGGCCTCCAGCACATGCTCACCACCGTGGAGCGCCCCCAAGCCGCGGGCATCAATGGCGTGGAATGGGACGCGGTGGAGCTTCCGAGCCAGTTCATGGAGAACTGGTGCTACGACCGTGCCACCTTGATGGGAATGGCCCGCCACTGGCAAAGCGGTTCACCTCTGCCGGAAGAGGACTACCGCAAGCTGCTGGCAGCGCGCACGTTCATGGGCGGGGCCGCCACGCTGCGGCAGGTGCACTTCGCCCTGGTGGACCTACGGCTGCACAGCCAGTGGCATGCCGGATGCGGCAAGAGCCCCGAGGAACTGCGCCGCGAGATCGCTGAAAGCACCACGGTGCTCGCGCCGATCGACGATGACGCCTTCCTCTGCTCCTTTGGCCACATCTTTGCCGGTGGCTACGCGGCGGGTTACTACTCCTACAAGTGGGCCGAAGTGCTGAGCGCTGACGCCTTTAGCGCCTTTGAAGACGTTGGGCTGGAGAACGAAGCGCAGATCCGCGAAACGGGTCGGCGTTTCCGCGAAACGGTGCTCAGCCTCGGCGGCAGCCTCGATCCCAAAGCGGTGTTTGAGGCGTTCCGTGGCCGCCAGCCCAGCAGCGATGCTCTCATCCGCCATTCAGGGTTGGTAGCCGTCTGAGGCGAGTCGGCACAGGATGGGGCGTTGATCGAACCTCGATGGCGCCCCTGCTGCGTGATGGCGATCCCTTGGCCCTGGTGGAGCCGTGGCCCTGTGATGTGCCGCTCACAGGATTTGAGGATGCTCTCGAGCGCAGCGTGTTTCGCTCAGGGCTCAGCCGCGCCGATTGGCTGAAACGACTGGCTGAGGATTGCCATAAACCCCAACTGTTGCCGCTGCTCTGGCTGCTGCCGAGCCGCTGGAAACTGGCGCCCGCCCAGCTCCCGGAACGGCTCCAGGCCCTGGCGGGGCTGCTGGAGCGTGGCCTCCTCACTCCAGCCCTGTTGGCCGCCCTTGCCGACGACCTCCCCCACCTGCTGCCGCCGGCTCAAAGCGGCCAAGCCGATCCGCTGGCCCTGTGGAGCAGCCAAGGCCAGCCCGCACTTCCGCAGCAGCTGGAGGCGTTGCTCGCCACTGGCAGCGATCAAGCGGCTGGCGAGGCCACTGGCGAACGGCCACCCAGAGGCCACCCACTCAGTGGCGGGCTGCTCTGGCAGAACGTGGGTCTGACCTACGAGCAAACCGCCGGGGAACGCCAGCGCAATGCCCGCACGGCCCGGGTGTTGAACCGGCTGGGGGCGAATCGATTGCAACGCAATGCAGCTGCATCACCGTGGAGCATCGATGGGTGCAGCAGTAGCTGCGCCTGGCTTCAGCACTTGCAGCAGCATGGGTGGAAGGCCGAGGCTCGCCTGCGCTGCAGCGTGGCCAGCTTCGGGCTTGGTGCCAGCCTGCCGTTGGAGCAGGGCGGCTGGAGCCAGGTGCCCCTGGCCCTGCCGATCCGCACTGGCCTCCTGGGAGACGACGGCCAGGAACGGCGCGCCCTGCTACCCCACAGCTGCCTGGAGCTGAACCTGCGCCAGGGCGACCTGTTGATCCGGCTGCAGTACTACCAAGGCACCGAGGGGCTCTGCGGTTGGGAGGGGCTCAATGACCTGCATCGCCCCTGGCAAAACGATCGCCACAACGGCACCGTTCGCTATTTCGGGGAGACGTATACGGGAGAACGGCTCCTGCAGCTGTTGGAACTCTGTGAGCTGATCGCCCTGGTGCACAACCTGGAAGCCAGTGAGCAGCAGCTGGTGAAAGGGGGCTATGGATCGCTGGGCTTCTGCATCGACAGCTCAGCGCTGATTCAGCAGGTGATGGAGGGGCGCTGTCAGCTGTTCCCTGTGCTGATGGGCGGCATCTGGCGCGAACGGTTGCGGCGCCGCTCCAGCCAACTGGAGCCGCAGGCCGGGCCATGGCTGCAGGCCTACCGCCAGGCCCTCCTCGACCTTCCCCATGACGGCAGTGTGCACGGCAGTGCTGCAGATGAGGCGTTGCAGCGGCTGCGCCACTGCCAGCCAATCAGCAGTCCGTTTGCACTGGTGCAGGAACTGACTCAGGCAGCGCCGCCACAATCGCCTTAACCACCGGCAGGCGAAAGCGATCAGCGAAGGGACCAAGGCTGCCGTTGTGGTTCAGGCCGGCAATCTCCCAACGCTGGATCTGACCCTGGGCCCAGGCTTTGTTCCAATTGGAGAGCGGTAGCAGGGGTAAGCGGCCTGGATAGGCCAAGCGCCCAAAGGCAGCCACGGGGTCATGGCTGCCCACGATCTGGGTGATGCCCGCCAGTTGATGCAGCTGCTGGTTACCGCTGAACACACCACAAAAGCTCACGATGCTCACGGCGGAGCGGGTGATCCGGCGCAGGTAATCGCCCACCCCCATCGCCATCTCGGCACCTCCGCTGTAGCCCAACAGCACGATCGAGCACCGTTCATTCGGCTGAAAACCAGCTTCGGCCAAACGCAGACTGATCTTGAGAGCCAATTCGTAGTTGAGGATCGGGCCATAACGCCGGTCCGACGAAATGCCCACCTTGATCACATTGTTGGCCTGCACCAATACAGCAGCCAAGAGCTGGATCCAACCATTGGGATGCTGCTCCTGGAGGGCAAACAACCGCCTCCAGAACCAGGCGCTCCCGGCATCTTCTGCCAAAGCCACCGGCATCACGGTGTAGGTTTCCAAGCCGCGCACCAACAGGGCATGGGCGGGAAGGTGCTGTTCCAGCACTTCCAGAAAGGCAGACACCCTGGGCGGGTGATCCCGCTCCAACTGATGAATGCCATCGAGATACACCAGGTAACAGCGATCACCAGTCCGCTGGGCTGACGAGGGCTCGGTTCCTGCGGAAGGAAACAAACTGGCTGGGGCCGGCAGACCATCCAACCAACCCTCCCAAAAGGCGAATTCACTCACCAGTGAATAGATGCCTGCAGCCGGGATCAGCACCAACAACAACAGGCCACTGACCTGGAGCAACACACGCAGATCAGCCGGCGAGAGCAAGCTGCGCAGGGCCAACAGCAGATGGCCAACGCCGATCAGGTTGACACCCAGCCCGACGGCCAACACCAGAATCAACAGCTTCAGATTGAAGCGTTGGACCCAGGGAAGAACGCGGCTGGCAGGGCTCATGGCACACCCAGCTCAGAGGCCAGCATCGCATAACTGCGCTGCCAACTCTGGCGAAACAACAGCGCCACCAACACCGCAGCCAAAACATACCCCGGCGTACACAGAATCACACTCTGATCCCAGGGCAAATCAAAGCGCACATGCACAAAGGTGATGACGTTGAGATGCACCATCACCCAAATCACCAGCCCGATCGTTTCGCCGATATACGGAGCAGCGACGGCGAGATAAAAACAGGCCGGCAGAAGGCAGGTAGCGATCCCATCCACAAAGGCGCTGGGATGCACAGGATTCGAGCCATAGAGCCTCAGAAGCACCATATCAATGGAGCTGGTGAGCAGAAAAGCCACGGCGAGCATCAGGGCATCAAGGCCCAAGCGCCAAAGGATCTGGCGGGTGGTGAGGCGATTCGCCAGCAGGGCAAACACGTGGGATAGCGACATCGAAACCCCCACCACCAACAGCAAACCCAATCCGAAATCGGCCTGAATCAACCAGCCACCCAAGGCATCAAGGCCGCGTTCGATCCAGTGGAGCCACTCACCGAGCATGGCGAAGCTCAGGACGATTCACGATCCAAATCACCACAATCGAGAGCACGGCGCAATAGAAGCACCACACCGAATTAAACGTGGCGCTATAGGTGAGCCAAGTGAGAAAGATGGAGACGAAAATCAGCACACCAAACAACTTCACAGCCTTATCCGCCACAGCGAGGAGCGGCAACACGATGAACCCCCAATACAGCAACTCACCAACGGGCTGGGTATTAATAAAATTATGGACAATGCTGTGCAGATTAGAGACGTCGTACAGCAAGCGACCGGTGCTATGCACCGCTGGTTGGACGGCCGGCGGATCAAACAACACCGGGAGATAGAACGCCACGCCCAGAACCGTGCTCACAATCGCCACCCAGCGCAACCGGTGTTGCAAGCCGTGGGAATCGGTGCTGCGACTGATCGACCAGGCGCTCCACGGGATCCACACCATCCAGAAGCAATAGGCAAAGAAGAGGAAACCCAACCCAGCCAGAGTGGTGAGCGGCTCGATGCGCCCCTGATCCAGGGCGGTCCACTCCAACCCCTCCACAAACTGCTGCACGCCGAAGAAGAAGGGCACCAGCGCCAGAGGAACGTAGTTCGGTTGCTGGTTGCTGCGAGCGAGATGGGTGCTGTAGAGGCCGAGAGGCATCAACACCGCTGAGGCCGTAAAGCTCGCGGATGCCGAAAAGCACATGGCTGGAACAGGAGATCTGCACTTCTGTTAGCCGGAACGATCGGCTCTGGCAATCAAGCGCCGGCCTGTTGGGCGGCATCGGGAGCCAACAGCAGATCCGAAACCGCACCAATGGCCCGGGGATGCACGATCAGCTGCCGGTGGGTCCACACCGGCAGCTGCTGGCGTGACCCCAGCGGCAACACCGCCCGCCAGCCGGGCACCACCGTGAGATCGGTGGCCGTGAAGAGGCTGTGGCACTCCAGGCCATCGAGCAGCAACGCTTGACTGCGTAGATCACGCAACAGGGCACTGCCGATCTTCATGTCGGCGATGCCTGCAAACCAACGCCTGGGCACGAGCTGGGCGGCGAGGGTGCCGTTTTGAGGGCTTCCTAGGCAGACAAACCGACGTGTGCGCCGCCAACCACCGTGCTCCTGTAACCAGGTACGTCCAATCACACCGCCCATCGAAAACCCAAACAGATCCAGCTCCTGCTCGGGTCCAAAGCGTGCTTCGAGCAACGAGGCCAGCTGGGAAGCCAACTCACGGATCGGCACCATCCCGAGCCGATGGGGCAGGTGGGGGGCATACAGCTCCAGCGAAGGGCTGCGGCGCAACAACTCCGCTTCAAGACCGCGAAACAACCGTGGCGTATCCCAGAGCCCATGCAACAGCACAAGCGGACGGGTCATGGCAACCAGCGCCGAGAGCGTTGCACCGCCACGATGCCGGAGAATCCAGGCACTGGGGCCTGACATTTACGCAATTCCAGCCAGATCGGCACCGGTCCGTAAAGGTCTTCCAACACCTGAAGAATCCGATCACTCCAGTGTTCAAGGGTGAGGCAGCGCAGGCCGCGGGCCTGAAGCTGCAGCGCCTGAATCGCCCGGCTGTAGTCGAGGGTCTGGCTCAGATCGTCGGCAACCGCGGCGGCTGTTAAGTCCCAGCCCAGACTGAAATCCAGCTCAAACCACTGGCCCATTTGGCGCTCGTGTTCCAACACCCCCACATGGGCCCAGAGCCGGAGACCACGCACAACCACCCGATCGGCAGACGCACTCACAGGGGTCGATCGCGGTGGGTGAAGCTGCGCTCACCAGAGGCATAGTCGGCAGCGATGTGGCCGTCACCGCGCATCAGGTAGCGATAGGTGACCAACCCCTCCAACCCCACGGGCCCGCGCGGCGGCAAGGTTTGGGTGGAAATGCCCACCTCGGCGCCAAAGCCGTAGCGGAAGCCATCAGCAAAGCGCGTGGAGCAGTTGGCATACACGCCGGCACTGTCAACGCTGCGCAGGAACGTCTCCGCGGTGTTGGCATTGGTGGTGCAGATCGCTTCGGTATGGCGCGATCCGTACCTCCGGATGTGCTCGAGCGCCTGATCCAGGGATTCCACCACCCTCACGGCGAGAACGAGGTCGGAGTATTCACGGCGCCAGTCGTCGTCATTGGCCCCATGGCTGACACCCAAAGCCAGGCAGGCGGCATCGCCGCGCAGCTCCACGCCAGCGGCGGCAAAGGCCGGCAGCGCTGCCGCCAGAAACGCCGCTGCGCTCTGCTCATGCAGCAGCAGGGTTTCGATCGCGTTGCAGGCAGCGGGGTATTGGGTTTTCGCATCAATGGCGATGCGCACCGCCTGATCGATCTCCACCTCGCGGTCGACATACAGATGGCAGATGCCATCGGCATGGCCCAGCACCGGAATGCGGGTGTTGTCCTGAATGAAGCGCACCAGCTCATTGGAGCCGCGGGGAATGATCAGATCCACCAGCCCATCGAGCTTGAGCAGGCCAAGACTCTCCTCGCGGGAGGTAAGCAGCTCCAAGGCCTGCGGATCAACGGCACTGGTGGCCAGGCCGGCGCGCAGGGCCTCGAGGATGGCTGCGCAGCTGCGGCTCGCTTCCCGGCCGCCCTTGAGCATGGCGCCGTTACCGGAGCGGATTGCCAGCGATGCGATCTGCATCACCGCATCAGGGCGGGCCTCGAAGATCACCCCGAGCACCCCCAGAGGCACGCTGATGCGCTCGAGCACCAAGCCTTGATCGAGTTCGCGGTGCAGCTGGCGCACACCCAGGGGGTCGGGAAGTTGCGCCACCTGGCGCACCCCTTCGATCGCGCCGGCCAGCTTGCCGGCATCGAGCTTCAGGCGTCCCACCAGCGCTGGAGCCAGGCCATCAGCCGCGGCCGCATCGAGGTCGGCTTGATTGGCCGCCACGATCTGATCCGCCGCAGCTTCCAACGCCGCGGCCATCGCCTCCACCGCCTGGCGGCGTTGCTGATCGCTGAGGCGACCCAGGGCCATGGCGGCCTGCCGCACGGCGGCGGCCCGTTGCAGCAGATCAGGGGTGGGATCAGGAACGCTCACAGGCGCAGCGGGCACTGGGCGCATCATCCCAGCCAGGTGTTGAGTGGCTGGTTAAACGTGGAGCAGCCGATCGAGGGCCAAGCGGGCGGCACCGAGGCGACCGGCCCCGTTGCCCAGGGCGCAACGGCGGATCTCGAGCCCCTGGCGGCTCTCACGCTGCACCCGATGCTCCACCTCCTCCAGAGCACTCGGCAGGAAATGGTGGCTCGCCGCACTCAGGCCGCCCCCGATCAACACCAACTCGGGTGTGAGCACATAGATCAATGAACTGAGCCCCACCCCCAGGTGGCGCCCATAGCACTGCCAGATCGCCAGGGCTTCTGGATCACCCGCATCCGCCCGCTGGCAAAGCTCGTGGGGCGTCAAGGACGACTGGCGGGCCAAGGCGCCGATGCTGCAGAACTGCTCCAGGGATCCACGGTTACCGCTGTTGCAGGGCGGGCCTTCCGGATCAATGCAGATCAGGCCTGGCTCTGCCGCCGCACCGCCATTACCCGTGAACAGGCGGCCACCCAGCAACACACCTCCACCCACGCCCGTACCGAGCGTGAGCAACAGCACGTCTTGGTAGCCCCTGGCGGCGCCCTGCCAGGCTTCGCCCACCACGGCGCAATTGCCATCGTTGGCCAGAGTGACGCGCCGCTGAAGCTGCGGCTCCAGCCATTCCGCCAGCGGGACCTGCTCCCAGCCCGGCAAGTTGATGCACACCCGCGCCACACGACCCGCCGCATCCATCGGCCCCGGCAACCCCAGCCCCACACAGGAAGCCAGCCGCTCGGGATCGAGCTGCTGCACCGCCTCCACAATGGCGATCACCACGGCACCAGGCATGGTCGGCTGCGGCGTTGGCACCTCCAACTCCGCCAGCAGCTCTCCATCCAGGCTGAAGCGGCCCAGCTTGATCGCGGTGCCGCCCAGATCCACGCCGATCAACTGGGCCATCGCAGCAACTTAGAAGCGGAAGAGCAGCTGCAACTGGCTCTGCCAGCGGCCCTGGGTGTCGATCGAGGTCTGCACACCCACCCGATCACTGGCCTGATAGCGCAGCGTGACCTGCGGCGGGATATCGCTGCGGTTGGGGGCTGCCAACACGGAGAAATTGAAGCGCTCGGTGACATCGAGGCCGATCTCGGAGCCCAACACCAACTGCGAGGGAAGACGGCGGGATCGATTTTCAGAAGGCACCACCTCTTCCGGCGCGAAGTAGGTGGGGTAGAGGGCAAAGGTGAGCCGCTGACCAAAGGCATCACTGAGCCCTCCCACCACCGGCGAGAGCAGCGACTGACCCAGCACGGTGGCCAGGGCCGCACCGGCATTGCCCCCCGCCAGGCCCACCAGGGAGTTGCCGCCGATCAAGGCCACCAAGCGCTCCTGGGGCAAGGGGGGAGAACTGGTGAGGCGGATGTTGTCCGCCAGGCGATCAGCGGGGCCAGAGGCCTCCACCCGCACCTTCACCAGCCGCAACTGATCGATGGAATTGGCCGGGGCATTCACATTCCAGTCGTAGAGATTGGAACGGTTGGCTTCGTTGGCCACCAGCGTGTCGGACACGCGGGTCCGCAGGGCGATATCGACGTAGGGAATCAACCCGAGGCTCGGGGTGAACACCGCCACGTTGGGGGCATCGGGATCGAGGCTGAAGTTGGTGGTGAACAGGCTGAGCCGGCCATTGAGCAGACGCACCACACCGCTCACCTGCAGGGAGGGATCCAAGGCCCCGCGCAGGGTGAGCAATCCACCGGTGTTGAAATTCAGCACGTTGGGCACACCCACCTTCAGGTCAGGGCCGAGGCGCAGCCGCAGGGCGTTGAAGCGCAGGAAGGGCAGGTTGGGCACCGCCTCGCGCAGATCACGGCTGGCGGAGCTCTCCAGCTGCTGCCCCATCACCAGCAGGGGTTCTTGGAAGTCCCAGCGCTCTTCCACGAGTTCGCGCACGCTGACGGGCTTGGTGGGCTCGGCTTCCGTGGCGAGCTGGCCCGGTTGCACATTGAGGCTGCCGCTGCTGATCTGCAGCTCTCCCCCAAGTTCCGGTTGGAGCAACGAACCATCGACCAGCACGGCGCCGGTGGCCACCGCCTGCATCCGGGGCAGCTTGAAGGGCGCTTGTTGGAACTGCAGGGTGAGAACGCGCTGGGGCTGCAGCACCGGATTGATCAAGCCGAGTTGACCGCTGCCGCTGATCTGCCCCTTCTCCCCGACACGGGCGGTGAGCTGCTGAAGCTCGAGCTCACTGAAATCGAAGAGAACCGTGGCCTCCAGCTCGCGCATCGTCTGCCCTGCCACCTGGAGCACCCCATTGCGGAAACGCAAGAATCCGTTGGCCACGGGAGCCTGGAGAGAACCCCGCACGAGCAACTGCAGGTCGGCGCTGCCCGCCTGCCATTGCAACCCTGGTCCCCCCAGCACCGAGAGGAACTGCAAGCCATCGCCGCGGCTGGCCACCCGCAGCTCCAGCTCATCGCCGGACGGCTGCAGCGGCACCGTGCCTTTAAGATCAATGCTGTTGGCCGCTCCATCGCTGCGCAGCGACCAATCGAGGTTGAGATTGCCGTTCTCCAGCGCCAGATCACCGCGCTCCAGCCGCAGGGGTTGACCAGCCAGGGAGGCATCCTGCAGCGCCAGAGCCACCTGCAGTTCGGGCCGGCGCCGTCCATCCCCGAGCGCATACCGACCCTTTGCCGCCAGACCACCGGTGAGGCCGTCGGGCACGGTGGTGAACAAGGCCAGCAACGCCAGGGGGAGATGCTCCACCGAGAAGCTGGTGGGACCGCCGAGGGGGCCCTGCAGGCTGAGCGCAAGAGGAGCTGTGGTGAGAGCCTGATCGCGATCGCTACCGCGCAGCCAGACATGGCCACTGGCCTGCAGGTCGAGCGAGAGCTGGTTGATGGAGGGGCCCATCAAGGTGAGATCCGCATCCACCAGGGCTTGCAACTGGCGGGGATCCAGGCGGTCAGCAGCGCTGCGCTGGCTCTGCAGCGCAGCGGTGAGCTGCTGCTGCGCCAGATCCAACGCCTGCAACTGATCGTTGAGGCTGAGGCCCAAGGTGTTGATGGCCAAGCCCTGGAGATCCGCAGCGGAGCCGCTCCAACGGGGCGGGCCCAGGCGCCAGAGCGATGCAGAGCGCCGGAGCTCTTGCAGGGTTTGGGCACCGAAACGACGGGCTTCAAAACGGGCCCAGAGCCGTCCGCCCTGCTCACCGCGCAAGCGCAGGGCGACGCTGTCGTCTTGCTCACCTTGCCAGCTGCCTTGAGCGCTGTAGCGGCCCTGCCGGTAAGTGCCAGTGGCGCTGAAGCTGCGGCCATAGACCCCCAGCAGCTGCGGGCGCTCCAAGCGGATGGCAGCGCTGATCCACAGCGGCTGGAGATCCAACTGTCCGGTGCCGCTCAACGCGCCACCCAGCGGTTGAAAGCGGCCACTGGGCCCCAGGGCGAATTGCAGCCCGCCCAAGGGAAAGGCTTCCGCACTCCAGGTGTAGCGGCGGGGATCTCCTGAAAAGCGCAGCGCGCCGCCGGAACGGCGCAGGCTCACCGCTGAGGGCAACCAACGGCGATCCAACTGAGCCTCCAGCTGACCGGGCTCGGCGGGAGCCAAAGCCTCCAGAGCCAGGCTGCCGCCACCGGCGTGGCCGCCCTGAAGCACCCCCCGCCAGCTCTCGAGGAGCTGCAGAGGGCCCACTCCTGGATCACGCACCAGCACATCAAGGTTGGGTTTCAGGGCCTGCAAGGGGCCTTGCACCGTTCCCCAGGCATCCAGATGGCCGCGCAAGCGTGTTCCGAGCAGGGCGCTGAGCCGCTCCAGGGGATAGCGCTTCAGATCAAGCTCGAGCTGGAGCGAACCGGCACGCCAGCCTGCGCCGGCCTGCGAGCTGAGAGGCAGCCGCCCAGATGCATCCAAAAAGGGCGATTGGAAGCGCTGCAGATCCAGCAGGCGCGGTTGCAACCGCAGCGTTGCCAGCCAGTCGCCGAGCAACGGATTGGCCTGTTGGCGCAGATCCAGCTGCAGCTGAGGGCGATTCCAACCACCCTCTTGCTGCAGGGAGGCACTGAGCTGGGGGGCCGCTCCGAGCAGCGGAGCCAGCACGGGCTTGAGATCACGACCGATCTGCACAGCCCCTGTGCGGAGCTGCAGCTTCGGCCAGAGCGCTCCGACCGCCCGGAGGCTGGTGTCGCCGTAGCGAAGAACCAGGCGCGGCACCGCCACCTTCAGGGAGGGCTGGGAACGAATCGTGATCAACGATTCGAGCCGTAGCGGCTCGGCTGCACGCTGGCCCCATCGCAGCCCCTGCCAAGCAGCTGAAAGGTTCAGGTCGGGCCGCTGCCAGGGACCACGCAACTGGGCCTGCAACTGATGACCAGCTCTCGCATTGCGAGCCTTCAGCTGCAGCTCCAGCACGCCCTTGGGCAAGGCCAACTGACCCTGAAGGCGTCCACGCCACAGCCCCCAAGCCACAGGCGATGCAGCCAATCGCAGCCCGCCGCTGTGGCATTGGAACGGCAAGCTCTCCGCGGTGAGCACATCGGCCACGCCCTGGGGACGCCAGCGCACCGCAGTGGCGCGTAAACCGCCGGAGCAGCTGCCCACACCAGAGCTCCGCTGCAGTTGCAGCTCACCCTCCACACGGCCATCCAAGCGACCGACCAGTTGGCCCTGCACGCCAACCGGCAGCAGAGGCATCAGGGGCTGAAGCGGCAGCTGCTGGGGTTTGAGTTGCAGCCGCCAATGGCGCGCCTGCCAGTTGGCATCGAGCGCAAACGGCAGCGATCCGCCAGCCCTGGGAACAACCGTGCCGCGCACATCCACCTGGCGTCGCCAGAGCGGTAAGTCCGCCTCACCGCGCACCGTGAACGGGATCGCCGCCGTGGCCTGGTGGGCAGCACTGTGCAGTACAGCTTCACCGGGTTGAGGCACCTGAATGCGCAGGGCCACCCGCGGTGGTTCACGGCCCGGCCTCTGGCTGGGCAACTCCCAGAAGGCGCCTCGAGCATTGCGGCGCAGCTGCACGCTGGGGCGCAACACCTTGATCTGCAGCACAAGGGCGCGCTGGAGCAGGCTCCCCAAGGGATCCACGGCCAGCTCAACCGCCTCAGCATCCACGCTGGATGGGTTCTGGGGCACGGGCACAAAACGGCTGCGCCCGGCCGCCAATCCCAAGGGACGCAAGCCGCGGTAGGGGCCCAGCTCCAGGGGCTGGCCCATCACGCCGCTCACGAGCTGCTCCAACCAGGGGCGTCGCTCGCTGTACAGACGCCCAACGAGCCGATCGGCCGCGAACCACCCCACGCTCGCGAGGCCGATCAAGCCACAGCCAGCGCCAATCAGCACCGGCCTGGTTGCGGCCAGCGGTGTTGCGCCAACAGGGCGGCCTGATCGGCGAAAGGATCGGCGGATCCGGCGGCCCGTGGGTCTCAGCGGCTGAGCAGGCCGCAATATAAAGGTGATCTTTCGAACCGCCGAGCCCCCATGCGCGCTGATCCCCTGCTGCTCACCGCCGGCGAGTGGCTGGGGATCGCATCCGCTGCGCTGCTGCTGCTCACGGTGGTGGCCTTCGTGGTGCGCTGGGGGATTCGCTTCCGCCTGGTGGGCGTGACCAGCTTCACGGTGCTGCTCTCGCTCTCGTGCCTGGCATTCGCCGTGAGCTATGCCCCGCGCCAGTTGGTGGATGGGGCGGTGAGCGTGCCGGTGGTGTTCGACAACGGCTCCGATCTGGTGGTGGCCGCCGCTCCCGCCGATCTCGCGCCGGAAGCCTTCGGACCATCCGTGCAGCAGGTGGCCCTCAACCTGCGGGGCAGCGGCCGGGGCACCCAGCAGGTGGAGGTGCGCCTGCGCCGCGTGGAGGCCACCGCTCCGGGCACCGATACCCCCAAGGTGCTGGCCACCGCCATCCGCAACTTGGAGGATGGCAGCGTGATCCTGCAGGGATGACAGAAGCTTGAGCCGCTCTGTGGGCCCATTGCCCAAGCACTTTCAGAAAGAAGAGAAGGTGCTGCGGCAGAACGGGGTGACCAGCTGGGAGGAGCTGGCGGCCTTGAGCGATGCCCATCTGCGGGTGCTCTCCAGCCAGGGCGGCGCTCTGGAGCGCCAGCTGCGGAAATTGCGCGGCCAGGCCCAGCTGGTGGTGGAGCTGGCGCTGGAACCCCATGAAGCGGCGCTGTTGCTCTATGCCGGCATCGCCTCCAGCCGAGGCTTGGCGGAGGCCTCACCACAACAGCTGCTCACCCAACTGGGGCGGCTGGAGCGTTCACTCACCGGCATGGCACTGGCCCGAATCGACGCCAGCACAGTGCGCCGCTGGATTCAGCGGGCCCAACAGCACACCAGTCGCTCGGGGAAGTGACCCCAAGGGACCTGCACGCCGCAGGCATCTCCTTGAAATGGAGAGAGAACACTGGCGCCAACGCCTCCTGCCATGACCCCAATCCGCCTCAGCGGCGCAGGGCTGGCCCTCGCCCTCGGCCTGGCCATGCCGGCTCTAGCGAATTCACCGCTGTTGGAATCGGTGAAGAACAACCCCCAGCGAGCGAAAGCTCTCTGCTCGGAACTCAAGGCCTTGAACGCCAAGGGGCTCTCCTACACCTCGCCCCAGGCCGTGGCACAGATCGCTGCGCGCCAGGGGCTCAGCAACACCGACGCTGAAATCCTGTCCACCTACGTGGTGGGTCTCTATTGCCCCGACGTGCGCTGACGTGAGCGCCCCCCGGGCGAACGACCAATGGGTCGTGACATCAGATGGGCTGCGGTTGCGCTGCCGGATCTGGACACCTGACGGCTCCGGCCCATGGCCGGTGTTGTTGATGCGGCAGCCCTACGGGCGCGCCATTGCCTCCACAGTCACCTACGCCCATCCCCAGTGGTACGCACAGCACGGCTTCGCCGTGGTGGTGCAAGACGTGAGGGGCCGAGGCGACTCCGAAGGCCAGTTTCAGGGCTTCCGCCAGGAAGCGCCCGATGGACATTGCACCCTGGCCTGGATTCGCGCCCAGACCTGGTGCAACGGTCGCGTTGGCAGTTACGGCTTCTCCTATCAAGGGCTCACCCAGCTGCTTCTGGCTGAAGACCATCACCTGCCGGATGCCCTGGCGCCCGCCATGGCCGGCCTGGATGAACGACGCCATTGGGCCAGCGAAGGCGGATGTCACTGGTGGGCCCTGGGGTTGGGGTGGGGGCTGCAGTTGGCGGCCCAGGCCTGCCAACGGCGCGGCGACAGCGAGGGCTGGCGCGAGATCCGGCGCAGCCTCGAGAGCGGCCAGTTTCTGGGCGAAGGGCTGGCCTTGCTGCAACGACTCGATCCCGACGGCATGGCCGCGAGCTGGTTCCAGCTCGACCCCGCCCGAAGCGAAGGCTGGCGGGTGCATAAACCACCGGCCGCGCTGTGGCGCAAGCCGATGCTGTTGATCGGCGGCTGGCACGATCCCCACCTCCTGGGCGTGCTGGACCTCTGGGAGCGGGCATGTGCTGCCGGTAGCCAGCCATGGCTGCGGATCGGCGCCTGGAGCCATCTCCACTGGAATGGCGGCCTCGACAGGTTGCAACTCGCCTTCTTCCGCCGGCATCTGATGGATGAGGAATCCAGCGAGGAGCCATCGGAGCAGCCCCTGCAGCAGAGGCTCAGCATCCACACCGCGCTGCAAGACAGCGGCACGGGTGAGTGGCTGGCGGCCGAGCCGGCGGCATGCAGCACACAGCGCTGGTGGCTCCGCAGCACGGGATTGGCGGCGGTGGATGGTGAAGAAGGAGAGCTGATGCTGTGCCCATCAGGCCAGCCCATGGGCAGCGGTGAGCTGAGCCTGGTGCACGATCCCTGGCGCCCACTGCCAGGCCGCGGCGGCCATCTCGGACTCGATGCCGGGATTGTGCTGCGCACCGACCTCGACCAACGCACCGACGTGGCCTGCTTCACCAGCGACGCGCTGGAGCAGCCGCTGCAACTGCAGGGGCAGCCGAGGCTCGTGCTGGAGGCAATGGCTGATCAGCCAGGCTTCGATCTGTGTGCGGCTGTGTCGGTGGTGCAGGCCGATGGCCAGGTGCGCCAATGCAGCACTGGCGTGGCCCGCTGGCTTGGCGACATGTGCCGATCCATGGCTCCTCGCAGCGTGGAGCTGCAGCCCCTCCTGCTCACACTGAAACCGGGCGACAAGCTGCGTCTCTCGATTGGCCTGGCGGCCTGGCCCCAGATCGCCGTGAATCCGGGGGATGGTTCGCTACCCCGGGGTCCCGCCGGCCCGCAGCATCGGGTGATCAGCGTGACGCTGCAGCTGCGCGCGGGGAACCTCAGCATCAAGCCGATGGTTGGGGCAAACTGAGGCCCACTCTCAAACGCTGTAATGCTGCGCCTGCTGCGCCCCGCCCTGCCGGCTCTGCTGGCCACCAGCCTGCTCGGAGCTGCTGCGCTACCGCCCCTGGCACACGCTCAACCCAAGGCGAGCAGCACAGCCTCCAGCGGCAGCGCCCTCTCCGTGGAGCAGGCCCGGGCCGCCGCGATCCGCATCCTCAACGCCGTGAAGAGCGGCAACGCTCAGGCCCGCTTTGCCCAGTTCTCTCCCGAGATGCAGGCGGTCACCAGCCCGTCGATGATCGCGGCCACGATGCGCACCCAGCCCAAGGTGCTCAGCTATGAGCTGCTGAGCGTGCGCAGCGGCATGAGCGGCAGCACGGTGGAGGCGGAGCTCACCACTAAAGCCGGCAAGCGCGTGGTGTTCATGGTGTTGAACAGCACCGGCAAGATCGAGCGTTATTACATCGACCGCGCCGACGACGCCAGCAGCACGGTGGCCCTGCAATTCGTGCAGGCCGTGAGCACGGGCAACTTCATTACGGCCCAGAGTTTCCTCAGCCCAGGCGTGCAGGAGGAGCTCACCCCAGCGGTGCTGCAAAGCAAATGGCTGGAGCTGCAGCGTGAAACCGGCACCTTCGTGAAGGTGGGCCGGGCCGTGGAGGCGGAAACCACGCCTGACACCCGCCTCGTGCTCGTGAACGTGCACTTCAACCGGCTCACCGACAACATCTACGTGATCCTCAACAGCGAGAACCAGATCACCGGCGTGGACTTCCCTGAGAACCCCGCCTCACCGAGCTGATCGGCGAAGGAAAAACGGCCTTAAGCTCCCAGCCACGCTTTTGCACTCAAGCCTGTGCTGGCTCAGCTCGACTGGATGGTGGACGATGCCCAGCGCCTGGCGGAATGCCGGCATGACCACCCGTTTGCGGTGCTGGGTCCCCAACCCCTCGACAACGGGCATTGGGCCGTGCGGGTGTGGATGCCTGAGGCCGAACGGGTTGAGTTGATGACGGGTGGCACGGCGATGCCGATGACCACACCCCATCACCCCTGGATCTTTGAGGCTGAACTGCCCCACGATCCCGGCAGCGGTTATCAGGTGCATGTGCTGCGCGGCGGCATCGAGCATGTCAGCCACGACCCGTGGGCCTTCCGCGAGGAATGGATGGGCGAGATGGATCGCCATCTGTTCGCCGAAGGGAACCATCACCACATCTGGGAACGCATGGGCGCCCATGTGGTGACCCGCAACGGCGTCGCCGGCGTGATGTTCTGCCTGTGGGCACCCAATGCCCGCAGCGTGTCGCTCCTGGGGAACTTCAACAGCTGGGATGGGCGTCACCACCCCATGCAGGCCCGCCTCGGCGGCTGCTGGGAACTGTTCATCCCCGGCCTGAAGGCCGGTGAGATCTACAAGTACGAAATCCGCACCCAGGAGGGGCACTGCTACCAGAAGGCTGACCCCTACGGCTTCCGCCATGAGGTGCGCCCCAACAACGGTTCGATTGTTGAGGCCCTGGCCGGCTACCAATGGGGTGACCAGGGTTGGATGCAGGAACGCGACAGCAGCAATCCGCTCGATCAGCCCATCTCGGTGTACGAGATGCATCTGGGCAGCTGGATGCATGCCAGTGCGGATCAGCCCTACATCGAGCCTGATGGCACGGCGCGCCCGCCTGTGCCCGCCGCCGATCTCAAGCCCGGCGCCCGACTGCTCACTTATCCGGAACTGGCGGATCGGGTCATCCCCTACGTGAAGGCTCGGGGCTTTACCCACATCGAGCTGATGCCCCTGTCGGAGCATCCGTTTGATGGATCCTGGGGTTATCAAGTCACCGGCTGGTACGCCCCCACCAGCCGTTTCGGCAGCCCCGATGAATTCCGCGCCTTCGTGGACCGTTGCCACGCCGAAGGCATCGGCGTGATTCTTGATTGGGTGCCGGGCCACTTCCCCAAGGACGCCCACGGCCTGGCCTTCTTTGATGGCGCCCATCTCTATGAGCACGCCGATCCGCGCATCGGCGAGCACAAGGAATGGGGCACGCTGATCTTCAACTACAGCCGCAACGAGGTTCGCAACTTCCTCGTGGCGAACCTGGTGTATTGGTTCGAGCAATTCCACATCGATGGCATCCGCGTCGATGCGGTGGCCTCGATGCTCTACCGCGACTACCTACGCCCCGACGGCGAGTGGATCCCCAATGAGCACGGCGGCCGCGAAAACACGGAGGCCGTGCGCTTCCTGCAGCAGGCCAACCACGTGCTGTTCCAGCACTTCCCCGGTGCCCTCTCAATTGCCGAGGAATCCACCACCTGGCCGATGGTGACCAAGCCCACCGACATGGGCGGCCTGGGTTTCAATCTCAAATGGAACATGGGTTGGATGCACGACATGCTCGATTACTTCGAGCTGGATCCGTGGTTCCGCCAGTTCCACCAGAACAATGTGACGTTCTCGATCTGGTACGCCTACACCGAGAACTTCATGCTCGCCCTCAGCCACGACGAGGTGGTGCACGGCAAGAGCAACCTGCTGCACAAAATGCCGGGTGATGACTGGCAGAAGTTCGCCAATGTGCGGGCTCTGCTGGCCTACATGTGGACCCACCCGGGCAAGAAGACCATCTTTATGGGGATGGAATTCGGCCAGCGCGGCGAATGGAACGTGTGGGGCGATCTGGAGTGGGAGCTGCTCCAGTACGAACCGCACCAGGGCCTGCAACGCCTGGTCGACGACCTGAACGTGTTCTACAAGTCGGAGCGGGCCCTCTGGGGCGACGATTTCAGCGATTACGGCTTCCAGTGGATCGATTGCAACGACAACCGCCACTCCGTGATCAGCTTCATGCGCCGCGAAAGCACCACGGGCCGCTGGGTGGTGGTGGTGGCCAACTTCACCCCCCAAAGCCACTCCCACTACCGGATCGGCGTGCCGATGAGCGGCTTCTACACCGAAGTGTTCAACACCGATTCCGAGCGCTACGGCGGTAGCAACCTGGGCAACCTCGGGGGCAAGTTCACCGATGAATGGGGCATTCACGGCTATGAGCACTCCCTCGACCTCTGCCTGCCCCCCCTCTCGGTGCTGGTGTTCCATCGGGACGAACAGCGCAGCCAGGAACGCGACGCTGAAGTTCGTGACGAAGCGGCAGAACCCAGCGGCTGGAAGGCCTCGATCGGGGGTTCGCTCGGGTAGGTTCGCGCTTCGCGTCCCCATCGTTCATGACCGAAACCGCCCCCCTGCTGCTGCGCGCCGCCCGAGGTGAGCAGGTGGAGCGGCCCCCGGTCTGGATGATGCGCCAGGCCGGTCGCTACATGAAGGTCTACCGCGACCTGCGCGACCGTCATCCCGGCTTCCGCGAACGCTCCGAGAATCCGGATCTCTCCTTTGAGATCTCGATGCAGCCCTTCGAGGCGTTCAAGCCCGATGGCGTGATCCTCTTCTCAGACATCCTCACGCCCCTGCCGGGCATGGGCATCAATTTCGACATCGTCGAGAGCAAGGGCCCGCTGATTCACGACCCGATCCGCTCGATGGCCCAGGTGGAGGCCCTGCGCCCCCTGAACCCCGCCGAGAGCATGCCGTTTGTGGGTGAGGTGCTCACCCGTCTGCGCAGCGCCGTCGGCAACCAGGCCGCGGTGCTCGGTTTTGTGGGAGCCCCCTGGACCCTGGCTGCCTACGTGGTGGAAGGCAAGAGCAGCAAGAACTACGCGGTGATCAAGGCCATGGCCTTCCGTGAGCCCGAACTGCTGCACAAGCTGCTCGATCACTTCGCCGAATCAATCGCCGCTTACCTGCGCTACCAGATCGATTCCGGCGCCCAGGTGGTGCAGATGTTCGATTCCTGGGCCGGCCAGCTCAGCCCCGCTGATTACGACACCTTTGCGGCTCCGTATCAGAAGAAGGTGGTGGATCTGGTGAAGCAAACCCACCCCGACACCCCCTTCATCCTCTACATCTCCGGCAGCGCTGGTGTGATTGAGCGGATGGCCCGCACCGGCGTCGACATCGTGTCGCTCGACTGGACCGTGGACATGGCCGAGGGCCTGGCACGCCTGCCGGAGCACGTGGGCGTGCAGGGCAATGTGGACCCCGGCCTGCTGTTCGGCAGCAAAGAAGCGATCCAGGCCCGCATCGATGACACCGTGCGCAAAGCCCGCGGCCGTAAGCACATCCTCAACCTGGGCCACGGCATCCTGCCCGGCACACCGGAAGAGAACGGTCAGTTCTTCTTTGAAGCCGGTAAGAGCGTGATGGAGCGCCTCGGAGCTGCCGCTTGAGCCCGCAGGCGTCGCCAGCCCGGATCCTGATCACCGGCGCCTCCGGCTGCGTTGGTCAGCACATCGCTGAGCAACTGCTGCGGGAAACCGACGCCCAACTGCTGCTCTGGCTGCGGGATCCCGCCAAGCTCACAGCGGTTCCGGCTGAGCATCCGCGCATCACCTTGCTGGTAGGCGACCTGCGCGATCCCGACCCCCATCGCGCCGCCATCGCCTCAGCCACGCGCATCATTCACACAGCCACGGCCTGGGGCGATCCCGAACGGGCCCAGCAGGTGAATGTGGTGGCGGTGAAGCAGATGCTGGCCGCCACCAATCCGGCCGTGCTGGAGCAGGTGGTGTACTTCTCCACAGCCAGCATCCTCAACCGAGATCTGGAGCTGTTGCCGGAGGCGATGGCCTACGGCACCGAATACATCCAAACCAAGGCCCAGTGCCTGGGAGAACTTGAGCAGCACCCGCTGGCCGAGCGGATTGTGGCGGTGTTCCCCACCCTGGTGTTCGGAGGTCGGGTGGATCGCGGCGGCCCCTTCCCCACCAGCTATCTCACCGAAGGCCTCAAAGAAGGCGCCCGTTGGCTGTGGCTGGCCAAATGGTTGCGGGCCGATGCCTCGTTCCACTTCATTCATGCCGCTGACATCGCGCGGGTGTGCGTGCACTTAGCCACCAACCCCCACCAAGCCAATCCCGAATTGGGTCAAGGTGCGGTGCGGCGTTTGGTGCTCGGCCAACCCGCCGTCACCGTGAATGACACGGTGAAACGGCTCTGCCGCTGGCGCCGCAGCTGGCTGCCACCGGTGGGGGTGGACTTGCAGGGCTGGCTGATCGAAGGGCTGATCAAACTCCTGCGCATAGAGGTGAATGCCTGGGATCGGTTCTCGATCCGCCAGCGCCACTTTGTGCACGACCCGATCAGCCCGCCGGAGCGCTTTGGCCTGGTGAGCCACGCCCCCACGCTTGAAGCGGTGTTTGAAGACGCCGGGCTTCCCCATCGGGGTTAACCCCAAGGGCTAGCAACCCTGACGGCGGCAGACGTTTCAAATGTTGCGAACCTCTGCAGCATCCCGCACACAGGGAACAGTGGCCTTCTAATTTGGCCAGGTTGCACGAGCTCCAATGCGCCGTCTTCTCTCTGTCATTGCCCTTTGCCTGGCGCTGGTGCTGGGTGCTGCCCCCAGCTTCGCCGCTGACGCCGACCACGGTGCTCAGGTGTTCTCCGCTAACTGCGCTGCTTGCCACATGGGCGGCGGCAACGTGGTGAACGCTGAGCGCACCCTCAAGAAAGATGCCCTCGAGGCCTACCTGGCCAACTACAGCGCTGGCCATGAAGAGGCCATCCAGTACCAGGTGACCAACGGCAAGAACGCCATGCCCGCCTTCGGCGGCAAGCTCAGCGCCGATGACATCGCTGATGTGGCTGCCTATGTGGAGTCGATGAGCCAGAAGGGCTGGGCCTGATTCAGCCCTCGCCTGTTGTGCCGAGCCGCCCCGAGTGGGCGGCTTTTTTGTGCGCGGCAGCAGTTGCGGCAGCAACGATCCGGCGCCAAGGTGAAGTCCACCGCCCTGTTCACAATGCCGGGCTCAGTTCAGCGGCTGACAATCCCTCGCGATCCTGCGCAACAGGCTGCCGCTGCAGCACGCTTTCTGCGGGAATCCGCCCTGCCGGCCATTGCCCCGCTGATCAACGGCCCGGGGCCTCAACCGGCCGAAAGAGCCCTCCGCTCCTCAAGCACCTCGAGGTAGAGCGCTTCATCAATTTCCCGGATGTCGTATTCACTGGGAAGCACACCATGGATGTGCCGATGCACCACCAGCCAGCAATTGCGCTCTGGATCGCTGGCGGTGCCATCAAACGCAAACGACTCATCCGCCAGTCGCTTCAGCAACTCAGACCGTGATTCCTGATCCATCCGCCACACTGAAGCGCCATTGCAGCGCCATCATGGCGAGCGCCTTCCGCCAGCTGAGCCAGCTGGCCATCCCCTTGCTGTTGTTCAGCAGCAGCGCGATGGCACAGCCGCAAACCGAAGACCCCGCCCTCAAGCTGATCCGCGGGGGCGGAACCCCAGGGGTGTTCCAACCAGGTCATCCGGTCCTGTCGGCCAATAGCTGCCCGGCGATCGTGAATGTGGCAGCTGGCGAGATTCAGCCCATGCGCCTACCGCCTGCGGAGGTCGCCGCCAAGAACAAGCTGGGCTGCCTGTCGCCCAATGATGCGATCTACGGAGCCGACGGCTGCCCAACCCGCTTGTGTGGACAAACCAAAGGGGCCGTCCCCTTACCCGCAGGGGACGGCCTGAGCCAACGGCCTCAGCTGCCGGAGCCGTAGGCGACCTGGCACACCGCATTCAGCAGCTGCGCCTGATCAGCCGTGCCAGGAACCTGGCCGTTGAGCAGGCCCTGCTGACAATTGGCTGCGCCCATCAGGCTGCTGCCATCCACGTTGTAGTTGAAGCTGACGCCATAGCTACCCACCCCTTCCACGGAGCCGTAGTTGAGCTCGTAGCTGGTGTTGGGCACCACGATCACCGGTGAGCTGTTGTCGGAAGCGGCATCCACCAGACCGGTGATGGCTGCTCCGGTGGCCAAGCCAGCGACACCCCAGGCTGCAGCGTTGGCGCCCCACCAGCCCCAGCCGCCCCAGCCGTTGTTGTACCAACCATGGTTCCAGGGGCGGTTGTTCCAATAACCGCCATTGCGCCAGTTGTCGTTCCAGCCGTTGTAATCACGGCGGTAGAAGTTGTTGTTGACGTTGACCTTGTCGTTGTTGAAGCTGTCGCGCGTACCAGCTCCATACATCGGGTGGTCGCCTTGATACCCCCGCTGCCAATCATTGTTCTGGAAGTGGTAGTTGCCACCACCCCAGCTGCGGCCATCACGACCGGCACCACCCCAGTCACGGCCACCGCCGCCGCCATGAAAACCGCCACCACCACGGCCACCGCCGCCGCCACGGGCCTGGGCAACGAGCGGGGATGCCAGGGTTCCGAGCAACAGGGCCGACAGAACCGCTGCGGAGAGGCGTGAAGATCGACGCATCAGATCGAGCTGGATCAACCAGCACAACAACTCCCCAATCGTGGTCAGCTGGGATCCACAACGGGGAGGTTGCTGCAGCGGACTGTCACACAACAGCCAATCGCTCCGAATGGGGACAGGTTCAGCTGGTTTTGCGGTTGTGTTTGTACAGCGCATAGCCGCCAAAGCCGATGCCACCACCCAGCAGCAGGATCAACCACTCCCGCACTGCCGGAGAAGGCGACCAGAGACTTGGCAGAGGGCTGCCTTTGGGATCAGGGCCGTAGGCAACCTGGCAGGCGGCATTCAGCAGCTGTGCTTGGGCAGCCGACGAGGGAACCTGGCCATCCAACAGACCCTCCTGGCAGTTGGCACCACCCTGCACCGGCGGGCTGCTGGCCACGGAATAGCTGAAGTTGGCGCCACTGTTACCAACGGCATCCACCGTGCCGTAGTTGAGCTGGTAATTGCTATCGGGCACCTCAATCATGGGCGATTGCTGATCGCTGGCGTCATTCACCAAATCGGTGATCACAGCACCGGTCGCCAGCCCTGCCAAACCCCAAGCGGCTGAGTTATTCCCCCACCAACCCCAGGTGTCGGGCGACCAGTTGTACCAGCCGTAGCTCCACTGGCGATCACCCCAGAAACCGCCGTTACGCCAGTTGTTGTTCCATCCACCGTTCCAGCGGTTGCCCCAGTTGTCGCCCCGCCAGTTATCGCCCCGCCAATCGCCCTGATTCCAGTTGCGGTTGCCCCAACCAAGGCGATTGGCATCAAAGCGATCGCGGCCGCCATTCGTGGCGCGGTTGTAATCGTCGCGGCTGATGTTGTGGCGGAGAGCAGGCGTGCGGGCCCCACCGCCGTAGGCATGGTGATATCCACCGCCAGCGGCGTGACCACCGCCACCGTGGCCGCCACCGCCATCACGCGCCAAGCCAGCGGCTGGAACCAAAACGGCGAGGAGAAGGGCGGGCGCGAGAGCGCGAACACAACGCCTGCGCAGGAAGGCTGATCCGATCACGGATGCAAGTTGATCACTACAGCAGTGGTAGCAGGGACGTAACGGGGTGCGTCATGGCGGCTGCAGAAGCTGCAGCAGATCGCCACACTGGAAAGGCGTGATTTGTGCCGTGATGGCCATCAAAACTCTGCGTTTCTCCCTGATGGCGGCTGCGACAGCTGCTCTCTCTGCCGGTGCGGCACTGGCCCAGGTGACTGATTCCAACGTGCGGGCGGTCAACCTGGCCAGGAACTGGGCGGTGAATAACAACGGCGGTCTATCCGTGTATCGCCCTGCCTCCTGCATGTTCAACACCAGTGACGGCGGCGGCTCCTGCTTGATTCAAAACAACAGCCAGGGCTTTACCTTCCGCTTCCTCGGCGGTGCACCCGGCTGGCAACAGGAAGGCCTTGCCCCCACCACCGAAACACAAGTGAGCGTGTCGCCTGATGGCCGCACGATCACCAACGTGGGTTACAACGGCGCCCCTCGCTGACGGCTAACCGGCAGACCCTGCCGGTCTGCACGACCGCAGGGAGGAGGACCGTCTGAAGCGATTCGGTTCTCCTCTCCTCCGGCTTCCAACAACGGCCATACGGTTTTGACAACCCACCCAGAGAGGGAGGTCTTCATGCACCCAACCGCCGAGCTGTTCACCGAAAAAGCCTGGGGCGCCGTCGTAGCCGCCCAACAGCTGGCGCAACAGCGTCGCCAGCAACAGATGGAAAGCGAGCACCTGTTCGCCGCCCTATTGGCTCAGCAAGGGCTGGCAGGCCGAATCCTGGAAAAAGCGGGGGTGGATCTGGGCACCCTGAGCCAACGGGTGGATGCCTTCATTGCCGCGCAGCCTTCGCTCAGCGCTGCCCCCGACAACGTGTATCTGGGCAAGGGCCTCAACAGCGTTCTCGATCAGGCCAACGCCCTCAAAGACACCTACGGCGACAGCTACATCGCCATTGAGCATCTGCTGCTGGCCCTGGCCATTGATGATCGCTGCGGCAAACAGCTGCTCTCCCAAGCCGGCACCGATGCCACCAAGCTCAAGGACGCCGTGCAGGCGATCCGTGGATCCCAGACCGTGACTGACCAGAACCCCGAAGGCACCTACGAGTCGCTTGAGAAATACGGGCGTGACCTGACCCAGGCCGCCAAAGACGGCAAGCTCGATCCGGTGATCGGCCGCGACGAAGAAATCCGCCGCACCATCCAGATCCTCAGCCGCCGCACCAAGAACAATCCAGTGCTGATCGGTGAGCCCGGCGTCGGCAAAACCGCCATCGTGGAAGGGCTCGCCCAGCGGATCGTGAACGGCGACGTGCCGCAGGCGTTGCAAAACCGTCAGCTCATCGCCCTCGACATGGGAGCCCTGATTGCTGGCGCGAAATACCGCGGTGAATTCGAGGAGCGGCTCAAGGCCGTGCTGAAGGAGGTGACCGCCTCCGAAGGCCAGATCGTGCTGTTCATCGACGAGATCCACACCGTGGTGGGTGCCGGTGCCACCGGCGGCGCCATGGATGCCAGCAACCTGCTCAAGCCGATGTTGGCCCGCGGCGAGCTGCGCTGCATCGGCGCCACCACGCTTGATGAGCACCGCCAGCACATCGAAAAGGATCCAGCTCTGGAGCGCCGCTTCCAGCAGGTGTTTGTGGATCAGCCCACGGTGGAAGACACGATCTCGATCCTGCGGGGCCTGAAGGAGCGCTACGAAGTGCACCACGGCGTGCGCATCGCCGACAACGCCCTCGTGGCGGCAGCGGTGCTCAGCAGCCGCTACATCGCCGATCGCTTCCTGCCCGATAAGGCAATCGATCTGGTGGATGAATCGGCCGCGCGCCTGAAGATGGAAATCACCTCCAAGCCGGAGCAGATCGATGAGCTCGATCGCCGCATCCTGCAGCTGGAGATGGAGAAGCTGTCGCTGGGCCGCGAATCCGATGCCGCCAGCAAAGACCGGCTCGAGCGCCTGGAGAAGGAACTGGCCGATCTGAGCGAGCAGCAGAGCACCCTCAATGCCCAGTGGCAGAAGGAAAAAGGCTCGATCGATGAGCTCGGTGCCATCAAGGAGGAAATCGAGCAGGTGCAGCTGCAGATCGAGCAGGCCAAGCGCAGCTACGACCTCAACAAAGCAGCCGAGCTGGAATACGGCACCCTGGCGGGGCTGCATCAAAAGCTTGCAGCTAAGGAAGAGGAGCTGAGCGCCGGTGGCGGCGATAAGTCGCTGCTGCGCGAAGAGGTCACCGAAGACGACATCGCCGAGGTGATCGCTAAGTGGACCGGCATCCCGGTGGCCAAACTCGTGCAGAGCGAGATGCAGAAACTGCTGCACTTAGAAGACGAGCTGCACACCCGCGTCATCGGTCAGGCCCAAGCTGTGACAGCGGTGGCCGATGCGATCCAACGCTCCCGCGCCGGACTCAGCGATCCGAATCGCCCGATCGCCAGTTTCCTGTTCCTTGGCCCCACGGGCGTCGGCAAAACCGAACTGTGCAAGGCCCTCGCCTCCCAGCTGTTCGACAGCGATGAAGCGATGGTGCGCATCGACATGTCGGAGTACATGGAGAAGCACGCCGTGAGCCGCTTGATCGGAGCGCCTCCCGGCTACGTGGGCTACGAGGAAGGCGGCCAGCTCACCGAAGCCGTGCGGCGCCGGCCCTATGCGGTGATCCTGTTCGACGAGGTGGAGAAGGCTCACCCCGATGTGTTCAACGTGATGCTGCAGATCCTCGATGACGGCCGCGTCACCGATGGCCAGGGCCGCACGGTGGATTTCACCAACACGGTGCTGATCCTCACCAGCAACATCGGCAGCCAGTCGATCCTTGATCTAGCTGGAGATCCCGAGCGCCATAGCGAGATGGAAGCCCGGGTGAACGAAGCCCTGCGCGGCCACTTCCGCCCGGAATTCCTCAACCGCCTCGACGAAACGATCATTTTCCACAGCCTCAAACAGGACGAGCTACGGCAGATCGTGGAACTGCAGGTGCAGCGCCTGGCCAAGCGCCTGGAGGACAAGAAACTGGGCCTCCAGCTCAATGCCGATGCCCTCGATTGGCTGGCCGGCGTCGGCTACGACCCGGTGTATGGCGCCCGGCCACTCAAGCGCGCCATCCAGCGAGAGCTGGAAACGCCGATCGCCAAGGGGATCCTCGGCGGCCAATTCACGGGTGGCCACACCGTGGCCGTGGATGTAGCCAGCGATCAACTGCGCTTCCAGCAGATCGACCCCAGCCAGTTGCCAGTGCTGGTCTGAATCGCACCACGAACGGCAACGTTCGTCAGCCAAACGCCCCAGGGTTGTCCAAGGTGGTGACATCTGCTGCCACCGGAGACGCCATGGGGCGTTGGCTTGTTGGGATCGCACTCGTTCTACTGCTATCGACTCGCGGTCACGCCACACCGCAACCATCCAGCAGTGGCACCGTTCAATTGGATGGGCAGCCGGTCTTAGTGCTCCAGTCGGCAGCAGGAGCGCAACGGCCCGAGGGCCTGGCCAAGCATCTGTCCAATGAGTTATTGCTGCTCGCCCAGGACTACAGCTTTGATCCAGCCACGATCACCACGAAGGCAGAGCCGCCTTATGTGATGGTGGGAATTCGAGACAGCAACGCCAGCTTTCGCCCGCTGTTCGCCGTCGATGCGCGAGCAGCCTCATTAGCCAAAACAAGCCAGCAAGAACTGGCGGATCGTGACGCCCGCGCCATCCAAGCCGGCCTGAAGCGCTACCGCATCGAACGCTCCCCAGCTGCATGGCTCCGCGGCACGGCGATCGCCACCTTGGTTCTCCTCGGGTATGTGGTGCTGCTGGTCGCCGAACGACGACTCAATCGGCGCGCACGCCGCTGGCTGAACGATCAGGCCAACCGCACCCTGCCTGAAATCAAACTCGGGAACAACCGGCTGGTGTCACGGGAAACGATTCACAGCGCTCTCCAGATCAGCCGCGCTGCCGTGCATTGGGGGAGCTTGGCGCTGATCAGTTATCTGATGGTGCCGCTGCTTCTGAGCTTCTTCCCGCCCACCATGGCGATCGCTGCGGGATTACGCAGCCAGATGCTCAGCGCCATTGCCCAGGCCTGGAGCGGCACCGTGAGTGGAATTCCCAACCTGCTGGCATTGCTGTTGATCGCAGCTGCAACCACGCTGGCCCTGAGAACAAATCAGCACGTGTTTCGGGCGCTGCAGTCGGGCCGGATTCACTTTGATTGGTTCTATCCGGAATGGGCTCGTCCCACATCCAGGATCACCACAATCTTGATCACAACAGCAGCACTGGCATTAGCACTGCCCTACATCCCCGGATCAACAAGCAGAGCCTTCCAAGGAGCTGGCATATTCCTTGGCATTTTGGCGGCGTTGGGATCCAGCGCTATTGCCACCAACATCCTCAGTGGTCTGATGTTGATCTATACCCGTGGATTTCGCGAGGGTGATCGCGTGTCGATCCAAGGGATTGTGGGCATTGTGCAGGAACGTGCGCTACTCGTCACGCGGATTCTCACCCCCCTGAACGAACTAGTGAGCATCCCGAATGCCATGGTGATCGCCTCACCAGTGATCAACTACAGCCTGGCCAACCGTGAAATCAACCAACCGGTCGCTTTGGCTGCCAGCGTCACGATCGGTTACGACGTTCCATGGAGGCAAGTTCATGCCTTGTTACTGGCAGCAGCGGCGGATGTGCAGGGGATTTGCGACGATCCCAAGCCGGTTGTCGTGCAAACAAGTCTGAATGATGTTCACGTGAGCTATGAGCTCAACGCCTCGATCGCTGACGCGAACCACTATCGCCAGGCATTGTCCGCTCTCCTGGCCTCTATTCAAGATCAGTTTGCTGAAGCCGGTGTAGAGATTCTCTCTCCGGCCTATGAAGCCAACCGAGATGGCAATCGCGCCGTGTTACCACCAGCAGCATCAAACCATCAGAACAGCGCGAGACCCCAATAGCAGCCCGAGTAACAGGCAGATCCCCACATTGATGCCCCGCTGATGGGGCACCACAAGTGCCGACACCTGCTGCAAGAGCAATCGGCCCTGATGGCCCAACAGCCAAACCATCCCCGGCGGCAACCAGGCCGGCATCAAGGTGACGGCAACCAGGGCCAGGGCCCACACCCACCAAAGCAGTCCAGCGGCACCGGATCGCGTGATGTCCTGCACCGCGGGCAAAAACAGCACGAGCGAGGTGAGATTGCATCCCATCAAGAGCAGCCCACTGAGAGCGGGTGTCCAAATCCCAGGCGCGGCTGGCTTCGGAGCCGCAGGCAGCGGTTGCTGAGCAATGCGGAGCGCTAAACCCAGCAACATCAAGGCAAAGACAGCATTCAACGCAGCCGCTGTGGGGTCAGGGTCTGAGCCGGGCGGTGGCAGCAATGAGGCGATCCAGCCTGCGCAAAGCAGCCAAGCGAACACCACCAACGCACAGCCCAAGGCAAAGGCCAAGCTGCGGGTCAACGCCCGGCGCGGCGCGGCGAGATTGAGCAACTGAAACACGAACACCATGGGGCTGACTGCAGCCCCGATGGCAAGGGGGAGGAGACGACCCAGCAGCGACCAAGCAGCCTGCTCAGACATCCACTCAACAACCAGAGTGAGCGGCAATCTGATCAATCCGCTGCGCTAAGCGCAAATCGAGATCGGACAGACCACCGGTGTCATGGGTGGTGAGCTCAACCACCACCCGGTTCCAGACGTTGCTCCACTCCGGGTGATGCCCCATCGCCTCAGCCGCCAAGGCCACCTGCGTCATGAAGCCGAACGCCGCCACAAAGTCGGCAAAGCGCAACTCACGACGCAATTTGCCGTTGACCAGACTCCAGGCAGGTAGGTGCTGGGGGAGAGCTTCAAGTTGCTCAGAACTCAGGGGAATGGCGGCCATGGCGGATGAAACCAGCTCCGTCAGCCTGGCTCAGCCGAAGCGGTAGTGCTTGCGCACCGGGGCATGCACCGTCCAGACGCAGCTCAATCCAGCGGCAAACACCACCAGATCGCCAGCTCCAAAACGCACCGGCTCTCCCCCATCGGGCGTCACGGTCACATCACCATCGAGGAGCAGGCAGATTTCCTGCTCGTCGTAGGTCCAGGGAAAGCTGCTCACACCACAGGTCCAGATGGGCCAGTCGGTGACACCCAGCGACTGAAGCTGATCAGGGGAAGGGCTGGTGGTGACAGCAATGGGGGCTGACATGGCTGAGGTCACTCTCCGATGAGATGCAAGCTGAGCTGACGCTGATGGGCGCGAGCCCGGTGCTCCCAGAGATACACGGCCTGCCAGGTTCCCAGCAGCAGGCGGCCCCGCTCAAATGACAGGCCGAGGCTGGTGGTGGTTAAGGCTGTCCGGATGTGAGCCGGCATGTCATCAGGGCCTTCATCATCGTGGGCATAGCGCTGCAAGCTGCCCTCACCACTGAGAGAGCGCACTCCCTCCTGGGGCACCAGAGCCCGCAAATAGGTGGTGAGATCACGCAGTACACGGGGATCAGCGTTTTCGTTGACCGTGAGTGAGCAGCTGGTGTGCAACGCCACCAGCTGGGCAATGCCCTGCTGCAGGCCGCTCGACGCAATCTCACGATTCAGTGCCGCCGTGAGATCCGTGAAGCCCTCACCGCTGGTTTGCACAGCAAGGCGGCTGAGGTGCTGACGCATGAACGGAACGCGTGATGGGCGAGGCCTGCAACCTAGGGCGCTTCTCCCCTCCAGCACACCTGTGACCAAGATCACAGCGGAGCTTGTCTGTGATCAACAGCTGCGACGAAGAACCGGGCGAAGGTATGTGCATCGGAGGCAAAACAACCTCCTCAACCACACACCCACTCAAAACAATGGCAGGCTTCGGTTTCTCTGGCGATCTCGGCAACGTTGACACTCTCACCGGCATTGGCTGGTCATTTGAAGGTTTCTCTAAAGGCAAAGGGGCCAAGAAAGAAATCAACATGAACGGCAGCGTTGATGCTGATGGCAGCTTCGAATCCAACTTTCAAGCTCGCGGCAAGAAAGTGAAAGGCTGGCTGAATGTCGAAGACATCCAGGGCGACGGGATCGACGCAAGCTTCACCTACCAGGGAAAAGACTATGAGTTCACACCGGGAGACCGCGTGAAGATCAAACTCACCAAAAAAGGCCGTTTTCAAGTGATAGACCACGACCTCTCCTTGGACAACGAGCGGACCCCTACCGGCAACGGCGATCTCACAGGCGGCGGCACCGACCCGGTGACTGGCGGCGGTGAAGACGGCACCGCTGGCACGGGCGACACAGCCTTCCGTGACTGAATCAGCCTGCTGGATGCCAACGGCGATGGGGTGTTCAACCGTGAGGATCTGTTGCTCAATCCGGGGCGTGTGTCGCTCTTCGAGAACGCCGAGCTGAGCCCTGGCGCCCTGGAGGCCATCGCAGAACAACAGAACCCGATCGGCTCATTGGTGGATGTCTTCACGGCACTAGGATCCGGCTTCGACAGCGGCGAACTGGTGAATCTGTTCAACCGCGATGTGATCAACCCTCCCAATCTCCTGGGTGATTCTGGCTTCGGTGGCCTGTAAGTCTGCCTTCAAAACAACAGTGCTCACCCCAAGCCCCGCCATGGCGGGGCTTTTGCTGCAGCAGCCTGGGTAGGCTGGCCCACAGGCGCATCCGTTGCTGTGAACCAATTTCCCGAGATCAAAAGCTTGGTCACAGGCATGAAGCAGCCCACGGTTCGGTGGGTGGCTGCCTGTGCATGTCTGGGGCTCTCACTTGGAATCAGCGCACCCGCCCTGGCTCAGCGGGTGGTGCCCAAGATCGGCAACATTTGCCCGCTGGGTTACGTGGACACCTTCAACGGCAAGTGCTCCACGCTCGGCTTGATGAGTTACACGTTGCAGCCCACCAACGGCCAGGCCTGCCCATCGGGCTGGATGAATGTGGGCGGTGGCTACTGCCGCGAAAAATGAGCGCCCCCCAACAACCAGCCCTCACGTTGCTGTACGACGGCGGCTGTCCGCTCTGCGTGCGGGAAGTGACCTTCCTGAAGCAGCGCGACCAGCGCCTGCACCCCAGTAGCCCGCGTTTGGCGTTTGTCGATATCGACGCTGCGGACTACGACCCGAACCATCACGGGGGCATCACCTACCGCGAAGCGATGGGGCGGATTCACGCCATCGAAGCCGACGGCACGGTGCTGCGAGATGTGGAGGTGTTTCGCGCGGCCTACCGGTTGATCCAGCTGGGTTGGCTCTACGCACCCAGCGGCTGGCCTGTGCTGCGCGGGATCGCCGATGGGCTCTACGGCCTGTGGGCGCGCTGGCGCCTGCCGCTAACGCGCCGCCCGAATCTGGATCAGCTCTGCAGCTGTCGATCAGAAGCGCCGCCGCATCATTCGTGATGCCATGCGGGTATCCATCAGCAACAGCAACAGACCGGCGATCAATGTGAGCATCGCCAATACGAACAGCGGCACCACAATTGCGGCCAGATCGAGCACCGTAATGGCGCTGATGAAAGTGATCGCCACCACGCTCGACACAAGCACGCCGGTCACACTGACGCACTCGATCGCTCGCGACAGCAGCCCCATGCGCTTGCGCAGCAGGAGTAATTCCTGGCTATCTGCACTCGGACCCCTTGGATCCCTCGATCGATCCAACACCCTTGCCAAACGATTGCTGATCACGCCCAGCACACCGGCAATGGCCGTGAGCAAAAACACCGGCGCCACCGACAGCTGAATCGCCTTCGCCAGACCCATCACCGGCGCTCCGGGGTGGGGCGCTGCAATCAGGGCGAACACGGGCACAACAGATCTTTCGCAGACCAACACTCAAGCGAAGCGAGGCAGAACTGCCAAGCTGCCCGCAGCGACCGCCCGGGCGATGACGTTGATCGAGAGCCGGTATCAGGGACAGCTCCGCTGCCTGGCCCAACACGGGCCATCGGGCACAGAACTCGAAACCGATGCCCCCACCGACAACCAGGGCAAAGGCGAGCGTTTTTCCCCCACCGACTTGGTGGCCACCGCCTTAAGCACCTGCATCCTCACGATCATGGGGATCGTGGCGGAACGCCATGGCTGGGATCTCACCGGCACCGACGCCAAGGTGGAGAAAACGATGACCAGCGAAGCCCCGCGGCGCATCGCCCAACTCAGCGTGTGGATCCAGCTGCCGGCCCACCTGGATGAGCAACAGCGCGCCGTGCTGATGCGGGCCGGTGAGCAATGCCCAGTGAAACGCAGCCTCGAGGGAGCTGTGCCGATGGAGCTGCATTGGAACTGATGAGCCGCAACACCTCCACCACCTGGGAGCGGCTGCGCGCCCATCTGCACACCACGCAGCTGATCGGCGGCATCCACAGCAGCCTCTACTTCGATCAGAACACGGTGATGCCAGCAGCTGCCGCGGGCTGGCGCGGTGAACAGCTGGCCCTGCTGGCGCAACAGCTGCATGAACGGCAGACCAGCGCGGCCTACCAAGACTTGCTGGCCAGCGCCGAGCAGGAGCTGACGCCTGAAGCGCCCGCCGAACAACGCCACAACCTGCGCTTGCTGCAACGGGAGCTTGCACGCCAAAGCCGGCTCGACCCTGCACTGGTCGGTGCGATCGCCCAGGCCCAGGCGGAGGGATACAGCCGTTGGCAGGAAGCCAAGCGCAGCAACGATTTCGCGTTGTTTGCCCCGGCGCTGCAGCAGTTGATCGCGCTGCGACTGGAGCAAGCCGAGCAGCTGGCCCCCGTGGAAGCGCAGGCCGATGGAACGCCGCGCAGTGCCTGGGAAATCCTGGCCCAACCCTTCGAGCCCGACATCAGCAAAGAGCAATTGGCGGCCTTGCTGGTGCCCCTGCGAGATCTGCTGCCGCCGTTGCTGGAGCGGGCCCGCAGCTTGCCATCAGCCAGCAACGAAGCCTGGGATCTGAGCGAAGCCGAACAAGACAGCCTCTGCGCCGAGTTGCTCCAGGGCTGGGGCTACAACGCGGAGCGCTGCCACCGGGCCCGCTCCCCGCATCCGTTTTCCTGCACCCTCGGCCCCGACGACTTCCGCATCACCACCCGCGTGGTGGAGGGGCAACCGTTTTCCGCTTTTCTGGCGACGGCCCATGAGTGGGGCCACAGCCTGTATGAACAGGGCCTACCCCGCAGCGGCGAGCACTGGTTCCCCTGGCCCCTCGGGGAAGCCACCTCCATGGCCGTGCATGAAAGCCAGAGCCTCTTCTACGAAAACCGACTCGGCCGCAGCCAGGCCCTGGCGCGGCGCTGGCACCCGCGCTTCAAGGCAGCGCTGGGCCGCGATGTGTGGGGTAGCCCACAGGCCTTCTGGCGGGACCTCAATCCAATCCGGGCCGGGCTGACGCGGGTGGAGGCTGATGAGGTGAGCTATGGCTTGCACGTGCTGCTGCGCTACGAGCTCGAGCTGGCCCTGGTGGAGGGCGGCATGCCCGTGGCTGAGCTCCCGCAGGCCTGGAACCGAGGTATGCAGGACCTTCTCGGGGTCACGCCCGCCAACGACGCCGAAGGCTGTCTCCAAGACGTGCACTGGAGCGAGGGCCTGTTCGGCTACTTCCCCTCCTATGCCCTGGGCCATCTGATCAGCGCCCAGCTCAGCGAGACCCTGGAGCAGGAACTGGGGCCGATCGAAGCGCTCCTGGAGGCCGGCCGTGATGGCGATCTTGGCCAATGGCTGCAGCAGCGGGTCTACCCGCTGGGCCGAAGCGTGAACGCCGCTGAGCTGGTGGAACAGGTGAGCGGTCACCCTTTGAGCCCTGAGCCCTTTGAGCGCTACCTGCGCCAGAAGCTGGAGCGGCTGGCGCGCTGAGCGCCATCCGTAGGATGCCGCCCACATCCCTTGCCGCTGCCCTGATGGCGAACATCGACCACGCCCCGAGCCGCACGATGCTCAACCTGCTGCACGTGCTGCCGGCCTTCGCCGATGAAGCCGAGCTGCGCCTCAACACGATCGTGGAGCTCAACAGCAACACGATCAATAAGTACGAGCTGATCACCGAAACCGGTCACCTCAAGCTCGATCGCGTGGGCTACTCCTCGCTGGCCTACCCGTTTGCCTACGGCTGCATTCCCCGCACCTGGGACGAAGACGGCGACCCCCTCGACATCGAGATCGTGGGTGTGACCGAGCCCCTGGTGCCCGGCTCCCTGGTGGAAGCCCGCATCATCGGCATCATGAAATTCGACGACGGCGGCGAAGTCGACGACAAGGTGATCGCCGTGATCGCCGATGACAAGCGCATGGATCACATCACCAGCTACACCCAGCTGGGTGACCATTGGCTGAAGGAAACCCAGTACTACTGGGAGCACTACAAGGATCTGAAGAAGCCTGGCACCTGCCGCGTGAACGGCTTCTTCGATTCCGCCGAAGCCGTGAAGATCATCAAGGAGTGCGAGGCCCGCTACATGGAAGTCATCGCCCCCAAGCTGGTCAACTGAGCGCTGGAGCGCGCCAGGGCGCGGGCCATGCCATCACGGCTGGCCAGCCCCTGGAGCGCTGATAACGGCAGGCCCGTGCTTGGAATACCAACCGGTAACTTCGGCAGGGCCTGATCATCGAGTGCAAACACCGGCACCTGCCGCAGGCCATTGGGCTGGAGTTGATCCTCCAGCTGGCAGAGATTGGCCTCCGCACACAGCCACAACAAATCGGAACGGCGGCAATCGCGCAGCGGTTGATGGCTGAGCCCCGCTGAGATCGGCCGCTGCAGATCCTCGAGGGTGACGAGCGCCATCACCCAGCCGCCCTCTTCCACCACCAGGCAGTGGCCGTGGGCATCGAGCAGCTGCTCCAAGGCCGCCGCCGCTGAGGTGGATCCATCCAGCACCAGCGGCGACTCAGGCTCAAGAGCGTCCACCACAGCGATGGAGGCCAGGCGGGCTCGCCGCTGCTCCTCCGGTAGATCGGGGCCGAGCAAGCCTGGATCGGCCATGCCCTTCCAGCGCTCCACCAGCAGCGCACTCAAACCAGCGGCTGCCATCAACGGCAGCACGATGCGGATGTCGTGGGTGAGCTCAAACAGCAGCAACAGGGCTGTGAGCGGGGCGCGAGCGCTGCCCGCCAACACCGCAGCCATGCCCACCATGGCGTAGGCAGGTGGTTCGGCCACCGCCAGCTGCAACCCGCCCTCGCCGAGCAGCTGGCCATAGACATTGCCGAGCACCGCACCGAGAAACAGCGAGGGCGCAAAGCCGCCGCCCACAAAACCCGAGGCACTGCTGAGGCCTGTGGCGAGCAACTTCACCACCAGCAAGCCGAGCAGGCTCAGCAAAGCGATGCCACCATCGCGGCCCAGAAGGGCCCCGATCGTGTCGTAGCCCACCCCCAGAACCTGGGGAAAGCCAAGGGCCAGCAGACCGACGGCCAGCCCTCCCAGACCGGTGACCACCCAGGCCGGCAGCCGCTGCAGCTGGCGTTGCACCCGCTCGCTGCGGCCAGCCGAGAGCAAATTGAGCAGCGCCAGCGACATGCCGCTGGCGAGCAGCCCCAAGCCGAGATACAGGGGCAGCTCGAGCGGTGAGCGCACCTCATAGGCCGGGAGCCGGAAGATCGGCTCATCCCCCAGCGAGAGCTGGGTGACCAGCGACGACGCCACAGCAGCCACCAACACCGCCCGCACGCTGGGGCGACCGGGGATGGTGCTGTAGCTCCCTTCAAAGGCAAAAAACAAGCCGGCGATCGGCGCCTTGAAGCCCGCCGCCAAACCTGCAGCGACACCGGCTGCCACCAGAGCTTTCTGCGAGTCCGGCGACAGGCCGCCCTTGCCAGCCACCCACAGGCCAATGTTGCCGCCGCTCTCCACACTTGGACCTTCCGGGCCCAGGGAGGCACCACTGCCCAGGCTGAGGGAGGCGGCCAGCAATCGCACAAACGGCGGCTTTGGCGCCGCCTGCACACTCCCATCGGCCATGGCCATCAGACTCGGCAGGCTGGGGCCTAGATCACGGGTCCATTGGCGCAACGCTCCAACGGCCACGCCACCGAGCAGCGGCACCAACACCACCGGCCAGGCGGACAGCCACAGGGGCAGGGGATCGCCTGGCAGGGGAATGGGATCGGGTGGCGGCGGAGGCGGCGGCAAGAAGGCCAGACCGCCCAAACCGATCTGCAACAACGCCCCCAAAGGGGTGCCGGGAGCGGCCGTCGGCTCCGGCAACGGGGGCGGTTCGGGGGGCGCGGCTCGGAACAGGCCGATCAGCCCCTCCACCACCGGGCCATAGAGAAAGTTGTTGATGAAGCCCAGCAGGAAGTGGAAGCCCACCACCGCCAAACCGGTCAGCCCGCCAACCAGAGCAGCCCAGGCCAGCAAACTCCACTGAAAGGGAAGCGAGCGGGCTTCAACCGAGCCACTCGCGACCGAATCGGTGGGGCGTGTATCAGGCCTCAGGCCGGACCGTGGCAAAGATCTCCTCCAGGATCTCGCCGGCGCCCTGGGCCCGCAAGGCGTGCGCCAGAGCGATGCCGATGGCTTCGGGATCCTTTTGATCACCGCGGGCCTCATCACGGATCAGGCGCTGACCATCGAGGCTGGCCACCATGCCGGTGAGCACCAGCTCGTCGCCCTCGAAGCGGGTGTTCACACCGATGGGCACCTGGCAGCCTCCCTCGAGCTCCCGCAGGAAGGCACGCTCCGCCAGGCAACGGCGGGCCGTGGGCAGGTGCTCAAGCACTTTGATCTGCTCCAGCACCGCCGTATCACCCTCGCGGCACTCGATGCCAAGGGCACCCTGACCAACGGCATGCAGGGAGATGGAGGGATCGATCAGCTCATGGATGCGGTCGCCCAGACCGAGACGACCCAGACCAGCAGCGGCCAGGATCAAGCAATCGAACTCCCCGGAATCCAGCTTCTCGAGGCGGGTGATCACGTTGCCGCGCACGTCCTTGAAGGTGAGGTGCGGGAAGTGGTGGCGCAGCTGGGCCAAACGGCGCAGGGAGCTGGTGCCCACCACCGAGCCTTCCGGCAGGGTCGCCAGGGTCTTGTCCTTGTGCTTCTCGTGCACCACCAGGGCATCGGCGGGGTCTTCCCGCTCGGTGATGCAGCCGAGCATCAGACCCTCCGGCAGGTTGGTGGGCAGATCCTTGAGGCTGTGGACGGCGATATCGGCGCGGTCCACCAGCATCTGAGCCTCGAGCTCCTTGGTGAACAGGCCCTTGTCACCGATCTTGGCGAGGGCCACATCCAGGATCTTGTCGCCCTGGGTGGCCATCGCCTCGATGGTGATCTCCAGGCCCTCGTGGGCCTTGGCCAGTTCATCGCGCACCCAGTGGGTCTGCACCATGGCCAGCTGGCTGCGGCGGGAGGCAATGCGCAGTTGGGAAGCGGCCATCGGAAGCAGAAGGAGGCAGCGCTAGGCCGCCGACGTACAGCCGGCAAGCCTAAAGATCGGTGTGCCTGGGCTGGTTGAGAACGGCCAAGTCGTGATCAGTCGTCGCGTTCAGGCGGCGAAGAGATCCAACGGCAGGGGGCCCCAGGTGTCTTCCGCCTCGGGATCCACAGGGCTGTGCCCCGTGATCAGCACGCCTTGTCCCAGTCCGGTTTCGCGGCGCACCAGAAAACGGCCATTGTTCTGATTGGCTTTGAGGAACACCGGGCCCTCGATGCTGGCCAGGGCTTCACCAGCCGGATCAAGCTCATGAGCCGACCAGCCCAGGGCCGCCTCCAGAGCACGAAGTGCTTGAACAGCTGCGTCGGCCGACGGTGCCATCACGCCCACGGTGAACCACTCACAGCGCTGCAGCCGCGGCAGCAAGGCCGCGCGCAGGCCTAGTGCCGCAGCCGTATCCAACTGGGGGGCCGTGCGCAAACCACGCAGGCTGTCGAGGGAAACCGAGGCGTCAGCCATGGGGAGGTTGGGGCGAGGCAGGGCGGCAACGCTGCTCCCAGACGGTGAAGCCGGCCAGGCAGAAGCTGAGCCACACATACCCCACAGCGGCGCCAGCAGCGATATCGCTCAGCCAATGGGCACGGCAATACAGCGTGCTGAGCCACACCAAGGCCACCCAGCCGCTGGAGAACAGAAACAAAGGACGGCGCAACCGGGGGTAATGGGCTGAGAGCAGGCAGCAGGTGAGGAAATAGAACACCACCGATCCCGCGGCATGGCCGCTGGGAAAGCTGCGGCCGCTGATGTCCTCCAACAAACGTCCACTGGGCCGGCGCCGATCAAACAGCGGCTTGAGCCAGCGATCCACGATCAGCAAAATGCCGCTGGTGCCCACCACCAAACAGATCAGCTCGGCCCAGAAGCGTTTCAGCGCCAGAAAGATCAGCACCGCGAGCACCAGCACGGCGGTGAGGTGCACACCGCTCATCTGATACACCCGCAGCAGCAGTTCCCCGATCGGCTCAGGGATCAACCGATGCACCCCATCCAGCAGCTGCTCATCGAGGTGAGGATGGCGAAGCGCCCCCAACTGAGGGCCGACCCACCCGAGCACCAGGGCCGTCACGACGGCAAAACCCAGCCGCCAGGGCCCAAGGGCTGCAAGCCAGTCGCGCAAGAGACGAAGCCAGGCCCTCATCAGCTGGGCTCCAGTTGCTGCAGCCGCTCCACCGGCAGGCGCATCAGCCGATGGGCATCCTGGCGGCCCAAGGGTGTGCCATCACCAGGGCCAATGCCGAACTCCAGCAATTCCGCATCGCTCCCCAGCAACAGCACGCTGGTCGGTGGAGTGGAGCGTGCCGCTTGGCCGAGGCTGCGGGCTGCCTTCCGGGGAGAGTTCACAAACAGCACGGGCCGGCCGCTGTAAAACACCACGCTGTAGCGCTTGTAGCCCACCACCATCAGCGGCTCGCCCGGCTGCCCCTGCTCCGCCGCCAAGCGGGCAAGCGTGCGAATCGGGAGTTGCCGTTCACGGTCGATCAGGGGCACCAGAACGGGGATCACCAGAGCCAGCGCCGCCGCCAACCCGGCCGCATTGGGCAACCACACCCATTCCTGTCTGGCCCGGCAGAGCAGCAGCGCCATGGCGCCAGCTGCCAGCAGCAAAGGAATCCCCAACAACCAAGGCAAACCGGAAGCCCGCAGGGCATCAGCAAAAGCTGGATAGGAGGGATCCGTTTCCAGCCAGCGAGGAGCGAGCACCGCTGCCACACCCATCAAGGCGAGCAGGCTTGCATTGCCCCAACCAGTGATCCGAAGACCAGCCCCCAACGCTGGGGAGGACGGCTGCAATGGCACAAACAGCAGGGTGACCAGCAGGCTCCCACCGGGCAATGCGGGCAGGATGTAACCCGGCAGCTTGGTGGCAGCAGCTGAGAAAAAGGCCACCATCAACACCAGCCAAAGCAGAGCCAACAGGGGGAGGTCTTCACCTTCCGGTGTGCGGCGCCAAACCTGCAACCGCCAAAACCGCAATCGCGCTGCTGCCACCGGCAGATACAACGACCAGGGGAGCAAGAGCAGCACCACCCAGGGCAGGTAGAACCAAGGCGGGCCTGGGTGGTCGTAAATCACCGAGGTGAAGCGTTCCAGGTTGCTGAAACCCAGAAAGCGCCCGAGAAATTCACTGCCATTGGCAGCCGTAGCCAGGCCGTACCAGGGGGCGGCTACGCCAAGAAAGAGAGCCACCAGAGCGAGCCAAGGTGTGCGGCGGAGCTCCTGGAGCAGCGTGCCCTTCAGAGCCCAGAACGCCAGCATCACCAGCCCTGGCAACAGCAGGCCCACAGGGCCTTTGGCCAACACCGCAATGCCGCAGAACACAGCCAGGGCCACAAAACCCAGCGGGCGCTGCCAAGGCCGTTGAGCTGGAGCGGTATGCGCCAGCACGAAGCCGAGCAGGGCGAGGCTGATCCCGCTGGCCAGAAACATGTCGGTCACCGACGAACGCCCCCAGCCGATCCATCCCGGGCAGAGGGCCAACACGGTGCCGCCCAGCAGGGCACGGCCCAAGCGCCGGTGGAGGGCCTCGGCGGCCGGAGCAACCAGCAACAACACCGCAAACACGGCCAACACGGTGGCGCTCGCCGCCAGCGCAGCCGGCAGGCGGGCTGCCCATTCGCTCACGCCAAACAGGCGGAAGCTGAGCCCCACCATCCAGTAGCCCCACACGGGGTAGTCGAAGAACAGCTCACCGTTCCAACGGGGGGTGATCCAATCCCCGCTCACCAGCATCTGGCGAGGGATTTCGACAAACAATCCCTCGGTCTTGTCCATCAGGCCAAGCCCACCGAGCTGCTGCCCATACAGGCCAGCGCTTAGGGCCAAGAGAGCGAGCACAGCCAGCAGCAGGCTGCGACGAGCGTCCTGGTCAAGCCAGGCGTTGAAGCGTTGCATGCCGAAAAATTAGGGCGTGTTCCACACGAAACGGCTACTGGCGGCGTAGTTCCACACGAACACCACCAGGATTCCCGCCAGCTGCGCCCAGAGGGTGTCGCGGGCCACCAGGCTGTAGAAGGCCGAGGCCAAGCCCACGTTGGCCAACACCGGCAGCGAGGCCACCAGCAGAAACTTCAGCAGCCCGCGCAGCAATGCCAAACCCTTCAGCCGCTGGAAACGGAAGGTGAGGGCGTTGTTGATCAGGTAGTTGGAGCTGGCAGCTACCACCACCGCAAAGGGCAAGGCTTGCTTAAACCCCAGGCCTGCCGCCATGAACACCTGGGTGGCGAGCAGTTGCACAGCCACACCGCTCACCCCCACCAAACCAAAGCTGATGGCTCGGCGCGGCAGCAACCGCAAGCTGAGGCTATGGAGGATCGAAATCAGAAAATCCCAGAAAATCGCCAGATCAAGCTTGGAGCTGCCGTAGCTGCGCGGCTGAAAACTGAGCGGCACCTCGGCAGTCGCCAGAGCCCCGCGACTCACCGCCAGGAGTTCATACAAAAACTTGAAGCCGTTCACATCAACGGCCCGGATCAACGGCAGCAACGGCTCGAGCCGCAGGGCAAAAAAGCCGCTCATGTAATCGCTGAGGTGGGCGTAGCGGCCGGGCAGGCTGAAGCGAGCACTGGAATTGGCCCAACTAGAGCCGCGCTCGCGCCGGCCACTGAGGCCCAGGATTTCGGCCTCGGGATGGAAACGGCTGCCGATCACCAGATCCAGCTCGCTCTGCACCAAGGTGTCGATCGCGCGGCTCACGGAAGCCGGCTCATGCTGGCCGTCGCTATCCATCACCAGGGCCACGTCACCGGTGGCATCCAGCAGCCCTTCTTTGATGGCACTGGCTAGACCTGATCGACCCACGCGCCGGATCAAGCGCAGGCGTGGTTCTCGGTGGGCGAGCTGACGCACCAGCTCGGCGGTGCCATCGGCGGAATCATCATCCACCACCAGAATTTCGAGGTTGTAGTGCTGCTGCAGCGGCAAGAGCTGCGCCAACAACGGCTCGATGTTGCCCCGCTCGTTGTAGGTGGGCAGCACGATCGAAACCCTCAGAGCCATGGCGCCGTGCAAAAGAAAGCCGGCGGGCCAGCCGCCGGCAGAGAAACCGTAGGACGAGCCCCTGAGGGCCCGAGCTTTACTTGATGTACTCCTTGAGCACGCCGTTGCGGTTGGGGTGGCGCAGCTTGCGCAGGGCCTTGGCTTCGATCTGGCGGATGCGCTCGCGGGTCACATCGAAGATCTGACCAATCTCCTCGAGGGTCTTCATGCGGCCGTCATCGAGGCCGTAGCGCAGGCGCAGCACATCGCGCTCGCGGGGGCTGAGGGTGGCCAGCACGCCTTCGAGATCTTCACGCAGCAGGTTCTTGGCCACGTCCTGCTCGGGGTTCTCGATGTCGGCTTCGATGAAGTCGCCGAGGCGGGAATCTTCTTCCTTACCGATCGGAGTTTCCAAGGAGATGGGCAGCTGGGCGCTCTTGGCGATAAAGCGCAGCTTCTCGATGGTCATCTCCATCGATTCAGCGATCTCCTCCTCGGTGGGCTTGCGGCCAAATTCCTGGGAGAGGGTTTTGGTGGTTTTCTTGATGCGCGAGATGGTCTCGTAGAGGTGCACCGGCAGGCGGATGGTGCGCGACTGGTCGGCGATGGCGCGAGTGATGGCCTGACGAATCCACCAGGTGGCGTAGGTGGAGAACTTGTAGCCCTTCTCGTGGTCGAACTTCTCAGCGGCACGGATCAGGCCGAGAGAGCCTTCCTGAATCAGGTCCTGGAAGCTCAGGCCCCGGTTCATGTACTTCTTGGCAATCGACACCACCAGGCGCAGGTTCGACTGCACCATCTTTTCCTTGGCCCGGCGGCCGAGCATCAGGCGGCGGCGGAACTTGATCAGGGGCATGTCCACCAGGGCTGCCCACTCCTTGGTGTCGGGGTAGTGGCCGTGGTCGGTCTCGAACTGAGCTGCCAGCTCCTCGAGCTGGAGTAGATCGGCGATCTTGCGGGCCAGCTCGATCTCTTCGTCGGGCCGCAGCAAGCGAATCCGACCGATCTCCTGCAGGTAAACGCGGATCGAGTCTTCGGTGTAGACGCCCTTGGGACCCACCTTGATGCTGGCCAGAGCCTTGGCCTTGGCATCCTTTTCGGCCGGCTTGGCATCAGCCGCCTTGTTTGCGGCGGCCGCGAGGAGCTGATCAGCGGCGACGTCGAGATTGGCCGGGGCTGCGGTCTTGGCGGCGGCCTTGGTCTTGGGCGCGGCCTTCGTCTTCGCAGCAGCCTTGGCCTTAGGAGCTGCCTTCGTTTTGGCGGCTGCCTTGGCCTTGGTGGGGGTCACCTTGTTCGCAGCCTCAGTCGCCGTGGTGTCGTCCTCTGCCTTGGCTTTGCTACGGCTGGCTTTGGGCTTGGCCTTCGCCACCGTGATCGTTTCACCGGAGGCGTTGGCCACCATCAGGATTTCTGGCTTCGCCGCCTTGGAGGCCGAGGCCTTGGCCGAGGTGGCTTTGCTGGTGGTGGTTTTGGATGCAGCGGCAGGGCTCATCGGGTTTAGTGAGACGGGCGAGGCGATCAACAGGACGGACCCAAATCCAGAACCACATCCCGGCCCACCCCAGCGAGGGATGAACCAGAGATGCTCCTGCACCGACAAGGGTGAGGCGGGGTGACAGAGATGGGCGATACGGGACGAGATCGCTCAGCCTGGTGCTCTCAACGGTTTTGACCGGTCGATCCACGACAAGCGCGCAGACGGATCGGTGCTCAGGTGCAGGGTTGAAGCAAGCAGGAGGAGCGGAGCCCCGGACGAATCAAACGGGTGGCGTGAAAGCGGACTGACGGAAGCTGAAACGACGGGCAGGAGCCCAGGCAACGCTGTCAGGGGTGGTCGCAGATCGGGAGCACAGACTCAGGCCTGGATTTCCTCGGATCTTCCCGCTGGACGGAACTTTGCCGGGTTCCGACGACAGCCCAATGGACTGTTCAACAATGTCATCTTAAGAAACGGCTGCCAGCTCTGCAAGCCTGAGCGACCCTCCATCCATCTCCGCCCTGATTGCCCCCCCTGAGCGAGCCGCAAACTCAGCACGCCTTGGAGCCTGGTCTGGGCCGCAGCCAACAGGGTTGGTTGCAGGTTTGGTTGGAGGCCGGCCGGGAAGGGCAGGTCTTCACCTACAGCAACCCCGCAGCGCTGGAACTGGGCTGCGGCGACCTGGTGCAGGTGCGGCTGCGGGGCCAACGCCACATCGGCCTGGTGGTGGAGCTGCTTGATGCAGCGCCACCCGACCTCGCCGGCCGCCAACTCCAAGCGATCGAAGCGCTGCACCATCGGGCCGCCGTGGATCCCCAGTGGCAACAGTTGATCGAGGCCGTGGCCGAGCAATGCCGCACCAGCGTGTTTCGCACGCTGAAAACGGCACTCCCCCCGGGCTGGCTCGGGCAACGCAAAGCGGGCAGAACCCTGGGAAGCCGCCGGCAGCTCTGGCTTGAACTCAGCGAATCCGGGCGCTGCGAACCCCTCGAATCGTTCAGCCCGGGCCAGGCACGGCTGCTCGAACTGTTGCGCCAACAGAACGGATGCGGCTGGCAGAAACAGCTGCTCGAGCAAGCCAACGTGGGCCGCAGCGTGGCCGATGGCCTGCTGAAAAGGCAGCTGGTGACACGAACGTCGCGCCCGTTCAACCGCCACGGCGCTGGGGCGGCCTTAGCGACCCAGGATCTCGAGCAACCGCAGCAGCTCACGGCGGACCAACAGGCGGCGCTCACCGCGCTGGTGGAGGCCGCAGCCGGAGAGCAGCTGTTGCTTTGGGGCGTGACGGGCGCCGGCAAGACAGAGGTGTACTTGCAAGCAGCAGCCCAGCAATTGCAGCAGGGGCGCTCAGTGCTGCTGTTAACCCCTGAAATCGGGCTGATTCCTCAGTTGCTGGACCGCTGCAGGAGACGCTTCGGGGACCAGGTGCTGGAGTACCACTCAAGCTGCAGTGACGGCCAACGGATCGACACCTGGCGGCGCTGCCTGAGTGGCGAAGAGCCACTGGTGGTGGTGGGCACCCGCTCGGCGATCTTTTTGCCGCTGGTGGGGCTAGGCCTGATCGTGCTGGATGAGGAGCACGACCGCTCCTACAAACAAGACAGCCCAATGCCCTGCTACCACGCCCGTGATGTGGCGGTGTTGCGGGCGGCATCGAGCGGCGCTCGGCTTTTGCTGGGCTCGGCCACGCCCAGCCTCGAAACCTGGCTGGCCTGTCAGGGAAGCTCACCCAGCTGCCGGTTGGTGCAGCTGCCCCAGCGCATCGGTGGACGCCCCCTCCCCCCCGTGCATGTGGTGGACATGCGCCAGGAGCTCGCCGAGGGCCATCGGCGCCTGGTGAGCCGGCCGCTGATGGAGCGGCTTGAAGCTCTGCCCGGCAGCGGCGGCCAGGCGGTGGTGCTGGTGCCGCGGCGGGGCTACAGCAGCTTCCTGAGCTGCCGCAGCTGCGGCGAAGTGGTGCAGTGCCCCCACTGCGATGTGGCCCTGACGGTGCATCGGCAGCGGGAGCGCTCCTGGCTGCGTTGCCACTGGTGCGACCACCGCGCGGAGATCAGTGACCGTTGCGGGGCCTGCGGATCCACGGCGTTCAAACCCTTCGGCGCTGGCACCCAGCAGGTGATGGAACATCTGGCGCAGGAGCTGGAGGGGCTGCGGTTGTTGCGCTTCGATCGCGATACCACCCGCGGCCGCGATGGGCATCGCCGGCTGCTGGAGCGCTTCGCCGCAGGAGAAGCGGATGTGCTGGTGGGCACGCAAATGCTCGCCAAGGGGATGGACCTGCCCCAGGTGACCCTCGCGGCGGTGCTGGCGGCCGATGGCCTGCTGCATCGCCCGGATCTGCGGGCCGCGGAGGAATGCCTGCAACTGTTGTTGCAGCTGGCGGGGCGGGCCGGGCGAGGCGAGCGCCCCGGTGAGGTGCTGGTGCAGACCTACAGCCCCGAACACCGGGTGATCCGCCACCTGGTGGATGGGCGCTACGAAGCCTTCCTGAAGGAGGAACTGGCCGAACGCCGAGCTGCGGCGCTGGTGCCCTTCAGCCAAGCCTGTCTGCTGCGGCTGGCGGGGCCATCGGCGAGCCGCACCGCCACCGCCGCTTCACTGTTGGCGGAACACATCCGGCCCCGCAGCGACGCCCTCGGCTGGCTGATCATCGGGCCCGCCCCAGCGCCGGTGGCCCGGGTGGCGGGCAACAGCCGCTGGCAGCTGCTGTTGCATGGACCCGCCAGCGGCGCCCTGCCGGTGCCGATGGAACGAGAGCTGCGGGCGCTGCTGCCGCGGGATGTGTCGTTGGCAATCGACCCCGACCCCCTGGAGCTCTAGCTCAAGCCGGCAATTGGGGCAGCCCGAAGCCCGCCGCTAACTTGAGCCGCTGCAACAGAGCCACCAGCGCAAGCAACAGACCAATCAGCACAGAACCCACCCCAAGCCGGCTCCAACGCCAACACGACACCTCCAGCTGGTTGAGGGCACCGGGCTGCAGCCGCCAGATCACTCGGGCGGGCAGTCCGCGGCGGGGCTTCAGGCTCTCGGCCGCGATCGGTTCAGCCCGGCGAACAGCCCGCTGCGGCAGCGGTTCGAGCGAAAGGCTCAACTCAAGCCCTGGCAGCGCTTGCACACCGCGCAGATCCAAGCTGCAGCTGAACTGTTGCCTGACCCCCAAGAGCCAATTGCGCTCAACAAGGCTCAGCTGCGGTGCCGGCAATGGCACCGCAGCCAGGCTGGCGCTCTGCTCCAGGGTGGTGGCCAGCAAATCCAAGGCCTGTTGAGCCGGCAGCGCCGGGGCCCGCAGGCTGAGCTGGCCATGATCCTGGCGCGCTCTCCAGGGGGTTGACTGCAGGGCCGCCGTGAGCTGGCGCTGCCAGGGCAGGGGGCTGCCGGTGCTCGAGCTGCTGATCTGGCTGATCTGCAGCCGGCCGGGCGCCGGGAAGCGCAGGGTGGTGTCGACATCGACGCAGCCCCCGAGCAGGGCGGTGATCAACAGCAGCACGATCACCACCACGGCAAAGCCAAGCGGTGCACTGGTGGGGCCGGTGGGTGGGGCCGGCGGTGGGGGCGGCAACTTCCGGCGCCGCCGTTTGGCCAGGGCTTGCACCTGCCCTTCGAGAGGTTGCACCTCCCCGAGCGGAGGCAGGGTCATCGACCACTCGCGCGGACGCTCGAGCGCAGGCGCCTCCAGCACCTCCTGCAGATCTTTGGCCTGGCTGCGCAGGCTGGCATCGCGGCAGGCGCGCAGGCTGCGGCAGGTGGCCGCTGCTCCCGCACTATTGCCCTGACCCATCTGGGCAGTGGCCAGCAGCAGCCGCAGTTGCCCGCCAAAGGGTGTGCTGACGTGATGTTGCTCGAGCAGGGGAGCCAGCAACTGCTGGCAACGGCCGTAATCGCCACGCTCCAGCGCCTGCCGGGCGGGCTCGCTCAGCGCCTCTAGGGATTCGAACTCGCTCTGCTGCACGGACCGGCTAACGGGGCTGGGTGCTTCCCACCACCATGGTGCCAATGCCGGCGTCGGTGAACACCTCCAGCAGCAGGGCGTGGGGCGTGCGGCCATCGACGATGTGCGCCGCCGAAACCCCCTGGGCCAGAGCGCGGATGCAGCACTCGGTTTTGGGCGTCATGCCACCGGCCACCACGCCGCTGGCGATCAAACCGCGGGCTTCGGAGAGCGTCACCGAGCGGATCAACGAATCCGGATCGTCGCGGTTCTGAAGAATGCCTGGGGTGTCGGTGAGCAGGATCAACTTCTCGGCCTGCAGGGCCGCCGCCAGCTCACCGGCAACGGTGTCGGCGTTGATGTTGTGGGCCTGGCCATCGGCATCGGCGGCCACCGATGAAATCACGGGGATGTAGCCCGCTTCCAACAACGGAAACAGCACCGCCGGATCCACCGCGGCCACATCACCAACGAGGCCATTGCTGCCGTCGCCGTAGGTGCGGGCGCGAACGAGGCCGCCATCGCTGCCGCACAACCCCACAGCACGGGCGCCGAGGCGATTGAGGCCATTCACGATCTGCTTGTTGACCCGCCCCACCAGCACCATCTCCACCACATCCATGGTTTCGGGCGTGGTGACCCGCAGGCCATTGCGGAACTCGGGCTGAATCTGCAGCCGTCCGAGCCAGTCGTTGATTTCCGGGCCACCGCCATGCACCACCACCGGCTTGACCCCCACCGAGGCGAGCAGCACCAGGTCGCGGTACACCGCATCGCGCAGGTCGGCGCGCACCATCGCAGCACCGCCGTACTTCACCACCACGCGGCGGCCGGCGAAACGCTGGATATAAGGAAGGGCTTCGCTCAGAACCGACACCCTCAGGGCGTCACTGCGGTCGTGCTGGAGGTCAGCGGTCATGGACGGCGATCAGGCGGGCTGTACAGGCAGCAGTTCCAGCAGTAACTCCCCGCTGGCGGGCTGGCTCAGGCGTGCCTCGAGGCCTTTGTCGAAGAAACGGCCGAGGCGATCCTGTTTCTGCTGCCAACGCTCGTACGGAACCCCTTCCAGGCGAAAGCGCATGGCGAGGCCGTAGCGACCATCCACCGCCAGTTCGGTAACGCTCTCCAGCTGGGGCGGGGCCTCCTCGTCCCAGAGCTTGAGTGCTTCCAGGGAGCTCTCCAGATGGGCCTTCTGGCCGTAGCGCCAGCGGGTGACGTCCTTCACCAGCTTGCGCAGGGTCTGGCTGGCTGGCGCATCGCGCAGGGCCATGGCCTCAGGGGAAGGCGCGATCAGCTGCGCCGGGGGGAGCTCAGAGGATTTGAGCGCCAGACCCCCCAACAGGATGGGGATCCCGTAAAAGATCGTGGGCAGGCTCAGGTTGGGATTGCTGGTGGCGTAGCCGATCCAGCCGATCACCGAGAGAGAGGCCCCGGCGATCGTTACTAGGCTGCCGGGGGAAGCGATGGAAAGCATGGCGTCATCTTCGGTCAGCGGGGGCAGCACCGGCGAACCGTCCAGCTATGAACCATCCGCTGCGGAGCTGGTGGAGCAGCTGCGGGCTGATCGCCTCTGGCTTTTGCAACAGATCGATGGCGGTCGCTGGCCGGAGCTGCGGCTCGATCTAGCAGCACTCGAGCGGGAACTCGGTCAGGTGCTGGAGCAGGCCCAGGAGAAGCTGAACCTGCCGGCCAACGGCTGAAGCCTCAGAACGGAATCTCGTCTTCCCCTTCGGGCAGATCAGGCACCAGTGGAGAGGCATTCCAGGCCGGGGGCTGGGGCGCAGACGGAGCCGCGGCTGGGGCCGGGGCCGCTGCGGCGCGAGCCGGTGCCGGGCTGGAGCTGCGACTGGCCATCGGGGCAGAGGGAGCACCAGCGGCCATGGCCGAGCCACCACCGCCGCCCGCGAGTGGATGCAGGCGCGAGAGGGTGAATTCAGCGCGCTTTTCCTTCACCCCGTCTTGCCGGGTCACGGTGTTCATCCGTAGGCGCCCCTCCACCATCAGGCGCTGACCCACCTGCACCCGGTTCTGCAGGTCCTGCGCGAGGCTGCCCCAGCCCACCACCTTCAGCTGGCCCGGCGGATCATCGGGGCGAAGCCCATCGAACTGCACCGCCATCTCCGCCACCGGAGTTTGGTTGTCCTGGGTGTAGCGCACCTGGGGCGCCTCCAGCACCTCCACCTCCAGCAAGCAATGGTTCACGGCAGCGTTCACGGGCAAGGGGCCACATCCTGATGCACGAGCTGCGTTTGCACCAGGGGGCAGCGGCGGCTGGGGGCTGGATCTGGCTCTTTGCCGGCACAGGGGAGGGGCCGCCCCTGGCAGCAACCTTGCTGAACCGCGGCTGGCGTGTGCGGGTGAGCGTGGTCACCGCAGCGGCCGCCCGGGCCTACCGCCAGCACCCCAACCTGGATCTGCAGGTGGGTGCCATCGGGAGCGACGCAGCACTGGAGCAGCAGCTGCAGGACCTTCGCCCCCTCTGGCTGGTAGATGCCACCCATCCTTTTGCGCTGCAGATCAGCGCACGGCTGGAGAGGGTCTGTACGCAACGTGAGCAGCCCTGGCTGCAATTGGATCGACGCGACTCGAGCTCGGCCCAGTTCGATCCACAGGTGCAGCCGTTGCAGCACCTGGCAGACCTGAAGATGCTGGCCCTCAGCGATGAACGCCTGCTGCTGGCGATCGGGGCACGCCAGCTGCCCCAGGCCCTGGCGGCCACCCCCCAGTGCACGCACTTCGCCCGGGTGCTCGATCAACCGGGGAGCCTGCAAGCAGCGCTGGCTTGCGGACTACCCGACGATCACATCGCCTGCCTGCGCCCGAGCGCCAGCGCAGAGGGCCATCTGGAAGAGGCGCTCTGCCGCCGCTGGGGCATCACCCGCGTGCTCTGCCGCCAGGGGGGAGGGCGCAGCGAAAGGCTCTGGCGGCAGGTTTGCCAACGGCTGCAGCTCCCACTGCTGCTGCTCTGCCGCCCCCAGGCGGCCACTGGGTTGCCCCTGGCCTTGCTGCTGGAGAAGCTGGGACACCCTTGAGTTCCCCATGGCCGACAACGCGATCCTGGCGCTCACCACCGAAGCCAACCAGGCCCTGGCGGAACAGCTGGCCACAGCACTGTTGGAACGTGAGCTCGCAGCCTGTGTGGCGCTGAAGCCGGTGCACTCGCTCTACCGCTGGCAGGGCCGGATCGAGCGGAGCGACGAGGTGCAGATCCTGATCAAAAGCCATCCGGCCTGCGGCGCGGCCCTGGAGGAAGCGGTGCACAGCCTGCACAGCTACAGCACACCCCAGTGGCTGGTGTGGTCGGCGCAGGCCGGTGAGGCTTACGCCGCCTGGATGAGCGAGTGCTGCGCCATCAGCTGACGCAAATCCACCTGAGGCCGTGGACCGAGCTGGGTCACCACCTGCCCAGCGCAGAGGGATCCGAGCCGGCCGCAGGTTTCCACATCCAGGCCCTGGGTGTGGCCATGCAGGAAGCCGGCGGCATAGAGATCACCGGCACCGGTGGTATCCACCAGGGGGCCGAGCTTCACGGGCTCGATCACATGGGTGCCGCTGCCGTTGAGGATCAGCGAGCCCTGTTCACTGCGGGTCAGAGCCGCGATGCGGCAACGCCCGCGCACCTCTTCAGCCGCCGCCTCGAAGCTGTTGGCCTTGTAGAGGGATGTGATCTCCATCTCGTTGGCAAACAGGATGTCGACGTGGCCATCCACCAGCTCCTGGAAGCTCTCGCGGTGACGCTCCACGCAGAAGGCATCCGAGAGGCTGAGGGCCACTTCGGCGCCATGGGCACGGGCCACTTCAGCGGCAGCGATGAACGCGCGCTTGGCCTCATCGCTGTCCCAGAGATAGCCCTCGAGGTACAGCACCTTGGCCTGAGCCACCATCTCGAGATCGAGATCGCCGGGGTCGAGCCCCACGGATGCCCCCAGATAGGTGCACATCGTGCGCTGGGCATCCGGGGTGACCAGGATCAGGCAGCGGGCCGTGGAGGGTCCATCGGTTGCTGCGGGGGTGTCGAAGCGGGCCCCGACCGAGCGGATGTCGTGGGCAAAAATGCTGCCCAACTGATCGTTACGCACCCGGCCGATGAAGCCGGCGCGGCCGCCGAGCTGGGCAATGCCAGCGAGGGTGTTGGCCGCGGAGCCGCCAGAGGTTTCCAGGCCAGGACCAACGCTGGCGTAGAGGCGCTCGGCCTGCTGCTCGTCCACCAGGGCCATCGTGCCCTTGGTGAGCTCGAGGTTGTCGAGCTGGTCGTCGTCGGCATGCACAAGCACGTCAACGATGGCGTTGCCGATGCCGACAACGTCGAGGGTGTGATGGGGGGCCATGGCAGTGATCAGCGGCTGAGCAGAGCCCGCTTGGGCCCGTGGATCGGATCTTCCACCACGATCGTTTGATCGCGATCAGCACCGAGCGACACGATCGCAATCGGCACTTCCATCAGCTCCGCCAGGAAGCGCAAGTAGCTCATGGCCGTGGGAGGCAGATCCTCAAGGGTGCGGCAATCGGCCGTGGAGGTCTGCCAGCCGGGCAGGGTTTCGAAGATGGGCTGACAGCGGGCGAAATCCTCGGCGGAGCTGGGGAAGTGCTCAATGCGGCGGCCATCGAGCTCGTAGGCCACGCACACCTGGATTTCATCCAGCTCGTCGAGCACGTCGAGCTTGGTGATGGCCAAGCAATCCAGACCATTCACTTCCACCGCATAGCGGCCGATCACACCATCGAACCAACCGCAACGGCGGCGGCGGCCGGTGGTGGTGCCGTATTCGCCACCGCGATCGCAGAGGTGGTCGTTGAGGCTGCCCTCCAGCTCGGTGGGGAAGGGACCTTCGCCCACGCGAGTGGTGTAGGCCTTGGCCACGCCGATCACCCGATCGATCAGGGTGGGGCCCACCCCAGCGCCGATGCAGGCGCCGCCGCTCACGGGGTTGGAGGAGGTGACGTAGGGATAGGTGCCGTGGTCGAGGTCGAGCAGCGTGCCCTGGGCGCCCTCGAACAGGATGTTTTGGCGAGCGCGGGCGGCCTCGTGAATCGCCCGGGTGCAATCCACCACGTGGGGGGCCAACCGCTGGCCGTAGGCCACGTATTCAGCCACCACAGCCTCGAAATCGAGAGGCTCTAGGCCGTACAGCTTCTGAAGCGTTTCGTTCTTTTCGGCGAGCGGACCGGCGAGACGATCGCGCAGGCGTTCCTCATCGAGGATGTCGATGATGCGAATGCCGTTGCGCTGCGATTTATCCGCATAGGTGGGGCCAATCCCCCGACCTGTGGTGCCAATGCGGCGATCGCCGCGCTGCTGCTCCATCGCCTGATCGAGCAGGCGGTGGTAGGGCATGGTCACGTGGGCTGTTGATGCCAGGCGCAGGCCATCCACGGCAATGCCGTTGTCAGCGAGCATGTCGAGCTCGCCGATCATCACCTTGGGGTCGACCACGGTGCCTGAACCAATCAGGCAAACCGTGTCGGGGTAAAGGATGCCAGACGGGATCAGGTGCAGCTTGAGCACCTTGTCGTCCACAACGATGGTGTGGCCGGCGTTCACGCCGCCCTGATAACGCACCACCACATCGGCGGAGCGGCTGAGGAGATCGGTGATCTTGCCCTTCCCCTCGTCACCCCACTGCGCACCGATGACGACGACGTTGGCCAAGGACACAGCGGCCCGTAGCCGCTTCTAAGCACAAAGAAAGAGGATCTCAGATCGAGCGGCCCTTCGTCAAAGTTTCAGGCGCAGATGCAGCTGCTTGACACAAAAAAAGCGGCCATGACGGCCGCTCGCTGATCGGATTGCCATGGACGAGGCTCAGGCGCCGCGAACCACCCCGGTTTCCGCTTTTTTTAGCTCCTTGGACACGCGATCGCGCAGGGCATCGGGCACCGGCCGGTTGGGGTAGTTGGCGTAGTGACCAGCCAGGGAATTCAGAGCGGTCTGCATCGTGGTGAACGAGGCGAGTCCATTCACCTTCGGCTGGGGCCGGTAACGGGCCATGTAGTCGTTGATCAGGGCGCGGGCTGAGGTTTCAGCCTCGCTGCGGCCGGGATCATCGGCGGGCAGGGCAATGGTGGCGATCAAGGTGTCGGCCACGGCCACCGTGTCTTCCACGTAATTGCCCGTGAGGGGCCCGCCGCCGGAGCAGGCGGTGAGCATCAGCGAAAGGCACAGACACACCGCCAGGACGGCTGCTTTGAGTTGACGCCAACCAGCCGCCATGGTGTTCCTGCAAGGGTTGGGCGGATCCTATGGCGTCAGGCCAAGGCCAGCCCGCCTCGTTCACGCTCCAGTTGCCCCTGCAGCTGAGCGAGCACATCGGCAGCGGCCAGGTCGCTGCGCTCACCACCGGCCCGCTGCACGAGTTCCACCTTCCCATCAGCGGCACCGCGCCCCACAACCACACGCCAGGGGATGCCCAGCAGATCGGCATCTTTGAATTTCACACCGGCGCGCTCGGTGCGGTCATCGAGCAGCACATCCATGCCAGCGACCTGGAACTCGGCGTAGAGCTGCTCACCGAGCTCCCGCTGGGCAGCATCCGCCACGTTGGCAATCACCACGATCACCTCAAAGGGCGCGATGGCGGTGGGCCAGCAGATGCCATTGGCATCGTGGTGCTGCTCCACGGCCGCTTGCGCCAAGCGCGACACACCAATGCCGTAGCAGCCCATCCAGAGGGGCTCTTCCTGGCCGGCTTCATTGGTGAAGGTGGCCTCAAGGGCGGCGGAGTATTTACGGCCTAACTGAAAGATGTGACCCACCTCGATGCCGCGGCTGGCTTCGAGCTGCTGGCTGGCATCGTGCAGGCAGCGATCGCCCGGTTGAGCGGCACGCAGATCCAGGCTTTCGGGTGCAGGGCAGAGACCGCCCCAGCTGGCACCCACCCAGTGGGTATCGATGCTGTTGGCGCCGCACACGAAGCTCTCGAGGGCCGTCGCGGTGGCATCCGCCAGGCGCAGGAAGTGGGGCTGCCAACTGCGGGCGCCCTGGAGCACGGCATCCTCCAAGTGAGGCCCCATGAAGCCAAAGGGAATCCGGGCCAGGCCCTCCTTGCCAACCGCCTCTGCGGTGAGGGGTGTGATGTCGAGCAGGGTGCCGTGTTCAGCGCTGCAGCGAGCCGTTACGGCATTCGCCAGCTTCACCTCATTGAGCTGCTGATCGCCCCGCAGGCTCACCAGCAGGGGCTGCAGGCAGCCGTCTTCAAACCGTGCCAGCAGCAGCAGCACCTTGACCGTTTGAGTGGGATCAAACCCATGGGCGCTGCAGAGATCGTCGATCGCGGTTTGGCCCGGGGTGGTGAGGTCTTCACCCGCGCCAGCGGCGCGCGCACCACCGGGCAGGGGCACCGCCTCCGCCGGAAGCGACACCGCACGCTCCTGGTTGGCGGCATAACGGCCATCGCCACTGGCGAGGATCAGGTCTTCGCCGGCATCGGCGGTGACCATGAACTCCTGGCTGGCGGAGCCGCCGATCGCACCGCTATCGGCCTCCACCGCCACGGCTCGCAGGCCGCAGCGGCTGAAGATGCGGCGGTAGGCCTGATCCATCGCCGCGTAGGTCTGCTTCAGGCAGGCCTCATCGGCGTGGAAGGAATAGGCATCCTTCATGATGAATTCGCGCCCCCGCATCAGACCAAAGCGCGGCCGAATCTCATCGCGGAATTTGGTCTGAATTTGGTAGAGGTTCACCGGCAGCTGCCGGTAGGAGCGCAGCAGATCGCCGGCCAGGGCCGTGATCACCTCTTCATGGGTGGGGCCGAGGCCCAGCTCGCGGCCCTGACGATCCTCCAGGTGGAACATGATTCCTTCGCCGGCGGTGTAGCCAGCCCAGCGACCGCTGCGCTGCCACAGCTCAGCAGGCTGCAGCTGGGGCAGCAGGGTTTCGAGGGCGCCCGCGGCGTTGAGCTCCTCACGCACGATGGCGGAGATTTTCTGGAGCACCCTCCAGAGCAGGGGCAGGTAGGCATAGATGCCGCTGCCCACCCGGCGGATGTAGCCGGCCCGCAACAGCAGCTTGTGGGAAGGGATCTCGGCTTCGGCGGGGTCATCCCGCAGCGTCACCAGCATCAGGCGGGAGACGCGCATGGGATGCTCAGCAGAGAAGGAGGCCGGAAGCTACCACCGAGCTCAGGCGATAACCGGCTGCCGAAGCGACACAAGCGCCCGGCAAAAGCTGAAAGAATTCCAATTCGGCAGCGAAAACTCTGCTAACTTCCGCAGCAAGTCCAACCTGTCGCATCCACGTCTCATGCAAGCCCATTCGGTCTCGACGGCAATGGGCGGAGGCGCACAGTTCACCACGACCGCCGAGGCCGCTGGTTCGGCTGGCAAGGTGAACGAGAACCTGATTGGGATCGACGAGGTTCAGCGCTGCCTCAATCGCTCACGCGCCTCGGTGTATCGCTACACCAACACCGACCCGCGCAATCTCAATCCCCCCTTTAACCCCCGCAAGCTCAACCCCGAATACCGCAGCGACCAAAAAGAAGCGCTGCTGTTTCACCCCAACGAGGTGGCCCGCTTCGCCCGCGACGTGCTGCGGATCAAGGAAGTCACCGTGGAGGTTCTCAATTCGCCATCCACGGCAACGCAACAACTGTTGAGTTCGATCCTGGACGAGCTGCGCAGCATCCGCAACCTGCTGAGCGAAGCGGAGGGCCGCCCCACCTCCCTAGAGAGCCGCCGCGATCAGCACGAACAAGCCCGGCCAGCTGCTTGAACGGCTTTCCCCCCTTGTCAGCAGGGGTGGAAATGTCAAGCTGAGAAGACTTAGCAATCGACCCGTTGGGTCCATGGCTCGCTGCCAACACCGGCTAGCCAGCCATCCCCAACTGCCTGCATGGCTTCAGAACCCCCTCCCCGAGCCTCCGACCAGCCCTCTGAGTCGAGCGACGAGCCCTTCAGTCCGCCCTACAGTTCCGGCAGCCTGTTCCATACGGCTGCGCCCCTGTTCGGCGTTGTCGTCGCCCTCTTTACCCTTGTGGTGCCCCTGGCGACTGTGATCAGCGATCGCCGACCGGCCCCCACAGCCACCTCCCCCGCCACTGCCCATGGATTTGCGCAGTCTGCAGGCCTCTCCGGCGCCCGGGCTGGTGAACCTGATGGTGGAGATCCCAGCCGGCAGCCGCAATAAATACGAGTTCAACACCGAAGCCGGCCTGATGGTGCTGGATCGGGTGTTGCATTCCTCGGTGCGTTACCCGTTTGATTACGGCTTCGTACCCAACACCCTCGCCGAGGATGGTGCCCCCCTCGACGCCATGGTGATCATGGATGAGCCAACCTTTGCGGGCTGCCTGATCACCGCCAGGCCGATCGGCATTCTCGACATGGTGGACTGCGGCGCCCATGATGGGAAGTTGCTCTGTGTACCCGCAGCCGACCCGCGTCAGCGAGAGATCCGCAGCATTCGTCAGATCGCGGCCAACCAATTGGAAGAGGTGGCGGAGTTCTTCCGCACCTACAAAAACCTGGAGGGCCGCGTGATCGAAATCACCGGCTGGCTCGATGCTGATGCCGTGCCCGCCTTGCTGGAGCGCTGCATTGCCGCAGCCAGGGTTAGCTGAGACGCTGAAGCAGGAAACCTTCAAAGCCCAAGGCCTGGAAGATGCGGGCCGGATCCCCGAAGCCAGCAGCATTCACCAGGCTGGTGAGCCGAGCCAGGCCGATCGGATGGAGCCCATCCTGAAGGGAGCACTCCAGACCGCTGGCCCGCTGAAAACCACGCCAGGCCTGATCCAGCTGCCCTTCCAGCGAGGGGAGGCTGGTTTGCATCAGGTCGACCAGCACCAACTGGGCTCCCGGCTTCAGGCAGCGGGCCAGGGCCGTGAGGAAGGCGAGTTTGCTGCCGTCATCGGGGAGTGATTGCAACACCAGCACCGACAGCGCACCGGCAAAACGCCCCGCCATGCCGGGAGCATCAACCAGTGCTTCAACGGTGGACTGCTGCCACTGAATGGCCGCCTGATCGCCAAGCCGTTGGCGCGCTTCCTGGAGCATCTCGGCGCTGGGATCCAGGGCGGTGAGGCACCAATCAGGCCGCTGGGCGACCGCCTCCAGCAACTCCGAACCCGTGCCGCAGCCAGCCACCAACACATCAACTCCCGGCTCTGCCGCCACGGGCGAGGCGGCCAACAGGGCCACCGAGAGCCGCGCCAAGCTGCCGTACCCGGGGATCACCTGGCTCTGAAGCCGTTCGTAGCCGGAGGACTGCACCGCATATCAGCCAGGACCCCGATGCTAGGCAGCCAAGCCGACAGGGCATTTGGTGTCAGCCCTCAACAAGTGACGCAGAAAGCGGCTGCGGCCAGGTAAGTTTGTCGGCGCCGAAGATCCCCGTCCGACCGTGCCCACCATCCGTTTCGAACAGGAAGGCCAGCAGGTCGGATGCATCGAAGGAGCGAACCTCCGTAAGGCCGCCATCGATGCCGGCATCAATCCTTACAAGGGCCTGAACAACCTCAACAATTGCGGTGGTGTGGGCCAGTGCGGCACCTGCGTGGTGGAAGTGGTGGAAGGCATGCAGAACCTCTCCCCCCGCAGCGACGTGGAGCAGGTGTATCTGGCTGATCGTCCCGCCAATTACCGCCTCAGCTGCCGCACGAGCGTGAATGGGGATGTCACCGTGCGCACCCGCCCTCAAGCCGGCACCGGTGCAGGCTCCAACAGTCTGGTGGGCGCCCTCAAGAGCCTGATCGGCAAGTGAGCCAACGGCTCCGGATCTACAGCTACCCCCAGTGCGGCACATGCCGCAAAGCCCTGCAATGGCTTGCCCAGCAGGGCTTTTCTGTGTCTGAGGGCAACCTGGAACTGGTGAACATCACCGAGCAGCCCCCCAGCCTTGAGGAGCTCAGCACCGCCTTTGCGCAACTCGGGCGTAAGCGGCTGTTCAACACCAGTGGCCAGAGCTATCGGGCCCTGGGCAGCGCCACCGTGGCCGCCATGGATGACACCGCAGCCTTAGCGGCCCTGGCGGCTGACGGAAAGCTGATCAAGCGCCCCTTCGCCATCACCGCCGCTGGCACCGCCCTGGTGGGGTTCAAGCCGGAGGAGTGGCAGTCGGCTCTGATGTGAGCTCATCGAGCTCATCCATCAGGGCATCAATGCCAGCGCGATTCACCTGCGCCACATAGTTGAGCTTGAGCTGCTGCAACAGCCCGCAGAGCAGCTCCTGGCTGCGCTCCAGCGTGCCCGCCTGCTCCAGGGCCGCGGCCAGCTCCTCCCAGAAGCGATCAATCGCCTGCTGCAGCAGCTCACTCTGACGATCGTCGCTGCGGGCAATGCGCTGGGCGGTGCCACGGGAGAGATCGAGCAGGCTCTCCACTACCCCAGCCGCCAGCTGGCGGCTCACACCAGCGGGCACCATCCCCCCTCCGGGCACGTCGCGCAGCTGTTGTTGGAGGGTATGGCCAAGCAGCGACTGCAGCTCCGGAGCCAACCGGGGCGTGACCTGCCCCAGCACCATCGGCCCCCACAGGCGCACCAGATCCACGAGCTGCTGCTCATCGGCACCGCTGACGCTCTGATGGCTGCGCAGGCTGCGAATCCAGCGGGGCCACTGGGAGGAGCGCACCAACGACTGGGTGCCATCCACCAGCTGCAACGCCAGCACCTCAAACAGCTCCAGCGCCAGCAGCGACACCACAGCTCGGCTCACGGCGGCCCGCAGGGGCTCCACATTGATCAGCTGGGCCTGGCTGAGGCGCTCCACCACCGGCACCACCCGCATCCAACGCCAGAAGGGCAGCAGCAGCGGTAGATCAATCCAGCGGCGCAGCAGTGCATCGCGCCAGCTCAAACCGGGGAAGCGGCGCCGCATGCGCAGCATGCGCAGCAGGATGTCGAGGGCGAAGACGCTCTGGAAGAGCAGCAGATCAATGCGCCAGAAATGGTCGGTGGGACGACCGTTCTCATCGATGGAGCGCCAGTAGCTGGTGGCCACCAGCGGCAGAACCTGCTGCTGCCAGAAGCGCCGCTCCTGGGCCCAACTGCGCTGGCTCAGCCAGCCATCGCTCAGCAGCCGGGCGGCGGCCTGCTTGGCGCTGTCATCGGCCGCACGCTGACGCAGGCGGTTCTTGATCTTCTCGAGGGTGCCGCTGTTGCCCGAGGCTGCAAACGGGTTCTCGTTGATCATCGCCTCGGTGAGCGCCACGAAGCGCTGGCGCTGAGCAGCGGTTTGTGCCGGGGCGGGAGCAGCGATCAGGGCCTGATCCAGCCGCGCGAAGGCCTCGAGATAGGCCTGCGTTTCCCGGTGGGGCTCGATCCCCTTCACGGGGTCGTAGAGGGGGGTGAGATCGGGCAGCACGCGCAACGGCACCACCAGGGGCACCTGGGGCAGGGGCGTGAGGTTGCGCTGCAGCCAGAAGGTGCGCAGGGGGATGTAGGTGATGTCGAACAGCACCAGCAGCAGATTCGCCCCGGCCCATAAGGCCACGGCCCGATCCCAGTGGCGCCAGAGCCGCGAGGCCGTGACCCTCTGGGCCGACAACCAACGCGGACGAACCATCTCAAGGCCAGGCAACGGCCCTAATCTGCCTCACTTGCACCTGCATCCGGCAGCACCAGCCCTTGTCCAGCACCGATCAAGACGCGCCCGAATCGCAGGCAGGCCAGGAACCCAGCACGCCACAGGAAAGTCCCTGGGTGTTCTGGCGTGGTGTGCTGATCACCCTGGGCGTGGCGCTCGGCGTCCGTCAGACCGTGATTGAGGCGCGCTACATCCCATCGGGTTCGATGCTGCCGGGGCTGCAGCTGCAGGATCGGCTGCTGGTGGAAAAGCTGAGCTACCGCAGCCGTGCTCCCCAGCGGGGCGAGATCGTGGTGTTTCACGCGCCACACCATTTCGACCCGGTACTCAAGGCCAACCACCAGGCGGGCCCGCTGCGCTGCCTGCTGGTGAATTTGCCGCTGGTGAACCTGGTGCCGGGCCTGCAGGAGCCAGCCTGCGACGCCTACATCAAACGCGTGGTGGCCGTGGCCGGCGACCGGGTGGTGATCAACCCGCGCGGTGAAGTAACGGTGAACGGCCAGCGGCTCAAGGAGCCCTATGTGAGCAACTACTGCGCGGTGGACGAGCAGGGCATGAGCCTCTGCCGCACCCTCAATGCCACGGTGCCCCCGGGCCACGTGCTGGTGCTGGGCGATAACCGCGCCAACAGCTGGGATGGCCGCTACTGGCCCGGGGGGGCCTTCCTACCGGAAACGGAGATCATCGGCCGGGCCTTCTGGCGCTTCTGGCCGCTGGGCACCGCCGGCGATTTGAAGAGCAACGACCCGCTTAAACCGCAGAAGCCTTCCAGCGCTCCAGCTCAGGGATGAGCCCACTGGCCAGCACCTGCCCCGTGAGGGGGCCGGCCGCTCCCGGTTGATTGGCGGCCAGTGGTCCCCAGGGGTCGTCCGTGGGGATCCACTGGCGGTTTGGATCGAACAGCACCCATTGGTCGCTGCCCAGGCTGAGGCTGGGGGGCTCAAGCCCCAGCAATCGAGCCGGAGCAAAACACAGCACCCTCCAGAGCTGGGCAGCAGTCCAGCCACGCTGCACCACGAGCTCCTGCCAGAGGCCAGGCAACACGCTGCGATGGCCCGCCACCCCTGGCTTGCGCTGATCCAGCGGCAGCAGCTGCTCCTCGGCATCGAGCGCCTGGTGGTGCACGGCCACGGCCGTGATCACGCCATCGGCCAGGGCCTGCTGCAACGCCCGGCGGTCGTTGGGAGTGCCGAGGGGCGGCACCACGCGCCAGCCCTCCGCGATCGGATCGAGGCTGCCGCTGTCCGCCAGCAGGTGCCACCAGCACACCGTGGCTTCGGGCCGCTGGTGCTCCGGCAGCTCCCGCAACAGAGCCACGCCCTCTGCCGTGGAGAGATTCATCAGCTGCAGGCGCCGTGCTGGATGGCGCTGGGCCATGGCCAGCAGGCTCTGCAGCGGCAGGGTTTCGCTGATGCAGGGATCGGTGGGCCAGCCGGCGCGCAGCGCTTCAACCCCTTCGCGCACGAAGCCCCCCTGGCTGAGGCTGGGATCTCGGGGAGCCAGCAGCAGCGGCGCACGGCCGCATTCCGCCAGGGTGAAGCCACGCTCCAGCAGCGCCAAAGGGGGGATCTGATCGGCTTCGGCCAGGCCGATCGCTCCGGCAGCCAGCTGATCGGCATGGGCCGCAAGCTCCGTACCCCCGGCGCGATGGCTGAAGCTGCCCCAGAGCAGCAGTTGGAGCCGCCCGAGGGGCACCAGCCCCTGCAAGCGTTCAGGGCGATCACGCCAGCTGTAGGCCCGCGGCAGCAGTGCCACGGTGCCGTAACCGGCGGCCAGGGCAGAACGCTCCAGGGAAGCCAGGGTTTCGGCGGATCCCGTGGCTGGATCCTCCAGCTCGGAATGGGGATCCACCAAAGGCGGTGCCAGCAACCACTCCTGGGCCTCGAGCACCCTCGCCTCACAGGCCGCTGCCTGCTGGGCCGCTTCCGCACCGATGGCGGCGATCCGCCCCGCCTGGATGAGCACATCACAGCGGCGCAGCTCAGCCCCCTCCGCCTCGAGCAGCTGAACCTGGTGCAGCAGCAACGGCTGCTCGGGCTTGGAGGTCATAGAGCGCCGGCGGCAGTGCGATCCAGAACACCCCCAAGATGGGCCGTCTGGTTCAGACACACCACCACCGGCGGCTGATCGGGCCCGTGGGGGTAGTCGATCACGGTGACGCCACCATTGCCCTGTTTAACGGCCCAGATGTCGCCCGGGCTGAGGCCCAGCAAGGCACAGAGGATCGTTTTGTTCACGGCGTCGTGGGCCACCACCAGAGCCGTTTCATCGCTGTGCAAGCTGGCAGCGATGGTGTTCCAGCCCCGCAGCGAGCGGTCCCACACGTCGTGGATGGTTTCGCCATCGGGCATCTGCACGGTTTCCGGGGCGCTCTTCCAGGCAGCCAGCAGCTCACCCCAGCCCTGCGAGATCTCTGATTCCAGGCAGCCTTCCCATTCACCGTGGCCGATTTCCACCAGATCGCGCACGCTGGTGAGCGGAACGCCGGGATGGTGGCGGAGGATGCCTTCAGCCGTTTGGCGCGGGCGCGACATCGAGCTGGTGTAAGCCCTCTGGAACGCCACCTTGCGCAGGAAGTCGCCGGCCGCAGCGGCCTGGGCGCGGCCGTTCTCGTTGAGGGGAATATCGATCTGGCCCTGGAAGCGGCCCTGGCGGTTCCAGTCGGTTTCGCCATGGCGCACCAGCAGCAGCCGCGGACCGGCCCCTTTAGCGGGGAGGCGTCCGCCGCACACCTCGCCGTGGAGGTGGGTGGTGCCGTTGAGCGACTCGATCTGCACCGACACACCGCCATCAGGCTCGGCGCTGAGGTTGAGTACCGAGAGGGAGGCGTTATCAACGCGCAGGCGGCGGAAGCAAGTGGCATCGAGGCCCAACAGGCTGAGCAGCAGGCAACGCAGGATCGCGTTGTGCCCCACCACCAGCACGGTCTGGGCTGAAGAGCTGGCGGGGCTGTGCTGGGCGAGCAGGCGATCGACAAAGCGCCGCGCCTGATCCATCAACTCAGGGATCGGGGCATAGCTGCTGCCATCACCGCGCTGGAGCTGCAACTGTTCGGGGTGCTGCTTCCAGGTGTGGTAAGCCTCGGGGAAACGCTCCTGCACATCCGTGCTGAGCAAGCCGCTCCAGGGGGCGAGGTCCACCTCCATCAGATCGTCGTCGAGCTGGGGCTCCAGGCCACCACCATGGGCGGCGAGCAGTGCCGTGGCGGTGTCATGGGCACGGCGCAGCGGGGAGCTGTAGGCCGCCGTGATCGGCACATCCCTCAGGGCTTCACCGGTGGCCAGGGCCTGCTTCACGCCCTCCTCGGTGAGGCTCGACAAATCGTCGCGGCCCTGAATGCGGTGCTCGAGGTTGAAGCTGCTCAACCCATGGCGAACCAGCAGGATCCGGAGAGACACAGGCGCAGGATTGAGCAAAAGGCATCGTATTTGGTGGGCTTTCGGCCCAACGCCAAACGATGAGATGCTGCGCTGATCAGCACCAGGGAGCAGGCGCAGGGTGACAGGAGCCAACAGGCCCAGCGGCCGACCGGAAGGGGCAGCTCCGGGCTGGAAGGTGGCCTTGGCCCTGGTGAGCCTGGCCCTCAGCCTGCTGCTCTGGCTCAACGGCCTGATCGACAGCCTCAGCAGGCCTTCGGTGGGGAACGACCTCAACCGCCGCCAGCTGGAACTGGCGGTGCTGGCCGAACCCGAGCTGAGCGGCCCCCTGCGCAACGTGCTGGCCGGCCGGAACCCCACGGAAACCCTGCGCCAAGCCATCGCCGATGAGCTCCAGGAGGCGCGCGAGGCGGGCCGCACCCCCGATCCCGATCTGCTCCTGGAACAGGCCCTGCTGTTGCGCCGCCAGGGGCAACGCCAGGCCTCTGATGCCCTGCTGGCGGAGCTGGCCAGCGGCAGCGGCCCCCAAGCCGACGTAGCCAGGGCTCTGCTTGAGCCGGAGCCAGTGGCTGGTGGTGTGCCAAACGCCGCCTTGATCGGCGCCCTGCCCCCGGGAGGATTGCTGCGCACCTGGAGCTGTGAGGCCCTAGCCCCCGGACCCGATTGCGGCGCTGCAGGGGCAAGCCGCCAAGCCGCTCTTCAGCTGATCGCCGTCAGCGTGCTGCCGGTGGCGTTGCTCGTGGTTGGCAGTGGCACCCTGCTGCGGGAGCTCTGGCAGCGCTGGCGCGGCAAGACGGCTGACGTGCCACCCCTGCAAGGCCCTTCGCTCAGCGGCCTGGATGCGGTGCTGTTGATCGCCGGCGGCTTCGTGGTGGTCGGCGAGCTGCTCACGCCGCTGCTCGTGGGCCCCCTGATCGCCGGCCTGCTGCAACAGCTGGAGGTCACCAGCCCGCTGCGGGAAGGGATCAGCGTGGTGAGCCTCTATCTGGCTCTGATGACTGGCCCCTTGCTGATCCTGGCGCTGATGCTGCGGGGCAAAGGGGAAGCGGGCTGGCTGCAGTTCCGCTGGAGCCCCCTGGGCTTGAACGTCCGCCAGGCGCTGAAGGGGTTGTTGATGGTGCTGCCGCTGGTGAGCCTGGTGGGATGGCTGCAAGGCCAGCTCTGGGGCGATCCGGGCGGCAGCAATCCACTGCTGGAGCTGGTGCTCAATAGCCATAACGTGCCGGCCCTGGCTTGCTTCGGCTTCACGGCAGTTGTGCTGGCGCCTTTGTTTGAAGAAACAATCTTCCGCGGCGCTCTGCTGCCGGTGGCCGGGCGCAAGCTGGGGGCCGCTGGCGGCATCCTGCTCAGTGGAGCGGTGTTTGCCGTGGCGCACCTCAGCCTTGGTGAGCTGCTGCCCCTGCTGGTGCTCGGGATCGGGCTCGGCTGGGTGCGCTGGAGCAGCGGGCGCCTGGGCAGCTGCGTGCTGATGCACGCCCTCTGGAACGGCCTCACCTTCGCCAACCTGGTGGTGCTGGGGTGGTAACTGGGGCCGCAGCTGGCCCAGCGGTGAGTCTCAGTGCGTCATCGCCCCCTTGCTGGAGGGCCTGCCCCATGGTTCACTTGCGCAGTTCTGCCGCGCACCCGTGGTCGCCGCCCCGCTTCAACAGACCCAGGAGGGTCAACGGCGATCCACCGCGCGGCCCCTGGAACTGATCCAAGGGTCGCTGTCGTCGCGGAAGGCTGATCGCCAATCGCCGCTGCTTGGCAACCTGCATCGCATTGCCGATGGCAGCCTGATCGGCCTGGGGGTGGCGGTGCTGGGCCTGAGTGGCCTCACGCTGCACTGGCAAGGGCAGTGGACCCAGAATTTCCAGAAGCTGGAAGCAGCGCAGCGTCTTGAGCACCGCCTGCAGGAATCGGCTGCCGTGCTGGAGCAGCATCACCTGGGCATGACACGCAAACCGGCCCTGCTCGAACCCACCTCCAGCCAGAAACTCGTGTACCTCGAGCCGCCCGCGGCCAACCCTCAGCCCCGCCTGCGCACGCTGCTGGCCCAGGTGAATACCCGTCAGATCCTTCCGGGCTACTGATGGCGGTTCACCGCCTCGACAACCGCCGGCCCGCCCCCCGCACCAGCAGCAGTGGACGCCAGCGGCGGGTCTTAACCCTGAGCCCTGTGCCCGCAGGCCGCCTCTGGGCCGTGTACCTGCTGATGGCCGCGGGCCTGTGTGGCCTGGCGCTGCGACTGGCCTGGGTGCAGGTGGTGCAGGGGCCCGAGCTGCTGGATCGCGCCCGGGCGGTGCAAACCCAAACCATCACCCCCCTGGGCCGGCGCCGCACGATCGTGGATCGCCAGGGCAGCCTCGTGGCCCTCGATGAGGAGCGCTTCACCCTCTGGGCGCACCCCCGCTACTTCGCCTTCCCCGGCGACGACATCGGCAAGCTGCGCAGCCCCCTGGATGTGGCCCGCAAGCTCTCCAGCGTGCTCGCCCTGCCCATGGCCGATCTGGTGCGCACCATGGAAGGCCGCAAATCGGGCGTGAAGCTCAGCACCGATCTGGATCCGGAAACGGCGCAGCGGGTACGTGAGCTCGGCATCAGCGGCATCGATCTCGAGCCCTACCCCCAGCGGGTGTACCCGCAGGGCAACCTCTTCGCCAACGTGGTGGGCTTCCTCAACCTGGAGCGGGTGCCCCAGGCCGGCCTCGAGCAGAGCCGCAACAGCGACCTGCGTCGCCATGAAGCCACCCGTCAGCTCCGCCGCGGAGCCGATGGCACGCCCTTACCCGATGGACTCAAGGCTGGTGTGCTCTACGGCGACGATCTGCGCCTACAGCTCACCCTCGATGCGCGGCTGCAGCAGGTGGCCCAGATGGCGCTCAGCAAACAGGTGAAGCAATGGAAGGCCAAACGCGGTGTGGCGTTGGTGATGGATGTGCGCAATGGCGAACTGCTGGCGCTGGCCTCCACCCCCACTTACGACCCAAATCAGTTCTGGAAGTTCAAGCCAGGCCTGTTCCGCGAATGGTCGGTGCAAGACCTCTACGAACCGGGGTCGACGTTCAAACCGATCAACCTGGCCATCGCCCTGCAGGAAAACGCCATCGACCCAGCCGGCAAGGTGAATGACAACGGTCAACTCACCATCGGCGGCTGGCCGATCTTCAACCACGACCGCAAAGGCAACGGCGTGATCGATTTCCCCACGGTGCTGCAGGTGTCGAGCAACGTGGCGATGGTGAAGGCGATGCAGCGTGTGAAGCCCGCCAAGTTCTGGAACTGGTTGCACGCCCTGGGCATTGACACCAAGCCCGATACCGACCTCCCAGGAGCCGTGGCCGGCCAGCTGAAGAGCCTGGAGACGTTCCGAACCCAGCCGATCGAACCGGCAACAGCGGCCTTCGGCCAGGGCTTCAACCTCACGCCGTTGAAGCTGCTGCAGCTGCACGCCATGCTCTCCAACGGCGGCAAGCTGGTGAGCCCCCACATCACCCGTGGCCTGCGCTCCGGCGACGATCTGGCACCGGCTCCGGCAGCCAACGGCCTGCAATTGATCCGCCCGGAAATCGCCCAAACGGTGTTGAACTGGATGGAAACCGTGGTGGAGAAGGGCAGCGGCAAAGGCACCTACATCCCAGGCCACCGCATCGGCGGCAAAACCGGCACCGCCCAGAAAGCCGAAAACGGGGTGTACATCGCCGGGGCGCGGATCACCAGCTTTGTGGCCCACCTCCCGATCAATGACCCGCGCTATGTGGTGCTGGTGGTGGTGGATGAACCCAAAGGAGCCAATGCTTACGGATCCACGGTGGCTGTGCCCGTGGCGCGCCAGATCATTGAATCGCTGCTGGTGATTGAGAAGATCCCACCCAGCAAGCCGGTGGCCGGCTGAAGACTGAACAGACGGGTAACCGCTTGATGACAGAGGCGGTTGTTCCTCAGATCGCGTGGCTAGCTTGAGCCCATCTCACGGGCCCCTGCATGGCCAACCTGCTTGATCAACTGGCCGCCATGACCGTGGTGGTCGCCGACACCGGTGACATCGACGCCATCCGTCAGTTCACACCGCGGGACGCCACCACCAACCCCTCGTTGATCCTGGCGGCGGCACAAATCCCCACCTATCAGAACCTGATCGATCGCTCCCTGCAGCAATCCCGCGAAGTGTGCGGTGCTGCAGCACCGGCTGAAGAGGTCGTGCGTGAGGCCCTCGATGAGATCTGCGTCACCTTCGGCACCGAGATCCTGAAGATCGTGCCCGGGCGGGTGTCCACCGAAGTGGATGCACGTCTCAGCTTCGATACCGAAGCCACAATCACCAAAGCCCGCAAGCTGATCGGCCTTTACCGCCAGGTCGGCATCGGCCGCGATCGCGTATTGATCAAGATCGCCTCCACCTGGGAGGGAATCAAAGCGGCTGAAGTGCTGGAGAAGGAGGGCATTCACTGCAACCTCACCCTGCTGTTCAGCTTCGCCCAGGCTGTGGCTGCTGCCGAAGCGGGCGTCACGCTGATCTCTCCCTTCGTGGGCCGCATCCTGGATTGGTACAAGAAGAGCACCGGCCGCGACAGCTACCCCGGACCGGAAGATCCCGGCGTGGTTTCGGTGACGCAGATCTTCAACTACTTCAAAACCTACGGCTACAAAACCGAGGTGATGGGTGCGAGCTTCCGCAACGTCGATGAAATCATCGAGCTGGCGGGCTGCGATCTGCTCACCATCTCCCCCAAACTGCTGGATCAGCTCCGACATAGCGAAGGGGAACTCACCCGCAAGCTCAACGCCTTCAATCCCGGCCCCACCGAGGAGCAACTGCACCTTGATCGCCAGGGTTTCGAGGCGATGATGCACAAGGATCCGATGGCGACCGAAAAACTGCAGGAGGGCATCACCGGCTTCTCTCGCGCCATCGAAACGCTCGAGGCCCAGCTGGCCCATCGCCTCGGTGAACTCGAGGGAGCCAGCGCTTTCCAGCACGCCGCCCAGGAGATCTTCCTGCTGAATGATCTCGACGGCGACGGCTGCATCACCCGTGAAGAGTGGCTCGGCAGCGATGCGGTGTTCGACGCCCTCGACACCGACCATGACGGTCGGCTGATGCCCGCCGATGTACGCGGCGGCCTCGGAGCCGCCCTGGCCATCAGCGGTTCTTAACCTTCCTGCTCCACACTGGTGGCACTGTTTGTGTGCCTGCGTTGAACGCTCTCGACACCATGCGTGCCCTGGCGAGCCAGGGCGAGGTGCTGGATGTTGCCGCCGGTGAACCGATCTTCAGTTCCGGTGAAACCGGCGACTGCATGTTCGGTGTGCTTGAAGGCAGTGTGGAACTGAGCTGGAACGATGAGAGCAGCCAGGAAATCATCCAGGCGGGTGATGTGTTCGGAGCGGGCGCCTTGGTGACACCGGAGCACCGGCGTTACGGCAATGCCAAGGCCCTCAGCCCCTGCAAGCTGCTGGTGATGAACCGCGAAAAATTCCTGTTCGCCGTTCAGGAATCACCGATGTTTGCCATCGAACTGCTCGGTTCGATTGACAAGCGCCTGCGGCAACTCAAGGACTGCACCCGCTTCAGTTAGCCGCGCTGGAACAGCAGGCGCTTAATCACCCGCTGGGCGATATCGCCGTAGCCCATCTCGCCGGAGAGGATCTGGGCAATGCGCTGGGGAGCGGTGGGTCGCTTGATGCCGAGCTGATAGCCCACCTTCGGCACCCGGTAAAACACCTGGGCAATGCGACGGCCCCAGGCCATCGATTCGCCCCATTGCTGGCGCATGGTCTGGCTATACCCCTGCAGCGCCTGATCCGCTTGGCGGGAATCGTCTGCCGCCAGATAGCGATCGAGGGCTTCAGCGCTGCGCACACCACTGAGCAGAGCTGGGCGCAAGCCTTCGGCCAGAAAGGGATCACAGAGCGAAGCAGCATCACCCACCGCCACCACGCCGCCGGTGGCATGCAGGGGGTAGTGGCCATCCCACACCCGCAGTGGTGAGGCAACCCGTGTGCCGGCATCTGGGCTCAGCCCGAGGCTGGGCAGCAGCTGGGCCAGCACGCCATCGGCATCCACAGCGCTGTTGCCGATGAAGCTGCCCACGCCGATGCTGTAACCACCCTGGCGAGGGAAGGCCCAGCAGAAGCCGTGCTTCACCAGGCCGAATTCAAAGCGAGCCGTGTTCGGTTCAACCACCGGGGTATCCACCTCCACCGCCACGGCACTGGCGAAGCGGGGGCGGGGATTAGCCAAGCTGAGCTGGCCTGCAAAACGCGAGCTAGAGCCATCGGCCACCACCACCGCACGGCTGCGGTAGCGGTCACCAGCGACATCCACACACCAATGGTCGCCGTCCCGACTGATCGTCTCTGCGGGAGCGCCATCGAGCAGTTCAGCGCCGGCGGCAACGGCCTGTTGCGTGATGAATTGATCAAGGCGAGAGCGCTGCACAATCCAGAACGGTGCATCGCCGGGCAGCACGGCCGTCACCGGATCCTCGAGGCACCAGGTGAAGCGCACCTGCTCAATCACCTGATCCACCGCCGGGCTGAGATCAAAGGGGAACCAGCGCTGCACCGACGCCGCCATCCCGCCACCACAGGGTTTGCGGCGGGGCATGGATTGGGCCTCCAGGATCAGCACCCGATGGCCACGGGCCGCCAGGTGATAGGCCGATGCGGCGCCTGCGGCACCAGCACCGACCACGATCACATCAAACAGCTGAGCTGCGCTCACACCTTGAGGATGTCGGCTTCCTTCTCAGCCAGCAGCTTCTCGATCTCAGCGATGAACTTATCGGTGAGCTTCTGCACCTTGTCCTGTTCGTCGCGGCTCTGATCTTCCGAGAACTCGCCTTCTTTCTCCTGCTTCTTCACCTTGTCGATGGCATCGCGGCGAATGTTGCGCAGCGCCACCTTGCCCTCTTCGGCGTACTTGGCGGCGAGCTTGCAGAGATCCTTCCGGCGATCCTCGGTGAGGGGGGGAATGTTGATGCGGATCACCTTGCCGTCGTTGTTGCAGGTGAGGCCCAGATCGCTCATCGAAATCGCTTTCTCAATCAACGACAGCGAGCTGGCATCAAAGGGCTGCAGCTGAATCGTTGAGGAATCGGGCGTGCTGATGGTGGCCAGCGATTTCAGGGGCGTATCGGCGCCGTAGTACTCCACCTGGATCTTGTCGAGCAGGGAGGCATTGGCCCGGCCGGTGCGGATGGTGTTGAAGGTGCGCTGGGTGGAATCCACCGACTTGCGCATGCTGGCTTCGAGTTCCATGGGAGCTGAAGGTGGGAGCTGACGGAGAGAAAAAGGCTCAGGCCGAAGGAAGGATGCTGGTGCCGATCGGCTCGCCACGCACCGCCCGGCCGATGTTGCCGGCGCCAAACAGATCAAACACCACGATGGGGATGGCGTTGTCCTTGCAGAGGGCGATGGCGGTGCTGTCCATCACCTCCAGCTCGCCGCTGAGCACATCGAGGAAGGACAGGCTCTCGTAGCGGACAGCGTCGGCGTGCTTGTTGGGGTCTTTGTCGTAGACACCATCCACCTTGGTGGCTTTGAACACCACATCAGCCCCGATTTCGGCGGCACGCAGGGCTGCGGTGGTGTCGGTGGTGAAGAAGGGATTACCAGTGCCGGCGGCGAAGATCACCACCCGCCCTTTCTCCATGTGGCGAATGGCACGGCGGCGGATGTAGGGCTCCGCCACCTCCTGCATCGAGATAGCGCTTTGCACGCGGGTGGGGATGCCGGCGCGCTCAAGGCCGTCTTGGAGAGTGATGGCATTCATCACCGTGGCGAGCATGCCCACGTAGTCGGCCGTGGCGCGATCCATGCCAGCAGCCGAACCCTTGAGGCCGCGGAAGATATTGCCGCCGCCCACCACGATGGCCAGTTGGGTGCCATCGGCCATCACCGCCGCCACGTCTTTGGCGATGGCATTCACGATGGCCGGATCGATGCCGTAGCCCTGTTCGCCCATCAGGGCTTCACCACTGAGCTTGAGCAACACGCGCTGATAGGCCATCCGTTCGCGCTTGCACGTCAGTTGGCCGAACAGTAGCAAGCGTGAGATCCCTTGCCGAGCCAGGCCACTGGCGCTTCGATAGGGCAACGGCTTCCCGCCCATGGCAGGCGCTTCACCCATCCATCCCCAGCAGCCACGCAGCTCCGGGGTGATGGCACGGCTCACCCTCTCTGCGGTGGAGCAGCTGGTGGCCGAACCCGGTGGCTGGCGTGAGCCGATGGTGCATCGGGCCCTGCTGGTGAGCGGCCTCTCAGTTCTTCTCAGCAGCCTGGCGCTGCTGCAGGAGCACCAAACCAACTGAGGCTGCCGCGCCTCAGAACTCGATACCGGCCTGCGCTTTCACCCCCTGCTCGCGGAAGGGGTGGCGCAGCAGTTTCATCTCGGTCACCAAGTCGGCACGCTCCAGCAGACCCGCCGGAGCACCACGGCCGGTGAGAGCCACGTGGGTGAGCTCCGGCCGCAGTGCCAGACCCTCCAGCACCTGATCGAGCTCGAGGTAGCCCAGCTTGAGAGCCACATTCACCTCATCGAGCACCACCAACTTGCGCTCGCCATCAGCCAGATAGAGGAGGGAGCGCTGCCAGGCCTGCTGCACCAGCTCGCGGTCGCGGTCACGGTCTTGGGTTTCCCAGGTGAACCCCTCCCCGAGGGCATGCCAGTGCAGAGCATCACCAAAGAGCTCAAGGGCTTTCGCCTCACCCGGCTGCCAGCCCCCCTTGATGAACTGCACCACAGCCACCTGTTCGCCATGGCCCAGGGTGCGCAGCACCAGGCCCAGGGCCGCTGTGGTTTTCCCCTTGCCATCGCCGGTGAACACCAGCACCAGCCCCTTTTCCAGGTTGCGTTCACCCACCCGCTGCTGCTGCACCTCCTTGCGGCGTTCCATCCGGCGGCGGTAGGCATCGGCACTGGCCTCAGGCGCCAGCTTCCCGCCCATGCCGAGCTCCGCCGCCGCCTGATCCAACTGCACGGGATCGAGCTGATCAGATGCCACGGCGAGCCTTCAGGTGTGCTCACTTTGGCAATGCTGCGCTCAGGCTGCTGCGCTCAAGCGGCGGAGCGGGCCCGGGCCAGGGCTGTATCCACCGCTTGCTGCTGATCGCGGCGGGTGATCCAGTGGTGATAGGTGCGGGTGTGGATCGCCACGGAGTGCCCCATCATCCGGGCCGCCACGGTGTCGGGAAGACCGATATGGATGGTGCGCACCGCCCAGGCATGGCGCAGGTCGTAGGGGGTGAGGGGCAGGTCGTAACGGCGGAACTGCTCAGCCACCCGGCGGCCCACCTGCTGGAGCGTGGTGCGGCGCAGGTCGGTGCAGACCGGCGGCAGCAGGCTGCGGGCTTCCCCCAGGCGGAACAGCTCAAAACGCTCCACCCATTCGGGTTGAAACGGCCACACCTGATGCTCACCGGTTTTGCTGGTAGGCAGCACCCGGATCACGCGATCGCCGCCCGGCGCGAGGGCAGAGAGGTCGGTGAAGAACACCTCATGGTTGCGCAGGCCGTAGGTGGCCATCAGGCCGTAGGCCAAGCGCCAGCCGGGGTTGGGGATGCGCTCGATCCAATCGAGGATCTGGGGATCGCTGGGCAGCTGGCGGAACTGAGCGGCGTGCAGGCCATAGCCCCCGGCGCGGTCGGCCCAATCGGCAGGAAGCTCGATCTGCTCGGCGCGGGCCAGGGCCGCCAGGGCCGTGCCGCACTGCTGGCGGCCGCGGCTGGCCAGGGGATAGCTCTCGAGCACCGCCTCCAGCAGCTGCGTATTGAGAGGACGTGCCTGGCTGGCGGCCTGTTGGCGCAGCCGGCGTAGGTAGGGCAAATAGGCGCTGGTCCAGGTGGTGCGGCAACCGGCGGGGTTGCGGCGGCGGCGAGGATCCGTGAAGAACTGGTGTTCGTAGCGCTCCACTGCAGCGGCTGCATCCGCGCCCGCTGCGCGCCGAGGGCTTGAAGGGGAGGCTGCACCAGCTGACGCCGACACGGAGCCACCCCACTGGCTCCAGGCAAAGGTCTGCTGCTGCAGTTGCTGCATCACCCGCCGCAGGGCCTGGCGGGCCTGCTCGAGGCCCTCCGGATCTGCCGTCAACCCCAGGCTGATGCGCTGCACTCGCAGGGCGGATCCCCCTTGCCGGCACGGCAGGGGTCCGCGCAGGCCCAACCGCTCCCCGCGCCGCTCGAGCCGCAGGCTCACACCACTGGCGGCCAACTGCGCGTTGTGCTCGCGGATCGGCCCATCCAGGGGGTGGGGCGGGGAGGCGGCAGCCGTCATGGCGCGGACCCTATCGAGTTCATTCCGATACGGCCAGTGGTGCCCAACCGTGAACCAGCAGCAGGCCAGCAGCGTTACGCTCGCCCCACATTCACCTGAACACCGCTGGGCATGGCCAAGGTCGGCGTGCTGTTGCTGAACCTCGGCGGTCCTGAGCGCATTCAGGACGTGGGGCCGTTTCTCTACAACCTGTTCGCCGATCCGGAGATCATCCGGCTGCCGAACCCGGCCCTGCAGAAACCGCTGGCCTGGTTGATCAGCACCCTGCGGGCCGGCAAATCCCAGGCTGCTTATCGCTCGATCGGCGGCGGCTCACCCCTGCGCCGCATCACCGAGCAACAGGCCCGCGAGCTGCAAAGCAACCTGCGTCAGCGCGGCATCGAAGCCACCAGTTACGTGGCGATGCGCTACTGGCATCCCTTCACCGAATCCGCCGTGGCCGACATCAAGGCCGATGGGGTGGATGAGGTGGTGGTGCTGCCGCTCTACCCCCACTTCTCAATCAGCACCAGCGGATCGAGCTTCCGCGAGCTGCAGCGCCTGCGCCAGGCTGATCCGGGCTTTGCACGGCTGCCGATCCGCTGCATCCGCAGCTACTACAACGATCCCGGCTATATCGGCGCCATGGCGGAGCTGATCGCCAAGGAGATCCAGGCCTGCCCGGATCCGAGCACCGCCCACGTGTTCTTCAGCGCCCACGGCGTGCCCAAGAGCTACGTGGAAGAAGCGGGCGATCCCTACCAACAGGAGATCGAGGCCTGCGCCGGCCTGATCATGGATCGCCTCGAGCAGCAGCTGGGCCACCGCAACCCGTTCACGCTGGCCTACCAGAGCCGGGTGGGTCCGGTGGAGTGGCTCAAGCCCTACACCGACGACGCCCTGCATGAACTTGGCGAGCAGGGGGTGAAAGACCTGGTGGTGGTGCCGATCAGCTTCGTGAGCGAGCACATCGAAACGCTCGAAGAAATCGACATCGAATACCGGGAGATCGCCACCGAATCCGGGATCACCAACTTCCGCCGTGTGCCCGCGCTCGACACCACGCCCTCCTTCATTGAGGGGCTGGCCAACCTGGTGCAACACGCCCTCGAAGGCCCTGAGGTCAACCTCGATCAGGCGGCAGCCTTGCCCACCAAGGTGAAGCTCTACCCGCAGGACAAGTGGGCCTGGGGCTGGAACAACAGCTCAGAGGTGTGGAACGGCCGCTTGGCAATGCTGGGCTTCTCCGCTTTCCTGCTGGAACTGCTCAGCGGCCGTGGCCCGCTTCACTCTCTGGGATTGCTCTAGGGCCGCCGCCTGCCTGGCCGGAGCGCTTGTAGTGGCCAGCCCGGCCCTGGCCGATGGCCGCTGGCGGCAGGGGGTGTTTCCCGTGGCTGTCTTCTCCGGCTACACCAGCCATTACGGGCAACGGCTGGGCCCCTCCGGCAGCTGGGAGCCGCACTACGGGCTGGATATCGCAGCGCCCATGGGCTCTCCGATCCGCAATTGGTGGGGCGGCGTGGTGAAAGAGGTGATCGATGACGGGCGCTGCGGGCTGGGGCTGCTGATCCAATCGGGCCCCTATGAACACCTGTATTGCCACCTGAGCGGCAGCGTGCAAAACGGCACGTACCGCAGCGGCGCCGTGGCCCTGCGCAGCGGCAGCCGGGTGGCCAGCGGCGCGCTGATCGGCCACGTGGGCGTGACTGGACGCAGCACGGGACCGCATCTGCACTGGGGCGTGCGCTACGGAGGGCGCTGGCTCAATCCCGCGGCGATCCTGCGGGCGATGGCGGCGTCCCGCCGTCAGGGGCGCTAGACGCACACGCCCAATCCCCGGGCCAGACCTTAGGGTTGGGTCAAGATCGAGTGCTGCCCGCTGCCGTCGTGACCGTTACGTCTGTCTCGCCAACGGCCGCCGCCGCCGGTGATTCCCCCGACCAGAACTTTCCCCAGCGGGTGAACGGCGGTTACGCCCTGATGGACTCCCTGCGCCGTCACGGCGTGGAGCACATTTTCGGCTATCCAGGCGGGGCCATCCTGCCGATCTACGACGAGCTGCACAAAGCCGAGAGCCGCGGCTGGCTGAAGCACATCCTGGTGCGCCACGAGCAGGGCGGCACCCATGCGGCCGATGCCTACGCCCGGGCCACCGGCAAGGTGGGCGTGTGCTTCGGCACCTCCGGCCCCGGCGCCACCAACCTGGTAACCGGCATCGCCACCGCCCACATGGACTCGGTGCCGATGGTGGTGATCACGGGCCAGGTGCCTCGCGCCGCCATCGGCACCGACGCCTTCCAGGAGACCGACATCTTCGGCATCACCCTGCCGATCGTGAAGCACTCCTGGGTGGTGCGCGACCCGCGCGACATCGGCCGGATCGTGGCCGAAGCCTTCCTGATCGCCGCCAGCGGCCGCCCTGGCCCGGTGCTGATCGATGTGCCCAAGGATGTGGGCGTTGAAGAGTTTGATTACATCCCGGTTGAGCCCGGCACGGCTGTACCCGCCGGTTTCCAGCTCACCCCTGCCCCTGAGCCCGCCGCCATCGGTGCTGCTCTGGAGCTGATCCGCCAGGCCCGGCGCCCGCTGCTCTACGTGGGCGGCGGTGCGATCAGCTGCGGCGCCCATCAGCAGGTGCAGCAGCTGGCCGAGCGCTTCCGCCTGCCGGTGACCACCACCTTGATGGGCAAGGGTGCCTTCGATGAGCAGCACCCCCTGGCCGTCGGCATGCTCGGCATGCACGGCACCGCCTACGCCAACTTCGCCGTCACGGAGTGCGATCTGCTCATCGCCGCCGGCGCCCGCTTTGACGATCGCGTCACCGGCCGCCTCGATGGCTTTGCGCCGCGGGCCCAGGTGATCCATATCGACATCGACGCCGCTGAGCTCGGCAAGACCCGCACCCCGGATGTGCCGGTGGTGGCCGATGTGAAAGACGCGCTCGAGGCCCTGCTGGTGGCCTCAACTGGTGAGGACTCCGCCGGCCGCACCGAAGCCTGGCTGGAGCGCATCAACAGCTGGAAGCAGCACTACCCGCTGGTGGTGCCGGCCCCCGAAGGCGATATCGCCCCCCAGGAAGTGGTGGCGATGCTGCAGGAGCTGGCCCCCAAGGCGTACATCACCACCGATGTGGGCCAACACCAGATGTGGGCCGCCCAGTTCCTGCACACGGGCCCGCGCCGCTGGATCAGTTCCGCCGGCCTCGGCACGATGGGCTTCGGCATGCCTGCTGCCATGGGCGTGCAAACCGCCTTCCCCCAGGAGCAGGTGATCTGCGTGGCCGGCGACGCCAGCATCCTGATGAACATCCAGGAGCTGGGCACCCTCAGCCAGTACAACCTGCCGGTGAAGGTGGTGGTGCTCAACAACGGCTGGCAGGGCATGGTGCGCCAGTGGCAGGAGAGCTTCTACGGCGAGCGCTATTCCGCCTCGGAGATGACCGGCGGCATGCCGAACTTCCCCCAGGTGGCCGAAGGCTTCGGCGTGAAGGGGGTGCGCATCAGCGAACGCGCCAACCTGCGCGCTCAGCTGGCGGAAGCACTGGCCCANTCCCGGCCCCGCCTTCATCGAAGTGCAGGTGCGCCGCAACGAGAACTGCTACCCGATGGTGCCCCCCGGTGCCAGCAATGCCCAGATGGTGGGCCTGCCCTCCCATCCCGAGCTGGCGATCGACACCACCCGCGAGTGCCACAGCTGCCACCACACCACCGCGAGCTCCAGCCTCTACTGCCCCAACTGCGGCACCAAGCTCTGATGCCCAGGTGGTTGTTGGCAGCCGCAATGGCCATGGTGCTGTTGCTCGGCGCTGCCGGTGCGCAGGCAGCCGAGGTGCTGCAGGTGCGCAGCGGCACCCTGTTGCAGGTGGGTGATCACAACCGCACCTACACGGTTGAACTGGCCTGCGTGGCTGTGCCCGCTGGCGGTGATGAGGCCGCTGCAGCCTGGTTGCGCCAGGCACTGCCGCGGCGCACGAAGGTGAACCTGCGGCCGGTGGGCAACGACGACGGCACCCTGGTGGCCCGGGTGCAGCGGCTGGGCGCCAGCGATCTGGGCTCCGGCCTGGTAGCTGCGGGGCTGGCCAGCGCCAAGCCGGGCTGCTGAACGCGATGAGTATCAACCGCACCGCCAAAGGCATCGTGCTGGTGCCCTGCCTGCTGCTCGGCGCTGCCTTTCTGGCTGCGGCCGTATGGGGTGATCAAGCCGCCGCCGCCAATCAGCGGCTAGCCCTCATCCTGGGGAGCGCGCTGATGGGTGGAGGCCTGCTGGCCCAGTTGATCCCAGAAGCACCGCCGGAGCGGGATCCGGCCGCTCCGAAAGACTGAGCCGAGGCCTGCTGGGCCTCAGTTGCCCTGTTTGCCCTTGGCCTGGTTTTCCTTCACCAGCCGGAAGTATTCGGGGGTGGGGAAGATGGTGAAGCTGTCGCTGGGGGCGTTGATGATCTCGCGCAGCACGGCGGTGAGATCCGCCACCTGGGGCTTCAGCTTCTGGCGCTCAGCCACCGGCAGCTTGGCCAGGGCGTTTTCCAGATTTTCGTAGCTGAAGAAGAACACACCCCGGGGGCCTTCAGGGGTTGTGATCGTGAGGAAGGGCTTGGTGAAAAACACCGGCACATTCAGACCTTCTTGGATCTGCTTCTCGGTGAGGCCCTGCTCCTTGAGGATCTTCACCGCCTGGGTGCGATCGCCGTCGTTGCCGATGATCGGCGCCACCAGGGGCTTGCTCTTGTCTTTGAGCTGTTTGTTGAGCTCCACCACCTTCTCGTTCATCACGTTGAGGGGCAGCGCCACGACACCGGCCTTGATGCCAGGGTTGTTCTTGTTGAGGGCCGCCAACTGCTCGTTGGCCTTGGCGCTCTCGAGGTAAAGGGGCAGCACCAATTCCTTCTCCCGGGGAATCGGCAGCGGCACACCGTTGGAGTCGGTGATCACAAACACCGGCACCACCTGCAGTTTCTTGATCGCGTCCGCCTCAGGAATGGCCTGAGCCGGAGCGGGCAGCAGGGAGATCGCACCAGCCCATGCCAGACCAGCGCTCAGCGCGACAGAGCCGAGCTTGCGGCCCAGACGGTGGCGCATGGCATTGCGGCGTGACTGCATGCGATCAACTGTTGAAAGGTTGAGCCTAGTCAGAGAAATCCACCTAGCTTTCGGCGGCTGGACGGTGCCGGCCATGACCACTGCAGAACAGCCTCGATCGGTTGCGGCGGCCACACCGCTGGCGGTGCTCAAGCAGGCGGGGCTGACCAACCACTGGCGGCGCTCGCTGGGCTGGCTGGCCGGGATCAGCGCAGCACTGCTCGGCAGCCAAACCCTGGCCGCAAGCACGCCCATGCGCAGTGATGTGCGGCTCCTTCTGCCCAGCGAAGGACTTCTGGCAGGACTCGGTGATGGGCTGCGGCGGGGCTACAGCGTGGCCATGGAGGAAAGCCGCAGCTGCGGGGTCGAACCCCCAAGCCTGCAGGTTGGCTGGCTGCCACCGGGCGCCAACCCCCAGCAACCCGTGGGGGCCGCCCCCCGCAGCCAGCTGCTGGTGGCACCTCCCGCTGCGCCCCTACAGGCCTATGGCCAGCTAGCCGACCAACAGCGCCTCACGGTGCTGCTGCCCTTGCAGCGGGGCGTGTCTTTGGAGGGGTTGCCGCAGCTGCGCGGCTCCGATCGGCTCTGGCCGTTGATGCCAGGCCGCAGCCTGGAGGCCGATCGGCTGGCCGAGGCCCTGCTGGGCGACAAGATCAAGCGCGTGATGGTGGTGCGCGATCGCAGCGCCGAGAGCAAAGCCCTCACCGATCGCTTTGTGGCGAGCTTCGCTAATGGCAAGGGCGAGGTGATCGGGCCTACGGCCGCGCCGATCAGCGTGGCGGGCGATGACCCATCCGCAATGCAGCAGCTGGAGGGGGATGTGGATTGGTATCGCCCGCCGGCCCTGGTGGTGATCACCCAGCCGGGCAGTGAATTAGCCAAAGCAGTGCGTGGGGCGAACTGGCCCGAAACACTGCTGTTGGCCTGGAGTGCTCCCGTCGAGCAACCCATGGCAGTGGAGCAGATCGGCGTGAACCCCCTCAGCCGCGGTCCTGGATGGAAGGCCTTCGCCCAGCGCTTTGAGCAGCGTTGGGGCTACAAGCCCGGCGTGGTGGAAAGTGCCGGCTACGACAGCGGCCTGATGAGCGCCTTGGCGTCCGTGCAGGCCGGCGGCCGGCGGGGCTGGGATCTTCAGTGGTTCAGCGCCAATGCCAAGCCGCAGCCGTTGTGCACCGCCCTGAAGCTGAGGGCGGAGGGGGCCAAGGTGCGCCCCCAAGCAGCCAGCAGCCAATTCGATCTGAGCCCGGGTGTGCCCCCATCAGCGCAGTTGCAACTGAGCCGTGGCTGAGCTGGTCCTGCCGCTCGAGGCGGTAGGCCTTGAGGCGATCGCCGAGGTTGGCGGCAAAAACGCCTCCCTCGGGGAGATGATCCGCCAGCTCTCGGCGCAGGGCGTGAGGGTTCCCGGTGGTTTCGCCACCACCGCCGCGGCCTACCGCCACTTCATCGCGGCCGGGGGGTTGCAGCAGCAACTGCACGCCATCCTCGATCTTCTCGACAGCCACAACATCGCCCAGCTGCAGGCGGCAGGGGCCGCTGCCCGAGCCCTGCTGCTGGCGGCCGACTTACCCGCAGATCTGGAGCAGGCGATCCTCAACGCCTACCGCCAGCTGGGGGCACCTGCCGTAGCCGTGCGCTCGAGCGCCACCGCTGAAGACCTGCCCGATGCCTCCTTCGCCGGGCAGCAGGAGACCTATCTCAATGTGGAAGGTGAGCAGGCGCTGCTGGCGGCGTGCCGGCGCTGCTTCGCCTCCCTGTTCACCGATCGAGCCATCTCCTACCGGCAGATCAACGGCTTCGATCACTTTGAGGTGGCCCTCTCCATCGGCGTGCAGCGCATGGTGCGCGCCGATCAGGCCTGCTCCGGGGTGATGTTCAGCATCGACACCGAAACCGGCTTCCGCAACGCCGTGCTGCTCACGGCGGCCTATGGGCTCGGCGAAAACGTGGTGCAGGGGGCCGTGAACCCCGATGAGTACCTGATCTTCAAACCCACGCTCGAACAGGGCTTTGCACCGATCGTGAGCCAACGGCTCGGCAGCAAAGCGATCCGGATGATCTACGGCGAACACGGCTCCACGTGCAACGTGGATGTGCCGCTGGAGGAGCGCAACCGCTTTGCCCTCAGCCAGGCCGACGTGTTGCAGCTGGCGCGCTGGGCATGCCTGATCGAGCGGCATTACAGCGAGCGCCGCGGTCAGCCCACCCCCATGGACATCGAATGGGGCAAAGACGGCATCAGTGGTGAGCTGTTCATCCTCCAAGCCCGGCCGGAGACCGTGGAATCCCGCCGCAGCGCCACCCTGCTGCGCAGCTGGCACCTGGAACCCCACCTAGCGGAGCTGCTGTGCAGCGGGCGTGCCATCGGCGCCTCGGTGAACAGCGGCCGGGCTCGCATCCTGCGGCATCCCTCCGAGATCCAGCGCTTCGAGCCCGGCGATCTGCTGGTGACCGAGCGCACCGATCCCGACTGGGAACCCATCCTGAAGCGGGCCAGCGGGGTGATCACCAACCAGGGCGGCCGCACTTGCCATGCCGCGATCATTGCCCGCGAGATGGGCATCACCGCCATCGTGGGAGCGGGGGATGCCACCGAGCGCATCGCCGATGGCGACACGATCACCGCCAGCTGCTGTGAAGGCGATCAGGGGCGGGTGTATCGGGGCGCGCTGCCCTTCCGCGTGGATGAAAGCGACATTGGCGAGCTGCCTCCCACCCGCACACGCATCCTGATGAATGTGGGCAACCCGGAGGAGGCCTTCAGCCAGGCCGCGATTCCCTGCGACGGGGTGGGCCTGGCCCGGCTGGAGTTTGTGATCGCCAATCACATCCGGGTGCATCCGATGGCGCTGCTGCAGCCCGAGCGGCTCACGGATCCGGCCGAACGCCAGGCGATCGCCCAGCTCACCGCCGGATACACCCAGCCCGCCGACTACTACGTGGATCTGCTGGCCCAGGGAATGGCACGGCTGGCGGCGGCGTTTTATCCCCGGCCGGTGATCCTGCGCTTCTCCGATTTCAAGAGCAACGAATACGCCAAGTTGCTGGGGGGCAGCAGCTTTGAACCCAGTGAAGAGAACCCGATGATCGGCTGGCGCGGTGCCTCGCGCTACTACGCCGCAGGCTTTAGGGAGGCGTTCGCCCTGGAATGCCGCGCGCTCAAGCGGGTGCGCGAGCAGATGGGCCTCAGCAACGTGATCCCGATGGTGCCGTTCTGCCGCACCCCCGAAGAGGCTGATCGCGTGCTGGCGGAGATGGCCAAGGCCGGCCTGGTGCGCGGCGAGAACGGACTGGAGGTGTACGTGATGTGCGAACTACCGAGCAATGTGATCGCCGCCGAGGCCTTTGCCGAACGCTTCGATGGCTTCTCGATCGGCTCCAACGACCTCACCCAGCTGAGCCTGGGGCTCGACCGCGATTCAGCCCTGGTGGCGGATCTTTTTGATGAACGCAACGCGGCAGTGGTGGAGCTGATCCGCATGGCGATCCGCACCGCCAAGCGCTGCGGCCGCAAGATCGGCATCTGCGGCCAAGCCCCAAGCGATCACCCCGAATTCGCCGAACTCCTGGTGCGCGAAGGCATCGATTCGATCAGCCTCAACCCCGACGCCGTGCTGAGCACTCGCCTGCGGGTAGCCGCCATCGAAGCGCAGCTGGCAGCTGCCAACAGCGAGCAGCCTGCCTAGCTTCGAGATAGCCGGCGAAGGGCCTGATGCCGCTGCCGTTGGACCAGCCCCAGAGCGGAGCGGAGCTCTACGAAGGCCTGAACTCTGTGCTGCAGCGCCATGGCCACCAGGCCCATGGCCTGATTGAGGTGCTGAACCATGCGCAGCAGCTCTACGGCCACCTGAGCGAACCGCTGCTGCGCCATATCGCCCGGCAACTGCAGCTGCCCTTCAGCCGGGTGCAGGGCACGGCGAGTTTTTATCACCTGTTTCGCTTCAAGGCGCCGGCCCGGCACAGCTGCCTGGTGTGCACCGGCACCGCCTGCCATGTGCTGGGGGCGGCGCAGCTGCTCGCCGATCTCAGAAACGCTGCGATGGAGGAGCTGGGCGTGGAGCTGGGTTCCGTGCGCTGCATCGGCACCTGCAGCGGCGCCCCGCTCGTGGTGGTGGATGGCGAGGTGTGGAACCACCTCAGCAGTGCTGCGGTGCTCAAACGGCTGCGGGAGCTCGAACCATGAGCGCCTGCCTGCGCCTGTGCACGGCCGCCAGCTGCCGCAGTCGGGGAGCCACCGAGCTGCTCGAGCACTGCCGCAAGGCCCTGGCAAGCGATCAGGCTCAACTGCGGGTGAAGGAGGTGGGCTGCCTGGGCCCCTGCAGCGATGGCCCTTTGCTGGCGATCGACCCTACCGACCGGCTGCTCTCCCTGCAGGAGGTGAACGGCTCCGATCTGGAGACATCCCTCGCCGAAGCCCTGCAACGGGGCAATGACGCAACGGGCCTGAAGCAGTGGCAACCCTCCGGCAGCCGTGAGCTCAGCCCTGATGAGCCCTTTTTGAACCTGCAGCGCCGCCTGGTGCTGGGGCGTTGCGGCGTGGTGGATCCCGAAAGCCTGGCTGACGCCTTGGCGGCTGGAGCCTGGCAGCAATTGCCGCGGGTGCTGGAGCAGAACGATCCGCCAGCCGTGATCGAGATCGTGCGCCGCAGTGGCCTGCGGGGCCGCGGGGGAGCCGGCTATCCCACAGGGCTGAAGTGGGCCACGGTGGCCGCGATGCCTGGCAGCCAAAAGGTGGTGGTGTGCAACGCCGATGAGGGCGACCCGGGCGCCTTCATGGACCGCACCTTGATGGAGGGCGATCCCCACACCCTGCTGGAGGGCATGGCGATCGCCGCCTTTGCCGTGGGCGCGCAGCAGGGGTTCATCTACGTGCGGGCGGAGTATCCGCTGGCGATCGAACGGCTGCGCACAGCCATCAGCGCCGCCGAGCAGCAGGGCTGGCTGGGCAGGGGAATCGGCGGAAGCGGGTTCAGCTTCGAGATCGAGCTGCGGGTGGGTGCCGGTGCCTATGTGTGCGGCGAAGAAACGGCGCTGATCCACTCGATCGAGGGGCGGCGCGGTGTGCCGCGGCCCAGGCCTCCCTATCCGGCTGAACACGGGGTGTTTGGCCTGCCCACCCTGATCAACAACGTGGAGACCTTCGGCAATATCCCAGCGCTGCTGGAGCTGGGGGTGGAGGCCTACGGCACGGGCACCAAGGTGTTTTCACTCACGGGCCACGTGCAGCGCAGCGGTGTGCTGGAGGTGCCGATGGGCACGTCGCTGCGCACGATCGTGGAGACGATGGGCGGCGGTGCCCCGCAGGGGCGCCAGATCAAAGCCGTGCAAACCGGTGGCCCCTCCGGCGGCTGTGTGCCCGCCAGCGCCCTCGACAGCCCCGTCGACTACGACTCCCTCAAAGCCCTCGGCACGATCATGGGCTCAGGCGGGATGGTGGTGCTGGATGACACCACCAACATGGTGGACATCGCCGCCTTCTTCATCGCCTTCAGCCGCGAGGAATCCTGCGGCAAGTGCATCCCCTGCCGCTCAGGCACCGTGCAGTTGGAGATGTTGCTGCGCAAGCTGCTCGAACGCCGCGGCCAGGTGGCCGATCTCGAGCAGCTGGAAGCCCTCTGCCACACCGTGGCCGACGCCAGCCTCTGCGGCTTAGGCCAGAGCGCCCCCAAACCGGTGCTCAGCACCCTGCGCCATTTCCGCGGCGACTACCTGGCGCTGCTGCCAGCGGCGGAGGTGCAGCGATGAGCGTCTGCACCCTGCGCATCAACGACCACGACCTGGCCGTGCCGCTTGGCACAACACTGCTGCAGGCGGCCCGCCAGGCAGGCATTCACATCCCCACCCTCTGCTTCCTGGAAGGACTCTCAGCGGTGGCAGCCTGCCGGCTCTGCTTGGTGGAGCTGGAGGGGAGCGATCGACTGATGGCCGCCTGCGTGACAGCTGCCGCCGAAGGGATGCGCGTGCACACCGACACGCCACGGCTGCGGGAGATCCGCCGCACCGTGATCGAGCTGCTGTTCACCGAAGGCAACCATGTGTGTGCCGTGTGCGTGGCCAATGGCCACTGCGAACTGCAGAACCTGGCGGTGGAGGTGGGCATGGACCACAGCCGCCTGCCCTACCGCTTCCCCCAGCGCGGCGTTGACCTCTCCCACGCCCAATACGGCCTGGATCACAACCGCTGCATCCTTTGCACCCGCTGCGTGCGGGTGTGTGATGAGGTGGAAGGAGCCCACGTGTGGGATGTGGGCTGGCGCGGCGAGCACTGCCAGATCATCAGCGGCCTGGGTGAACCCTGGGGCGATGTGAACGCCTGCACCCACTGCGGCAAATGCGTAGAGGTGTGCCCCACCGGCGCGTTGTTCCACAAAACCGACACCAGCGAAGAGAAACAGGGGCACCCCGAGCGGCTCCAGGCCCTGATGCACGCCCGCACCCACCAGCAATGGAACCCATGAGCCAAGCCACCCCCCGCAAACCGCGGCTGGCCACGGTGTGGCTGGCGGGCTGCTCAGGCTGCCACATGTCGTTTCTGGATCTCGATGAATGGCTCCTGGAGCTCGCCGATCGAGCAGAGATCGTCTACAGCCCGGTGGGATCCGACATCAAGACCTACCCCAAGGATGTGGACATCGCCCTGGTGGAGGGCGGGGTGGCCAACACCGACAACCTGGAGCTGCTGCATCAGGTGCGGGCCAACACCCGCACGCTGGTGAGCTTTGGCGACTGCGCCATCACGGCCAACATCCCGGGAATGCGCAATCTGCTGCGCGGCAGCGATCCCGTGCTGCGGCGGGCCTACCTGGAGCTCGCCGATGGCAGCGGCCAGCTCCCCCACGCCCCGGGGATCGTGCCGGAGCTACTAGAGCGGGTGTTGCCCGTGCATGAGCTGGTGCCCGTGGAGGTGTACCTGCCGGGTTGCCCGCCACCTGCTGATCGCATCCGCGCTGCGCTGGAGCCCTTGCTACGCGGAGAGCTTCCGCACCTCAGCGGTGCCGATCAGATCCGCTTCGGCTGAAACACAAGGAGACCCAGCCATGCCGAGTCATCCCGCCACCGACGCCAACCAGCCCCCCCGGCGCACGATCACGATCGATCCGGTAACCCGGATTGAAGGGCACGCCAAGATCTCGATCCACCTGGATGCCAGCGGCGCCGTAGAAACCGCCCGCTTCCATGTAACCGAATACCGGGGCTTCGAGAAGTTCTGCGAGGGCCGGCCCTTCACCGAGATGGCGGGCATCACGGCACGGATCTGCGGCATCTGCCCGGTGAGCCATCTGCTGGCAGCGGCCGCCACCGGCGACAAGATCCTGGCGGTGCAGATCCCATCAGCCGCCGAGAAGCTCAGGCGGCTGATGAACCTGGCACAGCTCACCCAGTCGCACGCCCTTTCGTTTTTTCACCTGAGCAGCCCCGATTTCCTGCTGGGCTGGGACAGTGATCCCGAGCAGCGCAACATCTTCGGGCTGATCGCCGCCAACCCCGAGCTGGCCCGCGGCGGTATTCGTCTGCGCCAGTTCGGCCAGGGAGTGATCGAAGCCCTTGGGGGCCGCAAGATCCACGCCGCCTGGGCCGTGCCTGGAGGGGTGCGCAGCCCCATGAGCATCGAAACGCGCGATCAGATCCGCCAAGGGCTACCGGAAGCGTTCGCGATTGCCGAGCAGGGGCTGGCGCTGTTCAAGCAGTTGCTCGATGGCCAACTGCGTGAAGAGCTCGACCTGTTTGGCCAGTTCCCGTCGCTGTTCCTGGGCCTGGTCAACCGCGATGGCCACTGGGAGCATTCCAGCGGCCGCCATTGCGCCGGAATCCGCGTGATGGCCAGCGACGGGCGCGTGGTGGCGGATGGTCTAAAGGAAGACGACTACGCCACATTCCTGGCGGAAGCGGTGGAGCCGTGGAGCTATCTCAAGTTCCCCTACTTCAAAGCGCTGGGCCCTGAAGCCGGCAGCTACCGGGTGGGCCCGTTGGCCAGGCTCAACCTGTGCGAGCGCATCGGCACGGAACGGGCCGACCAAGAATTACTGGAGCTACGCCAGCGCGGCGGCCGGGTGGTGACGGCATCGTTCCTGTATCACCTGGCGCGCCTGATCGAGATCGTGGCCTGCCTCGAGCAGATGGAGCAGCTGCTCGACGATCCAGAGATCACGGCAACCCATGTGCGCGCCCGCGCCGGCGTGAACTGCCACGAGGCGGTGGGGGTGAGCGAGGCACCGCGCGGCACCTTGCTGCATCACTACCGGGTGGATACCAACGGCCTGATTGAACGGGTGAATCTGATCATCGCCACGGGCCAGAACAACGGCGCCATGAACCGCACGGTCACCCAGATCGCCCGCCACTACATCGATGGCCAGCACCTGAGCGAGGGCCTACTCAACCGGGTGGAGGCGGGCATCCGCTGCTTTGATCCCTGCCTCTCCTGCAGCACCCATGCCGCGGGGCAGATGCCGATGCAGGTGCAATTGTTCAGCGCCGATGGTGCGCTGCTGGAGTCGGTTCGGCGCGATTAGCGATGCAATATGGCCTCCCGCTGCTGATCGGCCTGGGTAACCGCCTGCGCAGCGACGATGGCGCCGGCGTTCGGCTGGCGGAGGCGATTGAAGCGCAAGGCTCGGGGCTCGAGGTGTTGATCTGCCATCAGCTCACACCCGACCTGGCGGAGCCCATCAGCCGGGCCAGCGCGGTGCTTTTTATGGATGCCTGGTTCGCCGCATCAGGGAAATCCGAAGACCAAGCCAGCAGCCCTGCCCTGCTCCCACCGCAGCTGCACCCCCTTGAAGCCTCTGCCAGCGGCGACCCCAGCGGCCATGCCCTCACACCCGCGCAGTTGCTGGCCCTGAGCAGAGCGCTGTATGGGTCGTGTCCCCCCGCCTGGCAACTGTTGATCCCCGGGGAGCAGTGGAAGGTGGGCGAGCAGCTCTCCGCGCAAACCACGGCCGCCTGCCGTGAGGCCTTGCCGCTGGTGCTGGCCTGGGGTGCACGCCATGCATGAGCTGGCCCTGCTGCAGGAGCTCTGTGCCCTGGCCACCGCCGCGGCCACCGAGCAAGGGGCCAAGCGGATTCATCGGATCGAGCTGCGGGTGGGGGAACTGGGCGGGGTCGACCCCGACGCCCTACGGCAGGCCTTCGCCGTGGTGGCCGCCACGGCTCCCTGGCAGGAGACGGAGCTGCAGCTGGAGGTGGTGCCAACCCGCTGTTTCTGCCCACACTGTGAACAGGCCTTCAGCCCGCTGGATGTGATCCACGCCTGCCCCACATGCGGTTCGATCAGCCGGCAGGTTCTGGAAGGCCGGGAGCTGGAGCTGGTGGCCCTGGAGGTGTCGTAGATGTGCGGGCAATGCGGCTGCGATGCACCAGCGGCGGTGGCCGCCGCGCCGCGTCAACGGCTGGAGCTGCATCAGGGCCTGCTCAGCCGCAACGATCGCCAAGCGGCCCACAACCGCGAACACTTCCAGCGCCACGGCCTGCGCACCCTCAATCTGCTGTCGGCGCCCGGATCGGGCAAAACGGCACTGCTTGAGCAGCTGGCCCGGCAGTGGCCACGCCCGCCGATTGGCGTGATCGTGGGGGATCTGGCCACCGACAACGACGCCCAACGCCTACAGGCAGCCGGGGCACGGGCGGTACAGATCCGCACCGGCGATCTCTGCCACCTGGATGCAGCGTTGGTGGATCAGGCCTTCGCGCAGCTGAATTGCCGCGGCATGGATCTGCTGGTGATCGAAAACGTGGGCAACCTGGTCTGCCCCGCCGCCTTCGACCTGGGGGAGCAACGGCGTGTGGCCGTGCTGTCGGTAACGGAAGGAGAAGACAAAGCGCTCAAGTACCCGGCTTTGTTCAAGAGCGCCGACGCCGTGGTGATCAACAAGTGCGACCTGGCTGTAGCCACGGGCTTTGATCGGCGCAGCGCTATGGACAATCTGCAGGCCATCGCGCCCCAGGCGGAGCTGTTTGAGCTCTCAGCCCGCACGGGAGAGGGCCTCGATGCGCTGATCCGCTGGTTGGATGCACACCCCGCCTGAGGCTGAGCAACACCTCAGCCTTCAGCTGCAGGGGCTGGTGCAGGGGGTGGGGTTGCGCCCGCACGTGGTGCGCTTGGCCCAGCGCCATGGCCTGCGCGGCACGGTGCACAACAGTGCCCAGGGCGTGCAGCTGGAGCTGGAGGGTCCGCGCCAGTCGCTTGAGGCCTTTCGCGCTTGCCTGCTGGCGCGACCGCCCGAGCGTGCACGCATCGATCACAGCGCCAGCCGTTGGGGGCCAGCCCTGGGGGCTTCAGACGGCGTGGCAATCCTGGCGCCGCAGAGCACAGGGGGCGCTACGGCACTGGTGAGTCCAGATCTGGCGATCTGCCCCAGCTGCCTGGCTGAACTGAGCGATCCCAGCAACCGCCGTTACGGCTATCCGTTCATCAGCTGCACCGACTGCGGCCCCCGCTACAGCGTGGTGGAGCAGCTGCCGTTCGAGCGGGAACACACCAGCTTCCGCCATTTCCCGCTCTGCCCCCAGTGCCGTCGCGAGTTCGGCGATCCAAGCGATCGACGCTTCCATGCCCAAACGATCAGCTGCCCCAGCTGCGGACCCCAACTGCACTGGGATGGCCAACCGATCGGCAGCACGGAGGCGATCCAAGCGGCAGCCGAGGCCTTAGCCGCAGGAGCGGTCGTGGCGCTGCAGGGGGTGGGCGGCTTTCAGCTACTGGTGGATCCAACCCATGCCGCAGCGGTGCAGCAACTGCGCCAGCGCAAGGGCCGCCCCGAGAAACCCCTGGCTCTACTCGCCAACAGCGCCTGGATGGAGCGCCATTGCCACTGCAACGCCGGCGAACGGGAGCTCTGGCTCGGTCCAGCGGCGCCGATTGTGCTGCTGCGCCGTAACGCCGATCAGCCGCCAGCCTTCGCTGCCGGTGTCGCCGGCATCACCCCCTGGCTGGGGGTGATGCGCCCGTGCTCCGGCCTTCAGCACCTGCTGCTGGAAGCCTGCGGCGGTGTGCTGGTGGCCACCAGTGCCAACCGCTCCGGTGAACCCCTCTGCGCCGATGGTGTTGCGGATGCCGACGTGCTGCGGTGCCTCGCCGATCACGTGCTCAGCCACACCCTGCCGCTGCTGAACCGCATCGACGACAGCGTGACCCGCTGCGCTGCAGGAGGCCCGCTGGTGTTGCGCCTCGGGCGCGGCCTTGCCCCTGTGGCGTTGCCGCATCCAGAGTTGCCAACCGGCGGCCACCTGGCCCTGGGGGCACAGATCAAAGGCGCCTTTGCACTGCAGACCGCCAGCCACCGCCTGCTCAGCCCCGACCTGGGGGATCTGAGCAGCCTCGCGGGCAACGCCCATCACCAACAGAGCTGCCGGGAGTGGCTGAGGCGCCATGGCCTGGCCGTGAGCCGCCTGGTTTGCGATCAGCACCCCGGCTACAGCAGCAGCGCCTGGGCCAAGGCATGGGCCCAGCGTGATGCAGTGCCACTGCTGCAGGTGCAACACCACCACGCCCATCTGCTCGCCGTGATGGCCGAACACCGCATCACCGGCCCTGCGCTGGGCGTGGCCTGGGATGGCTCCGGCCAGGGGGGCGACGGCAGCCTCTGGGGCGGCGAAGCGTTAGCGATCCACGGAGATCGCTACACGCGGATCGCCCATCTACGGCCCTGGCCGTTACCGGGAGGTGAGCGCGCCCAGCGGGAACCGCGCCGGGCGCTGTTGGGGATGCTGCTCGAGGCCTACGGCCCTGGATGGCGGGATCGCCTCCAACCCCGCCCACACCTGGCCTTCAGCGAGGAGGAGCTGCAGGTGTTGGAGCAGAGCGTGCAGCGGGGGATCAACGCACCACGGAGCTCCAGCATCGGCCGACTCTTTGATGCGGTGGCAGCTCTGTTGGGGCTGGCGCAGCAGTGCAGTTACGAAGCCCAAGCCGCCCTTGCCCTGGAAGCGCTGGCCATGGAGGCAGAGGCCAGCGCGCGCCAATGGCGGTTGCACTTGCCCTTACAACGACTCAGTGCACAGGAACCCTGGCAATGGAACTGGCAACCGCTGCTGGAGCAGCTGCTGGAGGCCCTCCAACAGAACACCCCAGCGCCTGGGCTCGCCCTGGCCTTTCATCAAGCCCTGGCCGAAGCGATCGCCGCCCTGGCCCGGGCGGAGCACTGCGAGCAACTCCTGCTGGCGGGAGGCTGCTTTCAGAACGCGCTGCTGCTCGAGCTCACCACCCGCGCCCTCCGCACGCAGGGATGCCAACCGCTCTGGCCGCAGCAACTCCCCTGCAACGACGCCGCCCTGCCAATCGGACAGCTGCTGGCGGCCGAAACCATGCCTATAAACCGGGTAGCCCCTGGGGCCGCGAACGATGTGCCTGGCCGTTGCCGGTGAACTGATCGAGATCAGTGAGCACAGCGATCCGCTGTGGCGCATGGGCGAGGTGAGCTTCGGGGGTGTGCTGCGCCAGGTGAGTCTGGCCTGCGTGCCCGAGGCCCGGGTGGGCGATCAGCTGCTGGTGCATGTGGGCGTGGCGCTCACGGTGCTGGAGCCCGAGCGATGAGCACGGAGGCAACCAGCGCCTGGCTGGATGGCAACGAGGCGGCGGCAAGAGTGGCCTATCGCCTCAACGAGGTGATGGCGATCTACCCGATCACCCCGGCCTCACCGATGGGCGAGTGGGCTGATGCCTGGGCGGCGGAAGGGCGACCCAACCTCTGGGGGCAGGTGCCGCAGGTGGTGGAGATGCAGAGCGAGGGCGGTGCCGCCGGCATGGTGCACGGCGCCCTTCAGGCCGGCGCCCTCACCACCACCTTCACGGCATCGCAGGGTCTGCTGTTGATGCTGCCCAACCTCTACAAAATTGCCGGCGAGCTCACAGCAGCGGTGATCCATGTGGCTGCGCGCACGCTGGCCACCTCGGCGTTGTCGATCTTTGGCGACCACAGCGATCTGATGGCCACCCGCGGCACGGGCTGGGGGCTGCTGATGGCGGCATCGGTGCAGGAGTGCGGCGACTTCGCGGCCATCGCCACCGCCGCCAGCCTGGCCGGCCGCGTGCCGTTGCTGCATGGCTTCGATGGCTTCCGCACCTCCCATGAGATTCAGCGGGTGGAGCTGATCAGCGATGCGGTGCTGCGCGAGCTGGTGCCCGAGGCAGTGGTGGCGGCCCACAGGGCCCGCGGCCTCTCCCCCGACCATCCGGCGCTGCGGGGCAGCAGCCAGAACCCCGATCTGTGCTTCCAGGCCCATGAGGCGGTGAACCCGTTCCAGAACGCCCTGCCAAGCCATGTGCAGGCGGCGATGGATCGCTTTGGCGCACTCACCGGTCGCCATTACCGCCTGTTCGACTACCACGGCCATCCCGAGGCCGATCGGGTGATCGCGCTGATGGGCAGCGGCTGCGAAACCGCCTGCGCCACCGCCGATGCCTTGATCGCCGCCGGGGAGCGGGTGGGGGTGCTGAAGGTGCGCCTATTCCGGCCCCTGGCCGCTGAGGCGTTGGTGGCGGCTCTACCGGCCAGCACCCGCCGGGTGGCGGTGCTGGATCGCTGCAAAGACCCCGGAAGCCAGGGCGAACCGCTCTACCTCGAGGTGCTGGCAGCACTGGATGAGCACTGGCCAGGAACCCAGAAACCGCAGGTGGTGGGGGGCCGCTACGGCATCGCCTCCAAGGAATTCACACCGGCGATGGTGAAGGCGGTGTTCACCAACCTGGCGTGCGAGCAGTCACGCCGCCACTTCACGGTGGGCATCGTCGACGACGTCACCCACCTCTCCCTGCCGCTGGAGCCGAACTTCAGCATCGAAGCCGCCGACAGCCTCCGGGCTGTGTTCGTGGGCCTGGGCTCCGACGGCACCGTGGGCGCCAACAAAAACACCCTCAAGATCGTGGGCGATGCCACCGGTCTGCACGGCCAGGGGTATTTCGTTTACGACTCGAAGAAGGCGGGCTCGATCACGGTGTCGCACCTGCGCTTCAGCCCGCAGCCGATCCATGCCAGCCATCTGATTGAGCAGGCCCAGCTGCTGGCCTGCCACCACTGGGATTTCCTCGAGCGCTTTGATCTGCTGGAGCTGGCCGCACCAGGCGGCACATTGCTGCTCAATGCCCCCTGGCCGGCCGAGCAGTGCTGGGCTCAACTGCCGGAGCGCGTGCAACAGCTGATCCAGCGCAAACGGCTGCGGGTGTTTGTGCTGAATGCTGCCGCCATTGCCCGCGAACATGGCCTGGGCGGACGCATCAACACCGTGATGCAGGTGGCTTTCTTCGCCGTAGCCAACCTGATGCCACTGGAGCAGGCGCTGAACGCCATGCGCACGGCGATCCAGAAGAGCTATGGCCGCAAAGGGGCGCAGGTGGTGGCAGCCAACCTGGCGGCGATCGAAGCGGCCCGCACCCAGCTGCAGGAGCTGGTGGTGCCTGCGGCCAAGGAGCCAACAGCGCTGGCGGAGCTGCCCATCCCAGCGGCCTTAGCGGAAGCACCGGCCGCCCTGCGCGAGCTGTTACTGCCGCAACTGCAGCGCCGCGGTGATCAGCTGCCCGTGAGCGCCCTGCCCTGCGACGGCAGCTTCGCCACCGCCACCAGCCAATGGGAGAAACGCAACATCGCCGAACAGGTGCCGGTGTGGGAGCCGGATCTATGCGTGCAGTGCGGCAAGTGCGTGATGGTGTGCCCCCATGCCGTGATTCGCGCCAAGGTGGCGGAGCCCGAGGCATTGGCCGCCGCCCCGGAAGGCTTCCGGAGCGCCCCAGCCCGCGATGCCCATTGGAGCGGCCAACGCTTCACGATTCAGGTGTCTGCTGAAGACTGCACCGGCTGCAACCTCTGTGTGGAGGTGTGCCCAGCCCGTGATCGCCGCGAACCGCGCCGCAAGGCTTTGAACATGGCGCCGCAGCGCCCCCTGCGCGAGCAGAACCGCCAACACTGGCCCTTCTTCCTGGAGCTGCCGGAGGCCAACCGCACCGCGCTCAACCTGCACCACATCAACCAGCAGCAGCTGCAGCGGCCCCTGTTCGAGTTCTCGGGCGCCTGCGCCGGCTGCGGCGAAACGCCCTACCTCAAACTCGCCAGCCAGCTGTTCGGCGATCGGATGGTGGTGGCCAACGCCACGGGTTGCTCATCGATCTACGGCGGCAATCTGCCCACCACCCCCTGGGCCACCAACGCTGAAGGGCGCGGACCGGCCTGGAGCAATTCGCTGTTTGAAGACAACGCCGAATTCGGCCTCGGCTTCCGCGTGGCCTTCGATCAACGCCGCCGCCGCGCCGAACAGCTGCTGCGTCAGCAGGCGGCGGAACTGCCCGAGGCGCTGGTGGATGGCCTGCTGCATGCCGACCAAGGCGATGAGGCCGGCATCCATGAGCAGCGCCAGCGGGTGGCCGAGCTGAAGCAGCGCACGACCGCGGCGGAACTGCTCGATCTGGCCGACGACCTGGTGAAACGCAGTGTCTGGATCGTGGGCGGAGACGGTTGGGCCTACGACATCGGCTACGGCGGCCTGGATCACCTGCTGGCCAGCCACCACGACGTGAACGTGCTGGTGCTCGACACGGAGGTGTACTCCAACACCGGCGGGCAGATGTCGAAAGCCACGCCCAAAGGAGCGGTGGCCAAGTTCGCCAGCGGCGGCAAACCATCAGCCAAGAAGGATCTGGGCCTGATGGCGATGACCTACGGCCACGTGTATGTGGCCAGCGTGGCGATGGGAGCGCGCGATGAACACACGCTGCGCTGCTTTTTAGAAGCCGAGGCCTATCCGGGGCCTTCCTTGATCGTGGCCTATTCCCACTGCATCGCCCACGGCATCGACATGGCCAAGGGCATGGCGCAGCAACAGCAGGCGGTAGATGCAGGGCGCTGGCTGCTCTACCGCCACGACCCGCGTCGCCTGGAGCAAGGGCTGCCCCCACTACAGCTCGATTGCCGCAGCCCCCACCTGCCGCTGGACGAAGCGATGGCGAGCGAGAACCGCTTTCGCATGCTGCGTTACAGCCATCCGGAACAGGCCCGCGCCCTCACCCAGGAAGCCCAACATGAGCTCAAGGAGCGCTGGCAGCGCTATCAGCGCCTGGCCCAACCCAGCGAGCCAGCCCCATGACGATCTCACTAGCCACCACGTATCTCGGGCTGGAGCTGCCCTCCCCGCTGGTGGTGGGTGCCGCGGCACCGCTGAGCACGGATCTGCAGCGCCTGCAGCAACTGGAACAGGAGGGAGCAGGGGCCGTGGTGCTGCATTCGCTCTTCCTCGAGCAGATCGAACGCGACTGGCAGGAGTGGATTCACCACCAGGAGCACAACAGCGAGAGCCATCCCGAGGCACTCAACTACCGACCGGCCAGTGATCCGCTGCATCTGGGCCTGGAGGGCTACCTGGAGGAGATCCGCCGCAGCCGAGAGGTGCTGCAGATCCCTGTGATCGCCAGTCTCAACGGCAGCCACGGCGGGGACTGGAGCGAGGCGGCTCGAGCCATTGAGCAGGCCGGAGCCCAGGCGATCGAGCTGAACCTGTATTCCGTGCCGTGCGACATCAACCGCAGTGGTGCTGAGCTGGAAGCGGAGCAGCTGGCCATCGTGCGCGAGGTGTGCAGCGCTGTGACGGTGCCAGTCGCTGTGAAGCTCAGCCCCTTCTACACATCGCTGGCGGCAATGGCGGCGGGCTTCCAGGAGGCTGGCGCCAGTGGCCTGGTGCTGTTCAACCGCTTCCTGCAACCCCAGGTGGACATCGACAGCCTCTGCACCGATGTGCACATGCAGCTGAGCCATACGGATGAGCAACGCCTACCGCTGCGCTGGATCGGGTTGCTGTCGGGACGGGTTGACCTGGAGCTGGCGGCCAGCACCGGCATCGCCAGCGGCCACGACGTGGTGCGGATGCTGATGGTGGGTGCTCAGATCACCCAAGTGGTGGGCGCCTTACTGCGCCATGGCCCAGGTCAGCTGGCCCGGATGCGCAGCGAGCTGATCCAGTGGCTTGAAGAGATCGAGATCACCGACCTCAACAGCCTGCGCGGCAGCTTGAACCAGCAGCGCTGCCCCAACCCTGAAGCCTTCGAACGAGCCCAATATCTGAGAGCTCTCAGCAGCTATCCATGAGCGAAGCCCAAGCACTGCTGGAGCAGATTCGCGGCGGCATCAGCCGGCCCTGGACGCTGATGGAGGTGTGCGGCGGCCAGACCCACTCGTTACTACGCCATGGCATCGACCAGCTGTTGCCACCAGAGATCCAACTGATTCATGGGCCGGGGTGCCCGGTGTGCGTGACCGCCACAACCCGGATCGATCAGGCCATGGCCCTGGCCAAAAAACCCGGGGTGATCCTTTGCTCCTATGGCGACATGCTGCGAGTGCCGGGCAGCGACGGACGGGATCTGCTCAGCCTGCGGGCAAAGGGCGCCGATGTGCGCGTGATCTACGCACCGCTGGATGTGCTGAAGCTGGCCCGCGATCACCCCGAACGGCCGGTGGTGTTCTTTGCGGTGGGCTTTGAAACCACCGCACCCGCCACAGCCCTGCTCGCTCAGCAAGCGCTGGCGGAGGGCATCTCCAACCTGCAGCTCCTGGTGGCCCACGTGCGGGTAGCGCCCGTGCTCGATCAACTGCTCAGCGATCCGGGCTGCGCGGTGCAGGGGGTGCTGGCGGCAGGGCATGTGTGCACGGTGATGGGTGAAGCGGAGCTCCAGTCGCTGGTGGCGCGCCATCAACGACCCATCGTGATCACGGGCTTCAGCGCCGAAGAGTTGCTGCTGGGGATCTGGCGCTGCGTGCAACAACTGGAGGAAGGTGTGCATCGGCTCGAAAACGCCTATGCCAAGGCAGTCGCCAGCGGCGGCAACCGCGGCGCCCAGGCACTGCTGGAAGAGGTGTTTGAACCGGTGGACACCACCTGGCGAGGGCTGGGAACGATCCCAGCGGGGGGCTACAGGCTGCGGGCGCCGTTTGATGTGCTCGGCCCACCGACATGCCGCCAGAACACAGCAATCGGCAGCTGCACTGTGAGCAACAACGAAGCGAACTGCCCCAGTGGGCTGGTGTTGCAGGGGTTGCTGCGGCCCCATCAATGCCCCAGCTTCGGAACAGCCTGCACACCCGATGCCCCCCTGGGTGCACCGATGGTGTCGAGCGAGGGAGCCTGCGCGGCTTACTACCGCTACCACCGCTGAGGCATGCAACACGCTGATGCCACCATCCAATTGGCCCATGGCGGCGGCGGCCGGCTCAGCCAACAGCTGATCCACGACGTGCTGTTGCCGGCCTTCGGACCAGCCGATGGCGTGCTGCACGATGCAGCGCTGCTGCCAAGCCCGGGCCAAACCCTCGCCTTCACCACCGACTCCTATGTGGTGCGGCCGCTGTTTTTTCCCGGCGGAGACATTGGCCGGATGGCCGTCATCGGCAGCGTGAATGATCTAGCGATGGCCGGAGCGAGGCCAGTCGCCCTCAGCTTGGGACTGATCCTCGAGGAGGGCCTACCGATGGGCACCTTGAAGCGGGTGGTGGACTCCATCCGCGAGGCAGCTGAGCAATGCGGGGTGGCAGTGCTCACCGGCGACACCAAAGTGGTGGAGCGAGGCAAAGGCGATGGCGTGTTCGTGAACACCAGCGCCATCGGCGTTGTGGAACACGGGCTCACCATCCACCCCAGCTCCGTACAACCAGGCGACGCCGTGCTGGTGAGCGGTGACCTCGGCCGCCATGGCACGGCCATCCTGATCGCGCGCGAGGAGCTGGGCTTCCGCAGCACGCTGGAGAGCGACCTAGCTCCCTTGCACAGCTGCGTGCTGGAGCTCATCGCAGCGGGAGTGGAGCTTCACTGCCTGCGAGACCTCACCCGCGGTGGCCTGGCAAGTGGACTCGATGAAATTGCACGCGGTGCTAGCTGCACGATCGAGGTGAACGAAGAAGCGATCCCATTCGATCCGGCGGTAGACAGTGCCTGTGAACTGCTGGGGCTCGATCCCCTCGCCATGGCCAATGAAGGGCGAATGGTGGTGATCTGCCCGGCGGCCTCTGCGGAACTGGCCCTGCGGCACATGCGCTGTGATCACCCCAACGCCTGCCAGATCGGCACGGTGCAGGAATCACGGGAGGCACACTCACGGCATCCGGTACACCTACGCAATCGGTTCGGAGTGTTGCGCCCGCTGGAACTCGGTCGCGGTGAACAGTTGCCGCGCATTTGTTGAACACAGCTGCAGCGCAACGCCGAGCGGGCGAACCATCCATAGCGTTTGAGGATCTCCCGATCAGACGCCGTGATGAAAAAGCAGCACGCGCACACACTGGAAGCTGTATTTCACCATCCGCTGCGGCATGACCTGCGCATGAGTGATGTCGAAACGATGCTGGTGGATCTAGAGGCTCACGTTGAACACTTGTCGGATCACCGACTGAAGCTGCAACTGGCCAGTGGTGAAACCATGGTGTTGCATGCAGCAGCAGGGCAGCACCATCCCTTACTTGATGCAGATGGAGTGTTGCGGCTACGCCGATTTCTGGAGGAGGCAGGCGTCACACCCGAGCACCCAGATACACCACAGCCACATCCCAGGGGAGAGCAGGCCAAACGGCTGGTCATTCACCTTGATCATCGTGGCGCACGTCTTTGGTGGCTGGAAGGTGATGCTGTGGAAACGAGCACCCTCCAACCACATGGGCTGTGGAGCAGCCATCAACGCCTCAGTCATCGCCATGATCGTGACATCGCAGGACAACGCGCACCACTAGATCATGAGTTTCTACAAGCGCTGAGAGGAGCAATGACCCAAGCAGATCGGGTTCTAGTTGTTGGCCATGGACATGGTGAAAGCGATATGCGGAAGACGCTCTACAAATTTCTAGAAAAGCACTACCCCTCCGACGCAACTCGCCTTGAGGTATGCGAAGCAGACGATACAGCTTGGAGCGACAAAGAACTCCTGGCCGCTGCACACAAACACTTTGGCAATCAAGCACATCGACATCACCCTGCGATACCAGGAAAAGAACTGGACTGACCAAGCGCAATCAGGCGACCTCGTCGAGCAGCGGTGCCGCGGCAGAAACGCACAACAAAGACCAAGAGCAGGAAAAGCAATCACACTCAAGATGGGCACATGCCCACAGATCAAAGCAGTTTTTACCAAAATCCATGATCATCCAAACCCTTCAAGAAAACCACTGCGAAGCACTCTGCGGTGGCGGACGAGAGGAACTCGAACTCACCCTTAACCTGACCAAACCCCGTCGCGTCATTTATGGCGGTTCTGCAACCTACTCCAACAACGGAAGCCAGAACAACCGCAGCTTCAATGTCCGCGGCAAAAACGCACTTGGAAGCTTTAACGTTGGCCCCACCACCACCTACGTCACCCCTGCCTGACGCAACACCCTAACATTCATATAGCGCGCTTATGCCCGCTCGCGCTACGCGAGCGGGCTTTCCAGTTCAAATCAAAAGCCCCCCACGAAAGTCATGATCAACGAACTATCAGCAGAAAGAAGCGAAACAATCAACGGAGGATCGAAATTCTTCAGGTGGCAGCAAGCTGCAGAAAAGATTGAAACAGCAACATTTGGCATCGGAAGCCCAACAATCAATGTCAGCCCATCCGTAAGCCCAGTAATTATTACAGCTCCATTCTTAAGGTCCTCGAACTACTCCTTCAACCTCTTAGGCAACAACAACGCATTCAACACATACGGACAAGGCACGAGCATCATCAATATTGGCTAACAAACACCAGAGACCAAACGGGGGCCACGAAAGCCCCTTTTTTTTGCGCAAGAGAGTGGAGACTAAGACCCAGCAAATACCAGCGACAGATACCGCAAGAGCTCAAGATGCTTAGCGAGATCCCTGAAACGACTGCAGGATGCGAAAAACACAACTCACAGCCAAACAGAAAGCGAGAAGCCAGGCATAGCGCAAAGACAGCTAATGCTGCAGAAACGATGAAAACCCGTCAAACAGAAAAAAGGAACTTAAACCAGGATGGGCATTGCCCTCATTTTCATCAAAGGCAAATGATCAAACTCGAACTTCTGCATGACGCTGAAATCCAGGGGCTGACTGGTGGCAACGGCTGGGCATTCCCTAGCCTGACCAGCAAGACCTCCACTATGGAGATCAACAATCTGGTCAGCCAGTCCAACGTGGGTTCCGCATGGGCATCCAGCGCTACTGCCACAGGCGGTGGTGGCGGCTGGCATCCCTGGTTCCACAAGATGCCTTCCGGTGGTGCAAGCACGGCAGACGCCAAGAACATCCAGAAGAACTACAACTCGATTAGCAACTTCGGCTTCAGCTTCACCATCTGAGCCATAGAGAAAATCAGGGGCCGCAGCGATGTGGCCCTTTTTGCTGCCCTTACAAACGAAAACTGCCATGCACACGCTTAGTGATTTTGAGGCCGAGGAGATTGGCGGCGGATTCACCTTTGCATTACCAGCTATTCAGGTCAGTCCGAACATCATCATCAATACGGTCCCTCAGATCAATGCCGGCTCAGCCATTGCCGTTCTAGGCGGGAATTCCAGCCTGGATCAAAACAACGGCTCATCACTCTGGAATGCCTTGATTGCAGGACTCTTTAATTTTTGAAGCCCAGAGAAAGTGATCGCACAGCGTCACTCCGTGTCCCACGGCTCTGGCTGGTCCAGGGCCGTTTTCATCAGTCACATCGTGCGGCAGTGCCCAGCCCATGAAGCTTCCCCATCTCAACACCACCTCGCTGCATGCATGGAAACAGCAGCTCACAGCAGCCTTCAGCGGTCAGGATCGGCATTACACCTGCGTGCGCCAGTTCAATGAAGAAGACTGTGGTGCCGCTTGCATTGCCACGATCTGTGAGCATCACGGCCGCAAGCTCACCATCGGACGGGTTCGCGAATGCGTGGGCACGATGGCAACAGGAACAACGCTGCTGGGGCTGAAGCGCGGTGCCGAACAACTGGGCTTACAAGCTCGGGCAGCCAAAGCAGATGCCAGCCTTGTTGAGCACCTAGACGAACTACCTCTGCCAATGGTCTGCCATTGGAATGGCAACCATTGGGTGGTGTTACACGGGAGAAAAGGTGATGAGCTGGTGATCGCTGACCCTGCCGTAGGGATCCGGGAGATACCCAAGGAAGCTTTTCTGCAGCACTGGCAAAACGGAGTGGTTCTGCTGCTGGAGCCAGACCCGGCCCGATTCAACACGGCAGAGAAGGAGCCAGCCAGTAAAGGCCTATGGGTGCTTACCGAATTCGTGAAGCCCTTCAAAGGCCTGCTGATGCAGGTGCTGATGCTCAACATCGTGATCGGCACTCTGGCTCTGAGCATGCCTGTGTTGATGCAGATCCTCACCGACGACGTTCTGGTGCGTGGTGATGTGCACATGCTCACCAGCCTGAGCATCGGCATCATGCTCCTCACCGCCTTGCGCAATGGCCTCGGCTGGGTGCAAGGCCACATGGTGGGCCACTTTGGCCAGAAGCTGCAGTTGCAGATGATCATGCACTACGGCCAGCGGTTGTTCCATCTGCCGATCAACTACTTCGAAAGCCATCGCAGTGGTGAGGTAGTGAGTCGTATTGGCGACATCGAACACATCAATGGGCTGCTCACGGGAGTGGTCACTGGTCTACCGAGCCAGCTGTGTATTGCAGCAATCTCTCTGATCTGGATGCTCACCTACAGCGCCCCGCTCACCCTGGCGGCCGTGGCCTGTTACGCGGCAGTGGTGATCTGCAACCTGAGCTTCCTGCCCGCAGTGCAGACCAAGATCAAGAAACTGCTGGTGGGATCGTCGGAAAATCAGGGCTATCTGGTGGAGGTGTTCCGCGCCGCCACGGTTCTCAAAACAACAGAGGCGACACCCCAGGCCTGGCAGGAATACCAACGCAACTTCGGTCGGCTAGCACGATTGAGCTGGGACACCACACGTCTGCGCCTCAATGAGAGCACGGCCACAAGCCTGCTGGGTGGCCTCACGTCGATTGCTTTGCTTTGGTACGGCAGCAGCTTTGTGATCAACAGCCAGCTCAGCATCGGCCAGCTGCTCGCTTTCAATGGCATGGGGGCGAATGTGCTCGGCTTTTTGGCGGGGCTGAGCGGCCTGTCGCAGGAATTGATCACGTCCGGTGTTGTGCTGCGCCGCCTCTCAGAAGTGTTGGAACGGGATCCAGAAAATGCCCGTGATGGTCAAAAACACCATGCCGGCATCAGCTCCCAAGCACCGATTCGCTGCAACGACATCAGCTGGCACTATCCAGGCCGCCGAGCCTTACTCGATCACTTCACCCTGGAGATTCCTGGTGGACGCACGACGGCCCTGATCGGTGAATCCGGATGTGGGAAAAGCAGCATCACCAAGCTGATCGCCGGCATCTATCCGCTAGAGCACGGCAGTATCCACTACGGCAGCTTCAGTTCACGCGATCTGAACCTCGATAGCCTTCGGCGGCAGGTGGTGCTAGTGCCGCAGGAATCGCACTTCTTCAACCGCAGCATCTTCGACAACTTCGCCTTTACCCATCCAGGGGTGGACTTTGCCCAGGTGGTGGAGGCCTGCAAGTTGGCCATGGCAGACGACTTCATTCACGATCTGCCCGACGGCTACGGAACGGTGCTGGGTGAATTCGGCGCCAACCTTTCGGGAGGTCAGAAACAGCGGCTGGCGATTGCGCGCGCTCTGATCAACGATCCACCGGTGCTGATCATGGATGAATCCACCTCAGCCCTCGATCCGGTGCTGGAGCAACGGCTGATGGATCGCCTGTTGGCGTACCGCAAAGGCCGCACCACGATCTTGGTGAGCCATCGCCCGTCGGTGATTCTGCGCGCCGATTGGATTGTCTACATCGAGCGAGGCCAGGTGAAACAGCAGGACAGCCCTGCCGTTCTGGCCGACAGCGCCATGGTCTCCCCCTATCTCTCTGCAGCCTGACGATGAGCAACCTTCAACGCCGCAGCGACATCATTCCTGCCCAGCTCACCCCCCTGCAGGCCGATGACTTCCTACCGGAGCTCGGTCAGTGGAGCAAAACGCTGGGGCAGCGGACACTGGTGGTTGGTGCCGCCAGTGTGTTGGCCCTTGCCATCTGGCCCTGGCAGGAGACCGTGCGCGCTGCAGGCGTGATCCGACCGGCCGGAGAAAACACCATCGTTCAGAGCCAACTCGATGGTGTGCTGGCGAGGGTCTGGGTCAAGGAGAACCAAGTGGTCCAGAAGGGCGAACGCTTGGCGGAACTCGATCGCCGCAGCCTGGACAACGAGCGACGGAAATTGGAAGCGGAGCTGACCCAGTCGTTGGCCCAACAGCGCGATAGCCAGGCCTCGCGTCTGGATGCGCAGCAACAGACCAACGCCACACGCTCTTTGAACAGAGCCCAACTCAACTCAGCACAGCGCGATCTCGACAGCGCGGCCTCAACCCTGCAGTACCGGGAGGTTGAACTCAAGCGCTACCGCAGCTTGCTCTCCAGCGGTGCCGTTGCCGAAACAGTGATCGAGGAAAAACAGGCCCAAGCGGTATTGGCACGCAACGAGTTGGCCAAGGCCCGGCAAGCACTGCGGGAACAAGAAGCACGCGGCGCCGCCGAACTGGCTCGGCTTGGCCAGGGCTCCAACCAGGCCACGCGTGACAGCCGAGAACTCGCCAAACAGGTGGATCAAACGCGTGCCCGTCTCGAGGAGGTCAAACGCGCCTTGCTCAACAGCGTGATCAAGGCGCCCAAAGCCGGGTCAGTGATTGTGAGCAACCTCAGGCATCCGCAGCAGGTGATCCGCAGCGGCGAGGTGCTGGCGCAGATCGCACCCAGCCAGGGCGAGCTACAAGTGAAACTGAGCGTGCCAAGCTCCGATGTCGGCACGATCAAGGCGAATCAACCGGCCCACCTCCGCATCGCCGGTTGTCCTTACCCAGAATTCGGCGTGCTGAAGGCGCGGGTGCTGAACATTTCTGCCGACACGATTAGCCAGGGCACAGGTCGTAATGGCACTGGCAACCCCGGTTTCCAGGTCTCTCTGCTGCCGTCAGCAAAACCACTCACCAATGGAAGCCGCACCTGTTTACTGCGTCATGGCATGGATGTACAGGCCGATGTTGTAACGCGGCAAACCACGATTCTTGGCTTCATTCTCACCAAGTTACGACTCACAACTGGGACCTGAAGACAAGCAGATTACAGCAGAATCGGAGCGCAGTAACACCCATCAATCAAGCCGAAGATCCATACGCTTCTGGGGCATCATCTCACCCCTTTTCAGGATGGATACTGACACTCAGGTGCTCGATCCGGCAGTCATTGACCCGATGGTGATTGAACCCGAGGTTCTCGAACCAGCAGCCACCGAAACCATAGATCCTGTGGTGGAAGCACCTCTAGATCCCATCACTGGAACGGAGAGTGGCTCCGGAAGTTCATCAAATACCTCCAACGGCAACCAAGTGGCCGTGAACTCGAACTTCGACTATTCGGTGCACAACCTCACCGTGTACAGCTACAGCTCCAACCAAAACCAGGAGACGCTGTACAACGGAATGGGGCAGGCCAACAGCGAGTCGCAACTCGGGGATGGCTTCTTGTGCGGCACCAGCGAGGCCAGCGGCAGCCTGAGCCGGCGTTACCGATTTGATTCGCTCCAATACTTCCGGGGTAGTCGTCGCCGCTCCCGAGTCGACCGAATCACCAACTTCAGCGGTGATGCAGGCGACACGTTGGAACTCTCAAAACGCATCTTCAAAGGAATGGGTGACCTTGACTTCGTGGCTGTTGGCAGCAAGCGAGGCCGCAATCGGGCTGCCAAAACCGACAGCGACATCATCTACGAGCAGTTCTCTGGCCGGCTCTATTTCAACGCCAACAGCGAGGAGAAGGGCTTTGGCAAGAAAGGAGGTCTGTTCGCGATTTTTGAGGGAGCCCCAGTGATCGGCAGCAGCGATTTCATCATCGTCTAAGGGCACCAGGAGCTAGGAACAACGCAACCAGGGCTTCCGGCAGCAGACTCAGCTCTGCCGCCGGAAGCTTTTTTCTTCAGGCCACCTGCGCGATCACAAGCATCACCAACAGACCGCCACTGAAGCAAGCAAAGCCTTGAAGCGCGACGCCAGGCTCCGAATGATGCTTGATTTCAGGCACAAGATCAGAGGCAGCGATATAGATGAAATTGCCAGCTGCAAAGAGCACCAATGGCGCCAGTGGAATCAAATCTCTGAGCCACCAAGCCATCAATGCACCCAGCGGGAAGGTGAGAGCGGAGATCAAATTCCAGAACAGCGCCCTGCGGGGCTTCCAGCCGCTGTGCACCAAGACACCAAAATCACCAAGCTCTTGGGGGATTTCATGAGCCACGGCAGCCATCCAGGCAGCCACACCGGCCGGTGGATTGATCAGAAAGGTGCTGGCGATACCCAGACCACCAATGAAGTTGTGCAGCCCATCCCCCATCAAGATCAACAAGCCCATGGGCTCCCGCGAACCGGTAGCAGCAAAAAGCCGCCCGTTCTGGCGATGGGAATGATGCCAATGCAAAAACTGCTCGAGCGCCAGGAATGCCGTAAAACCAGCTGCAATCCATTCGCCGGACCGCAACGGATTGAGGGCCGAGAATCCCTCCGGCAACATATGAAACAGTGCACCACCCAAGAGCGAGCCTGCTGCCAGCGACACCAGTGGTGCCAAAACCTGCTGCAGTCGCCGTGCCGGCAACACCAGCGTGAAGGCACCCACTAACGCCACGAGCGACATCAGCAAGCTACCCAGCAGAATCGTGACTCCATGGCTCATCCCTGCCACCACAGCCAGGTCTCGAGATTCAGAAACACGCCCACCAGCGTGAGCACGAGCATCAGAACCACCTGATCACTGCGGGAATCAGGGATCCGGATATCGGCCACCAGGTGAGCCAGATTGGTCAGGCTGTAGAGCACGCTGAGCAGAAACTGAGCCTGCCTCCAGGGGATTGTGTTACTCCAACCTGCCGGTTCAGATACGGCATGGAGCGCCAACAACATGGCGATCACAGGAATCAGGAAATACAGCAGCATCGCCAGAAAGATTCTGGGCAGCCGTGATGCAGCAACCTGGCTCTTGATCTCCACCGACACGCCATGGAAGAGCGGCATCAGCCCCAATTCCACATGGAAGAGCATCAACAACAGCCATGCACCCCAAAGGCCGGCTACACGCAACGCAGCGGAATCCACGATCTTGTTGCACACCCTCCAGTTTCAAGCGATCAACACCACTGAATGGCTTCAACCGTGAGCACATCGGCAGCAGAGCTGCATGCCTTGCGCAAGCTTCAAACCGGCCAAACGGAGAAGACGCAACAGCGCTGATGCAGCAGATGCCCGGCAGGGCCTGCCAGGCGTAATGAGGGCCCGTATGCCGAAGGAAAGACGTCAATCAGCGCCGATCGTCTCCCCTGATGAGCCATCGACACACCAATGCCTCCCGATGGGTCTGGCTGGCCTTACCGCTTCTGACCTGGCCGGCCCAGGCCCAGGCTCAGCCCAACAGCTTCGAGGAGCGGCGCCAGCTGATGCGCCAGGTGACCCAACAGCTTCAGGCCCGTCTGGAGCAGCGACTGCGCTGCGTGAACCAAGCCAAAACCTGGTCTGATCTGGATCAGTGCCAACGCACCACCAGCACGGGCTGGCATCACGGCCCCGGCATGAGCGGGCCTGGGATGGGTGGCTGGGGCTGCCCGATCTGGTGATGGGCGCTGGCTCAGAGCATCAGCTCCACATCCCCGAATCGACCAGCCACCAAACGCGCCTGCTGCTGCAGATGCTCCACCAGCTGCTGAATGGCTGGTTCATCCATCAGATCGCGCCGCACCACCAGCGCTTCTCCGGTGATCAGGCCAAGATCCCAGTCGAGGCGCACGGTGGTGGGCTGAAGGGCCTCGGTGAGGCTCTGGCCATAACTGAGGGTGACGCCATCGGCGCAGCGCCCTTCCCAACAGCTTGGGTCGTAGCGCTGGATGCGCACCGGATCGCTCCACAGCCCCTGCTCCCGCAACACGGCTTCAGTGCGCGGAAACCAGCCTGATGGCAACGCCAGGCTGGGGAAAGGCTCAAAGTCACCCACGCGCAGGTCGCGCACCTGAGCCAGGGGATGATCCGGCGCTGCCAGCAACTGCACTGGCTCCCGCAACAGATCGAGCACCCACCACTCGGGATCATCAGCGTCGGGCAGATCCGGTTGATAGCTGCCCACCCAGGCGTCGATCACCCGATCCCGCAGCAACTGCAGCGGACGGTGCAGACCCGGTAAATCAAAGCGACCCACCAGCCATCCCTCCGGCGGGGTCGACAACAGCCAAGGCCCCGAGGCATAGGTGGCATCGGCCCGAAGCGGAGCCCGACCACGCAAGCGGGCCTGTTGATGCACCGCACGCTCCGCCAGCAGCAACGCAGGATCACCCAGCAGCTCCAGATGCGAGCTGGCCCGGCTGAGGCGGAGCTCAAACAACTTCAGCGCAGCGCGAATCTGGCGCGACACCGTGCTCTGGTGAACCTTGGTGAGGGCACTGATGGCGAGCTCCTACTCCAGCCATAGGTAGAGATCCAGAACCGCAAGATGTTCAAGCGGAAGAACCACCTGCCGGAGAGCGATTGCAGGGGATCTTTGGCCGAAAACCTCCAGCGAAGGATCCAGCTCGCCGACATCGACACAAAGAACCTACAAACCATCTACAAGCCAACGCTGAGGGGTCCCTTCCATCGCCCGCCCCGACCTCACACCAGCTCCCAACCAGACGCTCCAGCCACGGGGCACCCGCCATCCACCCCGACACAAGAAAAAGCGCCGGCGACAAGGCGCTAACTGGATCGACTCGCATCCCAACTGAGCATGCGATACAGGGAGGCCAGTCGCACCAGCTCCGCACCGCTCACTCCGAGCCTGGCTGCCACATGCTTGCGATAGGTCTCCACAGTGGCATTGCTCAAGTTCAAGCGACTCGCAATCTCCTTGTTGAGCAGCCCGCACCCCAGCGCTCGCACCACGCGCTGCTCCCTTGGGCTGAGCCGCTCGATGGCACTGAGTAGGTCCTGACAACTGGGCAGGTGGGTCCTCACCTGGTTCTGGCAGCGGTCCTTCCAGGCCAGCACCACAGCCATCAGCTGATCCCAAGCCAACGCTTTATCCACCACAGCAATCACACACCGGGCCAGATCAGCCGGAGGAGAGAAGGCCTCAGCCATGGCAGTCACGACCAGCAGCTCAGCATCCGGCCGCAGCTGCAGCAGCAAATCCGCAGCCTCGCAGTAGCTCCCATCCCCCAACTCCACATCCAGCACCAACAACCGCGGCGGATGGCGACGAATCAACAGCTTTGCCTCCTGCACGGAAGCACAAACCCCCATCACATCAAGCCCGGCCACTTCCGAGAGAACACCGGCAATGGCCTGGCCGACCATGCGGTGACGATCAAGAACAACAACACCCAAGCACCACTCGCCGCTGGACCTACAAGATAACTACAACAGCAGCGACCCTCAAGACTGACCTCCGATGGGATAGCAAGAAGCAAACTCCTTCACCCATCAAGGCTTATACAAATAATGCATACAGCGATTACAAGCATGCTTATTCACATTTCAAGCCTATTTGCTGCAGAAGAGGGGCTCAACGCCTCAATCCCCCCCCCGAAATCCGGAAGCCCACAACAAGGGACTAGCGAGAAGAACCCAACAGCCCGAATCCTTAAGGAATCCTTACGGCATTGCCGATGGTTTCCCTCAACCCGCGCTCCGCTGCCAGCCAATTCCGCTCCAGCCAACGGCTCACCATCACCGTGGCTTACTCCACCCTCGACGCCCTGGTGGAACGCAGCAGCCGCGAGGGCCGCTCCCTCAGCAACCTGGCGGCCTACCTACTGGAGAGCTCCCTCGATCGGCGCGGCGTTGAAGCGCCTTCTGCAGCTCCACAGCCAAGAGCACGCTGAGGCTTAACGCCAACTCCACCAGCCATTGCTGCAACGGCAGCGGTCCGGTGCCGAGCAGCTGCTGACCCAAGGGCACATGCATCACCACCACATGCAGCCCAAAGGCCGCCGCGATGCCCGCCAGCAACAGGGGGGATCGCAGCGGTGAAGAGCTGAACACGGAATGGTGCTCCAGGCGGCAATTGCCGATCTGAACGTTTTCAAACAGCACCATCTGCAGCAACAAGGCATTGCGGGCTTGCTCCAGCGGCCACCCCTGCTTCAGCAATGCGGCATACAAACCAAAGCCCACCAGCCCCATCACCAGGGCCGCCAGCAGTGTGCGCTGCCGCATCAGCCGATCAAACACCGGCTCCTGCGGCGACCGGGGCCGCTGGAGCAGCACATTCCCCTCGGCCGGCTCGAAAGCCAGGGCCACGTCTTGAACGCCATTGGTGGCCAGGTTCAGCCAGAGCAGTTGCACCGGCAGCAGGGGCAAAGGCAATCCACTGGCCACCGCCAGGGTGATCAACACGATCTCCGCCGCGCCCGACGAGACCAACAAGGCGATCACCTTGCGCACATTGGCGTAGGCGATTCGGCCTTCTTCGATGCCGGCCACGATGGAGGCAAAGCCGTCGTCGGCCAGCACCAGATCAGCGGCCTCCCTAGCCACATCCGTGCCGCTGCGGCCCATCGCAATCCCGATCGGAGCCGCCCGCAGCGCCGGAGCATCGTTCACCCCATCGCCGGTAACAGCCACAAAATGGCCGGCCCGCTGGGCCGCCTGCACCAGCTGCAGCTTCTGATGGGGCGCCATGCGGGCAAACACACAGCGGCTGGCAACGAGCCGCTGCAGCTGCCGAGAACTCGCCTGCTCCAGATCACGCCCTTCCACCACGGCATCATCCCCCTGCAGTAACCCCAGCTGCCGGGCGATCGCGGCTGCCGTGGTGGGGTGATCGCCGGTGATCATCCACACGCGGATCCCGGCCTGATGGCAGCGCCGCACCGCGTCGACCACCCCCGGGCGCAGCGGATCCATCAAGCCCAGAAGCCCAAGCCAGCGCAGCCCCTTGGGCTCAGGCGGGGTGGCCTGCTCCGCCACCGGCTCAAGGCCCGTGCCCTCCGCCAACGCCAACACCCGCAGCCCCTGGCCCGCCAGCGCAGCGGCCTGCTCCAGCCCATCCCGCTGCTGAGCTGGGCTCAAGGCACACATCGGCAACACCCGCTCCGGCGCGCCCTTCACCAGCACGGCAGTGCCCGCCGTGCCGCAGGCGTGAAAGCTGGCAGCAAAGCGGTGTTCGGGCTCAAACGGAATCGCATTCAGCTGCGGTTCCGCCAACAGGGCCGTGTCTCGGCTCCACCCCTGCTGGCGGGCGAACTGGAGCAAGGCCACATCGGTGGGATCGCCGCGCCCTTCCCACACCCCATCGCGACGATGCAGATCCGCTTCGTTGCACAGCACCGCTGCCCGGGCCAGCCGTTCCAGGCCAATGCCCTCCGCCGGCCGCACCTGCTCCACCGACAGCTGATTGCAGGTGAGCGTGCCGGTTTTATCGCTCGCGATCAGGGTGCAGCTCCCCAACCCCTCCACCGCCGGTAAGCGCCGCACAATCACCTGGCGCTGAGCCATGCGATGGCTGGCCACCGCCAGGGCCACCGTGAGCGCCACCGGCAGGCCCTCAGGAATGGCTGACACCGCCAGCGCCACGGCGAACAGCAGCGCCTCCAGCAGGGTGAGGCCGCCGCGGGCCATCGCCAACCAGGCCACCACCAGGGCCGCCAGGCTCACCAGCAATCCGATGCTGCGGCTGAAGCGATCCATGCGCTGCAGCAGGGGCGGCCGGCCGGGCGTGATCGTTTGCAGATCGCTCGCCAAGCGGCCCACCTCCGTGGCCGAGCCGGTGGCCACCACCAACCCCAGCCCGCGGCCGCGGGCCACGGTGCTGCCGGCATGGGCCATGGTGCAGCGCTCGGCCAGGGGCGTGTCCAGCGGCAGCTGCGCCAGGGCGTGTTTGTGCACCGGCAGCGATTCGCCCGTGAGCAGCGCTTCATCGAGCTCGAGGTTGTGGCTGCGCAGCAAGCGCAGATCCGCTGCCACCACCTGGCCGCTCTCCAGCAACACGGCATCGCCGACCACCAGGGATTCGGCATCCCGCAGCACGGCCTCGCCATCGCGCAACACCAGGGCCTGCACCTTCAGCAATTGGCGCAGCGCATGGCTACGGCGCTCCGCCTTCCATTCCTGCAGCCCGCCCACGGCGGCATTGAGCAGCAGCACCGCCGCGATAAAAAGGGCATCTTTGCGGTCGCCCACCGCCAACGAGAGCAAGGCCGCCAGCAGCAGCACGGCGATGAGTGGGCTGGCGAACTGGCGCACCAACACCGCCGCCAGAGCCGGGGCCGGAGCCTGGGGCAACCGATTGGGGCCGTTGGCGGCCAAGCGGCGTTCGGCCTCTACACAGCTGAGCCCGGCGGCATTGCCGGCAGGCGGCAGGGCATGCCAAGGGGTGGGTGCAGCAGGCATCAAGCTCGAGGAGCCACCCAGCTGGCTCAGGCGTTGGTTTCAGCGTGCATCGCCCAGATGGCGGCGTAAAGCGGCTGCATCTGACGATCGAGGTGCCTCACCTCAGCCGGGCTGCAGGGCGGATCGCTCAGCGTTAGGAGCAGATCCTGAATCTGAGCCTGCAGCTCAGCGATCCGATGCTGGTAGCAAGCGGTGGTGGTGGGCAGCGTGCTCATCAGGGCTGCCCCTCCATGCGTGCCTCCACAGCCGCACTGCGTAACCGCCAGCCTTGATCGCCATCGGGTTCGAGCACCATGTGGCGTTCGCCGCGATGCAGTGCCTGGCTGTCGCTGATGCCCTTCGCGTATCCCGCCAGAAACCAGAGGGTTGAGCCAGCCTGCTCGCCGCTCAACAGCTGATCAAGGCTGTCGGCCGACACACCGATTTCCCAGTTGGGGTTGTCCATCACACGGCTCCATCCGAGTGCACGCCTCCAGCCTGAGGGCAGAACCAAGGCAACAGACCCGCCTGAGGCTGTGCTGCTGCAGTTGTGCTCAGGGCCCGGGCCAGAGGGAACGCAGCTGAGCCAACACTCCCTGGCCAGTGAGCAATTCGGTGGCCAGGGCGATCACAAAACCCAGCATCGCCAGGCGCCCATTCCAGCGCTCGGCCTGATCCGTGAACCCCCAGTGCTGAAGCAATGACATGGCCGGCAAAACAGCTGGGCCAAGCCAAGCCATCCCACCCCGGGCCAGGGGTGCTGCGCCGCTCAATTGGGGCTCTGGCGCTGCGTCATCGACGCTTGAATCAACTGCAAGCACAGGTTGCTCACGCTGCGCCCCTCATCCCCAGCCAAGCTGCGCAACTCCGCATGCAGCGCAGGGGAGAGGTTGATCGTGATCCGACTACTACGCGCACCGACATCGGTCGACCTGCGGCTGTTCAGTTCGCTCAACGGAGACGAGGGCAACCACCACCAGTTCTACAACAGGTCTACAAGCCTTCGTCTCGCTGTTCCAATTGATCAACGCGCGTCTGCAGCTGGTCGAGCTGCTGGGCCAGCTCGCGCGGATGGGGCGACTGCGACAGGCCGAGGTCGCGACGCACCAGCTCGCTCACATAGCCGGTGATGCTCTGCCCTTGCTCGGAGGCGCGCCGTTTGATGGCCTCGATCAACTCGACCGGAAGCACCATCGATAACTGCTTACGACTCGTCAAGAGAGAAAGAAACGATCGGAATGAAACTCCAGGGAGAGCAAATAAGAGGGGGTGCCCAATCTATGCAGCAGAGTGCCGCAGTAGCCCGCGCTTTGTAAGTCTTCGAACTATCGGGGCTCACAACCCTCTGGCGTAGAGACCCGTCAGCGTGGCTCGCCCCAGCTCGTGATCAGCGATGGCAGCCCGCAGGTCAAACACCGTGCAACCCGGCGGGAGATCCAGCGACGCATCCAGCGCCACCAGTTCAAACACATAGCGATGGGCCAGCCCCGCGGGGGGCAAGGGGCCCTGGTAGCCGATGCGCTCAAAACGCCCCACCCCCCAGCAACTGCCGTGGCGGGCACCGTTGGCGAGTTCAGGGCTCCGCTCCAACCCGGCCGGCAGGGCGCGCAGCGAGGCCGGGATGTTGAACAGCAGCCAATGCACCCAGCTACCCGCTGGGGAATCCCAGTCTTCGAGCAGGAGCGCATAGCTGCGGGTGTGCTCCGGCGGACCGCTCCAGCGCAGTGGCGGCGACAGGTTGAGCCCCTCAGCGGTGTGAATCAACGGAATCAGCTCGCCATCGCGGAACGCTGGCGATTCGAGGTGAAACGAACCATTGCTGCTCACCATGCGCGGATCCGGCCAGGCACTGCGGCCAGGGTGCGTTGCCTCCAAGCCCCTGGGCAGCGCAGCTGCATGATCCCAGCGCCACTGCGGCGGCTCCGCGGCCGCCGCCACTGGCTCAGCTCAGGCGGCGTAGAGCAGCGCTAGTGACGCAGGCGATCCCGTGATGCCCCTGATTCCGGTCTCGCTGGCCGTGCAGCTGAGCGTGGCCCTTGTGGCCGCCGGCCTGCTGGTGTTCGCCATCGCCTCGCTGCAGCAACTGTGGAAGCGCCAACCCTGAAGCTGCTGCTGGGGGGCGATCTGATGCTCGGGCGCGGCATCGATCAGCAGATGCCCCAGCACTGCGATCCAGCCCTGCACGAAGCGGTGGTGCGGGATGCCCGCTACTACGCGCAGCTGGCCGAGGAGCGCCATGGGCTCCTCACAACCCCCTTCGAGCCGGCCACCCCCTGGGGCGCCAGCCTGGCCTGGATGGAGCAATTACAGCCAGAGCTGCGCCTGGTGAATCTGGAAACAGCCATCACCCAGAGCGATCGGGCCTGGCCAGGCAAAGGCGTGCACTTCCGCATGCACCCGGCCAACATCACCGCCCTGCAGGCGGCACGCCTCGATGGCTGCAGCCTGGCCAACAACCACAGCCTCGACTGGGGGTTCAACGGCCTGGCCGACACTCTCCGCAGCCTGAGACAGGCCGGGATCCAAACCGCCGGAGCGGGCCTCAGCCCCCATCAGGCCCAGCGACCGGCGCGCTGGCAATTGGGTGATGGCCGCCAGCTGCTGCTGTTTGCCTGGGCCTTCACCAGCAGCGGGGTGCCGCCGGCCTGGGGCGTGCAACCCACGCATCCCGGCGTGGCGCTCTTGAGCGGCATCAACAGCGGCAGCGTGAAATGGCTCTGCCGCTGCATCAATCGCCAGCGCCGCCCCGGCGATCGGGTGGTGGTGTCGCTGCACTGGGGGGCGAACTGGGTGCCAGTGGTGCCCGAACAACACCGCTGGTTGGCCAGGCAGCTCATCGAGCTGGCCGGCGTGGATGTGGTGGTTGGCCATTCCTCCCACCACCCGCTTCCGCTGGAGGTGCATCAGGGCCGGCTGATCCTCTACGGCTGCGGCGATGTGATCAACGACTACGAGGGCCTACCAGCCCACGGCCCTTGGCGCGCTGATCTGGTGTGCCTCTACGGGGTCGAGCTGGAGCGCCGCAGCGGCGCCCTCGCCAGCCTCGAGCTGCGCCCCTTTCAGCTGCGGGGCTTCAAGCTCCAGGAGGCATCCACCAGCGATCGCCAACTGCTGGCGCACCAACTGGGCCTGGAAGCCGCGCCAACAGGTTGGCGTTACCGGCAAGCCGGGCCCAGCTGGCGCCTGGAACGCCAACGCAGCGCCGCTGCGGCAGTGGCGAGCCAGTCGCACGCCAGGGGAGCAGAGCATCCATAGGTTGCGCCGATCCGTGTCAACGCCGCCATGATCCAGCTGATCGACAACCTCCCCGCCGGCACCCTGGGCTTCAGCTGCAGCGGACAGATCAGCGGCGAGGAGATGCAGCGGCTGGTGATTCCACAGGTGGAGACGGCGCTGCTGGAGCACGAGCGCATCAAGGCGCTGGTGGTGCTGCAACCCGATTTCGAAGGCCTCAGCCTCGAAGCCGCCTGGGATGACACCAACCTCGGCCTGCGCCACTGGGATGGATTCGAGCGCCTGGCGGTGGTGACCGACCTGGCCTGGGTGCGCCAGGCCAGCCGGGCCCTCGCGCTGCTGCTGCCCTATCCGGTGCAGCACTTCGGCCTTCACGACGTGGAGGGAGCGCGGCGCTGGCTGAGCGAAGCGCTCGGCACCGTGCACCTGGAGCGCCAAGGCGAGGTAATCACCATCACCCTGATTGGATTGCTGGATCCAGAGGTGTATGCCCGCATCGACGACGACCTGGCCAACCTGTTCAGCCAGGTGGACAGGCCACGGGTGTTGCTGGATCTGCGCCAATTCGATGGCTGGCTGGCCCTGGGAGCCCTGCGCCAACACCTGGCCCTGATCCGCGACTATCGCCACCGCCCCCAGAAGCTCGCCGTGGTGAGCCATGGCCCCTTGCAGCGGATCGCCCAACGGGTGCTCGGCGCCTTCAGCCATGCCGATACCCAAACCTTCAGCAGTACGGATCTCCTGGCCGCCCAGGACTGGATCTGCTGCGACTGAGCGGCAGAGCACGCCGCCTGCGGCGCCCACTCTTTGGCTGAGGAGGTCTGCGCTCTGTGCCATGAACCACCAGCACTGCCAAACCTGCTCCTACTGGGACCAAGCCCACGGGCTGGAGATGACCTCCCTGGGCGCGATCGCTCCCTGCACCCGACACGCCCCCAACCTGTTCACCCTGGAGAGCGTGGAAATCAGCGAAGCGGCGCAACACTTCTGCGGCTACTCCGCCGGTGATGGCCACAGCGACATGCAAGTGCCGATGGCGCTCTGGCCCTACACGAGCCGCAATCAGATCTGCGGTGATTACAAACCCTGTGATCTCGAAGAAAACGTCCGTCGCTGCCGCCTGCGTGCCACGCCGCTGATTTGAAGCGAATCGCGAGCACGGCAGAATCTCAATCCCCACAATTCATAGCCTCAAAGAGCCATCGATCTCCCAAGAGGCAATCCAATGAGTCTGATCAAGTGGGAACCCCTAACTGACATCGAAGCCATGATGGATCGGGCCTTCAACTGGCCCAGTTTCCGGCTTGGCGCCTCCATGCCGTTGAGCGAATGGGGGCCACGGGTGGATATTTGTGAAAGCGACGGCACCTATCTGTTCAAAGCCGATATTCCCGGCATGAATAAAGAAGATGTATCGGTATCCGTTGCCGAAGACATGCTCACGCTTCAAGGGGAACGCAAGCGCGAAAGCGAGGAAACACGCCCCCACTTTCATCGGATGGAGCGCTCCTATGGCAGCTTCAGCCGCAGCTTCTCTCTACCGGAGGATGCCGATCTGAACACCGTGCACGCCCATTGCGAGAACGGCGAACTCACCGTGAGCATTGCCAAAAAAGCGGGTGCCGAAGAGGCCAAGCCAGTGAGCATTCCCGTGGATTGAGCCTGGAGTCACCAGGCTTGAACCGGATAGCCGCCTGCCAGCTCCAGGCGGCTTTTTGGCGTGGTCCTAGTCCACCAGCAGCGAGGCCACCTGGTTGCGGCCATTTCCCTTGGCCAGATAGAGAGCCTGATCAGCCCGATAAAAGAGATCCGCAAAGCTCTGGTCGGTGTCGGCCAGGGCCGTGATGCCTCCACTGATATTGGGGTGGTAATCAGACTGGTCGAAGACGCCCCGCATGGCAGCAATCGCCTGGCGGATCGATTCAGCAAGGGCCATCGCTCGGGTCATCGATGCGTTCACCAGCAACACTGAGAATTCCTCATCACCGATGCGCCCGAACAAATCCTCATGCCCCAGCTGCTTCTGCACCACTGCGCAGAGATCGAGCAGCACCTGATCACCAGCCTGATGCCCCCAGCGCATGTTGATCTGGCGAAAGTCGTCGATGTCGAAATTGAACAGCGCCAGCGGCGTGCATTCATCGCGGGCCTGCTCAAACTCCTGCTCACCAAAGCGAAAAAACACGCTGCGGTTGTAAAGACCGGTGACCGGGCACTGCATGCTGCGCTGGCGCAGCTCCAGCTCCCGCATCACCAGATCCGCCATCAACTGCAACATCGCCCGCTGATGTGGATCCAGCACCCGCGGCTTGCGATCAATCGCGCAGAGGGTGCCGAGGTTGTAGCCGTCTTCGGTGCGCAGCGGCACGCCGGCGTAGAAGCGGATCTTCGGCTCATCCAGCACCAGGGGGTTGGTGTTGAAGCGGGCATCGTCGAGGGCATCCGGCACCTCCATCAGCGCCTGCTCGGCAATGGCATGGGCACAGAAGGCCATGGCGCGCGGTGTTTGCTGTGCCTGCAGGCCATGGCGCGCCAGAAACCACTGGCGATCGCGATCCACCAGCGACACCAACGCGATCGGCACCCCCAACACCGCCGAAGCCAGCTCCACGATCCGCGCGAAGTGGGGATCTTCCGGGGTGTCGAGCACCGCAAAGCGCCGCAAGGCCCGCAGCCGCTGCTCCTCATTGGCAGGGATCGGATAGTCGGGATAGGGGGTCATCGCAACACCAACAACAACAACGCAACAGCCCTCACGGCGTCGCACCATCACCGCCTGCATCAGCGGGTTCGAGCGGCGTCAAGCGGATCTCACCGTCGTGCAGGTGAATGCGGAACTGATCGCCGGGCTTGAGCTGCAGCTTCTCGGTGTAGGCGCGGCCCACCATCAGGTTGCCGTTGAAATGCACGTGGGTGTTGAAGCTCAGATGCCGGCCCTGGGCACTGCGGCTGGCACGCCAGCGGCCGCCCTGGCCGGGCAGGTGAACCCCTTTGGCCTCCAGCACCGCTTCATAGAAATCGGTGAAGTGGAGATGTTCTCGGCCGTCATCGGATTGGGTGGCATAGCCACAGGCCCGCACCAGTTCAGAGCGGCTAAGCCCTTGCAATTGATGCAGTCTGGCGAGCAATCGATCACCTTGAAGCATGGCGGCAGCAGGCAGCGGCCATGATCTAAAGCAACCCAACAGGCTTGTGGTCAGGCACAGCTTGTTCTGCCTCTGAAATGCTGCAGCCGTGCACCAATTGCATCCGTTGTAGATAAGTGATGGGTCGCCGTTTGCCGATCAACCAACGCTGGAGCCGCTCCGTCGCCACAGCGGCATCCAGCACCAACCAGGCCCGCGCCGGATCGAGCCTGAAGCGCCCATCAACGCACAACCACCGTGGCCGCGCTCTCTCCATGGTGGAGGGAGGCCACAACAACACCCGCCAACCCACCATTGAGGAACCGCATGGAAGCGGATGTTGAACAGAGCAACACAATCCAGCGATCCCAGACACAGATCTGGGGCAAAGCTGCCGCGCGGATCAAAAGCACTGCCAGGCCCTTTTTCTGATGTGAGCTGAGCCCTCTTGAGCCACCATGGCCCGCACCGCCAGCATCAGCAGCCTCACCATCCCCGCCGAAGGAGGCAGCCTCTCGGCGGATCTCACCCTGCCAGCCCAGGCCACCGGCCTGGTGGTGTTTTGCCATGGTTCCGGCAGCAATCGCTTCAGCCCCCGCAACCAAGCCGTGGCCGAACGGCTGCAGCGCAGTGGCCTCGCCACCCTGCTCTGCGACCTCGAACGCAGCGACGCCCCCAGCCACGGCAGAACCCTGACATCCCTGCCGCCCTTGCAGCGGCGCCTGCTGCAGCTGCTCGATTGGACAGCCCAACAAGGCGATTTGAGCAACCTGCCCCTTGGGCTGTTTGGCGGCAGCACCGGCGCGGCTCTGGCGCTGGTGGCAGCAGCCGAGCGACCGCAGCAGGTGAAGGCCGTGGTGTCACGCGGCGGCCGCCCCGATCTCGTGTTCCAGCGACTGAGCGACGTGCGCTGCCCCGTGCTGTTGCTGGTGGGTGAGCACGACGTGGATGTGCTCGAACTCAATGCCTGGGCCGCCGGCCAGCTGCAGGTGCGCAATGAACTGGTGGTGATCCCCCAGGCGGGCCATTTGTTTAGCGAGCCGGGATGCCTGGAGGCCGTGGCTGAGCACACCACCAGCTGGCTGCTGGAGCAATTCAAGGCGAGCCGATTCAGCCCTGCAGATGATCTGTAGAGAAGGCCTGCAACCTGCCGCAGAACCACGGTGAGTTGCCAGCAAGCAACGGCACTTCGCCACCATTTAACGCTCGTATTCTCAAGCTGCTGAGAGATGCAGCGGAGCTGAAGTCTCTTGGCATCTGTTCCACCCTCACCTGCGGTATTCACCCATGAACGAGCGCATTCGCGTCCTGCAACGTCAACCGAAGCGGATCTCGATCACCCTCAGCTACCACGTGCATGAGGCGCTGCTCACTCGATCAGAAGAAGAGGGCCGATCCGTTTCCAATCTGTGTGCATTCCTGCTGGAAGATGCGCTGCGCGACCCGCAACGCAGCCTCCCCTCGCCAACAGCGGCCAACACCCATCTCCAGGCCAATGGCCTGCAACCCACACCCCAAACAGCGGGGCGCTTGAAAACACGCCCGTTCTGATGCGGTGGTGCACGGCGGATGAAACGGGGCCACCAAATCCGGTCGCCCCATGCCATCCGCCCGCCTCATTGAGGGAAGAGGGCCGGTGTGAGATGGCGCCGCAATTTTGTGAGAGCATGTCGCTCCAGCCGCTGCACTTGGTCTTTGCTGCGGCCGATCAAGCGAGCCACTTCCGCAAAAGAGCGCTGCTTGTCCTCGCCATAGCGCAACTGAATCACGGTGAGCTCTGGCGTGGAGAGATGCTGCAGTTGGCTGTGCATCCAGCGATAGTCGTCTGTGATCAGCGGTTGGTGGTCATCCGTCACCGTATCCAGCAGAGTCATGTCGCCATCGCTGCCGCTGAGTTGCTGATCGAGCGACACCGTGTTGCTGCGGTGTTGAATCGCCATGGCATACAACAACCGCTGCGGTGATTCCTGCAACGCCTCCGCCAGCTGCTCCACACTCATGGGATGGCTGCGCAGGCTCTGCAGGGAATCAGCTCGATTGGCCAGGCTCACCAGGTTCACAGGGATCCGGATGCTGCCGCTGTGCTCCTGCAGATAGCGGTTGATCGATTGACGAATCCACCAGTAGCCGTAGGTGGAAAATTTGTAGCCGCGGGTGGGGTCATATTTCTCCGCCGCCCGCAACAGCCCCAGATTGCCGGCCTGCACCAGATCCATCGGATCGTGGGCCAGGTGCTTGAGCCGGCGGATGTAGCGCAGGGCCACGGTCACCACCAGGCGCAAATTGGCGGTCACGATGCGTTGAAGGGCGCGGCGCCCCCGCCGTTGCAACGCCGGCGAGGGATCGTTGCTCTCCATCCAGTCTTTCACGATCGTGCCCAGGTGCACTTCCTCCTGGGCGGTGAGCAAAGGAATCCGACCAATGGTGCGCAGATAGTCGCCAAAAGCATCACTCATGGACGCGGAACTTGATGGCGCTCAATCCTCTGGCGAATCCACAGTTGCACCATCAGGTTGAGCAGGCTTGCCCATGGATCGAGGCGTCCTGCAGCATCCTTGTGGGCGCCTCCTGACGCGCAGGCCGCCAGGATTGATAGGCAGCAGCACGCTCAGGCCGGCTCAACACCACCTGCCACAGCTGACCCTGGCGCGAACGGAAAAAGCCAGCACAACTGAGCAGGTAATAGCGCCAGAACCGAAAGAATTCAGGGGTGCTGTCGCAGGCCAAGCGCGGCCAGGCTTGCTCGAAGTTCTGCCACCAGGCCAGCAGGGTGTGGTCATAGTCGTGGCCGAAGCTTTCCCAGTCTTCGATCAGGAAATGCCCCTCCAGCCCATCAGCGAGCTGACGCGCCGATGGCAATCGCCCACCGGGAAAGATGTAGCGGTCGATCCACGGATCCGTGCGGCGTGTGCTGCGGGCCGAGCCGATGGTGTGCAGCAAAGCCAGGCCATTGGGATGCAGCAACCGCTGCATTGTGCGGAAGAAGGTGTGATCGTTGCGACGGCCAACATGCTCAAACATGCCCACTGAGGCAATGCGATCAAACAGGCCTGGATCCCGCGCCGGCAGCTGGCGGTAATCACACAGCTCCACGCGAATTGGTAAATCCGCCAGGTGCTCACCGATCCAGCTGGCCTGCTGGGCTGACACCGTGATCCCAACCACCTCCACGCCGTAATGGCGGCAGGCGTAGGCCGCCAGCGATCCCCAGCCGCATCCCACATCCAGCAGCCGCATCCCCGGCCGCAGCTCCAGCTTTTCGCAGATCAGCCGCAGCTTGTGATCCTGCGCCTCAGCCAGCGTCTCTGCGTGCCGCCAGTAGCCGCAGCTGTACACCCTCTGCGGATCCAGCATCGCCGCGTAGACCCGCGGATCAATGTCGTAATGGCGGCGGCCCACCACATAGGAGCGGCGCAAGGCCTGGGGATTGCTGAGCTGATCCCGCAGGATCCGGGCCAGCTCCACCACCTGGGAGCGCAGCGTTAGGGGCCGATTGGCATTCGCGCGCAGCAAACGGCAGATCAGCTCATCGAGCTGCTCACAATCCCAGTCGCCCCGCACATAACCATTCCCCAGCGCCAGGGAGCCATGCCGCAGCAACGCTCCATAGAGCTGCGGATTGTGCACCTGCAGATCCCAGGGCCGATCGCCGTTGAAACGCACATCGGCACCCTCCACAACGGCCGCAAGACTGGCGGGAACAGGCATGGCATCAGCAGAACGCCCTCCACCCAATCCGCACCCGCGCGAGCCATCGCCGCTGGAGGTAGATCTGCGGTGCCATCACCGCTGCCCTGCGGTAGTCCTGCCGCAGGCGGGCTACCCCCTCGGATCGCCGATCAGGCTGACGCCATGGCCGTTGAGCCGAGATGCAGCTCAGCGCAGCTGAACCGATCAGCAGCCTCAGCGCCGAAAAGGCCCTGGCGGCTTTGCAGAGCAGCGCCCAAGGCCTGAGCAGCTCCGAAGCCTTCCAGCGCCTGCAGCGCTGCGGCCCCAATCGCCTACCGCCGCAGAGGCAACGGCCGCTGATTCTGCGCCTGACGGATCAGTTCACCCACTTCATGGCCCTGTTGCTGTGGGCAGCAGGGGGCATGGCCTTTCTGGCACGCACGCCGGAGCTGGGCTGGGCGATCTGGAGCGTGGTGCTGATCAATGCTCTCTTCAGCTTCTGGCAAGACTTTCAAGCCGAGCGAACCCTGGCGGCGCTCACCCAGGTGCTGCCCCACCAGGTGCGGCTATGGCGCGATGGTGACCTGCAGGTGCTGCCTGCCGACGACCTCGTGCCGGGCGATCTGATCGAACTCGAAGCCGGCGATCAGGTGCCGGCCGACTGCCGGGTGATCGAAGCAGCAGCGCTGTATCTCAATGCAGCGGTGCTCACGGGTGAATCCCTGCCGGTGGCCCGCACCGCGCAAGCGCAGAACCAGCGGCTGCGCACCTCAGAAGCCACCAACCTGCTACCGGCAGGCACCACCGTGGCCGCAGGCCGGGCACAAGCTGTGGTGTACGCCACCGGCGCCGACACGGAATTCGGCCAGGTGGCGCATCTGAGTGCCGGCACCGAACGCGCCCCAAGCACGCTGGAGATTCAGGTGGGCCGGATTGTGCGCACCGTCACCAGCATCGCCGTGGGCATGGGCGCCCTGGCCTTCATCGCCGGTGTGGTGCTGGTGGGCGTGGGTCCGCTGGAGAGCCTGGTGTTCGCCATCGGGATCATCGTGGCCAACGTGCCGGAGGGGTTGCTGCCCACCGTGACCCTGGCCCTAGCCCTGGCGACGCAGCGCATGGCACGGGAGCGGGCCCTGGTGCGGCGCCTATCCGCGGTGGAAACACTCGGCTGCGTGAGCGTGATCTGCACCGACAAAACCGGCACCCTCACCGCTAACGCCATGGCGTTACAAAACACCTGGAGCAGCGATGAGCCCTTGCTGCTGCTGCTCTCGGGATTGTGTTGCAACGCCTCCGAAGCGGTTGGTGATCCCACGGAAACGGCGCTGTTGCAGGGCGCGCAGCAGGCGGGCCTCGATCTGGCAGACGAGCAACAGCGACTGCCGCGCCAGCGGGAGCTGCCCTTCGATTCCGAACGGCGAATGATGAGCGTGCTGGTGCATTGGCAGGCCGATCCGCGCTGGCCCGAACCCAGCAGCTGGATGGTGTGCAGCAAAGGCGCCCCCCTTGAGCTGCTGCAGCACTGCAGCCATTGGCTCCGGGGCGGCACGATCACGGCCCTCGGCCCGGCCGAACGGCAGGTTGTACGATCGGCCAACGACGTGATGGCCCGCCAGGGCCATCGGGTGCTCGCCATCGCCTGCAAGCCCTGCGATCAGCCGCACCTCGAGGAAGAGGAGCTGGTGCTGGTGGGGTTGGTGGGCCTTTACGACCCGCCGCGGCCTGGCGTGAGTCAGGCCATCGCCGCCTGCCACCACGCCGGCATCAAGGTGACGATGGTGACCGGCGACTACGGCCTCACCGCCGAAGCCATCGCCCGCCAGATCGGGTTGCTGGATGCGCCCGCCCATGCCGGCCCCGATCCGATACGGGTGGTGAATGGCAGCGATCTCCATCGCCTCAGCGATGCGCAGCTACGGCAGCTGCTGAAGTTCCGGTCGCGGCTGGTGTTTGCCCGCATGGCGCCGGAGCAGAAGTTGCGCCTGGTGCAGGCCTACCGAGCACTTGGAGACGTGGTGGCGGTCACCGGCGATGGCGTCAACGACGCCCCAGCCCTGCGGGCCGCTGATGTGGGCATCGCCATGGGCCGCAGCGGCACCGATGTCGCCCGAGAAGCCGCCGACATCGTGCTGGTGGACGACAACTTCGCCACCATCGTCTCGGCGGTGCGTCACGGCCGAGGCGTGTACGACAACATTCGCCGCTTCATCCTCTACATCCTCGCTTCGAATGTGGCGGAGGTAGCACCGTTTCTCACGATGCTGCTGCTGCGCATCCCTGCCGCCCTCACGGTGCTGCAGATCCTGGCGGTGGACCTGGGCACGGATCTGCTGCCCGCCCTGGGCCTTGGCGCCGACCTCCCCCAGGCCGATGTGATGCAGCAGCCGCCGCGCCATCGCGATCAACCCCTCCTGGATCGCCCCTTGCTGCGCCAGGCCTACCTGTTTCTCGGACTGCTGGAGGGAAGCTTAGCGATGCTGGGCTATGGCCTCACCTGGTGGAGCCATGGCGTTGGGCTCTGGCCATTGCGCCGCCTGGCACCAACCCTGTTGCATCACCAGGGCAGCGCTGAGCTGCTGCTGATTCAGCACGAGGCCTCCGCGGTAGCCCTGGGGTCGATCGTGTTCGCCCAGGTCGGCACGGTGCTCGTCTGCCGGGGTGGGCGGCGTTTCCGGGCCAACAGGCTGCTGTGGCTGGGCATTGCCACGGAGGTGATCGCCTTTGTGGTGCTGCAGGGCTGGCCGCCCCTGGCCCGCACCTTCCAGATGGCGCCGATCCCATCACAGTTGTGGTGGTGGCTGTTGCTGTGCATCCCGGCGCCACTGCTGGCGGTTCAACTCCGCAGCCTCTGGAGGGCTGATCCCCATGGTTCAAACCGCGCTCTGGCCTGACCGCCGCCACGCCGGCCGGGCCCTGGCCCAACAACTCAGCAACTGGTGCGGCCGCCCCCAAGCCCTGGTGGTGGGCCTACCCCGCGGCGGCATCGTGGTGGCTGCCGAGGTGGCACGCCAACTGCGGCTGCCTCTGGCCAGCTGGGCGGTGCGCAAACTCGCCCATCCCCACGCTCCGGAATTGGCCCTAGGGGCCATGGCGCCAGGAGGGGTGCTGATCTGGGATGAGGACAACGCCCGCTCTTACGGCCTCGATAGCCCACAGCGCCAGCGCCTTGAGCTGGAGCAACGGCAAGAGCTGGAGCGCCGGCAGCAGCTCTATGGCGATCCACCGCTCGCCGCCCTGCGCCATCGCCCCTTGCTGGTCGTCGACGACGGGGTGGCCACCGGGCTCACAGTGCGCGCCGCCCTGCAATCCCTACGCCAGGCGGAGCCGAATGCCCTGGTGTTGGCGGTGCCGGTGATCGATCGGCGCGTCGCCGCGGCCATCAGGCCACAGCTCGATGGGTTGGTGGCCTTGGCGGAGGTGGATGACCTCTGGGCCGTGGGGGCCTGGTATCAGCGCTTTGAGCCCGTGAGCGACCGGGAGGTGTTACGGCTCATGGCTGCGGGTAATGGGGATCGAGCCAGCAGCGCGGCAACGGCTCCCCGGAAGGAAAGATCAGATCCGATTTGAGAAAGAGCTCAGGCTCCTGCAACTCTTCACCGGCATGCAGACGGCCCTGCAGGTGCGTGGAGAAGGGATCAAACAACGGCGACAAGGTCAAGACCTCCATCAAGGAGCCGTCCTGCCGGGTTTTCAGAAACATCGAGCCAGCGGTCTTGCTGCATCCGGTTTATTCAGGCACTGCAGGATCGGCCGGCGCAGATTCACGGCATCAACGGTTCAAGCGCTGCATCTGCCAGGTGACGAGCGTGCCCACCGGGCTCCAGAGCAGGTAGGGAATCAACAACAACGCCGCAGGTTGTGATGGGGCCGCCACCACCACCGTGAGCGCCACGCCCCAGAGCCAGCCGGCCAGACCCACCACCGTGCCGTTGGCCAGGCGACGCGTGCGGCAGATGAGCCAGGTGTAGCTCTGCACCAACACCATCAGCAGCAGATAGCCAGCCATCAACCCCCAACTGGCGGTGCGATTCCAGGCCAGGAGAGCCGATGCATAGAAGCAGCCGTAGATGAGCACCCAGATCAGCGGGATCAAGCCCTCAAAGCTGAGCCAACTCGGCCGGCGCAGGCGCAGAAACCAGGCGAACTCCTCCTGGCTGGGCATGATCACCACCACCAGGGTGCCGATCACCAGCAGGATCACGATCGCGGCGGTCATCGAGGCGAAGCATCTGCTCCAGCCTGATCACAACCAGGCCGTACTGCCGCAGTCAGCCCAACGGATCGGCCGCACTCTCGCCGCATTGCTGCAGCCGCGCGTCCAGCGGCAGCGTTAGCGCGCCAGCCTGAGCGGGGCCGAACGAGCCATGGGTTAGCGCCTCGTTCTGCCGCACTCCACTCACCCCCGCCCCGAGAGCGAACTGAGCCTTCGCCAGGGCGGGCCCTCAAGGACTTCACCATGACCACCCTTTCTTCCGCCGCCGGGCGTTCTGGCTGGCGGCCCTTCCGGGCATGGATCACCAACACCAACAACCGGATCTACATCGGTTGGTTTGGCGTGCTGATGATTCCCTGCCTGCTCACCGCCACGATCGTGTTCGCCATGGCCTTTGTGGCCGCTCCTCCAGTGGATGTGGATGGCATCCGCGAACCGCTCAGCGGTTCACTGCTGGGCGGCAACAACCTGATCAGCGCAGCCGTGGTGCCCAGCTCCAATGCGATCGGGCTGCACTTCTATCCCCTCTGGGAGGCGTCCAGCGTGGAGGAATGGCTCTACAACGGCGGGCCTTATCAGCTGATCGTGTTCCACTTCCTGATCGGCATCACCGCTTGGATGGGCCGCCAATGGGAACTGAGCTACCGGCTGGGCATGCGCCCCTGGATTGCCGTGGCCTTCTCGGCCCCCTGGGCCGGCGCCATGGCTGTGCTGCTGGTGTATCCGCTGGGGCAAGGATCCTTCGCCGATGGGATGCCCCTCGGCATCTCCGGAACCTTCAATTTCATGCTGGTGCTGCAGGCGGAACACAACGTGTTGATGCACCCGCTGCACATGCTCGCCGTCGCCGGCAGCTTCGGCGGAGCCTTCTTGGCGGCATTGCATGGATCGCTGGTGAGCAGCAGCTTGATTCGCGAAACCACCGAACAGGAATCGATTAATCGCGGCTACTTATTTGGCCAGAAGGAACCCACCTACAACATCGTGGCCGCTCACGCCTATCTGGGCCGGCTAATCATGCCCTATGCCACCAGCGATAACAGCCGCAGCGTGCATCTGTTGCTCGCCGCCTGGCCCGTGATCGGCATCTGGTGTTCGGCCCTGGCGGTGGCCAGCTTTGCCTTCAACCTCAACGGCTTCAACTTCAACCACTCAGTTCTTGATCATCAGGGCCGCGTGATCCCAACCTGGGCCGATGTTCTCAACCGCGGCAATCTCGGTATTGAAGCCATGCACGAGCGCAACGCCCATCAGTTTCCCCTTGATCTGGCGGCTCGGCCTGTTGCAACAAACGGCTGAACCCAGGCTGAACGAAGGCTGAGCCAAACAAAGGCGCCCCGTGTCGGGCGCCTTATCACCGGTTGCGGAAGGTCACCTTGGCAGATGGGATGACCTCCGGTCGGGTGTCTGTGGTTCAAGGGATCGAGCTGTTCACTCCAGCTGGGTTATGCAGCCCAGGTTGAGGGTTTCAAGGAACAATCCGTGGCATCTGGCTGATCTCTACGGGATGACACACGCGCAGCGCCATCGAGGACAACTGAACTGGACCTCGCACAGTTGTTTTCAATCGCACCTCCTCTGTGCACACCGGCTCGGGTGATCCCTGGCCGGACTCTCTTGGAGGTGGAGGTCGGGCTGGCTCCCGCTCCTCCCCTCAACCTCAAAATAAGAGTTCCACGTGCTGCCGAACGGTTGGCAATGATCGTCTTCCCGTACCGCCGCAGGCTGCACACCTTCCGCCGCTTTGCTGCTGCATCAGCGGCCTGAATCAGCCCTCTGCACCTACAGCTGGAGGACCCGATCTGAGGCAAGCTGTTGGCAGCCACGATCACGCTTGAGCTCACAGTTCAGGAGCTCAATCTGTTGCGCAATACCATCCGAGCCCGCCAGATCTACGAGCCCTGCCAGCACACGCTGGCCCGGGGGATCTGGCAACCCTGGATGGCTCCACTACTGGACAAGCTCAGCCAAGCCGTAGCGCAACACACCCAGCAGAGCCGCTGAGCCGATCAGAGGCAACACCCCCCAGCGCTGGCGCAGCAGTAGGAGCAGCGCCACCAGCGTCAGCCCCGCCGCCACGGGATCGAGACGCCCTCCCGGCAGCAGCACCGGCACGGCAAAGAACACCGCCAAGCTGGCGATCACCCCCACCAAGGCGGCCGTGATCGCCGTGAGCGGCGCGGTGAAGCGCTGATCGCCTCGGCTCGCCTCCACCAGCGGTGCCCCCGCCAGGATGAAACCAAACGAGGGCAGAAAGGTGAACCACACGGTGACCGCCGCCGCCGCCCAGCCGCCAACGCCGCTGCTCCAGCCCCCCAGGAAGCCAACAAAGGCCAGCACCATGATCAGCGGCCCCGGCGTGGTTTCCCCCAGGGCCAGGCCGTCCAGCATCTGCGTGGCGCTCAACCAGCCGTGCTGCTCCACCGCCCCCTGGGCCACATAGGGCAACACGGCATAGGCGCCCCCGAAGCTCACCAGGGCCACCTGGCTGAAAAAGCGCGCCATCGCGGCCAGCGGTCCATCCCAGCCCCCCAAGCGCACCACAGCCATCAAGGGCAACAGCAGCGCCACACCCCAGGCCAAAAGCGTGATCAACAGACCTCGCCCACTGAAGCGGGCATGGTCCGGGGTGGGGGTGGTGTCGCCATGGATCGCCTCGAGACCAGGCCCTGGATCAGCCGCAGCTGCTCGCACCGCCAACTCCTCACGGACCGGCAGGATCCAGCGCGGCCGCCAACGGCCCGCCAGCCAACCCACCAGCGCGGCCCCGAGCACCAGGGCCGGATAGGGCAGAGCCGAACTGGTGAGCAGCAGCAGGGCCAGGGCCGCCAACAGGCCATGGAGTGGTGTGCGCAGGGTGCGCCGCGCCAGACGCCAGGCCGCAACAACAACGATGGCCAGCACCACCGGCTTCAGCGCCGCAAACACCGCCATCACCAGCGGCAGCGTTCCCCACACCACATACAACCAGCCCAGCCCACTGAGCAGCAGGGCGGAGGGCAAGAGAAACAGCACACCCGCGATCAGGCCGCCGGTCCAGCCGTGCATCAACCAGCCCAGATAGGTGGCGAGCTGCGTGGCCTCAGGACCAGGCAGCAGCATGCAGAAATTGAGGGCGTGCAGATAGCGCTGCTCGCTCAGCCAGCGCCGCTGCTCCACCAGCTCCCGATGCAGCAGGGCGATTTGGCCTGCCGGGCCGCCAAAACTCACCCAGCCAAGGCGCCACCAGAAGCGGCTTGCCTCCAGCAAGCTCACGCTGCGATTCACACCTGGGCGCCAGAGGCCCGCTCAGTTTGGCGGGTTCAGCCCAACTGCCTGAGGGCCTCCCTGTAGCCCTGGCAACACGGCAAGGGCGGGTAGCCATGGGTGCTCAACACCTGTTGCAGGCGCGCCGTGGCCTGCGGCAAGCGGCGGGTCGGGATCGCCGGGAAGGCGTGGTGGGTGCTGTGGTGGGGCAAGCCCCCGAGCCAGCCGTTGAGCCAAGCGGGAACGACAACCGTGCGGGAGCCATAGAGCTGGCTCAGCAACGGATGGGGTTGCGGTTGCCAGAGCTGCCAGTGCTCGATCGCACCGCGCAACTGCAGCAGCGCACCCGCCACCCGCTCCACCACCAGCCAACCCACGCCGTAGGCCAGCAGTTGCCGGTGCTGGATCACCACCACCAGGATCAAGGCCTGCACCAGCACGATGCCGAGCCCATCGAGCAGGAGAGCCCGGCGCAACGCCGGCTGCTGCGCCTGCAGCCGCAGCGCCTCCTGCAGGGTGCGCAGGATCAGGCCGGCTCCACCGGCCAGCACCAGCCAGCGCCAACGACCGGGCTCCTGCTGGTGGATCCGCTCGGGATCGCGCGGGTCGCGATTGTTCCAGCGGTGATGCAGGCGATGCAACAGCCGATAGGTGCAGAGCGGCCAGGCCATAGGCCAGCTAATCAGCGCCGCCAGCACCAACTCGAGCCGGCGCTGGCCCAGCAAGGTGCCATGGCAGGCCTCATGGGTGGCGATCAACAGCAACGTTTCCGCCAGAGCCACCAGCAGCGCCGCGGCGAGGCGCTGGGGCCAGGCCTGCAGCTGCCAGTAGGCCACGCCGCCGGCGGCGAGAAGGGCCAGCAGCAGCAGCAGTCGCCCCCAGGCCGGCTGCAACGCCGGAGCCTGCAGGTCGGCAACGGCAGCATGCAGATCGCGGATCAGCGGGCGCAACGCAACCGGATCAGGCATCAACGGCAGTGGCGATGCGGCCACCGTATGGAGGTCAGCCCAGCCGGCGGGCCCAGTGCGGCAACGCTGCAGCAAAGGCGACGATCAGGCCGCTGCCAGCGCGTAGCGCTCACCCACCTGCGGATCGATCAACTGGCTGCCAGCCGGCATCGCCGCCGCGGCCTCAGCCGGGCTGCCCTTCATCCACAACAGCCGGGTGAGCAAACCGCTGAAGGCCACATCGCCGCCTGCCGTGCTGGCCAGCACCGTGCGGGGCTGGAACCGCTCCAGCAGCTCAGGCAGCACCGCCTGGCCGCGCACAAAGGCCCCCGCCACCGGCAGCCCTAGGTCCACCACCGGGGTGATCACCGCATCGAGAGGCCGGGCCGGCAGATCGGCGGGGAGGTAGCCGTGGGGCTCGAGATAAAGCGATCCCCGGGGATGCTCCAGCAGGTAGCCGTTCTCCACCTGAGGCACCGGCGCGCCGGCCGTGGCTGTGATCTGCAGCTCGCCATGGCGACACTGTTCACCAGGGCGCAAGGCTGTGACCGTTTCAAAGCCGAGACCGCGCACCTTCGCCGCCGCCGACACTGAGCCCACCACCGGCAGGGAGCGCGGCAGGAGCTGCAGGGTGTCGGGATGGGCGTGGTCGTCGAGCCCCTGGGTGAGCAGCAGCAGGTCCAGCTCCGCCGGCACCGGCTGGCTCTCAGGCAGCTGCCCTTCAAAAAACCAGGCCCCGGGCGGAAAGCGCAGCGCGCCGGTCAGCCAGGGATCCACCAGCACCCGCAGGCCACCCAGCTCCAGCAACCAACCGTTGGCACCGAAATAGGTGGCGTACATGAAGGCTGCCGCAGGAATCGCGACCCTAAACAGCACCGCAGCGCGGGTGCTGGAATGCAGGAAAGGGGTTGATCACTGCCGATGCTGCGGCTCAACGAACTGAAGCTGCCGCTCGACCACGAGCCCGAGGCGATCGGCGCCGCCCTCTGCCGCCGGCTGAAGCTCACACCCGAAGCGCTCCGCAGCGAACCCGTGGTGGTGAAACGCAGCGTGGATGCCCGCCGGAAAAGCCAGATCCAGCTGGCCTACAGCCTTGAGTTTGAGCTGGATCCCGCCCTGGAGCAGCGGCTGCTCAAGCGCTTCTCGCGCGACCCGCACCTGCAGCCCGCTCCCGACACCACCTATCAGCTGGTGGCCCAGGCGCCGGCAGATGCGGATCTGCCGCGGCCGGTGGTGGTGGGGGCAGGCCCCTGCGGTTATTTCTGCGCCCTGCTGCTGGCCCAGATGGGCTTAAAGCCGCTGCTGCTGGAACGGGGCAAACCGGTGAAGGAACGCAGCGCCGACACCTTCGGTTTCTGGCAGGGCAAACGCCCCTTCAACCCCGAATCCAATGCCCAGTTCGGGGAAGGGGGAGCCGGCACCTTCTCCGACGGCAAGCTCTACAGCCAGGTGCGCGACCCGCGCCATCTGGGCCGCAAGGTGCTCGAGGAGCTGGTGGCCGCCGGCGCCAACCCGGAAATCCTGGTGCTGCACCGCCCCCACATCGGCACCTTCAAGCTGGCCACGGTGGTGCGGGGCCTCAGGGCCCAGATCCGAGCATTGGGCGGTGAGATCCGCTTCGAAAGCCGGGTGGATCGGCTCGAGCTCAACCCGAACGATCACGCCGTGCGGGGCGTCACCCTCGCCGATGGCAGCTTCATCCCCGCCCGGCAGGTGGTGATGGCGGTGGGGCACAGCGCCCGCGACAGCTTCGCCATGCTCCACGCCCAGGGCGTGACGATGGAACGCAAACCCTTCTCGGTGGGCTTCCGCATCGAGCATCCCCAGCCCCTGATCGATGCAGCCCGCTGGGGCAGCTGTGCCGGCCACCCTCAGTTGGGCGCAGCCGAATACAAGCTCGTGCACCACGCCAGCAACGGCCGCTGCGTGTACAGCTTCTGCATGTGCCCCGGCGGGTTGGTGGTGGGCGCTACCTCTGAAGCAGGGCGGGTAGTAACCAACGGCATGAGCCAGCACTCGCGCAACGAGCGCAATGCCAACAGCGGCATCGTGGTGAACATTGAGCCCGCCGATGTGGAGCCCTACGGCAGCGGCCCAAACGACCCACTCGCGGGGGTGGCCTTCCAACGGCACTGGGAATCGCGGGCCTATGCCCTGGGGGGCGAAACCTTCGCGGCACCGGGCCAACGCCTGGGCGATTTTCTGTCAGGCCGCAGCAGCAACAGCACCGGCAGCGTGCAGCCCTCCTATGCACCGGGCGTGACGCTCACCGATTTGAGCAGTGCCCTGCCGGACTATGCGATCGAAGCGCTGCGGGAAGCCCTACCGGCGTTCAACAGCAAGATCGAGGGCTACGCCATGGACGACGCCATGCTCACGGGCGTGGAGACCCGAACCTCCTCACCGATTCGGGTGCCGCGGGATGAGCGGATGCAGAGCATCAACACCCCGGGGCTGTACCCGGCGGGAGAGGGGGCCGGCTTCGCCGGCGGAATCCTCTCAGCCGCGATCGATGGCATCCGCGTGGCGGAAGCCGTTGGCCTCACTCTTCTTCGTCAGGAGCACCCAGGGGTGCCAGGCGAATCTGTTTGCGGCCGAGCTTGATCTCAAATTCGTCGCCGGGCTTGAGATCGAGCAGGGCGGTATAGGCCTTGCCCACCATCAGGTTGCCGTTGAACTGCACCTTGGTGGTGAAGCTGAGCTTGCGGCCGCCTTTGCCCACCTTGGCGGAGCCACCACCAAAATCCACGCCCTTGGCGTTGAGCAGCGCTTCGTAGAAGGCGGTGAAGTTGAGACGCTCGGAGCCGTCCTTCTTCGTGGACACGTAGCCGCAAGCCCGCACGATGTCGGACTTGCTCACATCGCCAAGCTCTTTGACCTTGGCGAGAAGATCTGCTCCTGTGAGCATCTGTTTGTTAGTTATGCAACATTTGCATTATCGCATCGCGGTGGAAGCCTCGCAACAAAGAAGCCCCGCAACCAGACTGCAATCCTTCCTCGCCCGCCCAGTGAAACGCCATGGCGTGCACGGTGGTGTGGTTTCGGCGTGACCTGCGCCTCAGCGACCACGCAGCCCTCAGTGAAGCTTGCAACCAGGGAGCGGTCCTGCCGGTTTTCGTGCTGGATCGCGATCTGTTGTTTCACCCGGAAACAGCCGTGGCCCGCGTGGCCTTCATGCTCAACAATCTGCAGGCACTTGATGCAGATCTGCGGCAGCGGGGCGGTCGCCTGCTGATCCGTTGTGGCGATCCGGCTGAACAACTGCTGCAGGTGGTGCAGCTCAGCGGCGCCGATGGCGTGATCGCCCACACCGACAGCGAACGCTTGGTGGGCCGCGTGCGCGATGCCCGCGTCAGCCGCACCCTGGCCGCCCACCGCATTCCACTGCGCTGGGTGGAACCGGCCGGCGCCTGCGGCGAGCTGATGGCCTACAGCGGCTGGAGCCGCCAGTGGCACCAGGCCATGGCCAGCCCGGCCCTGCCAGCACCGGAGCGTGTGGTGGTGCCGCCCCCCTCCAGCGCCCTGCCGGACACACCGGTGCCCAGCCTGGAAGCGTTGGGCCTGAGGCCGGATGCCAAGCCCATCCCCCCGGGCGGCACTGCCGCAGCCCTCAAGCGGCTCGAGCAGTTTTGCGAAGGCTCGGCGTCACGCAGCTACTACTGGGAGCTCAGCTACCCCTCGGCGAAGGTCACCACCGGGCTGAGCCCCTACCTGAAATTCGGGGTGATTTCACCGCGCCAGTGCCTGCAGCGTTTGGCCTGGCTCCTGCCCCGCGGCGGCGAGGGCGGCCGCCGCGATCCCCGCAGCCGCAGCGCCGTGCAACTCGCCAGCCGCCTGCGCTGGGGCTGCGCCATCCACCAACGCTTTCGCTACCTGCCCCAGCTGGAATTGATCGCGTTGTGGAGCCCCCTCGACACCCACTGCGAGCTCAGCGCCCAACAGGAGGAGCTCTACGCCGCCTGGCGCGAGGGCCGCACGGGCTTTCCGATCGTGGATGCCGCCGCCCGCTGCCTGCAGGCCGAAGGGGGCTGGCTCGAACTCAACTTCCGCAGCCGGGCGATCTACGCCAGCTTTCTCTCCAACCTCTGTGGCATCGATTGGCGCTTCGGGGCCTTGCATTACATGCGTCATCTGATTGATGGCGATTGCCCCATCGATCACTACCAATGGGCGATGCAGGCGGGGGTGACGTACCACGGCACCAAAGCCTGGACCCGCATCTACCACCCGGGCCAGGTGGCGGTGGATCGCTGCGATCCCCATGGGCTGTTCATCCGGCGCTGGCTGCCGGAACTGCGGGGCCTCACCAACGACCAACTGGGTACCCCGCCCGCCATGGCCGACTACCCCGCTCCGGTGCTCGATTACGAAACATCCCGCAGACTGCGGCTGGAGGCGTTGGAGCAGCAACGTCTCCAAATTGGAGCCGTTCAATCCGCAATGGCTCGCCTTCCGAGCCATCTCCATCCCTTCGGCTACCAGCGCATCGCCGGCTGCGAAGTGGGCTGGGCAGATCTGTGGGCAGCCCAGCCCCCATCAGCCCTGCAACCCAGCGCCGTGGATCTCGATCGGCTCGAGCCAGCCGGCTGGAGAGCCCTGATGAGCTGGTTCAGCGGCAGCAGCCGCACCAATGGCACCAGTCGAAGCCGCAGCAACACCAGCGGCAGCCGCAGCTCGGGCCGGAGCGGAAGCCGCAGCCGCCGCGCCCAAACCAGCCCGGGGCAACTCAGCCTCGATCTCGGAATTTCCCTCGAGCCCTAAGGCGCTCGGGCCCGGCGGTACCGCGCGCATGGGGCCAAGCCATCCCTATCCAGACAGTCTCCTGGTCCGGATATCCATGGATATCCGAGCCTGGACAGTCGCTCGGCACAACACCCGCCTCCATCAGTCAGGCGTCAGTCGGGCAATTGCTGCGACACGATGCCGCTCCACTGCACCGCCTTCACCTGATCGCGGCGCCAGGAATGGAACAACAACGCCTCGCCCACGGTGCAAAGCGGGCACACGCTGATCTGCTGGGCCGGCACACCGGCCAACTCCAGCTGACGGCGGGTGGCCGCGCGGATATCGAGGCGAGCGCGGCCGGGTTCAGGGTCGCCCTGAAGCGCACCGCAGCGCTCCAGCTCAGCCATGGCATCGAAGGCCCCACCAGCCTCAGACGGCAACGATGCCGCCACCTGCTCAGCCACAGCCAGCTCCACCTGGTAGCGCGCACCACTCACCGCCGGGCCGAGGGCCACCAGCAGATCGCCGCGGCGGCAGCCGGCCTGCTCCAGCTGAGCGATGGCCTCCAGCAGGATGCCGCCGGCCACACCGCGCCAGCCGGCATGGCAGGCAGCCACACGGCCGCTGCGAGGATCAGCCAGCAGCACCGGCGTGCAATCGGCGCCGCACACCCACAGGCTCTGACCGCCCGCATCACTCACCAAGCCATCGGCCTCTGGCCAAGGCTCGGTGCTGGCGGCACTGGCGGGAAGCACCAAGGCGCTGTGCACCTGCTTGGGGCGGTGCACCGTCACGCCGCCGCTCACATAGCCCGCCAACACCTCGGGCCCGCGGCCTGCCCACTGGCGGGTGAAGAAGCCGTGCTCAAAGCCTGAGAGCAAATCAGCCTGGAGGTAATAGCCGCCGTAGCAGCCGATCCAGGTCCACCCCTCCAGCAGATTGAAGCGGGCATCGGGGCGATCAAACGGGGGATCAACGGCTTCCGCCATGGTCCGCCTCCTCAGGCATCGGGGAGATCGCGCAGCACCCAGAAGCCATCGAAGCCGTTCTGGGCGTCGCTGCTTTGCACCGCCAGGAATTGCACGCCGCCGGCCTGCTGGCGTGCGGCGCGGAAGGCCTGGGCCGCCGCTTCCGCTTCTTCGGCCTCAAGGTTCCCCAGCAACCAGCGATCCTCCAGGCCGGCCTCGAGCACCAGTTGATTGCCGCTCACCTCCAGGCGCACCGGCTCAAGCCCCGCAATCCAACCGGCAATGGCCAGCGAGCGGGTGGCGCTGAACAGGCGCAGACCACTCACCATCACGTCGTCGTCGCCGGTGCCATCGAGGGGCACCAGGCCTGCAAAGCTCACATCCCACTCGGCGGCTTCCCGCAGGGCGCCGAGGGGAAGCGAGGCCCAGCTCCAGCTATCGCCGCGGGCGGCCTCCGGCAAGGGCACCGCCACCGGCTGAATCGGCAGGGGCGCTGGCGCCAGAGGCCCGGCCATGTAGCCCTCCTCCGCGGGATACACCGTGGCTTGGCGCTCCTGCAGCCACTCCACCAGGGCGTAGCAGCGGCGGCTGGGGATCAGCTCCAGGCTGAGTTGCTCCGCCGCGCGCGACACCATCGTGCGCATCGAAGCCCGCCAGCAACGCAGCTTGCGGGGGGCGGCATAGCCCTCCGCAGCCGCCTGCTCCATAGCCTGCTCGAGGGCCTGCTTCAGCCACTGCGAATTCACGCTGGAGGCGGAGCAGTTCTGCACAAAGCGGAATCCGGGGCCCGACGCACCGGGGGCCGGGGTGCTGCAGATCAGGAGCTCCCAGCGTTTCTTGCCGTCGGGCTCGAGGATCGGCCGGGAGTAGTAGTCGAGCTCCCAATCGAGCTGCAGCGGGGCTGCAGTGCGACGGGTGGGATCAGCAACCTGATCGGTGGCCTGACTCATCCGGCGCTCTGTTCCTGTTGGCGCAGCACGCTACGAGCACGGTTGGCCCGATCGGCGGCTTCGGCCATCACCTTGTCGCGATCGATGAGCAATTCACCGGGCTGGCCCTCGAGCAGGGCGGTGTTGAGGGCGATGCGACCACGGCCGGGATCGAGCTCAGTGATCAACGCCTTCACCCGATCACCCTGGCCGAACACCTCGCGCAGATCGCGCATCTGACCGCCGGTGATCACGGATTGGTGCAGCAGGCCGCTGATGCCGCCCAGATCCACAAACAAGCCATAGGGCTTCACCGACACCACCTGGCCTTCCACCAGCTGGCCCACCTCCAGGTTCTGGAAGATGGCGGCGGTGGCCGCTTTCTTCTCGGAGAGCACCAGCTTGCGGGTCTCGGGGTTGACCTCCAGGAAGGCCACACCGAGGGTTTTGCCCACCAGGGCTTCATGGTTCTCACCCTCCTGCAGCTGGGAGCGGGGAATGAAGCCCCGCAGCCCTTCCACATCGGCGGTCACACCGCCGCGGTTGAAGCCATTCACCTTCACCTGCAGCACCTTGCCCTCCTTCTCCAGGGCGCGCACCTTCTCCCAGCTTTGGCGCAGGGCCAGGGCGCGGGCGCTCACGGTCACCATGCCGTCGGCGTTCTGCTCGCGGGTGACCAGCACTTCCACCTCAGTACCACGGGGGAAACGCTCCTTGAGGTTGGTGATCACCCCGAGGCCACATTCCTTCTTGGGCATGAAACCGGGGGCCTTGCCACCGATATCCACATACACGCCATCGCTCTCGAGGCCCACCACGGTGCCCACCGCCACTTCACCGGTGGTGCCCACGAACTCCTGCTCATCGAGGGCCGCCAGGAAGGCATCCGCATCGAAATCGAAATCGTCCACAGTGCGGGCCGGCACCGCAGCGGCGCGTTCGGGCTGAGGCGGGGCCATGCGGGCGCTGCCGGAACCACCGGAGCCACCACGACCGCCACGGCCGGCACGCTTGTCGTCGGGGCCGAGCAGATCCGCCATGGTGAGGCCCTCGAAGCCACTCATGTCGAACAACTCGTCGTCGCCATCGGAGCTGCGGCTCGGGGCGGCGGGTGCGCTGGGGCGCTGCGGGGCTACGGGAGCTTCACCGCGGGAGGCGCGCACGGCGTTTTCCAGTTCGGCGGCGCGCTGGGCAGCAGCTTCAGCGGCGGCACGGGCTTCAGCGGCCTCGCGCTCGAGCTTCAGCTGCTCTTCCTTTTTATTGATTTGCAGCACTTGAGGCGGCTTGCGCACCGGGGCTGCCCCACCCGCCGGGGGTCGCGGGGAGGCAGGAGGCACGGGTCGCGGCGACTGAACTTGCTTGGCCGAAGGCTGGGAGGGCTGCTGGTTGCCAGGACCGGCCATGAAACAAGCACAGATGCACAGCGCCACACTGTAGTGAGGCCCCTTCAGCCCAATTGCCAGCCCATGGAGCGCACCTGCCGATCCGGCACCCGACGGCTGGAGCAACTGGCCTGGCCGCAACTCGTGCAGGCGGCATCCCAGCCCGGCAGCACCGTGGTGTGGCCCTTCGGCGCCTTCGAGCAACACGGCCCCCAGCTGCCTCTGGGCACCGATGCCCTGTTTGCGGATCGGCTGCTGGATCGGGTGCTCGAGGGGCTGCCCGAAGCCCTGCCGATCTGGCGGCTACCGGTGCAAAACCTCGGCTTCTCCCCAGAACACCTGGGGTTCCAGGGCACCCTGAGCTTGCCGGCGGAGTTGTTGATCCGTCAGATCGAGGTGATTGGGGCGCAGCTGGCCGATGCCGGGTTCCAGCGACTGGTGCTGTTCAACGGCCACGGCGGCCAGATCGCCCTACTGCAGGTGGGAGCCCGCCAGCTGCGGGCCCAGCGGCCGGAGCTGGCTGTGCTGCCCTGCTTTCTCTGGAGTGGTCCCGATGGCATCGGCGAGCTGCTGGAGGAGCCGGAACGCAGCCAGGGGCTGCACGCCGGCCTGGCCGAAACCAGCCTGATGCTGCAGCTCGCGCCGGAGCTAGTGGGACCTGAACGCCCTGTGGATGGGTTGCTGAGCGAAGCGCCGCCGCCGGGCTGGAGCTTGGAGGGAGCGGTGCCTGAGGCCTGGCTCACCACGGATCTCTCCCGCACCGGCGTGGTGGGCGACAGCCGCGGCGCCTCAGCCGAGCTAGGGGCGGCCCTGGAGGAGCGACTGGTGGCCGGCTGGCGAGGGCTGCTGGAGGCCCTGCTGGGCAGCTCCTGGCCCCCGGGATCAGCCCACGGGGCTGGAACGCAGCCTTGATGGGGCGGATCCCCGGTGCTCAAAAGCTTTCATAAGCCCAACTACACCCGCAGGAGATGGTTACAGTCGACTCCATTGCGATGTGGATCAGGTAGCCATGGCGACCCTTGAAGCCCCGGAACTCGGCACCGAAACCTGCAACCTGCCCGACTTCACCACCGAGACCTACAAGGACGCTTACAGCCGCATCAACGCGATCGTGATCGAGGGCGAGCAGGAAGCCCACGACAACTACATCGCCATCGGCACGCTGCTGCCTGATCAGGCCGAAGAGCTCACCAAGCTGGCGCGCATGGAGCTCAAGCACATGAAGGGCTTCACCGCATGTGCCAACAACCTTGGTGTGACCGCCGACATGGCCTTTGCCAAGGAGTTCTTTGCGCCGCTGCACAACAACTTCACCACCGCCCTCGAGGCAGGCAAGGTGCCCACTTGCCTGCTGATCCAGGCGCTGCTGATTGAGGCCTTCGCCATCTCGGCGTATCACATCTATATCCCTGTCGCCGACCCCTTCGCCCGCAAGATCACCGAGGGCGTGGTGAAGGATGAGTACACCCACCTCAACTACGGCCAAGAGTGGCTGAAGGCCAATCTCGAGAGCTGCCGCGAAGAGCTGGAGCAGGCTAACCGCGACAACCTGCCCCTGATCCGCCGCATGCTCGATCAAGTGGCCGCCGATGCCGCCGTGCTGCACATGGATAAAGAAGACCTGATCGAAGACTTTTTGATCGCTTACCAGGAAGCCCTCACCGAGATCGGCTTCAGCACCCGCGAGATCGCTCGCATGGCCGCCGCCGCCCTGGTGGGCTGAGCTCAACCAGCCCCCAACCGGCGTTGCCCTTTAATCGGGTCACTTCAAGGCCGGTGTGTCACCAGGAGCATCTGCACGCATGTTTGGTCTGATCGGTCACTCCAGCAGCTTCGCCCAGGCCCAGGAAAAGGCCCGCGAACTGGGACTCGAGGAGATGGCCGAAGCCGACATGCTCGCCTGGTGCTCCGCCCCGCCTCAGCTGCTGGAAACCTTTGAGGTGACCAGCCGCACCGGCAAAACGATCGAAGGCACCTACATCGACTCCTGCTTTGTGCCAGAGATGCTGAGCCGTTTCAAAACGGCCACCCGCAAGGTGCAGAACGCCATGGAGATGGCCCAGAAGCAGGGCATCAACGTGACGGCCCTCGGCGGCTTCACCTCGATCATTTTTGAGAACTACGACCTCTCGAAGTTCCAGCAGATCCGCAACACCACCCTCGAGTGGCAGCGCTTCACCACCGGCAATACCCACACCGCCTGGGTGATCTGCCAACAGGTGGAACGCAATGCACCGCTGCTGGGCATTGATCTGAGCAAGGCCAAGGTGGCTGTGGTGGGCGCCACCGGCGACATCGGCAGCGCCGTGTGCCGCTGGCTCAGCCAGAAAACGGGTGTGGGTGAGTTGCTGCTCGTGGCGCGCCAGCAGCAGCGCCTGCAAGACCTTCAAACCTCGCTCGGCGGCGGCACGATCCTCAGCCTCGAGGAAGCCCTACCCCAAGCTGATGTGGTGGTTTGGGTGGCCAGCCTGCCCCAGACCCTCACGATCGATCACGCCAGCCTGCGCAAGCCCTGCTTGATGATCGACGGCGGCTACCCGAAGAATCTCGACGCCAAGGTGGCCGGCGATGGGGTGCACGTGCTGAAGGGCGGCATTGTGGAGTTCTGGCAGGACATCGGCTGGCAGATGATGGAGGTGGCCGAAATGGACAACCCGAAGCGCCAGCTGTTCGCTTGCTTTGCCGAGGCAATGCTGCTGGAATTTGAGGGAATCCACACCAACTTCAGCTGGGGGCGCAACAACATCTCGCTGGCCAACATGGAATTGATCGGCGATGCCTCGCTGCGTCATGGATTCCAGGCCATCGGACTCAACGCTGCCCAACTGAGCCGGGCAGCCCAGGGCGGAGTGGAGCTGGCGGCTGCCTGAGCCACCCGATCCGCCTCCCCACACGTCCAGCCCAGCCCAGCCCTTCTCCTGCTGCCATGGCCCGCCGTCCGCTGCTTGATTTCGAGAAACCTCTGGTGGAGCTGGAGGAGCAGATCGAGCAGATCCGCCAGCTGGCCAAGGATTCCGAGGTGGATGTGAGCCAGCAGCTGCTGCAGCTGGAAACCCTGGCCGCCCGCCGGCGCGAGGAGATCTTCACCAACCTCAGCCCGGCCCAGAAGATCCAGGTGGCGCGCCACCCCCAGCGCCCCAGCACCCTCGACTACATCCAGGTGGTCACCGATGAATTCATCGAGCTGCACGGCGACCGCCGCGGCAACGATGACCAGGCCCTGGTGGGCGGTGTGGGCCGCATCGGCGATCAAGGCGTGGTGCTGCTGGGCCACCAGAAGGGACGCGACACCAAGGAGAACGTGGCGCGCAACTTCGGCATGGCCTCCCCCGGCGGCTACCGCAAGGCGATGCGCCTGATGGAGCACGCCGATCGGTTCCGCCTGCCGATCTTCTCCTTCATCGACACCCCCGGCGCCTACGCCGGACTCACCGCTGAAGAGCAGGGCCAGGGCGAAGCCATTGCCGTGAACCTGCGCGAGATGTTCCGACTGCGGGTGCCGATCGTGGCCACCGTGATCGGCGAGGGCGGCTCCGGCGGCGCCCTGGGCATCGGCGTGGCTGATCGCCTGCTGATGTTCCAGCACAGCGTTTACACAGTGGCCAGCCCCGAGGCCTGTGCTTCGATCCTCTGGCGCGACGCCGGCAAGGCCCCCGTGGCCGCCGAGGCCCTGAAGATCACGGCGCCGGATCTGCTCAAGCTGGGGCTGATCGACGACATCATTGCCGAGCCATCCGGTGGCAACCACTGGGCACCGCGCCAGGCCGCGGAAACCCTCAAGGCTGCGCTGCTGCGTCACCTGGGCGAGCTCCAGACCCTGAGCGAAACCGAGCTCACCAACCAGCGCTACGCCAAGTTCCGGGCCATGGGGCGCTTCCTTGAGGCCGGGCAGCAAGACGCCAGCCTGAGCTCTTAAGGTTTCCTTTCGTTTCGTGGACGGCCGCTCGGTGGTCCAGCCCGTGTGACCGCCACCACCGCCGCCACAACGTCACCCCCCACCGCCTTGATCACTGGTGCCTCCCGCGGCATCGGTGCAGCGGCGGCGCGGGCCTTTGCCCAGGCGGGCTATCAGCTGCTGCTGGTGGCACGCTCCAGTGATGCCCTCGAAGCGCTGGCCCGCGAGCTGCGCAGCCATGGCCAGCAGGTGGAAACCCTGGCCCTCGATCTGGCCGATGCCCAGGCCATTGCCCCCGGCCTCGCAGAACTGCTCAGCCGCGGTCTGACACCCAACGTGCTGATCAACAACGCCGGCGCGGCCTACACGGGCAACCTGACGGAGATGACGCTCGAGCGCTGGCAATGGCTGCTGCAGCTCAATGTGACCAGCGTGTTTCAGGTGTGCCAGGCGGTCGTGCCGGCCCTGCGTCAGCAGCAGGGTCTGATCATCAATGTGAGCAGCCACGCAGCCCGCAACGCCTTTCCCGAATGGGGGGCGTATTGCACCAGCAAAGCGGCGTTGGCGTCGTTCAGCCGCTGCCTGGCCGAAGAGGAGCGCCAGCACGGCATCCGCGTTTCCACGCTCACGCTCGGTGCGGTTAATACGCCCCTTTGGGACAGCGAAACGGTCCACAGTTCCTTTGACCGCCGTGCCATGCTTGCCCCAGAACGCGTGGCCGAGGCGCTGTTGTCTCTGGCCCAGCAACCTTCCTCCCAAGTCGCGGAGGACATCACCCTCATGCCCGCCGCTGGCGTTCTCTGATTCGCTGCGCGGGACCTATCCATGACTTCTACTCTTCCTTCAAGCGTTTCCGGCCAGCTGGCTCCCGTGAGCCGCCGCATTCGCGATCGTCTTGAAGCCGCTGGCGTGCCGTATCTCGCCAACGACAACATTGCTGAGCATCTTCAAGAGGGTGAACTCAACCAGCTCGAGATCGAAGTAGCCGGAAAGGTTCGCGAGCTGCTGCGCAGCTTGGTGATCGATATCGATAACGATCACAACACCGAGGAAACTGCCGAGCGCGTGGCTCGCATGTACCTCCACGAAGTGTTCAAGGGTCGCTATCACCAGCAACCCAAGATCGCCAGCTTCCCCAATGTGAAGAAGCTGGATGAGATTTACACCGTGGGGCCAATCACGGTGCGTTCAGCCTGCTCCCATCACCTGGTGCCCATTTTGGGCAACTGCTGGATCGGCATCAAGCCTGGCGATCGCGTGATCGGCCTCTCCAAGTTTTCCCGCGTGGCGGACTGGGTGTTCTCCCGTCCCCACATCCAGGAAGAAGCGGTGATGATCCTGGCGGATGAAATTGAGCGCCTATGTGAACCCCAGGGTCTAGCGATTCTGGTGAAAGCGCAGCACTACTGCATGAAGTGGCGTGGCGTGAAAGAGCCCCAAACCAGCATGGTGAACTCGGTGGTGCGCGGTGACTTCCGCCACGATCCGAGCCTCAAGGCTGAGTTCTTTGAGTTGGTGAAGCAACAGGAATCGCTGCTGCTGCACTGAGTCGCACGCACGTTGATCTAGAGGGGTTGCCTTGGTGGTGCACATCACCACCGAGACAACCCTTTTTGCTGCGAAGCCCTCAGGGCTGAATGGGCCCCAGAGGTTGGGAGGCAACCCGCTTCACGGTGCCGTTCTCATTCACAACAGCCACCACCATCACGTTTTGGCCGATGTCCACCGGGGCAGGCACATAGGTGGTGCCATTGGCCCCTTCAATCAACACCCAGCTGCGCTGCCCAGGCTTGATGCGATACCAGTGGTAGTTGGCGGTGGGTAGCGCTGCTTGAGCATCCGCCACGGCGGTGGCGGTCAGAACCGCCCCCACAGCAGCATCGCCCTGCAGCACCAGCTGCTTCAGGCCATTGATGCGCTGTTGCACCACCCCCTCGAGCTGGATGTCGGTGGAGATCTGCTGCTGCATCTGCTGGATCTGCAGCTGGGGGCTTTCATCCACGCCGGGCACGCACTGCAGCGTGGCGCCCACCAGGCGGCAGCCCACCAGATCCTGGGCCTGCAGCGGCGACGCCAGCGCGGCTGCCAGTGCAGCCACCGGTAGGGCCAGCGGCAGCAGGCGGCGGGCCGTGGAGCGCATCAGGGCCATGGGGCGGATTCAGCTGCGGCGATCCTGGCGGAAGGCGGCCACGGCCGTCACAAGCTGGGCCACCCGATCCAGATTTTTGTCGCCGGGCGCACGCTCCACACCGCTGGAGGCATCCACCCCCACCGGCGGATGGGTCCCCAGCGCCTGCAGAGCGCTGGGGAGGGTTTCGGGGGTGATCCCACCCGCCAACCACCAGGGCAGCGAGGGCTGGAACCCCGCCAGCCATTCGATCGGAATGCGGTGGCCGGTGCCGCCGAGCTGATCGGGCACCCAGGCATCGAGCAACAGGGCATCCACGACAGGGGCATAGGCCTCCGCCCGCTCCAGATCCTGCTGGCTGCGAATCCGCAACGCTTTCCAGACCATGAGCTCCGGCCCCAAACGCTGCCGCAACTCGGCGCAGCGCTCGGGTGATTCGCCGCCATGCAGCTGCAGCACCTGATGACCCGCATCAGGCCCCAGGTGAGGCAGATCCGTCTCAACAGGATCCGCCACCACCAGCACCCCCAGGCAACCGGGCCGGGCCGCACTCACGGCGTGAAAGAGGGCGGGGCGCTGCTCCGGCGCCAGCCAGCGCGGCGATTGGGACACCGCGATCACACCGATGGCATCGGCACCAAGGGCGGCCACCGCTGCGGCCTGCTCCGGGCTGCGCAGACCGCACACCTTCAGCCAGGGCTGCGCGGCAGAGGGGGTCAACATCACAAACGGCCGCAGCAGCCTGGCCTTTCTAGGATCGAGCCATTGGGAAGCACCGTGTGGGCGAGGGCTGGCAGCTGCTGAAGATCCGCGGCATTCCCCTGCGCATCCATCCCAGCTGGTTTGTGATCCTGGGGTTGGCCACTGTGGCCTTCCAACAGCAATACAGCCAGCAGCTGAGCGGAAGCGGCAGCAGCCTCGCGCTCTGGGGGCTGGGGCTCCTCACGGCCGTGCTGCTGTTTGTGTCGGTGCTACTGCACGAGCTGGGCCATTCGTTGGTGGCGCTGCAGCAGGGCGTGCAGGTGCGCAGCATCACCCTGTTTTTGCTCGGGGGCGTGGCCAGCGTGGAGCGGGAATGCCCCACCGCGATCGGCTCCCTGCTGGTGGCCGCCGCCGGACCGCTGGTGAGCCTGGTGCTGGCGGCGGTGCTGCTGGCCAGCGGCCACAGCGTTGCCCATGCTTCACCGCTGCTGGGGGCAATGGTGAACGAACTGGGCGGCCTCAACCTGGTGCTCGCCCTGTTCAATCTGCTGCCAGGCCTGCCCCTCGATGGCGGCCTGATCCTCAAGGCGCTGGTGTGGCAGTTCAGCGGTAGCCAGCGCAAAGGCACCCAGGCGGCCACCGCCACGGGCCGCTTCCTCTCGCTGCTGGCGATCGGCCTGGGCGTGGTGTTGCTGCTGCGGGGCGCCAGCGTGGGTGGCCTCTGGCTGATGTTGCTGGGCTGGTTCGGCCTCGGTGCCGCCCGCAACCAGAGCCAGCTGCTGGCCCTGCAAGGGGTGCTGCGGCAGCTGAAGGTGAAAGATGCGGCCCAACGCCGCTTCCGCGTGCTCGAAGCCGACAGCACCCTGAAACAGCTCAGCCGCCTGCGCCAGGGCGACGGCCCTGGGCTGGCCGATTGGCTGCTGGTAACCCGCCAAGGCCGCTGGCAGGGCTTCATCAGCGATGCCCCTCTGCAGCAATTGCCGGTGCAGCGCTGGGAGCAGGAGCAGGTGGGCGATCACCTGCAACCTCTCGATCAGCTGCCGCAGATCAGCGCCGAGGCGCCGCTGTGGCAAGCAGTGCTGCGCCTCGATCAACCCGATACGCCGCGCCTGTTGGTGCTGGGCCCCGCCGGGCTCCCCAGCGGCACCCTGGAGCGCCCCGAGCTGGCGGAGCGGGTGCTGGAGAAGCTGGGTGTGCGCCTGCCCCAGCCAATCCTGGATGCAGCCCGCCGCCAGGGTGTGTACCCGCTCGGCATGGGTCTGGCACCCGTAGCCCGCAGCATCGAAGCCAGCGGCGAAGGCTGAAGCCCACCAGCTCTCCGGATTACACCTGCCCCAGGGGTTCGAGAGCCCGCACGGCCTCCCACTCCGCCGGGCTGAGAGGCTGAGCGATCAAGGCGCCGCCGCAGAGGTGCTGCTCCGCGGCCTGGCGCAACTGCTGCTCCAGCTGGTCGGCACTCCAGGCCAGGGGTGCCAGCGGCGGCGGATCCGCTTCAAAGAGCTCCTGCCAGAGGGGCACCGGCGGATCCAGCAACAGGCTGCCGTGTTGGAGCAGGGCGCCGCGATGCCAGAGCTGGGCGCTGCCGATGCGCTTGGTGCCGCTGGCACTCACCAGATCCGCGGCGGTGGCGGTGGCAAAACAGCTGCTGCGCTGGGCCGCTGCTGCAGGGCTGGCCTCCCCGAACTGGAGCGGCTCCCCGGCCAGGGCCAGCGCCTCCTGCAACCAGTGGCAGCAATGGCGGTACACCGCTGCGCGGTCACGTTGCTCGGGCCGAAGCACCAGCGCATAGGTGAGTTCGCCAGCGTGGAGCACCGCCCGGCCACCACTGGGGCGCCGCACCAGCTCCACAGCGGCCCCGCGCCAGTGCGCTGGCCAGCGCTGCTGATGGCGACCAAGGGAGAGAGAAGGTGCGCTCCAGCGATAGAGCCGCAGGAGCGGCGGCCCTCCCGCCAGCAGCTGCTGCAGCATCCAGCGATCGATCGCCATCTGCGTGGCCGCCCCTGCCGTGATCGGCGGAATCCAGTGCCAGGGCCCAGCCTCGCTCAACCGCCTTCAGGGATGCTGGACCCACCTTGCCGCGGCCGAGCCATGCCCTGGGACCTGCTGCCGCTCCTGCCCCTGGGACTGCTGGCGGGCCTGCTCTCGGGCCTGCTGGGCATCGGCGGCGGGCTGATCTTTTCGCCGCTGCTGCTTGCCGTTGGGCTGACGCCCCATCAGGCGCTGGCCACCAGCACCCTGGCGATCCTGCCCACCACCCTGGCGGGCAGCTGGGCGCACCTGCGCAGCGGCCAGGTTCCGGCGCGGGCCGTGCTGGCCATTGCCGGCGGTGCCATCGCGGGGGCGCTGGTGTTCAGCCAGGCGGGTGACGACCTTGAAGACTGGCACCTGTTGGGGCTGCAGGCGCTGATGTACGGCGTGTTGGCCCTTGTGATCGCCCCGCGCCGCAGCGACCAAGCCGAGGCCCCCGACCACCTGCCCTTGGCGGGCCTGAGCGGGGTGGGTCTGGTGGCGGGATGGTCGAGCGGGTTGCTGGGGGTGGGCGGCGGCCTGGTGATGGTGCCGCTGATGGTGCAGGGCCTGGGGATTCGCGTGTATCAGGCGATCCGCCTGAGCACGATCGCGGTCTGCGCCTCAGCGGCAACCGCTGCGGTGACCTTCACCAGCGATGGCCGAGGCAACCTCGGCATGGGTCTGCTGCTCGGGGGCGCCGCCGCGATTGCTGCCCAGTGGTCAGCGTCGCGGCTGCAATCGGTGAGCGAGGCGAAGTTGGTGTGGCTGCTGCGGCTGCTGTGTGTGTTGCTGGCCCTTGATGCCAGCCGCCGGGCTGTCCAGCTGGCGCTCAGCTGAGCCCCTGCCAGAAGCTGCCATCAAGCTCAAAGCCGAGCACCGCTGCCATCTGTTCAAGGTTGCCGCGGCAATTGAGACCTTGGCCCCGCGACCAGTGATCGAGCAGGAAAAGCCGGTGGGTCATCCACAGCTCAAGGCTGTCGGGGGCAAAGCGGATGCCCTCGCTGCGGCTGAAGCTGTGGGGCAACAGCATCGCCACATGGCGGGTGAGCTGACCGCTGCTGCGCTCCAACAACAGCGGCAGCCAGGGGCAGAGGGCATCGGCCCTCAGGCTCCACACCCGCAGCTCCGGAATTTCAGAGAGCTCGCGGGGATCGTCGCTGGCGCGAGGCCACTCGAAATTCAGCTCGAGGCTGCCGCTCTGCTGCAGCAACGCCTCCGGCTCCAGGGAGAACCAGGGCTCCAGCGGGGCCAGGCTGCGCTCCAGCACCTGTTGCTGGGCGATCAACACGGGTCCTGCAGGGGACAAGGCAGCGGCCGGCAATGGAAGCCGACCGTAGCCAGCAGCTGGAACGAGGGGGTGTCGAGCTGTGACAGGCCAGCGCCACAGGCCTGGCAAGCCCGCGCAGCTGCGGGAGAATGGGCTGGATTTCTGCTTTGAATCAGGCCATGACGTCCCTCACCCAGGCCGAAGTGCTGATTGCCCTGGTGGTGGCTGCCCACGCGGGTGTGCTTGCCGTGCGTCTGGCCGCCAGCCTCTACCGCGCCTGATCCCTTGGCAGCGCGGTTGTGGCCTGCTAAAAGCGGGCCACAACTGCTCCATCGCAAGCTTTGAGCCTGCCCCGCACCGCCCAGCCATCGCAGCGGCGATCCGCGCCACGGTGTCAGCACAGCGCCAAGGGTCGCGCGCCCCGATCCGCGCCACAGGCACCGCCAACCCCGCCCGCCTCTCTGCGGCCCTCCACGCCGGCCCAGGAGCTGCTTTGCAGTGGCATCGGCCTCACCCTGAAGGTGGGACTGGGCTTGGTGGCCGTGGTGAGCCTGGTGCGCCTAGGCGGTGCCTACCGCGAACGGCTCGATCGCTACGGCGAGATCACCGCCGTGCTCAACATTCAGCAGGCGAAGCTGAACAAGGCCCAGCAACGCTTCGACGACCTGTTCACCACCGGTGGTGAGCAGCGCCTGATCCAGGAGCAAGACCAGTGGATCGCCCCAAACCGGATGCGCGTGGTGTGGACCACCCCGGGTCAAGGCAGCCCCTCCCCTGCAGCCGCCCCATTTCCAACTGTTGAGCAGCAGCAGCCAAGCACCGAGAAGCCGCAGGCCAGTCGATAACTTGAGGCCCGCCGTATCCCGGGCTTCATGGTGGCCAGCAGCAGCGCATCCAGCTCCAGCAGCAGCCCCGGCGCTGTTTTGATCACAGGCACCACCTCCGGGGTGGGCCTCAATGCCACCAAAGCGATGGTGGAGCGCGGCTGGACCGTGGTGACCGCCAACCGCGATCCCGTGCGGGCGGCAGCGGCCGCCGATGCCCTCGGCATCCCCAGCGAACGCCTGCATCACCTGCGCATCGACCTGGGCGATCTCGAGAGCGTGCGCGTGGGTGTGGAAACCCTCGTGAGTTCTCTGGGCTTCGGTCTCGATGCGCTGGTGATCAATGCGGCGGTGTACAAGCCGCGCCTGAAGGAGCCCGAGCGCTCTCCCCAGGGCTATGAGCTCTCGATGGCCACCAACCACCTGGGCCACTTCCTTCTGATCCAGCTTCTGCTGCCTGAGCTGCAGGCCTCGCAGCACCCCTCCCGCCGGGTGGTGATCCTGGGCACGGTGACCGCCAACTCAAAGGAACTCGGCGGCAAGATCCCCATCCCCGCCCCTGCCGACCTGGGCGATCTGAGCGGCTTCAAGGCCGGCTTCAAGACACCCATTGCCATGGCCAACGGCAAGCCCTTCAAGCCCGGCAAGGCCTACAAGGACAGCAAGCTCTGCAACATGATCACCACCCAGGAGCTGCACCGCCGCCTGCATTCCTCCACCGGCATCGTGTTCAGCTCGCTCTACCCAGGTTGCGTGGCCGACACACCGCTGTTCCGCAACACCCCGAAGGCGTTCCAAACGATCTTCCCCTGGTTCCAGAAGAACATCACCGGCGGCTATGTGAGCCAAGCCCTGGCGGGCGAGCGCGTTGCCCAGGTGGTGGCTGATCCGGCCTTTGCCGCCTCCGGCGTGCACTGGAGCTGGGGCAACCGCCAGAAGAAGGAAGGCAAGCAGTTCAGCCAGGAGCTCTCCGACAAAGCCAGCAATCCCGAAACCGCCCAGGGTGTGTGGGAGGAATCGATGAAACTTGTGGGGCTGGCGTGATCTGAGGCAAGTGCATGGGCCCAGCTGACCTGCTTCGCCGAAGCCCACTCGTCCTGATGGGCTTCGGCGCGGGTGTGCTCACCCCCCTCCTGATGGGAGCCATGCCCGTGCACTTGATTTGGCCATCTGTCGTGCTGGTGAGTGGTGCCGGGCTGTTGGGCACCTTGGCGTTGATCAGCCGGGCAGGAATTCGCGTTGAAATTTTTACGCGTGAATCCATCGCCGTGAGTACCCGCCGCGGCGCCATCCAGGCAGAGGTGACACGCCTGAGGATCTAGTCGAAGCCCAACAAATCGAAGATCTCGCGATCTTTGAGCGATTCGGCCTCGAGGGGCTGCACGCTGTCGAGCATCGATTGGGCCAGCCGCAGATATTCGTTCTGCACCGCCTCCACTTCGGGAGTGGCTTCCATCTCGAAGATCGTGCACTTCTTCAAGCGCGAGCGGCGGATCGCGTCGAGGTCGGGGAAGTGGGCCATCGTCTTCATGCCCACGCGATCGTTGAAGCGATCGATCTGGTCGGTGTCCTTGGAGCGGTTGGCCACCACGCCACCGAGGCGCACCTTGTAGTTCTTGGCCTTGGCCTGGATCGCCGCAATGATCCGGTTCATCGCAAAGATCGAATCGAAATCGTTGGCGGTCACGATCAGGCAGTAGTCGGCATGCTGCAGCGGCGCCGCAAAGCCGCCACACACCACATCGCCGAGCACATCAAAGATCACCACATCGGTGTCTTCGAGCAGATGGTGCTCCTTGAGCAACTTCACGGTTTGCCCGGTCACGTAACCGCCGCAGCCCGTGCCCGCCGGCGGACCACCGGATTCCACGCACTGCACGCCGTTGAAACCTTCAAACACGAAGTCTTCCGGGCGGAGCTCTTCAGTGTGGAAGTCCACGGTTTCGAGGATGTCGATCACCGTGGGCACCATCTGCTTGGTGAGCGTGAAGGTGCTGTCGTGCTTGGGATCACACCCGATCTGCAGCACCCGTTTGCCCAGCTTGGAGAAGGCTGCTGAGAGGTTGGAGCTGGTGGTGCTCTTGCCGATGCCGCCTTTGCCGTAAACGGCAATCACCAGCGCGCCCTCTTCGATCTGGAGGCCAGCCTCCTGGTGCACCTGAACGCTGCCTTCGCCATCGGGCCGGGTGAGCGTGGTGGTCATACAAGCCAGGGCTTCTGTATCTTCATCCAACCCCCGCATGGCGACCACGCAACAGCATTCAGGGCAAAGCGAAACATCAATCCCCGAAGGGTGCGCATCTGCACACACATAGACCTAAAGATAGGCATAAATACTCAAGGCAAAGGGAACAATCTGTCAGCGCGGGCTGCTCTCATACAAGCCGCTCAACTCGCCTGGCGTGCATCATGCCGCGACACTCCATCCATCAACGTCAGCATGCAGCGCGTGCTGTAGATCTGTTCAGTAGGAAGCCGTGTCAGATCCTGATCCAACACGCACAAATCAGCACGCTTCCCAACCTTGATCGATCCGGTGATGCTATCAATGCCCAACTGCCTGGCACCAGCAATGGTGTAAGCCTCCAAGGCGCCATTGAGGGTGAAAGCATCCTGCATCGGCGGCAGGGGTTCACTGGCATTGGGCCCAAGCGAACCCTTCATCGCCTCTAACAGCGGCGGCGGTGGTTGCCTCAGGATGGCCGCCTGAACATTCAACATCGGCTCAATCCCAAGGGTGCCGCTCGCATAGGTCGCCGGCCAGTCGCTGCCCAGCGCCACGTTCAACCCGTGATCACGCTGCAGACGCCCGAAACGGAACATTTTGCTGTAACGCTCTGTGCCGATCGCCTTCTCTACCTCCTGGAAGCGAATGCACCAAATACCCGTACTACTAATCAGGGGCTTCAACCTGGCGAGACGAGCCTGATCCGCATCGTCAACGATCTGCACATGGGCCAAGGTGAGCTTCGGATCCTGACCCGCTTGACGGCAGGTCGCCAAGGCATCGAGGGCCTGCCTGAGGGACGCATCTCCAATGGTGTGATAGTGCAGGTCAAAGCCGGCCTGATGACATTGGCGGAGCAACTTGACCAGCGAATCGGTAGAAATCGCAAGGCGCCCATAGGTTCCGGCAGGCTCGAGATAGGGTTCAAGCAAGGCAGCCTGACGATTCTCGATCACTCCATCGCCGACAACCTTGACCGTGGAAATCTGAAAGTGCTCTGAGCCGAACTTGCTTCGAAGCTCTGTGAGGGATTGAACTGCGTTCTGAACGTCGTCTTCACTCGTCACCACTTGCGTGGTGTGCAAGCGCACGGGCAGATCACCCTTCTGATCCAACTGCTGAACAGCCGTAAAAACAGGGATCTGGCCAAAGGGCATAGCAGCATCAAACACACTGGTAAACCCCATCGCCGAGAACTGACGCAGAAGCTTCAGCAGCGTTGGCCCATAGGTGCCTGGATCCAGAAGATTGAGTGCATTGATCACCGGCAGCATCGCCGGCACTTCGCGGATGTAACCGGTCGGCTGACCATCCTGATCTCGCACATAACCACCAACAGGAGGATCAGGGGTCTTGGCCGTGATCCCGGCAAGCTCTAGCGCTTTGCTATTCGCCCAGCCCGAATGGCCATCGGAGGAGAAGAAAAAGATGGGGCGATCAGCACTGATGGCATCTAGATCACGCCGATGCGGGCCTCCCTGAGCACGAAACAGATTTGAATTCCAGCCCTGACCAAAAAACACACCTGTGCCGGGATTGGCTTTCACATAGGTGGCGATCGCATCGAGCACTTCACGTTCCTGCCACTCAATCTTGAGCCCAACGCCACTGCGCAACAGGGCGCCCACCATCGGGTGCACATGGCTGTCAATCAGCCCTGGCAACAACATGCCGCCCTTGAGATCCACGCGCTGGGTGGCAGGCCCCACCCAGGCCTGAGCGCCCCGGCGGTCACCCACATACACAATCTCGCGCCCGCGCACGGCCACCGCTTCTGCCCGGGGCCGATCGGATTCCATGGTGAGAATCGTTCCGCCTTCAAACAGCCAGTCGGCCTTGCCGTTCGCTGGTGCGGCCTGAGCATCACCCTTGAGAAGGCTGGGGGCGACGGCGGAGGCGGCCATCAGCGCACCGGCCTGCAGCACCCGGCGGCGACTGGTGGTGCCTGCCCGGGCGAGAACGGCCTGGCTAAAGCAGCTGCTCAGCTGTTGGCTGAGCTCACATCCGATGCACATCCGGGCCACACCATCTGGTTACAGGGTGCAGCCGAATCCGCGGGCTGGTTTCCGTTGTTGGCGTTTGTGATCTGGCAGGGCCAGGCATGCCGCTGAGCTCAGCGACTGAAATGCGCCTTGGCCTCGTACAACGCCTCGCTATCAATCACCGCCAGGCCGCGCTCACGAGCGAAAGCCTCCGTGTTCTTGCGCACCTTGCCGCGCACAAAGAAGGGGATCTTGGCCAGTTCTGCTTCGCCCTCAGCACTCCACTGCAACCCGAGCGCCACGGGCGTGTCCGCGGAAATTGCTGGAGCTGGAGCAGCCGGTGCTCCATCGCCCAGGTGACTGCGGTGGCCATCCACGAATTCGAAGTCGTGGCGGAACATCCCGATCAGGTGTTCTTCCAGGCCCATCATCAGCGGGTGGACCCAGGAGTCAAAGATCACATTGGCCCCCTCCCAGCCCATCTGCGGGGCGTAGCGGGCCGGCACATCCTGCACATGCAGGGGCGTGCTGATCACGGCGCAGGGAATCCCCAAGCGCTTGGCGCTATGGCGCTCCATCTGGGTGCCCAGCACCAACTCTGGTGCCGCCTCGGCGATCGCTGCCTCAACGGTGAGGTAGTCGTCGCTGATCAGGGCCTCCAGCCCCAGCTCCTGGGCTGCAGCGCGCACCTCCCGGGCCAACTCGCGGCTGTAGGTGCCCAAGCCCACCACCTCAAAGCCCAGCTCGCGGCTGGCAATGCGGGCGGCGGCGATGGCATGGGTGGCGTCACCGAACACAAACACACGCTTCCCGGTGAGATACGTGGAATCCACCGAGCGGGAATACCAGGGCAAACGGGAGCGGCGCTCGGCCTCACACACCCCATCAGCGCCCGGCTGCAGCTCCGCCGGCAGCTCCAGTTCGAGGAGCCCGTGGAGTTCCCGCAAGAACGCCACCGTCGCCCCGATCCCGATCGGCACCGTGCGGGCGCAGACCATCCCGAACTGACGCTCCAGCCAACTGCAGAGCGTGCCCGCCACCTCTGGATAGAGGCAGACATTGGCGTCAGCCGTGGGGATCCGCATCAGGTCGGAAGGCCGCGCTCCCAGAGGAGCCACCACCGCCACATCCATGCCGTAGCTCGCCAGCAGTTGCGTGATCTCGCGCACGTCGTCGCGGCAGCGGAAGCCCAGCAGCGACGGCCCCAGCAGATTCACCCGCGGCCGGCGGCCTTCGGAGCGCCAGCGGGCTGGATCGGGCTTGGGTGAACCCGGCGCCGGCAGTTGCGGCTTCAGCAGGTTGCGCACCAGTTGGTAGAAGGTTTCCGCCGCGCCCCAGTTCTCCTTTTTGGAGTAGGCGGGCAGCTCCAGATTCACGATCGGCAGATCACCGAAGCCCATGCCCGCCGCCAGGGCACCGGGTTGGTCCTGAATCAACTCAGCGGTGCAGCTCTCGCCCACCAGCAGCGCCTCAGGCTGGAAGCGCTCCACGGCATCGGCGATCGAGCGCTTCACCAGCTCGGCGGTGTCGCCGCCGAGATCACGGGCCTGGAAGGTGGTGTAGGTGACGGGCGGGCGCCGATCCCGCCGCTCGATCATCGTGAACAGCAGATCGGCGTAGGTGTCGCCCTGGGGGGCATGCAGCACGTAGTGCACCCCCTCCATCGAAGCGGCGATGCGCATGGCGCCCACATGGGGGGGGCCTTCGTAAGTCCAGAGGGTGAGTTCCATCGGTCAGGCAAACGAGAGGGCGTGGCGACGGCGCAAAGGGCGGGCGAAGAGTTCGGCCAGATCAGCGGCCTGATCGATGCCATGGATGGGACTGAACACCAGCTCGATCGACCACTTGGTGGCCATGCCTTCCGCCTCGAGCGGGTTCGCCAGCCCCAGGCCGCACACCACCAGATCCGGGCGTTGCTGCCGCACCCGCTGCAGCTGGTTCTCCACGTGCTGCCCTTCACTCAGCTGGGTGCCGGAGGGCAGCAAGGCGAGCTCCTCCGCCATCAGCTGGCGATCGAGGTAGGGCGTGCCCACCTCCACAAGCTCCATCCCGCACTCGCGGCTGAGGAAGCGTGCCAGCGGGATTTCCAGCTGGGAATCAGGCAGCAGGAAGAGCCGTTTCCCCGCCAATGTCTCCCGCATCGGAGCCAAAGCCCGCTGCCCACGCTCCACCAGGGGATCCAACACCTCGGCTACCCGGGCCGGCGCCACGCCAAAGGCGCTGGCCGCCGCGGCCATCCAATCCCGGCTCCCCTCCACGCCAAAGGGATAGGGAGCGCGAATGAGTTCTGCACCGCGGTCGATCAGGGCCCGGGCGGTGCCGCTCAGGAAGGGTTGCGCCAGCAGCAACTTGGTGCCCGGGCCCACCGCGGGGAGCTCCGTGGAGCGGCGCGGCGGCAGGCTCGCCACCCGCTCGATCCCGAGCTTGTGGAACAGGCCGATCAGGCGGTCTTCCACCGCATCGGCCAGGGTGCCGGCGATCAAGAGCTGCACCTGATCGCTGCTGGGCATCAGCGGAATCAGCGCTTGCAGGGCGCCGTCTTCCCCCTGGGTGAAGGTGGTTTCGATGCCACTGCCGCTGTAGTTGAGTACCATCACGCGGCCAGCATGCTGCTGGTTGAGCCGCTCGGCCGCTTTCGCCAGATCGAGCTTGATCACCTCGCTGGGGCAGCTGCCCACCAGGAACAGGGTGCGGATCTCAGGGCGGCGCTCCAGCAGCTGCGCCACCAATCGATCGAGCTCTTCGTTGGCATCGGCCAGACCAGCCAGATCCCGTTCGCCGAGGATCGCGGTGCCGAAGCGCGGCTCGGCAAAGATCATCACGCCGGCGGCGCTCTGGATCAGGTGGGCGCAGGTGCGCGAGCCCACCACCAGGAAGAAGGCATCCGGCATCCGCCGGTGCAGCCACACGATCGAGGTCAGCCCGCAGAACACCTCCCGCTGGCCGCTTTCCTTGAGAGGTGGGGGCAGATCCGTCTCCGCCGATGCGCGTGTGGCGATGCTCGATGCCATGGCCGGCCTCCTGCCGTGCCCACCCTCGCTAGCGCCAGCCGGAGCTTGCAGCAAACCCTCTGTGCACAACCCTTAAACCAGCGGTGTGGAAACAACCACAGGCCGCCTGGGTTCTCAGCTACCCGGCAACGAGCGCAGGGCCTCCTCTGAGCCCATCACCACCAGCAATTCCCCCTGGGCGAGCACATGCGAGGCGGGCGGGTTCACATCGAGATGGCCCACCGGACCAGCGGCGAGCACGTTCACGTTGTAGTGCTTGCGCAGGTTGAGATCCCGGAGCGAATGGCCCACAAACGAGCCCGGCACCTTGATCTCCTCGATGCAGCTGCGGTCATCGAGGCGCAACTGCTCCAGGAGATTGGGGCGCACCAGTTCAAGACCGAGGCGCTGCCCCATCATTTTTGAGGGGAACACCACCCGATCAGCGCCAACGCGCTGCAACATCTTCATGTGCAGATCGCTCGTGGCACGAGCGATCACCGTTTTCACCCGGGTGCCTTTGGCGTCTTTGCAGATCAAGGTGGCGGTGATGCTGGCCTCGATCGGATCGCTCATCGCCACCACCACGGTTTCCAGATCCAGCACACCGGCGGCGCGCAAGGCCTCTTCATCGGTGCAATCCACCACGCGGCACTCGATCGATGGATCCAGCTGGCGCAGTTCATCAATCGCGCGTTGGCTGGAATCAATCGCCAATACATCCGCTCCAGCACGCACCAGCTCGGCGCACACCGAGGAGCCAAAACGACCGACACCGATCACCGCGAAGCCGCCGCGACCGCCCTCACCATCAGCGCCCCACTGCCACCACTGATTCACAGCTGCACCTGCAAGCCCACCTTTTCTAGACGTAGAGGTCTTCCCTGGGGTACCCCACCCGTAGCTGGGGGCGGTTGCCGTAGAGAGCGGAGAGCAACAGCAGAATGCCGATCCGGCCCACAAACATGCCCACCATCAGCACCAGCTGCCCCCAGCGGTTGAGGTTGGCCGTCACCCCCAGATCGAGGCCCACGGTGGCGAAGGCCGACACACAGGTGAACAGCTTCTCGAGAAAGCTGAAGGTTTGATGACCGCTCGCCCCGGCGGCTGAGGGGCCGATCCCCAGCAACAGTGCCATCAACACCACAAACAGCACCGAGGCGAGGGTCACCCCCACGGCCCGCAGCACAGTGCCGTCGGGGATTTGACGGCGATGCATCAGCACATCGCTGCGCCCCTCGAGGGTGGAGCGGGTCGCCCCCATCAGGATCGCGAAGGTTGTGGTTTTGATGCCGCCGCCGGTGCCGCCGGGGCTGGCGCCGATGAACATCAACAGGATCATCAACAACAAGCCGGCGTCGGTGATGGATGCAGCCGACAGCGGAATCGTGTTGAAGCCCGCCGTGCGGGTGGTGATCGATTGAAACAGGGTGATCTGCAGCTTCTGCCACAGGCCCAGATCACCCATGGCACTGGCCCGGTAGCCGAAATGCTCGGTGATCAGCAGGCCGATCGCCCCAACCACGATCAACAGCACCGTGCTGCGCACCACCAGGCGCGTATGCAAGTTGAGGCGGCGAAGACGCCGCAGGCGCAGACGATTGGCCCAGAGGTCGTTGATCACCCGCCAACCGATGCCGCCGATCACGATCATCGAAGCGATCACACCGTTCACCACGGCGTTGTCGCGGTAGTCGACCAGGCTGTTGTCCCACAGGCCAAAGCCGGCGTTGTTGTAGGCGCTGATTACGTGAAACACCGAGGCCCAGAGCCGTTGGCTTGGCTGCTCGATGTTCGTGAAGCCAAAGGCGTAGAGCACAACGGCACCGAGGCCCATCACGCAGACGGCCGTGATCAGGATGCTGTTGAAGGTGGGGCCGATGCCGCCCACCCCGAATTCATCAAGGGCACGACCCTTATCCAGACGATGGCGCAGACCCGAGCGCCCCTGCACAAACCCCTGCAGGAAGGTGGTGATCGCCATCAGGCCCAAACCGCCCGTGAGGATCAACCCGGCCAGCACCACCTGGCCCACCGTGGTGAGATCACTGCCCACCGAAATCACCGAAAGCCCCGTCACGGTGATGGCGGAGGTCACGGTGAACAGCGCCTGCCACAGGCCCACCGCACTGGTGGAGCACAGGGGTGAGGCGAGCAAAAAGGTGCCCACCACAATCACCAGCAGACCCGTCACCACCGTGAACTGGGGCACGGTGAGCTGATGGCGCCAGCGCTGCAGCGCCTGAACCGGATTGCTCGGAGACGAGTTCATCCCGCAAACCGTAGGTAAGGTCCGGTCCAACTCGCATCCCCACCCCCGCGATGAATCCGATCGTTGTGCTGCTGGCCATGGCAGCGCTGATCCTGGTGGGCTCGGCGCTGGCCTCCAGCACCGAGGCGGCAATGCTCACGGTGAATCCGATCCAGGTGCACACCCTGGTGCAGCAACGGGTGCCGGGATCACGGGCTCTCGAACGGATCAAAGCGCGCCCGGGGCGAGCCCTGGCGCTGCTGGTGGTGATCAACAACCTCTTCAATATTTCCGGCTCGATGCTGCTGGGCAGCCAGGCCGATCACACCTTCAAACATGAGGCTGGGGGAGCGGCCGCCCTGGTGCTCTTCAACGTGGGCTTCACCGTGGCGGTGATCCTGCTGGCGGAGATCCTGCCCAAGGCGATCGGCAACAGCTTCGCCATGCCGATCTCCCTGGCGGCGTCGCGGGTGCTGCTGCTGCTGGAGCGCCTCACCCTGCCGCTGCTGTTGCTGCTGGAGAAGCTGATGCCGGCCATCACCGCCGAGGCCGATCTCACCACCAATGAACGGGAGATCCATCTGATGGCGCGGCTGGGCTCCCAACAGGGGCAGATCGAAGCAGATGAGGCGGCAATGATCGGCAAGGTGTTCGCTCTCAACGACCTCACCGCCCGCGATCTGATGGTGTCGCGGGTGGCAACGCCCTCGCTTCCGGGTACCGCCAGCCTTGAATCCGTGCGCCAAGAGATCCTCCAGGCACCGGAAGACGCCTGGTGGGTGGTGCTGGGTGAAGAGGTGGATGAGGTGTTGGGGGTGCAGAGCCGCGAAGAAGCCCTGGGTGAACTCCTGCAGGGCGGCGGCCAGCGGTTGGTTTGCGAGCTGTGCGACCCACCTCAATACGTTCCCGAGATGATCCGAGCCGACCGGCTGCTCACCACCTTCCGCCGCGGAGATCGCAGCTCGGTGCGGGTGGTGGTGGATGAATTCGGGGCCTTCGTGGGCCTGGTGAGCGCCGCCGACATCCTCGGCGTGCTGGCGGGCTGGAAGCGCCTGCCTGACAACGCCACTGCCGCTCAGGACTGAACGTTGACGCGGCGACGCTGCTTGTGTTCCAGCAGCAGCCAATAGCCGCCCCCCAGCAGTACGGCACCGATGAATCCCACCAAGAGGGAACCCAGCAGAAGCCGGCCACTCATCGCCAAGCCCAGATCCCAGAGCGGCGCCTGCTGCAGCTCCTGCAGCGAGGGAAAAGCCGGCCCTGGGCCCAACACCAGGCAGCCCAACTGGTAGTTGAACCAATAGAGAGGCAGATAGGTGAGCGGATTGCTGATCCAGGTGCCGGCGGCCGCCAGGATGTGGTTGCCACGCACCACGCTGGCGAGGGCCACGCTCAGCACGATCTGCAACCCGAAAAACGGGAAGCAGCCCATGAAAATGCCCACCGCCAAGCCCCGTGCCCTTTGGCCATGGCTGCCCTCGTGGTGCCAGAGCCAGAGCAGCCGTTGCCGCAGCAAACGCAACAGGCTCTTATGACGTGAGGGGCGGCGATCCGAAGAACTGGCGCTGGGCCGCACGGGCTCAACTGTCAACGAGAGGGCACCATCCTGATCGATCACAGCGCGGCTTGAGGGGCTCAGAGACCGAACCAGCGGCAAATCAGGAACGGCACCGTGATGGTCATGGTGATGGTGAGCGGGAAGCCGTAGCGGGGTACATCGAGAAAGCGATAGCGACCAGGACCAAACACCATCAGGTTGGTTTGGTACCCCACGGGGCTGAGAAAGCTCTGGCTGGCACCGAACAGCACCGCATAAATGAAGGCCATGGGCGGCTGACCCAACCCCTGAGCCAGCTGGCCCGCAATCGGAATCAACATCGCCACCGTGGCGGCATTGCTCATCACCTCGGTGAGCAGGGTGGTGAACAGAAACACCACCAGCAGCGCCGCATACACGGGCCAGTGGCTCAGGCCGAGCAGCAGGGCTTGGGCCAGGGCCTCCGCCAGGCCGGTTTTCTCCAGGGCCACGCTGAAGCTGGCCAGGGATCCCAGCAGCAGGATCACATCGAGGCGAATCGCCCGCTGCAGCTCACCGGCCCGCAGGCAGCCGGTGGCCACCATGGCCACCGTGCCCAGCAGCACCGAAGCCACCAGCGGCATCAGCTCCAACGCCGGCAGCAGGATCACCAGCGCACCGATCAGCAGGGCGATGCGCTTGCGGCTCACCGTTGGTAAATCCTTCTCCAGCTGCTCGAGCACCACCAGATCGTTGCTGGCCTGGAGGCCGCGGATGGCATCTTGTGGCCCCTGCAGCAGCAGCACATCCCCCTCACGCAGCTGCACCTGGCCCAGGCGCTCCCGCAGCACGGCGTTGCCGCGGCGCAGGGCCAGCACCGTCACGTTGTATCGCTGGCGGAAGCGCAGATCCCGCAGGCAATCCCCCGCCAGGGTGGAGCCGGCGGGCAGCAGCACCTCCAGCATCCGCTGGTTGTTTTGTTGATCAGGGCGGCTGGGCTCCTCAGCTGTGGGGGCCAGCACCACGGTGTGATCCTGCTGCAGACGCAGCAAATCCTCACGGCTGCAGCGCAGCAGCAGGCGATCCCCCAACACCAGCGTGCGATCCGCCAGGGGCGGCAGGAAGCGTTCCGGGCCGCGATGCAGCTCCAACACATCCACATCGAAACGGCGCTGCAACCGGCTGGCATGCAACGACTGACCGATCAACTCCGAGCCCGCTGGGATTTCCACCTCCGTGAGGTAACCGCCGCTGGCCAGCGACGCGATCAGGTCGTCGTCATCGATGCCGCGATCCGGCAGGAAGCGATCCGCCAGCAGCACCATCACCACCCCGCCCACCAGCCAGATGCCGATGCCAATGGGGGTGAAGCTGAATAGGCCGAAGGAGCCATAGCCCAGCTTGCTGCTCACTTCACTGGCGAGCAGGTTCACCGAGCTGCCCAACAGGGTGAGGGTGCCGCCCAGCACTGTGGCAAACGACAGCGGCAGCAACACCTTCGAGGGGGAAATCCCGCGCCGCTGGCACCAGCCTTCAATCACCGGCAGCAGGCTGGCGACGATCGGGGTATTGGGCACAAAGGCCGACACCGGCCCCACCGCCGCCACCATCACCGCAATCATCCGCTTGGGGCTGCGCACGGCATCGGAGCCGATCAGGGCCCGCAGGCGATCGAGGCCGCCACTGCGGAACAGACCTGAGGAGAGGGCAAACAGGCCCATCAAGGTGATCAGGGCCGGGCTGCCGAAACCCTCCATCGCCTCCGAGGGCTTGAGTACGCCGGTGACGATCAACAACGCCGCGGCGAGCAACCCCGTGAGCTCGGGCGCCAACCAGCCGCCCACAAAGAGCACGATCGACCCCAGCAACACCAGCAGGGTGATCAGAGCTCCTGGCTGGAGCACCGCGTTGAGGAGATCAGCCACGGCAGGAGCACGCAGACCACCAACATACAACGGTGTTCAGGTCGGATTTACGGGTTTAGACCAGGAGCAAGCCCTGGCCCAGGAGCGACCGCAGAGGCGTCCAGCGCCATCCGACCGGCCAACACCTATTTCCGACCCGCTTACCGTGGTTTGAATGCCAAACTGAACGCAGCACGGCAGAGCCCGCTTGGGATTCAGCGCCAAAACCACATATGGCTTGCTGGCCCTGATGGAGCTGGCGGATGTGGCTGGCAGCGGCGAACGGCTGCAAGTGAGCGAGATCGCGGCCCGCCAAGCCATCCCCGAGCGCTACCTCGAGCAGATGATGACGAGCCTGCGCCGCAGCGGCATCCTGCGCAGCATCCGCGGGGCCCGAGGCGGTTATCAACTGGCCAAAGCGGCGGATCAGATCCTGCTCTCCGAGGTGATCCTCTGCCTCGAAGGCGAACCCAATACCGTCGATCCGAGCAGCGGCAGCCCCGAACGACAGGTGATCAACGCCCTGGCCGATGAGCTGCGCCGCCAGCGCACCACCCGCCTTGCCGCCACCACCCTGGCCGACCTCCAACACGACCGCGATGCAAGGTTGCAGGCCCAGGCCATGTATTTCATCTGAAGGCGTCATCGCGGCAGGCGGCGTTGAGCCGTTTGGCAACAGCCTCCCTAGCGTTGAAACACGGCTGCCTGAGGCGCATTCACGAGATCATGCGATCCACCGCGACCTGATCCAGCCATGGCAGCAGCTGAGCCGACGTGCTGCCACAGCCTCGCCACTGAGGCAGCGCTCACGGCCCTCGACAGCAACCAGGCTGGACTGACAGCCGATGAGGCCCGAGAGCGGCAGGGGCGCCATGGGCCCAATCGGTTGCAGCTCTCGGCGGGTCGCAGTAGCTGGATGATCCTGGTCGATCAGTTCAGCAACGTGATGTTGCTGATGCTGCTGGCCGTGGCCGCGGTTTCAGGCGCCACAGCTCTGCATCAGCAGGCCTTTCCAAAGGATGCGATCGCAATCCTGGTGATCGTGTTGCTCAACGCCCTGCTGGGTTATTTGCAGGAAAGCAAGGCGCAACAGGCCCTGCTGGCGCTGCGCAACCTGGCGCAGCCCCTGGTGCAGGTGCGCCGGGATGGGCTCTGGCAGCGGCTGGCCAGCGAGCAGCTTGTGCCGGGTGATCTCATCCGCATCGAAGCCGGTGACCGGATCGCTGCCGATGCTCGCCTCCTGGAGGTGGCCGATCTCGGCGTGCAGGAATCGGCGCTCACCGGAGAAGCGGCAGCGGTGTTCAAGCAGGCCGAACTGGCGCTGGAGCCCGGCACACCAGTGTTGGAGCGGCTCAATTGCGTGTTTCAGGGCACGGAAGTGGTGCGCGGCCGAGGCGTAGCCGTGGTGAGCGCCACCGGCATGCACACCGAGCTGGGCCAGATCGCCGCCATGCTCAACACGGCCGGCGGGGAAAGCACACCCCTGCAGGAGCGGCTCGATGGCTTGGCCAAGGCCCTTGTGGGCGGAGCCCTGGGGCTCGTGGCCGTGGTGGTGTTGCTGGGCTGGCTCCTGGGTCAGCCCCTGCTCAACCTGCTGGAGGTGTCGCTCTCCATGGCAGTGGCGATCGTGCCGGAGGGCCTACCGGCGGTGATCACGGTAACCCTCGCCATCGGCACCCAGCGCATGGTGCGCCGCGCTGCCCTGATCCGGCGGCTGCCGGCGGTGGAGGGTCTCGGTTCGGTCACGGTGATCTGTTCCGACAAAACCGGCACGCTCACCCAGAACCGCCAGGTGGTGCAGCAGCTGCGGGTGGGCACCCATGGGGTGGAGGTCTCAGGCCAGGGTTATGAGCCCGAGGGCCAGTTCCGCTCCCATGCGCTGCCGCCGCCGCCCGGAGCGCAACCGGGTTGCTCGGCAGCTGTGCAAACCCTGCTGCTGCAAGCCGGGGTGCTCTGCAGCGATGCGGAACATCGCCAGCAGGCCGATGGCGGCTGGGAGGTGCTGGGGGATCCCACGGAGGGAGCGCTCTCGGTGGTGGCCCTGAAGGCCGGGATTGATGATTTCGAGCTGCGCAGCCATTACCGCCGCAGCGCCGAGATCCCCTTCAGCGCTGAAGAGCAGTTGATGGCGGTTTGGATCGACGATCCCCGCGGCACACTCCAGGCACCTCTGGGCAGCAGCGCCGCCGGCTCAACGCGCTTGCTGATCAGCAAAGGGGCTCCGGAAGTGATCCTGAGCCTGTGCGATCACTGGGTGGATGGCGCTGGCGTGGTGGCGATGAGCCCTGAGCAGCGGCAGTGGTGGCTGGAGCAGGCTCTGGAGCTGGCCGCCGCCGGGCTCCGGGTGTTGGCCTTTGCTTGCGCTCCCCATCACCCAAGCCCAGGCCAAGGTCTCCAAGGACAGATGCTGCTGGGCCTGATGGCCCAGCTCGACCCGGCGCGACCTGAAGTGGCCGCCGCCGTGGCCACCTGCCGGCAAGCCGGCATCCGGCCGCTGATGATCACTGGAGACCACCCCCTCACCGCTCGGGCCATCGGGATGGCGATCGGGATGGCCGATGCCGACAGCGAGGTGCTCATTGGCCGCGAGCTCGAAGCGCTCGATGCAGCTCAGCTGCAGCAGGTGGTGAGCCGCTGCAACCTGTTTGCCCGGGTGGCCCCGGAGCAGAAGTTGCGCATCGTGAAAGCGCTGCAGGCCAATGGGGAGGTGGTGGCGATGACCGGCGATGGCGTCAATGACGCCCCCGCGCTCAAGCAGGCCCACATCGGCGTGGCCATGGGCATCACGGGCACGGATGTGAGCAAGGAAGCCGCCGATGTGGTGTTGCTCGACGACAACTTCGCCACGATCGTGAAGGCCGTTGCAGAAGGGCGGTTGGTCTACACCAACATCCGCCGCTTCGTGAAATACATCTTGGGCAGCAATGTGGGCGAACTGATCACCATCGGATCAGCACCTCTATTGGGCCTGGTGGGAGTGCCGCTCACCCCCCTGCAGATTCTTTGGATGAATCTGGTCACCGACGGCTTGCCGGCATTGGCCCTGGCCTTGGAGCCTGGCGACGATTCATTGATGCAACGCGCGCCGGCACAACCGGGGGAATCGATCTTTGCGCGCGGCCTGGGGGCTTACATCCTGCGCATCGGCGTGGTGTTTGCCTCCCTGGTGATTCTGATGATGCTGCTGGCCAACCGGGCGGGTGCCCCCTGGCCCACGATGGTGTTCACCACCCTCTGCCTGGCGCAGATGGGGCACGCCCTCTCCGCCCGCAGCGACAAACCACTGCTCCAGGTGCCCGCCTTCAGCAATCCCTGGCTCTTGGTGGCGGTGAGCTGCACCAGTGGCTTGCAGTTGTTGCTGCTCTACGTGCCGCCATTGGCACGCTTCTTCGGCACCACAGCCCTGAGTGCCCACGATTTGCTGATCTGCGTGGGCTTCAGCCTGCTGCTGTTCTTGTATCTCGAACTCGACAAGCTCTATGGCCTTTGGCGCCGTCGTTCCGGAGCCGATTGCTGAGCTGAGCGCTTCTGCAGCACCCGCCCCGTGGTCACGCGACCAAGGCGGGGCCGTCCCTCGCGGCTCGTGGAGGTTTCACTCCAGGGTGAAACGGTGATGATCAAGAGCGGCAACACCACCAGGATCAACAGCAGGATCCAGCGGCGCAGATTGAGCTGAAGCCAGCGGTACGCCGGCAAGCCGGGCTTCACCGGCAGTGGACGTCCGCAGCCAGCGCAGATCAAACGAATCGGCGGTTCCGTTGACACGGCCGCCAGGCGAGCACCACAGCTGGGGCAGGCCACGCTGAAGCCGGCAACACGGCCTCAGGATGCCAGACCAGCAAAAAGCCCGCCTTACGGCGGGCTGGGGGAATCAGCAGGAGCCGACAATCACTTGGCGGAAGCGAAGTCGGGGTAGGCCTCCATGCCGTGCTCACCGATGTCGAGGCCTTCGACCTCTTCCTTCTCGGAGACGCGGATGCCACCAAAGATGGCACCAATGATCGACCAGACGATGAAGCTGCTCACCACCGCGAAGATCGCGTAAGCCAGCACACCCACGATCTGAATGCCGAGCTGGCTGAAGCCGTGGCCGGTGAACAGACCCTTGTCGACGTTGAACAGACCCACGGCCAGGGTGGCCCAGATGCCGCAGGTGCCGTGGACGGAGAAGGCGCCCACAGGATCGTCGATCTTGAGGCCGTCAATCCAGGCCACCGAGAACACCACGAGGATGCCGGAGATGAAGCCAACCACCCAGGCAGCGGGCATGGAGAAGCCGTCGCAACCTGCAGTCACGCCCACCAGGCCGGCAAGGATGCCGTTGATGGTCATGGTGAGGTCGGGCTTGCCACCAGTGAACTGGCTCAGCAGGGTGGCAGCGATACCGCCGCCGGCAGCGCCGAGGGTGGTGGTGACAGCGATGTAGGGCACTTCAGGACCCATGGCCAGCCAGGAGCCGGGGTTGAAGCCGTACCAGCCGATCCAGAGGATCAGGCAACCCAGGGTGGCAATAGCCAGGTTGTGACCAGGCATGGCCTGGGTTTTGCCATCCACGAACTTGCCGATGCGAGGGCCAAGCAGCATGGCGCCCACCAAACCAGCCCAGGCACCGAAGGAGTGCACCACGGTGGAGCCGGCGAAGTCAATGAAACCGAGGGTGGACAGCCAACCACCGCCCAGACCAGCGTCATCGGGGAAGTTCCACTGCCAGGAACCCGAGATCGGGTAGAGGATGCCGACGAGCACCAGCGAGAAGATCACGAACTCGCCGAACTTGATCCGCTCAGCCACCAGACCGGAAACGATGGTGGCGGCGGTGCCTGCGAAGGCAGCCTGGAACAGGAAGTCGATGCTGGGAACCAGCGAACCATCCGTGACCATTTCAGGGGTCACGGTGGGGTCAAAGAACAGACCGCCGAACTTGAACCAACCGGGGATCACCCAGTCGGCGTTGTACATGATCTTGTAGCCGATGAACCAGTAAGCCGTCACCGCCAGGGCGAAGACGATCAGGTTCTTGGCAAGGATGTTGACGGCGTTCTTCTGGCGACACATGCCGGCTTCCACCATGGCGAAGCCTGCGTTCATGAAGATCACCAGAACGGCGCACACGAACAGGAACATGTTGTTGGCCAGGAAGCCAGCGTTGAGCTCAGGAAGCTCAGCAGCATGGGCGGCCAGGTTGAACAAGCCCAGACCCATCAGTGCGATGGGTACACAGGCCAGCCAGGTGAGCGTGCGGTTGGAGGAGAGGCCACGAACTTTGCGCAGCAGCAGCTCGGGAGCCTCCAACAGACTCGCTTCCTGCAAACTTCTCGGCCGGCGCCGAGAAGCGGGCGAGGCAACAGTCATAAGAATCGCTGGTTGGTGATGGCGGTTATCCGCCATTGGTAGAGATCATTCGCGATCGCGGCTCCCCAGATTGTTACCGCCGCTACAAAACGCCGCATAACTTCCCTCGGCACGGCAATGGATGCGCGCAATCAATGCTCACGCAAGCACATTCACAATCATCGTTCTGTAAAGAAATTGCCGTTTTGTTCACCATGAACAGTCTTGATTCGGCATAATCACTTCAGAAGGACAAAACGTTGGGTGAGCCGCCCCTGGGCCCTGGTTCACCGGAAGTAGCCCACCGCGAGGCGAAGCAACGCTCCTTCCCACGAAGCGGACCCGTCTGATTCCCAGACCCTCCTTTAACCCTTCGAGGCCCACGACCATGACCAAACTCCAATACCGCGGCGTCAGCTACGACAACGCCGCCCACGAACAGCCCAGCGCTCAACCCGTGGATCACGCCTACCGCGGCCAGCACTACGACGCCCCCCTGCGCCACGAAGCAGCTCCGGTGGACACCGATGTGGAACTGCAGTACCGCGGTCACACCTACCACCACCGCCAGGCCGAAGCCTCCCAGCAAGTCAATCAGGGCTGACGTCAAGCCAAAGCCCCATTCAGTGGCTGTTGTTACGACAGCCCGCTCCACCTCCCCCTCCAATAGGGGGAGGTTTTTTGTTGGTCATGGATCGCCACGGCACCGACCTCAGCCTTACGGCCAAGGGCGACAGCTACCAGCTTCTGCCTCGTTCGGTGATGGGCATGCTGTGGCTTCAGACCCACTTCGAAACCAGCAGCTGGGATCTGATCTGCACCGGAGCCGTGCGCCTCAAAGCTGACAGCTGCGATCACCTTTGCAGTGATGCCATCGAAGCGGGCCTCAATGTGGCAAGGCTCAGTTTGATTTGAGTCGGCGTTGTCGCCACTCCAAGGTGTTCCAGGCCACGAACACCAGCACCAGCGGCACCACCGCCGCCAGCACCACAAAACGGAACTGATCCAATCCTGTTGAGGCGGTGCTGTGAAGCACCTGTTCCGTGAGATAGAGCACGTAGAGCCCCAGCAGCACCCACCCTTCCTGCCGGCTGATCACTCCACCGCTCCAGAAGATCGGTAAACAGGCCAGGGTGCTCGCCACCATGATCGGAAAGTCGCGGGAGATCAGCAGAGGATCCACCAACAGGCCATCCGAACCCGAAACCAGACCACACACCCCAAGAATCGCCACCTGGTTGAGCAGGTTGCTGCCCACCACATTGCCGATGGCGAGATCCGCTTTGCCTCGGTAAGCCGCCACCAGGGAGGTCACCAACTCCGGCATCGACGTACCCGCCGACACGATCGTGAGGCCGATCACGGCTTCGCTCACACCAAGGCCCTGGGCCGCTGTGATCGCTCCTTTCACCAACACCTGTGAGCCGAGCACGAGCAGGCCCAGGCCAGCTGCCAACTTGGCCACCGCCACTGGAGTCGAGGATCGGGCATCGTCATCAAGCTCTTCGCTCGCTGACTCAGGCTCTTCGGACGCGGTGCGTGTCTCCCAAACCAGATTGATCACCAGGGCGGTGAGCAAAGCCAAGCCCGCAATCCAGGTGACCCGCCCGCCGGAGGCCATACCCCAGGTGGCCATCGAGACCCCCAGCAGCAACGGCACATCCCGCCGCACTAAACGGCTTTTCACCCGCAGCGGCATCACCACCGCGCTGGCTCCCAACACCACCAGCACGTTGAAGATGTTGGAGCCCACCACATTGGTGACAGCAATCGCATCTCCACCGGGGCCGCCCTGCAGGGTGGAGAGCAAGCTCACAAACAGCTCTGGGGCGCTGGTCCCCAGCGACACCACCGTGAGGCCAATCACGATCTGGGGAATCCCCAGCAGCAAGGCCAGAGCAACCGATCCGGCCACGAACAGCTCACCGCCGCCGAACAGCAAGAGGATGCCGGCGACGATCTGAAACGCACTCAGGGCGTAGGGCATGTAGCGGTCAACACATGCATCAATTGTCGGGCAGCGGCGGCTTGTTGTCTGCAGGGGGCTGATCGGCCGGCAAAGGGGGCAGTGGCGGCAGCGGTGGTGGAGGCGACGCGGGGATCGGCAGGGGTTTGCCCACCGTTTCCTCGCTGCTGGCCGGCTCGGGGTTGGGGGCGGCCTCCGGACCGATCACATCGATCGACACCCGCTGCACCAACAGGCGGTAGTTGAACTTCTGCTGCTTATTAATGAAGTCCTGCACGGCCGCCACCTGCTTCGGTGTGGGCAAATTCGGCCGGCTCACACTCACCGCCGCCTTGATCAACGGCGGGTTCTGATTCCAATCAATCGAAACGCTGGTGAGCTCGGAATCCTTGCCGAGGGTGATCGTGCGTTGACGCAGGCTTTCGGTGATGGCGCGCTCCACCTCCTGCAAGGCGACGCGGCGCTGCGCCTGAGCCACCAGGCTGAGGAAGCTGGTGGTGAGTGGTATCAGCAGCAGACCCGTGAGCAGCAGGCTCACCAAACCGATGCGGCTGCGCCAGAGCTGCTGACGCAGGCTGGCCTGACTCACCACCAGGGTGAGTAGGCCCCCGGAGAGGATGCCCAGCAGGTTGGCGGCAAACAGCAGCGCCGCCCCGCGCGCCGGCCCCCACTGCTGGAGCGAGAGCAGCAGGCCCAGCACACACACCGGCGGCACCAGGGCCACGGCAATGGCGGTGCCAGCGATCGACGACACCGCCTCCTGGCGCAGGCGCCCGTAGGTGGCGATCGAGCCAGCCACCAACGCAATCCCGAGATCGAGCAGGTTGGGCGTGGTGCGGCGCAGCACCTCATCGCCCAGCACCGGCAACCGCGCCAGCCAACCCAAGCCGGCGGAGAGGGCGATGGTGATCGTGACCCCCACCGCCAGGGTGAGCAGAGCCCGGCCCGCCAGGTTGAGGCGCCCATCGATGATCGCGAAGGAGGCGCTACGCAGCGGCAGGATCCAGGGGGCAATCAACATCGCCCCAATCACCACGGCAGCGCTGTCGGCCAGCAGGCCCAGGGTGGCGATCAGGCCCGCCGCCACGGTGAGCACCACAAACGGCTCATCGAGGCGGGCCTCCCGCTCAAAGCCGGCCTCCAGGGAGGCAAGGCTGGTGGGTTCGGCCATCAGCGATGGGCTCGGCTCAGCCCAGGATGACGGATCCGCCCCATCGGGCTAGGGGTTGCACCACGGACACTGACCAGGATCGGCCCGCTGCAGCCCATCCCGCCGGGGTTGCTCGCGGCGAGCGCCGCACTGCTGGCAGCCCCAGATCTCGGCCAAGCTGAGTTCCGTGGCCGTGCCGCAGTCGGAGCAGGGCAAACCCGGCAGCGTGTCCAGCAGCCCCCAACCAGGAGTTCCGCACTCCGGACATGGGCAGCGCAAGCGCCGAACCAGGGCCAGTCCCAACTGGCGAATCGAACGCATGCGGGTGGGGTTGCAATGGGCCCGCATATCGGTTTCGAGCCACACCCGCCCGTCGGGGTCTGCCGCTCGGCAACGGCTGATGGCCTCGGTCAGCGCCGCCGCCGTGTGCAACCCCTTGAACAACTCGCCAGCCTGCGCCATGGCCGGGCGGGCAATCACCGCATGGGAAGGGAAGCGCACCTGCGCCAGCCAGGCCTCAACCGACTGATCCGGCTCCAGCACGGTTTGGCTGTAGTTGGTGCGCCACTCGAGGCGCTGCTCCACCACACACAAATCCCGTTCCTGATCGAGAAACAGCAGCAACTCCTGGCCCACCGCAAGCATCGGCATGGCGGGATGGGGGCCGAAGCTCGCCTCACTGGCCAGGCCCAATTGCAGCCCACTGGCCTCAATCCCCAAGCGCGCCTTGGCCTTGCAAGTGGAGAACGCATCCGCGAGGCGTGGAATCTCACCACTGAAGGTGCCCAGCTGATCGGTATCGGCGGGGCACAGCGCAAGCTCGGCGCCCAGGCCCCAGCGAAACGGCAGGGCTAGAGCCCGCTCCTTGCCGTGGCGGGTCGCCAAAGCGATCCGCGCGGTGGCATACGGAGAGGGCATCAACACCAGAGCAGAGCCTCAGGACGGCATCTGCTGAGCCAGCGGCTCGGGTTCTGAGGGAATCACCACCCGCAGCAAGATCGGAGCCAGGAAGGTGGTGCCGATCACCATCAGCAAAATGGCAGCTTCGAGCGCCGGGGTGAGGATGCCGGCCTGGCTGCCCAGACCCAGGAAGATCAGACCCACCTCACCGCGGGGCATCATGCCCAGCCCTACCACCAGACGATTGGTGGGTTCAGGGCTGAGATAGCTCCAGCCGGCTGCAACTTTTCCGGCGATGGCCACGGCCAACAGGAACGCCGCCACGATCAGGCCTTCGCGGTTGGCGGGATCGAGGGGGTTGAGCACCGAGAGATCCATCCCCGTGCCGATCAACACGAAGAACACTGTGGCGAAGAGCGCCACCAGAGGCTTCACCGCCGCTTCGATGTCGTGGGTGTGCTTGGAGGCGCTGAGGATCAAGCCGCCAGCGAAAGCACCCAGGGCCGCTTCCAATCCGATGGCCTGGGCCGAGAAACAACAGAGGGTGAGCACCACAAAGCTGGCCACGGCTACATCGCCAGGGGCCTTGAGCTGATCCACCACCCAATCGAATGCCGGAGCTGCCTTGCGGCTCAGCACCAGCGCCACCGCCACAAACGCCACGGCAGCCAGGCCCAGCTTGATCACCGGGCCGATGCTGAAGCTGCCGCCGCCCACGATCGCCACCACCACAGCCAGGATCACGATGCCGAGGATGTCGTCGAGCACGGCAGCGCCGATCACGATCTGGCCCTCCTTGCGCTTGAGCCACTTGAGCTCGCCAAACACGCTGGCCGTGATGCCGATGGAGGTGGCTGTCATCGCCGCACCGGCAAACACCGCCGGAATCAACGGCACGTGGAAGAGGTAGTAGAGGCCCGCAGTGCCGAGAGCGAAGGGCAGCACCACTCCCGCCACCGCCACGGTGGTGGCCTGAACGCCAACGGCCACCAGTTCATCCAGTTCGCTTTCCAGGCCCGTGAGGAAGAGCAGGGCGAACAGACCGATCTGAGAAACAGCCTGCAGGCTCGGGAAGGTTTCGTTGTAGATCTCAGCCACCTCCTCGGGGCGGATCTCAGCCAGGGAGCCCAGCAGCGATAGGAGGGCATCGCTGATCTGCGCCTGCGTGTCGGGCGGCACGATCAGATGCAACCCCGACACCCCGATCAAGACACCGGCCACCAACTCCCCCAGGATCGTGGGCAGCTGGAGCCGCACCATCACCTCGGCGATGGCACGGGCCGCAAGAAAGATCACCAGGAAGCGACCCACCTGAAGGAGGGTTTCCGCCACTTCCAGCTGATGGGGGCTGATCTCAGCGATCAGCGCCAAAGGGGGAAGCATGAACGGCCTGAAACGGGCAGCTGGTTATAGGGGTGCTTCAGGGGGTTCTGGGTGACGTGTCGAAGAATCTGCGTTGCTTCAGGCCCAACCCACCCAGGCTGGGGAGTGGGGTGCCTAAGTTCCCGCCACTGGAACGCCTGAATGGCACCGATCCGACTGCTGGAGCTCTTGATCCTGCTGGCGGCCCTGGCCGGATTTGCAGGCTTGCTGCTGCGCCGCAACCTGTTTCTCAAGGTGCTCGCCATGGATGTGATGGGCAGCGCTGTTGTGGCCCTGTTTGTGCTGCTGGCGGCTCGATCAGGCCTGCGCAGCCCAATACTGCCCCGCTCCGGCGAGCTCCTCGCACGCGACTACGCCGATCCCATCCCCCAGGCCGTCATCCTCACGGCCATCGTGATCGGGCTCTCGATTCAGGCACTGTTGCTGGTGGTGATCACCCAGATGGCTCGGATGGATCCGAGCCTGGATGCCGCCAGCTTTGAACCCACCGATCAGCCATGACGCTGAGCTGGAGCAGCCCTGATGCGCTGCTGACCACCTGGTTGCTGGTCCCCTACCTGGCTGCCTTTCTGGCGGTGCTCCTGCCCTCGCTCAGCCATGGCTTGGTGCTGCTGTGCTGCAGTGCCACAGCCCTGGTGGGAGCCGAAGCCCTGCTCACGGAATCCGCCAGGCCCCTGCAACTGATTGGCGAGTTCGGCGTGCAGCTGAGCCTGGAGCCGCTGGCGGGTTGGTTTGTGCTGCTCAATGGCCTGGTGTGCCTGGCGGTGTGGAACGAAGCGCGGCGGCAGGGATGGGATCGAACGGGCTGGATGTTGCTGCTGGTGCTGCTGGGCTCCCTCAACACGAGCTTTCTCACCACCGATCTGATCAGCCTCTACGTGAGCCTTGAGGTGGTGGGAATCGCCGCGTTTCTGCTGATCTTGCAAGGCAAGAGCGCCAATGCTGGCTGGATCGCCCTGCGCTATCTGCTGGTGGGCAACACCGCGATGGGCCTTTACCTGATGGGCGCCGGACTGGTGTACGCCCAATCGGGCAGTTTTGCGTTCGATGCCCTGGCCAAACTCCTCCCCGGAGCTCCATTGGTGTTGGTGCTGGTGGGCCTGCTCACCAAAGCCGGGGTATTTCTCAATGGCCTATGGCTGCCCCGTACCCACGCCGAGGCGCCGGCGGAGGTGTCGGCGCTGCTCTCCGGAGTGGTGGTGGGTGGCGGCGCCCTTCCATTGCTACGGCTCGAGCAGCTCAACAGCGCCATCGCTGAGTTGCTGATGCCCATTGGCCTGGCCAGTGCTGCGCTCGGCCTGATCTATGCACTGGGAGTGGGAGATGCCAAACGCCTCCTGGCCTGGAGCACCTTGGGCCAGATGGGCCTGGTGCTGCTCTCGCCGGCCGCCGGTGGTTTGCTGGCCTTCAGCCACGGCCTGGCCAAAAGCAGCCTGTTCCTCACCGCAAGGCAGTGGCCCACACGTTCGCTGCAGAGCTGGCGACAGCAACCGCTGCCGTGGCCTCTGCTGCTCACCCTGGGGGCTGGCGCGTTCTCCATCGCTGGGCTAGCCCCCCTCTTGGGTTACGCCGCCAAAAAACAACTGGAGGGAGCCGTCTCGCCAACGCTTGCGGCCGCGATCACGGTTCTATCCGTGGGCAGCGTGGCGGTGTACTGCCGTCTCTGCCGGGCACCGCTGCTCTCGCAGGGTTCAAGCACCAGCGGGCTCTGGGGCTCCTGGATGCTGTTGCTTCCGCTGCTGGTGGGCGGTGCCCTGCAGCTCCGCTCCCTCAACAGCGGCTGGCTTGTGAGCTTGCTGTTGCTGGGATTGGGCCTGGCACTCGATCAACTACTCGAGCCGCTGCGGCAGCCGGCCGCGCGGGCGCTGCCCTCCCTCGATCGCTTGCCTGATCTGGTGGGGGGTCTGGGCCTGGTGGGCGCTGGCCTGCTGCTGTCGATCGGAAGGGAGCTGAGCTGATGGCGTTTTTGTTGAGCTGTGCATTTCGGCTGCTGCTCTGGGCCTTGCTCACCGCCGATCTGAGTGCCATGAACCTGGCGATCGGCCTGGCGATCGCTTTGGTGCTGCCCCACGCGCGGGGTCCCCAACATCCGCTGAAACCCACCCTGAAGGCCCTGCTTCGCAGCTTGATCGCCGTGCCGCTGGCCTATGGCGAAGCGCTTGCGCTGATCAGCTGCGGCGATCGAGAGGAGGAGCGCTGGATCGAGCGGCCCGCCGGCGATCCCCGCCATCGGCTGCTCATTTTTCTCGAGGTGTTCGCCATCACACTCACACCGTTCACGATCGTGCTCGGCCTCAGCACAGGCGAAAGCGGCCCGTCGTACAGGATTCACCAACTGCGCCCTCAACGCCGCCCATCCCGGGAGGTGCAGCCATGACCTTGTTGCTCTGGGGCATGGTGCTGGCCCTGTTGATTCCGATCGCCGTGGTCTGCCGCCCCTGCAGCGTGTGGGACCGGATGGCCGCTTTCGGCAGCATCGCCTCCAAGGTGGCGCTGATCACGATGGTGGTGGCCGTGCTGCGCGGCGATTGGATGCTCGGCCTGGTGGGTGCGATCAGCCTCAGCGCCGGCAATGCCGGCATGTTGCTGTTGGCCAACCTGCTGCGGGAGGTGGAGTCGTGAGCCTGCTGTTGCTGGGCGCAGGCCTGATGTTGTGGTTCTGGGGCACCTGGCCGCTGCTGGAGCAGCGCAGCTATCTGAGCAAGCTGCACAAGCTCTCGGTGTCCGACACCCTGGGCTCGGGCCTGATGCTGCTGGGGCTGCTGCTGCGCATTCCCGCCCAATGGCCCCTACTGGCGCTGGCGCTGCTGGGCCTGGTGGTGTGGAACACGATCTTTGGCTACGTGCTGGCCCGCTGCTCTCAGCCAGGGGAGCTCAAGCGATGAATCCTCCCCTCAGCCTGAGCGGCGAACTCGATCTACTGGTGCCGATCACCGCACTGCTGCCGATCACCGCACTGCTGCTGGTCAGCCAGAGCAACCCCTACCAAACCCTGGTGCTACGCGGGATTCTGGGCTCGGTCGCCACCCTGCTCTACGCCCTGTTGGGCGCTCCGGACGTGGCCCTCACCGAGGCCCTGGTGGGCACGCTGCTCTCCACCACGCTCTACGCCGTTGCCCTGCGCTCCTCGATGGCCCTGCGGCTGGAGGACCGTCGATCAGCCCCCAACCCCAACCAAGATCTTCAGCTCAGTGCCTGGATTGCCCCCTTGCATCTGCGCCTGCGCTGGCAGTCGGGCGAGAACCATGGCTGGCTGAACGACAACGGCGAACTGGTGTTGCTGCAAGCCCCCCTCTACCGGAAGCTGCAGGCGAGCCAGGGCTACGGCCAGTGGTGTGCCAGCGGTGGGGTCCTGCAACTCGCAGCGGAGGCCCAGCCATGACCTGGCTCTATCTACTGTCGGCCATCGCCCTGTTTCTGGCGCCGCTGGCCAGCGCCCTACCCAACAGCAGCGAGCTGAGCCCGCTGATCACCGCACTGACCGAACAAACCCAGGTTCCCAACCTGGTGTCGGGCGTGATCCTGCACACCCGCCTGTTTGACACGGTGGCCGAGGTGGTGGTGTTCACCCTGGCGGCCATCGGCGTGCGCCTGGTGCTGGCCGCCGATCCAGAGCGCAAACAGATCAGAGCCCTCGAAGACCCACCATCTCAGGTGCTCTGTGAACTGGGCTCCACCATTGCCGCGCTGGTGGCCGTGGAACTGGCCCTGCGGGGCCATCTCACGCCCGGTGGTGGCTTTGCGGCAGGAGTAGCCGGCGGATCAGGCATCGGCCTGCTGTTGATCAGTGGCGGCGCTGATCGGAGCGAGCGGCTCTACAAGCAGTACCGCGCCGATCTCTGGGAGAAGGCGGCCGTGGTGGGCTTCCTGGTGATGGCGCTGATCGCCCTGCTGGGCCTGGAACCCCCATCTGGCACCTACGGCAGCCTGCTGAGCGGGGGCTGGATTCCAGTGCTCAACCTGCTGGTGGCCCTCAAGGTGACCCTCGGCTCCTGGGCGATGGTGCAGCGCCTGGTGCGCCATCGCGGCCTGCTCTAACCAACCAGCGCCGTAACGGCAGAACCTCACCCACATCCCGCGCACACCCCCTAAGGTTCCGCGCCAACCCTGTTCTGTTGCGATGACCTCCGCCTCGGCCCCCCCCGGGCGCTCACCGCTACGGCTGCTGAATCACATCAGCACCAACAACATCAAGGGCGATCTGTTCGGCGGCGTCACCGCCGCTGTGATTGCCCTGCCGATGGCCCTGGCCTTCGGTGTGGCCTCCGGTGCTGGCGCTGCCTCGGGTCTATGGGGCGCTGTGCTGGTGGGCCTATTCGCTGCCCTGTTCGGCGGCACGCCCACGCTGATTTCGGAGCCCACCGGTCCGATGACCGTGGTGATGACGGCGGTGATCGCCAGCCTCACAGCCGGCGATCCTGAGAACGGCCTGGCCATGGCCTTCACCGTGGTGATGCTGGCGGGTGTGTTCCAGATCGCCTTCGGCTTCTTGAAGCTGGGCCGCTACATCACCCAGATGCCCTACACGGTGATCTCGGGCTTCATGAGCGGGATTGGCTTCATCCTGATCATTCTTCAGCTCGGCCCCTTCCTGGGTCAGGCCATCCCCAAAGGGGGTGTGATGGGCACCCTGCAGGCCCTCCCTCAGCTGATCGCCAACGCCCGTCCCGCTGAGGTGGTGCTGGCGGTGATCACCCTGGCAATCCTCTGGCTCACTCCGTCCAAGCTGAAGAAGATCGCCCCCCCCCAGCTGATCGCGCTGGTGATCGGCACGATCCTCTCGCTCACACTGCTGAGCGGTGGCGGCGAAGAGATCCGCCGCATTGGTGAGATCGCCTCGGGCTTCCCCCAGCTGCGCACCCCCTATTTCGACCTACCGCATCTGAGCAAGATGCTCATCGACGCAGCGGTGCTGGGCATGCTCGGCTGCATCGACGCCCTGCTCACCGCGGTGATCGCCGACAGCATCACCCGCACTGAGCACAACTCCAACAAAGAACTGATCGGCCAGGGCCTGGGCAACTTGGTGTCGGGCCTGTTTGGTGGCTTGCCTGGCGCCGGCGCCACCATGGGCACGGTGGTGAACATCCAATCGGGCGGACGCAGTGCCCTCTCGGGCATCAGCCGCGCCGTGATCTTGATGGTGGTGATCCTCGCCCTCACCGGCGTGGCTGCTCAAATTCCCCAAGCCGTGCTGGCCGGCATCGCCTTGAAGGTGGGTGTCGACATCGTGGATTGGGGCTTCATCAAGCGCGCCCACCGCATCTCGATCAGCGGCGCGCTGATCATGTATCTGGTGATCGCCCTCACCGTGCTGGTGGATCTGATCGCCGCCGTGGGCATCGGCGTGTTCATCGCCAACATCCTCACCATCGACAAGATGAGTGAGCTGCAAAGCAAGAGCGTGAAGTCGGTGAGCACCGGCGATGGCGATCTCGACATCAGTGATGACGAGCGCCGCCTGCTCGATCAGGGCCGCGGCCAGGTGCTGCTGTTCCAGCTCAACGGCGCGATGATCTTCGGAGTGGCCAAAGCGATCGGCCGCGAGCACAACGCCATTGGCGAGTGCAAAGCCGTGGTGTTTGATCTCACCGAGGTTTCGCACCTGGGCGTGACCGCAGCTTTGGCGGTGGAAAACGCCGTGGAAGAAGCGATCGAAAAAGGCCGCGAGGTGTTTGTGGTGGGCGCCACGGGCACCACCCAACGACGACTCGAAAAACTCGGCCTCTACAAAAAGCTGCCGAGCGAGCGCACCAGCATCGGCCGCAGCGAGGCCCTGCAGAAGGCCGTGGCGGGCTTGGCCTGAGGTCCGGCCATCTCCCCCAGGGCATCCAGAGCATGGATGCCCTTTTTTCATGCGTTGTTTGTATTCCCCAGCCGATGAAGCTCTTCGACGACAAGCAGTTTCTCTCCGCCATTCACAGCTACGAGCGCCAGCTGGCCAAGCTGCTGGCGCTGCTCTTGGCGGCGGTGGTGGGGTTTGCCGCGCTGGAGCTCCTGGTGGAAACCGGCGTGGGGCTGGTGCAACGAGAAACCAATTGGTTTGACGGCAGCTTGATCAAGTTGCTGGATCGTCTGCTGCTGATCTTCATCGCGCTTGAAGTGCTCCAGAACGTGACCGCCTACCTGCGCGATCAGGTGGTGCAAATTGAGCTGGTGCTGCTGACAGCGCTCACGGCGGTGGCACGAAAGGTGATCGTGCTGCCCCCAGGCACGGAAAACAAACCGGCCCTGATGGCCGGCTTCGGCGTGATCGTGGTGGGATTAGCCGCGGCCTATTGGCTGGTGCGCTGGGCGCGCCGTGATGACAAGCCTGCCCAGGCCTCCTAACCCTGCAATCCATGGGGTTAATGAACAACAACGCCAAACGGATTAGGGTTGCGTTAAGCGTTTGAGCGCGGGAACCAGGCATCGCTTAGCGCAACTCCAGATCGCTCTGCTGGCAATTGGTCTCAAGAATTGATCAGCTGAACTGATCGAGGGGATTGCCGTTGCTGCATCCACACCGAAACCCACCCATCCCACCAGTGGGGCCTTTAACGTTTCGCGACCCCACAGACATCATTCCCGATGCCTGCGCCACAGAAGCTCCGCAAAGGAGACTGCGACGCAATCAGCCGGCACTTGCGTGCCATTGGCCGTGTTCCGCTCCTCACCGCTGATGAGGAAATCAGCCTGGGCCGCGCCGTGCAAAACGGCCGCCTCCTGCTCGAAGCGGCCGAAGAACTCAAACTCCGCGCCGGCGGCGAGGCCCCCAGCCTGGAAGCCTGGGCCAGCAGCGTGAACCTGTCGCCGCGCCAACTGCAGCGCCAGCTGCGGTTGGCCGAACGGGCCAGTGAACAGATGGTGACGGCCAACCTGCGGCTGGTGGTGAGCCTGGCCCGCCGCATCAGCCACCGTCGCCTCGATCTGGACGACCTGATTCAAGAAGGCACCCTCGGCCTGATCCGCGCCGTGCAGCGCTTCGACCCCAGCCGTGGATACAAGTTCTCCACCTACGCCACCTGGTGGATCCGCGAAGGCATGGGCCGTGCTCTGCAGCAACAAAGCCGCACGATCCGTTTGCCCGCTCACATGCAAGACCGGCTGCAACGGCTGCGCCGCTGCCAAATGGAGCTGCGCCAGATGCTCGGCCGAGAGCCCAACCTCGAGGAGCTGGCCGAGGCCACCGAGCTCAAACCGCTCGACATCCGCGAGGCCCTGTTCCGCGCCCAGGAGCCCCTCAGCCTCGACAGCGGCCATGGCCCCGAGGACGACCTGCGGCTACTCGACACCCTGCGCTGCGGCGCCCAACTCCCCAGCGACCAGCTCACCGCCGCCCACCTGCAAACCGACCTGGTGGCGCTGCTCGATGAGCTTCCTGAGAAGGAGGCCGAGCTGCTGCGATTGCGCTACGGCATCGATCAACCCGCACCGATGAACCTCAGTGCGGTGGCTCGCCAGATGGGCCTCAGCCGCGACCAGGCTCGTGGCATGGAGCGGCGCGCCAATGCGGCGATCCGGCGCCTCTCCGATCGGGTGATCGACTACCTGGAGGCCTGAAGCACCCGCGATGAGCTGGCACCCCCACCTCTGGCATCCCACCACCCAGGTGGCCACCAGCCCGGTTCCCCTGCAAGTGCGGAGCGCGCGCTGTTGCGTGCTCGAACTGCAGGACGGACGCCAGCTCATTGATGCCATCAGCAGCTGGTGGGTCACCCTTCACGGCCACGCCGAACCCTCGATCGCTGCAGCCATCGGCCGGCAGGCCCTGCAGCTCGAGCAGGTGATCTTTGCCAACTTCAGCCACCAGCCGGCCGAGCAACTCGCCACGCGCCTGGCCGCCCTGACGGGCCTGGAGCGCTTGTTCTTCTCCGATAACGGCTCCACGGCGGTGGAGGTCGCCCTCAAGATCGCCTGGCAGTGGTGGCGCAACCAGGGCAGCGATCGTCGCCGGTTGATCGCCTTTGAAGGGGCCTATCACGGCGACACCTTTGGCGCCATGGCCCTGGGGGATCGCTCAGTATTCACCGCCCCCTACGACGACCTGCTGTTTGATGTGGCCCGCATCAGCTGGCCGCACACCCACTGGGGTGACGAGAGCGTGGAGGTGAGGGAAGCCCAGGCCCTCGAACAGCTGGAGCAAGCCCTGGCCATACCCACCGCGGCCGTGATCCTGGAGCCCCTGATCCAGGGCGCCGCGGGAATGCACGTGGTGCGGCCGGCATTCCTGCGGGCAGTGCAGGAGCGGGTGCAGGCCCAGGGGGCTTTGCTGATCGCTGATGAGGTGATGACCGGCTTCGGGCGCACCGGTTCCCTGTTTGCCTGCCAGCGCGCTGGCCTCAAGCCCGATCTGATGGCGCTCTCAAAAGGGCTCACGGGCGGCTTCCTGCCCATGGGGGTGACCATGGCCAGCGAGCGGCTCTATCGGGGGTTCATCAGTGAAACCCCGGCACAAACCTTTTTCCACGGCCACAGCTTCACTGCCAACCCCTTGGGATGCGCCGCTGCCTTGGCCAGCCTTGATCTGCTGCAGCACAATCCCGAGCGCTATCAACAATTCGATGCGCGCCACACACCCTTACTGGAGGAGCTAGCCGACCATCCGCTGGTGAAACGGATCCGCTGCCAGGGCACGATGGCCGCCTTTGAACTCGATTCCGGCAGCACGGGTTATCTCAACCCCATTGGCAAACAATTGCAGCGCCATTGCCTCGATCAAGGGGTGTACATCCGGCCGCTTGGCAATGTTGTGTATCTGCTGCCGCCGCTCTCGATCAGCGAGGCGCAATTGCAGCAGTGCTATGCAGCGATCCAATCCGGCCTGAAAGCCCTTCAGGGCTGACACAAAGCCTTGACGACGCCGCGCAATCCGATACAAAAGCCCCACGGACGCCTGCAATCTGGCCATGCCTGACACCTTTGCCCTGTTGCTGGCCGCCGGCATCATTGGCACTTCGGTGGCCCTGGCCAGCGCCATCCTGTTCGATGAGGCCCGGGGACGCCGACGCACCATCGAGCACTACCGCAAATTGGAGCGCGAACGCATCCTGCGGGTGCGGCGCTTGCACAACCAAGTGCGCAAGCCCGGCAGTGGTCGCGGCAGCTGGGATCACTACCTCGACGGCAAAAATCAGCGGGCTGCCTGAGCTCAGCCCGGCAGGATCACCCGATTGATCACATGCACCACGCCGTTGTCGCAGGCGACATCGGCCTGCACCACGGTGGCGTTCTTCACCTCAAACGGCTCTGCGCGGCGAATCGGAATCGGCGCACCTTCGAGGCTGTCCCAGCACTCCTGAGCCACCAGATCGGTGCGGGTGAACGCGCCAGGCACCACGTGGTATTTGAGGATCCGCGCGAGCTGCGGCGGATTGTCCACCAGGGTTTGCACCGTGCCGGGCGGCAGCGCCGCAAACGCCTCATCCACAGGGGCAAACACGGTGAAGGGCCCTGGGCCCTCCAGAGCACTGCGGAGTCCAGCTGCCTCCACAGCGGCCAGCAGCGTGTTGAACACGCCCACGGAGGCGGCGGTTTCGAGAATCGAAGCCATCAGCGGTAGTCCTGGGATTGGATATCAGGCAAGCGGGCCTCAGGCCGCAGGAAGCGATCCATCTGCGCTTCAAAAAAGCGCCGGTTCGCCATCAGGTGCTCGGGATCGGTGTCATCCAGCGGGTACAACAACGCACCCCGCAGGGCCTGGATCACGGCGGAGGTCACGTTGTACATCGAGCGCTGGAAGGTGATCCCCAACTGGATCAGCTCATCCTCTTCACCACGCTTGTGCTGTTTGTAGAGATCGTTCAGATAGGGGGGCAGGAAATGCAGCATGTCCTGCATCAACAGGGTGGGGGGAATCCCAGCTGAGCCCACTGGAAACACATCGGCATAGAGGATTCCGTAGTGAAACTCCGCCTGATCAGCAGGCACCTGCTGGGCCTGGGCGTTGTAGCTCTTGGTGCCGCGGAACGGTGAGGTGCGATAAAACACTGCCTCCACATAGGGAAGAGCCGCCTCATAGAGCCAGGTGAAGCCCGCACTTTTCGGAATGATCTCGTAGCACTGATCGCCGATGTAGAGGTGGTGATAGATCGGCCGGCCAGCCACCGCAAAAATGCCGTTCACCAGGAAGTCCATCGCTTCCGGCACGGAGGTGAGCTTGCCCTCGTCGTAGAGGTCGCTCATCTCGAAAAACACCGGCGCCATCACCTCCCAAAACAGGCCGAGGTTGGCGGTGTAACTGAGCTGGCGCACCTGCTCCAGGAACATCTCAGGGAACAAGCGATACAAGCCCAGCATCAGCGGGTTGCCCTTGAAATAAGCCTTGATCGCCCGATCGGCGTTGGCCCGGTAGGCGTCGCTTTCGAGGTAGTCGTTAAAACGACCGCCCATGCCCTGGTGCCAGAGCATCGCCCGCATGCAGGCCTCAGCAAACTCCATGTTCACCCGGTCATGCCAGAGGTGATGCAGGAGCTTCGGCATGCGGGTGGTTTCCCCACGCTCCATGAAGGCGAGCAGCTCGGGATGCGCTTTCTCCGTACCGCGCCAGATGCGCAGCTGCGATTGCTCCCCGGCATAGCTGTTGGGCCGATCCAGATACTCCTGGGAGATGAAGTATTTGAAGGCCGGCAGTGGATTCAGAAACACCCGCTCGGCGATGTAGAGCAGGTCGCGCCAATAGAAATCCATTGGCACGGCGTAGGCCTTGTAGATGCCGATGATCTGCTGCAAGTTCTCCGGCGTATCCGGCAGCATCGATCCACCGGCCTCCAACCGATGGATCACCTCGGCATAGCGATGGGTGGAGGGCGGAATCAGCGGAGCCTTCGTGCGCTCCGGGGTGACTGTGGCGGTCATGCAGAGAGCTCAGCAGAAGAAACAGGGGCCAGAGCGAGCACCGTGACGGCATCGCTCGAACGCAGGGCCAGCGGCGCCGTAGCGCTCTCGCTGAAACCGGTTAAAGCGGTGGGCCATAGGCCTGCCAGCAGCACAAGAGCTGTGAGCACCAGGGCGGGTGTGCGCTCGCCCCAGGTGGTGCTCACCCAGTCGGCACGGGCGTTATCCAGCCGGCCGAAGCCCACCCGGTTGAACAGGCGAATGGCATACACGGCGGTGAGGCCCGATGCCATGAGGCACAGCAAGGTGGGCCAGGGGAAGGCCACCCAACTGCCCTCAAACACCAGCAACTCAGCCACAAACCCAGCCAGCCCTGGCACACCCGCAGCGGCCAAGAGGGCCACAAGCATCAACCCCATGGTGAAAGGCAAACCGCGCTGCGGATTGAGCAGGCCCGAGAGCTCGGGGATGGCACTGGTGCCGGTTTTGCGTTCCACCAGGCCCACCAAGCAGAACAGCAAGGCAATGATCAGGCCATGGGCCAGCATCTGGGCGATTACGCCTTGCAGGCTCAAGGGTGTGGCCGCCGCCAAGGCGAGCAGCAGGATGCCCATATGCCCCAGCGAGCTGTAGGCCACCAGACGCCGCATCTCGAGCTGAGACACGGCATTCAGCGCTCCGTAGAGGGCACTGATCGCACCGAGGGCCGCCAACCAAGGAGCCCAGGCCGCCCAGGCATCCGGAAGGAAGCCCACGCCAAAGCGCAGCAGGCCGTAAGCACCCAGCTTCGACACAGCCCCGCTCAGCACCATGGCCACCGGAGTGGGGGCCTGGCTGTAGGTGAGCGGCTGCCAGCCATGCAAAGGCACCACCGGCAATTTCAAGCCGAACGCCAACAACACCAGCGCCAGGATCCAGCGCTGTTGGCCAGGGCTGAGCTGGTGATTCGCCAGTGCGGTGTAGCTGAAATCCAAACCGCCTGGCTGAAGCCAGCCGAAGGCGAGCACCGCCGCCAGCAGCGCCACACCCGAGACCGCTCCGTAAGTGAGGAAGCGAATCGCCGCACCAGCCCGGCGCTCACCGCCCCAGGTGGCCACCAACAGGGTGGTGGGGATCAGGATCAGCTCGTAAGCGAGCACAAACAGCAGCGCATTGCGGGCGAGGAAGGAGCCCATCAGGCCGAGGTTGGTGGCCAGGAGCAAGGGGAAAAACAAGCGCGGCCTGGTTTGATCGGCCGGCGCGGCAAGCACGGCCATCGCCGTGATCAGGGCCGCCAGCAACACCAGCGGCAGGGTGAGGCCGTCGAGGCCAAGCTCGAGCCGCAGGCCCAGCCGCGGTAGCCAGCTCCACGACAGATCAGAACTGGGATCGCGCCACCACAGAAGCGCCACCAACAGCTGCAGCAGCGGTGCCGCCAAGGCCGCGCGCCGCAGCCAGGCTGAACCGGCCGGCAACAGGGGCAGGAGCACGGCCACCAGCAGCGGAAGCAGCAACAGAAGCAACAGGGTCATGGCGATCAGCTCAGCGGGAGAGCAGCCAGGCGGCCATCAGCAGCACACCGAGCAGCAGCGAGAGGGCATAGGTCTGGGCGCGGCCACTGGTGCTGAAACTCAGCCGGCGAGATCCCTGCAGCGCCGCAGCACCGGTACCGGCGCTGAAGCCATCCACCAACTGCACATCAATCCAGGCGCTGAGGCGCGCCAACCCCACCACCAGCGCCACCACGGTGCGGTGATAGAAGGCCTCGGTGTGCATGTCATCGGCTAGCCAGTGCTGCAGGCCGCCCAAGCCGGAAGGCAGCTGCGCAAGCGGATGGGGCCGCAGGTAGAACCAGGCGGATATCCCAGCGCCCACCAGGCTTGAAGCCAGCAGCGGCCAACCCAGGGGACCCCAACCAGGCAGGGGCGTGAGCCCCACAATCCCGAGCTGGACGAGCAGCTGAGGGATGTGCAGCACCAGGCCCATCAGCAGCAGGGTGGGCAGCACCATCAGCCAGAGCACCTCTGGCGAACGCACGGTGAATGGCTTCGGGGAGCCGCCCCACACCAACCCGAACACCCGCATCAAACAGGCGCAGAGCAGAGCATTCACCACCAGCACAAGCCCACCCAACACCCAGGGCAAGCGACTGGCGACCGCCAACTCCAGCAGCTCACGCTGGGCGGCAAAGCCCCCAAAAGGTGGCAGGGCCACCAATCCGGCTGCGCCCACCAAAAAGGCGATGCCAACAAGGGGGCGCCGGCTCCAGAGGCCGCCGAGCTGGGTGAGGTCTTGGGTGATGTTGCCGATCACGATCGTGCCCAGCGCCATCAACATCAGCGCCATCGGCAGCGGATACACCAGCAGCAGGTGATCGGCTACACCGATGCCACCCAGCCCCACCGCCACAAACAACAGTCCCAGCCAGCTGCTCACCAGAAAACTCATCGCGCGCTTGAGATCGACCTGCCCCAAAGCGATCAGGGCGGCTACCACCGCAGTGGTGCCGCCCACCACCACCAGCACGCCCTGCACTAGAGGGCTGAGTTCGATCAATGGCTCCAATCGCAGCAACACCCAGGCGCCACCGATCACCACCACCGAGTTGCGCAGCACCGTGGAGGGCAAGGGGCTCTCCATGGCTTCATCCAGCCAAAGGTGCAGCGGGATCTGGGCGCATTTGCCCATCGGACCAGCGATCAGGGCCAGGAGGATCAGCTGAAAACCAGCCGGCAGTGGCTGACCGTTGTTGGTGAGATCCGCGGCCCAGGCCTGCAGGCCATGGAAATTCCAGGTGCCGGTGATCGGCAGCAGGGCGATCACACCGGCCAAGAGGATCAAGTCGCCGATGCGCTTGGTGAGGAAGGCATCACGGGCCCCCTTCACCACCAGCGACTGGTTGAACCAGGTGCCCACGATCACGTAGGTGCCCACGGTGAGCAGCTCCAGCAGTACGTAGCTGAAGAAGATCGAATCGGTGAGCACGAGGCCGCAGAGGCCAGCCTCAAAAAAGCTGAGGCTGCCAAAGAAGCGCGGCCAGCCCCAATCCATCTCCAAATAACCGATCGCGTAGATCTGCACCAGCACATGCAACCCGGTGATCACCGTCATCGCGATCAGGGCGGGTTCGGTCACCAGACCGTCGAATCCGATGCTCAGGCCTGCGGTGTGGATCCAGGTCCACTGAAAGCTGGGCGGGGCATAGATCGCGGCCTGGCCAGCCGCCGAATTGCCCGTGAGCCCCAGCAAGGCCATCAGGCTGTGGCCGAAGGCGATCGACACCATCAGCAGGTTCACATAGCCCGACGGACGGGGACCGGTGCGGGCGATCAATCCCGGCGACCAGAGCAGGCTGAAGATGGACCCCAAAAGGGGGTAAAGGGGAACCAACCAGGCTGTACCTAGCCAGGACACACGTTTCGCGCTTCAGAGTCGCGAAAAGGTAGTCGCTGGAGCTGAGGTTTGGGTCAGGCGGGCAGGTAGTACCGCACCAGCGTGAACACACGGCTGCGGCGTGCATCAAGGGCGCGGCGCATGTTCACCCCACGCTGATTGAGCAACAGCCCATCGAAGCGGTAGCGCGGAATCGCCATCGGCATCACGATCGTGAAGGTGCTCTCTGGGTGGCGTTGTTCCTCATCCGCCACAAACTCCGCAAACGGATCCACCAGCGAGGCGAAGGGGCTATCCAGCAACACCAACTCCAGCCCTGCGGGCGCGGGATCTCCCACGCACTGCTGCCAGTTACGGCGAATCATCGCCGGGTCGTCGTCATCGGCCAGCACCCACACCGCCACCACCCGATCCGACACGGTGGCGGCGTAACGCAGGGCCGCCAGGCTGGGCCGCGAGAGCGACGGCACCCACACCACGCTGGTGTTGCCCACGGGATCACGGCGCTGCGGAAGACGCAGGCTGCGGTCATCGTTGGGCCCGAGGCCGATGGCCCGATACACCGTGTCGTAGCGATGACGGACGCGGGCGAGCATCCACACCAAGAGGGGGATGGCGATCACCACGGTCCAGGCGCCCTCATCGAATTTGCTCACCACGATCACGATCAGCACCACAAAGGTGGTGAGTGATCCGAGCGCATTCATCAGGAGGCGCCCCAGCCAGCCGGGGCCGCGCAGCCGCCACCAGCGCACCACCATCCCCGCCTGCGAGAGGGTGAAGGCACTGAACACGCCGAGGGCATACAAATTCACCGCCACGGTGGTGTCGCCCTCGCACACCACGATCACCAGCGCGGCAGCCGCCAGCAGCACGAAAATGCCGTTCTGGAACACCAACCGATCGCCGATCCAGGCCATCTGCCGAGGCAGGAAGCGATCCTGCGCCAGCATCGCTGCCAGGCGGGGGAAGCCCGCAAAGGCCGTATTAGCCGCCAGCGCCAGGATCAGCAGGGTGCTGATCTGCAGAGCCCAGAAGAGGGGACTTCCTTCCCCAAACACCCGGATGCCGATCTGCGCCAACACGGTGCGATCCGGGTTGGGGGCAACCCCATAGAGCCAGCCCAGGCCACTCACGGCCAGGAACATCAGGGCGAGCATCACCCCCATCACGAGCATCGTGCGCTGGGCACGCTTGGCGGCCGGCTCGCGAAACACCTTCACACCGTTAGCAATCGCTTCGATGCCGGTCATGGCCGAGCAGCCGGAGCTGAAGGCCCGCAGGATCAGAAACAGGCCGAGCGGTTCCACCGCCCGCACCAGCGGTGGTGCGTCCGGCGTGAAGCCATGGGCAAACACCAGGTTTTGCAGGCCAAAGAGCGCCAGCAACACCACCATCACCACAAAGGCATAGGTGGGGATGGCAAAGGCGCGGCCGGCTTCCTTCACGCCCCGCAGGTTCGCCCAGCCCACCAACACCAACAGCAGCAGAGCCAGGGGCGTTTCGTAGGGCAGCAACCCCGGCAGCAACGACGACAAGGCTTGAGTGCCGGCCATCAGGCTCACGGCGGCGGTGAGGGTGTAATCCACCAGCAACGAAGCCGCCGCAATCAGGCTGGGCCAGGTGCCGAGGTTTTCGCGCGCCACCACATAGGAGCCGCCCCCCTGGGGATAGGCCTCGATCGTCTGCCGATAGGAGAGCACCACGATGCCGATCAGCAGCACGATCGCGCCGGTGATCGGCAGCGAGAGCTCCAGGGCCTGGCTGCCGGCCAGGATCAACACCCCGAGCGCCGCCTCGGTGGCGTAAGCCACCGACGACAGGGCATCGGAGCTGAGGATCGGCAGCGCCTCGAAACTGGGCAGCTTCTCCGAATCCGACTGGCTGCGCGGCAGGGGGTTACCGAGCAGCCGCCTGGCCCAATTGATCAGCACTGGCTACAGGAAATCTGCACCCAGGATGCATCGCAATGCCGTCCTTGGCCCCTTGCCGCGATCACGCTGCCGGTGCCATGACGGAAACAACGCCGCGGAGGGAGGGCCGATGCGCGCCACCCTTCATGAGCTCTTGCAGCAGTTGGTGCAGCGGGGCTGGCCAAAGATTGATCAGCCCGAGGAACACCGCCGGGCCGGCGGCCGGGCCCCGTGGTGGACGATTGATGTGGGCTGCATCGCCCTGGGCAATGTCACCACCGTGACGCTGCACCCATGGCAGCACGGGCTGCTGGAATTTTCGATCACCGTGCTGGTGGACGGCGACGACACGATTCAGTCGTTTGAACTCGACTGCAATGCGATGCCAATCCCCGTGGCGCTTGTGAACTGGTGGGGCAGCCTCGACATCGCTCTTGCCCAGGCCGCGCAACTGAAAGACCAACTGATCGCCGCCTGGGATCGTGAGATCAGCACAGGCGGCGATCTGCCCTAAGCAGCCTCAGGCGAAGCGACGGCGACCGTCGTTGAAGGCGCCGAACTGGGCCACCTCGCCGCGGCGCTCGCCGCCTCGGGCCTCGCTCAGCTTCCACACATTGCGGCTGACGCGGCGGGCCCGCAGGCCGCCGCGCTCCACCTCGGCACTACCGGGGCGAGCGCCCATCAGATAAGTCACTTCGGCCGTGCTGAGCGGAGCGCCGGTTTGCAGGGCCAGCTGGGTGAGCTCCAAACGCTGGCGCAGCGCCGCCACATCACAGCTGCCGCCATCTTCGGTTTCGTTCCACATCCACGGCAGCTCACCACTGGCCGCCATCTTTTGCATCAGGCCCATGCCCACCAGGGCCAGGGCCTGTTCAGCGTTGAGATCGGCGGCTTCAGGGGCGGAAGCAGCGGGGGCGGAGGCAGAGCGCTTGGCGGCCACGGTCAGTGCTGCAGGGGATGGCCGGACGGTACCGGCTGCAACGCGCGGCGCAAGGGGGCTCAGACACCGCTCTGATCAACTGCGCCGCAACCAGTCCGGGGCCTGCCCAAACCAATCGCCAAGATCACCTGGATCATCAGGGTCTGGGCGGAAGGGAGGGCCGGGCTCTGGATCACCGAGATCGAGCTCGGCCATCAAACGATCCAAACCATCGCCCGTGGTGGCCAGCTGACGCCGGCGCGCCTGACGCAACCAATCCGCCACGGTGCGGTCGCGATCCGCAAACTTCTGCAGATAAATGCGTTCATCCAGCGTGACGGCATCACCGCTGCCGATCCGCGCAACGATGGCCTGAAGTTTGAGACGCGTTGAAGCACTGAGCATGGCGAGCGAGGCTCGGATGCCCTGTGTTAGGTGCGCTGGATCGAACGGTTGTGTGATTGCGCACCGTTGCCGCGCCGCGTCAGCAAGCGAGAACGTGAGTTCCGGGCGGTAAGATCGCGCCGCATTTGAGAGCAGCCTTCGCCTTGCCGCAGCGGATCCCAAGGCGACGCTCCTCTGCAGTGCAGATCACCGGCACAGACCTGGGTTTCAGCGGCAGCGGCACGCCCCTCGACGAGTTGCATCCGTCAGCGGCGAGCTGCGTGATCACCACCGACAGCGAAGCGCGCCTGGTAAGCCAGGCCAGCGCCGTGGAATCGATCGAGCTGCGCACCTATGTGTTTCTCGATTCACTGCAGCCCCAACTCGCGGCCTACATGGGCACGGTGAGCCAGGGCTTCCTGCCCATCCCAGGTGATGCCTGCCTGTGGCTTGAGGTGTCGCCCGGTATGGCCGTGCACCGGGTCACCGACATTGCCCTCAAGGCCAGCACCGTGCGCCTGGGCCAGATGGTGGTGGAGCGGGCCTTTGGCTCCCTGGCGCTGTATCACCGCGATCAGAGCAATGTGCTCCACTCCGGTGATGTGGTGCTGGAGGCGATCGGCAGCAGCGTTGACCAGCGCACCCGCTGCAGCGTGACCTGGACCGAAGTGATCCGCGCCATTACGCCTGACCACGCTGTGCTGATCAACCGTCAGAACCGCCGCGGTTCAATGATTCAAGCGGGGATGAGCATGTACATCCTCGAAACCGAGCCGGCGGGTTATGTGCTGCTGGCAGCCAATGAGGCCGAGAAAGCCAGCAACATCACCGTGGTGGATGTGAAGGCCGTGGGTGCCTTCGGCCGCCTCACCCTGGCCGGATGGGAAGGCGACGTGAACGAAGCCGCCTCCGCCGCCATGCGATCGGTGGAGCAGATCAACCGCCGCGCCCGCTGATCCGTCAGCCGACGCCCAGCAGCCGCTTGAGATCCCCGGCCAACTGGCGTGCGGCCTTGCCGCGGGAACCGAGCTTGTCTTTGAGGTGCTGGCCCATCTGGGCGTAGGTCATACCGGCCTCGCGCACCCAGAAGATCGGGTCGTAGCCACCGCCGCGGCCCACCGGTGCCGTGAGGATCTCACCGCGGCAGATGCCCTGGGCCTCCAGCACCGGCTCCCCATCGGGGGCCGCCAGCACCATGGCGCTGTTGAAGCTGGCGCTGCGGTACGGGGTGGCGCCAAGTTCCTGGAGCAGGCGGTGGATGCGCTCGTGGTCAGTGGGTGCGTAGCGGGCTGAATACAAGCCAGGGGCGCCGCCCAAGGCATCCACCTCCAGGCCCGAGTCGTCGGCCAGGGCCCACTGCCCCGTGAGCCTGGCCACCTCTGTGGCCTTCAGCCGGGCATTTTCGAGGTAAGTGCTGCCTGTTTCTTCGATCTCCAGGACCTCCGGCTGCTGGCGCACCTCGAGATCCACGGCGTCGAGCATGGCGCTGATCTCCGCCACCTTGTAGGCATTGCCGCTGGCGATCACCAGCAGCGGCCGGGTGGAGGGTGGGCGCATCAGGGCCTGAGCCGGGTGTGGGCGCCCATTGTGACCCGGCAGGCCACCAGCAGATTGGTGGAGGCAGGGACGGGTTGAACATTCCACCCCCCAGAAAGCTCCAGGGGTTCCTGCCTCGGTTGAACCGTAGGAAGGGTTTCAGCCCTCCACAACCGGGGCGCCAAGCCATGTGTGCGTGCGCGAACAGTGGTGAATGGGCCACCTAGCGTGGGGTTCTGCAGCAGAGCGGCGGCGGTGGACACGAGCCTGATCCTGCAGAACCTGCTGACGCCACCGGTTCTGTTCTTCTTTCTGGGAGTGCTGGCGGTGCTGCTGGGCTCCGACCTCGAGATACCGGCGCCGCTTCCCAAGCTCTTCTCCCTCTATTTGCTGCTGGCGATTGGCTTCAAAGGAGGTCTGGAACTCCAGCACTCCGGCATCAGCGGGCCGGTGTTGCTCACGATCGCTGCCGCGGTGGCGATGTCGTTGCTGGTGCCCCTTTACAGCTTTGCGCTGTTGCGGCTGAAGCTGGATGGGTTCAATGCAGCCGCCATCGCGGCCACCTATGGCTCGATCAGTGCCGTGACCTTTATTACGGCGGAAAGTTTTCTCGACACGCTGGGCCTGCACCACGACGGCTTCATGGTGGCGGCCCTGGCCCTGATGGAGTCGCCGGCCATCATCGTGGGGCTGCTGCTGGTGAAACTGGCGGCGCCGGCAACGGATCAGCCCGGCCAGACCATGCAGTGGGGAGCGGTCCTGAAGGAAGCCCTGCTCAACGGCTCGGTGTTCTTGTTGGTGGGAAGCCTGGTGGTGGGCGTGCTCACGGCTGCCAACAACCCAGCAGGGGCGGAAAAAATGCTGCCTTTCACCGACAAACTCTTCTACGGAGCGCTGAGCTTCTTTTTGCTGGACATGGGGATCGTGGCGGCGCAGCGGCTGCGCGATCTGCGCGAAGCCGGAACCTTCCTGATCGGCTTCTCCCTGGCCATGCCTCTGTTCAATGCGCTGATTGGTGCGCTGATCGCCCGCGGCATCGGCCTGGAAACGGGTAACGCCCTGTTGTTTGTTGTGCTGTGCGCTAGCGCCTCTTACATCGCGGTACCGGCGGCGATGCGCATGACCGTGCCGGAGGCCAACCCCAGCTTCTACATCTCAACGGCCCTAGGCCTCACCTTTCCGTTCAACATCGTGGTGGGTATACCTCTGTACATGGCCCTGGTGCATCGTTTGCTGCCATGAAACGGCTGGATCTGATCGTGAGCGAGCGGGAATTGGAACCCGTGCTCCAGGCCATCGATCAGGCCGGCTGCAGTGGCTACACCGTGATGCGCCATGTCACCGGCCGTGGGCCACGGGGGGCGGTGTCCGACAACATGGAGTTCAGCGGGTTGGGGGCCAACGCGCATGTGATCGTGTTCTGCCCACCGGAACTGCTGGGTCCACTCAGGAGCTCCCTGCAACCGTTGCTCAATTACTACGGAGGCGTGGGGTTCGTGTCCGAGGCGGAGCCGCTCTGAAGGGGTCAGCGACGGGCACGCCGCCATAACGGCAGACAAGGGCGGAAAACCGTTGCGATCACAACGATTCAGAGCTCGATGGCGCCAAAGCCGAGAAGCATCTCCAAAGTTTTGTGATGCACTGATCAGGCGCCCTTATCAGTAGCAGCGAAGACGGTGATCGTGACAACAGCCCAAATCGCTTGACGGGAGGTTCGGCTGCCGAGCATGGTTGCAGGCGAACATTCCACCCCTCCTCCAGGAGCAGGTAATGGCTAACGAAACCATGGGCATCGCCCTCGGCATGATCGAGACCCGGGGTCTGGTCCCCGCGATCGAGGCCGCTGACGCCATGACCAAGGCCGCCGAAGTGCGCCTGGTCGGCCGTGAATTCGTGGGCGGCGGTTACGTGACCGTGCTCGTCCGTGGCGAAACCGGCGCTGTGAACGCTGCCGTTCGCGCCGGCGCTGATGCCTGCGAGCGCGTGGGTGATGGCCTGGTTGCCGCTCACATCATTGCTCGTCCCCACCGTGAAGTGGAGCCTGCTCTGAACAGCAGCGCCGGCTTCGTTGGTTCGAAGGACTGAGGACTGAGCCGCGCCCCTGAGGGCCGCTCAATCCCCTGACTTATTTCCCTCGACCCACCCGGAGATTCTCCATGGCTAAGAAGTACGACGCTGGGGTTAAGGAGTACCGCGACACGTATTGGACTCCTGATTACGTTCCCCTCGATTCCGACCTGCTGGCTTGCTTTAAGTGCACCGGCCAGGAAGGCGTTCCCCGCGAGGAAGTGGCTGCCGCTGTGGCCGCTGAATCCTCCACCGGCACCTGGTCCACTGTGTGGTCCGAGCTCCTCACCGACCTCGACTTCTACAAGGGCCGTTGCTACCGCATCGAAGACGTTCCAGGCGACAAGGAATCCTTCTATGCGTTCATCGCCTATCCCCTCGACCTGTTCGAGGAAGGCTCCATCACCAACGTTCTGACCTCACTGGTCGGCAACGTGTTCGGCTTCAAGGCGCTGCGTCACCTGCGTCTGGAAGACATCCGCTTCCCCCTGGCGTTCATCAAGACCTGCATGGGTCCACCGAACGGCATCCAGGTCGAGCGCGACCGTATGAACAAGTACGGCCGTCCCCTGCTGGGTTGCACCATCAAGCCGAAGCTCGGCCTGAGCGGCAAGAACTACGGCCGTGTGGTGTATGAGTGCCTCCGCGGTGGTCTCGACTTCACCAAGGACGACGAGAACATCAACTCGCAGCCTTTCCAGCGTTGGCAGAACCGTTTCGAGTTCGTTGCCGAAGCTGTGAAGCTGGCCGAGCAAGAAACCGGCGAGAAGAAGGGTCACTACCTCAACTGCACGGCAGCGACCCCCGAGGAGATGTACGAGCGCGCTGAGTTCGCTAAGGAACTCGGCCAGCCGATCATCATGCACGACTACATCACCGGTGGCTTCACGGCCAACACCGGTCTTGCGAAGTGGTGCCGGAAGAACGGCATGCTGCTGCACATTCACCGCGCCATGCACGCGGTGATCGACCGTCACCCCAAGCACGGCATCCACTTCCGTGTGCTGGCTAAGTGCCTCCGCCTCTCCGGTGGTGACCAGCTCCACACCGGTACCGTTGTGGGCAAGCTCGAGGGCGACCGTCAGTCCACCCTCGGCTACATCGACCAGCTGCGTGAATCCTTCGTTCCCGAAGATCGCAGCCGCGGTAACTTCTTCGACCAAGATTGGGGTTCCATGGGCGGCGTGTTCGCCGTGGCCTCCGGCGGTATCCACGTGTGGCACATGCCCGCGCTGGTGAGCATCTTCGGCGACGATTCCGTGCTCCAGTTCGGTGGTGGTACCCACGGTCACCCCTGGGGTTCTGCTGCTGGTGCAGCTGCCAACCGTGTGGCCCTCGAGGCCTGCGTCAAGGCACGCAACGCCGGTCGCGAAATCGAGCGCGAAGGTCGCGACATCCTTCTGGAAGCCGCGAAGCACAGCCCTGAGCTGGCCATCGCTCTCGAGACCTGGAAGGAAATCAAGTTCGAGTTCGACACCGTCGACAAGCTCGACGTCAACTGAGCCAATCGCTAACGGGATTCGGGAAACAGCATCACGTTGTTTCCCACCCGAGCTTTCATTCCATCCATCTCAAGGAACCCCATGCCTTTCAAGAGCACCGTGGGTGACTACCAAACAGTCGCCACCCTGGAGACCTTCGGCTTCCTCCCGCCGATGACCCAGGACGAGATCTACGACCAGATCGCGTACATCATTGCCCAGGGTTGGAGCCCGCTCGTTGAGCACGTCCACCCCAGCCGCTCCATGGCCACCTACTGGTCTTACTGGAAGCTGCCCTTCTTCGGTGAGAAGGATCTGAGCGTGATCGTGAACGAACTCGAGGCTTGCCACCGCGCATACCCCGACCACCACGTGCGTCTCGTGGGCTACGACGCCTACACTCAGAGCCAAGGCTCTTGCTTCGTGGTGTTCGAAGGCCGCTGATTCAGCGCCTTCGGAATCTGTGGTCCCGGATTGAACCGGGACCACGCTTTCTTCACTTCATTCCTGAAGCAGTTCACAGCATGTGAGCTGGTTCAGCTTTCCTGCAACCCTGCAGCGTGAGCGCGCACTGCAGGGTTGCGAGAACCCCAGTCATTCCATACGCCGGGCGGACATGGCCACTAAATCGAGTCGCGAAGCAGCCCTGGAGCGCCGTAAGGCCCTCACGGAAGGTGGCAAACAAGCTGCCAAGCGCCACAGCTCCGGTGGTGGCCGGGTGCGCACAGCAGCGGACGCACGTCCAACCCGCACCAATGCCGCGCCTGTTCAAGCCTCGACCCCGGCTGCATCAGCACCGGCCGCCGCTCCGGCTCCCACCCGTAGCCTGAGCGCCTCCGCTCCGGCCCGTACGGGCACCCCCAAGCGCGTCAGCAACCCCAGCCGTGATCTGGTGCTGGCCCGCCGCGAAGCCCTGTCCCGCGGTGGCAAGCGCGCCAATCAGTCGAAAGACCGCACCCGCACTGACGTCGCTCGCGAGACCAGCAAGCCCGCTGCTCCCGCCGCTGAGCACAAGTGCAAGTGCCAAGAGAGCCAACCCGACACCACCAGCAGCCGTCAGCGCGAGACGGCCGCAACCCTTTCGCTGAGCAGCCGTGGCAGCTCGGCCTCACCCAGCAGCAATCGCCCGGCCACCCGCAAAGCCACCGCGCAGCACAACCCCAGCCGAGCTCTCGTTCTCGCCCGTCGCGAAGCGCTGTCCAAGCGTGGCAAATCCGCCAGCGGCACCAGCAAGACCGGCCCTGCCGCAGTGGCCCGTCAAATCAACCCTGATCTGAGCGCCCGCGAACTCTCCCAGAAGGTGCGCGAGCTGAAGAGCAAAACCGGCGCCGCTGGCACTGCTCGCAATGCGGGAACCCGCCCCTCCGGCCCGAACCGCCACGGCGCCAAGCAGGCCGCCGAAGCCTCCCTCAAGGTGGGTGTGAGTGAGACCCTCGCCGGCCAGACCGTTACCGGTACGCAGGCCAACCGCTCGGTGAAAACCACCGGCAACGAGGCGGCCACCTGCCGCACGATCACCGGTACGGAATATCTGGGCGCTGAGGTCTTCCAGACCTTCTGCGGCACCCAACCGGCAGCTCCGATCCAGCCCGCCAAGGTGCGTGTCACCGCGACCACCCACGGCAACCGGGTCACCGGCAATGAGGTGGGTCGCAGCGAGAAAGTGACCGGCGATGAGCCCGGCACCTGCAAGAGCATCACCGGCACTGAATACGTCTCAGCCAACCAATCCGCCGCTTACTGCGGTGGCGCCACCCCGGCGGTGCGCAAGGTGGGACGCAGCCAGACCCTCGGCGGTCAAGCCGTGAGCGGTGTGATGGTGGGCCGGAGCGAGAAGGTCACGGGCGATGAGCCCGGTTCCGGCCGTCAGCTCACCGGTGATCAATATCTGGGCGCCGAAGCACCCGCTGCAGGCCGCGCTCCGGCCAAGGTGAACAGCTTCAACACCCTGCGCGGCACGGGCGTGACCGGCACCGCCGTTGGCCGGAGCCAGCACGTCACCGGCGATGAGCCCGGTAGCTGCCGCAATGTGACCGGCGACGAGTACATCGGCTCCGAGCAGTTCGAAGGTTTCTGCGGCGATCGTCCCGCTCCCGAAGCCGCCAAGGTGGGCTTCAGCATCACCAACCGCAACCAGGTGGTGAGCGGCACCCGCACCGGCCGTTCCTCCAAAGTGACCGGCGACGAACCCGGCACCTGCAAGGTGGTGACCGGCACCCCCTACGCAGGCCTCGAGCAGGCCGGCGACTTCTGCAACGCCAATGCCGTGCGCGCCACCCGCGAGCGCACCGCTGTTCGCAACGCCAGCCGCATGACCGGCATTCAGCCCGGCATCGGCGGTGTGATGACTGGCGCTGAGCGTGGCGCCTGTGAAGACGTGACCGGCACCCCTTACGTGGGCGCCGACCAACTCAACCAGGCCTGTGGCACCGCCCCCAGCCGCGATGCCGACTTCCCTCAGGCCCTGAACCAGGCCGCATGGCAGCAGTTCAGCGTGCAATCCCCTGCCCGCGCCGCCCAGGTGGAGCGTGAGCGCACCGGCGCCGTGACCGGCAGCACCTACGAGCAAGGCGGGAGAATCACCGGCCCTTTTGACATGGCCGGCGGCAAAGTCACCGGCACCGAGCAGTTCCGCTTCGACCGCCGCGCCGCTCAGCGCCTTGCCGCCGCCACCGACGTGGCTCCGGTGAGCATGGACGAAGACCTGCGCCCCGCCTCCCGGGTCACCGGCGAGGGTTCCGGAACCAAGGTGACCGGTGACGACTGGGATCGTGGTGAGCGCGTGACCGGCACCGAGGGCAGCTCTGCCCGCCGCCGCAATCCCACCCGTGTGGGTCCGATGAGCGCCATGCCTGGCCAACAGAACAAGCGCAACCAGGACGTTCCCCCTCCCAACAGCAAAGTCACCGGCTCCAGCGGCAGCACCGACCAGGGTTCCCTGATCACGGTGTCTGGCGGCGCCCGGGGCTGAGGAGAGACACGCGATGCGTCGGAGAACCGCTACCAACGAGCGGGCCCTGAGCCCCACGGCTCCCCGACGCCGCTTCGGCAGCAATGGGGCCGCCGAACCATTAAGCCCGAACCCTGCTGAGCTGAATCCCACCTCCTCTCTCAGCAAAGTGCTGCGCCAGCGCGAACTGGCCAACGCGGCTCGCACCGGCCAATCGCGCAGCAGCCGCATGAAGGCAGCTGCACCGGTGGTGGCTCCAGCCAGCACCAGCTCCGCTCGCCGGGTTCGGCCTGTGGCCACCCAAGTGGTGATCAAACCCGCCGCCACCGGCGGTCTGCACCCACTCACCAACGGGCAAGCCAACGCAGCGCTGCGTGCCTACGAAGAGCGCACCCTCGGTTCCTTCGACCACATCGTGCCGGTGTTGAAGCGCCTTTCCGCGCTGCAGCACGAACCCGATTTCATTGCCCAGGCGCAGCGTCTGGCCCTGGCTGAACTGGGCCACGAGCTACCCCAGCCGGTGCTCGAGACCGCCTGGACCAGTCAGCTGGACATGCGCACCCTGTTTGCCTGGTGCGTGTTTGAGGCCTACGAGCAAACCAGCCTCACCTTCTTCAACGACGATCCCCTGGCGGCCCAAGACGGCAGCAACGATGCGGAGGCGTTCAACGCTTTTCTGCTGGAGTGCGGCTTCCATCTGCTCGACATCACGCCCTGTGCGGATGGACGGCTCGCCCATGCCATCGCCTACGCCCTGCGTCTGCCCTTTAGCTCCGTGCGCCGCCGCTCCCATGCCGGCGCCATGTTCGACGTGGAGAACACGGTGGATCGCTGGGTGAAAACCGAGCACCGCCGCTACCGCGAAGGCCTGCCCAATCCAGCCCACAGCGACACCCGCTACCTCAAGGTGGTGGTGTATCACTTCAGCTCCAAAGATCCCTGCCACGAAGGCTGCGCCGCCCACGGCAGCGATGACAAAGCCGCAGCAGCCCAGGGCCTGCAACGCCTCAAGGATTTCCAGCAGGCCGTGGAAAACAGCTTCTGCTGCGGGGCCTCAGTGGATCTGCTGCTGGTGGGCATGGACACCGACACCGATGCGATCCGCGTGCACGTGCCCGGCCGCGATGGCAGCACCGACCTCGAGACCTGGCTTGATGCCCAGGCGGTGTACGACGCCACCCGCAACCTGACCGCTGATCAGGCCCGCACCACCATTCAAGAACTCGTGCATGGCGCAGCGGCCGCCACGCCCGACGCCGGCATGGTGCAGCTGATCGCACGCCTGATCGAGCACAACCTGTCCCAGATCGACTACGTGCGCCAGTACCACGGCGGCAGCTACAGCGATTTCGGCCATGCCGAGCGCTTCATCGGCGTTGGCATCGGCTTCAAAGAGGTGCATCTGCGCAACCTCACCTACTTCGCCTACATGGACACGGTGGAAGAGGGCGCCCCGGACCTCGATGTGGGCGTGAAGATCTTCAAGGGTCTGAATGTGTCGCGCGGGTTGCCGATTCCGGTGGTGCTGCGCTTCGACTATCACGGCGCCGTGCCCGGTGCGCGGGAACGGGCCATCGCCCATTGCGAGCGGGTGAAGCGTGCGATCGAAGCGCGTTACAGCGATCTCTGTGCGCAGGGCTTGCTGCACACCCTGCTCACCGTGCGTGACCGCGACCGGCACGTACCGGCCGAAACCGTAAGTTCCTCAATCACGTTCAACACCGGAGGGGGGCACTGAGATGTTGATCTGCAAAGTGGTGAAGCCACTGGTTTCCACCAACCGCATCGCCGATTTCCAGCACAAACACCTGCAGGTGGTGCTGGATGGCAGCACCCAAAAGGTGGCTGTGGATGCCGTAGGAGCTATCCCGGGCGACTGGGTGATCTGCGTGGGCAGTTCCGCAGCCCGAGAGGCCGCCGGCAGCAAGTCGTATCCCAGCGATCTCACGATCGTGGGGATCATCGACCACTGGGATCCCGATGCAGCCAAAGAGATGGCTGCCGGCAAGCCCGCCAACCCTGCCGCTCCGAGCGGCAGCGGGGGGGCGAATTAATGGAAATCATGCAGGTGATGGGCTCGCTGGTCTGCACCAATCGGGTGGAGGGCTTTGCCCACCAGAACCTGCGGATCCTGCGCACCTCCAAGGGCAAGCTCAACGTGGCCTGCGACCCTGTCGGTGCTTCCCCAGGCAACTGGGTGTTCACCGCCAGTGGGTCCGCTGCCCGACATGCCACGGGCAACGCCAACCTTTTCACCGATCTCACGATCGGCGGAATCATCGACCACTGGTCGCCCGACGGTTAAGGAACAGCTTTGTTCCTCCCGGCCTTGAGCCGGGTCCACTCCGTTCATCCGCGACCGCTCACGGGCACCGCCCATCACCGCCATGGCCACTCCCAGATCCCGAGCCACCAACACCTCGGCCTCCGGTAAGGCGGCAGCTGCCAAACCAGCTGCCACCACGACCACGCCGGTGACGGCGATCCCAGCACCGGCCTCCACACCGGCTGCCGCCAGCCAAGCCTCGGCCCCCGCCACCAAAGCGGTGACCGTGACGGCTCAAACCGTGGCCACCACTGCCGTTGCCAGCAAACCCGCCAGCACCAGCCGGTCATCGGCTGCCAAGCCGGCCGCAACCGCCCGCCGGGGTGGTGGCAGCAGCGCCAGCGGTGGTGGCAACAACCGTTCTTCCTCTTCCAGCAGCATCTCCCCCATGGCCTCTTCCGTACAGGGCATCGCCCTCGGCATGATCGAAACCCGCGGTCTGGTGCCGGCCATCGAGGCTGCTGACGCCATGACCAAGGCTGCTGAAGTGAGCCTGATCGCCCGCGAATTCGTGGGTGGTGGCTATGTGACCGTGCTCGTGCGCGGCGAAACCGGAGCCGTGAACGCTGCTGTGCGCGCCGGCGCTGATGCCTGTGAGCGCGTGGGCGACGGCCTGGTGGCTGCCCACATCATTGCCCGCCCCCACAGCGAAGTGGAGCCCGTCCTCTCCGGCACCAACAACCGCCGCGCCTGATGAGCATGGACGCCGTACATCCGCGCGTCCTGGCCTATCTGGGCCGCGCTCTGAGCCTTGAGCTCACTGCTGTGCAGCAGTACATGACCCAGGCCTCCCTCGTGGGGCTCTGGGGTGATGAGGCCTCCGCCGAGCGCTTCCGCGAGGAAACGGTGGAGGAAATGCAGCACGCGGAGCGGATTGTGCAGCACATGTTGCAACTGGGGGTCGCACCGGCGGCCTCTCAGCTGCAGCCTGTGACCCATGCACCTGATCTGGTGGGTCTGCTCGAGCAGAACGCTGATCTCGAACAGCAACTCGTGGATCACTACGACGAAGCCTCACGCTTCTGCCGCGTGATCAACGACGAGGCCAATGGCGCCTTCTTCCAGGCCCTCCTGGAGGACGAGCAGCACCACAGCCGCGACCTGGAAGCCTGGCTTCAACAGCTGGGTGGTCGCCGTCGCCGGGGCTATGCCCGTTACGGCGCCAGCAGCAACGCTCGCCGCGATCCCCGCGCCCGAGCCAGCTTCTGAACGCTGCTTAGAGTCCGCACCCCAAAGGTCACCGCTTTTTGAGCGACGCTCTCCCGCTTCCGCTGCAACTGATCTGGCTGGTGCCGCTTTACGGCTTCAGCGGCATGCTGCTGTCGCTGCCGTGGGCCACCGGCTGGATCAAGCGCAACGGACCCCGGCCGGCGGCGTATCTCAATCTGCTGGTCACGCTGCTCGCTGTGTTGCACGGCAGCCTGGCCATCTCTGAGGTGGTGGCCCTGGGCCCGCAGCATCTCGACTTTCCCTGGTTCCAAGCCGCTGACCTGAATCTGCGGATCGGCTTCGACCTATCTCTCACCAACCTGGCCGCCCTGGAGCTCGTCACGACGATGAGCCTGGTGTGCCAGGTGTTTGCCCTCGGCTACCTCGATAAGGAGTGGTCGCTGGCTCGCTTTTATGCCCTGGTGGGCTTCTTTGAGGGCGCCATGAGTGGGGTGGTGCTGAGCAGCAATCTGTTCATGAGCTATTTCCTGCTGGAGATGCTCACCCTCTCCACCTATCTCCTGGTGGGCTTCTGGTACGCCCAGCCCCTGGTGGTCACAGCGGCCCGCGATGCCTTCCTCACCAAACGCGTGGGGGATGTGCTGCTGCTGATGGGCGTGGTGGCCGTTTCGGCCTGGGCGGGCTCGATGGAATTCGACGACCTCTACGTCTGGGCTGCCCAGGCCCGCGAACAGAACCTGATCACGCCTCTGGCAGGAACGCTTCTGGGCCTTGGCCTGATTGCCGGCCCCATGGGCAAATGCGCCCAGTTCCCGATGCACCTCTGGCTGGATGAAGCCATGGAGGGCCCCAACCCCGCCTCGATCCTGCGGAACTCCGTGGTGGTGACCTGCGGCGCCATCGTGCTGATGAAGCTGATGCCCGTGGTGGCTGTGTCGCCGATCGCCACCGATGTGTTGCTGGTGGTGGGCAGCATCAGCGCCATCGGTGGCGGCCTGGTGGCGATCGCCCAGGTGGATCTCAAGCGCGCCTTCAGCTACTCCACCACCTCGTATCTGGGGCTGGTGTTCATTGCCATCGCCCTGCAACAACCAGGCCTGGCACTGCTGCTGCTGTTCGCCCATGGCCTGGCCCGCGCCCTGCAATTCATGAGCGTGGGCAGCATCATCGCCACCACCAACTGCCAAGACCTCACCGAACTCGGTGGGATCGGCACCCGCATGCCAGCCACCGCCACGGCCTTTCTTGTGGGCAGTGCCGGCGTGGTAGGCCTGCTGCCCCTGGGGGGCTTTTGGTGCTACGGCCTGTTGGTGGAGGATTTCCGCCAGCTAGCGCCGGCCTTCGCTGTGATCTTCCTGATCACCAACGTGCTGGCCGCCGCCAATGTGGCGCGGGTGTATCGCTCCGTATTCCTGGGCCCTGCACTGCCGAAAACGAAGCGCACCCCAGAGGCCAACTGGCTGATGGCTCTGCCGATGGTGAGCCTCACGGTGATCGTGCTGCTGCTCCCAGCGATCATGCAGCGCATTGATCCGGTGCCAGGGATCGCGGCCTTCTCGATGCCCGTGGCGGCTGCCGTGGTGGCGAGTGGCTTGCTGGGAGTTCTGCTGGGATCCCTTACCCCACTCGACAGCTTCTGGTCACGCTCGCGCCAGCCTGTGGTTCGGGTGGTTCAAGACCTGCTGGCTTACGACTTCTATACGCCTGAGATTTACCGCCGCACGGTGGTGAAACTGGTGGCCTCCGTGGCGCAATTCACCCGTTGGTTTGACATCCAGGTGATCAAAGGCGGCGTGGATGGCATCGGGCGGTTGTCGATGGCAACCGCCAACGGCCTGAAACTCACGGTGAGCGGCCAGCTGCAGAGCTATGTACTCACGGTGATCGTGGCCGTGGTGCTGTTCATCGGCGCCCTGCAAGTGGCGCGGGGTGGGGTCTGATCAGCATGTTGTTGTCGTCCCTGTTGCTGGTTCCCTTCCTCGGCACCCTGGCGCTGCTGGTCTGGCCCGGAAGCCCCACGCCCGGGCAATTGCGGCAGATCACGATTGTGATCCTGGTGGCGCAGCTGGTGTTGAGCTTGCTCACCGCCCTGCAATTCGACACCGCCACCGCTGGGTTACAGCTCACAGAACACCACAGCTGGGTGCCGAGCATCGGGCTGGATTACGCCGTTGGGGTGGACGGCCTGTCGCTGCCGCTGGTGCTGATCAATGGGGCCCTCACCCTGGTTTCGGCGGTGATCACCCGCGACATCAGCAAGCGTCCGCGCCTCTACTTCGCGATGCTGCTGCTGATCAGCGGCGCGGTGAATGGGGCCTTCCTGGCCGACAACCTGCTGCTGTTCTTCCTCTTCTATGAGCTGGAGCTGATTCCGCTCTGGCTGCTGATCTCGGTGTGGGGTGGGGTGAATCGCGCCTACGCCGCCACCAAGTTCCTGATCTTCACAGCGGTGTCTGGGATGTTGATCCTGGGTGCCTTCCTCGGCCTCGCCTTGCTCACCGGCAGCGTGGATTTCAGCCTCACACCGGTGCTCAGCGAGCGGCTTTCGATGGGCGGGCAGCTGTGGCTGCTGGGAGCGATCCTGATCGGCTTCGGCATCAAGATTCCGCTAGTGCCGCTGCACAACTGGCTGCCCGATGCCCATACCCAGGCCTCCACGCCGGTGTCGGTGTTGCTGGCCGGCGTGTTGCTGAAGCTGGGCACCTACGGCCTGCTGCGCTTTGGCCTGCAGCTGTTCCCGGAGGCCTGGGCGGCCTTGGCTCCTGGCCTGGCGATCTGGGCAGCGGTGTCGGTGCTTTATGGATCGCTCGCCGCCATCGCCCAGACCGACATGAAACGGATGGTGGCCTACAGCTCCGTGGGCCACATGGGCTACGTGTTGCTGGCGGCGGCCGCCGATACCCCCGTGAGCCTGCTGGGGGCGGTGTTCCAGATGGTGAGCCACGGCCTGATCTCAGCGCTGCTGTTCCTTCTGGTGGGCATCGTCTACCGCAAAACCGGCACCCGCGATCTCGAAGTGCTGCGGGGTCTGCTCAATCCGGAGCGGGGCCTTCCGCTCACCGGCTCGCTGATGATCGTGGCCGTGATGGCCAGTGCAGGCCTGCCCGGCATGGCTGGTTTCATCTCGGAATTCCTGGTGTTCCGGGGCAGCATCAGCGCCTTCCCCCTGGCAACGTTGCTGTCGATGGTGGGATCGGGCCTCACGGCGGTGTATTTCCTGCTGCTGGTGAACCGCGCCTTCTTCGGGCGGCTGGCGATTACCCCGCCCAGTGGGGACACCACAGCTGACGCCCGCCTCGATGTGCAGCTGAGCTCTGTTGCTCCTCGCGAAACGATTCCGGCCCTGGCCCTGGCTGCCAGCATCGTGTTCATCGGCTTGGTGCCCAGCAGCCTGGGCAACCTGAGCGAAGTGGCCAGCACAGCCCTGGCCAACCTCACCGCAGGAGTGAGCTGAGATGCCTGTTGTTTCCCAAGATCTGGTTCAGGCCAATCTCTCCATCGATCAGGCGGAGGTGAAGCGGCGCCTACTGGCGGGGCAAACCTTGCTCACCGACACCCCCGATCACCTCCTGGAAGTGGTGGGTGTGCTCGAGAGCTACGGCGAGGTTCTGGATGCCTACAGCATCAACCTCATTTATCAGGCGGAGCAGCAGTTTCTCAATCCATTCCCGATCTTCAAATACCTGGATGGCGATCTGAACCCGGCCAAGATCTGGCGCCATCTCAACCACGACCGCATCAATTTCGAATACGCCGAGTACTGCCAGAAGGCGATGTTCTGGCATGCCACCGGCGGAATGGATGCCTACCTCGACTCTCCTGACTTTGCCGAGAACTGCCGCCGCATCATTACGGCCAAGCGCAGCCGTGATCCGCTGCTGGCTCTGCTCAACCCGCTCTTCCCCGGCTTCCTGCCGGAACTGATCCGCTCCGCGGCCACCACCCATGCCCTGGGTCAGTTCTGGCGGGTGATGAGCGATCTGTTCCTGGATCTGGCAGCCGCCGAGCGCGATGGCCGGGTGCGCAACATCCCCCAGGTGGTGGATTTCATCAAAGACGGCCTGGTGGCCGCCGCGGCCAATCCGATCAGCTACGGCGTGGAGATCCACGGCCAACACTTCTGGGTGTTGCCACCGGAGGCCGGCCTCACCTTCCTAGTGGATGTGGCCGTGCCCTACGTGGAAGCGGTGTTTCTAAGGGGAATGCCCTTCCTGGGTACGGTGAGCTTCAACGCCCAGGCCCAGCAGATCTCGCCAGACCAGGCCAAGTTCACCTACGGGGCCCTCTACGCCGATGCCCTGCCGAGCATGGGAGCCGGCATCCCCCCCAGCCTGCTGATGCAGGACATGTACCGCCACCTGCCGGAGAAGCTGCACCAGTGGTATCTCGAGCGCACGCGTGGCGAGGGGGATGTGCGCGTGAAAATCTGCATGAGCTTCCAGAAGTCGATGTTCTGCGTCACCAATGCAGCCATCAACGGCACCATGCCCCATCCGCTCTCCAGCACCGATCCCGAAGCCCAGGCCGCCAACGCCGCCTACGCCGAAGCCTGGGCCGCACGCCTCGGCATCGCCCGCACAGATTGCTTGGGGGCTTAGATGCCTGGCGGCGTAAGGTCGATCCCATGGAGCACCAGTGGAACCCCCGCCCCAAGCCCGATCGCGTGGAGTGGCTGGAGCGGCGCATCGAATTCCCCGACTACGCCAGCAACCGCGCCTTTCTGGATCGCCTCAACGATTTTTGTGAGGGCGAAGGCCGCTATCCCGACATCAGCTTCGGACGTACATACGTGAACATCACCCTGCGAGCCGAGGGTGAGGAGGCGGCGATCGGCGAGGCTGACCACGCCTTCGCCGCCGCGATCGATGGCCTCGTCTGAGCAACAGCCCGCAGGCATCGCTCCCGACGACACACCCGTGAACCTGCAGGCCGCCTATGAAGGGGCCCAGGTTCAAGATGTGCTCGCGCAACTCGATCAAGAGCTGATCGGTTTGCGGCCAGTGAAAACCCGGATCCGCGAGATCGCCGCACTGCTGGTGGTTGACCGCGCCCGCAAGCAGGTGGGGCTCTCCACCACCGCCCCCAGCCTGCACATGTCGTTCACCGGACGGCCTGGCACGGGCAAAACAACGGTGGCGGCGAGGATGTCGCAGATCCTCCACCGCCTGGGCTATGTACGCAAAGGCCATGTGGTGACCGCCACCCGCGATGACCTGGTGGGGCAATACATCGGCCACACCGCCCCAAAAACCCGCGAGATGCTCAAAAAGGCGATGGGCGGCGTGCTGTTCATCGATGAGGCTTATTACCTCTACCGCCCTGAAAACGAACGGGATTACGGCGCCGAGGCGATCGAGATCCTGCTGCAGGTGATGGAGAACAACCGCGATGATCTGGTGGTGATCTTCGCCGGTTACAAAGAGCGGATGGATGTGTTCTATCAGAGCAATCCCGGCCTCTCCTCCCGGGTGGCCAACCACATCGATTTCCCCGACTACACCGCCGAAGAGCTACTGGCGATCGCGCGGCTGATCCTGGCGGAGGAGAACTACCGCTTCAGCGACGAAGCGCTGGCCGCCTTCGCCGACTACATCCAACGGCGGATGCAGCTGCCCTTTTTCGCCAACGCCCGCTCGATCCGCAACGCCATCGATCGCGCCCGGATGCGTCAAGCGAACCGGCTGTTCAATCAGATGGGCGGCGGAGGGCTCACCAAGCTCGATCTGATGACCATCGAAGCCGATGACATCACCGCCAGCCGCGTCTTCTCCGGCCAAGTGGAAGGGCTCGACCCCAGCGAACCGATCACCGGCTGAGCTCAGGCCTATTTGGTGCGGCGGCGTGAATCGATCTGCAGCAGATCGCGCACCTGCTGCACCTGCCGTCCCAGCTGAGGGTCGGCATTGAGCTTCTTGTCGATCTGCTCCACGGCATACATCACGGTGGAGTGATCCTTGCCGCCAAACTCATCGCCGATGCGCGGCAGCGACAGATTGGTGCCCTGGCGCATCAGATACATGCCCACTTGCCGGGCCTGGCTCACAGCCCGTTTGCGGCTGGGGCTCTTCATCTCCTCCACGCTGACCCCGAACACTTCGGCCACCTTGTTCAGCACCTGAGCGGGGGTCACCTCCACCTCCACACCGGCGGGATCGAGCATCGGGGCCACCGATTCCACCGTCATCGGCAGGCCGGTGATCGAAGCAAAGGCCACGGCCCGCGTCAGCGCTCCTTCCAACTCGCGGATGTTGGAGGTGAAACGACCAGCGAGGTATTGGATCAGATCGCGGGGCAGGTTCACCCGCTCGTGCTCGGCCTTTTTGTGCAGGATCGCCATGCGCGTTTCCAGGTCGGGCGCCTGGATATCGGCGATCAGCCCCATCGAGAAGCGCGAGATCAAGCGCTCCTGCAGGCGCGGAATCTGCGACGGCGGCCGGTCGCTGGCGATCACGATCTGGCGGCCAGCTTCATGCAGGGCATTGAAGGTGTGGAAGAACTCCTCCTGGGTGTATTCCTTGCCCTCGATGAACTGAATGTCGTCCACCAAGATCAGATCGGCAGCGCGGTAGCGATCGCGGAATTTCTGCATGCCGTCCTTGCGGATGGCCTGGATCAGATCATTCGTGAACGTTTCAGTGCTCACATAGGCCACACGGGCCTCGGGATCGATCTCCAAGCGGTAGTGACCGATCGCCTGCATCAGGTGGGTCTTACCCAGACCCACTCCGCCGCAAATGAATAGGGGATTGAATTCACGGCCGGGGGCTTCGGCCACCGCCAGGGCCGCCGCGTGGGCCATGCGGCTGTTGGGCCCCACCACAAAACGGTTGAACACGTAGCGGGGGTTGAGGCCCGGCGCCAGCTTGCGGGGCGTCTCGCCCGTGGGCAGCCTCTGGCTGGCTGAAGCCGCCCCACCCGGGAGCGACGACTCCCCCACCGGGCTGGCTTCGCCGGGGGCCAGCGGGGCCTGAAAGCCGTTGCCGTTTAGGCCCTGGGCGAGATCCGGATCCCGGCCGGCCTCCACCTGCACGCTGATCGGGCGGCCAGCGATTTCGCTCGCCACCGAGGCGATCGTGACCAGATAGTTCTTGCGCAGCCAACCGCAGGCAAAGGCATTGGGCGCCAGCAGCTGGAGTTCGGTGCCATTGAATCCAGCGCAGCACGCGGGCCGGATCCAGGTTTCAAAGGTGGGTTTGGAGAGATTGCCCTGGAGCGCTTCCTGCACCTGACGCCACAGCGTTTCCCCTTGCTGCACCGCCACTGACCCCCGCCGGCCCACGAATATAGGGGCAGTGCCCGGACGGGACCGTCTCCCATGATGCGCATCTCAAGACGCCCATCTCTGCTCAGTGCCCTGCTGCTGGCGGGCCTGCTCAGTGCTTGCAGCGGGGGGCTGCCTGGGCGGCGTGGCGGCGACCCCACCCGCGTCAGCGACGCCCCGCCCAGTGCGGCGTTACAACCCGGCAACAACTTCATCGTGAGCGCCGTCGACAAGGTGGGGCCGTCGGTGGTGCGCATCGACACGGTGCGGCGGGTGGTCAACCCCCTCGGCGGCCTGTTCGGCGGCGGCCCCTCGATTCAGCAGCAGCAGGGCCAGGGATCCGGGTTCATCACCCGCTCCGACGGGGTGATCCTCACCAATGCCCACGTGGTGGAAGGGGCCAGCGAAGTGGGGGTAACCCTGCCGGATGGCCGTAGCTTCCGCGGCAAGGTGCTGGGCAGCGATCCGATCACCGATGTGGCCGTGGTGAAGGTGGCAGCGGCCGGCTTACCCGTGGCCCCCCTCGGTGACTCCGCCAAGGTGCGCCCGGGTGAATGGGCGATCGCCATCGGCAACCCGCTCGGCCTCGACAACACCGTGACCGCGGGAATCATCAGCGCGGTGCAGCGCACCAATGCGGTGGGCGAAGGGCAGCGGGTGCCCTACCTACAGACCGATGCCGCCGTGAACCCCGGCAACAGCGGTGGCCCGCTGATCAACGAGAGGGGCCAGGTGATCGGCATCAACACCGCCATTCGCCAGGCCCCAGGCGCCGGCCTGAGCTTCGCCATCCCCATCAACCTGGGGAGGCAGATCGCCGCCCAGATCCTGGAGAGCGGCCGCGCCTCGCACCCCTACATCGGCGTGCGCCTGCAATCGCTCACCCCGCAACTGGCCCGTGAAGTGAACGCCACCAACGCCGAGTGCAAGCTGCCTGAAACCAATGGTGTGGTGGTGGTGGAAGTGATGCCAGGCAGCCCTGCAGCCCGAGGGGGCCTGCGCTCCTGCGACCTGATCGAACGGGTGGGCAGCACCGAGGTGGATAACCCTTCAGAAGTGCAGGTGGCGGTGGATCAGGGCCGGGTGGGTGACCCGCTCACCGTGCAGGTGCAGCGGGGCGATCAGCAGCTCAACCTGCAGGTGCGGCCCGCCGAATTACCCCGCCAGAACTAACGCCATGCCCATTGCCCGGCGTCAGCTGGTGGTGCTGGCCCGCTGGCCGGCGCCGGGGCGCTGCAAGCAACGCCTGACCGCCAGCTGTGGCTCCAGCGCCTTGGCCGCTGCGATGCAGCGGCGGCTCAGCTGGCACACCGTGCAAACCGCAGCCGCGGCCGCCCGCCACTGCGGCAGCGAGCTGCGGCTCTCGGCGTCCGGTCTGGGGCCGCGGGCTCTGCGCCGCTGGGGGCAGCAGTTGCAGCTGAGGCCGCTGCAACTGGACTTGCAACGGGGCGGCAACCTGGGCTGCCGCATGCATCGCCAGCTGCAGGCAGGCTTTTCCCGAGGGCTGCAGCAGCTGGTGCTGATCGGTAGTGATCTGCCGGATCTGCAGAGCAGCGATCTCGAGCAAGCCTTCAGCCAGCTCGAGCGGCACGATCTGGTGCTGGGGCCCGCCAACGATGGCGGCTACTGGTTGATCGGCATGACACGCCAGGGCTGGCATCGCAGTGGCTCCGCCCTGTTCACGGGAATCCCCTGGAGCACCGGTCAGGTGCTGCCCTTAAGCCTGCAGCGGGCCGCTGCGCATGGGCTCAACGTGGCGCTGTTACGGCACCAGAGCGACCTCGACAGCCGCTCAGCGTTAGCCCCCTGGCTCAGGCTGCCGCGCGATTGATGATGCAAAGACAGGCATCCCATCGCTGATGATCTCCCCACCGCCCAAGCTGGCCCATCGCAATGTGCTGCGGGTGGTGGGTCAACTGGCGCTGCGAATGCGCTGGGATCTGCTCTTGATGGCGCTGCTCTGCGGCGTGTCTGTGCTGTCTGCGCAGCTGGGGCAAGCCCGGGCGGTACGGCTCATCGACGGCTCAGGGCTCTCGATGCTCGGCATTGCGGTGTCGATCTTTGTGGCCTTCCGCAACACCCAGGCCATCAACCGTTGGTGGGAAGCGCGGGTCCTCTGGGGAAGCATCACCAATTGCAGTCGCCATTGGCGTGACTGCCTGCAGACCCTGCTTGGGGCCGACAGTCGACTGCGGCCCGAGCAGCAGCAGTTGGTGGGATTGCAGGTGCTGCAGTGCTGGCTGCTCAACTTTGAGCTGCGGGGCTTCTGGCGCCTTGATGCCCACGCGCGCGTGCAGGATCTCTGCCGGGCTCTAGGCCTGCCCGAAGCGATCACGGTGCAACAGAGCATGGCGCTGCGGGCGAATCTGATCAGCCAGCTGCACCGGGAGGGGGCGGTGAATGACTGGGGGCGGGATGCCCTGCTGCGCGGCATGGAGCAGTTCACCAATGCGATGGGAGGGTTGCAACGCATTCGCAACACACCCCTGCCCCCCACCTACGACGTGTTTATCCGCCTGATCTGCTGGCTGTACGGCTACGCCCTGTTCGGCACCTTCGCAAACCAAGGGTCGATTTTCACCGGCGTGCTGCTGTTCCTGGGTTTTGTGAGCGCTGAGCGCATCGGGGCCTATGTGGAAGGTCCCTTTGATCAAGACGGCAGCAGCTTCTGTGTGCCGATGGATGTGGTGTGCCGCACGATCAGCGCTGACCTGCTGGGTGCCCATCACCCCCTCGCCGAACTGCCCATCAGCCATGACCCCAGCCGCTGGTCATGAGGGCGGCGCCGCTGGCGGTGGTGATCCCCAGCTTCAACGAGGCGGAGCGGCTGCCGGCGCTGCTGGCTGATCTGGCAGCGGGCCCCGTTGATCTGATCGCGGAGCTGGTGGTGGTGGATGGCGGCAGCGGCGATGGCACCCCGCTGCAGGCCCGTCTTGGCGGAGCCCAACTGCTGCACTCCGCCGCTGGCCGGGGTCTGCAACTGCAGCGCGGCGTCGCCGCCACCACGGCTCCCTGGCTGTTGCTGTTGCACGCGGATTGCCGCCTGCAACCGGGATGGGCGGCTGCACTGCGGCGCGCCATGGCCAGTCCCGAGGCGGCCTGGGCCTTTGATCTGGCTGTGGAGGGACCAGGCCTTTCGTTACGGCTGCTGGAGCGAGCTGTTCAGCTGCGCACGCAGCTGCGGCAACTGCCCTACGGCGATCAGGGGTTGCTGCTGCAGCGCAGGCTGCTGGAGAAGGCGGGCGGCATACCGGCTTGGCCGCTGATGGAAGATCTGGCGCTGATCCAACAGCTCCAGCAGCTGGCCCCGATCCGGCGGCTGGGTGTCCCGCTGCAGGTGAACGGCCGGCGCTGGAGGCGCCACGGAGTCTTGGGCACGGCTTGGCGCAATGCCCAACTGCGGCAGGCCTGGCGGTGCGGCGTCAGCGCCGAAGAGCTGGCCGATCGCTATTACGCCCGTGATGGCTCAACAGTTCCGCCCTCGCCAGAATGAAGCGCAGCAACTGCCGGGCTGAGCCATGGACAAGCTCGCGCTGCTGCGCAGTGTGCGCCGCGAGTGGCAATGCCAGCGCCGCGACCATCCACGGCGGCTGAACACCGCCCTGCTGATCTGGGCCGTGCTCAGTGCTGCGCTGGCCGGGGTGCTGGTGGAGCAGCGCTGGCAACTGCTGCAACAGCGCCAGAGCCGGCAGGGACAAACCGATCAGGGGCTGCTGGAGCTGCGGGTGAACAGCCACAAGATCACTGCGCTCGACTGGGGCCACTGGGATCCCGTGTATGCCTACGCAGGAGGAGCCGATCCCAGCTTTCCGGCCCGTGAGCTCGAAAACTCCTCCATCGTTGAAGACGGCCAGGGCCTGATGCTGGTGGATAGCCAGCAGCGCCCGCTGCTCACGCGTGGAAGCGCCGTGGCATCGGGGTTGTCGCCGGAACTGAGCCGTTGCCTCAACGGGTACCTGCAGCAGTTGGCAGCGCGCAGCCGGGCTGGCCAGGGCGATCAGGCTCATGGTTTTTACTGCGCCGCCGATGACCAGTCGGTGATCGGCGCTGGCACCTCCATTCGCCGCAGCAGCGGCACAGGCCCCGAGCGGGGCTGGCTGCTCCACTTCAGCCGCATCCAGCGGCCTAGCTACAACAGCGCGGTGAATCAGGCGTTCAGCCGCATCAATGCCAGCTTGAGCAGCACCCCAGGCGTGGGGGGAACCCCGGCTCCAGCGGTCAGCGAATTGCGACCGGCCGCGCAAGTGCTCACCTTGAAGCCGGCGATTCCGGCCTGGCGGCAGCGCTGGATAGCCATCGAAGACGTGGCCCCGGGCTGGCTTGGTGTGAATGGATTGGTGGCGGGGGCGGCGGCAGGAACGCTGCTGAGCCTGCGCCAATGGCGACGGCGTGATCTGCAGATGGAGAGGGCCAAGCGCAACCAACTGCGCCTGCTGCGCCAGGAGCTGCCCGGGCCGCTGCTCAGTCGCAGCGAGCTGCTGCAGGTCATCCACCAACCCGATGGCGCCGGGGAGGACGGGCTGAGCGAGCTCTGGATTGCGGCCCTGCAGGTGAAGGTGATGCTCTTCCGCGAGGCGATCCGGCAGCGGGGCGAAGCTCAGAACCAGGCCCTGGCCTGGCTCGGCGAACGGCTCCAACAGCTGGAACACACCCGGCACCTGGCACTTGGTGAGAACAACACGCTGCTGCAGGTGATCCATCCCCTCAGCAGCGAAGCCCGCGAGGAGCTGAGCCAGATCGAACACCACCTGCAGGAGCTGCAGCAAGCGATGGCAGAAGCGATGCAGCTGTCGGTCGATGGCATCCTCACCCGCCTTGACAGCAGCGATGTCACGCAGCAACTCGCCGATCTCGCTCTGGTGCTCTCCCTCGCTGAGAGCTCCGGCGGGATCCGGCACATGCCCGAGGGTGTTGCCGATTGGGCCCGCGAGCTGAGGCAGCAGCAGAGCCGCGACTTTGACCTCACCCGCTCCTTTGCAACCCTGCAGGACCACCGCTATGCGTTGGAGCCGGTGTTGCAGCAGCAGGGCGACGGCTGGGAAGCGGCCTACAGCGAACTGTTGTTCCGGTTGCCGCAGGAGCTGGAGGGCTCGATCAGCGTGCAGGAGCTGGTGCTGGCCCTCGAGCGCAACAACAACATCCACCTGCTCGATCAGCTGATGCTGCGGCGGGCCATCGCCCTGCTGCGCGAATCCGAAGACGCCACCCAGCAGTTGGGGGTGAACATCTCAGCGGTGAGCTTCGGATCGGACAAACACATCAAAGCCCTGTTCGCCCAGTTGCGTTCTCTGCCGGCGGCAGTGCGCCACCGCCTGGTACTGGAGGTGACCGAAACAGCCCTGGTGAATCGGCCTGAACTTTGGGCGCAAAGACTGCAACAACTCCGAGACTTCGGCGTTCGCATCGCGATCGACGACTTCGGCGTGGGGTATGCATCGATCGCCTACTTATTTCAGTTCAAACCCGACTTCCTCAAGCTCGACCTCAGCTACAGCCAACGCCTCGAAGACGCAAATGTGGATGCGCTGGTGAATTTCCTGGTGGGTTACGGAAAGCTCAACCACTGCGGCCTGATCCTGGAGGGGATCGAAACCGAAGAACAGCTGCGCTACTGGCAGGCCCGCGGGGTGCGCCTGTTCCAGGGGTATCTGTTCCGCAACCTTCCCAAGGGCTGAGCCCCAGAAGGTTCAGGGGGCGTACCAGAAGGCACAGCGGCGCTGCTGGGGCTCAAGCTGCCAGCCCTGCGCACCGTAGAAGTCCACCACGCCTGGATCGGCAAACAGCGTGACCCGCTCCACCTGCTGATCGCGCAGCAGATCGATCACATAGGTCATCAACTGTTTACCCAGGCCCACGCCCTGATACAGGGGGTGCACCGCCACATCCCACACCGTGGCTTCGATCACCCCGTCACCGGTGCAGCGGGCAAACCCCACCAGGCGAGGCAGACGGGGATCATGCCGCCACAGCCCCACCACCAGGAGGCTGTTCTCCAGGGCCTTGCGCACCCGGCGCAGCGGCCGGCGGCTCCAGCCCACCGCATCACAAAGCTGCTCAAGCTCATAGAGATCGATCTCCCGCTCGGTGCTCAACACGAGGCTGAGCTGAGGATTGGGGGTCGGACACACGCGATACCCCTGGCCGTACAGACCATCCAGCTCGGTGGGGGGAGAGCTAAGCATTGCCATGATCCTCTCCCACTCTGGCCAAAGCTGATGCAGGCTGGAGACCCTTCAACCACCGGAAGCCCTCTGGAGCGCTCCCCCCTGTTGGTGTGTGTGCACGGCTGGCTGCTCTCAGGCCGGCTGTGGCAGCCCCTCACCGATGCCCTCAGCCCCGATTGGGAGTGCTGGAGCCCCGATCTCCCGGGGTTTGGCAACGAGCCCAGGCCGAGAGGGTTGCAACCCAGCCTGGCCAGCTACGGCCGCTGGTTGGCCGAGGCGGCCCGCGAGCGGACCGGGGAGCGGCCGCTGGTGCTCATGGGTCATTCCCTGGGCGGCAGCCTGGTGGTGCATGCAGCGCCCCATCTGGGGGAGCAGTTGGCCGGGATCGTACAGGTGGCGTCCGGCGGCGGGGTGTTTCAGCCGCGGCCGTTCCGGATGGTGCGCCGCGGCGGAGCGGCGTTCCTGCGCTGGCGGCCCGGTTGGCTGGCCCAGCTGCCCGGCACTGAGGCGATCCGCAGCCCCCTGGTGGCGGAACTGCGGGCAGCCCGCGGCCTGCTGGCCTCGAGCATGCAGCGGGGCGCTGTGCGGCAGCTGCCCGGGTTAGTGGCTCAGCTGGAGGTGCCCAGCCTGTGGGTGGTGGGCAGCCGCGACACCGTGATGGAACCGCGTTATGTGCGGCATCTGGCGGGCTACAGCCCGGAGCATCAGGTGGAGGTGCTTGAAGGAGAAGGGCACCTGCCCATGCGCACGGCACACGACGCGTTGGCGGCGTTGATCAGCACATGGCTGAGGGAACAGGGCTGGCCCAACCGCTCAGCTCAGAGCCTGGCCAGCCCGCGCTCCTGGAGTTCAGCCAACTGCGCGTAGAGGCCCCCGGCCGCACGCAGGCTGATGTGGCTGCCCTGCTCAATCAATCGGCCGCGCTGCAGCACCAGGATGCGATCGGCCGCTTCCACCGTGGCGAGGCGGTGGGCGATCACGATGGCGGTGCGATCGCGCAGCAATCTGTCGAGGTCGCGCTGGAGGGTGGCCTCAGTGGAGGGATCGAGGAAGGCGGTGGCCTCATCCATCACCAACACCGATGGATCGCGGATCGCCACCCGCGCCACGGCCAGGAGCTGACGCTCGCCGGAGGAGAGGTTGCCTCCGCGCTCACGCAGTTCGGTGTCGAGGCCTTGGGGTAGGCGCTGCAGCAGCGGCTCCAATCCCAGATCACTGCAGAGGCGTTGCAAATCCCCATCGCTGATGGCGGCATCCAGCCGGAGGTTGTCGGCCACGTTGCCGCTGAACAGGAAGGTGTCCTGCAGCACCACGCCGAGCCGTTGGCGCAGGGTGGGGATCGGCAGCTCACGGATGTCGATGCCATCCAGCAGGATCCGGCCCTGCTGGGGCTCATAGAGGCGGCAGAGCAGGCGGATCACCGTGCTCTTGCCGGAGCCGGTGGGTCCCACCAGCGCCACGTGCTCACCCGGAGCAATCCGGAAGGAGAGGTTGGAGAGGATCGGGTCGTCGGGCCGGTAGGCGAACGACACGTTGTCGAACACCACCTCACCGGCACTGCTGCGCTCACGGCCGCTGACCACGGCCGCGGCCGAACGCTGCTCCTGCGGCAGCTCCTGAATTTCGATCGGCTCCTCCATCAGTTCGCCGATGCGCTCCACGGCGGTCAAACCGCCCTGGATTTGGGTGAAGCGCTCCGCCAGCTGCCGCAGGGGATCAAACAGGCGCTGGGAATACAAGATGAACGTGGTGAGGGTGCCCAGGCCCATCGCGCCGGCGGTGACCATCCAGCCCCCCAGGGCGAGCACGAGCGCGATCGCCCCGAGCGACACCCACTCGATCAGCGCCGAGATGGCCGAGTCGTAGAAGATCGTGCCGTTCACCGCCTGGCGGTAGGCGTCGGTGGTTTTGGCGAAGCGGGCCGCGTTGTAGCTCTCGCGGCGGAACATCTGCACCACCTCAAGCCCCTGCAGGTTTTCCTGCAGATCGGCATTGAGTTGGCTCAGCTCCTCACGCACCCGGTAGTTGGCCTTGCGGTAGCGCTTCTGCAGCCACAGCATCGTGAGCGTGACCGGCACCTGGGAGCCCAGCAGCAGCAGGCCAAGACGCGGCTCGATCGCCACCATCGTGCCGGCAATCACCAGGAGGGTGACCAGATCCGCGAGCAGGCCCACTGCACCGCTACCGAACACCTCGGCCAGGGCATCCACATCACTGGTGAGGCGGGTGAGCAACTTGCCCACCGGCGTGCGGTCGTGAAAGCGCAGCGAGAGATCGAGGGCGTGGGCGAAGAGGTCGTTGCGGATGCGGGCGGTGAGGCGCTGGCCCACGGCCTGCACGTTGAAGCTCTGCAACCCCTGCAGGCCCAAGCGCACCATCACGGCCGCCAGCAGAAGCAGCACCAGCGTGCGCAACTGCTGAGCCAAGGGCATGGGCTCCAACCAGGCCAGCACGGGCTCCTGCCGCAGCGCCGAGATCGCCTGACCCACCAACAGGGGCTGCACCGCCGCCGCTCCCGCCACCGGGATCAACAGCACAAGAGTGAGCAGAAGGCGTTTGCGATCGCGGCCCAAGTAGGGCAGAAGGCGCAGCAGACGTTGCCGGTCGCGAGGTGCCATCAGGCCGCCGGCCGGCTCGACACAGCCGCAATCTGATCCACGATCCCCTGCAGCTCGCCGCCATCAAGGCGCAGCGACAGGGGATGGCCCACCAGACGAGCGGTGGAGTGGAAGAGGTCTTCGATGGCGATCAAGCCGTTTTCCACGAGGGTTTTGCCGGTGGCCACCAGATCCACAATCGCCTCACTCATGCCGGTGATCGGCCCCAGCTCCACCGAGCCCGCCAGATGGATCAACTCCACCGGCAGATCAAGCGCCTCGAAATACTCCTCAGCGCAGCGGGTGAATTTGCTGGCGATGCGGCAGTGGGCGGGTAGATCGGCCGCTCGGCGGTAGGGGCTGGTGGCCTTCACCGCCACGCTCATGCGGCAGCCGCCGAAGCCGAGATCCACCAGGTGAGCCACGGGCAGCTGGTGCTCGCGCAGCACGTCGTAGCCCACCACACCGAGCTGGGCCTGGCCGTAGGCCACATACACGGGCACATCGGCATTGCGCACCAACAGCGCCCGGGCGCGTCCGCAGGCACTGGGCACCATCAATTGCCGGTTGCCGGGCTCCAGCACGGCGGCGAAATCGAGCCCGGCAGCGGCGAAGCGCGTCACTGAATCCTTGAGGAGGGCTCCCTTGGCCAGCGCGACGGTGATCATGGGAGTCAGCCTGAACCGGGACTTTAACGATGCAGCCGGCCCTCACCACGGCCTCGATCGCCCAGCGCGTCTCGCTGATCCCGGTGCTGAACGACAACTATGTGTTTGTGCTGCACGGCGATGGTCCCGGTCCGGCCGTGGTGGTTGATCCGGCCGTGGCCGAACCGGTGATCGCCTGGCTGGAGCAGCGCGGGCTGGAGCTCAGCGCGATCCTGCACACCCATCACCACCACGACCACATCGGCGGAACGCCAGGGCTGCTGCAGCGCTGGCCGCAGGCGGCCGTGATCGCGAGCGGCGCCGATCAAGCCCGCATCCCTCTGCAAACCCAGGCGGTGCAGGGGGGCGATCGGCTGGAGCTGCTGGGACGAGCGGTGCAGGTGATGGCCGTACCGGGCCATACGGCCCATCACATCGCCTTTTATCTGCCGCCGGCGGCCGCCGATGGCGGTCATCTGTTCTGCGGCGACACCCTGTTCGCCGGCGGCTGCGGGCGGTTGTTTGAAGGAACACCGCAGCAGATGCAGCAGTCGTTGCAGGCGCTGGCGGCGCTGCCCGAGCGCACCCAGGTGTGGTGCGCCCACGAATACACCGCTGGAAACCTGCGCTGGGCAGCGGCGCAGCAGCCCGGCGATGCCGCGATTGAGGCTCGGCTGGCGGAGGTGGAAGCACTCCGGGCCCAGGGCAAACCCACCATCCCCAGCAGCATCGCCCTGGAGAAAGCCACCAACCTGTTTGTGCGGGCCAGCGATGCCGATGCCCTGCGCCAACTACGGGGCAGCAAGGATCTCTGGAAGGGCTGAGTTACAGCGGAGGCACGTCGGCTGCGGCCACCAGGTCGACACCGGCCGGGAACAGCCGCACAGGCTCACCGGCCCGCAAGCGCAGCCGGCAGCGCTGCCCGCGGCTGTAGTCGTGCTCCAGAGGGAGGCGTAGGCGCAGGCGGCCTTGGCCGCATTGCACTTGATAGAGCCATTCGCGGCCGAGAAATTCACGGCCCAGCACCCAGGCCTCCGCGTTGTCGTCGGGGGTGAGCAGAAGGCCCTGGGGGCTTACCAGCACCTCGAGATCGTCGGCGGCAGAAGGCGGCGGCAGCTGGGCTCCGGCCGGGGCTTCAAGCGCACCGAACGCCGTGGTGAGTGTGCTGCCTTGCCAGTGGGCCTGGAGCAAGTTGCTCTGCAACACAAAGCGCCCCACAAAGGAGGTAGCCGGCGCCGCCACCAACTGCTGAGGGCTGGCGCACTGATGCAGATGGCCCGATTCGAGCACCGCCACCCGATCACAGATGGCGAGAGCCTCTTCGGGATCGTGGGTCACGATCACGCCGCTGGCACCGCAGCGGGCCAGCACCCCAGGCAGCTCGGCCCTCAGGCGCAGGCGCACCTCCACATCGAGGTTGGAGAAGGGTTCATCCAGCAGCACCAACGAGCAGCCGGGTGCCAAGGCGCGCGCCAGGGCTAGGCGCTGGCGCTGCCCGCCCGAGAGCTCATGGGGATAGCGGTGCTCAAGGCCCTTTAAGCCCAGCAACTCCAACAACCAGGCAGCGCGGCTGCTGTCCTGGCCGCGGCGCAAACCGAAGCAGGCGTTGCGCCAGGCATCGAGATGCGGGAACAGGGCGTAGTCCTGAAACACCATGCCCACCCCACGGCGCTCCGGCGGCAACCAGCGGTGGGGACCCGCCACCTCCTGACCGCCGATCCGCACCACGCCACGATCGGGCTTCTCAAAGCCGGCGATCAGACGCAGAAGGGTGGTTTTGCCGCAGCCTGAGGGACCCAACAGACCCACGAGTTCACCGGGGCGCAATTGGAACTGGATGTCGCGCAAAGTCCAGTCGCCGCTGGAGGCCCCGCCGTGGTAGCGATGCCACAGCCCATCGAGCTCCACCTGGGGCCGCAGCGGCAACTCAGGGTTGGACAGCTCGATTCGCATCAGGCGCTCTGGCCATAGGCTCAGCGCCCATCTTCCCTCCAGCATGACCAGCCCCACGATCGAAGCCGTGACCACGAGCGCTGCTCCGGCGCCGGTGGGCCCCTACAACCAGGCCGTGAAAGCAGGCGGGGTGCTCTATTGCAGCGGTCAGATCGCCCTGGATCCGGCCACCGGCGCGATGGTGGGCAATGGCGATGTGGAAGCGGAAACCATCCAGGTGCTGAGCAACCTCAAGGCGGTGCTCGCAGAAGCAGGCTGCACGCCCCAGCAGGTGGTGCGCACCACGGTGTTCCTGGCCGATCTGGGTGACTTCGCCAAGGTGAATGCGCTGTACGCCGAGGTGTTCGGCGCCGGTGTATCGCCGGCTCGGGCCTGCGTGGAGGTGGCGGCACTGCCCAAGGGCGCGCGGGTGGAGATCGATTGCATCGCCGTGCTCGGCTGAGCGCGCCGGCCGCCTCAGGCAGGCCGAATCACACGAAAGGTGAGGTTGATCCGCTCCGCCACCACCCGCGCCCGTGGCGGCAGCGCGTGCTGCCAATGGCGCTGGCTGGGCGGATCCATCACCAAGAGATCACCATCGCCGAGGCGCACCGCAAAGGCCGCCTCATCACCATGCCGCGGCCGAAAGCGCAGATCCCTGGCAACGCCGAGGCTGAGGGAGGCAATCGGGGCCTGATCGTCGAGCTCGGGTTCGTCGTCGGCATGCCAGCCCATGCGGTCAGCACCGTCGCGGTAGCGGTTCAGCAACAGGCTGTTGAAATCCGCCCCCAGGTGCTCGTGGAGCAAACCGCGCAGCCGCAGGAGTTCTGGGGTCCACGGGTGGATCGCTTGCTGCAGGCCGCTATAGCGGTAATTGCAGCCGCGATCGGCCACCCAGCAGGTGAGCCGCGGGGTGCGGTGCTGCTTGCCATACACCGTGACCAACGGCTGCTCCCAGGCCAGACCGGTGATCAGGGATCGCCTGAGCTGCTGCGTGTCGAGCCCCTGCTGCTGCAACCAGGCCTCGCCATGGCGCAACTGCAGGCCAGAACGCTCAATCCGGATCAAGGAGAGGGCAACAGCAGACCCTGAGCCTGCTGCAGCGGAGGCGGCGCCTGCGGCAAGAGGCGTGTGGCCTGATCGATCAAGGGGGTGGGATCGAGAGCCAGCATCCGGTCGCCATCGCGGCGTCGCAGCTCCACATGCAGGTGTGGTCCACTGGCGCGACCGCTCTGGCCCACTTGGCCCAGGGGGCTGGCGGCGGGCAGGAAGTCGCCGGGTTGCACGTTGGCAGCTGCCAGGTGGGCATAGAGGGTTTGCCAGCCACGGCCGTGGTCGAGCACCACCGTGAGGCCATAGCCGTCGAGCTCTTCCACCAGAACCACATGGCCGGGGAGCATGGCCAGCACTGAGGTGCCTTCAGGAGCGACAAGATCCTGCCCCGCATGCATGCGCCAGGCCTGACGGCTCTGGGAGTAACGCCAGCCGTAGGGGTCCACCTCCTCCGCCTGGATCGCCAGCGGGTACACCAGGCGCAGAGGTTCACCGGGGCGCAGGGGCCAAGCCGCCTCCCGCGACAGCCCTGAGGGGACCGCCGCCGCCAGCACCACATCCGCCACCGGCGTTTCAGCAGGAATCAGGTCTGGTCGAGGAGGCAGGCCCGCGTCCATGGCCCCCTCCAGGCCAGGCTCGGCTCGCGCAGCGAGGCTGAACGCCGCGATGAAGCCCAGCACCACCAACAGCCATCGCCGTATGCGCAAAACAATGACGAACGAGGTGCAAGGGTTTTAACGGGCCTGTAGAAAAACGCCAGATGCCTCCTGGCCATGCGTCCGATCGTGCTTTCGGCTCTTGCAGCCTTGGCCCTGCTGCCCATGGCACCAGCGCAGGCCGGATCCGCCACGGCCGGCTCAATCATGAGCAAGCAGGCAGCGATCGCCACCGCCACCAGTTCGATGCCAGCGGGCAACAGCGTGACCCGCTCGCGCTGCACGACCATGGTGCGCGCGCTCTCAGCCCGCTACAGCTGCACCGTGTGGTGGAGTCCCACCCCCCTCGAGGGCGACGGGTAAGCTCCCTGATGACGGGGCGTGGCGCAGCTTGGTAGCGCGGGTGCTTTGGGAGCACTAGGTCGCAGGTTCGAATCCTGTCGCCCCGACTGACTTTTCAGGGATTGCACGGTTCCATCCGTGCAGAATCCCGTGTAACGGCTCCGAGAGCCGCCGAGATTTACACGGAACCTTCCGTGCGACACGTTGCGGCTGCGTGCGCTTTGGGTAGGGTTTCGGCACCGATACAGCACGACCGCTCAGCGACGACGCGTTCCCCTCGGGGTCCAACGACCGACTGACCCGTCTGCTGCCGCCTCTGGCGGTCCGTACCCAGCCCCCAGTCATGGGGCTGAGAGATTGATGGCTCGGTTCTGTTCACCCCCTTTGTGGAATGGCTAAACAGAATCGCTTTGCCAATCAGACCGCTGAGGTTGTCGAGGTTGCTGGTCGCAAGCTGCGCACCAATGACCCTGCGCATCTGCGGAAGATGGTGCGTCGCGCAGAGGAACAGCTTGCGGAGGATCCGCAAGCTCTGGACCACCTGCGTGACATGCGTGGCGGTGTCTGGGGAGCCATGCGCCTGAAGGGACTTCTGTAGTTCCCCGAGTGACCACAACCCAAGAACTCACCGTGCGTGAGGCGCAGCTGAAAGAAGCTGCCCGTGAGCTGCTGCATGTCAGCAAGCAGCTCAACCCAGATCAAACCGTTGACTATGGCGACTTTGGTGGCGTCAAGGTCGAAAGCGCCAATCACCACGTCCTGGTCGCCTCGGCATTGCAGGCCCTCGACTACGGCAGGTTGGGCGACTGGACCGACTACTCGAAATTCGCCGATGGGGTGATCAAGCAGGAGGGCGGCAGCAATGGCTGATTGGCTTGATGCTTACCGCGCTTCCGTTGCCTGGGGTGACGAAATCATCGCCGCCTACATCACGCAGCACGCCCTCGCCTGCTGCTTCGTCAACCACGATGGCGAGCACTTCTATGAGGTGCCTGGCACGTTGAAAGACCTGCCAAAGGCATTCCGTGATGCTGCCATTGTCATCGAAGCCACCAGCTGCAAAGTTGGCGTTCTATTTACCGACGAGGAAGCCACCGCTGCGGAGGTAGAGGAGGCAATGGTGACCCTCGCTGATGCAGGCATTGGCTGCGGCTTCATTGAACCGAAGCCACGGGTTCATCAGTACGCGCTGCTGAACCGATACACCGAAGGCGGCTTGATCAAGGAAGCCCTGAAGGTCATTGACCAGGAGGGCGGTGATGCCTAACCCCAAGACCTTGGCAACAGGCACCTGGCTGCCGATTGAACAGCTCGCGGAGCAGCTGGTCTGCGGTGAACGCACCGTGGACACGCTGCGCTCTGAAGGCATCTTCAAAGCAGGCGAGCACTACTACGCAGTCGGCTCAGGCAAGAAACGCCCGAAGTTCGTCTACTGCCTGGAGAGCTGCAGGGCTGCCCTGCTGAAGCGCACTGCCGAGTTGGAGGCAGAGCGCAAGGCAACGGTGGAAGACGCCGTTACCTACGACGAGGAGCACCTGGAGGAGCTGATCAGGGAGGTGCGCGATGGCGACTGACCTCGGCAAGCGTCGTTCACCAGCGCTGGAGCAAATGCAGCGCCTGGTTGCCTCCTACGACCTCTTCAACAAAGAGCTGTTCAGCAATCAGCTCCCGCCCGTTTGGCTTGACCTACGCAACAAGCCAGGCAGCTACGGCTACTTCCAAGCCAACAAGTGGAAAGACGCCAACGGCAACCTGCTTGATGTCATCAGCCTCGACAGCAAGACGGCAGCCGAACGCCCGCTGATTGAGCTGCTCAGCACCCTCGTGCATGAGATGGCGCACGCGTACGACTTCCACATCGTCAACGAACGCAAGGCACGCCCCACGCACAGCGCTGAATGGCGCCGTGAAATGGAACGCCTCGGCTTGCCTCCTGTTCAGGTGGGCAGCACATGGCGACAGGCGACGCATCGCATCGACCCTGACGGGCTCTATGCCCGCACCTTTGCCAAACATCAGGCAGCGCTTCAGGCGTTGCCGTGGCAGGAGTGCATTGGCACTGCCAATCGCGGGCGTGGTGTTGACCGCGTGAAGTTCCAGTGCCCGCAATGCGGGTTCAATGCTTGGGCAAAGGCAGCAGGTGAGCTGCACTGCGGGTTTTGCTCCACCCCGCAGGAGCTGGTGGCGATGCTGCCCGAATACCGCCCGCACGGCGGCGGCGGTAAAGGGAAGCCAGGACGTGCCACTGCCAAGCGTGAGCACTACGCCGAGCCTTCGGGCGTACCAGCGCTGCCCGTCTACACCGACGAGCTAGGGCGTGAGCTGCGCCTGCATACAGGGCTCGACTACCCGCCCAAGGACAAAGTTGATGCGCTGTTGGTGATGACGTTCGGGGTCAAGGAGCGGAAGCCTGAACTGCTGCCACCGCTGACCGCAGCGATTGAGGAGCAGGACTGGGAGGCGATGGATGCAGCGCTCAAAGCGGTCTATCGCCATCGCTGCCAGGTGCTGCACCCCGATGTTGAGGGCGGCTCTGAGGTTGCTTTCAAAGCACTGCAGACCGCCTACCTCATCCTCAAGCGAGGGAAGCGCTGACCGCTGCTGAACGGGTTTATAGGACTAGCCCCATAAGGGGAAGTCGCAAGCGAAAACCACACATGGGTCAAGCACATGCGAAGAAGCAAAGCCGAAATAGAAGCCATCAGGGCAGCCATCTACGACTACTGCCAGCGGCACTACCCGCTGACCGTGCGCCAGCTGTTCTATGCCCTGACCGTGCTTCACCTCATCAACAAAACAGAGGGTGAGTACAAGCAGACCGTCTGCCGCCTGGCAAAGGACATGCGCCTGCAGGGTGAATTGCCCTGGCACTGGCTGGTGGACAACACCCGCTGGATGCGCAAGCCAATCAGCTACGGCAGCCTGGCGGACTGCGTTGAGCAGTCAGCTCGGACCTACCGCCGCAGCCTCTGGCAGAACCGCCAGGAGTACGTCGAGGTCTGGCTGGAGAAAGACGCGCTATCAGGCGTGCTCTACGACGTCACGCAGGACTACGACGTGCCGCTGATGGTGACTCGGGGCTATCCATCCCTGAGTTACCTACGCAGCGCGGCGGAGGCGATGGTGGCGACGGGCAAGCCCGTGACCATCTACTACTTCGGGGACTACGACCCCAGCGGGGCGGACATCAGCCGCAACGTCGAGGAACGCCTGCAGGAGTTCATGCGGGAGGTGGCGAGGGAGTGGACCCTCAGCAATGAAGGTGAGCGGGTCTTTGCCCCGTCTCTGAACTTCCACCGTGTTGCCGTCAACGAATGGCAAATCGACGATTGGAACCTCCCCACACGCCCGACGAAGACCAGCGACAGCCGAGCAGCCAAGTTCGGCAGCCGCTCCGTTGAGCTTGATGCCATCCCACCTGACGACCTCCGCGAACTCGTACGGATGCACCTTTCGCAGCATGTTGATGCTTACGAATTAGCGGCAGCTGAAGAGACTGACCGCATGGAGAGGCAAACGCTCCAGGCGATGGCAGCCAAGCTGCGGGCGGGGTGATTACAGGGAGCCTGCGGGCTCCCTTTTTAATGCCTGCCGCCAAGAAAGTGGCACACGCCTGAAAGCCAAACTCGGCGCACATAGGCGCAGGTAGCCGCATACATTCGCAAGCAAGGATTTATCAGGGTTGTGCCAGTTGAATCCCGCCAGATTGACCCGTTGCCTTATCAGGTGGCACGCATACCTTGGTGGCACCCCAGCCAGGAATCAATGCCACTCAGGGTCAGGCAGGACCATGAAGGTCTGCCACTCAACGAGTCACTGCACATCAAGATTTCAAAGGTCCACTGGACCAACTTGGTGACGCAGGCAGAAATCAGCAACGTCGGTCATACCACACTCGCCCGCCACTGGATGCTCAAAGGCGCCATGGCAGATGGCGTTGACCTTGAAGCCTTCCTCTAGGCAGCACGAAGCCTGCGGCTAAAGGCTCCCCAGCCACCGCAGACCTCGCCCTTGTGACTCAGCCAGCCCGAATGACCAGCTCTTGTCATGCACAACCATACCCGCACTGCCAATCCCCTGCCCTCCACCAGGGCACACATTGCTGCACGAGCCAGAGCTGCAGCTAGGCGCATTGCCTACAACCAACAGGTTGAGCGTTGGGAACAGCTCCTGCGAATGGAGCAGGCGTTAGAAGACAGCACTGCCCTCTACTTCAGCGGTGCGCCACACCCTGCTCGCTTCCAATCTGACTTCGACTGGTTGGAAGAGCTGATTCGTGGTGGTGAAACCCTCTCCCGTTGGATGGCGGATTGCGTTGACCGCTTAAGCGCTCTGCAGGAGCAAGAGGGAGGGCAGCGCTGATGGCTCTCTCCAGCAACGACCGCATTGACCTCATCAATGCCCTTGATGTGCTCATCGGCGCCTACGGACAGAACTCCGAAGCCGAAAACCGCCTGCGCAAGGACTACACCGCCGACCGCCCTCGCGGTCGTCGTGCCCGTGCCCTGCTGGAGCGCATCGCTCGCGGTGCCCTGGAGGTGGATTGCTGATGCCTCAGGACTTCACCGATTGGCGCCACTACCTCCCGCAACTCGACGGCTTCCCTCTCCTCCCCGTTGGTGCAGGCGTTAAGGGCAAGTCACCGATTGACCCCGCTACTGGCAAAGGGCTCGCAGGTTGGCAAACCAAACGATTCACGCCTGACCAGATCGCCGCCATGAATGGCGTCGTGAAATCCGTTGGCACCCTCACTGGTCCGCAGGCAGACCACACCGCCTTCATCGACATTGATGGGGCGCTCTGCATTGAACGCTGCAAGCACCACGGCTGCACCACCAAAGAACTCGGCTGGACCGTTCGCCGCACAACTGCCAAAGACCGTCTCAAAGTCCCGTTCCACATCCCCGAGGAACTCCGTCACTACCTCCAGGACAGCAACGGCAATCCCATCGGCAAGGTGGTGCTCACCATCAAGCCCGCCGTCTATGACCTCGACGCAGACGGCAAGCCCAAGCGTGATAACAACGGGCGTCCCATCACCCTTGAACCCGCTCAGCAGATTGAGCTGTTCTACGGCTCAGGGCAGTGCATCGTCCTAGGCGAGCACGTTGAATCCAAAGGGCACTACACCTGGACGGGTAGCCCCATTCAGATGGGCACCCCCACGCCTGAATGGTGGGCGCTCATCACTGAAGTACTCGAAGCAGGTGCTGCTGAAGCCAAAGCTGCTCGCAAGACCTCTCACGGCTCTGGCGCCGTCACTCAATCAGGACCACACCACGCCTGCCGCATATGCGGTCGCAACACCAGCGGCGCCTGCACTGAATACAGCGACGGTGAACGCGTACGCATTAACTGCTTTCAAGGGCAAACCTTCAGCCCGCCCACAGGGCACGGGCTCAAAGAAGGGCACACCGTCACCATCAACGGCACCACATGGGCGTTCTGTGGGCACGGCTTCAATCCATCCATCGGCAGCTTCGCCACCTTCGCTGAACACATCCAACGCACGCCTGAGCCCGCAGCGGAGCCATCAGGCGTAGCGCAGGGCGATGTCCAGCTCTACGACACCGAGTGGCTGAAGCAGCAGCTGCGTGAGTGCCTTGAGGAAGGGCTCAGTGATGGCGAGATGGCAGTCGAGGTTGATCGCCTCGCCGTTAAAGCCGACGTCCACACCAGCAGGGTTGAAAAGCTCCTCGCTGGTTTGCGTGCTGATGACGCCGCCGCTGAAACCATCGCGGATGTCTCTGAGGTCATCCAGCAAATCGAAGAGGCAGAGGCAGCCGTCTACGCCATACGCCTGCACGACTTCCTCCCCGCAACCCTCTGCACAGCACTGCAGACCATTCAGCAAGGCATCCCCTATCCAGACATCACCTTGCTCATGGCGCAGCTGACGCACATCAGCAGCTGCATCAAGCTCGGCACACGCATCAACGGCAACCCCTTCACCGATTGGGAAGTGCCCGCCAACCTCTTTCACATTGATGTCGGTCCATCAGGCGCTCGCAAGTCGCCACTTATCAAGGCTGTCTTCACCAAGCCCTCTACCGACATCCGCCAACAGCTCAGTCGCCTCAACGCCCAGCGCTACGACGCCTGGGAGGCGGAGTGCGCTGGCAAGAAGCAAAACAAGCCGCCCGCTCCTCTCGCCATCGTTCACTCCACCAACAGCTACACGGGCGAAGCACTCACTGAACGCCTAGAAGCCCACGAACACCACAAGCAGCCACTCCTCATCCAACGCGATGAGATCGCAGGGCTCTTTGATTCCTGGGGCAAGTACAAGCAAGGCGGCAAAGGCACAGGTGGTGATGAGCAGCAGCTCCTGGAGCTGTTCGATGGCGATGGACATCACTCCATCCGTGTTGGGCGTGGTCGCGCCTACGACCGCTGCCACGTCAGCCTTCATGGCGGCATCCAGGACGCTGTACTGCGTCGCCTCATCGCTGCAGGTGATGACAACGGCAAGTGGGCGCGTTGCACCTTCGCCCCACTCCCTGAAATGACCTATCGCCTGCCCGTCTTCAGCGAGGAAGCCGCAGAGCAACGCAGGCAATCAGAGCGCACCCTCCAAACCATCAGCACTGCTCTCTTCACCGCATCACCCAAGACTTACTTCCTCGATGCAGCAGGCGTGCAGATGCTTGCCGACTACGACCACCTCTGCCAACTCCAACGCAACGAGTCCCGCGTCCCAGCCATCAAGGCACTCAAGAACAAGGCAGCCGCAAAAGCCATGCGCCTCGCCTGCCTCCTCCACCTCACGCAGTGCCAAGCCGCTGATCACTACGACGCATCCGTCCCATCAGACCGCCTGGCACTAGCCATCACCCTCGTGGATGCCCTAGACGCCTGGGCTGCCTCGTTCCACGCCACCGCTGCGCTCAACGCTCAAGAGGCAAACGCCCTCGCTGATCGCAATCGCATCGCGCAACGCATCCATGAGATTGCTGCCAAGCACAAGGGCTACGTCCCCTGGACAACCATCCGTCGCTCCCTTAAAGGCGCTGAAAAGAAAGGCATCACCAACGCCATGGCGCACGTCGTGCTCCAACAGCTCTGCAATATGGGCATCGGCACCACCAAAGAAGGCACACGCGGCGGCATCTCCTACCGCGCTCTCGGTCCCTTCCCTCAATAGGGGACGTCCCCCCGTCCCCCCTTTAAGTCCCCACAAACCTCCCTGCTACAGAAAGGGTTTTCAGAGATAAAGGAAGGGGGGACTAATACCCCTATCTCTTTCTGTATTCCTCTCTTTTCGCAGATATAGAGGGGGGGGGTATGGTCCCCCCTTACCTCTATCGCCCAAATCGCCTGCCACCACTGCGGTTTGGGTGAGGACTGAATGGGGGACCAAAGGGGGGACCAGCAACCAGTCCCCCCTAACGCCTGAAGCCCCAAACACTCGGGAGGCTGCCAAACTGGGAATAACTTTGAGATTTTGAAAATTGGCTCGCCCAAGCAAACCCGAGCAGCTCAAGATTCAGGAGCGTTGTTATCAGCTATGGGTTGAAGGCAAGTCCCATACAGACATCGCCCGCTTAGCGGAGGTGAGCACCACCACCGTCACCAAATATGTGAGGCAGTTCCTGGCGGCACAGCCCATCGCAAAGATGACCCGCGAGGAACGCGAGGCGGCGGTCTGGCAGGAGTGGCAAGAGATTGCGCAGAAGCTGCGCATGGACATTGAGGAACAACGCCATCGCGGTCGCGTCAAGGTCGTCCGCAATCGCCATCCCGATGGCAGCGAGACGGTGGAGCAATCAATGCTGGCTGGGGTTGACCCGCAGCTCTACCGAGCATGGGGCGCACACCTGGACCGCAAGGCGCGGCAGCTGCTTGACCAGACGCCAATCAGCGAAGGCGGCAACGTCGTGAACGTCTCGGTGGTGCGCGACTTCCTCGGGCAGAGCGATGCGCCAGCCGCCAGGCTCAGCGCTGAGCAGTGGAACGAGCAGGCTGCGATTGACGTCTAGCGCTACGGCAGCACTCGGTTAGTGCAGCAAAGCCCGCATCAGCAATGCGCTTTGCGTTGACCGCTTGAACGTTCCGTGCAAAATCCGTGCAAATGGGCTGCCTACCCTGCCTTGGGAGTCACCATCCAGCACATGCGCAACCCTGCCATCGGTCTTCTGCGAAGCGATATGGCAGAGCTGCAGGATGCGTGGGAGGTAGGGCAAGCAACCAGGGCAGAGGGCTGGGAGCTGGACCCGACGCATGACGCGACGTTGTATGCGTCGGTTGTGCTGCTTGGGATGCTCGGGTTGATTGAACTGGGGCGGCTGTGTCTGAAGCAGAGCGCAGCCACCCGCGAGGCAGTGGAGGGTTGAGCTTGTAGGACTAGACCTACAGCTCAGCCAATGCTTCACGCAGCTGCTCGCAGGCGATTGCCAGGGGCAGGTCATCACCTGATTGGGCGACCTGAAGGGCTAGCTGTTGCAGTTCAAACAGCAGTCCACAGATGTCTTCAGACATGAGGTGTTGATCAGGGGCGAACCCTTATGGCATGAGAGATGCGGACTTGACCAGCGATAGGGAGATGCGTACGCCTACGCAGGGACAAGACAACGCCTGAATGGGGGATGCAAAAGGGTCTACTCCTTGCCAGGCTGGTATCAGGAGAGCGGAGTCACCCTTGAAAATCCGTGTGGCGACAGCGTTCGCCTCAGTAGTCGTCACCGTGGCAATGACAGGAGGGTGTAGCAAGCCCTCTGTTCAGGAGCCATCGAGAGAAAGCGCACTAGCCAGGTGCAGGAAGGAATTGGACGCGAAGCTGCCTGGATACATCAGGCAGCGCACGGACCCGAAAGCCATGGGCGCATTTCTCGCGAACACCGAGTATTGGGAAGTGGAATTAACTCAGAGTTGGTGCGAGACACAGCCGAGCAAGAAGTCCAAGTACGTGGGCATGGCAGTCGGCTATCTGGAGTGGCTCGAAAAGGGAACTGACAAGCGGTTTCGCGAGACAGAGGTTAAAAAGGTCATCGTGATCGGTCCGATTACATACCGTCGCGACCCAAGCTGAGCAGCACGAGGCTGGGCTAAGTATCCGCGAAGTGCAATTACGGCAGACTGAGGGGAGCTATTAGCTGATTGATGTCTGTACGCCCGCTGCAGCTAAGCCCTTGGCAGCGCAAGGTTGCTGGCTTGGTGCAGAGCGTGGATTCGCTGAACACGTTGCTGCTGGCAGGCGGTCGTGGTGGCGGCAAGTCGGTGTTGCTGGTGTGGCTGATTTGCTACTTCGCCATCACGAGCGGTGGGAGTTTCAGGGGTGTGTTGATTAGGGCGGATCTGAGTGGTTTGCAGAAGCTGGAGGGGATGCTGATGGAGCAGATACCGCTGCTGTTACCAGGGAGTAAGTATTTGCGGGCGAAGCGGCAGTGGAACCTGAGCAATGGTGGCAATCTTAAGTTAATACATATGGACGGAAATGATGGATTTAACAAGATTCAGGGTGAGGATTTAAGTCATGTGTTCTGGGATGAGCTGGGGCAGGAAGCAGACCCGCAGGTTGTGTTGAGGGTGCGCAGCTCAATGCGTACGACTGACCCGAGCGTGGTGCCGAAGTTTGTGGCGACGGCTAACCCGCTTGGTCCTGGTAGTTGGTGGATCAGGGATTATGTGGTGACGAAGGCGTTACCGAATCGGATATTTAAGTGTGAGTTCTTTGGTGGTGGTGAGTGTTGTTGGGTTAAGTCAACGCTGCGGGACAACCCGTATCTGAGCAATCCAGATCAGTATGAGGCTGAGCTGAAGGCGAGTTGCTTTGGTGATGAGTCAAAGATTGCGGCTGAGGTTTACGGGGATTGGGGGCAGGTAACAGCTGGCTTCTTTGGTAGTTGCCTGAGTATTGAGCGAAGCATGTTGCCCGGCGGGTTGACCCTCCCGTATCAAGGCGTTGATGGGTCTGTGATCAGACGCGAACACCAGTCGCGGTGGTGCTGGCTTGGCTGTGACTGGGGCACTGCATCACCGGCCTGCGCGGTGCTGATGGTCGAGGTGGTCGATGACTGGATTGAGCTCGGCGGGAAGGTGATCCCCCGCGGTTCGTGGATCTGCCTGGATGAGGCTTACATCTGCTCGATCCAGCCCGATGGCTCCAAGGAATGGAATCGCGGCGACCGCTCGCTCACCACGCAACGCTTCGCCTCGAGAGTTGGCGGTCTGCTCAGTCACTACGGGATGAGCCTTGCAGATGTCGGCAAGCGCCGCACGATCATGGATTCGGCCGTCACCGCACAGCTGGGTTACACGCAGGAAGGCTGGGATGCGCCTGTGACGTTGGCTAATGACTTTGCGCGCTACGGCTTTCAGGTCACCGGTAGCCCCAAAAGCTCGAGAGCTGTTGGCTGGCAGTTCATGAAACAGCTGCTCTATGCAGCGGACCGCGACGGCTCACCCGGGCTCTACATCTCCGAATCCTGCGAATCGCTTTGGCAAACATTGCCCTACTGCGTTAGCGATGAAAAGAACCCCGAGGACATGGAAAAGACTGCACCTGATCACAGCGCGGATGCAGTGCGCTATGTCCTCACCGCTGCCAATCAGAAGCAGCATGGATGGAGAGTTCCGGTTGGTGGTTGTCAGATAAGGCTTTACTGAGGTCGTGATCCGACTGGTTTGATTGAGCTGATCGCTGAAACCCAGCTACCCAGCGAGAAGGACAGCCTGGCGTTTTAAGCACAGCTCCACCAGCAGTTCGATCAGTGGCGCAAGCCGGAGACTGAGATCTTCTGCTTCACACCGGACCAGGTGAAACAGGTCAAGAAAGCAATGGCTCAACCGTCAGTCACGATGTCCATGTAGGCATCGACCAGCTGGAGCCGCTTCTCCTCATCGAAGCCAGCCGGGTCCTCGATCACCTCAAGCATCCCCAGGATTTCTGGCCTGAAGCGGTCGAAGTACATCAGCGACAACTCACGGGAAGTGGGTTCAGGCATCGCAGACCAGGCGGACACGCCAACCGTGGCAAAGGCCTGCTTTGCTGTCAGCCGTCACCCGCTCAACCCATGAGCCTCTGGGGCGTAGACAAGCCCGAGCAGAAACGCCAGCAGGGCAGTGGTGGCATCGGCTGGCTGCGTTCCCCTGACGGCGACAAGGTGGTTCGCATCGAGGGTGCCGGCGAATCTCTCCATGCCAAGCGAGGCTTTGGACAACCAGCTCGACTCAGGAGACGGTTTGACCTCACCAGAAACTCCCTGAAACCTCCCTGGCTCCTCATCTGGCAATGGGCAATCATCCCAGTGATAGTGAATACATCGAGAGGAACACACCTCCGACCTCACGCCAAACGCTCAACAAGGTCAACACTATGAACACCAACATCACTGAACTCAAAAACGAAGAACTGGAAACCATCCAGGGCGGTGGCTCCACAATTCTCGGCAACACAGCACCCGCTGATCCGCAGCTCCAACAGCTGCACGATGTCTTGCCAAAAAGGGGCATTCGCAACATCTAGGGAGACTCTGGACAACAAGCTCGGCCGAGGAATGACTTGGCCTCACTAGAAACACACCGCGCCTCACCCGCTCCTCCTCTGGGGTGGCGCGAGCAAACCTGTGACGGCAAATACATCGAGAGAAAAGCCCTCCGACTGCACCTCACACTTCAAGGAGTTTCAATCATGACTAACAAAGCAGACCGTGATCTGAACCTTCAAACTACCGACCTCCCTCATCAACCAGTAGAGCTTGCGGGCAAGGAGCTAGAAGGTGTGACTGGTGGTTTCATTGAGCCTATACTGGGCTTGTTTGGTATTCGCACCTAAACAACCTCACCCACCCAAAACCCAATGCCAGAAGAACAACTAAAAGCCTTCCTGGAAGCCGTCAAGGCTGATGCGGATCTACAGGAAAAGCTGACGGCAGCTGCAGATGTGGATGCCGTGGTGGAGATTGCCAATGCAGCGGCGTTTGCGATTTCTGCTGAGGAGCAGGGTCAGGTAGAGATTTGCGATGAGGAACTGGGAGGCGTGACTGGGGGCATCCGACCATCTTACGCAGAGATAAAGGAGCATACTGATAGCTTAGTGCGACAATGCAATGAAGCTTACGAAAAAAAACTTAGAGCTGAAACTCTAGAAAAGGAAAAACAACAAAGATATGATTGGTATAAGCCCAAAGATGATCAAGGCTAGCGGCAGCTACTTAACCGCTGATTGTATATACCCAGAGCCCCTGTAACCGCAGGGGCTTTTTCTTCAATAGCCCACAAAGACCCATTATTCAGTCACCAATACCTGGTACCATTTCAATTACGGTAACTATTGCTGGACGGGTTTTCCAGAGGTCTCTCAAGTAATCTTGCTGACGCAGGAGTGACCTTGGGCGATAATGAAGTCATCCACCTCGCCCACTCATAGCTTTGTCAGAAGAGCAACTCAAAGCATTTGACGTGACCCCCTTTATCGGTCCAGGCCTTATGAGAGTGGGTGGTCGTGGTCATGCTGCAGCTCCTGGTTGAGCTGCCTCCAGGGGCGTACGCCCCTGGAGGGCCGAATGTGGCCTGAACGTGTTGTACTCCCAGCGCCAGCGATCAGCCAGGAGTTGAGCCTCGGGAGCCGTGGTGAACAGCTCGGTGTTGAGGAACTCATCCCGGAAGCGTCCGTTGAACGATTCTGCAAAGCCGTTCTCCCATGGGGAGCCCGGCTCGATGTACGCCGTGCTGGTGGTCTCGCTGGCCTCGCACCAGTCCCGTAGAGCTTGGGCGATGAATTCCGGCCCGTTGTCAGACCGGATAAACGTCGGCGCTGGATAGACGCTGGTCAGCTCTTCCAGCACGGCCACGACGTCCTTGGCCTTGCAGCGCCTGCCGACTCGGATGGCCAGGCAGAGACGGCTGTGCTCATCGATCACGTTCAGGAATTTGAGTCTGCGACCGTCGGCCGTGGCATCGAACTGGAAATCCATAGCCCACACCTGGTGGGGATGCTCAGCCCGGTGACGCCGCACGGAGCCATCGGCTGGCCTGGCCCGCTTGCGTTTCCTGGAGATGGGCCGCTGCAGGCCCTCCTCTCGCCACAGCCGTTGCACCCGTTTGTGGTTCACGCTCCAGCCCTCTCGCCGCAGCAGGCGGTAAGCCATCCGCCGGCCCCAGCGGATGTGCTCGGCTGCGATCTCGCGGAGACGATGCCGCAGCTTTCCCTCCTCGATCGAGACGACCTTGGCTGGATGGCGCTGGGTGCTGCGGTTTTGACCCACCACACGGCAGACCTTCCGCTCAGATGCCCGGTAACGCTCCTGCAGGACAACAACGGCCCGCCGGCGACGCTCCGGGCTCAGAAGTTTCCCTCGGCGAGATCCTTGTGCATCGCCTTCTCCAGCTCGGCTTCTGCCAGAAGCTTCTTGAGCCGGGCGTTCTCCTTCTCCAGCTGGGTTAGCCGCTTGGCCTCCTCCGCTTGCATCCCGCCGTATTGCTGCCGCCAACGGTGATACGTCGGCTGCGTCACCTCGATCACGCGGCAGACGTCGGCGACGGTCTTGCCTTGGGCGATCAGCTGCTCCGCGGTTTTGAGCTTGCGGATGATCTGCTCGGCTGTATGCCTGGTGCGTTTCATGGTCGAGTCCCCGGCCCAGTCTGGCCGGATGAGGACTCTCATTCACCCTGGACCGATCACCAGGGTCCACGTCAAGCTCACCACTGTCAGCTCCAAACCGGCAGAGTTGTGGCCGTCCACCCTGGGAGCCAAGCTGGCAATGGGCCTCGGGGGCATAGACAAGCCCGAGCAGAAACGCCAGCAGGGCAGTGGTGGCATCGGCTGGCTGCGCTCCCCTGATGGCGACAAGGTGATTCGCATCGAAGGGGCAAACGAATCGCTCCATGCCAAGTGAGGCTCTGGACAACCAGCTCGACTCAGGAGACGGTTTGACCTCACCAGAAACTCCCTGAAACCTCCCTGGCTCCTCATCTGGTATTGCGCGCCCAACCCTGCGATCGTGAATACATCGAGAGGAACACACCTCCGATCGTTACGCCACAAAAGCGAACAACCTTATACATACTCCTGTCCCATGAACACCCCAATTCTCGCACTTAGCGATCAAGAACTCATCACCGCAGTCGGAGGTAGCGGATCTGGAGCCAAACCTGGCCAGACTGTTGTCGTTCATTATCGCGGTACCTTCGAGAATGGCCAAGAGTTCGACAGCAGCTACGGCCGTGACCCCTTCTCCTTCCCCCTCGGCCTCGGCCGTGTTATCAAAGGCTTGGATGAAGGTGTGGTCGGAATGAAGGTGGGCGAGAAGCGCACCCTAGTGGTTCCCCCAGCCCTGGCCCACGGTGAGCGCGGTGTAGGCGACAAGATCCCCCCCAACACCACCTTGATTTTTGATATTGAGCTTCTTAAGATCCGCTGAGCAGGCTCAAGCATAGGGCTCGAAAGTGTTAATGGTAAATATTTGACAGTACTTAGGTATCCTTTGCTAGTTAATCATTGACTAGGGAAGTCTTAGCAGGGTCGCTCGCCGGTGGCAGCGGTTCCGATCTCTCCTTCCCCAAAGCGCTCGGTTAATCTCAAGGCAACAAACCACTAAGAGCCCCGGGTTGCGCCGAGGCTTTTGCTTTGCTCACGGCAGCTGCTGCTTCAGCTCCTCGCTCACCAGAAAATCCCTGAAACATCCCTCGCTTCTCATCTGGTATCGGGGACTCGGCCCTGCGATGGTGAATACATCGAGAGGAACACACCTCCGACTCAACCTCACACATCAAGGAGTTTTAATCATGACTAACCAACCCAACCGCGATCTCACTCAGCAAGCCCAGGAGCTGGACGACCAGCAGTTGGAAGCCGTTGCCGGAGGTTTTATTAGTTATCCCGTGCCGACGCGGGAAGATTGGGAAGAATTGAAGCGCCGTCATGAGCGAAACCCTAATGGTCACTGATCTGTTGTGGGGGCTCTGCTTTTATGGCCGCCCATGCGGAAATGAATTGCCTAGCAATATAGAAAAACTATGAATTCATTGAGCCCCGGCTTCGGCTGGGGCTTTTTGCTGCGCTCTCGCTCACCAGAAACTCACTGAAACCTCCCTGGCTCCTCATCTGGTATTGAGCGTTCAACCCTGCGATCGTGAATACATCGAGAGGAACACACCTCCGACATTCACACCTCACACTCCAAGGGGTTTCAACCATGACCAATCAATTCAATCGCGACCTCACGCTGCAAGCTTTCGACATTGTTCATCAGCCTTTAGAGCTTTCGGACAAGGATCTGGAAGGCGTGGCTGGTGGCCAATTGTGCCCTGTCGGTCCATTTTTCTGCCCGGACGATCCTGTGTATTCCGACTGGTGATTCGGATCAAGGGGGCAACGGGCATTCAGTAGGCACGGCCAAGTCAGGTCTCTTGTTGTTCCTCCCCTACCACTTCCTCTGGCCTCCGCCCTCTAAAAGCGGTTGGGCGTGCAGCTGTAGCTTGGCCGGTCTTTCATTGAACAGGCTTTTGGTTAAGTGCAAATCACTATTCCGTCTCACCTGAAATTCACTGAATCCCCCATGGCTCCTCATCTGGTAGGAGGCAATCAGCCCTGCGACAGTGAATAAACCGAGAGAAAATACCTCCTACTTCACCTCAAACATCAAGGAGTTTTAATCATGACTAACAAAGCAGACCGTGATCTCAACCTTCAAGCTACCGACCTCCGTCATCAACCAGTAGAGCTTGCGGACAAGCAGCTAGAAGGTGTGTCTGCGGCTTCCAACACCCTGAGGCACTACAGGCGTGATTTCCTGGATCGAGCGGCTGGCTACTAAGGGAATGTACATCCTGACGCTATTCCCCCAGAGCCTCTGTAGTCGCAGGTTTTTTTATCTTCAATAGCCCGCAGAGATCCATCATTCAGCATCCAGTACTTGGCACCATTTCAATTCTGGAGGCCATTGCTGGTCGGATTTTCCAGAGGTCTTTCATACTATCCTGCTGCCACCAGGTTGGAGGTCAGCCATAATGGAGTTCATCACACCTCGCCCACTCCAAGCGATGTCAGAAGAGCAACTCAAAGCATTCCTGGAAGCCGTCAAGGCTGATGCAGGTCTTCAAGAGAAGCTAAAGGCAGCAGGCGATGCCGATGCCGTGGTGGCGATCGCCAAGGGTGCAGGCTTTTTGATCTCTGCTGAGGAGCTGAAAAAAGCGCAGGCTGAGGTTTCAGATCAAGAGTTGGCTATTGTGGCTGGTGGGGGACAGCTTAATCGTCTTAACGATTTCTATTCTGAGGCGATGAAAAAAAGACTTCAGCAAGAGCTTTCAGATAAGGAGCTCGAAGGCGTAGCTGGGGGAATGAATGGCATCCTCCCTAGGGACAAAAATTAGTTAGGGAATCCTCTTGATAACCCCGCACACGCGAGCAGATGCTCCCTGGGTCTCACCCCATCCTGCTGACACCAGACTGAAGATGGGCGATGCTGAAGTCAGACACACCTCACCCACTCAAAGCGATGCCAGAAGAGCAACTCAAAACGTTTCTGGAAGCGGTCAAGGCTGATACGGGGCTTCAGTAGAAGCTGAAGGGAGCAAGTGATGCTGATGCCGTGGTGGCGATTGCCAAGGGTGCAGGCTTTTTGATCTCTGCTGAGGAGCTTCAGAAGTCTCAGTCGGACTTGTCTGACGAGGAGTTGGAAGGCGTGGCTGGGGGCGTCGGCGAGGTGTGTTGGCAGACGAAGGACGTAAATGAGTGGCCTGGGAACGGAGGGAAGGCGTCAGAGGATTGGTGGAAACCTGCCTGAACTAAGAGTTACCCACTTTGATCTCCTAAAACCCCTGCAAACACAAGGGCTTTTTGTTTCTTCAATAGCGCACTCAAGACCATAAGTCAGCCTCCAGTGCCTGGCACCATTGCATCGAAATGAGCCTTGTTGGCGGGTTGTCGAGAGGATCGCAAGTGTGTGGAGGTGACTGACGCCGACATCACCAGCTCAGGCAGGCCCCTGGTGAAGCACTGCCGCCGGATGCTGCGCTTCAACGCCGAGCAGCTTTGGCAGAACCTGATCCGGCAGGGGTGGAAACGGGTGCCGCCGCAGTGGTGAGGTTCAAATGAAAACCCCGCCATTGCATACGGGGCTCGGGAAAGTTCTGCCGGGGTGTTGATCAGGACAAACCCAAAACCTGCCCTGCTTTTCCCTCATGGTGTTGTATGGCTTTCAGCTTAATGTGTGAGCATAAGGCGCCCCGGCATCCATATTAGAGCCCGGATGTATTTGCAACCACGAAAATACTGGCATAGGCCTCTGACTCGTCTTGGGTGCTAACAATGCTGATTCCCTGCCAGATCGACGGAGAGTGTTCTTTCCATGAATTGTCCTTGTCGCCAGACCCCTCCGAGCCCTTGCCCTCGGATTGAGATTGGCCCGCTTCATCCGTCAATATGAGGCTCAGACCTGGAGTCCCAAGACTGGTCTTCGCTGCCCGATGGAGATCGTGAAAAGACACACTGCCAAGGCCAGAGCCTAGCGAGCCACGAGAAGAAGGATTCAATCCACCTTCAATAATCGGATCCTCTGCGGAGCCATTGGCCAGCCCAGTTCGCGCAACTGGTCCGCCGACACCCCAGTCATCTACTGGATTAGGGCGAAAATCATCATCCCAGGGATTTGTTTGAGATTCAAACGGATTAGGCCGAGAGCCGCCGCCCCTAGAGTTGCCTTCGAACGGATTCGGACGGTCTTCGGGATTAGGCCTATCTTGCGAGTCTCCTGCATTGTTGTCAGTGTCGGTGTCATCATCATTTGAATCGCTAGTGCCATCTGTCCACTCACCAGTCTGTGCGTTGTAAGTTGAACCCCAATCATCATCTGACTCTACGTTCTGCTCCTGCTGGGCCTGGTCCTCGCTGCTTGCATGCCCGGAGCCACCTGTTCTGGTTCTGCCATGGTCAGTGGCTTGATCATTGGATGAGATCCCAGTAATTGGGTCTGCTGATTGCCCAGACCCATTGGTGCCTCTTGCTGAGCTCTGTGCAGCAGCGGTGTCTTGCTGGACAATTGCCTGCGACTGTTCTCTATCTGAATGACCACCCTGCCCAGCCTGGCTCCTTGCGTTACTAGCGCCATTAGACTCCGCAGCATCCAGATAGCCTTCTTGCGCTATCTGATGCATTTCAAATTGCGAGAAAGAACCCGCGTTGGCGTGGCCAGTAGAATCTATCCGCTGGTTATTCTCTGTAGTGCCATGCTCTATTTGTGTAGAGTTTGCTCCTGACAACTCTCCTTGCCCGGAGGCCTCTGGCAGAGCAAAGCGATCAGGATTCGATGTTGCTAGATTGTAAGCGGCACCGAGGGCTGCTGATGTAAGCAGGCCAATCGCGAATGCCGGCGCACCTGCAACCCCCAGAATCCCAACAACAGAAATCGCGACGACATTGCTAACTGCCGTAACAGCCGCATCTTCTGCCCAGTCCTCATTGAAGAGCGATTCGCCATCTCTCGCCGTTTCAAGCCCTTCGTTGAGGACTATTGCTGCACCTGTGTCAACTAGGTATTCAAATGCAGGTCGAGAACCCGGGAGCCACTTATTGGCAACAGCCCCAATAAGATCGCCAAGGATATTGGTGGTAGTAGCACTGCCTGAACCAATGGCTATGTTTGCCAGGGTGTCGCGCTGAAAAGTGGTTTCATGCTTGGCAGAAGAAGTAGTCTTCGTGCCTTGTTTCTTGGATGCTGACTTAGTTAATCCAGGTGCCATTGCTCTTGTTTCGGTGGGGTTTGTGTCTTTGGGATCTCTCCCTCCGATGCACACACCATCGCCCGGTTGACTGGAGGACAAATTGACCTGGCTCAAGCCCTGCAGTGATCTTGCTCACAGACCATCAGAACCACTGCAGCAACTGAGTTCTGCTAGCACCTGACACAACAAAACCCCCAGGCCATGGGCGCCTGAGGGTCGTTGGTCGGTGGGAGTGGATCCTTGGCTTATCGGCCCCACCGTCTGCAGCTGTTCTGGCTCAGGTGGGTGGCTGGGTGCAAGGGGTTACCTCAGGCTTTCGCACGCCTCCCCATCACGGTCGCCGTCCAGATAGGTGTGCCCCTGCTTGAGCAATTCCTGAGCCCTGGCCCAACTGCCCACATCCGCACACCGGTATCGCCCTGAAGGCTTGCGGCTGCTGGCTGGAAGAGTGGTGGAGCTTGAGCGGGACGACCCACCACGCCGCCAGTTCCAGGGCCTGGTGATGCCACCTGATACTGACCACACCCCACGACGGGCTGACTCAGCCTGCTTCTCGGCAGACAGGTAAGCGTTCCGGTCGCAGCCACTTAAGTACTGGCGGTAGACAAAGGCATCCCCTCGGCGGACCAGCTCCACATTCACGTTGGTGCTTCCACGCAGGATCTCAGCCACTGTCCTGCCGTAGCGGTCCTTCTTGTTGCCCTGCACCGTGACCGTTGCCCCAACAGGAGCAAGCGATTGCAACGCGGCACGGGATTGGCCGCCATAGGGCCGCTGGGCTGATTCGGGTGCGTCGACACAAGCCAGGCGGATCGTGGTTCTCCGGCCAGAGGCATTGACGGTGAGTGTGTCCCCGTCACCAACTGAGAGCACCGTGGCTGGCCCAGCCCATGCAGGGGTCCACCAAGTGCTGACAAGTAGGGAGAGGGCAATACCTCCTCCCGCGATGCTGGTCCTTGAGATCACCGAGGCATGTTCTCGCCGTTCTTGCCGCAGAGGCTTTCGCAAGGGATCCCGTCCTTATCCCGATCCAGCTTGGTGTTGCCGGCCTTGTATGAGGCAACAGCCTGAGCGCAGGTTTGGAAGGAGGAGCAGCTCTGGGCCCAAGCAGTCCCTGAGCTGAGAACCAGAACCCCAAGGCCGGCGAGAGCAGCGATGGCTGAAGGCTTCATAGCAAAAAGGCTTACTGATCTCGGCTTAGCCCGGGTCAGATGTGGGTGGCAATGATCAGTCCCAGCCGCTTCCATGCCGATGCCTTGGGCGATCTGCGTGACTTCCTCGAAACCACCGAGGAGAACCCTGCACTCAGAGCTGCGGCCACCTTTCGAGCAATGGATCGGCTGCGCGATGCCCTGCTGCTGATTGAGGAGACCGCTTCGGTCGAAACCCCGGTGCCATTGCTCCTGCAGGACGTGGCGCTGCTAGGGCGGCAACTGCTTCAACGCCTGCGCTGAGCTATGGCATGAGTAGCCAGGATCTAGCCCACATTCACCGACTCGGACTAATCTGCAAATGAGGCTCGTACTTCTCGCCAGACCTGATCACTAGCGAAGGCCGTGAAACCGCTCACTTTCAATGCATTGCTTGAATCAGAGGGGCTCGACCCTGCAAGGGTCCGTCTTATCAGACACAAGCATGAGAGACGCTATCAAGAGCAAGTATTCAGCGACGCGCTAAACAAGCGCGAGAAATTCGAGAAATACCAGTCAAGCCAGGGTGACACGAGAGTAATTAAGTCAATTAAGACCGCTGATTACATAGCCTCGTTCGTGGTCAGCCCCTCCGGCGAAACGGTATTTGCGGGCATTTGGAAGGTCAATGGCTGCAAGGAGATTTTTACCGCTGACCCGTACAAGGATGGGAAAAATCCGCCGTCAGAAACTGAATCCACCTTCGATCTAGCGCGCACTGCTCACTTAGATGGCTTAGTGGGGAAGCTTCTAGTGGAATGGGGCGATGGAGCGCGCGCATGGGTTCAGCGCGCTGAAAATGGGAATAAACCCGTTATCGAGCTAAGGCAGAGCATCTCAGAGCCTCCATTCCCAGGGTGGCTTGAGTTCCGCCGGAGACTTAGCGAAATCGAGTCCATGCCAATCACATGGCAAGAAGTATTGAAGGAATACAAGGGTGTTTATCTAATAGTCGATGAGGAGGATGGGTCGCAATATGTTGGCTCTGCCACTGGGGACAATGGTTTCTTTGGGCGGTGGCGTGACTACCACAATGGTCACGGTGGTAACGAAAGCCTCAAGCATAGAGCCAAGTCAGCAGCAAGCTATTACGTCGCCATCCTGCAGGCGATTGCTCCTGGGAATGCAAATGAAGGAAGCCTGATCACCGAGCTAGAAACATACTGGAAGATAAAGCTTGGCTCTAGGGTGCACGGCCTGAATCTTAATTAACAAGTCCACCTATTCGTCAATAACTGGCTAGTCCTGGGTCGAATTCTGGCGAGTAGAAGCCACTATCCATGAGTATCTGCTGGGCTTCTCCGAGTTTCTTGTATGCTTCTTTCCATTTTTTATTGGTTTCATCAGGCCGGGTGCTCAAGATTGTTCTTCTGATTAGCTCAAGCGCAAAGCCGGCCTGGTCTCTTTCGTCCAATGAATTGAGTCGCATGCGTCGGGATCCATTTGGATTAGACAACGAAACCCCAGGCCGTGGGTGCCTGAGGGTCGTTGCGGGTGAGCAGTAGATGAGGCCCCTTGGCTGGCCGCTCACCACTGCATCAGTTCTGCCTCAGATGCCTGCCAGGGTGCAACCCCCTGGTTGCCGCCATCAGCTCCTGCAGCAGGGCTAGATCCTTCTGGCGCTTCTGCTGGCCTGCTGGCGTGGCATCCCAGCCAAGCTGCTCAGCGGCGCGGGCCAGGTAGTCGGCGGTGAATGTGGTGCTCATGGGGTCTCCATGCGTGGATCCCCTGAGTGTTCCCCTGGCGATGGCGGCAGGGACACGGCTTAACGCTTCAGCAGTGGATGGGGAGGCGTGGAATAGCAGCGGACAGCAGGAAACTAAAAGTCAATCTTCTGCCTGCCACCCAATGTTGACAATGAAATAGAAGCCATAGAAGCTAGCTCATTAAGACTGTCTACTCTTAGATCAACTGTCGACCAGTTTTCCCGCCTTCCCTCAACCAAGTCAAAGTTAGATGAAAGCCATCTTTTCAAAGAACTCTCAACTTCCAAAACCATTGAACCTGGCGCTGGTCCACGCAATTCGAGTAACGTCCAGCCGTCCCTACGATGAGTCGAGAGACGACTGACAGGGACATTGGTTATTCCAATTTGCTGCTCTCCAGGACGCGCCATCAAATAGAGCCAGGCATCCTTTCCCTGGTTAAATCCAACGGGAGTACAGGAGGGGCAACCTGTTGGACTAGAACACGTAAGGCGAACAGGTTGAATACTCCAGATGTGCAGGCACGAAGGAAGCTGACACTGAAACTGGGTTTTATGCCCATACCCATGATAAGCACCCATCATTTTGATGCCCCCCTTGGAGACCTTTTCTAAACGCTCAAGGAAGTCTTCCTCCGTGACGCGAGCCACTCCCGAGCATCGTGGGCACCCCGCATCGTTATTAGTAAAAACGGCAATACTAGTCTTCCACTCGTACTCGCACACGAGACAGCTAAACGTGCAGGGCGTCTTGGTATCAATGTAATCATCCCCCATTCGGATGCTCGGCTTTTTCTCCTCCATCCATTGCCTCTTCTCCTGCTCTGACACCAAGAACTGCTTGCCATTTGCAGTCCACCCACAATCCGGGCAACCCTGAAGCCCCCTGCCCTGCAAGCGAATTACCTCGGGAATGGTGGTCCATTCTCGAAACGAAGACTCATGATTTGGATTAAGGCAACGAAAGGTGGCAGGCTCCGATTGCGACGTGTATTCCAGTAGATGCACGAAAGGGCGATTTTCCTTTAGCCATTTACGAAACTCATCCTCGGGCAGGCGCTTACTCTCTGCATTGCGCCTGATAGCGCACTGCGGGCAGCCCGTCGCAGCCGTTTTGAGTGACCTGAATGTCGTTTCCCACTTATGCAGGCACTGTTCATCAGTGCACTGAAAAAGCGTCTTGCCCCGATGGGTTGTCAGCTCACCAATCAGCTTGACATCGGGGCGATGCTTTCTGAGCCATTTCCGTATTTCTGCTTTCCATTCTTCGTTCCGCGCAGCTAACGCACACTTTGGGCATCCATACTTGACACCACGCAGAAGGTTATCAGGGGTGGCTTGCCATTCATGGGAGCATGCTTTACAGCGCAGACTAATCTTTTCTTTTGCCGTGACGTAATCACTCAGGGCTTCGATCCGAGGAAACCTTTGCGCAAGGCGCCTCACAAACTCCTCAGGAGAAAGTCGAGCAAGCATGGCTAACCCTCCTTGCACGTAGCGAGCATGGCTTCAGCCTCCTACCGCCACAGCCTGCCCTGCATCCCCTGAATGGGTGAGACACGCCTGCCCGTTCACAGCCTCAAAGGCACTGGCAAGGTCGCGCGTCATGAAGCGGGCGTAGTTGCCCATATGCACCTCAAGGCTGTGCCCCATGGCATCAGCCATTTGCTTGGGCTGCAGACCACGGGCGTGACCAGTAGCGCTGTAGCGATGACGGAATGAGTAGGGCACGAGTTCCTGCCCTTCAGCAGCAGCTTCAGCAGCGATGGACTGCCAAGTGGGCTGACGCTTGAGGAAGGTGCCAAGCGCCTCGCCTGCTTTGCCTGGCTGCCCCAGCGGCGGCAGTTCCTCTTTGAGGTGGACGCGCTGCTGCAGGTTCCAATCCACTGCCCCATCCACGTCATGCACGAGCAGGGGGTAGAGGCGACGTTCAGCCGTGCGAGCACCTTTACGCCCGCCCTTGGACTTCTGATAGGTGGACCACAGCTCGGTGCCGTTGTTGCGGGTGACGAGATGGCGCAGGTCTTCAGGGCGCAAGCCGTAGACGGCGAGCAGCTGCAGGGCAAAGCGCCAGCGGTGCCCTGCGGCGGTATCAGGCACCGCATCCACCAGACGCAGCACCTGAGCATCGGTGAGGGGATAGCCGATGCGCTTCTCGTTGACGTATTCACCATCAACGGCAGCAGGTGGCAGCCAGCAGGATTTGAAGCTGCGGCGCTGAACGCAAAAGCGGAGGAAGCCGCTGAGTGATTGGCGCATGATTTGGCGCTGACGGGTGCCTGGCTCCCAACGCTTGAGAGCGGCATCACAGAGGTCAACACCGTTGGTGGGGGCGTTCTTGCTGCCGAGTGCCTTCAGCGCTGCCTCAAAGACAGGCGTGTACTTCTGACGCCATGTGCGGTCAGAGACGCGTTGCTTGTGCTGGCGGTAGGCAGCAGCGGCAGCAGTCCAGTCGGTGTCGTGGGCAGAGCGCACGACGGTGGCGACCTTGGCGGCACCTTTGAGGTCAACGCCACCTTCGTTGAAGGCTTTGGCAATGACCTTGATGTGCTGCAGGGCATCAACCCATGCCGCTTCCTCCCAGGCAAAGGGGAGGTTCATGGATTGGGTCTTGATGCCAGGGCGACGCACTTGAAGGCGCATACGCCCGTAGTCGGGCATGACAAGCCAGCCGCTGCCCACCTGGGACTTGATGGCTTTACGGAGCTGGATTGCCCAGTCGGTTGAGGTATTCACTTGCGCTGGGGAGCACTAGGTCATTTCTACACGGGTCTCCGTGTAAAAGCAAGCGATACGGTGCGGCAGCGTGCGACTGCGTGCGGAGTCAACCCAGTGTGGATCCCTATTTTTTACTGGGGTTTTGCCGTCCTGCCAGCTTTGCCCAGTCCCTTTGGGAGCACTAGGTCGCAGGTTCGAATCCTGTCGCCCCGATTGATTTCTCAGGGATTGAGCCGAAACTTTCCGCTCAAATCCCGCTCAAAAATCCGTCCCGCTATGGCTGGCAGTGTCTGGAAGCGTCCGGGGTTGTCAGGGCCGTCCCCCGTAGCCTCCAGTGCGAGCAAGCCTCAACGGGGGCGATACCGAGCTGCGTCATCCCTGAACGCATCCATCCCCTTTCGCCGAATCCGCTGATGGATCGATCGCAGATCTCCGGTCCCAGGAGTTCCTGTCCTTCGCATCCGAGCCAATGACCCATACCCCCCACTGGTCCGTGCAACGTCAGGCCACCGATTGCCTGGGCGTGAGCGAGCGGACGCTGCATCGCTGGCGCTCCGCCGGCCTGCTCAAGCCGGGTGAGCACTTCCGCCGGAAGTTCCCCTCGCCCAACAGCCCGCTCCTCTATCACCTGGAGCGCTGCGAGGAAGCCATGAACCATGCCTGCGCACGTCCCTGGCAGCAGCTCGAGCGTGCACCCCAGTGCTCCCGCGAGAAACTCAAGCGCCGTTGAAGACAACCCTCAGGGCTGGCCCTGCCCCCGACCGCTCACCGAGCTTCCCAAGGCGAGTCCAGCCAGGATGCTGAGCCCCTGATTCACCGCGTCATCAATGCGCCCCTGAGGGCGGGCGCAGAACAAGACGACTGGGTGCTCGGGAGTGGGAGTGCCCAAGGCTTGCTGCGTTGCATCAGGCTCAACAACGGCTCTGGAGCCGACAGATACGTCAACACGCCGCTCAAGTGCCGGCACGCCATGAATTCGCACATACAGCCAGCTCAGCGCCGTGCAGTTGAGTAAGTCGAAGGCGAGAGTGGCGCCCTGGAACCCGAGGATCCCTGTGGAAATCCAAACCACAAGTCTGCGGGAATCCATGAAGCACGATCGAACTGATTAAAGAGTTCCGAGGTCGCACGTCTGCTCAAAAATGCTCTGCTTCTGCCCAATGGCAGAGACCCAGGGGCCTAAAGCAAGCTCAGAGCAGGCAAGCCCTTCACCAGAGCTGCCACCCAGGTTCGGGAAGGTGCGATAAATCCAATTGATCAGCGGGGTAAGAGGGCGAGAAGCTACAGACAGGGCTAAAACTCAGCAAGCATCAAGCCGCGTGCAAGCGGCGGGGAAAGAGAGAAACGAACAGGACTGACCAGCCAAGCGACAGGCAGCTCCGCAGCGTTGATCGCTCGACTCGAGGGAGCGGTGCCCGAGTCCTGACTGCTTGAACGCCTTGCAATGCTTGACCGTGAAAGAGCACTTGGACACCATGAGGCAACGGATGAGGGAGGCAGCCCTCTAACACACCCGAGCGTGAAGCGAACGAAACAGCCGAGGACAAGAAGCGTCAAAAGACAGTCGTATTTCCGAAAGCCAAGCACCCTGACGTGGCCCCTAAAAATCGGTCCAGGGTGAATGAGAGCCCTCATCCGGCCAGACTGGGCCGGGGACTCCACCATGAAACGAACCCGCCACACACCCGAGCAGATCATCCGCAAGCTCAAAACGGCTGACCAGTTGCTTGCCCAGGGCCAGACAGTTGCGGACGCCTGCCGATTTCTCGAGGTCTCCCAGCCCACCTACCACCGCTGGCGGCAGCTCTACGGCGGAATGAAGGCAGAAGAGGCCAAACGGCTCAGCCAGCTGGAGAAAGAGAACGCCCGGCTCAAAAGGCTTCTGGCGGAAGCAGAGCTCGACAAGGCGATGCTCAAGGACCTCGCCGAGGGAAACTTCTGAGCCCGGAGCGTCGCCGGCGGGCCGTCACAGTCCTGCAGGAGCGTTACCGGGCATCCCAGCGGAGGGTCTGCCGATTGGTGGGCCAGCACCGCAGCAGCCAGCGCCATGTCGGCAAGGTCGCCGATCTTGAGGAGGCCAAGCTGAGGCATCGTCTCCGCGAAATCGCAGCTGAGCACATCCGCTGGGGCCGGCGCATGGCCCACCGCCTGTTGCGGCGGGAAGGCTGGACGGTAAACCACAAGCGGGTGCACCGGCTCTGGCGCGAGGAGGGCCTCCAGCGGCCCACCCCCGCAAGCAGAAGAGGGCACGCCCGGCTGACGGCTCGGTGCGACGTCACCAGGCTGAGCACCCGCACCAGGTCTGGGCGATGGACTTCCAATTCGACGCCACGGCCGATGGCCGGCGGCTCAAGTTCCTCAACGTGATCGACGAGCACAGCCGTCTCTGCCTGGCCATCCGGGTGGGCAGGCGCTGCAAGTCCAGAGACGTCGTGGCGGTGCTGGAGGAGCTCACCAGCCTCTACCCAGCCCCAGCGTTCATCCGCAGCGACAACAGGCCCGAATTCATCGCCCACGCCCTCAAGCGCTGGAGCGAGAACAGCGGCACCACCACGGCCTACATCGAACCAGGATCACCGTGGCAGAACGGGTTTGCCGAGTCGTTCAACAGCCGGTTCAGGGATGAGTTACTGAACACCGAGCTGTTCGCCACCGTGAGCGAGGCCCAAACCTTGGCTGATCGCTGGCGCTGGGAGTACAACACCTTGAGGCCGCATTCAGCCCTCCAGGGGCGTACGCCCCTGGAGGCAGCTCAACCAGCTGCTGCATAACCACCCACTCTCATTGCGCCTGGACCAATGAAGGGGGTCACGTCAGGCCGGGGCAAGGGTGGCCGCAAGCTCAGCTACACCGCCACCGTGCAGGGCAACGGCAACCTGTTGATCGGCAAGGCCTACACCGCCATGCTCGACCTCAAGCCCGGCGATGAATTTGAAATCAAACTCGGCCGCAAGCAAGTTCGCCTGATCCCCGTGGGTGGGGTCGACGAAGACGAGTGATGTCCTGAACAATCCGTTGATTCCCACGACCCCTGGCGTTTCGCCAGGGGTCTTTTGATGCAGACGACGTCAACCAACAGGCTGACCGTGGCATCGTGGAAGGGGCAACACGCAGGAGGCAATGCCCAAACAGAGACCCAAACGCAGGAATGCTTTGGCCGTCTTCAGCCTGGCCCTGTCCCTCGCCGGCTATCTGCTTCTGCAGAGCGGTGCGCTGCCTAACAAGAAGAAGAAAGTGTCGACTTCAACGTCGGTGGAGATCATGAGCGATACCCGGTCTTGAAGCAGCTCGACGTGTAGGTCTGGGCATGATGTGTGGATCGCAGATCTGATCATGCAACAACAGGCCTATGACAGCGATGGAGAACTGTTGACACCTCGCGACGGTGCTAGCGACAGGATCTCATTCCTGCAATGCGCGGCAGGAGAAAGTTCCTGGCCTGGCGGAGGCACTAGCTAGTGTTTCGCATTGAGGGTATGGAAACGAACGTCGCGCGCGCAAACCCAGAAACGCAAGAGCAATGACAGGCAAACTCAAAGGCAAGAGACCAACACAAGCTGATGCACGTTCAGCCCTCACGAGAGGAGAGATAATCGACAGAGAGAATCACAGCGATGGGTTCAGGCGTCGCGCTGCAGCGAATGATTGGCTGAGGGATTCTGAACTGAGATGCAATTTAACGGACAGGAGAGCCTTCTGGTACGCCCGCTCAAAGCAGCGATCAGCGACCTGCTCCCAATACTGACGAGCACGGTTATCGATAACAGAGCGAAGTCAAACGCGATGTCGGTCGCTGGGATGATTGACTCTGCTGATAGGCGAGGCCAAGGCTACTTAACCAGGCTGACAAGCAGTTGATAGAACGTGAAGCCATCACGACGTGACGTCACTGATATCGAAGAGACACAGATCGACCCTTGATATCGAGAGTCTCGATGGACGGCCAGGGAATATGCTTGCCATGCATAAGACTATGAAGGTTGGCGATGCACCGTCATGTGATTGCTGTTGAGGACTGGTGATGCAGTGACGTACTTGTGCGGCCGTAGCGGTCTTCAAAGCGAACGATATCGTCTTCGCCTAGGTAAGGTCCGCTCTGCACCTCGATCATCTCGACGGGGATCTTGCCAGGGTTAGACAGGCGGTGCTTGCAGCCCAGGGGGATGTAGGTGCTCTGATTTTCACCGACCAGCTGCTCTTGGCCATCGCGTTCCACCACGGCGGTGCCGCGCACCACGATCCAGTGCTCGGCGCGGTGGTGGTGCATCTGTAGCGACAGGCTGGCACCTGGATTCACCACGATTTTCTTCACCTGCCAGCGCTCGCCTTCGGTAATGCCGTCGTAGCTGCCCCACGGGCGGTAAATGCGGCGATGGGCCTTGCTTTCTGGCGCTCCCTCAACCTCGAGCAATCCCACGATCGATTTCACATCTTGAGCGCGATCGCGGTGAGCTACCAGCACCACATCGTCGGTTTCCACCACCACCAAGTTCTCGACGCCCAGTCCCACCACCAGGCGGTGCTCACTGCGCAGATAACAGTTCCTGCTGTCTTCACTGATCACGCGGCCCCGCAACACGTTGCCCGAGCTGTCTTGAGTGGCCGTTTCCCAGAGGGTGCTCCAGCTGCCCACATCGCTCCAGCCCGCATCGAGCGGCACAACGGCGCCCCGGTCGGTGCGCACCATGACGGCCACATCGATCGCCACGTTGGGGCAACCGGCGAAGGCTTCGCGTTCGAGCCGCAGGAAATCCAGATCTTCGCTGTCGTGCTCCAGGGCGGCCCGGCAGGCACTCACCACATCCGGGGCCAGGCGTTCAAGCTCCGCCAAGATCGCGCTGGCCTTGAACAGGAACATGCCGCTGTTCCAGGTGAAGCGGCCGCTGGCTAGGAATTGTTCGGCGGTGGCGCGATCGGGCTTCTCCACAAATCGTGCGATCGGCACCGGCGACTGAGTGCCGCTAACACCTTCGGCAGCCTCGATGTAGCCGTATCCCGTTTCCGGTGCTGTCGGCACGATCCCGAAGGTCACCAGCTGGCCGGCTTCCGCGGCGGCTCTGCCCGCTTCAACGCTCTGCCGGAATCCGGCCGCATCGCGAATCACATGATCAGCCGCTAAAACGAAGAGCAAAGGGTCGTCGCCGTGGGCGGTGGCATGCAAAGCGGCTACCGCGACGGCTGGCGCTGTGTTGCGGCCCATCGGCTCCAACAGGATCACACCCGGATCCACACCGATTTGGCGCATCTGCTCAGCCACAATGAAGCGGTGGTCTTCATGGCAAATCAAGAGCGGAGGCTGGAGCCCCTGAATGCCATTCAGCCGCTGCTGGGTTTGCTGAAGAAGGGTGTCATCACCATCGCCGGCGAGAGCCCAATACTGCTTGGGGTAGCTGGCTCTGGACAGGGGCCAGAGCCGCGTGCCAGTGCCGCCGCAGAGAATGACGGGAACAAGAGGAGTCATGGGAGGTTGGATCAGCATTAAATGCAACAGACGGCACGCTTAGAAATAGCTATGCCCACAGCGATAGAACGACAATCGGGAGTCAGACAGCTCAAAGTCACGACAGAACGAGCAAGGTTGTGCGTGAGTGTGAAAGGTGCAAGTGCAAGGCCAACGAGCGCAGAGGAGCACAAAGCCAGTCCAGGTGAGAGCTGGAGCTGCTTTGGATGACTCAGAATCCAGAGCCGGTGCAAAAATTGCTGGCAAGTGGGATTCAAGTTGCCTGCAGGGCTTAAACCAGAAATCCGGCGACAGACGCCCAAAGCAAGAACCCGTCAGCGATGCCGCAAAGCATGAAGATCAATAAGCTAGGTTAGACAAGTCATAAAGACGAGACTGCTCAGTCTGCCCACCAAGATGGAGCTTATAGATTACTACAGGTGGTGCCTTAGGCAACTCGAGCTGAAGCAGTGGGAAGCGGCAGAAGGGCGCTTACTCTGGCTCCGACATCAGCTGGGTCCAACAGACCAAGACATTGCTGATGCTCTGGCCTATGCGCTACTCATGCAGGGTGCATACGAACAATGCATAGCAGTACTAACTCCTGTTCTCTATAGCCCCAAGCGGAGCTTCTGGATCCATCACAAATATGCAGATGCAAAACGGGGACTGCATCAACTCAGGGATGCCGTCAAGCATTACCAGCAGGCCGTCTTGGATGGATCAACAAGCCACCTGACCATTCGCAATCTTCTAGAAGTGTTATTCGCCTTAGATCCCCGAGAAGCGATCGAAGAGCTGGGGAGATGGCAGGAACCGCTCCAAGATGAACACATTCAAGGCGTCACGAGCGCTGCCATGGCCGTGCCTGGACTCGACATCGCCCGATGGTTACAAGAGCGCGGCTTAGCCAACAGTGCCATCCAGCGCAGGCTCATCGAAGCAGATGTTCTGACCCTTAACATGAGAGGCCTCGAAGAGATATCAGCATCTGCAAAAGCTCATGCAATGTCAGAAATCGAACACCATGATGAACATCAAGATGGCGAGCAACAACGCTGGCTTGATGCTATACACCATCGTCTGAAACGATTGGCCGTGTTGGTTGATCAACCGAGTGATTGAAGCACTGGAGAGCTCGTATTCAATAGCTCACGACGCGTCGGCTTGAGCAATAGAGTACCTAAGCGTTGACGCACGACCGGCGCGAGACGCTCAAAGCTCAACCGTTCACGAACAGCAACGGCCCCACGGGCAGCAAGGCGGGCGCCAACCTGTGGATCAGACGCCAGATCACGCATCCAAGCTGCTGCCGCGTTGAGATCAGGGTCTGCCCACAACCAACCTCGACGGTAATCACCAGAAGTGTGCTCTATCGGAATCAGCTGCCATGGAATCAAGGCAGCACTTCCTTGTGGCATGAATTCGAGATTGCCTGAATAAGCCGTGGCCATCACCGGCAGGCCGATGGCCATCGCATCTGCCAACACCAATCCGAAGCCTTCACTACGATGCAAACTAACCAGGACATCGGCACTGAGCAATAGCTCATCCAAATCATCGGAACTAAGCAACTGATGTTGCCAATGAATCCGGGGATCATCTGCCGTCTTGGCCATTAACTGGTTGCAGGCGGCGGGGAACTGCTCGGCGCTACTGGTTTTAATCAAGAGTTCTACCGGCGGAAGGTGAGATGAGCCCGGAGGGAAGGCCTTCCAGAAGGCTTCAATCACACCATCTGGATTCTTGCGTTCCGTGGTGCTCCAGAAATCAAACAAACAGAGAAATCGAAATGCCCGGCCAGCCTGGGGACGACGATCACGACGTCGGTCTTGTAACACCTGCAAGCGAGGCCAATCAGGGTAGTGGGGCACACTGACCACAGGAATTGGGCTGCGTTGTGCCAGCGCTTGCGCCGTGAATGGACTCGGGCACCAGATTTCATCGTAGGAGGACAAGAACGATTCCCAGCCTTCAGGAAACGCTTCAAGCTCCCACGCCCAGTAACCGATCCGGAGCGGAGCCGTGAGGTCTGCGGCGTGCAGCAAACACGGGTCGGCCTGCAGCAGATTGGGATTGGTATGAACCAGATCAATCTGCACGGGCAGTGATTGGTGTTGGCTGCACGGCGCCGACTGAATGGCTGGATGGCTAGCCAAAGGCAAATCGTGACATGCGACGTTGCAGCCAACCTCACGCAGGAGCCTGACTGTGGCCGCAGCCCCACCTGCCAGACCAAAGGAGGCACGGTGGTGCCCCCAAACGCGCAGGTTGATCAAAACTGTGTCATGCCCTCAGCCGCTTCAGACGAATTCAATGCCACCCTGATTGAAGGGTGTGCCTCCAGAGATAATCTCAATGACACCCCCTTTCTTGGTGGCGATCGTCAGCTCATCAGTACCAATACCGGTAACCCGCTGTGGACTGGTTTCAAGGATGATGTCATCGCGAGCCGTATCAAAATCGTCAATGATAATCTTGGTACGCTTCTTAGAGCGTCGAATCGCGCGCCTGGCGATAATTAGATCATCCTCACCATTGGCGCCAGCGTTCCCGCCAGAACCATCCATCGTCAGCTTGACTTTGGCTTTTGAAATGACCGAATCCGCAACAAATACGTCATCTCCACCGCCTCCGATGATGACGTCCTTGCCCTTGGAGAGAACAACACCATCATTGAATTCCGTGCCGAGCAGGTAGTCATTGCCCCGAGACAGCTCTATAAATGTATTAAGCGCCGGCACGTCAGCCTGAAGCGACGCTGATGCGAGCGCGTTCGAAGCCAGGCTTGCCGCGGAGAGGCCTGCAGCAAAGATGCGCGGGAAGACTGGGGGCAGCTTCTCCGGTAGCACCAGCTCAGTAGCCAGACCACCCTCAAGGGAGATGGAGAGACCATTCGCTGATTTCCCGCGGATCACCAAGCCACCAACCTGAAGAGAGTTACCCTGCTCATCAACACCAACACGGATCTGAACACCGGTTGTTGCCAATGTTGAGCTCGCTTTTGTAGCTACAAAAGCGAGCTCAACCTTGGCCGTTGCAATGGCAATAAAAAGATTTTGCGGCAATCCATCAAATTGAGGATCCAGAAGAACATTCACAGGCGCCGTGCCCGTATTCGGATCAGTAATTGCAGCGGTGCCTGAGGAAAGGCCAGTAAAGACAATAGTCGTACCGCCAGGCGGCTGAGGTAACGAATCTTCAACTGTGATTTGACGCACAGTTGTATCGACAAAATCGGGAGGCGCGAAGGACATCTGACAAATCCAAGTTTCCGCACTTTAACGAGATGCACTTATCCCAACCATTGCCAATCGCTGCTTGCATACGCCTATGCACTGATTGAGTATTAAAGTGTTCATTCCACAACAGGCCAGCCGACACTCAGGCCAACAGTGAAGGCATTCGCTGCGAGGTTCCGCGCTACATCCAACCAAAGCGCTCGTTACCCCGTCGTCTGAGCACCTGCAGCAGTTGAGCGATCACAGGGCTGACAAGGCCGAGGGTTCCAGATCAATCGGCCACTCCAGAGGACCCGCATAGAGCAGGTCTTGAAGGATTGGCGGGGTGGCTGCACCCAGGCAACGGCGCTGGCGCTGGTTGGCGCTGGCGAGCAGGCTGGCGCTGTAGGGCGGCTGGTAACCGGGATTCATCAGTTCGATCAACTCCGAACCCCTCGGCATCAGCAACAAGTTCGCCATCGCGCCGCCGTGCGCCATCACCACCCGCTCGGTGCACTCCAAGGCACGGAGCTGCTGAGCCACGCTGCGGCCGAGGCTCGGGCTTTGGAGGCCAAGCTTGGGTAAGGCGAGTAACCAGCGCTGGTGTTGCAGTAGGGGGCGGCGCTGTTCCGGTGATCGCGAAAGAAACACACCCATGCCACGGGTGTCTGCCTGAGGAAGCCGCTCGCTGATGGCGCCCCAAAACCTTCGCAACCAATGAAGGCTGCGCACACCCGGACGGCCAAACGAGGAGGTGTAGGTGGGCACCAACAGCTCACACGCCTGCAGGTGGGGATGTCGGTGGGCACACAGTTGTCGATCGGCGGGAATGCCTAAATGGTGAAGGGCCTCGCGGATCCAAGGCGTTGAACCGCCGTTATGCCAGAGCCGCAAGCCTGGGTAGTGGGCACTCAATTGCTGCCAGGCGCGCCCCAGCCGCGGCATCAACTCAAGCTGTGCGTGGTAGTACAACTCTGCGGAGAGGTCCGCCACCGCCAACACCGGGCCCTCGAACTGAAGCGCTGAAGCGGGCCGGTGATGGGGGTGGGCCATCAAGGCCAAAACCTGCAACTGATGTTGCGCCTCAACGCGGCAATCGGGCCAATGCCACGGGTAGCGGCGCACGAGGGCCGGGATGAGGCGACCATCGGCCTGGGCAACCGCCACACCATGGGTCTGGCCCAGCTGCACATGGCGTTCAATCCAGATGCGGCCGTGCTCGAGGGCATGAATCTGCAGATCGGGCTCCTCCGGTAGCGGATTCGCCGCTAAGGCAGAGGAGCAGGGCTGGCAATGCAAGCCAGCGCAGTGACGCTGCGGCCAAGGGGGCTGATGTGGCTGGGGCACCGCTAGGGCATGGGCCCCCGCCGCAAGGCCCTGGCGCGCATAGAGATCCGCCAACTGCTGATCGAGTTGTGGATCAGAGCCGCAGGCCCAGGCCCGCTCGAGGAGCTGCAACGACCGCCCCGGTGCATGGTCGAGGCAGAGCGCAGCCCAACCGCGCAACACCTGGCCCAACAAGCTGATCTCTGCCTCGCCGGGGACACCAGCCTGCAGCTGCGCAAGCAGGCGCAGCACCAGGCTGCGCTGCTCAGCGAGGGGGTCTTGGGGTAAGGCCTGATGAGCTGCCTCGATGTAGGCGAGGCAACGGTGGCTCTGCAGCAACTGCTCGCGCCAGATGCCAAGGGCATGGTGGGGCTTGCCGCGGTCGAGCAGTGGCCATGCCTCGGATATTGCACTCACAGCGGTTGGAGCAACAACTCCCGGGCCTGGCGCCAAAAGGAGCTTTCACAGAAGCTGGTGCGATCGAAGCCGATGCCATCGCGCAGGCAACTGCGGCTGATGTGTTCGAGGAAATGCACAGGTCGCTGCACCAGGGGTAAGGGGCAGCTGAGGCGGGCGCGCCTCAGCGTTTGCAAAGCAAGGAGCTGATCACCACTGCACCAAGCCCGCCAAGCCCCCCAGGTGAGGGTGCCGTAGCGGATCTGATCAGCCCAGGGCTGGGGCTGATCGATCAAGTGGCGATCCACCACAGCGGCAAGGCCATCGATCACGGCGCTGGTGTGGGCACTGGCGGCCGATGGATGCACGCGATAACGCACCAAGGGCTCCTTCAGCCACTGGCCGAGATGCCCTGCAGCCGCCAAGCGGAGCATTAAATCCACATCCTCGGCGTGGCTGAGGCTCTCATCGAAGCCGCCCACAGCAAGCAGGGCGTCTCGACGCAGAGTCCAGGCGCTGGGCAGCACAGCCTTGTGGGTGAGGGCGGAGCGCAGATCAAACGCTGCTCCATCGCGCCAAGGTTCAACGGTGCTTAGGGATTGCCCACTGGGGCACACCCGAAGCCACCCTCCGTGCACATGACTCAGTTGCGGATTGGCCCGCAGGTGGTGCAGTGGTGCCTGCAAACGGCGGGGAAGGGCCGCATCGTCGGCATCGAGCAGGGCAATGATGGGCGCCTTGGTGGTGCGGATGGCAAGGTTGCGCGCCGCTGCAACTCCGATTCCTGGGGTGCGCAGAAGGATGCATTGCTGCGCGGGCCAGTGTGCGGTGAGGCGGCGAAGAAGATGCCCACCCTGATCCGTGGATCCGTCATCTACGGCGATCAATTGCCAACGAAGATCCTGAGACGCGTTCACCAGCGCGAGCAGGCTCTCCGCTAACCAGCGCTGCGCATTGCGAAAGGGAAGAACAACCGCAAGATCACAGGATTCAGGTAACAATGGATGGGTGGATGGTGAGCAGAAGCGATGGGCAAGCGCCAAGCCAAACAGCGCAGCAAGAAAAGCAAGGATGCAACCCCAGCAGAGCCGGCGTGTTCAGCAGCTGTTTCCAAGCCTGATGCCCAATGCGGGTCAAACGCTGAAGCACGCAACACCTTGATTCACCGTTATCTAGAGATGGCGGAAGATTTGAATCAACGCGGTGCCATGGAGATGGCGGTTCCGTTCTACCGCCAGGTGATTGCGTTGCTGATGGGGCCCGAGAACGTCAGCCTCCCAGCCGCTGTTGTGCAGGCCGAAGACCAGCCCTCGGTCATCGCGGAAGCGGTTGTGCGCGAGACGGGGTTGAGCGGGGAGCTGGAAGCAACCCAGGCGAGCACTAGCGATGAGGCGCCGGCGGAGCTGAACCGCCAGTTGGAAGCCATCGTGGCGCAGTTGCAGCCCAACACCAGTGCCGAAGCGGCGGCAGCCCTGGCTGAGCTGAGCGAACGCTGGGGCCAGCCGAACGATGCTCTGCTCGCCGCTCAGGCCAAGGCGGCGCTGCTGCAAGGCGAGCTCGAGGTTGCCCTGGAGCACTTCGAGCAAGCCCTCGAGCTCAATCCCCACAGCGTGCACCACCGGCTCAATGCCGCCTCAGCCCATCTGGCCAGTGGCTGCCATCAAGTGTGTTTGACCCTGCTGGAGCCGCTCGTGGGGCAACAGGCCGTGATGAACGAGCTGGGTGTGTTGGGCAGTTTCCGCAATAACTGGATCCTGGCTCAGCTGGCAGACCAGAACATTGAAGCCGCCAGCGAAGCACTGGCACAATGGCTGGGTGATCAACCTGGAAGCGTGAATCTGCAGGTCTGGATTCAGCAGGCAGAGCTGTTGCGAGCTGATCAACAGCTGGAAGCGGCGCAACAACTGCTGAAGACGCTGGCGGATGGGGTCGACGCCGAACAACGCCGCTCCGTTCTGCCGCGACTGGCGGAGCTGCTGGATGAACGAGGAGAGCACCGCGAAGCGGCCTTGTTGTATCGAGAACTGCTCAGACCGGAGCTGGAGACAAGCAACCCAATCCCTGCATAGCCGTATTCAGTTTATGCATGGCCGAGGCCCTTTGGGTGCAGTTTTTGTTAGATCATTAGGACTGGAGAAGCTGTGTGCAAAACGCTTCATGGGCACAGCTTTACAGCACAGCTGATGCACTCGTTCAGGTGGGGCAATGGGATCAAGCCCTGCCTCTCTTGGAGCAGGTTTGTTCCATCAAACACGACCATGCCAGCGCGCATCACCTGTTGGGTAAATACTTTGCAGCATGCGGTCAACTGGATCGGGCTGAGCAGCATCAAACCCTTAGTTGCCAATTCGATCCCCAGCTCGGCTGGAACTGGTTCGCCTTAGCGGAGCTCTTGCTTGAGCTCAAGCGCTATGAAAAAGCCTGGGCCTGTTTCAGGCGTGCCCGGGAAGCTCTACCGGAAGAGCACTGGATTGCAGACCATGACGCTGCACTGCAGCTGACACACCTGTTGGGCGGAGAGCCGCTGGAACGCGGGGGCTCAGCTGGCAGCTACAAGCTGTGGTGTGCCGCATTGGAGCCGCGCTTGCCGTTGAGCAGCCGGCGGCTGGCACAGCCGTGGTGGTTGGAGCCGCCTGATTCGATGCCGCAACAAGGCTGGATTGTGCTGATGCATCGGGCAGCGAAGCTGCGCGCTGGTGGCCTGCAGGCCATCGAGCAATGGTTGGAGCAGTGCCCTGCCGATGCCCAACCCGATCTGATCTATTGCGATGAAGATCGGCTGATCGAACACGAGCGACGCGATCCCTGGTTCAAGCCGGGGTGGTGCTGGGAGAGCTACTGGGCGATGCCCTGGCTTGAGTCGTTGTCAGCCTGGCGCGTGAGCTGGCTGCGGTTGAAGCAACTGCCGCTGCCACCGCTGGAGCCAGAGGAACAACAGCAGTGGATCTGGCGGGCCTTGGAGCAGCGCCCCTGCCCAGGCATGGTGCCCCAGGTGCTGGTGCATCGCTTGGATCAAGCCTGCGAGGCAACGGCTGAACAGGTGAACGCCCTAAAGGCTCATCTGCAGCGGATGGGGGAGGGAGACGTTCGCGTTGGCGCCTCCGATCAAGTGAAAGGTGGCCTGAGCTTGCAGTGGCCGACACCCACCGAACAGCGCTGCCGCATCGTGATCCCCACGCGCAACCAAGCGCCGCTGCTCGCAGCTTGCCTCCAAAGCCTGGAGACCACTCTCAAAGGCGGGGCTGTGGGCTGGGAGATCGTGGTGATCGACAACGGATCCACCGAGGCTGATCTCGAGGCTTTGTTGAAGCAATGGCAGGGGAAGCTGGGGGAGCGCTTCAGCGTGGTGCGTGATGCGCGTGCGTTCAACTGGAGCCTTCTGAACCACCGCGGCGTGGTGCACAACAGCGCAACTGATCAACAACCGGAGCTGTTGCTCTTTCTCAACAACGACATCGAGGCGATCGAGGCTGGCTGGCTGGAGGCCATGGCCTCCCAAGCCTGCCGCGAGAGCATCGGCTGCGTGGGCGCCAATCTGCTCTATCCCGATGGCAGCCTGCAACACGGTGGCGTGGTGGTGGGACTGCACGGGGGCGCTGATCACGCCTATCGCGGCTTACCGCACAGGCATCGCGTGCACCGCGGTCGCAGTCAGTTGTTGAGCAACTGGGGGGCCGTGACCGGGGCTTGCCTGATGGTGCGCCGCAGTCTTTACGAGCAGGCGGGGGGATTTGATCCGGCGCTACCGGTTGAATTCAATGACGTGGATTTCTGCCTGCGGCTCGGGCAGGCGGGCTATCGGCATGTGATTCCACCGGAAGCGGTGCTGATCCACAAGGAAAGCCAAAGCCGCGATTGCCGCAACAGCCCAACAGAACAGAGCGCACTGCGGCTGATGCGAGCGCGCTGGGGAACACGGCTTTCCACCTGTAGGCCCTGGTGGCCTGAAGCGAGTGATCCAACCCAGGCGGATGGCCGCGCCCGCGAGTGGGCTTTAGCTGGATGAAACAGCCGCCGCCGAGAGCAAAGAACTGGGGTGCCCCACTAACACCTGCTGATAGAGATCAGCCACCTCGGCTGCACAGGCCGCCGAGGTGCGGACCTGGGCATCACTGGGCATGCGGCGCTGACGGCGTTCATACACCCAGCGGAACAATGGCCCCTCATCCAAGGCTGCCATCAAGGCCTGCGCCCAACGATCGGGCTGATCAGCATCAAGCATGAACACACGGCTTCGGCCGGCTAGGTCGGCGAGGGCACCAGCATTCGTCACGATCAGCGGCAAGCCATAACAAAGTGCTTCGCGTGCAATCAAGCCGTAGACCTCCTGCCATAAGGAGGGCATCACCAGACAGTCAATCGCAGCGAAGATGGAGGCGAGTTGATCGCGGCGATAGGGTCCATGCCAGGCGACCCAATCGGGATGAGAGCGGATGATCGCCTGCAAACGCTGCTGTGGTGCAGGGTCGCCCTGGTAGGTGTCAGGAATGCTTCCGTAGAGGCTGAGCTGAATGAGGCCTTTGAGATCTGGATGCAAACACGCTTCGCAAAACGCGAGTTGCCCTTTTGATGGAACCAGATGACCTAACAGACCCAGCCGGATGCGAGAGGGGAGGGGAGTGGGATGAGGAGGTTCTCGGCTTAATCCGGCACTGATGCCGTCGGTGTCGATGCCATTTTCAATCACCTGAAGATCCGACTCAATGCCATGGGCAGCAAACACGCTTGCTGCGGCCTGAGAAGGAGCCACCAGCCGCTGGCATGAGGCCAGGCATTGGCGTGAGAAAGCCTGCCAGCGCGCCATCAAGCTGGGTGGATCTAGCTGTTGGTTCGCTTGAAAGTAACGCGCCAGGAAGCGACTCTTCTCATAGGCCTGAGGCCACGTCTGCCGTACACCGGCTTCCCAGGCCTCATCGGTGAGCAGGCCGTCGGGCCTTGAGGCGAAGCCATACAACTGGCCGCGGGGATCGAGCAACCAGTAATCGTGGAGCGTCGCCACAACAGGCACCAGCGCGGATAGCACCGGCAAAACGCGGACGCCCACATAGAGGGTGTGGTGCACATCCACGAGCTGGAGCTGGTGATAGCGCACCCACTCGCACAGAATCACCTCGGCCTGATCCACGCATTGGAAGCCAGGCAGGGCCTGGAGATCCTGATAGGCGTAGTTCAGCTCTTGTACATGGATGCCGTTCTCAATCCAGCTGCGGGTTTCAAACAGCGGTGCCTGGGGATCGGTGTTCACGCAGTGCACAAACACCGCATAGCCCTGATCACACAGGGCATGGGCCAAATCCACCACATGGCTGCGGAGACCACCCGGGTGATCGGCTGTCCACGCGAAGCTGACCAGGCCAATCCTGGGCTTCAAAATTTCACTTCAACGGAAGCCTGCACGCTCAAGCGCGCGCGCTGGGTGAGCACCGACGAGGGGAGTGGGAAGGTGCCACTGGCACCAGGCATCTTCACCTTGCAGCCTGCATATTCACAGTTTTGAACAAGGCTCTGCACCATGGGCGTGATCACAAAGCCCCACTGGGGAACAGGCCGCCAGCTCACGCCGAGGTTGAGGTTGCGGCCGGTCCACTCGCTGATCAGGTTGACGCCCTTGTACACCTCAAGACCCAGCGAGCCGATCGGATTGATCGTGCCGTAATTACTACCCGACTGGATGGCGCGGTTAAAGGTGTCTTGGCTGCAAGGTTTCTTGGGTGTGAAGCCATAGGTGGCACAACCCGCTGCCCGCAAGGCAGCCGTTTGCGCCTGCACAATCTGCTCAATCGGCCGGTAATCACCGTTGCCGATGCCCGCTGTTAAGTAGAGGCTGGAGAACAAAGGGGAGCGTTCATCGTTGATGCGGATGCGCTGGGTGGCGACGGCATAAAAGCTGAGCGGATCGTAGAAGGCGCTGTTGCCATCCCAGCGGATCAAGTTGTCGATTCCGGTACGAATCGAGGTATCCGGTCCAAAGGCTTTAGCCAGATGAACACCGGTTTGATTACCGGTGAACACACTGGTGGAATCCAGAGTTCCTGAGGGCACACTGGCAGCCAGGCCTTCTGAGCTGTTGTTGAGCACCACCGAAAAGGCCTTGATGGGATCCCCAAAGCCAATCACCTGCTCGATTTGCCCACTTCCCAATTGATTAAGCGAGCTTTGCCAGGCCGAATAGGTGGTGAAGCCCGGGCATTCACCCTTACCGGCCACGCAATCGAGCCCTCGGCCGTAGAGCGTGAGCATCACCCCTTTGGGGCCGTAGCCCACGGGCACCAAGCTGCTGATCTGCGGCAGCCAATCCCCATCGCGCCATAGGGCACGGAAATTGGCGTAGGTCGGGCCGCTGGATGGGATGACTGCCTTGAGCTGGCGCTGCTCGTCCTGAGCCTCCAGCAGTTGTTGCTTGGATTCTTGGCGCTGTTCTTGGATCTGATCCGGGGTGCGTGTGCGCCATGACAAGCCACTGGCTGTGGCCACATCTGGAGCACTGGGTGTGGCTTGGGGCACCGGATCACGGGGCACAACCCGCCATGGCAAACCACCGCTGGCGGCAGCCGCAGGGCGGCTCGATGGTGGTGCAGCGCCAGGGTTGGTGAGCCTCCACTGCAAACCCGATGCCTGAGCAGGAGCAACCGCCGCAACAGCGAGTGAAGCCGCAAGAGCGGCTGAGGGGCTGAGCCGGCGGATCGACGAACGGCAGCTCAACACGCCCCAGGCAGAAAGATGGCTCATCTTGTTGGCAACATTGCGGCGATGCACTGCGCTAGTCAGCTGATGCATGGCGCGATCCAGGCCAGCCTCAGTAGGCATTGCTCGACTTCAAATGCAGCACCGTTTGAATGAGGATGCGTAGGTCGGTGCTCAGGCTCCAATCGCGTTGGTATTCGAGGTCGGCGGCGATGCGGTTGGCCATCGCTTCGAGGGTGGCGGTTTCGCCGCGGAAGCCGCGGATCTGGGCGAGGCCGGTCATGCCGGGTTTGGCGAGGTGGCGCTGCATGTAGCCGGGGATGAGTTGGCGGTATTGCTCGTTGTGATCCACCGCATGGGGCCGGGGGCCCACAACGCTCATGTCACCCTTGAGCACATTCAGCAACTGGGGCAGTTCATCGAGGCTCCAGCGGCGCATCACCGCACCCAGCGGCGTGATGCGGGGATCGTTGCGGGTGGCCTGGCGGAGGCCCTTTTGATCACCGGCTTCCACCACGCGCATGCTGCGGAACTTGTAGATCAAGAAGCGGCGGCCATCGAGGCCATAGCGGTCTTGCTTGAACAGCACGGGCCCAGGGCTGGTGCAGCGAATGGCCAAGGCCAAGCCGATCAACAGCGGACTGAGCAGTGTGAGGGCAAAGCCCGCCACCGCCAGATCAAACAGGCGTTTGAAGCCGGCATCCAAGCCGGAATGGTGGGGCCGCCACAGATCAATGCAAGGCTGATCGGCCACGTGCTCCACCGCGAAACGCATCCCGGGCATCACCCAACCCGGCGCATAGGTCACCGGGATACAGGTGTCGCCAAAGAAGCGCAGCAGATCCACCATCGAACACTGATCGGTGGTGACATGGCTGAACACGATCTGATCAGCGCTGTGATCGTCGAGCCAATGGCGCAGCTGTGGCAGACCACCACCCCAGGCGGGCATCCCGGCCGGGAGCCGCTGCTCAATAGGCGGGGGAGCGGGGCTGAACCAGGCCACCACTTTGAGGCCGAGATAGGGGGATTGCTCCAGGCGCCGAACAAAGTCCACCGCTGATGCTGCGGTGCCCCAATACACCAGCGAACGGGTGTTGCCGCCGCGGATGCGCCACCAGCGCAGCAGTTTGCGGCCGCCCACATGCAACAGAAACAGGCCGCACCAGCCGAGCAGCGCCCAATTCATGACCGCTAGGCGCGAGAACTGGGCTGAGACCTTGGTGCCAAAAGCCAGGGCCAGCAGCACGGCGAGCAACAGCAACCAGCTCAGGCTCAACCGCCGCATCAAGGTGAGCAGCGATTGCTGGCGGTAGCTCTGATACAACTTGCCCTGCGGCAAGATCAGCGCGGCCAACGTGGCGACAACCGCCGCGATCAACCACTCCTCCGCGGTGGAGCGGGGCCGCAGCTGCGTGAGCACCAAGCCATCGAAGAGCAGGGTGACGTAGAGGGGATCCACGAGCCGCTGCAGGCGGTTGAGGTCGTCGCCATACAGGCGCAACCAACCACCCCAGCGACGCCGGGACGGTGACTGTGGTGAGGTCATACCAACAGAGAGCGAGGCCCTACAGGCGTCCTTGCAGCCGGTAGAGCCAGGTGGCGGCGGTTTCGCGCAGGGCCAATCGATTGCGCTGGCGAGCCGTGAGGTGGGGATTGATGGCCATGGGCTGCACCTCCAGGCCCTGGCGCCGAAAGGCGGCGGTGGCGCGGGGCAACTGCCAGGGATCGGTGATCAACAGCACGGGCGCCAGGGGGTGATGGATGCGCAACCAGGCGGCCGTGTGGGTGGCGTTCTCCCAGGTGGTGCGGGCGCAGGAATCACCGGCGATCTGATCGCTGGCCACGCCCTGGCGCTCCAGTGCCTCAGCCGTGCTGGTGGCATCGCCCGACACGTACACAGCTGCCGCGTCTTGATCTCGCAGCAACGCCGCTGCCAGGCGAGTGGATGCAGCGGCGATCTGCGGTCCGCGGCCGAGCACAACGGCCACAGCTGGTGGATGCAACGGACCTGGCGAGCTGGTGGAGGTGGGGATCTGTTCCTCCATCCAGGTGGTTAAAGCAGTAGTGCCGATGGGGCTGTACAGCAAGGCTGACAGCGCAAGCAGGGCAGCCACCAAACCAGGCCACCCAGCAGTGGCAAGGCCAGCCAGGGGCGATAGAGAACCTGGAGCAATGGCTCACGCAGCTGCAACCAGAGCAGTGGCTCCGGCGGGCAATGGCTCCAAGCGATCGCCGATGGATCAGGCAAAGGAATCAGGGATCACATGCACAACACGAGGTGATGGGGCACATTGCATTGATGAAGCGCTGGATCCTGCGCTGTCGCCTCTATTGGCTGGCGGCCTGCCTGTTTGACCTCTACCGGCTGATCGCCAAGCCCCGCACGCGGGGCGCTTTGGTGGCGTTGTGGTGTCAGGGGCGTGTGTTGTTAGTGGTGGCGAGTTACCGGCGCGAGCTGTCGCTACCCGGCGGCTGGATCAACCGCGGCGAAGCGCCGGAACACGCAGCCCAACGGGAACTGGAAGAAGAGCTCGGTGTGGTGGCGCCGTTGGAGCTGTTTCAGCAGCCGTGGGTGTGCACCGAGCGCTCGGCGCGAGGAACCAACACCGTGTGGTTCTACGGGCTGAGCTTCGCTGCAGAACCCGCCGTGCGGGTAGACCTGCTGGAAATCCTGTCGGTGATCTGGGTTACACCTACTGAAGCGCTGCAGATGCCTATCACGGGGCATCTACGGGAGTATCTGCTGCACCAGTTCAAGTTGAACGCAGACGAAGACGACGCCAACAGAGTTCGTTGCTGAGTTGATGTTCAAAGCGCTTGAGCACCGTATCCACACCAAATCGCTGCTCGGCGATGGCACGGGCCCGGCGGCCTGCAGCGGCGCGTTGCTCTGGCGCGTTGATCAAGTCGCGCAGGGCCTCGGCGAACGCTGACGCGTCACGTCCCTAATGGCCGTGGCACACGACATCAGCCGAATGCTCGCCCGGGTTGGCGTCAGCCTGACAGGAACGGGCTGAAATGACTTTCAGACAGCACTGGCCCAGTGGGGGGCATAGATCACCGGCAGAGCCGTGTCGCCGAACAGGCGCAGCACCTGCTCCATGCCGACGCCATCGCGGGTGACATGGCTGAACACGATGCGATCCACGCTGTTGCGCTCCAGCCAGAGGCGCATCTCGTTGAGGCTGCCGCCACAGGGCGGGAGATGGGCCGGCTGGTGATCGGGGCTGATCAGTTCAGGGCTGAACCAGGCGGCGAGCTGCATCCCCGTCCAGGGGACCTGCTGCAACTCACGGGCAAAGGCGGCGGCGGCGTCCACGGCGCCCCAATATAAAACGGTGCGCTGGTTTCCACCCTGGCTGCGGTGCCAGCGCAGCAGTTTGCGCAGGCCCACGTGGTTGAGCAGCAACAACAGCCAACTGGAAAGAGCCCAGAGGCTGGTGTCGACGCGGGAGAAGTTGGCGGTGGATTTGGTGGCGTAGGAGAGCAGCAGCAGGGCCGTGAGCACCAGCACCCAACCGCTGGTGACGCGACGCACCAGCGTGAACAGGGAGCGCTGGCGATAGCTGGCGTAGATGCCGCTGGTGGGGAGGAGCAGCAGACAGCTCACCAACACCCACAGCCAGGGCTGGAGCGTCAGCTGGGAGCCATCCCAGACCTCAGGGCGCTGCAGCAGCAGGAACAGCAGCGTGACGCCTAAGGGATCAAGGAGACGCTGCAAACGGCTGATATCGCTGCCGTGCAGGCGCAGGCGGCCTGCGAAGGGATTCAAGACACGGCGGAATGATTCAGCCAACACAACCACCGCGAAACAAAACCATCAGGACAGCAACAAGCCACGAGACACCACGCGACAAGATGGTCATGTGACCATTTGGGAACCGCAAATGAGGCGCCTGACCGTGGCGCAGGCAAAAGCGCAGCTTTCAGCTCTGCTGGATGCCGTGGAGCATGGGGAAGACGTGGAAATCACACGACGCGGCAGGTGATGCGAGACCTGCGCGATGGGGCCCGCTACTGAAAGCGTTACGACGCCCATTTCACAGGGTAAGCAGCTTGGAGATCGGTGTGGCAGAAATCATCACCTTTGAACAGCAGGGGTTGTTCGAGCCACTGGGCCAGAGCATAGGAGAAGCAATCGCCGAGATTGAGGCTTGCGCGATGACGACCCTTGCCGTACCGCGCGAAGGCTGCGCGTGCGATTTCGGCCTGTTCGCGATCCAGGCTCACGATGCTGATCTGTGCCGTGCTGAGAAACAGATCCAGATCTCCTTGGCCATCAGACCCGTACCGGGCCTCGATCACGATCGAGAGTTCCACGAGGGATGCGGCCGACAAGGCGCAATGATCGGCACTGGCGATGGCTGCATTGAAGGCAGGGCGCTCCGGTTCGTTCTGGAGGATGGCCAGAACGGCTGAGGGATCGATCACCATCAGGAGGGAAGGCCGCTGGCGTCGTAGCCGCAGATCTCATCAGCGCTGCTGCTATCCAGGATCGGTCGAGCCGCACAGCGCAGGGCAATCTGATCGAGGCGATGGATCAGCGAACGCTGCCGGACCTTGCCCGCCTCGGGCTGGGACTGCAAACGCTGGAGGCGTTCCTTGAGGGCCAGGATCACAGCATCCGTTTTGGTTTCTCCAGAAAGGCAGGCCACCTGTGCGGCCAGGCGATCAGCCTCCGGGTTTCGGATGTTGAGAGCCACGGCGTTAGCGTGTGTAGACAAGCTTCATTTAGTGTAGCCGCCCTTGCAACCCATAGAGCAGCGTGGCGGCAGTTTCCCGCAACGCCAGCCGGTTGCGCTGGCCGGCGCTGAGGAGCGGATCCACGGCAATGGGCATCACCACCAGATCCTGACGCCTAAAGGCTGCGGTGGCACGCGGCAGCTGCCAGGGATCGGTGATCAAGGCCACCGGAGCTCCGGGGTGGTGCCGGCGCAGCCAAGTAGCGGTGCGGGTGGCGTTCTCCCAGGTGGTGCGGGCGCAGGAATCGCCCGCGATCAGGGGCGCGGGCACCCCTTGGCGTTGCAGCGCCTGGGCCGCGGCGAAGGCATCGCCCGACACGTAGACCGCTACGGCGGCGTGATCGCGCACCAGCCGAGAGGCTTCAGCAGTGGTGGCGGCAGCAATCTGCGGTCCGCGGCCCAGCAGCACCGCCACGGGCTGCGAGGCAGCAGGAACGCTTGGGGGCAACTGCCCCTGCAACCAGGCGGATAGGGCCGTGGTGCCGATCGGGCTGTAGAGCACCGCGATGAGCACCATCGCCACCACCACCGGCAGCGGACGACGCGCAATCCACCACACGAGCAGGCCCAACAGTGGCCCCAGCAACCAGGGCTGGTAGCCCACAGCCAGGAGCGGTTCTCGCAGCTGCAGCCAAAGCCAGGGAGCAGACGGGCAATGGCTCCAGGCGATCGCCGTTGAATCAGGCACGCTGTGGCATCACTGCAGGAGGCTGGTGGGATGAAGCGCTGGATCCTGCGATTACGTCTGCTGACACTGGCGGCTTGGCTCTATGACGTTGACCGGCTGGTGGTGAAACCTCGCACCCGTGGTGCGCTGGTGGCGTTGTGGTGCCAGGGGCGGGTGTTGCTGGTGCAAGCGAGCTATCGGCGTGAGCTCTCGCTGCCTGGCGGCTGGATCGATCGCGGTGAAGCACCAGAGCAGGCGGCGCGGCGGGAGCTGTTCGAGTAATTGGGGGTGGAGCTGCCGCTGGCGCGGTTTGTGGAGCCGTGGGTGCTGTGCGAGCGCTCAGCGCGGGGTGAAAACACGGTGTGGATTTATGGGCTGGGGTGCAGCGAGCGGCCGGTGATCCAGGTGGACGGGCTGGAGATTATTGAAGTGGAATGGCTGACGCCGAAGCAGGCGTTAGCGCGAGAGCTCACCGGCCATCTGCGCGAGTACCTGAACGATGTTCATCAAGCAGCTGCTGCTCAAAGCGCTGGAGCACGGAATCCTGGCCGAAGTGCTCCTCCGCCAGCTGACGGGCCAAACGCCCGCATTGGGCGCGCAGCACAGCACTTTCAATCAACTCCTGAAGCGCATCTGCAAAGGCTGCGGCATCACCTGGTGGTACACAGCGCCCGGCCTGGCCGGCCAGCAACGCCAATTCACTGCCCTCCGGCGAACTGGCTACAAGAGGGCGGCCGCTGGCGAGAATACCCAGAAGTTTGGAGGGGAGCACAAGATCAGCGGCGCCGGCTTTCTGAGGAAGCAGATGGATGTCTGCGGCATTCAGCCAGTCGTCCATCCGTTCTGCTGGCTGCAGCGGCAGGTGGCGCACCTGGGGCAGACCGGCAGTGGCTTGGATGAGCTCCGCCTTTGTGGGGCCTTCACCGGCGAGGAGCCACACCAGGTTGGGCTGATCGCTGAGGCGTTGGATCACTTCAGCGAGCATCTCCAGGCCCTGCTTTTTGTTCATCGAGCCCGAGTAGAGGAGCACGATCTGATCAGGGCTGATACCGAACTCCTGGCGGTAGCTGTTGGCACTACGGGCGGCACCGCGTTGGGGCTGAATAGCTTTGAGATCCACCCAGTTGGGGAGGAGCTGGGTTCGGCTGTCGGGCACACCTTTGGTATCCAGCTTTTGCACCATGGCGGTGCTGATGCTGCTCACCACCGAGAAGCCCTGCAGGGTGCGCCGCTCCCAACCCTCGGCAATCGAGCGCAACCAACGCCCCTTGAGCAAGCCAAGCTCGAAGGCAGCATCCAGTTCAAAATCCTGGATATGCATCCAGCTGATGCATGGCCGGCCCACCACGCGGCGCAACAACAGGGCTCCGGGTGCACAAAAAAACGCCGGAGCCACGGTGATCACCACATCCGGCCGCCAAGACCGCTGCGCGAGCAGGGGCACAAGGCTGGAGAGGGCAAAGCTGGCAAGATGCAGGAGTCTGGTGAGGCCACTGGGCTGACGGGGCACCCAGAGGGGGCAGCGCTGCACGAACAGGCCATCGTGCTGTTCAGTGGCATAGGCATTGCGATGGCCGGGCTGCACCCGCCATTGCGGAAAGTAGGGCGGTGCCGTGATCACACGCACCTGATGGCCGCGCGATGCAAGCCAGCAAGACCATTCACCTGTGTATTTACCAATTCCTACCGGTTCGGGATAATAATTAAGACCGTAAAACAGAATTCTCACAGAAAATTTGAATGCAAAGTGATGTTCTTATTTAGTTCGAGAACGTGCAGGTAGTTAAAGAATGTCCCGAGTTAGTTAATTGCTCCGTTGTTACTGTAACGCCTGCTCGATGGCCTTGGCTAAACACGCTTGACCAGCAGCGGTGTAAGGATGAATGCCATCGGTGTAGAGGCTGTCAATAGGCCCGCAAGAACGAAAAACTGGGCCGGTCTGAAGACTGGGGATGCGCTCCTGTCTCAGCACTTTGGCAATCCACTGATTACCCAACTGCAGCTGGCCGCTGCGAGCTTCTTCGCGGTTGGCGAACTGCACGGCCACCAGTCGGGCGCCACTGGCGCGGGCAAGGGTGAGGAACGCGCGCAGATCGCTTAGGGCCTGCTGCACACGCGGATCGGTGGCAGTGGTCGGTTTGGCTGGAGGTGGTTCCGCTCCTGCGCTGCTGCTGGGTGCCGGGGATGGGGCAAGGCGGACTCCGAGGCGGGGCAGCAAGAAGCGCTGGACGCCCTCAACAAATGCAGAGGGTGGGCTCTCGAGCGGGCGATTGAGATCGCCCCGGAACGGAGCAGGGCTGGGGTTGTCGGCCGCATCGTGGGAGCTGATCACCAGCACCACGTCGGTGGCATCCAGGAAGCCGAAACGTTTGGCGTAGCCGAGCATATTGCCAGGGCCCCAGCTGCTTGCACTGACATTACCCACTTCAATTATGCCTGGCTCAGACAGAAGCTCGGTAGCGATTAAACTCTGATCGAGTTGGCTGCCGCCCCACACCACACTGTCCCCAAAAACAAGGACACGACGTTGGCCCCGTGCATTGCTGGCAAGCGGCTTAGAACGCATCGAGAAGCGATTCACCTCGATGTGATTACCGAAGCGTCGCAACTGCTGGGAGGGCTTAAGGCGATATTCAGTGAGCGGATCGGCCACGTAGAGTGGTGGAGTGCCAAGACCGAAGACATAGCGAGCTGCAAGTTCTCCGACAAGCGCGAATCCTCCTAAAGCAGAGAGAGCTATGAGGAAGCGGGAGATGCGCATTTGAGGGATTTTGGATGATGGCATTGAACTAGCCCCTGATTGTTGCAGGAGCTGGAGGCTGGTACCGGCAGGCGAAGTGCATTAGGTGCTGTTGCTTCTGTAAAAGCTGAATGACGCCTCATGTCACATGGCAGGCTGGCTGGAGATCGGTGTGGCAAAAATCATGACCTTTGAACAGCAGGGGTTGTTCGAGCCACTGGGCACGGGCATAAGAGAAGCAATCGCCAAGATTGAGGCTGGCGCGATGACGACCCTTGCCGTACCGAGCGAAGGCTGCGCGTGCGATTTCGGCCTGTCCGCGATCCAGGCTCACGATGCTGATCTGTGCCGTGTTGAGAAACAGATCCAGATCTCCCTGGCCATCAGACCCGTACCGGGCCTCGATCACGATCGAGAGTTCTACAAGTAATGCGGCCGACAAGGCGCAGTGATCGGCACTGGCAATGGCTGCATTGAAGGCTTGACGCTCCGGTTCGTTCTGAAGGATGGCCAGAACGGCTGAGGGATCGATCACCATCAGGAGGGAAGGCCGCTGGCGTCGTAGCCGCAGATCTCGTCAGCGCTGCGGAGATCCAGGATCGGTCGAGCCGCACAGCGCAGGGCAATCTGATCGAGGCGATAGATCAGCGAACGCTGGAGGCGTTCCTTGAGGGCCAGGATCACAGCATCCGATTTGGTTTCGCCAGCGAGGCAGGCCACCTGTGCGGCCAGGCGATCTGCCTCCGGGTTTCGGATGTTGAGAGCCACGGCGGCGACGTGTGTAGACAGGCTTAATCTATTTTAGCTGCGGAAGGCGAGCAAGCAGACGAGTAGGAGGTATTCAGGGCCGTCCCTGCCTACATCCGACCTTGCAGGGCATAAAGCAAGGTACCTGCGGTTTCGCGCAACGCCAGCCGGTTGCGTTCACGGGCACTGAGACGAGGCTCCACCGCGAGGGGCCACACGGTGAGACCCTGATGGGCAAAGGCTCGCGCTGCCCTCGGCAGCTGCCAGGGGTCGGTGATCAACAGCACCGCTGCTCCTGGATAGTGACGCTGTAACCACAGCGAAGTGTGGGTGGCGTTCTCCCAGGTGGTGCGGGCGCAGGAATCACCGGCGACCCGCTCTGGCGGCACCCCGAGCCTCAGCAAGCGCTGGGCCGTGCTGGGCTGATGACCCGACACATACACAACCGCCACCGCATTGCTGTTCAGTTGACGCGCAGCTTCAGCGGTGGTGGCCTGGGCGATCTGGGGACCACGCCCCAGCAAAACAGCCAGGGGGAGAGGACGGTGAGAAGCCGTCACGGCGGAATCTGGCTGCCGAGCAGTCAGCCAGCGGCTCATCAGATCGGTGGCGGCTGGGGAATAGATCCCACTGCTGAGCAAGACAAGAGTCGTAAGCAGCAGCGCACGCCATGGCCAAGGCAGTGACCATGGCAACAAGCACAGCACTAGGCCAAAACCGATCGCCACCAAGGGCAGCAACAGCCAGGGGGTGAACAGCAGCTGGAGCAGAGGCTCACGCCATTGGATCCACAGCAAAGGATCCGGCGGACAGGTCTGCCATTCAATAGGCATTTCCGGAGCGAAGCCGCAGGAAGGTTTTGATCAGGATCTTGATGTCAAGCTTCAGACTCCATTCACGTTGATAGGTGAGATCGGCATAAATGCGATTTTCCATGTCTGACAACTCACGCGTTTCACCGCGCCAACCAGACACCTGGGCAAGACCCGTGATCCCAGGTTTACAGGCATGGCGCTGCATGTAACCGGGGATCACTCTGCGGTAGAGCTCGTTGTGCTGCACCGCATGGGGGCGAGGCCCCACCAGGCTCATGTCACCACGGAGCACATTGAACAGCTGCGGCAGCTCGTCCAGGCTCCAACGGCGTAGGAAACCTCCTACAGGCGTGATGCGCGGATCATCAGCCGTGGCCTGCTTCACCACTGCTTGATCAGCAGAATCGAGCACACGCATGCTGCGAAACTTGAAACATTTGAACCGCTTTCCATCCAAGCCGTAACGATCCTGCATGTAAAAGACAGGGCCTGGACTTGAAAGCTTCACGGCAATCGCAATCACCAGCAGCAACGGTGCAATCAACACCACGCCGATGCCAGTGAGAACGAGATCAAAACTACGTTTCAGTTGGCGATCAAGCAGACTTCCCTCACTTCCCCAGAGATCGATACAGGGCTGTGTGCCGATGCTGTCGACCGTGAAGCGCATCGTGGGATGCGCCCAGTGCGGTGCATAGACAATCGGGATGGAGCAATCTCCAAATAATTGAACCATCTGATCCATCCCCAGGCCATCACGGGTGACGTGACTGAACACCAAGCGGTCGACATCATGACTGTTCAACCAATCACGCAGCTCTCGCAAGCCACCGGAGCAGCTGGGCAAATTCTGCGAATGTTGATCCGGCCGTGTTGGTGCCGGCGAAAACCAGGCAATGATCTGATACCCCATCCATGTGTTGCTGGCGATCTGCTCAGCAAAAGCCTCAGCCGCATCAGGAAGACCCCAATAGACAATGGTGCGGCTGTTGCCTCCCTGACTTCGATGCCATCGCAACCACTTGCGCAGCAACACATGGGTGGACAACAACCACAACCAACCACTGAAGGCCCAAAGGCTGCTGTCGAGACGCGAAAACGATGCTGAACTTTTGCTGATAAAAGCTGCCGTTAGCAGAAGACCCAGCACAAACAACCAGGAGGTTGTGATCCGGCGGATCAGCACTCGCAGACTGCGGTGCCGATAGCTGGAATAGAGCCCGGCACGGGGAAGAATCAGGATCGCCGTCAGAGGCAGGAGGATCCAGAAAGGCAACCAGGCTTCACTGCCCAGCCCACGACTGCCAGAGTCGAAACCCAGGAACAGCAGGGTGAGCACGAGGGGATCGAGCAGACGTTGCAGGCGGGAAATGTCCTGGCCATGCAGGCGAAACAAACCGCCCCAAGGTGAGCGCTTCAAGGGTTGGGAGCTTTATTGAGGCAAGACCATTCAACTGTGCAAAGCCAATCGCTGCTGCTCAAAGCGCTAGAGCACGGAATCCTGGCGAAGTGCTCCTCCGCGAGCTTTCGGGCCAAATGGCCGCATCGGGCGCCCAGCTCGGCAGGCGCGCCCGGCGTGAACGGCGGTGGCATGGATGAACTCTTCCTTGGTAAGGCCTTCACCGGCGAGGAGCTTCGGGGCCACCCGTTAATAGTAGCTAGACTCAGGGGTGTACCCGAGGTGCCCAGTGGCGCTTGGTCGACCGATGCTTCCGCTGGTTCTCAGCAACGACGAGGATCAGCAGCTCCAGGCTCTTGCCAGCTCCCGTTCACTGCCTCACTCCATCGTTCAGCGCGCCCAGATCGTGTTGGCCTGCGGTGCTGGCGAAACCAACCCTGCCATCGCCACACGAATAGTGCTGACGGGCATGACCGTCGGTAAGTGGCGCAAGCGTTAGCGCCCGGACCTTGGCGGCAGCGACTGGGATCTCCAAAACCACGGTGCACCGTTGGCTGCAGACCTTCTCGGCCCAACCCCACCGGCAGAAGCATCACCGCTTCGCGTAAGCCTTCGGCTACAAGCTCTCCACAGATCCCTTTCTTTGTGGAGAAGGTCCGCGACATCGCCGGGCTGTACCTGAATCCTCCCGACAAGGGGATGGTGCTCTGCGTCGATGAGAAGACGCAGATCCAGGCGCTGGTCCGCACTCAGCCGCTGCTGCCCATGTGCCTGGGCTACGTGAAGGCCCCCGCCGTCAGGAAAGTTGTCGCCTGGATTTTTGACCATGGCGGGGGCGATGTGAATGCCCAGCTCATCAGAAATCTGAGCCACGCTCTGCCTGTGAGGCGGGCTCATCCTCCTCCTCACATCAGCTTTAACGGCCTGGCTGTAACGACGCATTGGTCATGTCCTCAAGCCCCCGGGTGTTCAGATCAGAGGGGTGACAACTTTCCTGAAACCGGGGGATTCGGCGGATCAAGCCTAATAACTATATAGAAGAACGCGCAAAGCAAGCGAATAATGGCTGCGACCATCATCGCAAAAGCCATCAAAATAGTTGGCTCAAAATATGAGATAAGAAAGATTGATGAAATCAAAGGGATAAGCGAAAAAAGCTGCCTGTAAAATAAAATTTTTGGCAGAGAAAGTACTATAAAGAATTGAGAAGCGATGAAACTCAACCCGTTAAAAGCAGCTTCGAAGGATAAAATGGAAATCAAAGGTGCAGCAGGCAAATAATCACGTCCGAACAATAAGACAACCAACTGATTGCTAACAATAGAAACTAATAACGCAATAGGGAGCATGAGACAGCCTGAAAATAATATAGTTAGCAAAACATTACGTCTCACAATTCTTACAGTCTTAGACTGAGATCTAGCATAAACGATGGAAGCGAGACTGGAGGCAAAAACTTGAAAGCTTCTAGTCGCCACGTACGATACGGAATATAATGCGAAACCATCTAGAGAGCCTAAAAGCAAAACAACAATCTTGTCATAGTTATTTATTATGACTCCAATAATTTCAGAGCGAAAAAAAGAAAGACTTAGGAACGCAAAAGATTTATTGCTTATCAGGCCTAATCCCTTAAGCCATGACTCTTTCCAGCTCGAGAAAAAAAAGAAAAATTTGAAGATGGCAAATAATATCTATATACTAAAAAAATAATTGACAAAAAATATGCAAGGGAAGTTGAAAATATAAAGTATCCGACCAAGGAAACATTGAAAAATAAAGGAACCAAACAAACGAAAATCAGCAAAAAAGAAGAGTAACTAACTCTCAGAAAATTAAAAGCCAATAGGTTAGGAAATCTTTGAGTAAAGGCCAATATTAAAGAGTATATAGACGCCGCAATCGCGGTTATTACAAAAAGAAGCTTTAAATAGATTTCGGAACTGAATGGAGAGAAAAAAGCTATGAAAATCGAAGATATTGCTGATGAGAAGGTAACAATAGAAATTACAACAGAAAAGGCACTTTTCAAATCATCATCAATTTCAGCAAACTTAAGGTTTAAGGATTTAGGCAAACCAAATAGGTTCAACTGAGAAGATAATAAAACAAAGAAAACAAACGAAGAATATATACCTCTATTCTCTATGGTAAGAGCCCTTGCAGTGGAAATATTAACCCAAAATGCAGAGATAAAAAGGAAAAAAGATACACCTAACGTTCGGAACAGAACTACATATAGACTTTTTGACATAGGTTACACTGAGGAAAAGATTTTTTTAAAGTTCCTAAATAAAGGGGGAATGACAAGTATAAACAGCGATAACCAAGTAAGACGAGTACTTAATCTAAGAGGATATTGAAACAAGACAAGAATACTAATAACGGAAAGTGATGCAGAAATTAGTGAAATAAGATCAAATTTATAGTACTTTAAACGCCTGTAGGGATAAAAAAGGGACAGTGCATATATGAAAAGAGTAAGCATTAAAGTAAAGAAAGATGATCCAGCAATCTGGCTAAAACCAGGATAAGGGACGACAGGTGATATCAAGTTATCTAGTAAAGCAGAATTCATTACATCGGAAGGAATTAAAAACCCGGGAAGAGGCGAAATTGAAAGCATATTTTGGAAAAAAGAAAATGAATAGGTTTGATTAGTAGCCACCGCAGCTAAATAGTTTGAGTTAAAGAGGGAAAACAAAATAATATTTAGAAATTCAGTAAAATCAGCAGCCGCAGGAATGACAGAAAAGTATTCGAAAATTTGAGAAAAACCTTGCGTTCTAAACCTACCAAAATAAGTTCGAATAAAAGATATAGGAGCAAAAATTAAGAATAAAAACCAAAAATTTTTGTAGGATATCTTTTAAAAAGAAGACCAACGCCTAAAACAAATATGCCAAGGGATGAATATCTAGAGTTGCCTGCAATATTAACGGATAAGATATAAAGAAAATTTACAAAATACCAAAATAAAAGGAATTTAGAGGTTTTACGAAAATCAGATGCAGTAATTATAGTAGCTAGAATTATGAGTAATGCTGGAGAAGTCTTGACAAAAAAACTGCTAGAGAAGGAAGCAATGAAAAACTTTCGGGTTTTTGTAAAAGAAGATAGGTACTATTTCTCCACCAATTTTGAGCACCGGAGACAGATATAAAATGGAAAAGACTAGCAGAAGTGATAAATAATTGAGTAAAAAATGAAAATCTATTAATTACAAAAGAATTAACCTTTGAATTCGTAAATATCCTATCATAGGCAAAGTTGCTAAATTGAAAAGTATTTTTTTGAGATGCGGGTAGAGGAAAAAGGAATCCTAAAAACCACAATATAATAAGCAGAATAAAGAAAATAAGACCTTGTCTGTAAAACTCTAAGAAAAAAGTAGCATTATCAAAGCAGGAATGAAAGGTTAAATTTTTCATCAAGAGAATTATCTTGTCAGAAAAATAAGCTGTATTACATAGAGACAATGAGAAAATAAGGCATAAGAAAATATACAAAACAGGAAAAATGACTAAATAGTTTACCTTATATGATAAGGCTAGAAGAAAAATTAATAAAATTAATGCAAAAAACATTAGTTAAAAAGCGAAGTATAATATTCCAGGTCCGAGATGCAACATTCGGCCGCACTTTGCCCAGAATAATACTTTTTGTACCAATCAATAGTCAATCTTATGGTATCCTCAAAGGTTAATAGTGATGTCCAGCCTAGGCAATGAAAAGCATAATCGGACTGAAGATGTAAATTAGAAGCCTCATGGTAAGCGCCAGAGTTATGTACAGACTTATACGAACCGTTCCAATTCTTCAAGGCTTCCATAACAAGGTCATTAACTGATCTATTGCTAGTAACGTTAGGTCCAAAATTCATGGCATTTAAAGAGACAGATTCAGAATGCTGCTTTTGAGCCAATAATAAATAACCTCTTAAAGGCTCTAAAACATGTAACCAAGGTCTGGTGGATAATGGGTTTCTTACTATTACTTCTTTCTGCTCATGTAGAGCTCTGACAATATCTGGTATAATTCTATCAGTTGACCAATCTCCACCTCCTATTACATTACCTGACCTAACAGAAGTCAGGAACTTATTAGAAAACTGATAATCCAAATTACCGCAGAAACTTTTTCGCATACTTGCAATACATATTTCGGCAGCTGCTTTGCTAGAACTATATGGGTCGATTCCACCTAATGCGTCGTTTTCTCTATAACCAAAAGACCATTCGTTATTTTTATACACTTTGTCAGTAGTAATCAACACTAGGGAACACTTCCCGATATCATTAGTCAAACAAGCTTTAATTATATTCATAGTTCCAATAACATTAACATTCCAGGTACCGACTGGATCAATAAAGCTCTCACGAACTAAAGGCTGAGCTGCTAGATGAAATACAATATCAGGCTTAACTTTTTCAACAATGGACTGAATGGAATCATAATTTAAAATGTCGCAGATAAAAGAATCAATGAAAAGTGGCTGTGTAGAGAGTTCATCAAACAAATTAGGTTTTGTAAGTGGATCCAATGACAAGCCATAAACATCGGCTCCCAATAAATCAAGCCAAATTGAAAGCCACGAACCTTTAAAACCAGTATGGCCAGTAACTAAGACTTTCTTTTTGTACCAAAAATCAGGAGATACAGAATTCATTTCCAAACCATCCATGGAGCTTGATTTTGAGAAATAAGACTTTCAAGAGTATTTTTATCTCTTAGTGTATCGATAGGCTGCCAAAACCCATAGTGCTTGAACGAAGAAAGCTGCCCATCTTTTGCTAGCTGCTCCAATGGTCCTTGCTCCCAGACACAAGAATCACCATCAATGTAATCAAAGATCGAAGGCTCTAGAACGAAATAACCTCCATTAATCCAGGAACCATCGCCTTTTGGCTTCTCAACGAAGCCTTTTACATCTGAGTTGGGAGACAGATCCAATGAGCCAAATCTTCCTGGAGGCTGAACAGCTGTTACAGTTGCAAACTTGCGAGAAGATTTGTGATGCTCTAACAAAGCGGCAATATCAACACTTGATACACCATCGCCGTAAGTCATCATAAATGTGTCATCACCAACGTATTCTTTAATCCGCTTAATTCTTCCGCCAGTCATAGAATACTCACCTGTATCAATCAAGCTAATCTTCCATGGTTCCGAATTTTGACAATGTACTTCTGTAGTATTAGAAGATAAATCAAAAGTTATATCTGATTGATGTAAAAAATAATTTTGAAAATACTCTTTTATCACATAACCCTTATATCCAAGACATATGACGAATTCATTTAAACCAAAAGTACTATAATATTTAATTATATGCCAAAGTATGGGTTTGCCTCCTATTTCAACCATCGGCTTAGGCTTGACATTTGATTCCTCGCTGATCCTAGTTCCAAGACCACCAGCCAATAAAACAACTTTCATGACGACTGCTATTCTGTCGGATATTGAAGATGTTGGAAAAGACGACTTGCGACCCTCCCAATCCTACAAATTCTACACCATCAAAGTGCCCCCGGTTTCAGGAAAGTTGTCACCCCTCTGATCTGAAAACCCGGCGGCTTGAGGACACGACCAATGCGTCGTTACAGCGAGGCCGTCAAAGCTGATGTGAGGAGGCGGATGAGTCCGCCTCACCGGCAGAGCGTGGCCCAGATATCAGCAGAGCTGGGTATTCACGTGGTCACCCTCTACAGCTGGAGGAAGGCCTGGCGGTTGCAGGGGGAGGTAGTTCCTGCTTCTCAGAAGGATCCAGAGGGTTGGGGGCCTGCCGACAAGTTCACGGTGGTCCTGGAAACCGCCGGTCTGAACGCGACAGAACTGGGTGGCTATTGCCGTGAGCGGGGGCTGTTTCCTGAACAGGTGGACCGCTGGCGCCAAGCAGCCCAGGATGCCAATGCCCAGCCGCTGCTGACGATGGCCGATCAGAAGGACCTCCAAAAGCGGCACCAGGAGGACCAGCGGGAGATCAAGCGGCTGCAACAGGAGCTGCGCCGTAAGGACAAGGCCCTCGCGGAGGCGGCAGCGCTGCTGATCGCCTCAAAAAAGATTCAGGCCTTCTGGGGAGAGGACGGGGACGATTGACCTCGCCTGACGATCGCCGGAAGGCCCTGGAGATCTTTGAGGAGGGCATGGCCAATGGTGCCCGGGCTCGCAGGGCCGACTGAAAGTCAGGCACAAGGCAGCTGGTGCAGCCATGCTGGTGCCGGTTTTGTCGGGACTGCTCCCGTCCGTTGGCCGACCTCGCCGCCACTGCTGATCTGATCGCCTTCTTGCAGGACCTGCCGGAAAGCCGCAAGCGCCGAGGAGTGCGCTATCCCCAGTGGTTGCTGCTGTTGATGGCGATTCTGGGGATCCTGAGTGGCTGCCGCAGCGCCAGGGATCTCAAACGATTTGCCAAACGTCACCACCAGGCATTTGGGGCAGCGCTGGGCCTGGAGCTGCCCAATGCGCCCTGCGACTCCACCTTCCTCTACCTGTTTGAGCGGGTTGAACTGGAGCAGCTCTTTGGGCTGCTGAGAGAGTGGATGCTGGCCCAGATCGCTGATCAGAATAAGGATTTCGATCAGCTGATCTGCGACGGCAAAACCTTGCGAGGTTCAGCTTCCCAGCCCGATGGTGCCGACGGCGCCACGCGGTTTGTCACGCAGGTCACGTTGTACGCACGCGAGCTGGGCGTTGCGATCGCCCAGACTTCGTTTGATACCGGCGAATCCCACGAGCGCGCTGCCCTCAAAACCTTGCTCAGCACCCTGGAGCTCGACGGTGTGCTGATCCAGGCAGATGCCCTCCACACCTCCCCCGCGTTTTTCAGCTCGCCGCCGAGCAGGGCGCCGACCTGCTCCTGACGGTCAAAAACAACCAGCGCCGGCTGTATCAGCAGATCGTCTCCCAGTTCCGCGGCCACCGCCACTTCCCAGTTGAGATCAGCGATTTTGAGGCCGGCCATGGCCGCAGGGTCCGCTGGCAGCTCAGGGCACGCAATGCCACCGAGGCCATCCGCCAACGCTGGGCAGGCGCCAGTTGGATCATCGAGCTGATCGGCGATGGCTGGCGTGACGGCAAGCCGTTTCACCACATCCACCTGTTCATCACCAGCCTGCGCACCAGCCCCAAAGCACTGCTCCGGCTGGTGCGTCAGCGCTGGGCGATCGAAAACCAGTGGCACTGGCCACGCGACACGCAGCTCGGTGAGGATGCCCATCGCTACAGCCAGCGCAATGGCGTGCAGGTCTTGGCCCTGCTGCGGACCTTGGCCCTCAACCTGCTGCGCTGCAACGGTTTCCGATCAATCCGCGCAGGCCTGATCGCCGTGGCCCATGACATCAACAGGATGCTCGGCTGGGTTGGCGCCAGCCTGTCAGGAACGGGATGAAATGAATTTCAGTCAGCCCTGCCCGGGCTCGTGAACTGGCCCTGCTGCTTGGCGTGGGGCTCACCACGCTGCAGCGCTGGCGCCGTCAGTTTGCTGGTGACGGTGATGGTGTCGACCATCGCAAGGGCAGCTTCCGGCACGTGGCTCACCGCCTGAGCGAGGAGGAACGCCAACGGATCCTGCTGACTTGCAACGAACCTGAATTCGCGGCGCTTCCGCCAGGCCAGATCGTGCCGGTCCTGGCCGATCGCGGGCTTTATATCGGTTCGGAACGCAGCTTTTACCGGGTGCTGCACGCTCACGGTCAGGTTCACCGGCGGGGTCGTGCACGGCCACCACAGGATCCAAGACCCGTGCCACGGCTGAAGGCCGCTGGTCCAAATGAGGTGTGGAGTTGGGACATCTCCTATTTGCCCACCACCGTGCGCGGGATCTGGCTCTACCTCTACCTGGTGATCGATGTCTGGAGCCGCAAGGTCGTTGCCTGGGATGTCGCCGAGCGCGAGGATCCAGCCATTGCAGCGGATCTGGTCAGCAGAGCTTGCTTGAGAGAGAAGATCAGCAAGAGGCGCCGCCAACCGCTGATCCTCCACGCTGACAACGGCAACGCGATGCGCGCGGCCACGCTGGAAAGCCGGCTGGAAGAACTGGGTGTGCTCAGGTCGTTCTCACGGCCGCGCGTCAGCAATGACAACCCCTACTCCGAATCGCTGTTCCGCACAGTGAAGTACCGGCCTGATTACCCGAGACGGCCATTTGCCAGCAAGGACGAGGCCTGCCAGTGGGTGGCGTCATTTGCGGACTGGTACAACCACCGGCACCGCCATAGCGGCATCAAATTCGTGACGCCCCATCAACGCCACAGCGGTCAGGCCGTCGAGATCTGTCGTCACCGCGCTGTCGTCTACGAGCAGGCGCGCAAGCGAAACCCACGCCGGTGGTCACGATCAACACGCTGCTGGCGTCAACCAGAGGTGGTCTGGATCAATCCACCACTAACAGAACTTGACCCCAGTCCAGCTACGTTGTGGATGGCTGTTTGAACAGCAGCAGGGGCGTCATCTTTCCTGGCAGTCACAGGAGTAGCAAGAAGATGTAAATGATCAAAATCCAATAAGATACATAATCTTAGGAATCAGACTGGGTGGATACAGTAAAAATTTGAGAGATTTACCCAAAAGAGAATTTATTTTTGATACTTTAATGCTGATAAAAGTACTTGGAAAGTTCAATAGTGCACGGAATGTACCAACAGCAGCGACGAAAGAAGGACTTGAAATGCCAATGGTTCGGATAAACAACTCGGTATTCAACGTGTAATAATTACTTAATCCCTCAAAGAGACGTGTTCTAGACATTGAAGAGGAACTTATCCTATAGTCTAACAGAATTTCTTGTTGATTCTTCAAGCGAGCTCCACTTAGAAACGCTCTAGTCAAAAAATCATAATCTTCAGCTCCATAAACATCATTGTAACCTTGGAGACTAGAAAATAATTCTCTCTTCATAAACCACGTGGGATGAATTAATGGTCTAGAAAACAACAACGGCCATATGATAGACTTTGAAGAAGATTTTTGAGGCCTATATATGCCCAAGTCAATATTATTGATATTTATAAAATTTACATTGGAAGAGACAAGATCACAGCCATGAGATACACAGAATCGTAATTGACTAGATAGTCTATTGCTATGAGCAATATCATCAGCATCCATTCTGGCAATATAAGAGCCTCTAGATTTGTCGAACAAATTATTTAAATTACCAAAAAGACCTAGGTTTGTAGAATTAACATAAACTTTTATCCTCTCATCATTCAAAGAATTGGCATAATCTACTAATTCATGCGATCTATAGTTGAAACCTACAAGAACCTCAAAGTCAATCAAGTCTTGATCAATGATTGACGAAAGAGCCTTAGCAAAAACCGCTAAATCTTCTTTGTATGCGGGAAAAAGAACAGAAATTAATGGCATGGATAACGCTCAATCGCAAAAAAGAATTACTACCAATGTATCTGGAGAAGACCTCTAACTATTTTCTCTCATCCAATTCAATGTGTTTTCAATGCCGGCTTCTTGATCGTAAGGAAGATTGCCACATAAAGCCCTCTCACGATCTGTAGGGTATATCATGTTGGTAATTAAATTATTATAGCGAAAAGTTGTAAGTGGGGGATTTTTATATCCAAATTTTTTCAAAAGATCCCCTAAATATCCACCCATTTTAAGTGCAGAAGACTTGATTTGCTTTACATCCGAGGAATTAGATTGTTTACGAATAGCATTAGCGAAATCAAGCAAATCAAGTGGTTCAAAGTCAGTAGCAAATAATATCATTCTGTTAAAGAGATGGTCGTCCAAAGACAAGTAATGTAGATATTGGTGAACAATATTACCTACATATCCAAAACTTTTTTGAATGGATGTTCCGCTGGGGTGCACGTATCTGCCGGAGATTACGGAATCAAAAAAGTTTTTATAAGGAATGCCAAACCATTCACCCCATATAGATGTAGGTCGTAGAATCATCCATGGTTTAGCATTAAAAGAGTCTTGAGATAAAACTGCTAATTCACCCTTTACTTTGCTTTGTCCGTAAATAGTAGAGGCATTGTAATCTAAATTATGAACGGGCTTGTGACTAATATCAAAAACTAATCTAGACGATGTATAAATAACTTTTTCAACAGAATCGCAATTATTGACACAGTTGATAATATTTTGAACACCATCAATATTAGCGGAATAATCTGAAAGAGTCTTGCCGTCTAAATCGGTTTTGGCTGCAAGATGGATAACATATTCAGGCTGAAATTCATAAAAAGACTTCTCTAAGTTAGACTTGTCAAGTATATCCACACGTTTGAAGAGGTGATTATGATCAAAGTTTTTAGGATCATCAATAGATAAATTCAAAACCTCATGATCAAGCTCTATGAGTTTCTGAACAATATTAGTTCCAATAAAGCCTGAGCCACCAGTCACTAAAAAACGAGAAGACATAAATCTTTTTAAGGTTTAGTAATTTTACGTAAAAATGAATTATAATTGGAATTTACTGTAACAACTGTATTCTCTGGAACGTCCTTAAAGATCGCACAACAAGCTCCTATGACAGCATTGTTTTTAATCCTAACCCCGGGACCTATGAATGCTCTTGTAGCAATCCAAACGCTCGATTCAATATAAATGGGTTTATTCGCATATTGCATGGATTTGCTACTAATATCGTGAGATGCAGCTGCGAGATATACATCGTGAGCCAAAGCCACATAGTCTTCAAATATAACATGTTCGAGATTTAATATCTCACAGCGATCTCCAATCCAACAATAATTGCCAATACGAAGCTTCCATGGAAAGTGAATATTTACTCTAGGGCGAATATATAAAGACTTCCCAACTTTTGCACCGTATAAGATTAAAAGAAATTTCTTAAAGGAGGAAGGATATGGTATTGATGTAAGAAAGAAAAGTGATTTGACTAGATACCAAGAAATTTCTTTTAGTTTTCCTGCTCCTCTATCAAAAGAACCGGCTTGAAATAATGAAGTGTCCTGCTTTTCCATAAGTCTATTTATTGAATAATCTCAGAACAGATGAGTCGGGATTAGCGAGATACTGAACAGGTAGATTTGAAACAAGTGATTGTAGAAGGCTTGTGTCAGCACATAGATAGTCTGCATCACCTGGGGATCTACATGTCTGTCCAAATTTCAATAAATCTTGAGGTGCATTCATTGCAGAAGCCAAAGCAAGGCAAACATTCTTAACCTTTACGGCTTTACCAGTTCCAATATTTACAATATCAAATCTATTCTTATATTTTTTTTCGATAATTCAAGCAAAAGTCTACATACATCATCCACATGCACAAAATCTCTCTCTTGCTCGCAATCACTTAATTTAACAGGCACATTATTCTGAAGAGCTTGAATTACAGATGGAAATAAACGCTCTGGTCTCTCACCATAACCATATACACCATACAGTCTAAAAATACGAATATCAAAGTTTAAACTATGCCGATAGGAGCGTGCTAAATCCGTTATTTGAAGCTTAGATAGACCATATTGTGTTGTAGGGAAACATTTATCGACCTCTTTGTGCGTACCCGAAAACCCATACTCTGCCATTGATCCAGTTACACACAAAGTGTGATCAGGAGTAATAGATTTTAGGAGATTTTCAAACATCCCCACATTTTTGGTATTACATTCTTTATTATGGGCATCTGAATGCTTAACTCCCTGAGATGCTAGATGAATAATAACTTCTGGATTACATTCTCTAATTAAGCGATGAGTTTGAGAAAAATCGCAAAGATTTACTTCTGAGGACCTCGGTGCAAAAAAGTTTATTTGGTTAGATCTTAAAAGCTTCAAAAAGTTTAATCCAATAAAACCAGATGCACCAGTGACCAGTACTTTTGTCATGTTAACTTGTAATTTTTTACTTTCTGATTATATAACTCATCGAGCTTAAAAGCAACAGTAGATGGTGATGCGTTCTTAGTAATCCAATCAAAAGCCTCATCAGCAAGGCCTTTACGTTGGACAGCAGATAAGCCAACAAACTTATCTATACCATTGGAAATAGCTTTAGCATCAACGTCGGTTATAATTCCAGCATTTAGAGTTTCAAGAAAGGACATATTGCAATTCCTAGATAATAGAACTGGTACTTGCAATGACATTGCTTCAACAACTGCTGTACTGAAACCTTCTTGATATGAAGGCAACACGAACAAATCGCTGCTTGCTAATAAATATTTAGCCTGAATGCCGGATATATCAGAACGCATAACCACATTATTTGAAGAAATGGGTATTATTTCGTCTTTGATTTTTAATTCCAGATCATTATCATCGCGAAGACCGATTATTAGCAATTTAATATTGTTATGCTTTTTCAAGCATTCTAGAAACGAAAGACAAAGGTCCCAAAGTCCCTTTTTGTAATTTATTCGTGAAAAAAATGTCAACACGAGATTCTCTTCAAGTGATTCTTCATTAAATAACTTTGCAAGATTTTGCCTATCTGCATATTTTTCAGCGGAACATAGCAATTCAAAATCTGAATAGGAGACTGGATTAGCAATAATTTTAGTTTCTGGCAAAGTAAGGCCAGTTTTTATTGAATTATCGATTTCCTCTTGAGTGCCGTATATCAAACAACTTGCTTTAATAAGAATTTTTTTGCAACTGAAAAACATTGGACCATAGTTTTTTTTGAAAAGCTGATTTTCTCAACTCAAAATTATCGAGCATACCATGAGGCGATATCACGTACGGGATATTATTCTTAAAACAAAGTCTGGCAATTTTAAGTAGAAAATGTTCCCACACGCAATGTATATGTACAATATCATAATTGTGGATGTTTTCGTGAAAACTATTAACTAATTTTTTACAATATCCAATTTTTTCGCAAAAAAGTGAACTTGCGTCGAAAATTTTAAAATTTATAGATTTATTATTATTAGTAATGTCGATAGGTCCATATTTGCCTATCATAGATAGGCAATATACATCAATCTCATAACCGATCTTGGAGAGTCCTTCGCATATGTTAAATACTACTTTAGGTGGACCTCCAGCTTTCACATGAATAGTTGGAAGAACAAAAGCGATTTTAAGTGTCATTGGATTAAACGTGGTTATAAATAAGAAGTTGAATCGAGAAAGACTCTATATAAGTTTCTTAATAAATACATCATAAAAATCACATATTTAAATATGCGCATGGATAGAAATTTTGAATAACGATACAGTTAAGCTGCATAAAGAGTTTTTATAATATTTTAATGAGTATTTAATGGCATTCAAATGGTTGTTCAAATTATTATTAAATCACATAGCCATGCTAACTTGTTTTTAATATTAATTAAGCTTGTAACTAAAATAGTATAGAGAACTGTTTGCTTTACACATTCAAATTCAGGCAAATTTAATTAGAAATGTTATGTAGTCGGCGTATCAGATCGAAAAATTTGATGCATTTTTTACAATATAAATAAAGTATGTCTTTGCAGAAAATTAAATTGATAAGTAGTGAGACTGGTTTAAAAATATGTAATTTATGAACCCCAAGATCATTATCTCAAGCTTTAGATATTAACTGTGGGTCCGGTGCCTGCCAGCAAAGATGACGCCCCTGCTGCTGTTCAAACAGCCATCCACAACGTAGCTGGACTGGGGTCAAGTTCTGTTAGTGGTGGATTGATCCAGACCACCTCTGGTTGACGCCAGCAGCGTGTTGATCGTGACCACCGGCGTGGGTTTCGCTTGCGCGCCTGCTCGTAGACGACAGCGCGGTGACGACAGATCTCGACGGCCTGACCGCTGTGGCGTTGATGGGGCGTCACGAATTTGATGCCGCTATGGCGGTGCCGGTGGTTGTACCAGTCCGCAAATGACGCCACCCACTGGCAGGCCTCGTCCTTGCTGGCAAATGGCCGTCTCGGGTAATCAGGCCGGTACTTCACTGTGCGGAACAGCGATTCGGAGTAGGGGTTGTCATTGCTGACGCGCGGCCGTGAGAACGACCTGAGCACACCCAGTTCTTCCAGCCGGCTTTCCAGCGTGGCCGCGCGCATCGCGTTGCCGTTGTCAGCGTGGAGGATCAGCGGTTGGCGGCGCCTCTTGCTGATCTTCTCTCTCAAGCAAGCTCTGCTGACCAGATCCGCTGCAATGGCTGGATCCTCGCGCTCGGCGACATCCCAGGCAACGACCTTGCGGCTCCAGACATCGATCACCAGGTAGAGGTAGAGCCAGATCCCGCGCACGGTGGTGGGCAAATAGGAGATGTCCCAACTCCACACCTCATTTGGACCAGCGGCCTTCAGCCGTGGCACGGGTCTTGGATCCTGTGGTGGCCGTGCACGACCCCGCCGGTGAACCTGACCGTGAGCGTGCAGCACCCGGTAAAAGCTGCGTTCCGAACCGATATAAAGCCCGCGATCGGCCAGGACCGGCACGATCTGGCCTGGCGGAAGCGCCGCGAATTCAGGTTCGTTGCAAGTCAGCAGGATCCGTTGGCGTTCCTCCTCGCTCAGGCGGTGAGCCACGTGCCGGAAGCTGCCCTTGCGATGGTCGACACCATCACCGTCACCAGCAAACTGACGGCGCCAGCGCTGCAGCGTGGTGAGCCCCACGCCAAGCAGCAGGGCCAGTTCACGAGCCCGGGCACCATTGGCCATGCCCTCCTCAAAGATCTCCAGGGCCTTCCGGCGATCGTCAGGCGAGGTCAATCGTCCCCGTCCTCTCCCCAGAAGGCCTGAATCTTTTTTGAGGCGATCAGCAGCGCTGCCGCCTCCGCGAGGGCCTTGTCCTTACGGCGCAGCTCCTGTTGCAGCCGCTTGATCTCCCGCTGGTCCTCCTGGTGCCGCTTTTGGAGGTCCTTCTGATCGGCCATCGTCAGCAGCGGCTGGGCATTGGCATCCTGGGCTGCTTGGCGCCAGCGGTCCACCTGTTCAGGAAACAGCCCCCGCTCACGGCAATAGCCACCCAGTTCTGTCGCGTTCAGACCGGCGGTTTCCAGGACCACCGTGAACTTGTCGGCAGGCCCCCAACCCTCTGGATCCTTCTGAGAAGCAGGAACTACCTCCCCCTGCAACCGCCAGGCCTTCCTCCAGCTGTAGAGGGTGACCACGTGAATACCCAGCTCTGCTGATATCTGGGCCACGCTCTGCCGGTGAGGCGGACTCATCCGCCTCCTCACATCAGCTTTGACGGCCTCGCTGTAGCGACGCATTGCTCTGCTCCATCAAGCCCCCTGGTGGAAAAAGTGGTCGACATGGAGAGGCGTCAACTTTGCTGGCAGAGGGGGGTCTTGACAAGTGCCACTCTTACAATCAACAAGATTTACATAAACATGGCTTTGAGTATTTGACTACTTTATTCTCTAGAAAGTTGGGTGAAGAAAAGTCTAGATAAGTTTTAATTTATCTAAAGTGTTCCATTCATCATATCCAAATATTTCCATATCATCACGATATATATTAATTATTTTTTGATATAAGCATTCATCGTAAACATTTAGATCATGATTTTTTCGAGCATTAATTGATCTAGTAGAAGTTTTAAGACCAAGCAATCTCTCTCGAATAGTTATATCATTTATTTGATTAGCTATATATTTTATGTCTTCATTGAAGAACTCTGTTTTGCCCACAAAATCGCATTTAACGCAATAGGGTATATCAGATGGTATAGAAACAAAATTATACTGAGATTTCAAATGTATGAATTTATTTCTAAATTTTATATCTTCACATGCATCAACAAAATCTATCAATGACTGAAAGTTTTTCTTGATAAAATCTCCTTGAGATTTATCTTTTAAATTAATTCCTCCTGAAAGAAGAAAATTGTACGCTGATATGAACCTCCGAAAAGGATGTCTTGCAAATGAAAATTTAAATGCCTCATTAAACTTATTTTTGTCAGTTAGAAAATAATCGCAAAGTGGTATGTGACCCACTCGATAACCAAGAATGTTTGTGCTTATGTTTGACCCAGCTGCCTTTGGTATATGAATAAAAAGCACATTTGTCTTTGGATAGTTAACATGAATTGCTGGACGTAGCGTTTTTTTTAATTTTTGAAAAGCAAGAGAAGACATTTTTAAAAAAGAAACATTTAATTTAATTTATTTTGCATTTTCATATATTTGAAAATCTTGATTAAATAATTTTTTATTTTGAGAATCTGTGATTTATATAGGTTTATATCTAATTTTAATTTTCGACTATTTAACCGTTTAGAATCATCAAGAAGTCTAGGATCATAGTTTGTAGAAAGCTTTTGGTGCATGTCTAAGATGCCATCACGTAAGTTTTCTAGCTTATAGATATTGTCGATTAAAAAATTGCCATTTGAATCAGTAATATCATCGTACATTGGAGTAACATGAGTTACAAACTCTAAATTTAAAGGTGAGTACACTGTTGAGGTAGCATGAGACATTTCTACGAGATCTAAGAATGCATCAAAGGCATAATGCTGATCGAATAAGAACTTTTTCGTTTTCAGAGTAATTTTAAGATAGTTACTTATAGTCCCAATGGTACTTAAATCGTGTCTCGACCTTGATGATTTCCAAAATAGATAATAAAACATACTTTTTGTTCTCGATATTGGCTCTCGTGCAAATACTAATTTATATAAACGATCCCAATGATCTTTGTACAGAAATTTCTTGGCAAAAAGTGCCCTTTTATTATAGTATTTCCCAAAAGGAGTCCTGTAATTATTGACTATATCATTATAATGAATTGTATCGGCTTGAATAAAACTTATCGGAAAATTTTCTCTATCGGTTTCGGCATAGTGGGGCTTCAACAAATCTCTTATAGTTATACCTGCGGATTTTTTAATATGAAGCCAAAACAGCAAGCTTTTAGTCATTTTCAGGTAAAGAGTAATTTAAAAATTAATGATCCAGTCGAATGCTAATATTACATAAAAATGGAAAGCTACGGACTAGGTCCTTTAAGGAAATTCTGGAAAACCCAGCCCGTCTGCGCGAAAATGAACCTGTAATCGCAGACCAGGACTGGGTTGATGGGCGGCAAGCAGCTCGGTTTCACGGACTATGAGCTGACCACGGCCAAGAAGCGCACCAAGCGCGAGAAATTTCTCTCCGAGATGGAGGCTGTGGTGCCTTGGCAGGCACTCATCGATCTGATCGAGCCGCACTACCCCAAGGCGAGCAAGAAAGGCGGCAGGCCTCCCTATCCGCTGGCAACGATGCTGCGCATTCATCTGCTGCAGCAGTGGTACTCCCTCAGCGATCCGGCCATGGAAGAGGCCTTGATCGAGGTGCCCACCATGCGCCGCTTTGCCGGCATCGAGCTGATCAGCGATCGGATCCCGGACGAGACCACGATCCTCACGTTCCGCCATCTGCTTGAGAAGCATGGGCTGGGTGAGCAGATTTTTGACACCGTCAAAGCGCTCCTGGCCGCTCGGGGCGTAACCATGCGTCAGGGCACGATCGTCGATGCCACCTTGATCGCAGCGCCCAGCTCCACCAAGAACAAAGATGGGAAGCGGGATCCGGAGATGCACCAGACCAAAAAGGGCAACCAGTGGTACTTCGGCATGAAGGTCCACGCCGGCGTTGACAAGGACTCAGGCCTGATCCATTCGGTTGTCGTCACCGCCGCCAACGTGCACGACCTCACCCCGGCAGCTGAGCTACTGCATGGAGATGAGGAGGTGGTGTACGGCGATGCTGGCTACCAGGGCATCGCCAAGAGACCAGAAATGGCTGGCAAGACAGCGGAGTTCAGAGTGGCGATGCGGCCCGGCACGCGCAGGGCTCTTCCTGACACCCCGGATGGGAGGGTGCAGGATCTGATCGAGACGGCCAAAGCTCACATCCGCTCCAAGGTTGAGCATCCCTTCCGTGTGATCAAGCAGCAGTTCGGCTTTCAAAAGACCCGGCTGCGAGGCTTGGCCAAGAACCGCTGCAAAATCAACGTGCTTGCGGCACTGTCGAATCTGTACCAGGCCCGACGACAATTACTCGCGACAGTGTGAACAGGGACTTGGTGTGCCTGCACACCTCTATTTAGCCTCAAAACCAGCCGAAAGTGGCTGGATATGTGAGCCAAGGTCATCAAAAAATGGCCTCAGAGGCAATTTGCAGCCAAAACCACTCTTTCTGCTCGCTGCCGCCGCTCAAACACCGCTTGTCCAGAGTTTCCTTAATACTTGATAACGCGGCTGAATGATCCGAATCAGATTGGTGCTGTCGGTGAGGTCGCCGTAATGCAGCACCAGGCGGGGATTTACCTCATGGGGATCCTGGTAAAGGTGGTCGATCCGATCGGTGTTGAAACTGCTGGACCGGCGTTTAATGTCGTGCACTTCATAGCCCTTCTCCAGAAGCAGCTCCGCCAGGTAACTGCCGTCCTGGCCGGTGATTCCAGTGATGAGTGCAGTTTTGGCGGGGGCCCCGAGCAGCACCATGCAGGTGTGAATGCCGATGAAGCCTGCGCCGCCGGTAATCAGAATTTTGCTCATGGTTCCACTCACTCGACGGTGACGCTCTTCGCCAGGTTGCGCGGCTGATCCACATCCAGCCCCCGGTGGGCAGCGATGTGATAGCTCAGCAGCTGCATCGGGATCACCGTTAGCAGTGGGCTGAGCAGCTCATCCACCGTCGGCACCGGCAGCAGCGTGTCGAACAGCTCCGCATCGGCGCAATCAGGCGCCACCCCAATCAATTGCGCGTCGCGGGCCTTGGCCTCCTGGGCGTTGCTGAGCACCTTGTCGAACACCGTGCCCGGTACCGCGATCGACACCACCGGAACCCGCGCATCCAGCAGCGCAATCGGGCCGTGCTTCATCTCACCAGCCGGGTAGCCCTCGGCGTGGATGTAGCTGATCTCCTTGAGCTTCAAGGCACCCTCAAGCGCGATCGGGTAGTTGATGCCGCGCCCCAGGAAGATCACATCCTGCGTGTCGGCGAACAGATGCGCCATCTGCTCGCAGCGGCGGTCGTGGTCATCCACCAGTGCCCGCAGTTGCGCCGGTAAGGCCCGCAGGCCAGCCGCCAGCTGGCGGAGCTGCTCGGGCCCGTGGCCCGTGGCACCGCCGCCGCGGCGTTCAGCAAAGGCCAGCGCCAATCCGTAAAACGCCAGCAGCTGCCCCAGGAACGTTTTGGTGGCGGCCACACCCACCTCGATCCCGGCGCCGATGTCGAGGATCTGATCCACCAGTCGGCCCAGGGAGCTCTCCGGGCGGTTCGTGATCCCCAGCAGCCGCGGCGCATAGGCCGGATCAGCCACCGCACGGCGCCGCTCCTGCTCCATCGCCAGCGCCGCCAGCGTGTCGGCCGTTTCGCCCGATTGGGTCACACCGATCGTGAGGGTGTTCGGGCCGAGCGGTGGCGGCGCATAGCGGAATTCACTGGCGTAAAACACGCTCGTTGGGATCCCCGCCAGCTGCTCCAGCAAATAGGCCCCCACCTGAGCCGCGTGGCGGCTGGTGCCGCAGGCCAGGATCTGGATCCGCTCCACACCCTCGTAAACCCGCTCGTCGAGGGGCAGCGCCACCAGGCCACCGCTCTCAGGCAAATGCCGCGCCACCCACAGCGCAGCCGTTTCCGGTTGCTCGTGGATCTCCTTCAGCATGAAGTGGCGGAAGCTGCGCTTGTCCGCCACGTGCTCAGTGCCGCTCAGCAGGCTCGGTGTGCGCTGCACCCGATCACCAGCTGCGTCGTAGAGCTCGATCCCCAGGGGGGTGAGCAGTGCCACTTCGCCGTCTTCCAGCGGCAGGATCGTGCGCGTGAATCCCGCCAGGGCTGGGGTGTCGCTGGCGCAGAGGAATTCGCCTTCTCCCAGGCCGATCAGCAGCGGTGCTGACTTACGAGCCACCACCAGGGTGCCAGGCAACTCCGCCCACACCACCGCCAGCACATAGGCCCCATGCAACCGCGGCAACACGGCCTGCACGGCCTGCAGCAGCAAAGCTCCGCTCGGCTTGCCACCGGCCGCCACCAGCCGGCCCAGCTCACGGCTCAGCAGGTGGGGGATCACCTCCGTATCCGTCTCGGAGCGGAACACCACCCCTTCTCCCTGCAGCTCCTCCCGGAGCGTGCGGTGGTTCTCAATGATTCCGTTCTGCACCACCGCCACACGGCCTGGGCCATCGAGGTGGGGGTGGGCGTTGCGCTCTTCTGGTTTGCCGTGCGTCGCCCAGCGGGTGTGGCCGATGCCGCATTGGCCAAACGCTCCCTGGGCCTCAAACCGCTGGGTGAGGTTCACCAACTTCCCCTCGGCCCGCAGGCAGCTCAGCTGCCGCTCTCCATTGACCGTGGCGATACCGGCCGAGTCGTAGCCGCGGTACTCCAGCTGCCGCAAACCCTCCAGCAGCAGGGGGGCCGCTTCCTGGGAACCCACGAGGGCGACGATTCCGCACATGGGATGGGTCAAAGACGTCTAAAGTGGAAGTTGGCTGGACGTCAGTGATACTTGCAATCACGCGGACTGACATTCAGTGGACAGACAAGACGCAGAGCCGGCTACTGAATTCGGCGGGCAAAGGTGCAGGAGCCGTAAACTCGCAGTCAAAGATAAGAATCGAGGGCCGACTTAACAATCGACCCTATAAATATGAACAGAGATGAAAAGGGGTCAGCGGCGCTCATCCAACCAGCGCAATCCCGCTTCAGCACGTTCGCGCAGCTGCTTGAGCTTGGGATACTGCGCTTCAAACTGCTTCAGTGGATTGGGCTTCGACGATTGAGGTGCGTAGCCATAGCCATAGCCATAGCCATAGCCATAGCCATAGCCATAGCCATAAAGTTTGGCGGCGGGTTGGGTTTGGTTGGTGATCACACCCAACAGATCAGCGTTGGAGGCCTGAATCCGTTTCAGCGATTGAGATGGCAGATTGCGATCAATCCGCCCCAGGCTCACCACAAACAACAAACCATCCAGGTGATCACCGAGCAACAGCGGCTCCACCAGATCCAGAGCCGGTGGGGTGTCGAACAACACCAGATCAAACTGAGGCAGCGCACGCAACTGCTGGATCACCTCGCCGCAGCGCGCTGAGCTGAGCAATTTGGCTGCATCCGGAGGCCGCCGGCCCACCGGCAACAGCGCCAGATTGGCTTCAGGCCACTGGAGCAAAGCCTCTAGTTCTGGCGGATGCTCCGTGAACAGCTCACTCCAGCCGCGTGCCCCATCAGCGGCAAAACGCTGATGCAGCTGCATCTGGCGCAAATCACCATCCACCAACAACACCTTCAAGCCAAGATCGGCCAGGGCTTGGCCCAGCAAGGCCACGCTGGTGGTTTTGCCTTCTCCGCTTGCGGTTGAGGTCACCGCGAGCATGCGCAGGTTGCCGCCGGCGCGCACCAATTGCAGGGAGCGATAGAGGTTGCGCAATGATTCCCTCAGGCCAAAGCGCTGTTGATCATCGAGCTGCTCCCACAAGCCATTAACGCTCTGAAAACGCTCCAGCGGCAGGAAGGGGATACTGCCCAAGAGCGGTTGATCAATCCCCTGCTCCACATCCCGCGGACTATGGAACACATGATCCAAACGGTCGCGTAGCAACGCTGCACCGGCACCCGCCATCGCACCCAACAGCAAGCCGAGCATCAAATTGCGCGACAGGTTGGGTTTAACAGGGGTCTCATCAACTTCCGGTGGACTGATCACCTGCCAGGGCAGTGTTTTCTGCGCCACCTCCAAGCGGAAGCTCTCACGTGCCTTGAGGTAGCTGCTGAGGTTTTCGCTGGCAATCTCCAGCCGTTGATTCAAGGCGTCGTATTGCTTCACCAGCTCAGGGCCCACCACCCGAAACGCCTTCTCCAGCTGAGCCAGCTGACGTTGCACCTCGGCCTGTTGGGCCGCGTTTTCCTGCAATGCAGACGCCACGGCGTCGAGCTGCCGGCGCTGCAACAGCGGCCGCAGCTTGTTGCGTTGAGCCGTAAGGCTTCGCACCAAAGGAGAGCTGCTGCGGAAGGTGCCACTGGCTTCCGCCAGTTGCTTCTCCACATCGGTGAGATCAGCCAACAGCTGGCTGAAGGCACCACTGGCTAGGGCACCACTGAGGTCAGCTCCGGTTGCGGGTTTGAGCCCACCGCCGCCGCTGACACCCGATGCTCCTTGGAATTGCGGCGAAAACAGTTGCCCGCGCCTTACAGAAGCCTGCAACCCCACCAGCTGGGCTTGGCCCTGCTGCAATTGGCGCTCGCGCGCCTCGAGATCCGCCCGTTCCAGTTCGATTTGCTTGGCGCGATCCTCTGGAATCAGAAGAGCATTCGCGCGGCGGAAGTTGGCCAGCTCTTGCTGGATCTGGCTCACACGCTCCTGCAGGCCGGGTGCTTGCTCGTCGAGGAACTTCAATCCTTGCGAGAGCTTTTCCTGCCGTTGGCGCAGCGAATAGGCGAGATACGACTGGGACAGCGCCTTGAGGAGCTGCTCACCCTGCTGAGGATTGCGCCATTGCAGGCTCACTTTAAGCACGCCATCCGCATCGCGTTGCACGCTGCGGGCCGTGACACGGCCAACCAATGCATCAGGCTCAAGCCCTTGGGCGTTAGCTAAGGGCTGCAGCAGCATCGGGCTGGTGAGCACCTCAATCAGGTTGGGTAAGTCCACTGTGCCTGGATTCACCAACGCCAGGTCAGAGAGCTGATTGCTGGGGCCACCCAATTGGCGATCTTCACTGAGGGGATCACTCACCAGCAAGGTGAAGCTGCCCTCATAGGTGGGGCGAAACAAGCGCTGCCCCAGCGTGAGCACCCCGGTGATCGCCAGGGTGACGCCAAAGCCCGCCAAAAACCAGCGCCGCCGTCGCCGCAGCGCCATCCAGATCTCTTTGAGGTTGATCTCGCCATCCGGTACGGCGGGCATCATCATCAGCCCTTCAGGCGGAGCAACTCCCGCTGGCGGCTGCAGGCGACTGCCGTTGGAGCTGGGGGAGGACAAAGCCAAAGGGTGTGACGTCAAAGAAAAGGGGCGATGCAAAGCGCATCACCCATCAAGGCAAGGGTCCAGGCGGGAGATCTGCAGAAAGCAGCGATCACATCATTGATCGATCCGCGCGGTGCCGTGGCGGTCGAGCAAATCACGCATAAAGCGATGCAATCCCGTCATGGCAGCGGCCATCAAGGCATCCGACCTAAATGCGCAAAATGCCGCCGCACTTGCTTGGGCCGGCCATACCACGGCCAAAACGGTTCGTTGAAGTCGCGATAAAACAGCGTCACATCCAGATGATCAAGCGGTACGCGGTGGCGCTTGGAGAAGGCCACCAGCTCCTGCATCGTGGTGATCTGACGCAGGTGAAATTGCAGATGCAGATGGGCACTCACCCAATCCACAAACGCCTGTACCTTCTGCCGCCGGCGCTCAAAGTCGCGCAGGGCGGAGCGGGGCTCGGGATCCGGCTGGGAAGTACGGCTCATCAAACCCGAAAGCGCCGTTGATGCCATTGCCAGGCGTGCTCGATCATCGTGCGCAGCTCTGGATAGCGGGGAATCCAACCCAGTTCACGCATCGCCAAAGCAGCCGAAGCCACCAGCACCGGTGGATCACCCTCTCGCCGCGGCGCCACATGGGCCAGCAAGCCGCGCTTCGTCACCTCCTTGGCGGTTTCGATCACCTCCTGCACGGAATACCCGGTGCCATTGCCGAGGTTGAAGACCTGATAGGTGGGTGAGGGTGCCAGCCGCTCGAGCATCTGCTTCAGGCCGAGCACGTGGGCATCCGCGAGATCACACACGTGGATGTAATCGCGAATGCAGGTGCCATCGGGGGTGGGGTAATCGTCGCCATAGATCTGCAGGTACGGCCGCCGGCCGCTAATCACATCCAGTACCAGCGGGATCAAATGGGTTTCTGGTTCGTGGTGCTCACCCACCAGAGCGGAAGGATGGGCGCCGGCTGCATTGAAATAGCGAAAAGCCACCGATGGTTGGCCGTGGGCCTTGGCCACATCCGCCAACAGCTGCTCCACCATGGCTTTGCTGCGGCCATAGGGATTGATCGGCCGCTGCGGGCAACTCTCCTGAATCGGGATCTGATCCGGATCGGGTACGCCGTAGGTGGCGCAGGTGCTCGAGAACACCAGCGGAATCATCTCGCCGCGCCGCTCTCCCTCCGCAAGCAACACCTCCACCAAGGTGAGCGATTCCGCCAGGTTGTTGCGGTAATAGAGCGCCGGCCTCTCCACGCTCTCGCCCACATAGGCATAGGCCGCAAAATGCAACACCGCTTGCACGGGGGCCTGTTCAGTGGCGGGGTGGTGGCCACCGATCAGTTGCTCCAGCAAGGCACGATCACCCACCTGGCCTTGCACCAAGGCCACATCTAAGGGCTCGAGAACATCGCCGTGGCCATACACCAAGTTGTCGAGCACCACCACGCGGTAGCCCTGCTGCTTCAGAGCCATCACCGTGTGGGAGCCGATGTAACCGGCCCCACCGAGCACCAGAATCGTCATCCCAAACGGGCCAACTGGCCCTCACACTCCTGGCGGTAAGCCGTCACCGTGCTCGCTAGGCCCTGTTCGAGCGAGATCCGCGCACGCCAGCCCAGCCCGGCCAGCCGGCTGCTATCCAACAACTTGCGCGGCGTGCCATCCGGCTTGCTGGGATCCCAGGTGATCGTGCCGCGAAAGTCGCATTCACGCGCCACAGCGTTGGCGAGATCGCGAATGCTGATTTCAGCGCCACTGCCCACGTTCAACACGGTGAGCGGCTCACCATCGTCGCCGCAAGGTGCATCGCTGGCCGTTGGATCCCAATGCTCGAGTGCAAACACACAGGCCTCGCCTAGATCATCCACATGCAGAAATTCACGCAAGGGGGAACCACTACCCCAGCAACGCACCTCGCTCGCGCCGCTATCGGCAGCCTCTTGAAAGCGCCGGATCAGAGCCGGCAACACATGGCTGTTGGTGGGGTGATAGTTATCACCAGGTCCGTAGAGATTGGTGGGCATCAGGCTGATCGCATCAAAGCCGTGCTGCCGCCTCAGGGCATCACACAACTTGATCCCGGCGATCTTGGCGATCGCATACCAGGCATTGGTGGGCTCCAGGGCACCCGTGAGCAGAGCCTCTTCGCGGATGGGCTGGGGCGCCAATTTGGGATAGATGCAGCTACTACCCAGAAACAACAGCCGGCGCACACCACAGCGCCAAGCGGTTTCGATCACATGGGTTTCGATCTTGAGGTTCTCGAGCAGAAAATCGGCCGGGTAGGTGTTGTTGGCCTGAATGCCACCCACCTTGGCGGCAGCCAACACCACCACTGAGGGCCGCTCCCGCTCAAACCAGCGCTCCACTGCCTGGGAATCCAATAGATCCAGCTCGCTGCGCGCAGCGGTGAGCAGAGCACCGCCAACCGCTGCATCGCCATACCCCGCGCGGCGCAGGGCACGGCAGATGGCCGAGCCGGCCATGCCGCGATGGCCCGCCACAACGATGCGATCACGGGGCGTGAGCAAGCCGCCAGGGCTTGTACTCGATACCGCTGGGACCGCCATCAGCGCTGCACCCCCGGCCCAGACAGTTGGGCCGCCGCCTGAGCCGCCGCCACCGACTCGGGATTGGTGGGTGGGTTCTCCATCGAGCCCACCACTGGGAATCCCTTGAGGCGCAACAAGGCTTCCTTGCGCGCTTCCTGTTGATCGGCAGCCACCATCTCCGCCACAAGCTCCTCCAGCGTGGTGGTGGGCGTCCACCCCAACTGCTCTCGCGCCTTGCTGGGATCGCCGAGCAGGGTTTCCACCTCGGCCGGGCGGAAATAACGCGGATCAATCCGCACCACCACCTCACCGGTGTGGCGCTTGCCCACCTCAGCCAAGCCCTCACCCTCCCACTCGATCGCGCCCCAGCCCAAGGCCTCGGCCGTGAGCTCAATGAAACGGCGCACCGTTTCCTGCCTGCCCGTGGCGATCACGTAGTCCTGAGGCTGATCCTGTTGGAGCATGCGCCACTGCATCTCCACGTAATCGCGGGCATGGCCCCAGTCGCGCAGCGAATCGAGATTGCCCATGTAGAGACAATCCTCGAGCCCGGCATCGATCCGCGCCAGCCCACGCGTGATCTTGCGGGTGACGAAGGTCTCCCCGCGACGCGGGGATTCGTGATTGAACAGGATGCCGTTGCAGGCATACATGCCGTAGGCTTCCCGGTAATTCACCGTGATCCAGTAGGCGTAGAGCTTGGCCACGCCATAGGGGCTACGCGGATAGAACGGCGTGGACTCCTTCTGCGGCACCTCCTGCACCAGCCCGTAGAGCTCGCTGGTGCTGGCTTGGTAGATCCTGGTGCTCTGGGTTAACCCCAACATCCGCACCGCTTCCAGGATGCGCAAGGTGCCAAGCGCGTCGGAATTGGCGGTGTATTCCGGTGCTTCAAAGCTCACCGCCACATGGCTCTGAGCCCCGAGGTTGTAGATCTCGTCGGGCTGCACCTGTTGAATGATCCGAATCAGGTTGGTGCTATCGGTGAGATCGCCGTAATGCAACACCAGCTCCGGGTGCTGCCCGTCACGGCCTTGCTCGTGGGGGTCTTGGTAGAGATGGTCAATCCGGCTGGTGTTGAAGCTGCTGGCTCGGCGCTTGATCCCATGCACCTGATACCCCTTCTCGAGGAGCAGTTCAGCCAGATAGGAACCATCCTGGCCGGTGATACCAGTAATAAGCGCAACGGGGCGTGACCGATTGGTCATGGGTAACAAGCGATCGGGAATGAAAAGCCGGACGGGTCTGACTGAATGCTGAAGGGATGAATTGATTGACTAGAAGTTGCCAAGGCAGCTAGGAGGCTCGCTCAGGGCTCCTGGCGTGCCTGCTCGAGCTGCTCAAGGCGCAACTTGAGCTGCTCCATCTCCTCCACGAGATCGAGAACCAACTGGTAGAGAATCTGATGGCGTTCTCGCCAGATTTGCGCTTCGGTGGATGAAGGATGCATCACAAACAAGCGGCTAGCCTGAGTGTTGGAGTTGGGATGGCTATTGACAGAACGCAATCCGATCAACGGGATGAGGGCTTCAGCTTGAGCCCACCCGATGACTGCGCTAATGCATACAGTTCTGGATCATCGGCAAAGCGGCGCTGATACCACTCCCAAGCCGTATCCACGATGGAGTTGAGGTCAGACCAGCGCGGCCGCCAGCCCAGATCTCGACGAGCCGCTGAAGCGTTAGCCACCAGGCACGCCGCATCGCCATGGCGACGCCCGCCCATCTGGAGCAGCAATCCGCGACCCGTGCGCTGCTTGGCCCGTTCAATCACCTCCAGCACCGAGACCGCTCGGCCAGTGCCAAGGTTGTAAGCCTCCTGAAGGGAGGGGGCGCCTTTGGGCTGGAGCAGGCCGGTGACCGCAAGCACGTGGGCCCGGGCGACATCACGGACATGAACCAAGTCACGCACACACGTGCCATCAGGCGTTGGGTAGTCGCTGCCGTAGAGCTCGAAGACCGCCCGCCGGCCCGTCATCGCTTCAAACAATGAGGGAAGCAGGTGCTGCTCTGGTACGTGATCCTCACCAAGCGAAGCCGCCGGGTCAGCTCCAGCAAGGCAAAACCGCCGGAGGATGAAACAGGGCAGGTCATGGTGCGCGCGGTAGTCGAGCAGCAGCTGCTCATTCATCCAGTGGCAATAGCCGGCTGCGGTGCACGGGCGCAGTTCGACCTGCTCATCTAAAGGAGCCAGCCCCTCCCGCATCGCCCCATACACCGAAGCGTCACTGGCATAGACGACCGGAATGGCTGCCCCAGCTCGGGTTTCACCGGCACGGACGCACGCACCGAGCAGCTGCTCCATATCGTCCAAGCTGCTCTGACAAAGCACGGCAGCTGCAGCCATTCCCGCACCGGCAAAGCGCTCTCTGGCGCAATGCACGACAGCGGCCACCGGGCGTCCAGGGTTCGCTGGATGGCTCCCCTCGAGCAAGGCGCGAACAAGGGGGAGATCACCGTAAGCACCTTCCACCAGCGCCCAGGCATGGGGGAGAACAAGGTCCGCGTTACCGCCGCTGAGGTTGTCCAGGACAAGTGCGTTGTAGCCGGCTGAGGTGAGGGCGGAGACGACGTGGCTACCCAAGTAGCCAGCGCCCCCGGTGACCAGCACGAGCGGGGACGACATCAACACAACCGGTCAGGCATCAGAGCAGCAGGAGCAGGGGACCCGTGAGCAAAAGTAAACAAGCAGACATCGATATTAGGAAAGAAAAAAGGAAGCAATCAGAAGACAAGATCAAAAGACTGAAGGCCTAGAAGCGCTCAAAGAATCGGGACGTCAGCTCCATTCATCCCAAGGGATCAAGGCTGAACAACGCAGATAGATACAGCTATGGCGTGGAGGGCAAGAAGACGCGAGCGGTCGCTCAAGCTGTCGTTCTCACAGAGCAATCATGGCCGCCTCAGATGCGCTGCACGGACGAGACGGACTGAAAATAGATAGAGGGGTTCACCGAGCGAATAACACTATGCAGCTGCAACATTTAGGAGTGAGCGCCTCTCTGAACTGGTACAGGTTTAGTTGGGCTATGCGTCCCAAGGCCGTCACAAGAACGCTGTCCGATCGGATCCAGATCAGTAGTCACTCAGAGCGAGCAGCATGAGCACACGAGCGCCGCTAAGCATCACTTGGATTCGATCAGGAAGACTCGCAATTGGCCCGATACCGATCAACAGTCACCAGTGGGAATCGCTCAGCAACCACGGCATCCGCAGCGTTCTTAGCTGTTGTGCCGCCAACGAAGCAGATTGGTCACCTCCCACGCTATGGGAGCAGCGGCGCATCAGCCTGAGCGACCACCGCGATCCAGACGCCCTTCAACCTGATCATCTGGCACAGGCGATCGACATGGCCATTGAGCTTTGGACCATGGCCCCACCCCTCTATCTCCATTGCTATGCAGGCCAAGAGCGCTCACCGCTGGTGGCGATTGGCGCCTTATGCCGCAAGGAGAACCTAGATCTGTTTGAAGCACTGGCTCAAGTGAAACGGCTGCACCCAAGAACCAAACCGTTGACCCAACACCTGGTGCTGCTGGACAACCTTCTCAAGCAATGAGATCGACCTCATAGGTCGCCATCGCCAGGGCCGTCAGAACCAATGCACGAAGGGAGTCAACGAAAGGAGCATGCAGCAATTGTCATTCACCCTCGGAGGGCAGAGGCTCTGCAGCGACGAGGAGAATTTGGACTGTTCCTGGCTCAGCAGGTGTCTGCTTGGCAGCCCACTGTTCCAACACAGCTTGGACCTTGGGATTGCGGGGCGCGGCATAGGCCTCGCCTTGACCTTGGTCATCAACGACAATCGGAATCTCTTGCCGCTCGCGCAGACCGGGAGCTGGAACACGAACCACCGCAACACGGCTGACAGGCCTTGATGGTTTCAATTGATCGCGCATCGCTGTACGCCAGTGCAACGGCAGCGCTGCAAGAGGGTCGCCCGATCGCTGCTGTTGCATCCGTTCAGCACGTGCAGCGACAGGCATCGCTGGCTCTTTGAGAGAAGCCAGGGTGATTTCTCCTCCGAGCCCGTCAGCATTCCTGAGGCGATGCATCAGCGATGCAGGCTCAGTCAAGGAAGTTCGGGGCAGTTCATGAGATGCGGGACGTTCCGGCTGGGCTTGAGAAGATCGATGAGAAGCAGATGGAGTCGGTGGATTGTTGACAGGTTCAAGCTCAAGAGTCAGCATCCCAAGGGAGCCTTCATCTTGCCGTATAGGATTAAGATTAGACAGGGAAGATTGGGGCAGTGTGGAAAGGGGTTCAGAACCTGGATTGATGGAGCGCTCAGAAAGTGCCCCCAGCTGCATCAGACGCATCGCGACATCCTGCTCTGCAGTGCCGCCAACAAACTGGGGAACCTCACGCCAACGAGCCAGGATCAATTGTGATTGATCGAGAAGCCAAGGAAGGCTCCAAAGACCTGCATTAGCAAGAGCAATCAAAAGAATGGGATGCCTGAAGTGTTTCATGGGTCAGTTGTTGTTGTTGTTGTCCTGAATCAGCCTGACCAAAGCCCAGATATTGACGAGGCCGGTCACCGGTGTAGCGATCGCACCGATCGCATCGGATAAGCGTGCGTAATTGCTGCGATTCACAATGACCGTGTCCCCATCACGCAAAGGGGGATTTCGGGAACTGCTGACGCCTTGTGAGTAGTCAATGGAAAACAACTCACGTGTCGCTGTGCCATTGCGATTGATGCGCACCAACTCAACATCGCTGCGCTTGGCTCGCCATGTTTTGGGACCACCAGCAGCCAGAATCGCCTGGACAACCGGGGTATTAGCCTTCACCTCAATCCGCCCAGGCTCGACCACTTCTCCCACCACATTCACCTCAATGCTTTGAGGCGAGAGATTGGCTGCAGCCAGTTCCATGACCTCGGAACTGGGCGTCAAAGCAGTGCCGATGACAATCGTGTCACCATCAAAGACAAAGGGGTTCTGGCGCTTGTCTCCACGTTGCAACAACGCCGCGAGATCAAGCTGAGCCTGCCGCAGCTGCTGTCTATCCCCAGGAAGTCGACGTTCCAAGGTCACATTGGTCAGGTCGGCGTTTAAGGTCAGCCCTCCGGCCTTCTGAATGGCTGTCACCACGGTGGGTAAGCCACTGATGGTACTGGCTGGACCACCCTCGGTCTGCGAAATTTCGCTTGTTGTAAGTGAATAGAGACCAGGGCTCTCGACCTCTCCAACGACAGAAATCTGAATCGGCCTGGCACGTACAACCCTCAGGTTCAGGTCAGGCCGCAGTAGATAGCGCCCATAGAGGGTCTGGAGCCATAAATTAGCTTGATTAACAGTTAGTCCTTCCAGCACAACATTTCCAACCAGTGCAAGACTAGCGCTGCCGTCATTAAGGATTTCAAACACTCCACCTAAATCTTTCGCCCCGGATCAAGGATCGTGAGCTGCAGTTGATCACCAGGTCCCAGGATGTAAGCATCTTGGGTGACAATAAAGTTCTCAGATGCTCCTGGCTTGCCCCCCTGAGCCACAACTTGCAGACCCAAAGCAGATCCACTAGAGAAACTAGCCCACACAATTGCACCGCAACCGATTAAGGCCCGCCGAAACACTACGGAAGATCTAGGAACGGAGCGTTCACCGGCCATGGACTGGGCGGGTCATGGATATTAATTCCAATTTTAGGGGCGAAACAGAAACTGAGCCGAGTCGAGTCGCGGCAGGCATAGGGAAATGCAGGCAGCGAAGCCTGCGGGATTTGACGCCGCTCATGACAGCCAAGCGATCTGGCTCTTGAAAGGCGAAAAAGCCTCGGCGAGCTTTTGGTGTAGATGCCTGAAGGTTTCATTAAATGAAGGATCTGCAATGACATCACGATGGGCAACAATGGCCAAGCATTCACTAATATCAAGGTCATAGTTTAATCTCGTCACTTGATAGTAACGCTCAAGTTTCGGCAACAGATGAGGAGCTGCATAACTCAATGAATGACCGTCAGACGCAGAACCTTCCCAAGCTGACTCCTCATACTGAGGTGACGGATACGCGGTTGATCCAAGGCCATGGCTTTGCAATGCAGACATCAGCGCAGGAGCCGTCCCAAGGGATAGACCAGGAGAGGAGTAATTAGCAAACACATCAAGATCAAGCTCAAGACTCCCCTGAAGCGGATGGTCTCTATGAGCAATTAACTGCAAATCCCACATACAGATGGGGATGAACATCATGGACGTCCCCATGGGCGTCCTAGACAAGCGGAGCCGGGACAATGAATGATTCAGCAGATGCTGGAATTCCATGATCCCCATCACGGCCACATCCAGTAGTCGCCGCTCCAGAAGCGAGAGCAGCCGCATACTGTTCATGGCCTGATTTGGAGCTCCACTCCTAAACCTTTCACCAATGGAACAGGCTGACGTCCAAGCTGCCAGCCTCGCGTGAAGCGAATTCGACCCTGCCTAACGCGACTGCGCTGAGACGCCTGCCTCAAGATCTGTAGCACATCGAGATTACGACTGGCCTGATAGCGGTCACCGATACGGTCAAATCCAAATTCCCAAGCTTCACTGAAGGCGCGATAGCGCCTTGAACAACTGCTCTGGGACAAGCCAAGAGACTCAGCAGAGATCACGGTACTGTTAAACAGCTCTAAATAATCAAGGATCTCAAGGTCGAAAGATGGTTCCGCCTGCACAAGAGCGCGTGGGCAGGGCCCATGGCGTATCAATAGAGATCGATACTATCATGGCGGATACAAGAATGCAAGAGGGGGCGTCGACTTGCGTTTTCGTATCCGGGAAATGCATCCGCATGTCAGCCTCTGCGTATCAGACGGAAAGGCCAAGCCTGTGGGGTGCAGTCCTGGGAAGGCCATCAAAACAGATGCTCAAATAAAGACGATGCGAGCAAAAGCCACTGCGACGAGACCATCAACAAAGAGACTCACGCTCAATTCTCGCCGGGAGCCCCAAGGCGCAGAGAGTGCGTTTGTGCGTACATCCTTAATCGTAAAGCCTTTTCCCATCGGCGCGGCGATCCGTCAGCCGTCGCGCTTGACGTCGTGTGAACTCCCCGACGCTGGGATTCGGCACCAATGGATCAACATGGGCAACCTGCTGCCAGAGGTCACGATGAGCCCAGCGAGTCGCGAGTGAGCCCTGATGATCTCGAGTCAGATGGCACCACCGGTTCTGGCCGCATTCTGCACAAAACATCTCTTCTAGCCATTCATTGCTGAGGACTAGAACCGGATAAGCCTGAATGACCAGACGGGCGCATTGCATCTTTAAAGCTGCTACTCCATTAAGGTTGTTGCATCACGCGTAGCAACTGCCCATGGACCCTCCACGGGTTGACACGCAAGGCGATCAGCCAAGCCGGCCCGGGACTTTGCGGGAACGTGAGCGGATTGCATTGGCGATCAGTGCGGCCTCAGAGCGTTACCGGAGCCTGAGCCGCGCTTGGAAGCAGCGCCTGTTGGATGAGTTGGAGGCGCTGAGCGGCTATCACCGCAAATCGCTGCTGCGCCGGTTGAACCAGCGAACCGATCAGCAGCAGAGCAGCCGGCGCGGCCAACACCGCCGCCGGTACGGCCCGGAGGTTGTTGAGGCGCTGGTACCGCTGTGGGAAGCCAGCGATCGGCTGTGCGGCAAGCGCCTGCATGCGCTGCTTCCGCAGCTGGTGGAATCACTCGAGCACCACGGTCACCTGCAGCTGGAGCAGTCGGTGAGGGCACGGGTGTTGATGATGAGCAGCGCCACGATTGACCGTCTGCTGGCCCAGTGCGCCAGAGCAGTGGAGGCAATGGATGGAGACGCCCTCCCCGGGCCCACAGCGGTGTTCGCCGCCGCGTGCAGGTGCGCACGTTCAAGGGATGGGATGACCACAAGCAGCCCGGCTGGCTGGAGATCGATCTGGTGGCCCACTGCGGGGGGCGCCTGGAAGGTCGCTTCATTTGGACTCTGGTAGCCACCGATATCGCCACGGGCTGGAGCGAGAGCCTGCCGGTGATCACGCGCGATGGGGCCTCGGTGTTGGCCGCTATCCAGCGACTGCGGCAGCAACTTCCCTTCCCGTTGCGTGGAATCGATGCCGACAACGATCCAGCGTTCATGAATGCGCTGATGGAGCAGTGGTGTGATGCACCGGAGCAAGGGATCGAGCTCACCCGCTCACGCGCCTACCAGAGCAACGATCAGGCCTGGGTGGAGCAGAAGAACGGGGTGCTGATCCGCCGTGTGGTGGGCTACGAGCGCTTGGTGGGCCTGGAGGCCGCTCAGGTGCTAGCTGAGCTGTACGCGGCACTGCGGCTGTTCACGAACCTGTTTCAGCCGTCGTTCAAGCTCAAGAGCAGCGTGCGGGAGGGAGGCCGGATCAAGCGGCTGCACCACCCGCCGCGGACACCGCTGCAGCAGCTACTGCGTACCGGTGTGCTGGGCGAGCAGGAAGCCGCTGACCTCAGGGAGTTGAGACAACGGTGTGACCCTGTGGCGCTACTAGCCACGATGCGCAGCTGCCAGAGCCGGTTAGCGCTGTTGATCAGCGGCCAGCACGCCAACGCCATGGCGGGTGATCCGCTTGCCTGGAAATCCCCAGAAGAAGAAAAACGAGAGCTGGAGCGCTTTCTGCAGGGCTTACAGGCGCTGTGGCGCCAGAGCAGACCAATGCAGAAAAAGCCCAAACCGCGGCAAGGCCGCCGCAGCCGTGTGGATCCCTTTGAGGTTCATGCAGCCCTCATCCCCCAGTGGTTGGAGGCAGAGCCGGATGTGGGCAGCCAGGAGCTACTGGAGAGGCTGATCGCCTTGGCCCCTGAGCGCTATGGCCCCCAACACAAACGCACGCTGCAGCGGCGAATCAGGGATTGGCGCGTGGCCAGGGTGCAGCAGGCCCTGGAGCGTGCAGCAGACAGACCAGAACCCAAACCCTGGACAGAAGAGGGAGTGTTACCAAGCGTCAACTAAAGACGGTAACAAGTACTTGATGCAATGCGATCATCTGATCTTTGGCACGCTCACCGACCCGCATCGTGCGCTTTTCGATGTCGTTGTAGGAGCAGGCTTCCCCCACACCACCAGCACTGTGGCAACGCTCATGCAACGCCACCATGGCCTGCACCTTGCGCCCCAGCATCAACTCCTGCTCAGGAGTCAATAACTGATGGCGGCCGATTTCGCCGAGGAAAGCACTCAGAGAGCTGGCCATGCAGGGTTCGATCCACTGAATTGAACCTAGAAGCTTTTTCGCTCAACGAGGAAAGCAACCAAAAGGCTTCCAGGTTTCAACTTTGCTTCCCAAGTTGCACACCACGAGCGACACAGATCCACATCAGAAGTGGAAGCTTTCCGGTGCAAACAGCCCCAGGCCAACCAACAGCCATCACCATGGGCGCCAACGAGAACAGGGCAGCAACACCCCCTGGCGGCGAAGAAGCCCGCTACGGTCGTGCCTTCGTGTCAGCCCAGCCCCATGACCGCCGTTGCGGCCCTGCTTGCCGAGCTCCCCAGCGATGTGCTGCCCAGAGCTGGTGTGGCCTATGTCCACTACCTGAGCTTCATGCTCTGCTTCGGCGCCCTGGTGCTTGAGCGGCGACTGATCCGCCCCAACCCCAGCAAGCAAGACGCCACCTTGATGGTGATCACCGATGTGGTGTACGGCATGGCTGCTCTAGCCCTGTTGGTGAGCGGCATCTTGCGGGTGATGTACTTCGGCCAGGGCGGCAGCTTCTACACCGAAAATCCCCTCTTCTGGTGGAAAGTTGGTCTTTATCTGAGCGTGGGTGGGCTGTCGCTTTACCCCACCATCACCTACATCCTCTGGGCGATTCCGCTGCGCAAAGGTGAATTGCCCCAGGTGAGTGAAGCCCTCGCCAATCGCCTGGCCTGGATTCTCAACATCGAGCTGGTGGGCTTTGCCTTGATTCCCTTACTGGCCACCCTGATGGCCCGCGGCGTAGGACTGCCCGGCACGATCGGCGGCTGATCCACGGTGGACCTGCCAGCCCCACCTTTGGCGACCTGTCCAGTCGCGGTGGAAACCCGGCCTTGGCTGGCGCCCAAGGGTTCCGCCGCAGAGCCAGCCCCACCGGCTGCGCAGCCATCATTGGACTACCGGCATCGGCTCAAGCCCACCCCGGCGGGCTGGCCGAGGCGCGATCACTGGTGCGTCTGGGTGGAACCGGTGCGCGACGGCGGTCCAACCGGCATCTGGGAGCAGCGCTGGTTTCAGGCCGTGAGCCAGGCCCTGGTCACCTGGCAGCAGCACCTGCCGATCACCGTTGTGGACCAACCCGAGCGCGCGCAGGTGTTGGTGGAGCGGCGCAGGCCTCCCAGGCTCAACAACCGGGCTAGCCACGGCCGCGCCGTGCTGGAGCTGCTGGAGGTGCAGCGATCGGAACGCTGGCAACTGGAGCCCAAGGTGACCGTGTTGATCAGTCCAGGACAGGCCCAAACGGCGATTCAGGCCACCGCCCTGCACGAGCTAGGCCATGCCTTTGGCCTCTGGGGCCACAGCGATCAAGCCGGCGATGCCATGGCCGTCAAACCAGGCGCCACGCCGATCCTCGAGCTGAGCCCCCGGGACCAGCGCACCCTGCGCTGGCTGCAACAGCAACCAGAACTGCAGTCCCCCACCGCCCCATGAGCCAGCCCAAGCGCACGATCTCGGATCTGTTCCTGCGCAGGCCGGTGCTGAGCCTGGTGCTCAGCGCCCTGTTGCTGCTGATGGGTGCCCTGAGCTTGCTGCAGCTGCAGGTGGAAAACCTGCCCGCCATCGCTCCGGGGCGCGTGAGCGTGAGCAGTAGCTACCCGGGCGGCAGCCCAGAGGTGGTGGAGCAGGGGGTCACCGCCCTGCTGGAGCAGCAGCTCAACGGCCTCGAGCGGCTCGACACCATCCGCTCCACCAGCACCTCAGGCAGCAGCAGCATCAGCCTCAGTTTCCGCGGTGGCGCCCCGGAGCTCAATCAGGTGAACGCCCAAAACGAGGTGAGCCAGGTGCTGCGCCAGCTGCCGGCCCAGGTGGCCAGGCTGGGCGTGCAGGTGCGTCGCAGCTCGGATGACCTGCTGATGGTGCTCAGCTTCAGCGCCGAAAGCGGGCGCTACAGCGATCTGTTCCTCAGCGGCTGGGTGAACCAGGTGGTGAAGGAGCGGCTGCAGCGGGTGGAAGGCGTGGGCAATGTGACGCTCTTCGGCGGCAGCCCCCTGGCTTTCCGCCTCTGGCTGAACCCAGCGGCACTGCTGGAGCGCCAGCTCACCATTAACGATGTGCGCCAGGCGCTGGAAGCCCAGAACGTGCTGGCCGCCCTGGGCCAGGTGGGGGATGAACCGGTGCCACCGGGGCAGGCCACTTCACTGCCGCTGCGGATGGAAGGCCGGCTGCGCAGCCCTGAGGCCCTGGAGCAATTGGTGGTGGGGCGCGGACCCGATGGTGGCGTCGTGCTGCTGCGCGACATCGGCCGGGTGAGCCTGGGCAGCGAGAGCTACGGCAACGTGGCCACCAACCTCAAGGGGGACCCCACCGTTGCGCTGGGTGTGTTTCAGCGCGATGGCAGCAATGCCCTGCAGGTGAGCGAAGCGGTGGAGGGCGCGTTGGCGGAACTGGAGCCGCGCTTCCCACCGGGGGTGGACCTGCAGCTGATCGTGAATGAGGCCGACACGGTGCGGCAGAGCATCGGTGAAGCCGCCGGCAGCCTGCGGGATGCCGTGTTGCTGGTGTTCCTGGCCCTGCTGCTGGGTCTGGGCAACAGCCGCCTGGCCCTGATCAGCGCCCTGGCGGTGCCGGTGTCGCTGCTGGGTTCGATCACGCTGATCAATCTGAGCGGCACCTCGATCAACACCCTGAGCCTGTTCGGCATGGTGCTGGCCTCGGGGCTCGTGGTCGACGACGCCATCGTGGTGAGTGAAGACATCGGCCGCCGCCTCGAGCAAGGCGCCTCACCGCTGGCGGCCGCTCGAGCCGCCATGGCGGAGCTGGGCGGCGCCGTGGTGGCGACCTCGCTGGTGCTGCTGGTGGTGTTTCTGCCGGTGCTGGGCATGCAGGGCAGCGTTGGTCGGCTGTACGCGCCGATTGCCGTCACGATCGGGGCCACCATCGTGGTGTCGACGTTCAACGCCATCAGCTTCACGCCGGTGGCGGCGAGCCGCATCTTGCATGCCGAGCAGCGCGAACCGGCCTGGCTGCTGCGCTGGATCGATCCACCACGCCGGTGGTTGGAATCGCTGGAGAAACCCTATGGGCGCTGGCTGGATCGGAGCCTTCAGCACCGCGGCCGGATGCTCACGGCCCTGGCCCTGGGCCTGGTGCTCACTGCCGTGGGCCTGACCCTGCGGCCGAGTGCCTTCATTCCTCAGGAAGACAACGGCCAGCTACGGGGCGTGGTCGTCTTGCCAGAGGGGTCATCGCTGCAGCGCACCCAGGGGGTGATGGAGCAAGTGCGCAGCACCCTGAGCCAGGAGCCCGCCCTGCGCAGCGCCAATTTCTATGCGGGCCGCTCCTTTGGCGACAGCAGTCCCAACAAGGGCATCTTTTTTGGGCGCTTGTATCCCATTGGCGAACGCGGCGAGGGGCGTCCTTCCACCGCTGATGTGGTGCAACGGCTCAACCGCCAGCTGATGCAGCGCGTGCAGGGGGCGGTGGTGATGCTCAGCGAGGCCCCCACCGTGCGGGGTTTCAGCAGCGAAGGCGGCCTCGAACTGGAGTTGCTCGACACCAGCAACGGACAGCTGAACATCCAGCAGTTCGCCCAGCAGGCCCAGCGCTTCATCCAAGCCGCCAATGCCAGCGGCCAATTCACCCGGGTATCCACCCGCTTCAATGCCGATTCACCGGTGTTGCGCCTCGAGCCCGATCGTCTGCAGCTGGCCTCCTTGGGCGTGGATCTCGATGAGCTGGTGACCACCTTGCAAGCCAGCTTCGGTAGCTCCTACGTGAATGACAGCTTCGAAGGCGATCAGGTGCGCCGCGTGATCGTGCAGCTCGAGGGGCAGGGGCGCCGCGATGTGAATGATGTGCTCGCCTTGCAGGTGCGCAACCGCGGCGGCCAGCTGATCCCGATCGGCCAGCTGGTGCAGGTGGTGCCCTCCACCGGGCCGAGCGTGATCAACCACAGCCGCCTGGTGCGCTCGATCACGATTCAGGCCCTACCGGCGCCGGGTGTGAGCACCGGCCAAGCCATGGCCAGCCTCGAGCAGATCCAGCGCCAGCAGGGCAACAGCAATCTGGAGCTCGAGTGGGCTGGCCTGGCCCGCGAGGAGCGGCAGGCCGGTGACGGCAGCATCCGGGCCTTTGCCCTGGCGGTGCTCGTGATGGGTCTGCTGCTCGGCGCCCTCTACGAGAACCTGCTCGATCCGCTGATCATCCTGATCACCGTGCCCCTGGCCCTGCTGGGGGCGCTGGTAGGGCTGATGCTGCGGGGCCTGCCCCTCGATGTGTATGGCCAGATGGGGCTCCTGGTGCTGGTGGCCCTTGCCGCCAAAAACGGCATTTTGATCGTGGAATTTGCCAATCAACGCCTACGGGAAGGCCTGCCCCTGGATGCCGCCATCCGCGACGCCTCCATCAGCCGTCTGCGGCCGATCCTGCTCACCGCCATCTCGTCGCTGGCGGGCTTTCTGCCCTTGCTATTGGCAAGCGGTGCGAGCGCCAGCAGCCGCATCAGCATCGGCACGGTGGTCTTCTCCGGCCTGCTGGTGGCCACAGGCTTGAGCTTGTTTGTGGTTCCGGGTGTTTACCGGGTGATCAAAGGCTGGGAGCTGGCACGGCCACGGCGGCTGGTGCATGGGGGGCAGCATGGCTAAACCCCTGAGCCCGGTGATGCCGAGCCGCCTGAAGCTTGTGATCAGCGCTGCGGCGATGGCCCAGCTCGTGGTGGGCTGCAGTGGTCGCCCCAGCGCCCGACCGCCGCTGCGGGTGCAAGCCGAACGGCCCCATCAGGAAGCGTTTGTGCGCAGCCTCGACACGGTCAGCACCCTGGAAGCCACCGACGAAATCGAACTGGCCTCCCAAGCTGGAGGCCGGGTGCAGAGCGTGTTGGTGCAGGGCGGCCAAAGCGTGAGCGCCGGCCAACTGCTGGTGGTGCTGGACCAAACACAGCTCAGAGCTGACGTGGCGGCCTTGAAAGCCGCAGCCGAAACCGATGCGATCAGCTACCAGCGCTTCAGCAGCCTGGTGAGCAAGGGAGCGGCCACGGCCCTGGAACGCGATGAGAAACGCTCCAAAGCCATCGGATCCCAGCAAGCGCTGCGAGCCAAGCAAGCCGACCTCGCCTACAAAGATGTGCGCGCCCCGATCAGCGGGGTGATGGGGGATGTGAGCATCAAACCCGGCGATGTGTTGCAGGCCGGCACTCCCTTCAGCCGCATCATTCGCAACGACCGCTTGCAGGCCCGCATCGACATCCCTGCCAACCAGGCCAATGCCGTGGCCAAGGGGCAGCGCGTGCAACTGCTCGATGGCATCAACCCCCGTCCACTCGCCGAGGGCAGGATCAACCTGATCGATCCAGGTGTGAACAACACCTCCCAAACCCTGCTGGCTAAAGCTTCGATCGCCAACCCCCAAGGGCTGCTGCGCAATGGCCAGCGCCTGCGCACGCGCGTGATCCTGGGGGCCGAGCGCCAACTGGCGGTGCCCTTCAGCGCGGTGACCCGCAGCTTCGGCCAGAGCTTCGTGTTCGTGGTGGGCACGCTGCAGGACCTGGAGCGAGACCCTGGCAAAGCCGATCTGTCCGCGCTGCGCCGTCTCCCGAAGGGAACGCTGCTGGCGTTGCAGAAGCCAGTCCAGCTCGGCCCTCTGCAGGGCGACCACTATCCGGTGCTCTCCGGGCTGAGTGCCAACGACCGGGTGATCCTCGGCGGCAGCCTCGGCCTCCGGCACGGAAGCCCCGTTCAGCTCAACCGCTAACTCACTCGCGCCGGGGGGCACCGCGGCGCTGAGCCAGCACCTGCTGCACCTCGCGCCAGCTCACCCCGTGATGGGCCAGAGCCACCTGGAGGTGAAACACGATGTCGGCCGCTTCGCCAGCAATCTCCGTGGGGTTGTTGTCTTTGCAAGCCATCACGAATTCGGCGCTTTCCTCGCCGATCTTCTTGAGGATGCGGTTGTCGCCCCCCTCCAGCAGCTTGTTGGTGTAACTGCCGGGCTCAGGCTGATCGCGGCGCCCTTCGATCACCCGCATCAGCTCCGTGCAGACATCCGCCGGCGGCGGCGCGGCAGCAGCGCCACCGGCGCTGGGAACCGGAGCCTCGTCATAGAAGCAGCTGCGGGCACCGGTGTGACAGGCCACATCGCCCAGCTGCTCAATCGTGAGCAGGAGTACGTCGGCATCGCAGTCGTAGCGAAGCCCCCGCAGCCGCTGAAAGTGGCCGCTCGTGGCGCCCTTGTGCCACAGCTCCTGACGGGAGCGGCTCCAGTAGTGCACCTCACCGCTGGCGAGGCTGCGCTCGATCGCATCGCGGTTCATCCAGGCCACCATCAGCACGGCGCCATCGAGCCAGTCCTGCGCTACGGCGGGGATCAGGCCGGCCTCGTTAAAACGAAGGGAGCCGATCAGGGCCGGATCCGGGAGCTGAAATGATGCCTGCAAGGGCTGGCGATCCATCTCACCCGATCCTCCCGCAACACCGATTCACCCACCATCAGGCCCGGGAATGAGCGCCGCCTTCAGCTGCACGAAAACCTTCAGCGGCTTCCCGTGCTGCCACCGCCAATGGCGCCACAGCGGCCATTGCCGCTTCGTGCATGGCTACAGCCGCAGCTTCACCTGTTGGTTCCGGGCCACTGAGCTCGATGCGAACGGATTTGTGGTGGATTTCTCCAGCCTGGGAGCCCTGCAAAGCCAGCTGGCGCATCAGTTCGACCACACCTTTCTGGTGAATGCCGACGACCCACTCCTGGATCAGTGGCAGGCCCTGCACGAACAGGGCGCCCTCGACCTGCGGGTGATGGAGAACGTGGGCATGGAGGCGAGCGCTCAGCTGGTGTGGAGCTGGGCCAACGGGCTGCTGCAGAGCCGCGACAGCGGTCGCAGCTGCTGCTGGAAGGTGGAAGCCCGCGAGAACGAGAAGAACGCCGCCTGCTTTGAAGCCGTACCCGACTGGTTCAAGGCCGACCGAACCAACGCCTAGCCACCAGAGCACTGTCGCATTAACAACAGACGGATCCAACGCGTCGCAACTTAAGATTTGCTTCCGAATCGCGTCGCGGACGTTCATCCCGCGGAAGCCTGTTGCCCATCGCCCTTCTGTTGCCCGCCCTGCAGTTGCTCCACCCCATGCCCGGGGTGATCACCCAGGGAGTGCGCGAAGGGCATCCCGCCATCGATATCGCCTGCATCACCGGCACGCCTGTTCGGGCTGCCCACGATGGCGAAGGCAGGGTGCGCCGCAGCCGAACCCACGGCACCACCTTTGAGCTGCGTGGATCCGATGGGCTGGAAACCAGCTACAGCCATCTGCACACGGCCATGCCCGCCGGGTCCTACAAGCGTGGCGACCAGATCGGCACCTGCGGCAACACGGGGATCTGGAGCAGTGGCCCCCATCTCCACTTCGAAACCAACCGCCCCCAGCTGCTGGGGTCCCTCAGCACCGAGGAGGCCCCCGTTCCCAACAACCTTGGGGAGCTGGCCATCCCCGTGGCGACTGGTGGTTCGCCAGATGTCCTCAAACCGCGGCCATGATGGGCCGCTGAATCAAGCCACCACCGTGGCCCATCTCGTTGAACAGGCTGGCCACGATCTGGGCCATCTTCCAGGGGTTGCTGCTAGAGGCCCTGCCCTTTCTGCTGATCGGCGTGCTGATCGCTGGGCTGGCTCGCTGGCTCGCCCCGGGCGGCCGCTGGCTGCAGCGCCTCCCCCGCCAGCCCCTGCTGGCCCCGCTCAGCGGCGCAGCCCTGGGCTTTGCCTTGCCCGCCTGTGAATGCGGCAATGTGCCCGTGGCGCGGCGCCTGCTGGCCGGGGGTGCCCCCCTGGGCTCAGCCCTGGGCTTTCTCTTCGCCGCACCGGTCCTCAACCCGATCGTGCTGGCCAGCACTTGGGCGGCCTTTCCGGATCAACCCTGGCTGCTGGCGGCTCGTCCCCTGGCGGCGCTGGTTGTAGCCCTGGCCCTCTCGGCGCTCTTGCAGCAACTGCCGGAAGGAGCCCTGCTTGAACCAGCGCTGCTGGAAGAGCGGCGCTTGAGCCAGCCCCTCGAGCAGGTGGGACTGCTGGAACGCCGCAGTGGCCTGGTGGGAAGCGTGGCACCGATGCCGCCTCCCGCAGCGGAGCGTCCCCACCTGGCCAGCGTGCTGGATCACAGCAGCCGCGAGTTTCTGGATCTGGCAGGGCTGTTGGTGCTCGGCTGCGCCATCGCCGCTGTGGTGCAGACCCTGCTGCCGCGCACCTGGCTGCTGGCGGTTGGGGGTGCACCCACCCTCTCGGTGCTCAGCCTGATGCTGATGGCGGTGGTGGTGTCGGTGTGTTCCAGCGTGGATGCCTTCCTCGCCCTCGGATTCGCCGCCCAGATCACACCCGGCGCACTGCTCGCCTTTCTGGTGCTGGGGCCCGTGGTGGACCTGAAACTGCTGGGCCTGTTCGGAGTGGTGCTACGCCCCCGCGCCATCGCGCTGACCGCAGCCGGCGCCTGCGTTGTTGTGTTGTTGATCGGGCAATGGGTGAATCTCTGGCTGCTCTGATCCGTCCGCTGGCCTTAGCGCTATGGGGTGCCGTGCTGCTGTGGAGCACCCTCTCCGGGCGCCTGGATCTGCTGCTGCGCGGTGTATTTCACCCGCTGGTGGGCCTGAGCGGCGTTGCCCTGCTCGCCCTGGCGCTGCACCAACTGCTGAGGGGCCGTCAGGAACGGCATTGGAACCGCGGCTGGGCCCTGAGTGCACTGCTGGCGATCGCCGTTTTGGCTCTGCCTCCCAATCCATCCTTCAGCGATCTGGCCGCCAACCGCAACAGCGATCTGGGCGATGCCGTGGAGCTGGATTTCCTGCTGCCGCCCAGCCAACGCAGCCTCACCGACTGGGTGCGGCTGCTGCGCAGCCAACCCGACCCCGCCCTTTACGCGGGGGATCCTGTGCGGATCAGCGGATTTGTGCTGACACAACCGGATGGGCCACCCCAGCTGGGGCGGCTCCTGGTGCGCTGCTGCCTGGCGGATGCCACACCGATTGGTCTTCCTGTGCGCTGGCCCTCTGGAGCCATCCCCCCGGCTGACCAATGGTTGGCGGTGGAGGGAACGATGGGCGTGGAGACCATCGCCGGACAACCCCGCAGCGTGGTGCTCCCCAAGCGAATCCGCCCAATTCCTCGGCCAGCCCGGCCGCTGGAACCATGAAGGCCCTCCCCTTGCTTTTGGCCGGTGGGGTGCTGCTGGCAGCACTGCAGCAACAGCTGCTACTGCGCCGCCCACCTCGGCTGCTGGAGCTGATCTCCAGCACAGCCAGCTCCGGCCCGGCAGCGCTATCGCTGCGGTTCAGCCGCCCGATGGATCGAGCCAGCCTGGCGGCGCTGAGCAGCTTGATGCCGGCCGCTCCCCATCAGTGGCTGGGATCGGGAGATGCCCTGCGGCTGCTACTCAACTCCCAGCAACCGATCAGCAGCGCCATCGCCCTGGTGATCCGCGGTCAGGATCGTCGCGGCCTGCCCCTGCCCCCAGAGCACTGGCGCTGGGATCCCAGACCCCGGCTGCTGGCGGTGGTGCCCACGGACCAGGGGGAACAACTGCAGCTGCAGCAGCGCGATGGCCGCTGGCAGTCACTCACCCCGGTGATGGAGCGCATCACCACCGTGCAGCCCCTGGGGAATGGCACGGGGATCGCCTTCACCAGCCGCGAAGGCGAGGGCGAACGGCTCTGGCTGCTGCCTCTACGCCAAAGCGCCTTGCACCGCCAGCACACGCCTGATCCCAAGGGCGTGCAAGCCGGTCGTCTGCAGGCCCTGCTGCCGGAGCCGCTGATCTTTGCGCACTTGAGCAGCAACCGCCGCGGTGATCTGTTGGTGCAACGGAGCGCCCGTGCCCTGGGTCGCTCGATCACCAGCTTCTGGGCCGGTGGACAACCAGCCCGTCGCCCGCAGGAGCTGGCCCTGGAGGCATCGGGCCCGATGCAACTGCTCCCGGAGGGTGCAGCCCTGGTGATGCCGGAGCTGGAGGGGCTGAGTTTGCGCAATCTGCCCGGCAAGCCAGAGCGGCGGCAGCTGCTGCCCGGCAGCCGCGACCTGAGCAGCTTCTGCCCCGTGAGCGGCCGTGCCCTGCTGGTGCGGCACTGGCCTGATTTCCGGCGTTCGCTCGAGCTGGTGGAGCCTGGCCTCGCGCCAAGGCAGCTGTGGCTCGGCCAGGACGCGGTGCTCAGCAGCGCCTGCGACCGCGGTGGGGAACGGGTATGGCTGCTGCTGAGCCACTGGCGCAACGCCCAGCACAACCGGCTGTTGGAGCTCAATCGCCAGGGGCAGATCGTGCGTGAACGCGACTTGAGCGGCTGGGAGGTGGAGCCGGGCGTGCCGATGGCCTACGACCCCACCCGCCAGCAGTTGCTGCTCACCCTGCGGCCGCAGGGTCGCCCAGAGGCCCAACCGGTGCAGATCCCGGTGCGGGATCTGGTGCTGCAACCGGTGCAGAAAACCGTGCGGCAGAGCCTGTGGCTACCGCCTGGCTAATTGCAACGGCAACAGCAGCAGGCACAACACCCCGATCAGGGGCCCCGGCGGCAGATTCACCCAAGGCTGAATTGCCAGCACCATGCCGCCGCCGCTGAGCAGCGTTCCCAGCACAGCCGATCGCCACAGGGCCTGGCGCAGGCTGCTGGCACCCGGCAGCGCCACCAGGGCCGGAGCCCCCATCAAACCGATCACCAGCACCACCCCAACGGCCGTCATCGCGCTCACCACGGTGAAGGCCGTGACCAGGGTGAGCAGGAAGCGCAGGCGCCGCACAGGCAAGCCAGCGCTGGTGGCCCCCAGAGGGTCCACCCCTAGGTACACATAGTGGTGGTAGCGCCAGGCCAGGAGCAGCAGCATGGCCAGCAACGCCAGCAGGCTGCGGACCAGATCGGCGGGCCCTGCAGCCAACAGATCGCCAAAGAGCACAGCTTCGAGATCCACGCGAATGCCCAGCAGGGGGATGAGCAGCACCCCCAGGCCGAGAAAGCCCGCCAACACGGTGTTCAGCACCGCCTCATCGCCGGGCTGACCGGGGCGTGCCGTACCGCTGAAGCGCTCCGCCAGCAGCGCACCTGCCAGGCCGCTGATCACACCCCCCAGCCCCGGATCGATGCGCAGGGCCACCGCCAAGGCCAAACCAGGCAGCACCGCGTGCGACACGAGGTTGACCAGGAACAAGCGCCGCTGCACCAGCAACAGCGTTCCGGCGAGCGGGCAAAGCCCCCCCACCACCAACGCCACCGCAAACGGCAGCAGCCACCACACACGCTCCATAAGATCAGGGCCCCTGCCCCGCTGGTTCGACCATGCCCTCCCAGGTTGCCGCTTCAGGTGATCGCCAGCAGCAGCTGCTGGAGCAACTGAAGCTGGCCGACCGGGAACTCTCAGGCCAGGACCTGCATGCCCTGTTGCGCCAGGGACCTCAAGCAATGGGACTGGCCACGGTGTATCGCCACCTCCGGCAACTGCAACAGCAGGGCCTGGTGCGCTGCCGGCACCTCCCCAGCGGCGAGGCGTTGTTTGCACCGGTGGAGCGCGACGAGCACCACCTCACCTGCGTGGATTGCGGCACCACCCTGGTGCTGGAGCAATGCCCGATGCACAACGTGCAGCTGCACGGCGATCAGGCCGAGGGCTTCCAGCTGCTGTTCCACACCCTGGAGTTCTTCGGGTTGTGCCACAACTGCCAGGCCCGTCAGAGCGGCTAACCACAGCAGTGGTTGCCCACCCGCAGATCCCCGAGGGCCTGTCGAACCTGCTGCGGCGTGCCATCGGCCAGCAGCTGCCGATCCAGCACAAGCACCCGGTCGTAAGCGTCGAGATCGCGACCCCAGTCGTGACTGCTCACCAACAGGGTGAGGCCGGCATCGCTCAGTTGCCGCATCACCCGCAGCAATTCCGTGCGCGAGGGCGGATCAATGGCGGCGCAGGGTTCATCCAGCAACAGCACCCGCGCGGGTTGCACCAACGTGCGCGCCAGCAGAGCGCGCTGCTGCTGGCCGCCCGAAAGTTGATCCAATCGACGACGCGCCAAACCCACCAGCCCCACCCGTTGCAGGGCCGCTTCCACATCACAACAACCCGGCCGCTGAGCCGCGAGCCGGCCGAGTGCGACCAGCTCCCGCACGGTGATCGGAAAACTCCATGCGATCTCACCGCGCTGGGGCATCAGGGCCAACTGCTGCCGCGCCAGCGCCGGAGTGAGGGGCGTTCCCTCCCAGGTGATCGAGCCCCCCGACAGGTTGAGCTGCCCCTCCAACGCCTGCAGCAACGTGCTTTTACCGGCGCCGTTGGGACCCACCAGAGCCGTGAGGCTGCCGGGTTGCAGCGCAAACGACACGTGATCCAGCACCAGCTCCGCACCCCGGCGCACACACAGCTGCTGAACGCTGAGCACTGCACCGGTCCATGCTGCTCCACACGTTAGGGAGCCAACGCGCTTGAATCAGCGGGCCGCCGGAGCACCGTGCATGTTGCGCCCCATCGCAGCTTGGGTGGCAAGCGTGGCTCTGCTGGCAGCCGGAATCGCTTCAGCGCAAGAGCCCACCGACGACCCAGCGCTGCGGCAACAGCAGGGGGACGCAGAACAACAGCTCCAAGACGCCCGCGACCTTCAGGACGCCCTTGAACAACTGAAGCACCGCGTGGAGGAACTGGAAGCCACGCAATTTGCTCCCACCACGAAGCTCAAGGGTCTGGCGAGTTTGGTGGTGGGCAGCAATCGCTTCGAGGGAAGCGATCGCCCCGAGGTGATCAAGACCCGCGACCAATTCGGGGCCACCACGTTCAACTACGACCTCAAGATCTATCTCGACACCAGCTTCACGGGCGAAGACCTGCTGCGCATTCGGCTGCGCAGCGGCAATTTCGATCGCAGCAGCAACAGCTTCTACGGGGCGGGCCCCAGCAAGCTCTCGATTCTGGAAACCGCCTTCCAGGAGCAATCCGGGCCCGACGTCTTTTCGGTGAACCGGCTCTACTACCAAGTACCCCTCGGCCAGGGATTCACCGCCACCCTGGGCCCGCGGGTGGGCCAGCTCGATCTGTTCGCCCTGCGGCCCAGCCTGTATCCCGCCGAAAGTGTCCTCGATCTGTTCACCTTGAAGGGTGCACCTGCGGCCTACAACTTCCAGCTGGGGGCGGGAGCAGGGCTGTGGTGGCAGTCGCGCAGCGGCTTCAGTGTGAGCACCAACTATGTGGCGGGCAACGCCAATCAGGGTGATCCCAGCCAAGGCGGCATCGGAACAGCCAACGCCGCCAGCACCGGCAGCGTGCAGATCGCCTACAAACGGCCGCAGTGGGCCGCCGCTGCCGTGGTGAGCTCGGTGCAGAACGCCGGCGGAGTGATCGACTACGCCACCAATTTCACCCTCGATAGCCTCAAGAATCCGGGGCATACCATCGCCTTCGGCCTCAGTGGCTATTGGCAGCCGTTGCAGTCCGGCTGGATGCCCTCCATCAGCGCGGGATGGGGCTTCAATCGCACCGATTACGCCGCCGAGGTGAACCGTGAGGGGCTGGTGGCCAACAGCCAGTCATGGAGCGTTGGCCTGCAATGGAGCAATGCCTTGATACCGGGCAACGTGCTCGGCATGGCGGTGGGCCAGCCAATCTTTGCCACCTCGCTCTACGGCGGCGACACACCGCGCGACAGCAATTTCGCCTGGGAGTGGTGGTACAAGGTGCAGGTGAGCGACAACCTGGCTGTGACGCCTGCCCTGTTTCTGCTCAGCCGCCCGCTGGGAGCCAAGACCCCCGCCGGCGAAAGCTTTGGGCAGCTGGGGGCCCTCCTGAAAACAACCCTGCATTTCTGAGAACCGTTATCGTTACAGGATTGAACCTGTTCCGGGATGCGGCGCGTCGCAGCGGCCTCCACAGCGGCCCTCACCCTGGCCTTGAGCCAGGCCTGCAGCCCGGTCCCCAGCGTGGATGTGATCGCGGCCGATGGCGCCTTGTGCGACATCACCCGGCGACTGGCCGCAAACCAGCTGAACGTGGCGTGCTTGCTCAGCCCGAATGACGACCCTCATCAACTGCAGCTCACACCAGCCCAGACCCGCCAGATCAATCAAGCCCAGCTGCTGTTGATCAATGGCTACGGACTCACCCCGGCCCTTGAAGAGATCAGCAACGCCGTGAAGGTGGCAGAGATGGCCGTTCCAGACAGCCCGGAGCTCAATCACTCAGCAGACCACAGCGAAACGCATCACGGCCACGCCCACGGCGACCGCGATCCCCACGTGTGGCACGACCCCCGCCAAACCCAGGCGATGCTCGGCCTGGTCAGCCAACAACTCCAACAGCTTCGGCCGCAAGCCGCGCCGCAAATCCAGCGGCGGGCTGAAGCGATGAAGCGCAGCCTGAACGACCTCGATCGCTGGAATCGCCAGCAATTCGCCACGATCAGCGGCCCGCGGATTCTGGCCAGCGGCCATCGGGCTTTCGCCAGCCTGGCCAGGGCCTACCAGCTGCAGGAATTGGCCGTGGTGGATGGGGGCAGCACCAGCGAAGCGCTGCGGCCCCAAGCCCTGGCCAACGCAGTGAGCACGCTGAAGCAGAAGGGCGTGCGCAGCCTGTTTGCCGAGCAACAACCAGCCAGCAAGGCACTGCAACGGATCAGCAGCCTCAGCGATGTACCCCTGGCAGCGCAACCGCTGCTGGCCGACTCAGGCGGCGACAACCTGATGGCCACCCTCACCACCAACACCTGCGTGATCGTGGATGCGCTGGGGGGCCGCTGCAATCAAGCCAGCGGGGCGGAGCTGGTGCGGGCTTGGAGCGCCATCCGCTGAGCCTCGGCGCCAACGAATGTAACGAATGGCACATCAGCCCGTGCTCCGGCTGGCAGGGCAGGAACAAACCCGCCGCGAGCGCATACGATGCGATTGATTCTCAACAGCAGCTTCGAGCGGCACCATGGCTCAGCAGATCGGTGGCTCCTCCGATGACGTGACACCCATCCAGCGCACCACCACAGCCCACGCCAAGAAAAAAGGCTGCAAACAGAAGAAGTGCTCCCACTGGAAGGGTGGCCAATGTCGCTGCGGCCGCGACTGAGCCGGGGTTAAGCGGCTTCCCCTGCTTCGCCACCACCACCCATGCCCCCCTTCACATGGGCCAGGGCGGTTCCTTCCAGAAACTGCTGATCCAGCAGCAGTAGAGCGGCACTGTTATCTCCAGCCAAACGCAACCGCTTGCAGACAAAGCGGGCTTCGGCTTCTTCCTGCAGCTGCTCAGAAACAAACCAATCCAGCATGGCCGTGGCGCTGCGCTCTCCCAATCCCTCCGCCAGGGTGTAAAGATGATGGATCGAGGCGGTCACACCCTTTTCAAGCTCATACACGTGATCGAATAAGGCCTGAACAGAGCCCCAATCCCGCTGGGGAGCCTCGATGGTGGGCAGCTCCACATCTTGATCACTATCCACGAGATAAGCGATCATCCGCGAAGCATGGCCGCGCTCTTCATTGCTCTTGGTGAGCATGTACGCGGAAAAACCCACAAGATCCTTCTCGCGTAGCCAGATCGACATGGCCAGATAGGTATGGCTGGCCTGAAACTCCGATGCCAGGTGGTCATTGATGGCTCGAGTGAGCTCTTTCATCCTCAAGATCTGGCGGGATGGATGGGTTCTAGCGGATGCCGGAGCCCCTCCAGATGTCCGGCACATCTGGAGGTGATCAATGATTCCGGCTCGCGTCAGCTTTCCAACAAGCTGCGCAACATCCAAGCTGTTTTCTCGTGAATCTGAAGGCGCTGGGTGAGCAGATCAGCAGTGGGTTGATCATTGGCGTCATCCGCCATCGAAAACACGCTGCGAATCGTGCGGGCCACGGCCTCATGGCCTTGCACCAGCTCACGCACCATCTCCAGCGCAGCGGGAACCCCCTGGGTTTCCGGGATCGATGACAGCTCTCGATAGATCGACCCCCCAAAGGGAGCTTGATGGCCCAGAGCCCGGATCCGTTCGGCAATCTCATCGAGCGCCGTCCAAAGCTCGGTGTATTGCTCCATGAACATCAGGTGGAGCGTGTTGAACATCGGCCCTGTCACGTTCCAGTGGAACCCATGGGTCTTGGCGTACAGCACGGTGCTATCCGCCAGCACCCGGCCCAGGCCCTCAGCGATCTGCGCACGCTGCTCAGCCGGAATGCCGATATCGATGGGGGGAGCGCTGGTCATGGGTGGGCTGCGACCGGGAATGATTCCGTTCTAGGGGCCATGGCAACAGGTGTCAGCTCTGCTCAGGCCGGCAGTTGCCAACGGGCTTCGAGGCGTTTGAACAGCAGGGAAGCCGTGGTGGTCATCAGCAGGTACACCAGAGCCACAGCGATATAGATCTCAAAGGCTCTGTAGGTGGTGGCCACCATCAGCTGCCCCTGGCGAAACAGTTCATCGAACCCGATCACCGCCGCAAGGCTGGTGTCTTTGATCAAGGTAATGAATTCATTGGCCAGCGGCGGCAGCACCCGGCGCAATGCCTAAGGGGCAATCACGAAACGCATCCGCTCGATCGGGCTGAGGCCGAGGGCATCGGCAGCCTCCCACTGGCCGCGATCAATCGATTCGATGCCACTGCGCAACGTTTCAGCGAGGTAAGCCGCCACATTGAGGCCCAGAAGCGAGCGACTACGCACATTCCTCGCCCGGCAGTAGCGGCCTCGCACCAAAGGGTGGCCCAGAGGATCAGACTGCCTGCAGCCTTGCCCCACGCACCCACGTGACCGCCAGCGCGACGAGCCCTGCCCGCGAACCCCTCACCACGGCCAGCCCCCTGCCGGTCACCATCCTCACCGGTTTTCTCGGGGCAGGAAAAACCACACTGCTGAATCACATCCTCAGCAACCAGCAGGGCGTGAAAACAGCCGTGCTGGTGAACGAGTTTGGCGAGATCGGGATCGACAACGATCTGATCATTGCCACCGGTGAAGACATGGTGGAGCTGAGCAACGGCTGCATCTGCTGCTCCATCAACGGAGAACTGCTCGACGCGGTGTATCGCATCCTCGATCGCCCGGATCCGGTGGATTACCTGGTAGTGGAGACCACCGGCCTTGCGGATCCGTTGCCCGTCGCGATGACATTTCTAGGCAGCGATCTGCGCGATGCCACCCGCCTCGATTCGATCATCACCCTGATCGACGCGGAGAACTTCAGCGACGAGATTCTCGATGGCGAAGTCGCACGGGCCCAGGTGGTCTACGGCGACATCCTGCTGCTCAACAAATGCGACCTGGTGAGCGAGGAGCGCCTGGCTGAGGTGGAAGGCAGGCTGCGGGAGATCAAAACCGACGCCCGCATCCTGCGCTCGGTGAAAGGCGACGTCAGCCTGCCGCTGCTGCTGAGTGTGGGGCTGTTCGAAAGCGACAAGGTGGCCGCCGAGCAGAACCACGACGACTGCGATCACGATCACGGCCACTGCGTGCACGACCACGATCACGGGCATTCCCACGATCACGATCAGGCCCACGACCATCACGATCACAGCAACTGCGATCACGACCATGGGCACTGCGAGCACGAGCACGGCCATGACCATGGCCACACGCACGATCACGGCCACGCTGATCACCTGGCCATCGAAGGGTTCACCTCGCTCTCCTTCAGCAGCGATGGCCCCTTCGCCCTACGCAAGTTCCAGAATTTCCTGGATAACCAGCTCCCCGCTGGCGTGTTCCGGGCCAAAGGCATCCTCTGGTTCAACGAGAGCGACAAACGCCACGTGTTTCACCTCGCCGGCAAGCGCTTCTCCATCGATGACAGTGAGTGGGGCTCAGCCGGCGATCGCAAAAACCAATTGGTGCTGATCGGCAAAAACCTTGACCACCCCCAACTGCGCAAGCAGCTCCAGGCCTGCGTGGCCAAGGATGCAGGCAAAGGCTTCGCCTGAAGCGATACTGCAAAGAGCGGTTTCCCGGATTCAGACCGGGAAGGCAACGAGGAAAGTCCGGTGGTGGGTTACGACCCCAGTCCGGCACTGTCCCGCAGCTGTGATGAAGCCAGCTCCGGCTCGCTTCTCAGTCAGAACGCTCGCCGCTCCCCCGTTCATCCCCTTCAGCACCGGCGCGGACCGGCCCTGCTCATGCCCACCAATCTTTCCCGTTCCCTTCTGCTCAGCAGTGCCGCCGGCTTCGGCCTGAGCCTGCTCTCGGCCCTGCCCGCTGGAGCCCATGGCAGCGCCGATGCCGGCGTGATGGCCGGTGCCCTGCATCCCCTGATGGGTATCGACCACCTGCTGCTTCTGGTGGGCGTGGGCCTGACGGCAGCGCGTTTTGGACCTCTGCTCCTCGGTTTTGCCCTGGGCGGCGCGCTGCTGGGCAGCGTGTTCGGCAGCTTCGGCGGCCAGCTGCCAGGTGCCGAACTGCTGGCAGCCCTGGCCGTGAGCGCCGTGGGTGCCGTGCTGCTGATGAGCGACAAGCTGCAGCGGCCACTGCCCCTCGTGAGCGCCGTGCTGGGCAGCGCCGTGGCGGTGCATGCCCTGCTGCATGGCCAGGAAGCAGCAGGCACCTCCAGCTGGTGGCTGGGTGCTCTGCTGGCCTCAGCGCTCACCATTGGGGTGAGCTTTGTGGCGGGCCGTCGGCTGAACCAGCGCCAGAACCTGCTCGCCGCAGGCGCCCTTGTGGTGCTCGGTGGTGTTCTGGCACTCGCACCGCTGTAACGGCATTCGTTGCAACACCAGCGCTGGACGATCCCGCTAGCGTGCGGGGAATCGCGTCCAGCGCTTTGGCCGATCTACTCCTGCTGTCCGCCGTGATCACCCTGGCTGGTGTGATTGCCTGGCTGGCGGCTGGCTCTGACGACGACAACGGTGGCGGCGGTCTGATGCAGCCGGTGTTGGTGCCCGTGCGCTCAAACCGTTACCGGGGCTGACTCAGCTGCTGCACAACTGGGGCAGAGGGCCCGCACGTTGAGCACGCACTCCAGCAGGCGAAAGCCGTGCAGACCGGCCGCTTGCTCACCGGCTGAGAGCACGGCTTCGCTCTCAAATTCTTCGGTGTGGCCGCAGCGCACGCACACCAAGTGATGGTGATTGCGGTGGTCGTCATCGCTGGCCAGCTCGAAGCGCCGCCCACCCTCCGGAAGCTCCAGCTCCCGCAGCAGCTCCATCGAGCTCAACAAACGCAGGGTGCGATACACCGTGGCAAGCGACACCCGCTCCTCAGCGCGCAACAAACGCTGATGCACCTCTTCAGCGCTGAGGTGGGTTCCTTCGCCGAGGCGCTCAAACAGCGCCAACACCCGCTGCCGCTGCGGGGTGAGCCGCTGGCCTCGCCCATGCAAGCTGCTGCGCAGCGCCTCAGCAGGCAACTCAGGCGCCGGAACGGCGGGCATCAGCGAAACGACGGCGCTGTTCTCAACAGTAACGCCTGTTGCGAATAGCCGCCAGGTCTGCCCGAGCTGTGAGCGCGCCCAACAGATCCGCCACCGTGCTCACCAATCGGTAGCTGATCACCACCGCCAGTAGGGGGGCCTCAGGCACCACCGCAGCCAGTCGCATCAGCAGCACCGCCTCAAACACCCCCAAACCGCCGGGGGCACCGGGCACCACAAGACCAGCCGTCCAGGCCAAAGCAAAGCCCGCCAACCAACCGCCCCAGCCGATCGCAAACGACAGATCGAACGCCTGCACGCAGCAGGCGAAACCGGCAAAGCGCAACAGCACAAACCCGAGCTCCGCCAGCAGAGGCGGCCAGGGATACCCCGGCAAAGCCGGGGGCAACTCCAGCGCCACGTCGGTTGCGGAGTTGTCGAGCAAACCGCGCTCCACCAGTTGGCGGGCCCGTAGCTGCTCGAGCCGCTGCATCAGTGGATTGAGCCAGCGGGGCAGCAGCACCAGCAGGGGCAACAGGCAGAGCAGCCAAAGACCGGCCTGCCAGCCGCCGAAGGGCACCAGGGCCAAGGCCGCCACGGCCGCCAGCAACGGATCCAGCAGCACCGAAACGAGCGCCTGCGGCGTACGCAGCGGCGGCCCCTCCAGCGGCGATTCGGGTGCGGGCTGCGCCTGAAGAGCTCGCACCCGCGCCACCAGATGCCACACACCACCCGGCAGGTATTTGCGCAGATTCGAGGTGAGGAACAACACAACAGCAGCGCTCCACCGGGGCTGATGCCCCAACCAGCGGAGCACCACCCCCCAAGCCGCTGCATTCGCCAACAGGCTGAGCAGGCTCAAGCCCACACCCAGCAACAACCAGCACCAGCCCTGGGCATCAAAGCTCAGCTGCAGCAGCTGACGCCCATGGCTCACCAAGGCCGCCAACAAAAAGCCGGCGCTGGCCAAGGTCACCCAAAGGCGTGCTCCCCCTGGCAGGGGCCGCCACAGCTCACGCCAACGGAGGCTGTTGATCATGGATGGGGCGGCGGCGAGGGATCAACAAGGTCATCGTCGACCAGCGCCAGCACGGCCCGTCGCAGGCGCGCCACTGGCAGCTGATGGCGGAGGGCCAACGCCGCCAGATCATCGGCTTCCGGCTTGCACAACCAACTGCCATCCGGACGGCGTGAGCGTTTGATGCGCACAGGCCCCCAGGGGGTGTCCACCAGCGCCTGCTCGCGGGGTAACGACCAGCGCTGCAGCAGCTCCTCTCGCACTCCCAGGCTGGTGCCATACCGCCACCACACCGCACGCAATGCCTCGGCCTGCTCCGGCCGCGCCAGCACCGTGATCATGCTGGCCGGCCGCCCCTTTTTCATCTGCAGCGCCTGGGCAAACACCTCCAGGGCGCCGCTGTTGCGCAGGGCTTCCATCAAGAGGGCGAGATCTTCACCGCTGGCGTCGTCGATCTGGGCCTGCTGCTGCAGCAGGGTTTCCTGCAGTTCCCCCGTCGCCCCTGGCGGGTGAGCCAACACCAGCCGCAGCAGATTGGCCCGATCCAGCTGGCGCGTGCCCAGCCCCACACCCACCGCCTCCGGCACCAGCGCAGGTGCCTGGCCGAAGCGATCCGCCAGGGCCGCCATCAATGCCATGCCCGTGGGGGTGGTGAGCTCCGCCGGCGGGAAGCTCTCGCTGCTAGCCAAGGGCAGATGCCGCGCCCGCGCCAGCTCCAACACCGCCGGTGCTGGCAGGGGCAGCCAGCCATGGGCGGTGGACACGCGGCCATGGCCTGCCGGCGGCGGCGTGCAGATCAGCTCGGTGATCCCGAAATGCTGCAAACCCGCGCATACCCCCACCACATCCACCAACGCATCCACCGCGCCCACCTCATGGAAATGCACCTGCTCGGCCCCATAGCCGTGCACGGCCGCCTCGGCATCAGCCAAGAGGCCGAACACCGCCAACACCCGCTGCTGGAGCTGCGGCTCCAGAGGAGCTTCCGCCAACTGGCTGCGTAGCCCGCCCCAATGGCGATGGGGCGGTGAAGGCTCGGTGAGCGCCACCTGCAGCTGGAGCCCCCGCAACCCAGCGCTGCGGGCCTCCTGGAACTCAAGGCGATAGGCATCTGCCAGGCCGAGGGCTGCCAAGGGCTCATGCACCACCGCTTCCGGCAGCCCCAGATCCAGCAGAGCAGCCAGCAGCATGTTGCCCGCGAGGCCCGTGGGGCAGTCCACCACTGCGAGCCGGCCCTGGCGCTGCATCAGACCAGCGCCAGCAGGGTCTCGGCCTGCTGATCGAGCTCGGCGCGGCGTTGCCGCAACCACTGCTCCACCTCCCGGCGGGCGCGGCGCTGCTCCTGCTGGGCCGTCGCCACGTCGTAGCCCGAGAGCCCCCAGAGCCGGCCGAGCAGAGCTCGATCATCCGCGCCACCGCGGGAGCCGCCGTACACCAATTGCTCAGCGATCATCCCGGCCTGGAGCACCCGGCTCCAACGGCGCAAATCCTCTAGGGCCAGCTTGGCGTGGGCGGGGGGCTCCAACTGGGTGCTGCCATTGGCACTGAGGCCCTCGCGCAGGCAGGCACGGCTCCCCACCAGCACCTGCTTCACCGGCAGCTTGTTATCGGCCGCCACCAACACATGGCCAGCCTCATGAATGGCGATGCGCCGTAACCGCGCGCGACCGATCCCGGCAGGCAGGGCTTCGGCCAGCAGATGGCCGCCGAGCCCTCCAAAGCGAGCTGCATCGAGCGTGAGCGCCACCATGCCACCACCGGCCGCCAGCGCAATCAGCCAGGGCGACAGCCCCAGGGGAGGCCCGGCCACGGCCAGCACCGTGATCGCCGCAACGGCAGCCCCGGCAGACAGAGCCCCAGTGGAGCCCTGATCGGAGCCTGGGAAGCGCTCCGGCGCAGCCATGCTCAGCGTCGACCGCCAGGACGGCCACCCCGGCCGGGGCCGCGCCCCTTGCCGGCACGCTGCGGCACCGGAGCGATCACCTCATGCTGTTCGAGCTGCAGCTGCTGACCCTGGCGGCGCAGGTCAAGCGAAACGAAATGGCGCAGGTGCTCGGGCGCGATCTCGCCGCGCAGCTGCAACTTGAAGGGTGTCGGGCGAGAGCCATCCGCACGGGGCTGTTGGCGGATCTTCACCACCAGATCGCCATCCTCCGGACGGGTGTAGATCAGTTCGCCGCGCACGGAGAAGTAGCCATCGCCCTCCGGCAGATCGTCGGTTGGGGCGGCCACCGCTTCGGCATCAACAGCGCTTTGGGTGGCGATCTCGGTGGCGGCCAGGGTGCTGGGTTCCCAGACACCCACCAACTGCAGGTGCAGCTTCTCGGGGTCGCGGAAGCGGGGATAAGCCACCCAGAGGTGGGGCTTGCTGAGATCGAGGTGGCGACGCATCAGGGTGAGCACTCGGCCGAGCACCACGGCTTCGATCTCGGTGCCGTCTTCGGCCTTCAGGCTGCCGCGGGTGAGCTGCTCAGGGTCTTCGGGCACATAGGTCCCCCGCACCACACCGATGGCCCGGTACTGCATCGGTTCGGTGACCGGCGAAATGGGGTGCTGACGCATCGTGGCTGAAACCCTCTGGGCGCTCGTGTTGTCCATGGCCCGGCCGCCAATGTAACCAGCCCTTGCCATGGCCCCAGACTGAGGCGCATCCACGCGCTGCACCATGCCGCCACGCGCCAGCACCAATGCCCGAGGGCTGCTGCTCAGCCTCGGCGCCATCGCTTTGGTGGGCGGATCAATGGCGGGCGGCTGGTGGCTGGGGCAACGCAACCAGCGTTCAGCTGGCGATCTGGCGCAGGTGGCCGTCGAGCGCCAAGCCGATCAGCTCCGCCAGCGCCTCGCGGAAGGCAGCGCCAGCGAGGCCGAGCAGCAACGGCTGGTGCAACTGCTGCTGGCCCTGAACCAACAGGAGGAGGCCACCGCCCTGCTGGAACAACTGGCCGACCAGCAACCGCAGCGCTGGCAGCTGCGGTTGCTGCTGGCGGAACTGCATCGCAACAACAACAACCGCAGCGCCGCTGAGCGGGAGCTGCGCCAGTTGCTCAACCTGAGCCCCAACCGCATCGAAGCCCTGCAGCTGATGGCCCTGCTGCAGTTCGAACAAGGGCGGGGCAGCGAGGCCCAGGCCCAGCTCAAGGCCCAGATCGAACGCGCCAGCAAGCCCGCCATCGAACCCCAGGTGCTGCCCTTGGGCCTGCTGCTGGGTGATCTGCAGCAGCGCATGGGGCAGAAGGCCGCCGCCGCTGCGACCTACACCAAGCTCGCCGCTGAATTCCCCCGCGACCCCCGGCCGCTGCTGGCCCTGGCCCTGCTGCGCCAGGAGCAAGGCGACAGCAAAGGCGCCCAGGAGGCCCTAGCCCAGGCGCGCAACCGCCAACCGGGCAGCAAAGACACCCGCCTCGATCAGGTGGCCGCCAGCTGGGGCATCAGCAATCTGCGCCAGGGCAAGCCGGCTAAGGAGCCTTCACCTGCGACGACGGCCCCGACCCCTGAGCCGCGTTCAACTCCTTGAGGGCGGCATCCACTGCATCCCCTGGGGGCGTGGCGTCATCCATCGCCGAGCCGCGACGGATCTTGTTCATCAGTTCGATGGGGTTGGTGGTGTCGAGGATCGAACCCTGTTTCGACGTGCCGTTGCTGCCACCCGGGCCGTAGTCGTAGATCTGCTTCTCCTGGGTGGACATCCCCCAGGAGCTGTAGTCAGCTCGTGCGGCCTGACCGCTAACGCCGAGCAGCGTGAGGGCGATGAGTCCGGCGCAGGCCACTGCGCTGTGCCGAAGCGAGGAGGGGCGTCCCATCACCGTCCTGTGCAATCGCAATGTAGGAATCGTAGGAGGGCCATCCGGCGCTGGGGGCGGCGGCGGCAGTGGGGTGACAGCCGGTGTCCAAGCCCGGATCTCCATGGATATCCCAACCTGGAGCGCATCCCTCTGTCACACCCCGGCCTCCCCCCATGCGCATTGCCAGCTGGAACGTGAACTCCGTGCGCACCCGCCTGGATCAGGTGCTGGCCTGGCTGGAGACGGAGCAACCGGATGTGCTGTGCCTTCAGGAAACCAAGGTAGCTGATCAGCTGTTTCCCAGCGCCGCCTTTGAGCAGATGGGGTACCACTGCGCCATCAGCGGGCAGAAGGCCTACAACGGCGTTGCGTTGATCAGCCGTCTGCCGCTGGACGACGTGCAGATTGGATTCAGCGCTCTGCTGCCCGATGACCCGGACGCGCCTGAGCTCAGCGAACAGAAACGGGTGATCAGCGCCCTGGTGGATGGCGTGCGCGTGCTCAACCTGTATGTGCCCAATGGCAGTTCCTTGAGCAGCGACAAATACACCTACAAATTGGCGTGGCTGGCCTGCCTGAAGCGCTATCTGGCTGTGCAGCATGACCAGGGCGATCCGCTCTGCATGGTGGGCGACTTCAACATCGGCCCGGAAGCCCGCGACCTGCACGATCCAGATCGGCTCAGCGGCGGCATCATGGCCACTGATGCTGAACGCCAGGCCCTGAGCGACGCCTTAGCTGGACGGCTGACCGATGTGTTCCGCGTGTTCGAGCCGGGCAGCGGTCATTGGAGCTGGTGGGACTACCGCAGTGGCGCCTGGGACCGCGACCAGGGCTGGCGGATTGACCACATTTATCTCTCCGAAGAGCTGCTCGATTGCGCCACGGGCTGCGTGATCGACAAAACCCCGCGTGGCAACACCCAACCCAGTGACCACGCGCCGGTGGTGGTGAATCTGGCCTGGGATGAGGAGACCGATGCCAGCGACGACGACTGGCCTTAATGGCGATGGCCTCAGAAGACCACAGCTTCGGCCGGCAACTCCACCCCCGACTCACGCAACTGCACCTGGCGGCGCAGGGATTCGCCGCAGGTCTTCGGGGTGGGGAACAGCTTGCCGGGATTGGCGAGGCCATCCGGATCGAAGGCCTGCCGCACCAACTGCATCGTGGCTTGATCGTCGGGCGTGAACATCCAATCCATGTAGCAGCGTTTATCGCTACCCACGCCGTGCTCACCGCTGATGCTGCCGCCGGCATCGATACATAGACGCAGGATTTCACCGCCCAGGGCTTTCACCCGCTCATTCACGCCCTCCTCACCAGCCCGGTAGAGGATCAGCGGGTGGAGATTGCCGTCACCGGCATGAAACACATTGGCCACCGCCAGGCCGTGCTCGGCGCTGAGGCGATCGATCGCCGCCAGCACCCCCGGCAAAGCGGTGCGCGGCACCACACCGTCCTGCAGGTAGTAACTCGGGAACTGGCGGCCCAGGGCTGAAATGGCGCTCTTTCGGCCCTTCCACAAGCGCGCTCGCGCCTCCTCACTCCAGGCCTCGCGCACGGCGCCGGCACCGGCCTCCAGGCAGAGGCGGCTAGCGATGTCCACCGATTCCTTTACTTCGAGCTCATGGCCGTCGAGCTCGATCAACAGCACCGCCGCGGCCTCCCGCGGATATTCATCCACCCCGAAGTAGTCATCCACGGCCTGGATGCAGGGGTTGTCCATCATTTCCATGCCCGCCGGCAGCACCCCAGCGCCGGTGATCAAGCGCACCGCTTCTCCGGCCGCTTCCATGGAGGCGAAATCCGCCAGCAGCACCGCCACCGTTTGCGGCGTGCGCAGCAACCGCAGGGTGATCGCGGTGGCGATGCCGAGGGTGCCCTCACTACCGATGAACACACCACGTAGATCGAGGCCCGGCATCTCCGGCAACGCCCCGCCCAGGGTGGTGATCGAGCCATCGGGCAGCACCACCTCCATCGCCAGCACGTGGTTGCTGGTGACGCCGTATTTGAGGCAGTGCACGCCACCGGAGTTCTCGGCCACGTTGCCGCCGATGCTGCAGGCCACCTGGCTCGAGGGATCCGGGGCGTAATAGAAGCCATCGCCCGCCACCGCCCGGGTGACCCAGCTGTTGATCACCCCGGGCTGCACGGTGATCCGCTCATTCGCGAGATCCACCTCCAGCACCCGTCGCATGCGGCTGGTGGCGATCACCAGGGCGGGTTCTTCGGCCAGCGCTCCGCCGGAGAGACCGGTACCGCTGCCTCGGGCGATGAACGGCACCTCCAACTCGGCGCACAGCTTCACCACCGCCGCCACCTGCTCGGTGGTTTCCGGCAGCACCACCAACGGCGGCTGATGGCGATGCAGGGTGAGGCCATCGCAGTCGTAGGCCAGCAACTCCTGACGCTTCGACACCACCGTGCGGGCGGGCAGCAGGGGCCGCAGGCGGCGTTCAAGCAAGCCCCAGTCAGGCGTCACAGGGATGGGCCACGGTGGCAAGACCTTAACGAGAGTTCCAGCACTGGACTCGCGGGCCTGCAATTGCGTAAGGATGGTGCGCTCAAGCTCCCGTCTGCGGAATCCGTTTTGACCTCGGCACCTGTTTCGGCTCCCGTGCACAACACCACCCGGTCCCAGGAACTGTTCAGTGCCGCTCAAACGCTGATGCCCGGTGGCGTGAGCTCTCCGGTGCGTGCCTTTCGCTCCGTGGGCGGCCAGCCGATCGTGTTTGACCGCGTCAAGGGCGCCTACGCCTGGGATGTGGATGGCAACCGCTACATCGATTACATCGGCAGCTGGGGCCCCGCCATCTGCGGCCATGCCCACCCCGAGGTGATCGGCGCCCTGCATGACGCCCTCGAGAAGGGCACCAGCTTCGGCGCCCCCTGCGCCCTCGAGAACCAGCTCGCCGAGATGGTGATCGACGCGGTGCCCTCAGTGGAGATGGTGCGCTTCGTGAACAGCGGCACCGAGGCCTGCATGTCGGTGCTGCGCCTGATGCGCGCCTTCACCGGCCGCGAAAAAATCATCAAGTTCGAGGGTTGCTACCACGGCCACGCGGACATGTTCCTGGTGAAGGCCGGCTCCGGCGTGGCCACCCTCGGCCTGCCCGATTCCCCCGGCGTGCCGCGCACCACCGCCGCCAGCACCCTCACCGCCCCCTACAACGACCTCGAGGCGGTGAAGAAGCTCTTCGCCGAGAACCCGGGTGAAATTGCCGGCGTGATCCTCGAGCCCGTCGTGGGCAACGCCGGCTTCATCACCCCTGAGCCTGGCTTCCTCGAAGGCATCCGCGAACTCACCAAGGAGAACGGCGCCCTGCTGGTGTTCGACGAAGTGATGACCGGCTTCCGCATCAGCTATGGCGGTGCCCAGGCCAAGTTCGGCATCACCCCCGATCTCACCACCATGGGCAAGGTGATCGGCGGTGGTCTGCCCGTGGGTGCCTACGGCGGCCGGGCCGACATCATGAGCATGGTGGCCCCCGCTGGCCCGATGTATCAGGCCGGCACCCTCAGCGGCAATCCCCTGGCGATGACCGCCGGCATCAAGACCCTGGAACTGCTGAAGCAACCCGGCAGCTACGAGCGTCTCGAGGCAATCACCAAGCGCCTGATCGATGGAATCATCGAGGGCGCCCGCAGTGCCGGCCTGCCGATCACCGGCGGCTCGATCAGCGCCATGTTCGGCTTCTTCCTCTGCGAAGGCCCGGTGCGCAACTTCGAAGAAGCCAAGGCGGCTGACACCGTGCGCTTCGGCAAGCTGCACCGCGCCATGCTCGAGCGCGGCATCTACCTGGCCCCCAGCGCCTTCGAAGCAGGCTTCACCTCCCTGGCCCACTCCGACGAGGACATCGACGCCACCATCACCGCCTTCCGCGAATGCTTCGCAGCGGTGGCCTGAGCCCCACCGATCCCCTCAGCGCCAGACGCCGCGGCAGTGCACGTCTGGCGGCGGCTCTGGCTGGGGGTCTGATACTGCTGGCCCTGCTGGGGCGCAGCAGCGATCCAGCCTCCAAAGCTGTGTCGTCGGATGGGCCGCTCAGCCTGGGGGCAGCCCTGGCGCTCACGGGCAACGCCAACCTCTACGGCCAAGACCAGCGCATGGGCATCGGCCTGGCACGGCAGTGGTTTGAAGCCAAGCCCCATCCGCGGCGGGTGGATTTTCAACTCGAAGATGGCGCCTCCGATGAGCCCAGCGCCATCGCCGCCTTCAACCTGCTGATCCGCCGCGGCGTGGTGGCTCTGATCGGCCCCACCCTCTCCCAGCAGGCGTTCGCCGCTGATCCGATCGCCCAACGGCAAGGCGTTCCGGTGGTGGCTCCCTCCAACACCGCCAGCGGCATCCCCCAGATCGGATCGTTCATCAGCCGCGTGTCAGCCCAGAGCTCGGTGATCGCACCGCTCTCGCTCGATGAAGCCCTGCGGCGCGAGCCGGGCACGCAACGGGTGGCCGTGTTTTTCGCCCAGGACGACGCCTACAGCACCGCCGAAACCTCGATTTTTCAGAAAGCCCTGGCGGCGCGGGGCTTAAAGCCGGTGAGCGTGCAACGCACCCAACTGGCCGATAACGATTTTCAAAACCCGATTACCGCGGCACTGCAACAAAGGCCGCAGCTGATCGTGATCTCAGCCCAAGCCGTGGATGGCGGCAACCTGATTCGCCAGCTGCGCGAACTGGGCTACCGCGGCCAGATCGTGGTGGGCAATGGCCTCAACACCCCCAACATTTATCCGATCTGTCAGCGCTGGTGTGATGGCGTGCTGATTGCCCAGGCCTACAGCCCGGAACGCAACACACCGATCAACCGCACCTTCCGGCGTCTGTTCGCCGAGGCCAACCAGGGGCGCATCCCCGGCCAGATTGCCGCCCAGGCCTGGAGCGCTTACCAGGTGGTGTTCGAAGCGATTCAGCGGCTGCAGGCCCGCGGCGGCTTCGAGGGCGTGAGCCTCGGCGAAGCCCGCCAGCGGCTGATGGCGGAACTGCTGGCCGGCGAGTACGACACGCCCCTGGGTCCGATTCACTTCCGCCCCGACGGCGAGGTGGTGCAGGGGCGTTTTTACGTGGCTGAAGTGCGCATGGATGACACCGGCCGCAGCGGCCGCTTCACCTTGGTACGGGAACAAGAGCTGCAGGAGGCCCAGCCGTGATCGAGGCGTTGCTGCAGACCCTGCTCAACGGCGCCGCCAGCGGCGGGGTGTATGCGCTGGTGGCCCTCGGCTACACCTTGATCTTCTCGGTGCTGGGGGTGATCAACTTCGCCCAGGGAGCCCTGTTCAGCCTGGGGGGCTACCTCACCTATCTCTTGATGGGCGGCAAGATCGGCGTGAACGGCGCGCTGCCCGGCTGGAGCCTGCCGATCAGCCTGCCCTTCTGGCTGGCCCTGGTGCTAGCAGCCCTGGGGTCTGGGCTGGTGGGCCTGCTGGTGGAGCGCATCGCCTTCGCCCCGCTGCGCCGCCGGGGGGCTGAGCCGTTGCTGTCGTTGATCACCAGCCTCGGCGCCGGCGTGGTGCTGGTGAACCTGTTGCAACTCCTGATGGGAGCCGAGGGCTACGCCTTCCCCCAGGGAGCTGCAGCCCTGGCCCAACTGCCGGAATCATTGCTGATCGGGGGGGCACGCATCCGCACGATTCAGGTGCTGCTGCTGCTGATCTCGGCGCTGGCCGTGGTGGCCCTAAGCCTCTGGCTCGAGCGCAGCCGCAGTGGCAAGGCGATGCGCGCCGTGGCGGAAGACGCCACCACCGCCACATTGCTGGGGATCAATAGCGAGGCGATTGTGCGCCTGGCCTTCCTGCTCAGCGGCATGCTGGCGGGCCTGGGGGGCGGCCTGATCGGCATGAGCGTCAGCCTGGCGGGGCCTTATTTCGGCATCAGCTACGGCCTCAAGGGTTTGGCGGTGCTGGTACTGGGCGGTCTGGGCAGCGTGCCTGGCGCGATCGTGGGGGGCCTGGTGATGGGGCTGGCGGAGGCCCTGATTCCAGCGGCGGCCTCCGGCTGGCGGGATGCCCTGGCGTTCGCCATCCTCTTCGCCGTGTTGGTGCTGCGTCCGAGCGGTCTGCTGGGCCGGCAGCAGCTGGAGAAGGTGTAAGGCGATGGGAGCTGAGCTGTGATCGATAACGGCCTGCTGGTGCAGATGATCCTTGGGGCCCTGCTGGGCTTGTCGGTGTATCTGCCCATGGCGGCGGGGCAGCTGTCGCTGGCCACGCCGGCCTTTTACGCAGTTGGCGGAACCCTGGCGGCGCTGCTCGCTACCCAAGGCGGGCCCCAGGCGGGCATCAGCCTGGGGGCAGTGCTCGGCGAAATGCTGCTGGCGGCAGCTCTAACCGCGGCCCTGGCTGTGCTGGTGGGGCTGCCGGTGCTGCGGCTCAGGGGGATCTATCTGGCGATCGCCACCATTGCCCTGGTGGAGATCGTGCGCGTCGCGATCCTCAACCTGCCCTTCACCGGCGGCGCCACCGGCATCTTTGGGATACCCCAGCCCTTCCGGCACCCCTTCGGCTACGTGTGGCTGAGCGGCGGACTCTTGGCGCTATGCGGCTGGCTGTTCCAGCGCCTCGAGGCCAGCCGGCTCGGGCGGTCCATGGCCGCCGTGCGCGACGACGAACTCGCCAGCCGCTGCATGGGGATCAACACCACCCGCGTGAAGCTCAGCGCCTTCGTGGCCAGCGCGATGTTGGCGGGGGTGACGGGGGTGATCGCCGCCCACTACCTCAACACCTGGAACGCCCGCCAGGGCAGCTTTGATGTGGCGATCACCACTCTCGCCTTTGTGATCCTGGGGGGCTCTCGCAGCTGGCTGGGCCCCGTAGTCAGCGGCCTCCTGCTCACGGCACTGCCGGAGCTGCTGCGCCCGGTGGGTGATCTGCGGCTGGTGCTGTTCGGCCTAGTGATCCTGCTGGGGCCTGTGCTCTTCCCCCAGGGTCTGATCACCCCAGCCCTGCTGGAGCGGATCGGGAGGTGGAAACCATGAACACCACCACACCCCTGCTGGAGCTGCAGCAGATCAGCCGCCGCTTCGGCGGCCTTCAGGCCCTCAGCGACGTGAGCTTCAGCGTTGAAGAGGGCGAGATCTTCGGGCTGATCGGCCCCAACGGAGCCGGCAAAACCACCCTGTTCAACCTCCTCTCGGGCGTGACCCCCGCCTCCAGTGGCGCGATCCATTGGCGCGGCCGGGCGATGCAGGGCCTCAGCCCCGACCGCCACAACCGCCTGGGTATCGCCCGCACCTTTCAGAACCTGCGCTTGTTCAGCGGGCTCAGCGTGCTCGACAACGTGGTTGCCGCGCTGCACCGCCAACCCCAGGGCAGCGGGCTCGATGCCCTGCTCAATACACCTCGCTTTCGCCGCGGCCAACGGGAACTGCAGGAGCGAGCTTTTGGCCTGCTGGAGGAGTTAGGGCTGGCGGATCAAGCGCACCGCGAGGCGGCGGGGCTGGCCTACGGCGATCGACGCCGGCTTGAGATCGCTAGGGCCCTGGCCACCAACCCCACCTTGCTGCTGCTGGATGAACCCGCCGCCGGCATGAACCCCAGCGAAAAAGAGCAGTTGTGCGCCCTGCTCTCCGCGCTGCGGCAGCGGCACCAGCTCACCTTGATCGTGATCGAGCACCACGTGCCGCTGTTGATGCAGCTCTGTCAGCGACTGGCGGTGCTGGATTTCGGCCGGCTCATCGCCCTGGGAACACCGGAGCAGATCCAGCGGGATCCACGGGTGATCGAGGCCTACCTCGGGGGGGGCTCATGACCAGCGCACACACCCTCACGCCGCTGTCTGCGCCCCTGCTGCAGATCGAGCAGCTGCAAGTGCACTACGGCAGTGTGCAAGCGCTCGCTGGCATCTCCCTATCGGTGCAGCGCGGCGAGCTGGTGACCCTGCTGGGCTCGAACGGAGCGGGCAAAAGCACCTCCCTACGCGCGATCTCGCGGCTGGTGAGCGCCAGCGGCGGCCGAATTCTCTGGCATGGCGCCGATCTGGCCGCCGTGCCGGCCCATCGCACCCTCAAGCTGGGCATCGGCCACTGCCCAGAAGGGCGCCGGCTGCTCAACCGCCAGAGCGTGGCCTTCAATCTCGAGCTCGGGGCCTATCTCCGCCGCGATCGTGACGGCATCGCCGCTGATCTCGAACGCTGCTATGGCCTGTTCCCGCGCCTGGCGGAGCGACGCCAGCAGCAGGCCGGTGCCCTCTCCGGCGGTGAGCAACAGATGCTGGCGATCGCACGGGCCTTGATGGGCCAGCCGGAGCTATTGATGCTGGATGAGCCCAGCCTCGGCCTGGCCCCCAAGCTGGTGGCTGAGGTGATGGCGATCCTGGCGGAGTTGCACCAAGGCGGACTCACCATCCTGCTGGTGGAGCAAAACGCGCAAGCGGCGCTGGAGATTGCCGATCGCGGTTATGTGCTGGAAGCCGGCCGAATCCAATTGCAAGACAAAGCCGAAGAACTGCTCAAGAATCCCCAGTTGAAGGCGGCGTATCTGGGGGGCTGAGCAGCAGCGATGAGAAGCGCATGGATCGGTCTCGGCCGCGAGCTGCTGAGCAGCCGCTGGAGTCTGCTGCTGATCTTCACAACGGCAGCACTGTTTGCTCAACTCGATGCAGCCATGCCAATCGGCCAGCTGATCGGTTGGTTTGTGGTGTGCGGCCTGGGCCTGATCCCGCTGGCCCGGATGATTGCGGAGATGGTGGAAGCCCTGGCCGATCGACTGGGGGATCGCATCGGTGGGCTGGTGAGTGTGGCGCTGGGGAATCTCGTGGAGCTGGTGGTCTCATTCACAGCGCTTGCCAGCGGTTTGTATGAACTGGTGGTGATCTCCGTGGCGGGCTCGGTGATCACCAACTGTCTGCTGATTCTGGGCGTGAGCACCTGCCTCGGGGCTCGAAACAACGCCACGATCAATATTCATCCCCACAGCACCGGCCTGCAAAGCCAGCAGCTGTTGATCAGCACCATCTTTCTAGCGGTGCCATCGATCTTCTTTGTGCGGCTGAGGGAGGCCATGCCTGACGGCAGCAATCGCTTGGACGGCTTTGCCATCTATTCAGTGGTGGTCGCGAGCCTGGTGCTGCTCTTCTACGTGCTGTCGTTTGTGTATCAAATGGGCACGGGGCGGAATCTGTTTGTGCGGCAGCAAGCGGAGCAGGTGCTCCCCCCACCGGCGAAGAGCGCCCCCTCGCGGTGCTGATCGGCCTGTTGCTCCTGGTGAGCGTGGTGCTGGTGGGCGTGTCAGAGCACCTGGTGGAATCCCTGCAGCTGTTGGTGGATGGAGCCCATCTCAATCCACTGTTCGTGGGGCTGTTTCTGCTGCCGCTGTTCGGGTCATTCTCGGAAGGGCTGATTGCGGTGAAAGCAGCCCTGAGCAAGCGGATGGATCTCGCGATGACCAGCACGGTGGAATCCAGCGTGCAGCTCTTGCTGTTCGTGCTACCGCTCTTGGTGATCTGCGGCATGCCCATGGGGCGTTACTTACACATGGCCGTTCCCGGCACGGCTCTGTTTTGCCTGGCCGCAACCGTGCTGGGGGTGCATTGGATCACCGAAAACCGCCAGCTCAGTTGGTACGAGGGATCCCTTCTGCTCACCCTCTATGCCGTCATGGCCAGCGGCAGTTTGCTGCTCGGGAGTTAAGGCAGCCGGATGCGGCTAATCGCTCAGGGCCGCTCCGCCACCGCAGCAGCATCGAGCCGGCGCGGATCAGCCACGCCCGCACTCCCCACAACCGCTGCGCCACCGGTACCGGGGCCGTAGCGCACCTCCACCGAATTGGCCGAGCCCATGGCCGGCACCAGCTTCACGGTGTGGCCTTTCTGCTCAAGCAACCGCAGGGTGTCAGGGCTGAAGCCCTGCTCGATGCTGATCTGATCTGGCCAGAGCTGGCTGTGCAGCCGCGGCGAAGCCACCGCCGAGGCCAGATTGAGCCCGTGCACCAGGCGGTTGAGCAACACCTGCAACACCGTGGTGATGATGCGGCTGCCGCCGGGGCTGCCGGTGGCCAGCAGCGGTGAGCCATCCGGGCGGAACAGCAGGGTGGGGGTCATCGAACTGAGGGGGCGGCGGCCGGGGGCGATGGCGTTCTGGCTGCCCTGGCGCAGGCCGTAGGCATTCGGAGCGCCGGGCTTGGCGGTGAAATCATCCATCTCGTTGTTGAGCAGAAATCCCGCTCCCGGCACCGTGATGCCGTTGCCGTAGGCCGTGTTCAAGGTGGTGGTGGTCGCCACCAGGCCGCCATCGCGATCCACCACCGACAGGTGTGTGGTGTTGGTGCCCTCCCCCAGGGGGCTGGGTTCTGCCTCCAGCTCCGCGGCCGGACGATGGCGATCGGCGCGGATGCGTCGCCGTTGCTGGGCGGCATAGCGATCACTGAGGAGACGATCCAGCGGCATCGCCACCTGATCAGGATCACCCAGCAACCGATTGCGGTCGCGGTAAGCGAGGTTCATCGCCTCCACCATCGGGTGAATCGTGGCAGCGCTGTTGAGGCCCGTGGCGGCCAGATTGAGCGGCTCCAGCACCTTGAGCAGCTGCAGCAGCGTGGCGCCACCACCGCTGGGGGGCGGCATGGTGAGCACCCGATGGCCCTGGAAAGTGGCCTGCAAGGGCGTGGCCCAGGGGGCTTGATAGGCCGCCAGATCCGCACGGTTGATCAAGCCGCCACCGCTCTGCATCAAGGCGGTGAGCTGCTGCGCCAACCGACCTCGATAGAAACAGCTGGCACCTTGCTGGGCGATGCAGCGCAGGCTGGCCGCCAGCTCAGGCTGCCGCAGCCGCTCACCGGGCTGATAGGGCTGGCCGCTTGGCTTGAAAAACTGTCGAGCACTGGCGGGCTGCTCCTTCAGGAGTGGTGCGGCGGCCGCTAATGAAGCGCTCAATTCAGCCCCCACCGGGAAACCCTGTTCAGCCAGATCAATGGCGGGCTGCATCACCGCCGCCAGCGGCAAACAGCCGTAGCGCGCCTGCACCCGGGTGAGCCCTGCCACCGTGCCAGGCACCCCTGTGCTGAGCAGGCTGCGCAAGGCCCGCTGCCGGTTCACGCTGCCGTCGGGGTTGAGAAAGAGATCCGGGCCCGCCGCCTGGGGCGCTGTTTCACGGAAATTCAGGGCCACAGCCTCGCCGCGACCCACGGCCAGCGCTTGGGGCGGGGAGGCCTCCCGAGCCACCGCGCTGCAGGTGCTGATCGGCCCGCGGCGCGGCAGCCAGAGCACCAGAAAACCACCACCACCGAGATTGCCCGCCTGGGGCAGCGTGACCGCCAACGCAAACGACGTGGCCACGGCCGCATCCACCGCATTGCCCCCCCGGCGCAGGATCTGCGCACCCACCGCCGCCGCCTGGGCCTCCTGGGCGGCCACCATCCCGCCACTGGATTCCACCGGGTGGAACCGCTGGGCCCGCTCCTGCAGCAGGTTGGCGTGGGCGGGAGTGCAGGCGATGGCTGCAGCGATGCCGAGGAGAAGGCGGGGGTGCAGCACTGGGGCTAGGGGAAGAAGCACGTTCCAAGTGTGGATATCCATGGAGATCCGCCGGCGGAGAGCCAACTACACGCGTCCATACCCACCACCCCCAGGCGTTTCCACCCTCACCCGATCACCAACCCCCAGCTCCACCGCCACGCTGCCGGGCAACAGCTCGCAGGCACCATCGGCGCGGCGCAGGCTGTTTTGACCGCAGCGACCCGCCTCGCCTCCCGCCAATCCAAACGGAGCCACCACACGGCTACCGGTCAGCAGCGACAACCTGATCGGCTCGAGGGCCTGAATCTCCCGCACCACCCCATCTCCCCCGCGCCAGCGGCCGGCGCCGCCACTGCCACGCCGGATCGCAAAACGCTCCAGCCGCACCGGCAGGCGCTGCTCAAGGATCTCCGGATCGGTGAGGCGGGAATTGGTCATGTGCGACTGCACCGCCGCAGCCCCCGGGAACCCGTCGCCCGCGCCGGTTCCGCCGCAGATCGTTTCGTAGTACTGACAGCGCTCGTTGCCGAAGCTGAGGTTGTTCATCGTGCCCTGGGCCGCCGCCATCACCCCCAATGCGGCGAATAGGGCGTTGGCCACCGCCTGAGAGGTTTCCACATTGCCGGCCACCACCGCCGCGGGCGGCAGCGGATGCAGCATTGAGCCCTGCGGCACCAGCAACTCCAGCGGCTCGAAGCAACCGGCATTCAGGGGGATCGCTTCCTGCACCAGGCAGCGGAACACGTAGAGCACCACCGCTTTGGTGATCGCCAGGGGCGCATTGAGATTGCTGGGCTGCTGGGGAGAGGTGCCGCTGAAATCGATCTGGGCGCAGCGGCGGCTCCGGTCCACCCGCACCGCCACCACAATCTCGGCACCGCAGTCCATCTGAACCCGCGCCTCGCCATCGCTGAGGCGATCGATCACCCGCCGCACGGCCTCGGCGGCATGGGCCTGCACCTGCTCCATGGCGCCGCCCACGGCGGCCAGGCCTTGCGCCGCCATCAGGGCCTGCAGCCGCTCCACCCCCAGGTGGTTGGCCGCAACCTGAGCCTGCAGATCGGCAATCAACTGGTCGGGATTGCGCACCGGAAAGGCTCCCGCACGGAGGCGTTCCTTCCAGGTCGCCTCCAGCAACAGGCCATGCCGCACCAAGGGCACGTTGTCGAACAGCAGACCCTCCTGCTCAATCGTGGTGCTGTGGGGCGGCATCGATCCCGGTGTAATGCCGCCCACATCGGCGTGATGGCCCCGACTGGCCACAAACGCCGCCAGCTGCTCGCCGGCAAACACCGGGCTGATCACCGTGAGGTCGGGCAGGTGGGTGCCGCCGTTGAACGGGTTGTTTGACACCACCGCATCGCCGGGGGCCAAGGGCTTCAGGGCACCGCGCTCCACATCCCGCAGCAAGGCCACCACGCTCTCCCCCATCGAACCGAGATGCACGGGGATGTGGGGCGCATTCGCCACCAGGCGCCCCTTGGCATCAAACAGCGCGCAGGAGAAATCGAGCCGCTCGCGGATGTTCACCGAAGCGCTGGTCTGCTGGAGCCGTGTGCCCATCTGCTCGGCGATCGCCATGAAGCGATGGCTGAACAACTCCAGCTGAATCGGATCCAGCGTCGATGCACGCAACTGATCGATGAGCTGCGTGGCCGCCTCCACTCCGCTCTGCTCCAGCAGCAGCTCCCCCGCCGGCAGCACCTGAGCGCACCACCCCGGCAGCAGCAGGATCGTGCCCGTGTCCTCGGCAATCAGCGCCGGCCCCTGGATCTTCTGCTCCCTGCGGAGACGCTCACGCCGCCACAAGGCTGCACGTTGCCAAGCGCCGTGGACGTACAGCGGCACCTGCGCAACAGGCGCTTCATCCAGCGATGCGTCGGCCTGCACTCCCAGCTGTAAGGGGGCGCCCGGCCAGGTGAGCTCCAGCGACAAACGCTCCAGCTCGGGCCAACCAGCAACCCCATCCGGTCTGGAGGGGAGGTAGCCATAACGGCCCCGGTAGGCCTGTTCAAAGGCCTCCACCAGCTCGGCGACACTGGCAGCCTCGGCCCAGACCACGGGCAATGACTGATCGGCACCGGGCCAGCGCAGGTGCAGCCAGCGCTCGAGCCGCCGTTCAGCGCCCCTCACGCTCTCCTGCTGAAGCAGCTGCTCGGCCCGACGCTCCAGATCCTGCAGCAGGGCATCGCTGAGCCGCTCGCCCACGCTCTGCTCCAGCACCTGCCCTTGATCCGCCAGGCCGATGCCATAGGCCGACAGCACACCAGCAAGGGGATGCAACAGCACTTGGCGCATGCCCAGCAGTTCCGCCAGGGCACAGGCGTGCTGGCCGCCGGCCCCGCCGAAGCTGCACAGCACCGCCTCCCGCAGATCGTGGCCCTGCTGAATCGAGATGCGGCGGATCGCTTCGGCCATGCGCTCGAGGGCCACCGACAACGCACCCTCAGCCGCCTGCTCGGGGCTGCAGCCCATCGCGGCTGCCAACGCCTCAAACTGCTCCGCCACCACAGCGTGATCCAAGGGTTGATCCGCGCCGGGGCCAAACACCGCCGGGAAATAGTGCGGCTGCAGCCGGCCCAGCAGCAGGTTGGCGTCGGTGATCGTGAGCGGGCCGCCGCGCCGGTAACAGGCAGGCCCTGGAGCAGCCCCGGCCGACTCGGGGCCCACCGCCAAGCGCAGGCCATCGAAGCGCAGGCACGAGCCGCCACCGGCCGCCACGGTGTGGATCTCCAGCATCGGGGCCTGAATCGGCACCCCGCCGAGCTCCACGTGCTGTTGGCGCGGCCAGCTGCCCTCCACGTAGCAGACATCGGTGGACGTGCCCCCCATATCGAACCCAACGATCCGCCCGAAGCCCGCGGCAGCAGCCGTGCGCGCCGCCCCGACCAAACCACCGGCCGGGCCCGACAGGATCGTGTCCTTGGCGTGGAGAACCGCCGGGGCCGCCAGCATCCCGCTGGATTGCATCACCTGCAGGGGCACGTTCGGGCCCAGATCAGCGCGCACCTGTTGGAGATACCCCTGCAACACAGGCGCCACCGCCGCCTCCAGCACGGTGGTGTGCCCTCGGGGCACCAGCCTCGGCAGAGGGCTCACCTGGTGCGAGAGCGCGATCTGCTCAAACCCCAACCCCTCCAACCAGGCGCCCAGCGCCTGCTCATGGCTCGGGTTACTAACGCTGTGCAGCAGGGCAACGGCAACGCTGCGCACCCCGTCAGCCCAGGCTTGCTGCAACGCTTGGCGCAGCGTGCCATCCAGCTGCAATGGCTCCAGTTCTTCGCCGTTCGCAGCAAGACGGCCCTGCACCTCGATCACCCGCTCAAAAAGGGGATCAGGCCGTTCAATCGCCAGGGCGAACAGATCGGGACGGTGCTGGTCGCCGATGCGCAGCAGATCGGCGAACCCTTGCGTCACCAGCAACAAAGTGGGTGCACCCTTGCGCTCCAGAAAAGCGTTGGTGGCCACGGTGGTGCCCAGCCGCACCTCTTCCACGCAGCCGGCGGGGATGGGTGCCGACGAACCACCCAGGCCTAGCCAACGCCGAATCGTGCGGACAGCTGGATCTCCCGGAAGCTCGGGCTGCACCGAGAGCACCTTCTCCACCCGCAGCTGGCCCTGGGGGTCGCGGGCCACCACATCGGTGAAGGTGCCGCCGCGATCAATCCAGAAACGCCAGCTGCCCAAAGCCACCTGCAGCTGCCGGCAAGGGCCGAAACTCTACGAAGACCTCCCATCCGCCCCTTGGTTGAGCAAGACGTGCTGGCCGCCCTCGACGGGCTGCTGTGGCTGCGCACCGGGGATGCGGTGGCCGAGCGCCTGGGCATCAGTCAGTCCAGCGTGTCGCGCCTCGCCAACCGCTGTTTGCGCCTGTTTGACATCCAGGGCAAGAAGCTGGATGGGGAGTGGGATCTCATCGGTGATGAGCCCCTGCTGGCGGCGGAACGGCAGGTGCACCAGGCCGCCCGCTGGCGCGGGCATCGCCCCCTGCGGCTGGAGGCCACCTACTGGTCGGGCCCATTGATCTGCAACCCCGTGCCCGCTGGCTGGACCCTGGGGCTCTGCAACATCGTGGGGGTGCAGCGCAACTGGGCGCTGCTGCGGGAGCGGATCGTGGATGGATGGTTGTCGGGTCTGCCCGATCTACCGGCGCCCCACGATCCTGATCTCACCAGCCTCACCCTGTGCGAGATGCCGGTGCATTGCCTGGTGGGGCAAGGCCACCCACTGCTGGATCGTTCCAGCCTGAGCTGGAACGATCTCACCGCCTTCCCGAGCCTGGCGCTGCCAGCCGGTGCCTACCCCAAGGTGGAGCAGGCCCTGCGAAAACTTGGACTATGGAGCTCTCCGGTGCGCATGAAGCGCTACCAGCGGCAGCTGTGGGAAGGCAAAACCGAGCAAGAGCTCACCATTGGCTATGGCACCGCCTTGAGCCTTGAACTGTCGGGTGCATCGATGCAGCGACTGCCCCTGCAGCTGCCGATCCAATCCGGCGAGGCGCTTGTGGTGCGCCGCGACTATGCCGTCACCCCACAGTTTCAGCAGTTGGCCCGAACACTGCATGCTCGGCTGAGCCAGCTGGCCGCGCGTCTGCCGGAGATCACCATGCGACCGCTGCCGTTCAGCGGTAGTTCTGGAACTGCAGAGGCACTTCCACGTCCTGAGCCTTGAGCAGATTGATAGCGGCTTGGAGGTCGTCCTTGCTCTTGCCGGTCACCCGCAGCGCGTCGCCCTGAATCGCCACGGTCACCTTTTTGAGCTCATCGCGCACGGTTTTGCTGAGCTTCTTGGCCAGGTCTTGGGTCAGGCCCTTGCGTAGCTTCACCAGCTGCTTCACCCGGTTACCGCCCACGGGTTCAGGGGTCTGGAAGTCGAAGATCTTGAGGGAGAGGTCGCGCTTGGTGGCCTTCTGACGCAGCACATCTTCCACGGCCTGGAGCGTCATGTCGCTGGCGGTGGTGATGGTGAAGCTGGTCTCCTCCAGGTCGATCTCGGTGTTCGAATCCTTGAGGTCATAGCGGGTCGACACATCGCGGCGCACCTGATCAAGGGTGTTCACCAACTCCTGACGGTCGAAGTCGGAAACCACGTCAAAGGAATAGGTGTCGGCCATGGGCAGAGCAGCGGCAACAGCGGGAACTGAGCCCAGCCTAGAAAAGGAGGCTGATTCCAACCGCCGGCCCCGCGCCGTTCAGCCTCGATGCAATCTGCGTTTGCCTGGTCGCTCTGCCTGGCCGCCGGCGTGGTGGTGGCCAGCCTGATCCCTCTCGGCGCAGCCCGCTCCCAAGCCGATTTCCAGATCAGCGACCTGGCCGCGCCAAGGGCGATGTTTGATCGCTTGCCGGAGTGGGGCAAACGCGCCAACTGGGCTCACCTCAACAGCTTCGAAGCGTTTGTGCTCTTTGCGCCGGCCGCCCTGCTCTGCCTGATCGGCAACGTCGACAGCACCGCTGCCATCGCCGCTGCCTGGATCTATCCCGGTTTACGCCTGGCCTATATCGCCGCCTACGTGGCGAACCTGCCGCCCGTGCGGTCGCTGTGCTGGGCTGGGGCGATGGTGTGCACGGGGATTCTGTATCTGGATGGCGCCACAAAACTCATGTAAACCCACCCCAACGGAATTCCAAATAAATCCGGTGAAACCGGCACAACATCAAGAGCCCCAATCAAGGTAGTAAGTGCGCTTACACACCCCTGCTCCCGATGGGTCAAGCGAAGTACTACGCCGAATTCACACACGGCACCGGCACCGACAAAAACACCTACCGCGTCTACAAGGATAAGCTTGGCTACGAACAGGCCAAGACCTACGCCACGAGCCTCACTGGCGATGCCACCAAGAGCTACCTAGTGAGCACCGCAACATCCGGCGAAAACGACGCGGTTTACAACAAAACCACTGAATACATCACTCCGGGCGCCTACCCAAACAACTACGTCTGGATGGGCGGCAATTACGACGGCGCCAACTGGAAGTACTACTACAACGGTGCAACCGTTGACGATGGTGGCGCGAACTACAACAACTGGAACCAACTGGGCTACGCGGAGTGGGCCGCAGCGGCCGACCCCGCCCAGAAGTACATGGCCATGGGCCTCCAGTACGACACAGTCACCGGCAAAGAGTGGTACCCCAAAACAGATACTCCCTCCTACTACGTAACCGAAACAGTCTTCGGCTACGACCCCAACTACCGCGACATCAACACCATCGGCTACGGCTCCAGCAAAGAAATCATCACTGATTACACGCCGTCTAACTACGACGCCGGCCTGCGAATCAACGCCCGCGAGCTCACCAACTTCGACCACTACACTGACTGGAACTTCAAATCCTTCAACAACAAGAAAAAATTCAAGAAGGCATCCAAACAAGATTACGACTTCGTTTACTACAAAAAGACTGGCGACCTCTATTACAACGAGAATGGAGATTCCAAGGGCTGGGGCCTGGGCGGCGACTTCGCCCAGCTGGAGAACCGCTACCGCCTCACAGAAAGCCAGATCTCGGTCTACGACTTCCTAGGCCATTCCGCCTGAGCCGAGCCAACCAAGGCATTCCCTCACCCCTCGCACCAGAGGGGTTTTTTTGTGTCTTGAAGAGCCTGTGAGCAGCATCACAGCCTGGCGGGATCCAGATCAACGCTGGCCAGAACGGGGCAGATGAAGCTGAAGCAGTCGGAGGTCAACCACGACCTCGCGAGCACTGCTCATCTCACTTCCTACAACACCATGGCCATAGCAACCAAAACCTTCATCCTGCAAGGCAGCATCAACAACGGCATCACTGCAGAAGGGATGTCGATCTCGGCTATCAATAGCAAAGGGCGAACCCTCGACAGCGAAGTTCTGAACGGCAGCAACTCCTTCGAGCTCTCCTTCAAGACCAAAAAAGCACTTCAAAAAGCCAAAAAGGGCAGCATCAACCTTGTCTCCACAGACCTCAATGGTGATGCCGGCAACCTCATCTTTCAAGATGCCAGCGGCGATCTGAATCCCGACACCCAAACCAAAGCGTTCACCATCAAGGCCAAACGCGGCTCCGCTTCCGTCAATCTCGATCTCGAAACCACAACGGTCGGCGAACTACCTCCTATCAACTTCAACGGCAGCCGCATCGCTCTCACCGCTGACCGCGACATCTACACCAGCACCCAGGGCGGACAGGACATCAATGGCTTCGTCGACGACGGGCAACGACTCACCGCTCAAGACGATGAAATCACCGCCGCGGCGGGTCGGCTGGGGCAAAACGATCGTATGAACGACGCCTCGAGCACGGACAACGACCGCCTGCTCCTCAGCACGAACAGTGCCAACAAGCTGGGAGATGCCATTGGCGGTGTCCAAGAGATCACCGGGATCGAAACCATCAGCATTACCGCTGACCAGGACAACGGTCCCTCGTCTGTCTTTGACAAGGTCTCCGGACTGAAGAGCCTGGACATCTCGGGCAGCTTCACCTCAGTGGTCAGTCACACGATTCGTGGCGCCGTTGAGGCCGGTGCACGCAGCTTTGACTTTTCCGGCATCACCGCCCAGAGCCGCGGCGTCGTGATGAATGACTTCGCCACCGGCAGCAACCAGGAAACCCTCCGCATCGAAGGTAGCCAGGCCATTGAAGGTGATCACTTCAAAGGCGGTCTGTTCAATGCGGTGATCAATGGCAATGGCGGTGCCGACGAATTGATCGGATCTGAGCTCGGTGCCTCCAGCACCCTGAACGGCGGCAGTGGCAGGGATTTCATCACCCTGAACAACAACAATGCCAGCGACACCGTCAAGCTGATCGGCATCACCAATGAGCTTGATCAAGACACCATCACTGGCTTTGCAGGTCAAGCCAACAACGCTGCCAACTACGACATCCTTCAACTCGACGCAGCCACCTACTCCAACTACGACGCAGGTGCGGCTGCGAATCTGCAGACCGTGAACGATGTGTTCGCCAACCGCGGCGCTCGCAACGTGATCCTCAAGGACACCGCTGCCAACCTTGATGGCTTCCAATTCCAGTCCGCACCGGCCATCGCCATCGACACCACCAACAACGTGATCCGCTACAGCAGCATCGGCGACTTCCGCAACGGTCAGTACCAGGAGATCGCCTTCATCAACAACGCCGATCAACTCCTCGCCGGTAATTTCAACTTCGTGTGATCAACATCAGCGACTCACACTCGCCGAGCATGATCCCTCAAATCCAAAGTCGCCCCGCCCCTCAAGGTGGGGCTTTTGCATGCAGGGTCAAGATCAGATCACAACCCCGCTGAACTGATCATCTGTCCAGGAGACAGATCAATCAAAAAACATCAAACTCACCACCTTCCCCATATCCTCCGCCGTGCGGCAGCTCGCCAACAGCGTTTCGCTGTCGTGGAAGGCGAAGCAGATCAATTGATCGCAGCGGCGAATGATCTCCTGGTTGCAGAGGCTGCTGGCCATCGGCAGGGGCAGCTCATCGTTTTCAGGCTTTTCCACCAGATGCAGCACCTGCTCCAGCTGCTCGCGAGATTCGCGGGGCTGGCGATCCAGGCTCTGGGGGAGCAACACCGTGAGCCGCGAGGCATCGATCTCGAGCACGCTGCGGATCACGGCCGAATTCACCCCCTGGGCACCAGAGGTGATCAGGCTGTGGCCCTCCTGGGCCAGGGAGCGCGACACCAGCTCCACCAAGTGGACTGACACCACGGGAACATGGCGGCTTCCCAGGATCGCAATCCGCCGCTTGCTGCGGTCCTGGAGCATGGCCAGCTCCTGGGCCAGGGTGTCGATCCGGTCGAGGGCCGGTAGATCAAGAGACCGGGTCAACGCATAACACCTGCTGACGCCTCGAAACTAGCAGTGTTCACGCGGGAATCGGCAGTCGCAGACGCTTCAGCAGCGGCTCAAAATCACAGTGCTCTTCCACCAACCGGAAGGCGTAGGTGGCCTTCACCGATTCGTGCAGGCGCACATGACCGAAGGCGCTTTCGATCACCTCCACGGTGGTGAGGGTGTCGTGCTCCACCTTCAGCAGCGGCACTTCCAGCTCTTCAGCCCGGGAGATCAACTGGGGCAACGGTTCGCCTGCACCCGTGAGGATCAGGCACTGGGTGGAAGCCTCCAGAGCGGCCAGTTGAATATCGGTGCGATCAGCACCGGTCACCACCGCCATGTTGCGCCGGCGGCGGAAGAACTCCATGGCGGAGTTCACGTTCATGGCGCCGATGGAGAGGGTTTCCACCAGCAGATCCAAGCGATCGCGGCAGCAGAGCACGTCCGCATCCAGGCGGCGGCTGAGCTCTTCCACCGTCACGCTGCGCAGCAGCGGCGATCTCGGCATCACCCCCAACACTGGAATGCCGAGCCGCTCTAGGGCCGGAGCCACCTCCGCGCGCACGGAAGCCACCTGCTCCGGCGGCAGACCATTCAGCACCACCCCGCAGAGGAGATCACCCAACTGATCGCGAGCTTCCAGCAAAGGCTCAGCGCTATGGCAACCGCTCCAGCTGTGCACCAGCACCACCGGCGCCTGAAGCCCCCGGGCCACCTGCACCAGATCCAGGCCGTAGAGCCATCCATCGTTGAGGCCGCCGGCGCCCTCCAGCAGGGTCACTCCCTCCCCACCAGCGCCGACTTGCTCCTGCAGGGCCGTGAATCCGGCACCCGCATCCAGGTTCCCGGCCAGCAAGCGCTCGCGCGCGGCATCAGCGCTTTGCAGATGCACCGAAGGCACCAGTTCGGCTTCGCTCAGGCCCAGGATCTGGCCCACAAAGCGCACGTCGTCGTCGATCAGCGGGCCATCGCCACCGGCCCCGAGCTCAGCACTGTCGGCGAGCGGCTTACCGATCCGCACCGAAAGACCTCGCTGCAGCCACTGGCGTGCCAAACCCAGCACCACCGCTGATTTGCCACTGAACGGCTCACAGGAACCGATCAGCAGGGCCGACGAACGGGCGTGGGAGGACGCGCTGTCGTGACCCATGAGGCGAAAGCTGGTGCGGCGAATCTAGGCCTGCAAAGCCTGGGAATCGAGCCCAAGAATCAACCACTGCCAGAACGGCTCCGGGAAATCCGCAGGCTGGCCCGACGCCCCGCCCGCTGCCTGCCAGGCCATCAACCACTGCAGCAAGCGATGGGTGGGCAGCTCAAAGCTGTAGGTCGCCGGCTGCTCAAGGCCCTGGCCCTGCACCGAAAGCTGCACCTGAGCGGCCTCCAGCGGTGCCACGCCCGGCTGCCACTGCAGCTCAAACGGCCGCTGGCCTTCCGGCCGCAGCGGGCGCTGACCGTGGAGATGGCCGCGCGCCAGCAGCTGCAGACCGGCTTCGAGAGCGGAGGGTTCCGTTGCCCCCTGGCAATAGGGGGCGAACAGGGCCACCAGCGCCGCCGACATCCGCTCCACTCCAACTGCTTTGAGGATGCCGCAAGCTGACGCCAACGCCCATTGCCGATGTCAGCCCAGCCTTTTGCCGGACGCACCGTGGCCGTGACCGGTGCCAGCGGCAGCCTCGGCAGCGCCCTGCTGCTGGCACTGCACCAGCAGGGGGCTGCACTGGTGGCCCTCACCAGCAGCGATCAACCGCTGACACTCACCAGCGCCGATGGCCAGGCGCTACCGCTCGAACAGGTGCCCTGGCGCTGCGGAGACGAGCAGGCCCTCAAGCCTGTGCTGGAGCGTTGTGATGTGCTCGTGATCAACCATGGCTTCAACAGCCATGGCAACCGCAGCGCTGACGCCGTCTGGCGTTCGCTGGAGGTGAATGCCCTGAGCAGTTGGCGGCTGCTGGAGTTGTTTGCCGCCATCGCCAACAGCGATCCGCCTGAGGCCCGGGCTCGAGAGCTCTGGATGAACACCTCGGAGGCTGAGATCCAGGCAGCCGTAAGCCCTCTCTACGAGATCAGCAAGCGCCTGCAGGGGCAGCTGCTCAGCCTGCGCAGCCTCGATCTGGCCAGCCCCCGGCTGCGCCTGCGCCGGCTGGTGCTGGGCCCATTCCGCTCAGCGCTGAACCCGATCGGGCTGATGAGCCCCGCCTTTGTGGCGCGGGAGATTTTGCGGCAGGTGGGCTGGAACTGGGGGCTGGTGATCGTCACCCCCAATCCCCTCACCTACGTGCTGATGCCTGTAGCCACCATGGGCCGCTGGCTCTACTTCCGAGCCACCAGCAAGGGCTCAGAGGCTTGAACCGCGCCGGCGGTCGCCTCAGAAATCGCGATCGGTCAGGATCTCGCAGCCGTCGCTGGTGACAGCGATGGTGTGCTCCCACTGAGCCGACAAGCTGCCGTCCACGGTCACCACCGTCCAGCGGTCTTTCAGGGTGCGGCAGGCCTTGCTGCCGGCATTGAGGATCGGCTCCACAGCCAGGGTCATCCCAGCCCGCAACTTCATGTTGGGCAGCTCGCGGGTGCGGTAGTTGAACACCGAAGGCTCCTCGTGCAGGTTGCGGCCCACGCCGTGGCCCGTGTAGTCCTCCACCACGGCAAAACCATGGGCCTCCACGTGGTCTTGCACGGCGCCGGCCAGCTCAAACAAGGTGCTGCCCGCCTTCACGGTGGCCAGACCCTTCATCAACGATTCCTGGGCGACGCGCGAGAGGGTGCGGGCTTGCTCGGGCACCCCTTCACCCACGCACAGGGTCACGCAGCTATCGCCGTGATAGCCGTCGAAATAGGCACCGGTATCGATCTTCACCAGATCGCCGGCCTTGATCAGGCGTTTGTTGCTGGGAATGCCATGCACCACTTCGTTGTTGATCGAGGCGCAGATGCTGGCGGGGAAACCGTGATACCCCTTGAAGCTGGGCACAGCGCCCATCTCACGGATGCGCTTTTCGGCATGCGCATCGAGATCGCCGGTGGTCATACCCGGAGCCGCCATCTCGATGACTTCGCGCAACACCGTGGCCACGATGCGGCTGGCCTGGCGCATGGTTTCGATCTCGCGGGCGCTCTTCACCTCCACGCCGCGACGACTCTTCTGAATGCGCGGCCCGGTTTGCGTCACCACCGACGGTGCCGGCGCCGCGCCCCCATCAGCGGACTTCTGCGTAGCGGCGAGCAGTTCGGCGAACAGGTTCATCTCGGCGTTACGGGCCCTTCCATTCAAGTTAGAACCTGGAACCTCAGCTCGGCCGATCCCCGCCATGAGCCCGCCGTTGGTTCAACTGCGCCGCTGGCATGCCGCGCTGGCCCCTGTGGTGCTGGCCCCCTTACTGCTCACCGTGCTCAGCGGCATGGCCTATCGGCTGCTCAAAGACTGGGCAGGCCTCGGCCGAGACCAGGTGCACTGGCTGATGGTGCTGCACGAAGGCGAATGGCTCGGGCATTGGGCGGAACCGATCTATGTGCTGCTCAATGGCCTTGGGCTGCTGTGGATGCTGGGCAGCGGTGGCTGGATGCTGGTGCGACGCTGGGCCCCTCAGAGGCCGGCAGGACCCCCTGCACCCTGAGCCAGTACACTGGTTGTTTGGCCAGGCGTTTTTCGGAGCTGGATGGCAGCGGAATCCAAGGACATGACTGACGACATCAAAGACACCACCAGCGAAACCACCAGCACCGAGGCCAACGCCGCTGCTGAGAGCAACGTTGCAGTAGCCGAAAAGCCCGCCGCCAAGGTGAGCGTGGGCAAGCTGAGCGCCAGCGCGTTGATCCGCGCCTTCGAAGAAGAGCAGATCGCCGCCCAGGCCAAGGATCACCCCGACATCTACGTGGGTGACACCGTGCGCGTGGGTGTGCGCATCACCGAGGGCAACAAAGAGCGCATCCAGCCCTACGAGGGGGTGGTGATCGCCAAGCGTCACGGTGGCCTCAACGAGACCATCACTGTGCGCCGCATCTTCCAAGGTGTTGGCGTTGAGCGTGTCTTTCTGATTCACAGCCCTCAAGTGGCTTCCATCAAGGTGGAGCGCCGCGGTAAGGTGCGTCGAGCGAAGCTCTTTTACCTGCGCGACCGAGTGGGCAAAGCCACCCGCGTCAAGCAGCGCTTCGATCGCTGATCGGCTTCAGCCCTCAGCTCCTGGCCATCCTTTGTTGATCGGCCCGCCGGATGATTCGGTGCAAACCAGGATCATCCGGCTGAGGGAACATCGGCCCTGCGCCGTTAGTTCAGTTGGTAGAACGCAGGTCTCCAAAACCTGATGTCGGGGGTTCAAGTCCTCCACGGCGCGTTCGGTGTTCCCTCCCTGCAGTTTCTACGTTCCGGACATGGAGTTGGATCTACAGCCCGGTGATGTCGTCAAGGTTCTCGAATCAGCCGCTTTGGGCTGGGTTCGTGCCCGGGTGATCCGCGTGAAATCGGGTGGTCGTGTGGTCGTGCAAAGCGATCAAGGTCGTGAATTCACGGCACGCGGCAATCAAGTGCGTTTGATCGAGCCCGCAGGCTTCCGCCCCTGACGTGCAGCCATCGCTCTGCACTCTTCAGCCCGCCAGTTGGCGGGCTTTTTTGATGGCTGGATGCATCAGCCAGCCATCGGTTCAGCATCCAGCAACCCAACTCACGTCAGCCAGTTGACGGAGGGCAGGTCGGCAACGGATACTTTTGAGGTCGCCGACGCGACACAGACGCGGGCCAAAATCCCAGTCTGGGAGAGCTCTTAGAGCACTCATGGGACTGTAGTTCAATCGGTTAGAGCACCGCCCTGTCACGGCGGAAGTTGCGGGTTCGAGCCCCGTCAGTCCCGTTCCATTTCATCTGAGGACAAAGCCAGTGGTGGCAACTGGAGCGGCGGTGCGTGTGCGTCTCGCCCCCAGCCCCACCGGCACGCTCCACATCGGCACGGCCCGCACGGCGGTATTCAACTGGCTGTTCGCCCGCCATCAAGGCGGCCAGTTCCTGCTCCGCATCGAAGACACCGACAAGGAACGGAGCAAGCCGGAGTACACCGCCAACATCCTCGAAGGCCTGCATTGGCTGGGTCTGAACTGGGATAGCGAGCCGGTGGTGCAGAGCGAGCGCATCGCCGAACATCGCGCCGCCATTCAGCAGTTGCTCGACAGCGGCCGCGCCTACCGCTGCTACGCCAGCGAAGCCGAACTCACCGAAATGCGTGAGCAGCAGGCCGCCGAGAACCGCGCTCCCCGCTACGACAACCGCCACCGCGATCTCAGTCCCGAGCAGGAGCAGGCCTTCATCGCCGAAGGGCGCGAAGCCACGATCCGCTTCCAGATCGACGACAACGCCGTGATCACCTGGACCGATCTGGTGCGGGGCGAGATGCGCTGGAGCGGCGCCGATCTCGGTGGCGACATGGTGATCGCCCGCCGGGCGCCCGCCGACCAGATCGGTGATCCCCTCTACAACCTGGTGGTGGTGGTGGACGACGCCGCCATGGCGATCACCCACGTGATCCGCGGCGAAGACCACATCGCCAACACCGCCAAGCAGCTGCTGCTCTACGAAGCCCTCGGTGCCCCGGCACCGGTGTTTGCCCACACGCCGCTGATCCTCAACAAGGAGGGCAAAAAGCTCTCCAAGCGCGATGGCGTCACCTCCGTGAGCGACTTCCGCAACCAGGGCTACACAGCCGATGCCCTGGCCAACTACATGACCCTGCTGGGCTGGTCGCCGCCGGATGGCATGGGCGAACGCTTCAGCCTCGCCGACGCCGCAGGCGTGTTCTCTTTAGATCGGGTGAACAAAGCCGGCGCCCGCTTCGACTGGGACAAGCTCAACTGGCTCAACAGCCAGGTGCTGCACGAACGCGGCCCCGAGCAACTGCTCGCCGACCTGCTGCCCCTGTGGAGCGCCCAGGGATGGGACAACACCAACGCTGATCCCGCCTGGCTGCAGGAGCTCTCCGCCCTGATCGGACCCTCCCTGGTGACCCTGCAGGACGGCATTGAGCAGGCCCGCCCCTTCTTCGAGCGGCCCGAGCTGAACGAAGCGGCTCAACAACAGCTGGCCAGCGATGGGGCGCGCCCTGCCCTGGCAGCGCTGCTGGAGCGCCTGCCCCAAGGCCCGCTCACCGCAGATGCTGCGCAGGCGTTGCTGGGCGAAGCGGTGGCCGCCGCTGGCGTGAAGAAAGGGGTGTTGATGAAAACCCTGCGCGCCGCCCTACTCGGAAGCCTGCAGGGCCCCGACCTGATCACCACCTGGTTGCTGCTCCAGCCCAGCGGCGAGGCACGCGGCCGGATCGAGCGGAGTCTCTGAGGCCACAAGGCCCAGCCGCTCGGCTAACCATGGGGATGTGAAACCCGGGAGGGTCACGGTCATCAGGATCGTGAGGAACACGAGGCCCTTCAACGCACCACCTCCGCTGATGCCAGCGGCATCGAGCTTGAGCGCAAACAGGCTGGCCACCGCCGCGGTGACGATCCCGCGCGGTGCCACCCAGCTGAGCAGCAGCTTGTCGCGCCAGATCAGCGAGGGAATGCCCAGCCCAGCCACCTGAAGCACCCCAAAGCGGAACAGCATCAGCGCAGCCACACACCCCACGCCGCCCCATCCCAGTGGGCTCAGCTCGTTCCACGCAACGTCGGATGCCAGCAGCGGAAACAACACGGTGATCGCCAGCTGCGCCAGCTGAAAAATCAGGTCATCGAGCTGGCTGGCCTGTTGATCCAGCCGCAAGCCCACCACCACACCGGCGATCACTGCGGCGGGAAAACCCGCCTCCGGCAGCAAGAACTGGCTGCCAGCCACCAGCAAAAACAGCACCCCCAGGGAGAGCTGCAGCCGCAGCGCATCGGCATCCTCCGGCAAGCGCTCCAGCAGCAGCACCAGCAGGCCACCGGCCAGGGCCCCCAACAGGGCTCCACCGCCGAGGCGCAGCAACAGCAATCCCGCCACTTCCTGCCAACCGGGCAGATCACCGAGGGCCAGCTGCAGGAGCAGCAGCGCCAACACCGCCGCCACCGGCTCCAGGATCAGCCCCTCCGCCTCGAGCACATGGGCCAGGCTGGGAATCAACCGCATCTGGCGCACCATCGGCGAAATCACGGTGGGGCCCGTGGCGAGAGCGATGGCCCCGAACACCCAGGCCAGCGGCCAGCTCAAACCGGCGAACGCATGGGCAAGGGCCGCACCGCCCACCAGGCCAAGGCCACCGCGCACGAGCACCAGCTGAATCACGGTGCGCTGCAGTTCCCGCCCCGCCAAGCGAAGCTTCAGGCCGCCATCGAACAGCACCAGGCTCACCAGCAGACCCACCAAGGGTTCCAACCCCTGCCCCAGCGCCTCCGGCTGCACCAGATCGAAGCCGGCTTCCCCCACCAGCAGTCCCAGGGCTAGCAGCAGCACCACCGAGGGCAGGCCGCTGAAGCGGGCGATCAGCTGAGCGAGGGAGCCGGAGAAGAAGGAGGCGCCCCAGATCAACTCAGTATTCGTCGTCATCCAGGGCGCCGTAGATGGGTTCCACCCTGATGCCCTGCACGGCGCTGGGTCGCACCACCAGATACTCCCCGGGCAGCTCAGTGATCGGCACGTTGATGAAGGCGTCGGCAGGGCCAGCGTTCAGCACGGTGCCGTACCACTGCTGAAAGGCATCGAGGCTGGGGAAGTGCACCACCTGGGTGTGCCCACCGGCCAGCATCAGATGAATGGCGTAGCGACTGGGGGTCCGGGCCATCAGCGAGTAGCGAGCCGAAGCACAGCCCCAGGATGCTGCAGCAGCAAGGGTTGTGCAGCAGCTGGGGCATAAAGCGGATGACGGGGCTGCCCGCTGGCGGTGAGCCCGATCGCCCACAGCGGCAGATCGGCCGGAAGCTTCGCCGCCAGGAGGGCCAGCACCTGCTGATCCCGCTGCCTCCAGACGCCACCATTGCCCCAACCCAGCCACAGAGCATCGCCAGCCTGGGGCTGGAGCCGCGCCAGGCCCTGCCTGAGCCAATGATCGTTGTCAGGGCCAATCGGATCGCTGCAGCGGCGCAGCACCGCGGGGCTGGCCGAACAGCGACCAAACAGATTCACCACCTCCAGGCAGCCAAAGCCCCAGGTCTGGGCAAAACCAGTGAGCCGGCGGAGAGTGGGATCGTTGCGCTCCGCATCCGCCCGCGAGGGGTTCAAGCCGATGAACAGCAGCCGCGGCCGGGCCGGATCCCAGGCGCGATGAAGCGTCCAGCGGTAGAGGCCGCAGGGGCTGAACTGCGCCCCAAAGCGGGTGTGTGGCAGAGCGATCGCAGCCACCTGCGTTGAAAAGATTCCATCTAGCCTGATGCCATGGCCAGCCTTGCCGCCATCCGCGAGCGCCTACGGAGCAGCAGGCTCGACCAGCTGCGCCAACAAGTTGGCGCGATTGTTCCCTATCACCCTGGATCAGAGGTCTGGCTGTTTGGCTCCTTAGCTCGGGGCGACTGGGATGCCTATTCAGACATCGATTTGCTCGCGGTTGCTCCCTCGAAGGCAGCCGCCGCTGCACTGGCAGATGCCCTGCAAGGTGCCTGCATTGGTGACGATGTCCTCGCTCTCAGCACCGATCGCTGGCAGCAGCTGAAGAACGGAGACGATCCGTACTGGCGCGCGATCGGCCAAGAAGCCCTGCAACTCTGCCGGCCATGACACCGCGATCAGAGGCTTGGATCCGTCAAGCCACGAGCGATCTCAAGGCTGGCCGTTGCATGGAGTCGGAGGGTTTTCATGCGCAGGCCTGCTATTTCGCAGGGCAAGCGGCCGAAAAGGCCTTGAAGGCTTTGGTTGTGGCCATCGGGATTACACCGCCTCACAGCCATGCCTTGGAGCGCTTGGTTGAGGTTCTGGAGCAACACGACCTCGATACCGCCGCCATCCGTTCTCTGCGTCTCAAACCCTTGAGCAGGATGAGCAGCGAGACCCGTTATCCCCACGGAGACGAGGCCCCCATTGATTTGTTTGACGCGAACGACAGCAAGGAAGCACTGACCACAGCAGAAGCTGTTGTGCAAATCGCCGCGGCACATCTGGCAGGCTGAGCCGATTCGGGCGACTCAGTGTGGCGGCGGCCAACTCCACCAGCACCAAACCCCTGCTGCTGCTGGTGGATGGCCACTCACTGGCCTTCCGCAGCTTCTACGCCTTCAGCAAAGGAGGGGAAGGCGGCCTGAGCACCAAGGAAGGGGTACCCACCTCGGTGACCTACGGCTTCCTCAAGGCTCTGCTCGACAACTGCAAAGGCCTGGTCCCGCAGGGGGTGGTGATCGCCTTCGACACCGCTGAACCCACCTTCCGCCATGAAGCGGATGAGGCCTACAAGGCCCACCGCGATGAGGCCCCCGAGCACTTCTTCCAGGATCTGGGAAACCTGCAGCAGATCCTCCAGCAGGCGCTGGATATTCCGCTCTGCATGGCCCCCGGCTACGAAGCCGACGACGTGCTCGGCACCCTGGCCAACCGCGCCGCCAATGACGGCTGGCGGGTGCGCATCCTCTCCGGCGACCGCGATCTCTTCCAGCTTGTGGACGATCAGCGCGACATCGCCGTGCTCTACATGGGTGGAGGTCCCTACGCCAAAAGCAGCGGGCCGGTTGAGATCCGCCGCGAGGGCGTGATCAGCAAGCTCGGCGTCACCCCTGAAGAAGTGGTGGACCTGAAGGCCCTCACGGGCGACAGCAGCGACAACATCCCCGGCGTGAAGGGCGTTGGCCCCAAGACCGCCATCAACCTGCTGCAGGCCCACACCGACCTCGATGGCGTCTACACGGCTTTGGCCGAACTGCAGGCCGCCGGCCCGAAAGCCAAAGACCCCAAGGGCGTGCTGAAAGGAGCCCTGCTGGGCAAGCTCGAAGCCGACCGCGACAGCGCTTATCGCTCGCGGATGCTCGCCAAAATCCTGGTGGACATCCCCCTCCCTCAGGACCCGCGCCTGCCCCTAGGGGCCGTGAACGCTGAAGCCCTGGCTGAAAGCCTGGAAGAGCTGGAGCTGTTCAGCCTGCGCCGCCTGGTGAACCAGTTCGCGCAGGTGTTCTCGGCGGAACCGCCCGAATCCCTGGCGGAGGCAGAGAGCGGGGGGCAGGGAACCTCGGGACGCTCTCCAAAGGCGGATATCCCTGGATATCCAGACCCGGACAGTGCTGCGGGCACAGCGGCTCCGAGCGCAGCAAGCTCCTCCCCAGCCCGCGCATCAGCCCAACCGTCGTCGCTGGATGCTGCGCCACCCGAGCTGCAACCCGAGCTGATCACCAGCCCAGAAGCGCTGGCCGCCTTGATGCAGCGCCTGATGGCCTGCACCGACGTTGCCGCCCCAGTGGCGCTCGACACGGAAACCACCAGCCTCAACCCCTTCCGCGCCGAACTGGTGGGGGTGGGCGTGGCCTGGGGAGAAGGGCCAGCTGACCTCGCCTACATCCCCATCGGTCACCGCGTGGGCAGCAGCGGCGAGACGCCCGATCTGCTCAGTCCGCCGCCCGCGCAGCTTCCCCTCGATCAGGTGCTCACCGCCCTGGCCCCCTGGCTCGGCAGCGCCCAGCACCCCAAGGCGCTGCAGAACGCCAAATACGACCGGCTGATCCTGCTGCGCCATGGCCTGCCCCTGGAGGGCGTGGTGATGGACACGCTTCTGGCCGATTACCTGCGCGATGCCAACGCCAAGCACGGCCTGGAGCTGCTGGCCCAGCGCAACTTCGGCTTCCTGCCCACCAGCTACAGCGAACTGGTGCCCAAGGGCGCCGATTTCTCAGCGGTGCCGATCGAGCAGGCCGCCCTCTACTGCGGCATGGATGTGCACGTGACCCGGCGGCTTGCACCGCTGTTGCGCGCGCAGCTGGAGGAGCTCGGGCCGCAACTGCCCCAGCTGCTCGATCGGGTGGAGCTGCCGCTCGAGCCGGTGCTGGCGCTCATGGAAGCCACCGGCATCCGCATCGACACCGCTTACCTGGCGGAACTGAGCAGCGAACTGGGGCAAACCCTGCAGCGCCTTGAGGCCGACGCCAAGGCCGCCGCCGGAACCGATTTCAACCTCGCCTCCCCCAAGCAACTGGGCGAGCTGCTGTTCGACACCCTCGGCCTCGATCGCAAGAAGTCCCGCAAAACCAAAACCGGCTGGAGCACCGATGCCGCCGTGCTCGAAAAACTGGAAGACGCCCACCCGGTGGTGTCGCTGGTGCTCGAGCACCGCACCCTCAGCAAGCTCAAGAGCACCTATGTGGACGCGCTGCCGGCGCTGATGGAGCCCGAGACCGGCCGGGTGCATACCGATTTCAACCAAGCCGTGACGGCCACGGGGCGCCTCTCCAGCAGCAACCCCAACCTGCAGAACATCCCCATCCGCACCGAGTTCTCGCGCCGGATCCGCAAGGCCTTCCTGCCCGAAGCCGGCTGGCAGCTGATCAGCGCCGACTACTCCCAGATCGAGCTGCGGATCCTGGCCCACCTCTCCGGCGAAGAGGTGCTGGTGCAGGCTTACCAACAGGGCGACGACGTGCACGCCCTCACCGCCCGGCTGCTGCTGGAGAAAGACGAGGTGAGCGCCGATGAGCGCCGTCTGGGCAAAACGATCAACTTCGGGGTGATCTACGGCATGGGCGCCCAGCGCTTCGCCCGCGAAACCGGCGTCAGCCAGACCCAGGCCAAGGAATTCCTCAGCAAGTACAAGCAGCGCTACCCGAAGGTGTTCGCCTTCCTTGAGCTGCAGGAGCGCCTGGCCCTGAGCCGTGGCTACGTGGAAACGATCCTGGGGCGCCGCCGCCCGTTTGCGTTTGACCCGAGCGGCCTGGGCCGGCATCTGGGCAAAGACCCACTCGAGATCGATCTAGACATCGCCCGCCGCGGCGGCATGGAAGCGCAGCAGCTGCGCGCCGCCGCCAACGCCCCGATCCAGGGCTCCAGTGCCGACATCATCAAGCTGGCGATGGTGCAGCTCCACCACCAGCTCGCGGCCAGCGGCCTGCCCGCACGGCTGCTGCTGCAGGTGCACGACGAACTGGTGCTCGAGGCCGCTCCGGAGGCCCTCGAAGCCGTGCGCACCCTCACGCGTGAAACCATGGAGCGCGCGGTTGAGCTGTCCGTTCCCCTGCTGGTGGAAACGGGCGTCGGCCCCAACTGGATGGAAGCCAAGTAAGCGACAACTCGATGACCCTCAAGCTCACCAACACCCTCACCCGCCGCGTTGAGGAGTTCCGGCCGATCGAGCCCGGCAAGGTGAGCATCTACTGCTGCGGCGTCACGGTCTACGACCTCTGCCACCTGGGCCATGCCCGCAGCTACATCGCTTGGGACGTGCTGCGCCGCTACCTGATCTGGAGCGGCTACGCGGTGACGTTCGTGCAGAACTACACCGACATCGACGACAAGATCCTCAACCGCGCCGCCGAAGAAGGCAGCTCGATGGAGGCAGTGAGCGAGCGCAACATCGAGGCCTTCGTGGCGGATATGGCCCGGCTCAACATCCTTCCCGCCGACCGCATGCCGCGGGCCACCCGCAGCCTTGATGCGATCCGGGCGCTGATCAGCGAGCTGGAGGCCAAAGGCGCCGCCTACTCCGCCGATGGCGATGTGTATTTCGCCGTGATGAAACACGCCGGCTACGGCAAGCTCAGCGGCCGCGATCTGGAGCAACAGAAAGACAACGCCGCCGGCCGCGTGGCCTCCGAGGAAGAAGCCCGCAAGCAGCACCCCTTTGATTTCGCCCTCTGGAAGGGCACCAAGCCAGGCGAGCCCAGCTTCCCCTCCCCTTGGGGCGCCGGCCGGCCGGGCTGGCACATCGAATGCTCAGCGATGGTGCGCGAGGAGCTGGGCGACACGATCGACATTCACCTGGGTGGGGCTGATCTGGTGTTTCCCCACCACGAGAATGAGATCGCCCAATCGGAAGCGGCCACCGGCAAGGAGCTGGCCCATTACTGGCTGCACAACGGCATGGTGAATGTGGGCGGCCAGAAGATGAGCAAATCGCTCGGCAACTTCACCACCATCCGCGCCCTGCTGGATTCTGGCGTCTCGCCGATGACGCTGCGCCTGTTCACCCTGCAGGCCCACTACCGCAAACCGCTCGACTTCACCGCCGAAGCCCTCGACGCCGCGGCCACCGGCTGGAAGGGCCTCAACGCCGCCCTGGGCCTGGCCGGCGAGATTGGCGCTGCGTCGAACCGCGCAACCGAGTTGCCGAGTGCCCTCGCTGCGGCCCGCGAGCGCTTCGCCGCGGCCATGAACGACGACCTCAACACCTCCGCAGCCCTTGCGGTGCTGTTCGAACTGGCGAAGCCGCTGCGCTCCCTGGCCAACCGGCTGGAGCGCGGCGATGCCAGCGCCCGCAGCGAAGCCTCCACACCGGAACTGGCCGCTCAAGCCGCCTTGCTGCAGGAGCTGGCCGGGGTGCTGGGGCTGCGTCATGAAGCACCTGATGCCGCCCAGCCAAGCGGAGCGAACGCTGCTGCCACTGGCCTCAGCGACGCTGACATCGAATCCCAGATCGAAGCGCGCAAAGCAGCCAAAGCGGCCCGTGATTTCGCAGCAGCCGATTCCATCCGCGAGGCGCTCAAAGCTCAAGGCATCGAGCTGATCGACAAACCCGGCGGCGTCACCGAGTGGCTGCGCGGCTAAGTCAGCCCTTGGGCGCCTGCTGATCCTTCATCATCTGCTCGATCTTGCGGATGCGCTGGGCGGTGGTGCTCCACACCTCCTTGCGGAAACCAGGCTGGCACTGCTCCACCAGCTGCTCGATCACTTCACCGCGCTCGAAGGCATCCCAGAGCTCGCGCTCAAGCCTGGCGCGCTCGATGAAGTTGAAACGCTGCAACCACTGTGGTCCGAGCGCCATGGGGGAGGCCTGTCTGCTGGGGCCAGTTAAGCGCTGCTGGCCCTCAGCCGGCCGACCAGCTCTTCACCAGATCCACCACCGACACCACGAGCCCCAGGCTGATCACCGGCACCGACACCCAGCGCAGCCCCCACCGCAGCAGCTTCAGCAAACGAGGCGAAGTGCCGGAACCCTGCAGATCGGCGCTGAAGCGATCCGGCGCACGCCAGCCCATCAACAGGGCCATCAGCAGACCGCCAGCGATCAGGCACACACCGCCAAACACGGCATCCATCTTTTCGAGAACGGCCACATCCAGGGCCGCGGGCAAGCCGATCACGGCGATCACGGCCACCATCAGCCACACCGCCCGGCGGCGGCTCCAGCCGAGGCGATCCATCAGCGAGCTCACCGGCACCTCCAACAGCGACACCGACGACGTGATCGCGGCCACATAGGCCAACGCAAAAAAGGCCGCGGCCACCACACGGCCCGCCACCCCCAGTGAACCCAGGCCCGTTGGCAGGGCGATAAACAGGGTGCCCACGGTGCTGCCGCTCACCACATCCGCCAGGCCAAAGCTGGCCACGATCGGGAAGGTGACGCAGCCCGCCATCAGCCCCACAGCGGTGTCCATCCCCACCACAGCCACCGCTTCACCGGGGATGCCGCTGCGGCGATCCAGATAGGCCGCGTAAGCCAGGATGCAACCAATGCCCGCCCCGATTGAGAAGAAGGCCTGGGTGAAGGCGTTGCGGATGGTGGTGAGGTCGGTGAGTTTGCTGGCATCCCAACGCAGCAGGAAGCTGGCGTAGCCCTCCTGAGCGCCGGGAAGGGCAGCAGCCCAAAGCAGCAGCGCCAGCAGCACCACCAGGAGCAGCGGCATACCCCAGCGCGACAGGCGCTCAATGCCGGAGCGGATGCCGGCCACCACCACCAAACCCGTGAGCGCGAGGCTGAACAGGTGCCCGAGCACCGCATCCCCGCCGCTGCTGATGGCACCGAAGAAGCTCTCAGCCGCCGCCATATCCGCTGGCAGTGGAGCGGTGATCGCATGGAGCAGGCTGCGGCCGGTCCAACCCATCAACACGGCGTAGTAGCTGAGGATTCCCACCGAGGCAGCGATGTACAGCCAGCCGAGGGGCGCCCAGCGGCGCCCACCCGCGGTGATCGGCGCCACCAACGGCGCGTGACCGGTGCTGCGGCCCAACACCATCTCCGCCACCAGCACCGGCAGGCACACCACCGCCACGATCAGCACATAGAGCACCACAAAGGCCGCACCGCCGCCCTGGGATGCCCGGTAGGCAAAGCCCCAGAGGTTGCCCAACCCCACGGCACTGCCCGCCGCGGCCAGCACAAACCCCAGGGATGAACCCCACTGCTCCGGCGGCCGTCCACGCTCCGCTCCGCTGTGCTCCTGCATGAACCGCCGGCTAGGTGGGCCCAGTTTCCCGGCTGCGGGCCTCCTGCGGCAAATCGGGGAAAGCTCAGATCAAGACCGCAAGCTGAGCGCTATGGAGCGAAGAAACCCGACCCGGAGGGTTGCCAGGCCTGGGGTCGGCGCGGCCGGCGACCGCCCCCCCACGCCGCCTACGCATCGGCCGCTGGGGCCATGGACTCGCCGTGCGGCTCCCCCAGGGGCTCAGCAAGCTTTTGAACCTGCAGGCCGGCGATGAGCTCGAGGTGCGCCTGCTCGCCAGCGGCGAGTTGCAGCTCACCCCCACACTTCGGCGCAGCCGTCTCCTCCTGAGTGCCGCCCTGCAAGAACTGGTGCAGCCGCAATGAGCCGCGCCGATCTCACTTACGTGGACGGCACGATCCTCGGGGCCCTAGTGAGCGCGGGGCCAGATGGAGATACCGTCCGCCGCTGCTTTACCCACTGCACGGATGCCTGGATGAGCAGCACCATCGCCCTGGTGCGCTGCCTGCAGGTGCTCGAATGCGAACCAGCGATCGGCGGTGGCCCCGCAGCAGACCCCATCGCGCTTCTGCGGCTGCTAAGTCACGGAATCGTGTTCCGCCCGATTCCCCTAGCCGCGCTCGCCCAGGCAGCTCCACACCGGCCGCTGCCCCAGCTCAGCGCGGTCGACCGGCTGGAGCTGGCGGCCGCCCGCATCTGGCGCTGCCACTTGCTGATCACCAACAACGCCAACCTGCGCGATGCCGCCCTAGCTGAGGGAATCCACAGCTTCAGCATCCAGATGCCGCAGCAAAGGCCGCCGCAAGCGATGGGAGACTGGCGCGGCCGTTCGCCGATCCCGCCGTGAAAGCCCTCTCCGTGCTCGGCTCCACCGGCTCGATCGGCACGCAGACCCTCGAGATCGTGGAGGAGTTTCCCGATCGCTTCCGGGTGGTGGCCCTCACGGCCGGCAACAACCTCGACCTCCTCATCAACCAGATCCAGCGCCACGCCCCGGAAGTGGTGGCCCTGGCCGACGAGGCGAAGCTGCCTGAACTGCGCGAGCGGCTGAACCAACTCGAACCCAGCGTCCGGCCCGCGAAGCTGCCCGAACTGGTGGGCGGGTCCGACGGCCTCTGCACCGCCGCGGCCTGGCCCACAGCGGATCTGGTGGTGACGGGCATCGTGGGCTGCGCCGGCCTGCTGCCCACCCTGGCGGCGATCCGTGCTGGCAAGGATCTGGCCCTCGCCAACAAAGAAACCCTGATCGCCGCCGGCCCGGTGGTGCTGCCGGAGCTGGCGAAATCCGGCTCGCGCCTGCTGCCGGCCGATTCCGAGCACTCCGCCATCTTCCAGTGCCTGCAGGGCACCCCCTGGGCTGACACCGCCCGCCTCAGCACCGGCGTGCCCACCCCGGGCCTGCGCCGCATTCAGCTCACCGCCAGCGGCGGCGCCTTCCGCGACTGGGATGCCGCCGACCTGCACAAGGCCACCGTGGCCGATGCCACCAGCCACCCCAACTGGAGCATGGGGCGCAAGATCACGGTGGATTCAGCCTCGCTGATGAACAAGGGCCTGGAGGTGATCGAGGCCCACTACCTGTTCGGCCTGGATTACGACCACATCGAGATCGTGATCCACCCGCAATCGATCATCCACTCGATGGTGGAGCTGGCGGATTCCTCGGTGCTGGGCCAACTGGGCTGGCCCGACATGAAGCTGCCGATCCTCTACTGCCTGAGCTGGCCCGAGCGTCTGGAGACCCCCTGGCGCCGTCTGGATCTCACCGAGGTGGGCCAACTCACCTTCCGCAAACCCGACCCGGCCAAATACCCCTGCATGGAGCTGGCCTACGCGGCCGGCCGCGCCGGCGGCACGATGCCGGCGGTGATGAACGCCGCCAACGAGCAAGCGGTGGCGCTCTTCCTCGAGGAACAGATCCACTTCCTCGATATCCCGCGCTTGATCGACGTGGTGTGTGATCGCCACAAGGCCGACCTCACGGCCAATCCCTCTCTCGACGACGTGCTGGCTGTGGATGCCTGGAGCCGTCAGGCGGTGCGTGAAGCTGCAGCCCGGCTGCAGGCCAAGGCCCCGGCTGCGCTGCCGGCGTGATCGCGCATCACCTACTGCTCTGCGCCACCCCGGCCAAGGCGCTCTGCTGCCCCGATCCAAGCGTGGGGCCCGCCAGCTGGGACACCCTCAAGCGCCTGGTGCGCGAATGGGGCCTCGAGGATCCCGCCCGGCCTGAAGGCATCGTCTTGCGCACCAAGGCCGACTGCCTGCGCATCTGCGTCGAGGGGCCGGTGCTTCTGATATGGCCGGAGGGAATCGTCTACGGCAGCGTCACGCCCGAGCGGATCGAGCGGATCCTGCGGGACCACGTGGTGGGCGGAACGCCGATTGAGCCCTGGATCGTGAAGCGAATGCCCTTTCAGGCCAGCAAGCGCTGAAACCAGCGGGCCGTGAGCCGATCGGTCCAGCAGCCGCCCAGCCCCCCCGGGCCATCGCAGCGGGCGTGGAAGCCGTTGTGGCCGCCCTGGGCGGTGAGCAGCACCTCCATACCGGGCAGCTGCGCCGCCGCCAGCTGCCGCGTGGACGCCACCGGCACCCAGGGATCGTCCTCGGCATGCACCACCAATGCAGGCGGCAAGGGGTAGCGACGTTCGCCATCCAGTAGCCCCGCTAGCGGGCTGGCCTGCGCGTAGTAGGCCTCCACCGAGGCATGACCCCAGCGCGGCGCCGTGATGGCGGCATCGAAATCACGGATGCTGCGCAGCGGTCCGTTGGCGGCACGGCCCTCGAGGGCCTCGCGCTCGGCGGCGCTCACCCCGAAGGGATCGGCGAGGGTCTGGGCAATCAGGCGCTTCAGCAACCAGCGCTCGTACACGCGGTTGCGGGGACGCTCGATCTGCAGCGAGCAGGCGTGCAAATCCAGCGGAGAGCTGATCGTGACCAGACCATCGAGCAATGGAGGCGCTGGATCGAGGCCCGCCGCCTGGCGCTCCTCTGCCGAAGCGAGCAGCGCATTGAACAGCTTCGTGCCCCCAAGCGAGATGCCCATGCCGAGCAGCGGCTTGCCAGCCGCCAGCTCCCGGGCCCGGCGCAGCACCGGCAGTAGGTCGCGGTTGCAGTTGGCGGCGTAGGTGCCGCGGGCGAGGCTGCGGCCGGCGCCGGCACCCCGCATGTTGAGGCGCAGCACCGCAAAGCCAGACCGCTGCAGGGTGTCGCCCATGCGGCGCAAGCCCCCCCGCTGACTGGAGCCCGCCAGACCATGCATCAACAGCACCAGACCTTGGGCCTCGCCCCCGCTGAGCGGCTGATCCAACAGCGCCAGGAGCTGATCACCGCCGCCCACCTCCACCTGGATGGGCTGGCCCTGATCCGCAGGCAGGCGCACGGGGCGCAGGGTGTCGCGCAGGGTCTGCAGGTCACCGTTCAGCCAGGGCAGGCGCGGCCGGAAGGGCGGCAGGCCCAGTGCAGTGGGGAGATCAACAGACAACGCAGGTGAGGGCATGGGCTGGGGCCGCAAGAGACTTGCAGCCCGCCGCGCCGGAAGCAAGTCAGGCGGCGCCCGCTTTGCCCACACCCTGGCTGCGCAGCTCGGTGCAGAGCTGCTGCAGCACCGCCTTGGCGTCGCCAAACACCATCGCCGTTTGCGGCAGCTCAAACAGCGCGTTCTTGATGCCGGCATAACCGGCGCCGAGGCTGCGCTTCACCACAAACACCTGGCGCGCCTGATCCACCTCCAACACGGGCATGCCGTAGAGGGGGCTCTGGGCGTCGTTTTTGGCGTCGGGATTCACCACGTCGTTGGCGCCCAGCACGATCACCACATCGGTGCGGGGGAACTCGGGGTTGATCGTGTCCATCTCCAGCAGCTGCTCGTAGGGCACATCGGCCTCTGCCAGCAGCACGTTCATGTGGCCAGGCATGCGGCCCGCCACTGGGTGGATGGCGTAGCTCACCTCGGAGCCATTGCTTTCCAGCAGTTTGGAAAGCTCCCGCAGGGCGTGCTGGGCCTGGGCCACGGCCAGGCCGTAACCCGGCACAAACACCACCCGTTCGGCGTTCTCGAGAGCCATGGCGCACTCCTCGGCGCTGCAACTCACGATGCGGCTGTAGCCGGCCTGCTCGCCGCCTCCGCCCACCGGTGCGCTGCCGCCGAGGGCGCCACCGAACAGCACGCTCACAAGCGAGCGGTTCATGCCGGTGCACATCACCTGGGTGAGGATCAGGCCCGCAGCACCCACCATGGCGCCGGCCACGATCAACAGCTGGCTGCCCACCACAAAACCGGCCGCCGCTGCCGCAACGCCTGAATAGGAGTTGAGCAGGGAGATGACCACCGGCATGTCAGCGCCGCCGATGGGCAGGGTCACGCCGATCCCCAGCAGGCTCGAGGCCACCAGCAGCAGCCAGAGGGGGGCACCGGTGGGATCGCCTGGCAAGGCAAACGCCCCCACCAGGGCCGCAATCGCCAGGGCAATGTTCACGCCGTGGCGCACGCTGCTCTGGGTCCAGCCCGGGGTGCCGAGCCAGCCCTGGAGCTTGCCCATGGCGGCGATGGAACCGCTGAAGGTGATCGCCCCCACGAACACGGAGATCACGATGGAGATCAACTCCACCAGATCGGCGCCCTGGCTGTCGTAGAGGGCTACGGCCACAGCCACCAGCAGCGAGGCCATGCCGCCGCAGCCGTTGAACAGGGCCACGGTTTCGGGCATGGCCGTCATCGGCACGCGCCGGGCGGTGAGCAGCCCCAGCAGGCCACCGATGGCGGTGCCGATGGCGATCCACAGCCAGGCGATCGGATCGGGTTGCACCTGCAGCAACAGGCCCAGCACCGCCAGCCCCATGGCCAGGGCGGCGAGGCCATTGGCGGAGCGGGCCGAGCGCACGGTGGAGAGGCCCTTGAGGCCTAGCGCCAGCAGCAACACCGCCAGCAGATCAATCAAATAACCGAAGAGATCGAGCACGTTCATCGGCCGCCTCCGCTCTTCTTCCGGCTGAACATGGCGAGCATCCGGTCGGTGACCAGGAAGCCGCCGATCACGTTGAACAGGGCGAAGCCCAGCGACACCGACCCGAGGATCAACAGCGCCGGGTTGCCCTGGGCATTGGCGATCAGGGTGATCGAGGCGAGCACGGTGATGCCGCTGATGGCGTTGGCGCCGCTCATCAACGGGGTGTGCAGCGTGGGCGGCACCTTGCCGATCAGCTCCAGGCCCAACAGGCTGCCGAGTAGCAGCACCCAGAGCGCTTGCGAGAGGGTGGTCATGCCGCAGCTCCCGCCGCAGCGTGATGGGTGAACAGGCAACCACTCACGATCGGATCCTCCAGGTCGAGTTGCAGGGCTGAGGGCTCGCCGCCAGAGGCTTCGAGCAGGTGCTCCAGCAGCGCCGCCACATTGCGGGCATAGAGAGCGCTGGCGTGGTTGGCCACGGTGCAGGGCAGGGCATCGGCGCCGATCAGCTGCACGCCGTGGCGCATCACGCTCTCGCCGGGCACCGTGCCCTCGCAGTTGCCCCCCTGGGCCACCGCCAGGTCCACCACCACGCTGCCGGGGCGCATGTGCTGGAGCATGGCGTCGTCGATCAGGCGCGGCGCCGGCCGGCCCGGCACCTGGGCGGTGCAGATCACCATGTCGGCGAGGGCCAGCTGCTCGGTGAGCTGGCGGCGCTGCTCCGCCAGGAAAGCCTCGGTGGCCTGCTGGGCGTAGCCGCCGGATTCACCGGGCTTCTGCTCCTGCTCTGGCGGTGCGATGAAACGGCCGCCCAGGGATTCCACCTGCTCCTTGGCGGCAGCGCGCACATCACTCACGTACACAACAGCACCGAGGCGGCGAGCCGTGGCCAGCGCCTGCAGGCCGGCCACGCCGGCCCCGAGAATCAGGGCGCGGGCGGGCTGAATCGTGCCGGCGGCCGTCATCAGCATCGGCACGTAGCGATCCAGGGCTGCCGAGGCCAGCAACACCGCCTTGTAACCGGCGATGTTGGCCTGCGAGGAGAGCACGTCCATCGTTTGGGCGCGGCTGATGCGCGGCAACAGCTCCAGAGCCATCGCTGACACACGGCGCTGTTCGAGCTGTTGCTTGAGGCTGTCGTTGCCGTGGGGCTCGAGCAGGCCCAACAGCAGCGCACCCGGGCGCAGGGCTTCGAGCTCATGACGCTGCTGCGCGATCGCCGCGGCCTGCACCGCCAGCACCACATCCGCCAGGCCCCAATGCTCAGCGGCCGGATCCACCAGCTGGGCGCCGGCCTCGCTGTAGGCGGCATCATCAAATCCGCTGGCGGCTCCGGCCCCCTGCTCCACCTGGAGCGTGCAGCCGCGGGCACTCAAACGCCGCACGGTTTCGGGGGTGGCCGCCACGCGCGTTTCACCGGGGCGGCACTCCCGCGGCACCAACACACGAATCAAGAACTCGCCGCCTTACGTCACAACGGCCCAGTGTTTGCCGGGTTTGCAGCAGGCGGCAACGCTTTTGCCAGGCGTGTGCTCACATCCGCACACGCCCGGTAGGGCTGGCTTCAGAACAGCGGCAGCAGCTCTTGCTCCAGGCAGCGGGCCTGGGGGGTGGAGCCCTGCTGCCGCAGCTGGCGAGCCCGCAGGATCATCGGATCGAGGTCGCACTCAAGGTGGAGGGCGCGCTCGAAACGCTGGCGGAGTTCGTCGGAACTGAGGGAGAAGGGGGAACGCTCGTTCATGGGCTGGCGGGTTGAGGCCCGGGAGCGGGGGTGATGGCCGGAAGTTAAGGACTCCAGCGCCAAAGCGAATAGGTAGAAACCCTCAACTTTTTTCGCTGCCTGCCAACAAAATGGCGGGATGGGTTCACCGTCGTTCGATCTGCGCCTGCCTCGGCGCCCGCTTCAGGCGGTGGGCGACGCGCCGTTGCCGGCCGCGAGCAGCCTGCGCCCGCAGCCGGGGGTGCAACCGCGCCAGTGGCAATCGCAGCTGATCGCGCTGCTGCGCCGGCGGCTCGAGCGCGAAGGAACCAACGATGTGCTGATCAATGCCGGCCCCGGCGCCGGCAAAACCCTCGGCGCCCTGCTGAGCTTTGAGCGGCTCGAGCGCGAGGGCCGCCTGCAGCACCTGCTGGTGTTCTGCCACCGCAGCTCCATCGCCAGCCAATGGCTGGCGGCCGCCAGCCGCCTTGGGCTCGAGCTGCAGGAATGGCAGCCGGGGCTCGATGTGGCGCCGCCCCCCGGCCAGCCTCGGCCCCATGGCCTGCTGATCACCTATCAGGCCGCCGGCCGCAACCTGGAGCTATTGGAGCAACAGCTGGGCGAAGCCGGCTGGGGCCCCTGGCTTGCCATCGCCGATGAGGTGCACCACCTGGGCATCGATCCGGAGGAACCGGAGGCCACCGCTTGGGGCCATGCCTTCAGCCGGATCAGCGCCAGGGCCCGCTTGCGCCTGGGGCTCACCGGCACGCCCTTCCGCGCCGACAACCTGGGCTTCTGCGCCGCCCGCCGCATCCAGGTGCATGACGGCCAGGAGTGGGTGGAGCAGATCGCACCCGATCTGAGTGTGGAGCCGCGCGAACTGATCAGCGCGGGCGATGTGCGGCCGCTGGAATTCCGCTTTCAAGACGGCTGGGTGGACCACGGCCGCCAGGGGGAGCTGGGCGACAGCGAACGCTCCCCCCTCTCGCAGGAGCAGCGCGAGAGCTGGCGGGCCCGCAACCTGCGGCGGGCGATCCGCCTGGGCGACAGCAGCAGCATTGCCCTGCGGCTCTTGCTCAATGCGCGCCGGCGCCTGGAGGTTGTGCGGCGCGAGCACAGCGGCGCCGGCGGCCTGGTGATCGCCCGCGACATCGCCCACGCCCGCCGCATCTGCGGCTTGCTGGAGGAGGAGGGGGATCGGGTGCATCTGGTGCACTCCCAGGATCCCGAAGCCCCGCAGCGCATGGAAGCCTTCAAGGCGGGTGAGGCCGACTGGCTCGTGAGCATCGACATGTGCGCCGAAGGCTTCGATGCGCCGCGGCTACGGGTGGTGGCCTACCTCACCACCGTGGTGACCCGCACCCGCTTCGTGCAGGGCATCACCCGTGCCGTACGAATGGACGCGGAGCGCGCCGCCCTGGAAACCGTGCCGCGGCATCCCTCCTACGTGTTCGCACCGGCGGATCCACTGCTGATGCAATACGCACGCACCTGGTCGCTGAGCGAGCCCTATGTGCTGCGGCCCAAAACCGTGGAAGCCGAAGCCGAGGCCAGTGGTGCGGGCCGCTCGAGCGCACTGCCGCTGCAAGCACTGGAGGATGGCGCCGGGGCCGTGATCCGTCTGCGCGGGCCCCAGCTACCGAACTTCCGACTGCAGCGGTAAATACATTCGATTGCGGCAAAAAGTGCGAACTTCTGCGAAAGCGCACCCAATGCAGGCCTACCGCCCGCCAGCGTGGTGCGATCGCGGGACACCCATGAAAGGCTCCATCCAGCGTCGTCTCACCGTTGCCATCAACTGGTCAGCGGCTCGGATCGCAAGCCTGGACGACCGTGAGCGCTACGAAGACAGCTATGCGCTCACCGAGGAATTCCGAGAATGGATCCTCTGCATTGATCAGCATCCCGAGCTGATGGCGGAACAAGTACTGATGGTTCCCGACTTCAACGAGCTGAAGCAATCAGGCGACAACAGCGAGACCGACGGACTCCTGGAAATCTGAAGAAAACCTAAAGGCATTTTCCTGTCGCGTCAAACAGCAGGCGGCGAGGCGGTTTCGGCAGCATCGAGACGCGAGCGCTAGGCTCTAAAGCGAAGTCGATCCGCATAAGCCGTGACTGATGCCGCTGCCAGCGCCGCGACGGGCGCTTCTGTTGAAAACGTGGTGATCGTGGGCTCCGGCCCCGCTGGCTATACCGCCGCCATTTATGCCGCCCGCGCCAATCTGAGGCCCGTGGTGATCACTGGCTTCCAAGACGGCGGCATCCCCGGTGGTCAGTTGATGACCACCACCCACGTGGAAAACTTCCCCGGCTTCCCCGACGGCATCCTCGGCCCGGATCTGATGGACCGGCTCAAGGCCCAGGCCGTGCGCTGGGGCACCCGACTGGTGGAGGCCGATGCCGAGAGCATCGATCTGTTGCAGCGCCCCTTCCGCATTCAGGCCGACGGCCAAACCATCACCGCCCAATCGGTGATCCTGGCCACAGGCGCCAGCGCCAATCGCCTGGGCCTCCCCAGCGAGGGCCGCTTCTGGAACGCCGGCATCAGCGCCTGCGCCATTTGCGATGGCGCCACCCCTCAATTCCGCAATGAGGAGCTGGCCGTGGTGGGCGGCGGTGATTCCGCCTGCGAAGAGGCGGTGTATCTCACCAAATACGGCAGCCAGGTGCACCTGATCGTGCGCTCCGGCCAACTGCGGGCCAGCAAGGCGATGGCCGATCGGGTGCTGGCCAACCCCAACATCACCGTGCACTGGAACCGCCAGATCCGCGATTGCAGCGGCGGCGAATGGCTCGAAGCGATCGAGCTGGTGGCCACCGACGACAGCGGTGCCAGCGAGCAGGTGCCCGTGCGCGGTCTCTTCTATGCCATCGGCCACACCCCCAACACGCGCCTGGTGCGCGGCCAACTCGAGGTGGATCACCACGGTTATCTGGTGACCAAGCCAGGCCGCCCCGAAACCAGCGTGGATGGGGTGTATGCCGCCGGCGACGTGGCCGATGCCGAATGGCGCCAGGGCATCACTGCCGCGGGCAGCGGCTGCCAGGCCGCCCTGGCGGCCGAGCGCTGGCTCACCCACCACAACCTGGCTGTGACCGTGAGCCAGGAGCCGGTGGAGCCCGCCGAGGTGGGCGAGGTGAAGCGCACGGCCGAGAGCAATGAGAGCAACTTCGATGCCAACGCCCTCTGGCAGAAAGGCAGCTATGCCCTGCGCAAGCTGTATCACGACAGCGACAAGCCCCTGCTGGTGGTGTACACCTCACCCACCTGCGGGCCTTGCCACGTGCTCAAGCCTCAGCTCAAGCGCGTGCTGGAAGAGCTGGGCGGCCGGGGCCAGGGCGTTGAGATCGATATCGATGCCGACCAGGAGATCGCCCAGCAGGCTGGCGTGAGCGGCACTCCCACCGTTCAACTGTTCTTCCAGAAGGAGCTCAAGCAGCAGTTCCGCGGCGTGAAACAGCGCAGCGAATTCAAAGCTGCCATCGAACAACTCCTGGGCGCCGCGGTGGCCTGACGCAGGGCGGACGGACAGAGGCCTGGGCCAACCCTCTCAGGCGGGGCCCGCACAGCCCAGCAAAAAGCCCCCCGGCAAGGCCAGGGGGCTGAACCATCGAGACGAGGACCGCAATCAGCGGCGACGGGGGCCACCGGGACGGTTGCCGCCTGGACGCGGGCCAGCATTGGCGTTGCGCTCGCGATAGGTGATGCGGCCGCGGCTCAGGTCGTAGGGGCTGATTTCCACCAAAACCTTGTCACCGGCCAGCAATTTGATGCGGAACTTGGTGAGCTTGCCGGCCGCCCGGCAGAGGCATTGGTGGCCTGCGGGCTGCTCGAGGGTGACCAGGTAGAACCCGTTGCCCTGCTCCTTCTCGATCACGCCGGAGGTCTCGATCATGCGCTGCTGCCGCTGAAAAGTCGTACTGCTTGGTGGAGTCTAGTTCCCGCCCTCAAACCGCTAGGGTCGGCGCTCTCCAAGCCCCCCAGCCAAGGTTTCGATGATCCTGCCTCCTGTGACGATGGATCTGGGCCTGCTGCTGATCTCGATCGGAGTGGTGAACCTGTGGCGAGCTCGCCAGGCCTCCTGAGCACGCTGCTGTTTTACAAGCCCTACGGGGTGTTGAGCCAGTTCACCCCAGAGCCGGGCAGCCGCTGGGGGTGCCTGGCGGATCACATCCCCGTTCCGGATGTGTACACCGCCGGCCGGCTGGATGCCGATAGCGAAGGCCTGCTGCTGCTCACCGCCAACGGCCGGCTGCAACAACGGCTCACCGATCCCGCCTGGGGCCACTGGCGCCGCTACTGGGTGCAGGTGGAGGGCATCCCCGACGCCGCCCAACTGCAGCAACTCGAACAGGGCCTGGTGATTCAGGGGCAACGCACCCTGCCCGCCCGGGCCAACGCCATCGCCGACCCGGACCTGCCGCCCCGCGATCCACCCATCCGCAGCCGCCAGCAGATCCCCACCAGCTGGCTGGCCGTGGAGCTGCGGGAAGGGCGCAACCGCCAGGTGCGGCGCATGACGGCAGCCGTGGGCCTGCCCACGCTGCGCCTGCTGCGGGTGGCCATCGATCTGATGGATGGCGGCGCACCACTCAGCCTCGACGGCTTAGAGCCCGGTCAGTGGCGGGCGGTCACCCCGGAGGAAGAGCGCCGCCTGCAGGCCTTGCTGCGTCACCCCCGCCGCAGCGGCCGGCGCTCACCGGGCCGGGGCGGCCGGGCTGGCGGAGGGAAATCCGGCCAGGGGGGCGGCGGCGGGTAGGGCGGCTTGGCGTCAGCCGAGCGTGTCCTTGAGCTCACGCACCACCTGCAACTGCCCGTAGTAGTAGTTGGCGCGGGCGCGACGATCCGGATCGGCCAGGCTGTCGAGCGCATCGAAGCCCACGCTCTGCCAGAGCTCGTTGCCGCAGGCACGAGTGATTTCTTCCACCGCTTCCTGCTCAAGCACCCCGAGGCGACGCTGCAGGTTCTTGGTCTGCGCAATACCCATCGATCTCTACGGCGCCGCAAGCGCTGTCACTCACTGGATAGTACAGGCGCACCACAGGGAGCGCCAACCGTGAAAACCCTCAATCAGAAGGGCAGTTTCTTCTTGGCGTCCTTGTCGAGGTCGGCCTCCATCTCCCGCAGGCGCTTGAGGATGGTGTCGTAGTACTCGCGCAGGTAGCTCTCGAGGCCAGTGGTGTCGGCGGGATCGAGGCCAAAGGCGGCGTAGCTCTCCTCCATCGGTGCATCGAGGGGCGTACCGCCACCGATCACCTTGTCGAAGGAGAGGCGCTCGGCCACGTTCACCGCCGGCTCGAAGAATGAAGCCACGCCCTGCATCAGACGCAGAAGGAACGGCCGCACGCGGAACACCCGGGCACTCTTGCTGCAGAACTTCTCGCAGAGCTGGGTGATCTCACCGGTGCTCCAGGCGCGGGGACCCACCACTGGCAGCGCTTGGCGGATCGTTTCGCTGCGGCCGAGGGCCGCCACCGCAAAACGGGCCACGTCTTGGGTGTTCATGTAAGCGATCGGCGTGGGGGTTCCGCTCACCCACACCGTTTGGTTTTCCAGCACCGGAATGGCGATCTGGCTGATCAGGCCCTGCATGAAGGCCACGCAGCGCAGGATCGTGTAGTCGAAATCAGAGTTGATCAGCGCCTGCTCGGTGCAGTGCTTGATGTCCATCAAGGGCACATCGCGGTGCTGCTCGGCACCGAGCAGCGACACGAACACGAAGCGCTTCACGCCTGCGCGCTCGCAGGCATTGAGCAGGTTGAGCTTGCCGGTCCAGTCGATGTCGTAGCTGCTGCCGGGATCACTGGCCCGGGCCGTAGCTGCATCGATCACCGCCTCCTGGCCCTCGAGGGCGTAATCGAGGCTGTCGGGCTCGAGCAGATCACCGCGGGTGAGCTCACAGCCCCATTCCTGCAGGAACGACGCTTTGCGCGGGGAGCGCACCATACAGCGAACCTGATGACCGGCATCAAGGGCTTGGCGGGCAATCTGCCTGCCCAGCGTGCCCGTCGCACCGATCACCAGCACCTGCATGAGGCTTGTTCAGCGAGGCACGAGCCTAGAGGTGTGCCTGCTAGGCCGCGCTTGAAACCGCCGCTCGGGGATCAGCTATCGCCCTGGAGCTTGAGCAGCAGCGCACCACCCGCCAGGCCAATGGGAATCAGAACCCAGAACAGCGCTGCAGTGCCGAAGATCTCCGAGGCCATAGCCAGGTGGCGTAACGGCTACCTGTTTAGCGCAGCCGCCAGCTCCAACACGCGGGGCCAGGGGGCATTGCAGCGAAACAACCCATCCATCACCCCGGAGCGCAGGGCCGTGTAGCCCTCAGCGTCCAGGGCCGCCAGCAACGCCTGGGTTGCCGGCGGGCCGCCACCGAGGCGCCGCCCCAGCTCCGCACTGGGCCAGCAGCGGGCGGGCACGCCGGGATCCGCGAGCAAGCGCGCCAACAAGCGCTCGGTGGGCGCCCACCGAACCGCTGGGCAAACGCTGCGCCTCCTGTTGCATCGCCGCCAGGGTGGGGGCGTGCTGCAGCGGCCCGAGCCACAAGGGCCCGGAGATGGCCAGGGGCGGGGGATCAACCGTGCAGGCGCAAGCGGGCCACTGACGCAGCTGCAGCAGGCTCTGCTCCAGCTGCTCACCGCAGGCATGGCAATGGGCCAGCAACCCGAGCTGCCGCTCCTGGCGCGGATCAGCGCGGCGCTGCAGCTGAATCGCCGTGCGGAACGTGCGCCCCTCGCTGAAGCTGAACAAGGGCCGGATGCCCCGGCCCATCGCCCAGGCGGCGCGGGCCACCACGGCGATCTGCAGGCGCAGAGCCAACTCCCAGCTGGCGGGATGGGCGCGGGCGGCGGCGCCTAAGGAGCGCACGGCGGCGGCACGGTCGTGGCCGGTGGGGGAGCGGCCATCGGTGCTGGCCAGGTAGAGCACGCCTTCAAACTGCAGCGCCTCCAAGGACGCAGGCACCAGGGGTGTGGGGCAGCCGAAGGCATCGAGATCGAGCAGCCCAAAGCGGCGCTCATCGAGCAGGCAACCGGCCAGGAGCTTCTGGGCGGTGTGGGCTGTGATCTCCGGGGCCGAACCAGCCGCTGAGAGGGGCGCAAGGTTGTTCTGCAGCACCGGCAGCCGATCGGTGTCGGCATCGTTGGCCCACACGGCGGCAGCACCGGCTTCGAGGCCATAGCGGAGGGCGCGAATGCCGCAGCCCGCCATCAGATCGAGCACGGAGAGCGGCTGGCTCAGCCCCAACTCGCCGCGGGCGAGCAACGCCGCCAGCAGCACCCCCAGATCGCGTGAGGGTCGGGATTCCGGCCGAAAGAACCCGGCCCCGAGCTGCAGAGCCGCCGCTCCTTCGCAATAGTGATCAGACGAGAGATCCGCCGTGCCGGCCACCACCGCTTCCCACGCCTCAGTGTTGGATCCCCAGCCTGCTCCCGCGGGGGCGCACTGGGCGAGCACGGCCACTGGCAGTGGCAGGAGCACAGCTGCCATTGGCGTGTGCTGGGCAACCGCAGCGACCCGGCGCTGGTGTTGATCCATGGCTTTGGCGCCGCCAGCGGCCATTGGCGCCACAACGCCGCCGAGCTGGCGGCAGCGGGCTGGTGCGTGTATGCGATCGATCTGGTGGGCTTCGGCGCGTCGAGCCAACCGGGTCATCGCCGCCACCGCCCGCTCGACAACCGGCTTTGGGCCAGGCAGCTGAAGGGCTTTCTTGAGCAGGTGGTGCAGGGCCAGCGGTGCTGGTGGGCAATTCCCTGGGCAGCTTGGTGGCGCTCACGTGTGCGGTGTTTTTTCCGGTGTGGGTGAGCGGTGTGGTGGCGGCGCCACTGCCCGACCCCACCCTGCTGATGCCGCTCAAGCGGCGGCGGCGCCCCTGGCGGCGGCAGGTGAAACGCCAGGTGGTGGTGGTGCTCTGCCGGCTGCTGCCCCTGGAGCTGCTCGTGCCCGTGATCGCCCGCACACCGTTGCTGGATCTGGGGTTGCGCAGCGCCTACAGCGACCCCAGCGCCATCGACATTGAGCTGCGGCGGCTGGTGGCCCGGCCGGCGCTGCGGCCGCGTGCGGCGCGGGCGCTGCGGGCGATGAGCATCGGCATGGCCTTGCGGCCGCAGGGTGCCACGGCAGCGGTGCTACTGGAGCGGATGCAGCAGCCTTTGCTCGTGCTCTGGGGCAGCCAAGACCGCTTGGTGCCACCGATGATCAGCGAACGCTTGCGCCGCCACAAAGGCGATCTGGAGCTGCAACTCCTGCCGCAGCTCGGCCATTGCCCCCACGATGAACAGCCCGAACTGTTCAACCGCCACGTGTTGGGATGGCTGGCGCGTAATTTGGGCACAAGTCAGCCACACGAACAGCCCTGGGCATGAAGCACACCCTGTCGGTGCTGGTGGAAGACGAATCGGGCGTGCTGAGCCGCATCTCCGGCCTGTTCGCCCGCCGCGGTTTCAACATCGAAAGCCTGGCCGTGGGGCCAGCAGAGCGCAGCGGCGTCTCGCGGCTCACGATGGTGGTGGAGGGCGATGAGCGCACCCTCTCTCAGATGAGCAAGCAGCTCAACAAGCTGATCAATGTGCTCGAGGTGAACGACCTCACCCGCATCCCTGCCGTGGAACGGGAGCTGATGCTGGTGAAGGTGTCAGCACCGGAGAGCCAGCGCGCCGCGATTCTGGATCTGGTGCAGGTGTTCCGGGCCCGGGTGGTGGATCTGGGTAGCGATGCCCTCACCGTTGAAGTGGTGGGCGACCCCGGCAAGCTCGTGGCCCTGGAAAACGTGCTCGAGCCCTACGGCATCCTCGAGATTGCCCGCACCGGCCGCATCTCCCTGGAGCGAGCCTCGGGCGTGAGCACGCCGTATCTGAAAGTCACCAGCCTCGACAAGCGCGTGCCGGCCTGAGCCGGCAACCGCTTACTTGGCGTCCTGCACCAAGGTGCCGCCCTGCAGCACTTTGGCGCTGATCAGCTTGTCGCCCTGGGTGATCTGGTCGACCACCTCCATGCCTTTGGTGACGCGGCCGAACACGGCATAACGACCATCGAGCTCAGGGAGAGCGCGAAGGGCGATATAGAACTGTGCGCTGGCGGAGTTGGGGTCGTTGGAGCGCGCCATCGCCAGGGATCCGCGCTGGTGCTGCAGCTTCAGCTTGCTGGCCTGACCAGGCCCAACGGTGATTTCGCCGTAGCGCGGGCGGCTTTCGCCATCGAGGAACAGCTCGAGCGGAATCAGACGGGGCTGGCCGGTGCCGGGATCAATGAAGCTGCCGGTGCCGAGCAGATCCACCGGGGTGCTGGGGTTGGCGCTTTGAGGGTCACCGCCCTGCACCACAAACGGAATGGGTTCCTTCACCACGCGGTGAAACAAGGTGCCGTTGTAGGCACCGCGGCGCACCAAATCCACGAAGTTGCCGGCAGTGAGCGGTGCGGCGCTGCCATCGAGGCTTAGCTCCACCTTGCCCTTGCTGGTGTTGAGCTCAACCAGGGCTGTGCCCTTAAGGCAGGGCACGCCGGAGGTTCCGCAGCCGAAGCTGGTGGAAGGTCCAGGTGCCGCACAGGCCACAGGCCCGAGCGGACTCAGCAAGAGCAGAAAGGCGAGCAGCAGCCCGCGCAAGGAGCCGGATCGAAGCAGGGTCATGCTCAAACGCCCTCGAGGGGAACACCGAGGAAGCGGGCCAGCTCAGCACCGCCACGCTCCAGATCCGCCAAGGGCATCGGTTCACCCACACGGGTCAGGGGCAGATCGCGGCGGCCCTGCACCCGCAGAGCCAGACGACGCCGGGGGTTGAGACCATCACGCACATCCACCTTCACGGCCTGGATGTCTTTGAGGGGGGTGGTGACGCTGATCAGCTGACGGAAGCCGCGACGGGTGACGGTGAGGGTGCCGGCAGCTTTATCGAAGCGATTAGCGCCGGAGCCCACGTCGATCGCAATCACGGCCCATAGATAGGTGGAGAGCAGCGCCGCAGCGATGCCATAGAGGCCCATCACCAAACCTTGGGGCACCCAGCTGAGGGCGGCGGGGTGGCCGATGGGCAGCAGATCGGTGCCGAGGTAGCTGGAGGCGCTGGTGAGCAGGAAGCCCAATCCACCGGTGGTCACCACGGCCGCCACGAACACGTTGGAGAGTCGACGGGAGCCCAGCACGTCTTGCTCGAGCAGCTCGGAGGAAGGGGCAGCCTTCGCTGCAGAAGCCGAGGCCATACGGGCGGTTCAACCGGTGGCCTGCCATCTTGGCGCGCCCGCCGACCGGGCTGAGCAAGCCGTGAGCACAAATACCCAAAACGCAATGGTGACGGGCCGTGTCAGCCCACCAAAACCCGCCTCGCAGTGCGGATCAACGTTGTTACGATCCCCCGGTAACCCACAGCCCGCGGTTTTTCCCACCCATGACGATCGCTGTAGGGCGCGCGCCGCAGCGGGGATGGTTTGACGTCCTCGATGACTGGCTCAAGCGCGACCGCTTCGTTTTTGTCGGGTGGTCGGGTCTGCTCCTGTTCCCCACCGCCTACCTGGCGCTGGGTGGCTGGCTGACCGGCACCACCTTTGTCACCTCCTGGTACACCCACGGCATTGCCAGCTCCTATCTGGAGGGCTGCAACTTCCTCACCGCTGCGGTGAGCAGCCCGGCTGATGCCATGGGCCATTCCCTTCTTCTGCTCTGGGCCCTGAAGCCCAGGGCGACTTCGTGCGCTGGTGCCAGCTCGGCGGTCTGTGGACCTTCGTGGCCCTGCACGGTGCCTTCTCCCTGATCGGCTTCATGCTGCGTCAGTTCGAGATCGCCCGTCTGGTGGGCATCCGCCCCTACAACGCCATCGCCTTCTCCGGCCCGATTGCGGTGTTCGTCAGCGTCTTCCTGATGTACCCCCTCGGCCAAAGCAGCTGGTTCTTTGCACCCAGCTTTGGCGTGGCAGCGATCTTCCGCTTCCTCCTCTTCCTGCAGGGCTTCCACAACTGGACCCTGAACCCCTTCCACATGATGGGCGTGGCCGGCATCCTCGGCGGCGCACTGCTGTGTGCCATCCACGGCGCCACCGTGGAGAACACCCTGTTCGAAGACTCCGATCAGGCGAACACCTTCAAGGCGTTCGAGCCCACCCAGGAAGAAGAGACCTATTCGATGGTGACCGCCAACCGCTTCTGGAGCCAGATCTTCGGGATCGCGTTCTCCAACAAGCGTTGGCTGCACTTCTTCATGCTGTTCGTGCCGGTGATGGGTCTGTGGACCAGCAGCATCGGCATCATCGGCCTGGCCCTCAACCTGCGTGCCTACGACTTCGTGTCGCAGGAAATCCGCGCGGCTGAGGATCCTGAATTCGAGACCTTCTACACGAAGAACATTCTTCTGAACGAAGGTCTGCGTGCCTGGATGGCACCGGCTGACCAGCCGCACGAAAACTTCGTCTTCCCTGAAGAGGTTCTGCCCCGTGGTAACGCTCTCTAATCCCTCCCTGTCTGGGATCGGCGGGAAAGACCTCGACTCCACCGGTTATGCCTGGTGGTCGGGGAACGCCCGTCTGATCAACCTGTCGGGTCGCCTGCTGGGCGCCCACGTCGCCCACGCCGGTCTGATGGTGTTCTGGGCTGGCGCGATGATGCTGTTCGAGGTGAGCCACTTCACCTTCGACAAGCCCATGTACGAGCAGGGCCTGATCCTGTTCCCCCACGTGGCCACGCTTGGCTATGGCGTGGGCCCCGGTGGTGAGGTCGTCGACCTCTACCCCTTCTTCGTGGTGGGTGTGCTGCACCTGATTAGCTCCGCCGTGCTTGGCCTCGGCGGCCTGTACCACGCCCTGCGTGGACCCGAAATTCTGGAGAACTATTCCGCCTTCTTCTCGCAGGATTGGCGCGATAAGAACCAGATGACCAACATCATTGGCTACCACCTGATCCTTCTGGGTGTGGGTGCACTGCTGCTGGTGTTCAAAGCGATGTTCTTCGGCGGCGTTTACGACACCTGGGCTCCCGGTGGCGGCGATGTGCGTCTGATCAGCAATCCCACCCTCGATCCGGGTGTGATCTTCGGCTACCTCACTCGCGCTCCCTTCGGCGGCGAGGGCTGGATCATCGGTGTGAACTCCATGGAGGACATCATCGGTGGCCACATCTGGCTGGGTCTGACCCTGATCTTTGGTGGCATCTGGCACGTGGTGACCAAGCCCTTCGGCTGGGTGCGCCGCGCCTTCATCTGGAACGGTGAGGCCTACCTGAGCTACAGCCTGGGCGCTCTGAGCTTCATGAGCTTCATCGCCTCGGCTTACATCTGGTTCAACAACACCGCTTATCCCTCGGAGTTCTACGGCCCCACCAACGCCGAAGCCTCCCAGGCCCAGAGCTTCACCTTCCTGGTGCGTGACCAGCGCCTCGGCGCCAACATCGGTTCGGCCATGGGCCCCACCGGTCTGGGTAAGTACCTGATGCGCTCCCCCACCGGCGAGATCATCTTCGGTGGTGAAACCATGCGCTTCTGGGACTTCCGTGGTCCCTGGCTGGAGCCCCTGCGCGGCCCCAACGGCCTGAGCCTCGACAAGCTCCAGAACGACATTCAGCCCTGGCAAGTGCGCCGTGCGGCTGAGTACATGACCCACGCTCCCAACGCGTCTCTGAACTCGGTCGGCGGCATCATCACCGAGCCCAACTCGGTGAACTTCGTGAACATCCGCCAGTGGCTGGCTGCGACTCAGTTCGTGCTCGCCTTCTTCTTCCTGGTGGGTCACCTCTGGCACGCCGGCCGCGCCCGCGCTGCTGCTGCTGGCTTCGAAAAAGGCATAGACCGCAAGGCCGAGCCCGCTCTGGCCATGCCCGATCTCGACTGATCTCAGATCAGCGACCGTCTCTCAGCCCTCGCCGAAAGGCGGGGGCTTTTTGTTGTGAACTGGGTGGCGAACCGCCGTAAGCAAAGAACAAATCGGAGTCGCCTCGAACCAAAGGCGAGGAGAGAGGCTGCAGCCGTACGTCGTCCATCCAAAGAAGAGCAACAAAGCACGATGAAGGATGAAAGGCTGGTTAGGGTGCGAAAAAATGGACCATGAAACCGCATATACCCATCACGGCATGGATACCCATTGCGGCATTGGCAGGCATAGCAGCTAATGCACCACAATCATTAGCCCAAACAGCGAGCGCAACTTATAACGGAGTCACCTATCAGGTGACATCAAGAGAAGATAGCTATCCCAAAAACAATCAGGAAGCGCCTTGGCTAGGTGACCAAGCAATGGCTGAAGCGCTTGCGAAAGCATTCACAACGCAACTAGGGACCGGCTCAGGAAGACGCAAAGCGTTTCCAAGCAGCGGAACAAACAACGGGCCATCATTCATTTATGAAATCGTTCCTAGTGGCAATGCAAGCCTCGCCGATGCCAAAGGGTGGGAGTGGTCGACTTTATACAACCAAGCCGTCCAAGAGGGGCACAGCGTCAATCCATTCACAGGCAGAACAAGATCATCGGCATCTGTCTATGGCGCCACGATTGAATTTGCGATACTGGTCAACTCATTCCCGACAGCCTCTTCGATTACGCCGAGTGGCAATACAACGAGCGGGAACGGAAACAACCTATCGTCAAATCTTGGCGGCACACTTCTGCCACAATTTGAAGGTGGCACCCTAACGATTGACCAACAGGGGGCCACATTCCAACAAGACTTCACACTCGACAACTCGACGACAAATGCCATTGATGCCAATGGCAACAATGGCGCATTCAACGGCGTGATCAGCAATGCAGCCAATGCCTTACAAGGTGGAATTGGATTGATCAACTCAGCGTTGGGAACCAACAACACAATTACACTTACGAATATCAACTCATTCACGGGACCAACGACGATTGGCGAGCGTGTCGTGCTCGCCCTTCGCGACGGTGGCTCGATTTCCGAGTCCTCAGCGATCGAGATCAAGAGAGGGGGCAGGCTAAACATCGACTATCGAGCAAACAGCGCATTTGCCGACAAAGAAACTAGGCTGCAAAACGTAAGCGGACTTGGCGACCTTCAGCCCAACACTCCAATCGAGGTAGCGATCACACAAGATTCCACTTTTGATGGAAGAATTCAGGGTATTGCCAACATTCGCAAAACAGGAGGTAGCACGTGGACACTGACAAGCAATCAAAACAGCCTACGAGGCTCTAGCCATGGAAACTTTTCAATCGAAAGCGGAAAAGTAGCACTCACAGGATCGCTAGGAGCGGGCTCAGTGACGGTTTCCCCCGGCGCTGAGTTAGAGACAGGTTCAGCCTCTGTCATTACTGGAGACCTCATCAATCTGGGGACCCTATCCATCTCACCAGGCGTCGCAGTAGGTACACTAACGATAGACGGCAACTTTGGGCAACTCTCACAAGGAAGACTGAACATTGAAGTTGACGGTTCGAACAGCGATTTACTGCTTCTCAAAGGCGCCAGTCGTGCGATCGCACTTGGGGGCGAGCTAAACATCAGCAATGTACCAGGCACGACCATTACTTCCGGAAAAAGCTACACCGCCATTAGAGTTCCTGCAGGCACACAGGGTGGCGAGGCGAGTCTTAACACAACCTTTGGCGTCATTGGTTCATCCGGCTATAACTTCGTTAGAGAGACAGATCCTGAGTTCAGTAAGCTAGATGGCGGCCAAGCACAACCTTGTGATCCTGGCGATCCGGCCAGTTGCACCGAACTACGTTTTGGCTGGATTCAGCTAGCTCCACCAAAGAAAGATACAGGAGCCAGCAAAGGAGCCAAAACCCCTGAAGCTCTGCCCACGAGTTTAAAAACAGGAAAGCAAACAATTTCGAAGGTTAAGCAGACAGGGGGCGCGATCACAACGGCCAGCGCAGGTAATTCTAAGCTCAATAACAGGACGTGCGCTGCCAATACTGGCTCCAACGCTGGTTGCAAACAGATCAACAAGGAAGGAAGCGGACTCACATCTAGCAACAACAACAGCGTCATGATCGCCAAGCAGATTGACGCCGGATCATCATCTGTACAAGCAGCAGTTGTGCAAGGCATATCAGGTGGCAAGCCGATTATCAGCCAGAGCGGTGTCCAGACCGGCTACACAACTAGCCAAATAAAACAAGCGAAAGTAACACCCGACTTTGTAGAGGTTTCCTCGGAAATCTTCCCGATCTCCACCCGGCAGCAGCTCAACCAAGCTCTCCACTCCATCTCGGCTGAACCCTATGCCTCCATGCAATCGGTGGCACTGGAGGCCATGGAGCAGTTCCGTGCCAACACACTCGCCCTCACCTCTGGCACCAAGGCCATTTCCATAATCGCAGAAGAAATGGTCTGCACTACTGCTGGAAACGTCGAGCCGGGAGCTGATGGCGCCCAGCAGCCCCAGCCCGATTGCAAGCCGCGCACCGTCAAAAAGCTCACGCCCTGGTCGCTGCTGATCGATGGCACCAACACCCAAGCCACGCTCAACGGCACCAACGATCTCGCTTCCCTCGACTACAACATCTTCTCCAGCTCCTACGGCCTCCAGTACGACTTCAATCGCAACTGGAGTGCTGGGGCAGCCTTTGGCTATGGCCGCGCCAACCTCTACAACTACGAATACGCCGACGTTCGCATCGACTCCTCCACCTACTCCGGTGCGGCTTGGGGCATCTACCGCCCATCCGAGAGCTGGAAGTTCACGGCGCTGGCCGGCTACATGAACCTCCAGTACGAGTCCGACCGTAACATCAACCTCGGTGGGCTCAACCGCACCGCCAGTGCCAACTGGAGCGGCAATGGTTTCACTGCAGCTCTGGCAGCCGAATACGACTGGGTGATCTCCTCCGACAAAACCAGCCGCTCGGCTGTGCGCATCAAGCCCAACACCTTCTTCTCCTACGCCCTCCACAACCAAGGAGCATTCTCGGAAACAGGCGCTGACTCCCTTAATCTCGCCCTCAACTCACACACCGCCGACTCCCTCATCTACGGCATCGGTTTCCAGATCGAAACGCCGATCATCACCGGCAAAAGCTCACGCCTGATCCCGCGCCTCTCCCTCGGCTACGAGTATGACTTCAACGGAGATTCCAACGAGGAGCACCAGCTCACCGCTTCCTTCGCCGAAGTGCCGGCTCTTGGCTCCATTGATGTGCTCGGTCAGAACCGTGGTGCCAATGCACTCGATGTTGGCCTCTCACTCGAGTACGAAACCTCTGAAACCCTTTCCCTCTATGCCGGCGTGGGTGGTGCCTTCTGGAGTAACGGCAATGAGCTCAGCTATGGCGGGGGGCTCAAGCTGCGCTGGTGAGGTATAGGGGTTGGGCTTGGTCTGATTCAGCAAGATGTCAACACTGGTGACAAGCTTCTCACCTACTGATGGATGGAGGTGAGCGACGGCAGGAGACTGCAAAAATCGCCTGAACAACTGATGGTCACAGCAAAGCATCTGCTTCCTGTTCTGATGCTTGGAGTGCTGAGCAGCGCTGCCATTGCCGCACAACAGGTAACCACGCTGACGCTCCAAGGCGTCACCTTCAAAGTGCAGGTCAAAGGCGAGGGCACCGAAAAGCAAGTGGTCGTGAAGGCCAGCGAGGCTGGCCACAGCTTCCCAGTGGTGAAGCGCGACGTGATGGGCTCGATCACTGGCAGCGAAGTGGAAGACCTCAACAGCGATGGACGCCCCGACCTCTTCGTCTATGTGACGAGCCCAGGCAGCGGCAGCTACGGCTCAGTGTTGCCCTGGAGTGCAAGCAAAGGCCACACACTCCAACCGATCACGATGCCGGAGCTGAGTGGGAAGTTTGCACAGGGCTACATGGGTCACGATCAGTTCGCCGTGGTGGAGACCACACTGGTGCGTCGCTTCCCTGTGTATCGCCCAGGCGATAGCAACGCAAAACCGACAGGCGGCACCAAGCAAATCAGCTACAGACTAGTGAGCGTTGGATCAGACTTACAGCTCAAGCCAGTTAGCGAAACGATGTTTCAGTAGTCGATATGCCGTGAACGAAGCTGAGCGATGATGAGATATCTGCAGGCCATCCAGAGATTCCTGATGTTTATTGGCCATCCTCACGATCAGCAGACGCTGTGCTGATATGAACCCAAGAAAAGAACTATCAAGATGACATGTGCTGTGCAACAGCCACCGTCATCGAGGCTTCACTCGAGCACCCTCACTGGCTCCATGCACACCCAGGTGCGCGCAATGCCTGCCGCAGAGAGAAACGGTGCATCAAAGAACGCGTTTTCGCGGCTCTGCACGCGCCATTCCTCCCGCTCACAACTCACCGTGAGAGTGAGGGTGTTGCCGCCGCGGCGGTTGATGCGAAACAGACGAACCCCGTCGTAGATCCCGAGTGGCTTGGCCTGGAGTTCACGCAACAGGATCGCCAAGGCCTGCGGCGGCTCAGCCTTCGCACCGATCTGCACACCCATCGCCAGAACGACGCAAGTGAGGCCAGTTCGCAACCATTGACCACGCCGACCGCCTACTGCCATCGCCCATGCACTTGCGTGGCCTCATTGTGCTGTCAGCAGCTGGGATTGTCAGCGCAAGACTCAGCAAGAGACAAGACAAGCCACTGCTTGCTTTCTATGGTCTCCCTACAACGACAACCATCCGCTCGCCATGCGCCGACAGACGCTGACCCTTGCCGCTGCTCTGCCCCTGGTGATCGGCGGGGCAAGCATCGCCCAACCCGCCGGCCTCAGCTACCCGCGCGCTGGTGTGGTGTGCGATTCGGTCGGCAAGGTTTGCTACGACAGCTACGGCCCCTCGATCGGCATCACCTCAGACGTCTACGGCAAGAAGGCTGCCAATCATCTCTCGAAAAATCTCAGCCCGTCGAACAACCGCGACTTCCGGCTCAGCACTGGCCAGGCCTGCAGTGTGGCCAAGCGCACCTGCTGGAACGATGGCTGGGCCGAACGGGTGGTAGCCCCCGGCCTAACCAAGCAGCTCTTCGGCTCAAACCTGCGGCCAGGCCAGGCCCAGGTGGCCCGAGACACGGGGCTCTGCAGCCTGAGCCGCAGCGGCCAACGTGTGTATGACGGGCCATGTCTGCTGAAGCAAGTGCGCCAAGGCGGCCAAAACCGCTACGAGGTGCAACTGCAGAACGGCAACAACTACGCCTTCCAGCAGATCGGCGGGCAGTTCCAGATCCGTGATAGATTCGGCGGCACCTGGCCGGTGACTTTCATCGACCACGGCAACACCGGCATCTTCCGCTTCGGCGATTACAAGCTGGTGGCCACCCAGGAAAACTCCAACCGCAACACCAACGGCAACCGCGATGCCGCCGTGGGCAATGCGCTCGGCAACCTGCTCAATGCCCTGTTCCAATAAACGCGGGCTGATCGGTGCCGCACTACTGGTGTCCGCCACTGCCAGCTGGCCGGCTCTCATCAAGGCCGCTGAGGTGATCGTGCCGGTACCCAGCCCTTACAGCTACGACAACGCCACCTTGCGCCAGCTCAACCTGCGGGGCAGCTGGGGCCGCTACATCGGCTTCACCGGTCACAGCGTGATCGAGTGGCCGGCCGTTCCGGCCCAGCTCAATGCCGGCAATCCCGGCACGATCCGCTGCAACGGCGATCGCTGCTGGCGTGAGGGTTACATCGCCCCCACGCTCCGTGGCGGCACCCCAGCGGGATCCCTCCGCCACTTCTTCAACTACCAGCTCGACTGCCGCGATCAAACCTTCGATCGCATCGGCGATGTACGCCTGCCCGGCCACTACCAACGCGGTTGGCAACCGGTGCTCAACGACCCCGTGGCCCTGGCGGTGGCACGCGAGTGGTGCCCTCGGATCAGCGAGCTGCCCCAAGGGGCCAAACCATGAAGGCTGGCCTTCGCTCGATACAAACCATCGCCACCCGGGCCGAACGCTATGGCGAACGCTGCGGTGGGCCGGTGATCCTGGCGGGACTGGTGGTGGGGCTCGGCGTGGTGCAGTTGGCCAGTGGTCCGCTCGGGCTCACCAGCCGCTTCAGCCTGCAATTGTTGGTGCTGCTGGTGCTGCAGCTGGTGGGGCCGATGCTGGTGGCTCTGCTCTCCCTCGCGCTGCTGTTGCCACGCTGGCTCGAGCGCTACAACCAACCCAGCTCTGGGGTGGAGATGGAGGGCATCGCCGCCGCAGCCGTCGTGGGAGCCCTGTTGGAGTTGTTGTTTCTGGCCGCTGCGATCTGCGGCGGCGTGTTGGGCACCCCGCGCAGCGATTTGATAGGCGAACTGCGCGACCTGCTCGGTGGTGTGTTGCTGATCGATGTAGCCCGCGCCTGCCTGCGAGCCGGTGTGTTTCTGGCCGCGGTGTGCGGCTGGAGCCAATGGCGCAGCCAGCGCAACAGGCGCCTCGGGCGCGACCCTGGCCAGCTGGTGAGTGATCAACTGGCGGAAGGGTTGGTGTTGCTGCTCTCGTTGAAGTTGCTGTGGATCACGCTGATCGACCCTCTCCACCTCAGCACCAGCCCCTCATGAAGTCCGAGCCTGTGAGCACGAGCCCGCGCGAGCGCTACCTGTTCCTGGGATCAGGCCTGGTGCTGGCTGTCGCACTGGTGGTGGGCATGGCGCGCGAGCAACAGTGGGGCACGCGCTGGCTGCCCTTGCACCTGATCAGCAGCAACGCCATCGGGCTACGCCCGGGCCAGGAGGTGCGCATCTCCGGTATTCCGGTGGGAACTGTGCAAACGCTGGAACTCCAAGCCAACGGCCAGGTGAAAGTGAGCTTGCGGGTGCAGGAGCGCCATGCCGATCTGATCGGCCCCAAGAGTGTGGCGAGCCTCGGGCAAGAGGGATTGGTGGGGGATCACTTTGTGGTGATCAGCTCAGATCCACAACAGAGCAGCGATACCAACCGCCCCGTGGTGCGCTCCCTGCCCTACGAGCAGCCATTGGCGATCACCAACCTGATGCACCGGCTGATCGACACCCAAACCGAGCTGCAGGCCACCTTGCGCAACACCACACGGCTCACCGAGCGCGAGCTGCCTGCCACCTTGAACACCATGAACAAGCTGGCCACCACCCTGGAACGGGAAACAGCCGCCACCACCCCAGGCCTGCGCCAGGCGCTTCAGCAGCTGAGCAGCACAGGCCGCAGCGCCGAACAAACCGCCCAGGATGCGCAACAGCTCCTTCGCCTGAGCCAACCGCTTCTGATCAGCACCCTGCAGGATTTGGAAGCGGTGGCCAGCAGCAGCCGCAGGATCCTGGAGAGCCTGCAGCTGCTGCTTGGATGGAGCAACGAAGCGCCTAAAAGCTCAGATTGAGCAGGTGATGGGCCTTGGGTCCGTTGGGTTTCTTGAATTCCAGCGGGAGATCGCCATCGCGGCTCACGCCTTGGCGCATCTGGGATGACGCCGCCTGCAGGTGCTTCTGCTCCTGGGCAACAGGCTGCTCCATCGCCGGGGTCGACGTTGCCAGCACGATCGGCTCCATCGCGGAGGCGTTCAAGCCCCAACCACTACCCACCAGGAGGCTTCCAGCCATCAACAGCGCAATCGATTTCATCAGGGGGAATCAGCACCTATCCAGCCCATAGCCATGGTTCAACGGCGATGGCAACAGTGCTTCGCCGATCTGATGCATTAAGCCTCAGCCAGCCAGCGCCGCAGCAAGGGCAGACTCAGCCCGATCACATTCGAAAAACAACCTTCAATCCGCTCCACCAGCGCTCCGCCGCGCCCCTCCAAAGCAAAGCCGCCAGCGCATTGCAGCGGTTCTCCGGTGGCCACGTTGGCCTCGATCTCGGCGACGGTGAGTGGTGTGAACTGCATGCGGTTGGTGATGGTGGCGCGGCGTTCCGCCGGCGGATATCCATGGATATCCGGAGCTGGACACTCCCCCGCAGAGACAAGCCCGACAGCGTCAGCCCCACCCCGTTCACTCGAATTCTCAATAAAAGTCGTTTATCAAGATTCTTGCTGTTGTGCGTTTATTGAGAATCCGCATAAGCCATGGCTGCAGGTAAGCAGGTGATCCGCGCCCCTGCGCAGTTGGGAATGCTGCTTCGCTGTGCACGGCGAGAACAGGGGATGAACCAGCAAGAACTGGCCCTCAAGGCAGGTGGCATGAGCCAGGCCAGGCTCTACCAACTCGAACTGCAACCGGGTCGTCTCACCGTGGAGCGTCTGCTGTTGCTCCTGGCCGCCCTCAACCTCGAAGTGGTGGTGAGGCCGCGACAACACGCCATCAATCCAGCTGAATGGTGATGGGTAGACCCTCGAGAGCGCGCTCCCTGGCGGTTTGGATGAACGGGGAACGGGTTGGCACCTGGTCGTTGCCGGCTCACGGGCCTGACCACCTGCACGGTTCCGCCAGAGGAGGCACCAAGCGTTATGCCTGTAGATGCCTCAGGACTGCCTCCTGAAGTGGAGGAAGGTCAATGACAACGGTCCGCCAAACTCGGGCCAGATTGACCTTGAGATAGTCATGAATCAGAACATCTCTCATGCCGGCAATCTGCCGCCAAGGAATCTCAGGACTGGCCGCTCGGAGCTCCGGGCTGAGATTCTTGGTGGCTTCACCGATCACCTCGAGATTACGAATCACGCCATCTTGAATCAGACGAGAGGCCATGAAGCTGCTCTCTCCAGAAGCTGTGTACTCTGCGATCCGCTCCAAACAATCACGAATACTTTCGAGATAGAGGCGATCTTTGCTCACAGCAACTGAGCCTGATCGAGGATTTCACGACGGATCAACGGGTGCAGTGTTTCTGCTTCTGTGACATCCACCAGGCATCCCAGGAGATCTTCAAGCTCTTGCCGGAAACTGATCAACCCGAGAAGAGACTGATCCTCCGCTAGATCGACAAGAAGATCCAGGTCGCTACCTTGGTGTTCCTGCCCTTTAGCGATCGAGCCGTAGACCCTCAGGTTGGTTGCACCATGGCGCTGGGCGAGGGCGAGCACCTCGGGCCTATGGGCCACAAGCCGCTGGCGAATGGTTGTGGGAGTTGAGCTGGTCATGGCGCTAGAGCGACCAAAGAGGGTTCGAGTCGCGGTGAACAGTTGCGGATCACGCTGTGGGGAATCGCCAATTGAATACCCCATGCAGTCCATTCTGCTCGAGCTTCGCGGTCGCGGGTTAGGAAGAGCCTTGCTCTGCCTTGCAACGAGAAAACGGTGTTGACCACAGAAGCACGCCAACACACTCCTTAACTGACGCCCATCGTCAGGAGCCAGCGCCGCAGCAACGGCAAGCTCAGCCCGATCACATTCGAAAAACAACCCTCAATCCGCTCCACCAGCGCACCGCCGCGCCCCTCCAGTGCAAAGCCGCCAGCGCATTGCAGCGGTTCTCCAGTGGCCACATAGGCCTCGATCTCGGCGGGGCTCAGTGGCGCGAACTGCACGCGGGTGGTGATGGTGGCGCGGCGTTCCGCCGGCAGATATCCATGGATATCCGGAGCTGAACACTCCCGCGCAGCACCAAGCGCCAACAAACAGTGCCCGGTGTGCAGCTCCCCCCAGCCACCAGCCATCCGCTGCCAACGGGCGATGGCCTCAGCGGCGTCGAGCGGCTTGCCGAATACCTCCCCTTCAAAGGCCAGCACTGAATCACAGCCCAACACCGCCGTAATCGAGCTGTCCGTACAAGCCTCTTGCACCGCCTGAGCCTTGGCCTGCGCCAGCAGCTGCACCAACTGGGCCGGATCGGCGTGGTGGATCGCGTCTTCATCCACCCCACTCACTTGCACGCGGTGGGGAATGGAGGCCTGCTCCAGCAGGCGCTTACGGGCCGGAGACGCAGAAGCCAGCAGCAGCACAGCGGACGGGATGGGCTGGCCATGAGAATGGCAGCAGCCACCCGGGTTGCGTGAGCACCGCCAGCCAACAAGAGCAACGCGCCCTGCGGCGGGCCCGCCAGGCGGTGCGCTGCCTTCCCTTTCGGCTGTCGTTTTATCAACTGCTCGATGCACAGGCCCTAAGCAGCACCCAAATCGCTGCCCACCCCAACCGGCAGCAACTCAGCCGCCTCAGCCTGAACGCCAACCGCACCGAAGACCTCCTGATCTGGCTGATCCAGCTCGGCGTGCTGCGCCGCGAAGTGGACGGCCAGGGCCTCACCGAACGGGTGCGCCTCACCCCGATGGGGCGGAACACCATTGCCCCGTGGAGCGACGCCATCCCTCCCGGTGGAGTGCTGATGCGCCTCAAGCACTGGCTTCGGCAGCACAGGCCGAGGTTTTGATGAGCGAGAACCACACCCCCCTCATGGTTCTGGGCACCAGCAGCGGTGCCGGCAAGTCGTTGATGACAGCCGCGCTTTGCAGGGTGTTGCGGCGCCGCGGTGAAACGCCACTGCCCTTCAAGGGGCAGAACATGAGCAACAACGCCTGGGTGGATCAGGCCGGCGGCGAGATGGCCTACTCCCAGGCCCTGCAGGCCTGGGCCGCAGGGCTCGAACCCCAGTGCGCCATGAACCCGGTGCTGCTCAAACCCCAGGGCGACAGCACCAGCGAAGTGATCCACCTGGGCCAATCAGTGGGCAGTTGCCGCGCCGAGCACTACTACCGCGACTGGTTTCGCCCCGGCTGGGCCGCGATCCGCAGCGGCCTAAACGAGCTGCAAGGGGCTTACCCCGAAGGGCGGCTCGTGTTGGAGGGCGCCGGCAGCCCCGTTGAGGTGAACCTGCAGCCGCGCGATCTCACCAACCTGCGCCTGGCCCAATACCTGCGCGCCCGCTGCATCCTGGTGGCCGACATTGAGCGCGGGGGTGTGTTCGCGCAGCTGGTGGGCACGTTGGCGCTGCTGCGACCGGTAGAGCGTCCGTTGATCAGGGGCCTGCTGATCAACCGCTTCCGCGGACGCCGCGAACTCTTTGACGAAGGCCGCCGCTGGCTGGAGGCCAACACGGGAATTCCGGTGCTGGGGGTGATGCCCTGGCTCGATGAGCTGTTCCCGCCGGAAGACTCCCTCGACCTGTTGGAGCGCCGGGGCCGCAAACGGGGCGCCGAGCTGGAGATCGCGGTGCTCAAGCTGCCCTCGCTCAGCAATTTCTCCGATCTCGATCCGCTCGAGGCCGAACCCAGCGTGCAGCTGCGTTGGGTGGCCCCCGGGGAGGAGCTGGGCAACCCTGATGCCGTGGTGGTGCCTGGCAGCAAGCAAACGCTGCGCGACTTGGACGCCCTGCGGATGAACGCAACGCTGTGCAGTGGGCTGCAGCAGTTCGCCGCAGCAGGTGGAGCGGTCTTCGGAATCTGCGGCGGGATGCAACTGCTCGGGCGAGAGCTCTGCGATCCCGAGGGGCTGGAGGGTGGCAGCAACGGCCGGCTTCGGGCACCAGGGCTCAACCTGCTGCCCCTACGCACCGTGTTTGGCGGCAGCAAAGCCCTGCGCCAGCGCGGCAGCACAGCCCTCTGGCCGCTGATTGGCGACAGCAGCAAGTTGCCGATCGAAGGCTTCGAGCTGCACCGCGGCAGCACGAGCACCCTGGAGCCATGCCAGCCCCTTTGCAGCGATGCAGAGCTGGGCTGGGTGCACGGCTCAGTGGCCGGCACCTACTTGCACGGTGTGTTCGAAAGCGGCCCTTGGCGTAGGCGATGGCTCAATCAGTTACGCGCGCGGAAAGGGTTGCCGATGTTGAGCGAACAGCAACCGCACCACAGCCGTCAGCGCGACGCCCTGCTCGATCGCCTCGCCGATGCCTTCGAGCAGCACGTGAACTTGGAGCCATTCCTGCAGCAGCCATGAAAGAGGTGTTGATCCACTGGCCCTCGGGGCAAACAACCCGCTGCACGCCAGGCATCGATTGGCTTCAAGCCGCGCGCGATGCCAGCTTTTCGATCCCCACAGGCTGCCTAGGCGGCAGCTGCGGCGCCTGCGAACTCGATGTGAACGGAACCACAGTTCGAGCTTGCATCGCCACCGTGCCGGCGAGCAAAAGCGGCGAGCTCACCGTGGAGTTGGCGACGGATCCTTATTGGTGACCATCAACTCCTGCCAGCGAAGCTGCATCCGCTGCACCAAGGCCCCAATCTGATAAGAAAGCAACAAGCGCCGCGCCACCTGCTTCTGGTCCAGCGGATCGAGGGCCTCTGGCAGCTCCACCAACGCCAGAAGATCGCGCTCCACACTCCGAAGCTGCTCAATCGAGGCCGACAGATTCTCAGACGTGCTGTCAGAGACCAACACAGGACGATGACGTGTCAAAGCGTCCTGCCAGAGACCAAGCAGCGCAAAGGCATCAGCCAAAAGCTGGGCTTCAGCCTGATGCAACTCACGCAAAGCCGGAAGACCCACAAACGGTTCACGCAACGCTCGTAAGGCAGTGATGCATCCAGCGAGGGCGGCACAACAACGCTCCAGTTCCGTCCACACATGCAACTGCGGCTGCGCGTAGGGATTAGCACCAAGCTCAAGCTGCGCAGCCGGACGCGTTGCTCGGGCCTGAATCAGCGCACGCATCAGCTCGCGATGGCGTTGCTTGCGGCGCGCTGGTGAGAGGCGTACACCAGCAGTCTGATCCAGCAGCCGCTGTTGTTCCAACAGAGCTTCACGCTGGAGCTCGAGCAACGCCACATAAGCCTGTTGATGTTCGCGGATGGCGGTGCTCGGCCAGAGCAGATGCAACGCCAATAACGCCAGCACCACGCCAAGTGCCGTCCAACTCAGCTTGAGCCCCAACCAGCTATCCACGGCAGTGGACTGCATCAACCAACCCATCACCACCACCATCCCGGTGATCTTGTAACCAGCCTCCAAGCCCAGGCATCCGCCGAGAAAGCGAATCAACCCCAACATCAGGGCCAGCCCAATCGGGAAAGGCAAACCGGTGAAAGCCGGCTGAGCAATCAACAACAGCAAACCGCCCAGCAATGTGCAAATCACCCGCTGCAATCCCAGGGCATAGGAGCCGCCATAGCTGCCCACCATCACAGCTGCCAGGGTGAGCGGCAGGTAGTAGCCATCCGGCACCGTGCTGATGCTGCCGAAGCCAGCTGCAAGGCCCACGCAAACGGCCAATCGCAGGTCTTGGCGGTCCATCATCGACAAGCCTCTCGACACAACTGCATGCTTCGCAGCGCCTGAAACACCCGTTTCTGCTCGTCTGCCATTGCTGCAGCCAACAACGGCGATCGCAAACCCGATTGCTCCAGTGATCGATGCCTTTCCAGCTCGAGCGCGTGATGCAACAAGGTTTCCCAGATCAGCAATCGCTGCGGCCAACGCTTGCGCCTCACTAACGCTGCCTGCTGACTGCGTAATGCCACCTCAACCAAGCGAGCCAGCCTCAAATAACCCGCCGTGAGATCTGCAGCAGATCCCGCCTGACCGGAACGGATCTGCTGATCGAGCGCCCAATCCAATTGATCGAGTTCCGCCAAGCGATTGCGGGGCCAGAACAGATAGGCCACCACCACAGCCACCACAATGCCGATCAGGCTGTCAAGGCTGCGGTTAAACACAAAGTCCCAGTTGAGCTGCGTGGGCTTGGGGATCATCAGGAACATCACCACGATGTTCACCGCCGTGGACAATCCTCCCTGCCAACCGAACAGGCGCAGCAACGGGAAGCACAGCAAACAGGTAAGCAACACCGCCATCCAGCCGGAGGCAATGGTGTGCACCAAGAAAGTGAGCAAAGCCCCCAGGATTGTTCCCATAATCCGGCCACTCGCCGCTGGGAGAGTGAGCTCATCGTTGTCATCGACAACAATCAACGCGGCATTCAGGGGTACCACAGATAAGCCGTTCGATCGCACCACAGTGCGATCGACGCGGTGACAAACATCACCACCGAGATGCGCAGGCTTTGGCGCAGAAGGCCTGCGTTCAGGCGACTTGCTGCAGCGTTCACAGCAGCTCCTCAGCGAGAACCACGGGCAGCGACATGCCGAGCAGCCCAGCAATTGTGGAGCCAACGTGAGCCCACTGGAAGGGGCGGGGGGCTGATCACCGTCCGCCATCACCGCCCGACCCGGCTACGAACCCACTACTTCAGCGCTGAATCAACCCACCCCCCAGCACCCGATCACCCGCATAAAAGACCGCGGCCTGTCCGGGTGTGATCGAAAACTGCTCCTCCGCAAACTCCAGCCGGCAGCGATGGGGCCGGCCCGCCGCCGCATCGGCATCGGTGGCATCCAGAGGAGACAACCGGGCGGCAACGGCTCCACTGCGGTAGCGCACCTGCACCTCCACCTCGATCGGCTCCTGAGGCGGCGCGATCGATACCCAGTTCACGGCTCCCACCACCGCATCACTGCGGGCAGCATCGCGGCGCGGGGCCACCACCACGCGGTTCATGACGCCATCCAGGCGCACCACATGCAGAGGCTCGCTCCAGGCCACACCGAGCCCCTTGCGCTGACCGATCGTGAAGTGCTGGATACCGTCGTGCTGGCCCACCACTTGGCCGTCTTCCAGCACGATCTCGCCCTGGCGCGGGGGCAGATAGGTATCCAGAAACGCGCGCATCGAGCCGTGGTGGTCGGCCAGGCAGAGGTCTTGGCTTTCCGGCTTTTCGGCCGTGCGCAACCCATGGCGGGCCGCTTCAACACGGGTGTCGGCCTTGGTGAGCTCCCCCAGAGGAAACACCAGGCGGCCTAAAGCCTCCTGCGGCAGGTCGTAGAGGAAATAGCTCTGATCCTTCTGCCGGTCGAGGCCGCGCAAGAGCTGATGGCGGCCGTTATCACTCTGCTCGCCGTGGCACACCCGGGCGTAGTGACCTGTGGCGATGCGCGAAATGCCGCGCTCCTCTTGAGCCCAGTGCAGCATCGGGCCAAATTTCACCTCTCGGTTGCAGCGCGAGCACGGCAAGGGCGTGATGCCATCGCCATAGCCCTGCACCAGGAAATCCACGATCTGCTCTTTGAAGTGCTCGCGGAAATCCACCACGTGGTGCTCCACACCGAGCTGTTCGCAGATCCCCGCCGCATCCACCAAGCCCTCGGCGCAGCAGGCGCCCTTGCCGCTCATCAACCAGAGCGTGAGCCCTTCCACCTGCCAGCCCGCCTCCACCAGCAGGGCTGCGGTGAGGGAACTATCCACCCCGCCCGACAACCCCACCGCAACGCGGTGCTCACCCGGCCAAGCCTGCAGGCGCTCGAGAGCTAAGGCACCGGCCGGCGTGGCCGCCACCGAGGGCTCCGCGGCAGCGGGAATCGCAGAAAAACGCGCCAAACCAACAAAACGACCGGGCCCTACAGCCCGATCAGCGGGATCTCTCCATCATGGAACGGTCACCACCCGGCCTGTTTTGTCTCAGCCCGCCTGGCCCCTGCGCGATGCCGAGCACCTGCTGGTGCTCGGCAGCCAGATGGCGGAGCTGGAACAGCAGTTGTTTGCCAGCGGCCTGCCGGTGGAGGCCTTGATGGAAAAAGCGGCGCTGGCGGTGGCCCGGCGCCTGCAACAACCCGATTGGTGGCCCCAGCTGCAGCGGCGCGGCGCTCTGGTGCTGGTGGGGCCCGGCCACAACGGCGGCGACGGGCTGGTGGTGGCCCGCGAGCTGCACCTGGCGGGCATCGCCGTGCGGATCTGGAGCCCCTTTGAGCGCCACAAACCCCTCACCGCAGCCCACCTGCTCCATGCCCGCTGGCTAGGCATCGCGGAGCTCGCAGCCCCGCCCGATCCCGCCGATCCAGCGGTGTGGATCGATGCGCTGTTCGGCATCGGCCAAAGCCGCCCCCCCGGCGAAGCGCTGGAAGCGCTGCTGGAGCAGCGGCAGCGGATGCAGCCAGGCCGGCTGATCGCCATCGATGGCCCCACCGGCGTCTGCGCCGACAGCGGCCAGCTTCTGGGCCGCGTGGCCGCCTGCGCCGCTCTGAGCCTGAGCATTGGTCTGCTCAAGCAGGGATTTCTGCAGGATCAAGCGCTCGCCTGGGTGGGCCAACTGGAGCGCCTTGAGCTGGGGCTGCCGGCCCCGCTGCTGCAGGGTCTTGGCCACGACCAGCCCCTGGCCTTGTTGGACCGTGATCTGGCGGCTGCCCCCTGGCCGCAGCAACCGGAAGCCGCTTCGAAATACCAGCGCGGCAGGCTGTTGGTGATCGCCGGCAGTGAGGCCTATCGCGGCGCCAGCCAGCTCTGCCTGCAAGGCGCCAGCGCCAGTGGGGTGGGAAGCCTGCGCGCAGCCCTGCCGCAGCCCGTGGCCGAGCAACTGTGGAGCGTGCAGCCCCATGTGGTGGTGAGCGCAGCACTGGAGGCTCACCCCAGCGGCAGCCTGCAGCTGGCGGGGCTGAGCGAGAGCGTGCTGGAGCGGCTGGATGCCGTGGTACTGGGGCCCGGCCTGGGGGGCACGACGGCCACAGAGGCAGCGGCGGAAGCCTCGAGCTGGAATCTGCTGCAACGCTTCCCCGGCCTGTTGCTGCTCGATGCCGATGGGCTGAATCGCCTGGCGCACCTGGGGGCCGCGCAGTGGCTGCAGGGCCGGCAAGGACCCACCTGGCTCACCCCCCACGCCGGCGAATTTGCACGCCTCTTCCCGGAGCTGGCCGACCAACAGCCGCTGCTGGCGGCCTCAGCCGCCGCCCAGCTCTGCAGCGATCAGCAGCCATGCAGCGTGCTGCTCAAAGGGGCTCGCACCGTGATCGCCGCCGCCGATGGCCGGCGCTGGCAACTGGCCCAGGCCTGCAGCGCTGCAGCCCGCGCGGGCCTGGGGGATGTGTTGGCCGGCTATGCCGCCGGCCTCGGGGCCCGCGGCGGTAGCGATGCCGCCCTGCTGGCCACCAGCGCCCTGGCCCATGCCCAGGCCGGACAACAGGCCGAACGCCTGAGAGGACCCGGCGGCGCCAACCCAATTGCTATCGCGCAACAACTGCAAAGCCAGGAACCCAACACAATCCAGACCTTGCAAAGCGATTAACAACAGCAGATCAACACGTGAGTCTCAGCACAAGTGTGTGGTTTTGCTGCTGAAAGCTGAAGGGCATCTGAAATCACATTGGTTTTCACAAAACCCATAGGAGATTTGCGCTCACTTCCAGGACTGGGTTCATGACGGCATCCGGACTTTCCCCGGGGGGCGCCAGTCGCCGCCGAGGTAGTGACCCGATTAGTTGGTATCTCTCCACCATTGGCCGCGTTCCGCTGTTAACCCCAGCAGAAGAAATTGAACTGGGCAATCAGGTGCAGGCGATGATGCGCTTGACCGAAGAGGAGCCTGAAAACGGTTATACCGATCAGCAAAAGAAAACCATTCGCGTGGGCCGCCGTTCCAAGGAACGGATGATGAAAGCCAACCTGCGCCTGGTGGTGAGTGTTGCCAAGAAATATCAGGGCAAAGGGCTGGAACTGCTCGATCTGATCCAAGAGGGCTCCCTCGGCCTGGAGCGAGCCGTGGAGAAGTTCGACCCAACCCGCGGCTACAAGTTCTCCACCTATGCCTTCTGGTGGATTCGCCAGAGCATGACCCGCGCGATCGCCTGCCAGTCGCGCACGATTCGCCTGCCGGTGCACCTCTCCGAGCGCCTCACCGCCATCCGCAAGGTGAGCCTGGATCTGGCCCACAAGCTCGGCGCCATGCCCAGCCGCAAGGAAATCGCCGAAGCGATGGACATGCCTATCGATGAACTCGATTCGCTGCTGCGCCAGGCCCTCACCACCTCAAGCCTCGATGCACCGGTGAACGGCGAAGAAGGCCGCAGCTTCCTGGGTGATCTGATCGCCGACAACAGCCACGTTGAACCGCTCGATCAGGTGGAACGCGGCATGCACCACGAGCAGCTGGGCCGCTGGCTCAGCCACCTCACCGAGCAGGAGCGCCAAGTGCTGGAGCTGCGCTTTGGCCTTGAAGGCGAAGAGCGCCACACCCTCGCCGAGATCGGCCGCATGCTCGACGTGTCACGCGAGCGCGTGCGCCAGGTGGAGCTGAAGGCCCTGCGCAAGCTGCGCCACCTCACCCGCAGAATGCCCAGCAGCCTGTGATTCCTCAGCCCTGAGGCCGCCGTTCGTCTACCACCCGGCCTATTCAGCGCCGCTGCCCAGTAGCCATCGCTTTCCTACGGCTCATGGAACACTCTTTGAGTCGTGGACTGGGTTTTGAGGCAAGGTTTATCAACCGTACATAAACCGTGAGATAAACCCATCAGGCTGCGCGCCTGCCTCAAGCACCAACGCCCCGACCAAACTGGACAGCCCATGAATGCCACCCGCCACGGGGGAATCCACGCAATGCGTCCAAGGCGATACGGCTTCAGAAATTTGTGGCATGGAACCGCCCAAGAGACGCGTAAAGCCGGATTCGACAGAGACACGCCTTACAAAAACGGCAGCCACCTCCGCAGGGATGACGCCCGCACCCTCTGGAAGAAGCTCCAGGCGGACGGCTGGAGGCAGTGCACCCCGCAGTGGGGCGAGGACGTGGATGTCTGACGGCGATCTCTAGGAACCAGGGTCGAGCTCGTCTTCATCCTCGTGATTGACCGCAGCTAGCCGGCGCCCGGGGAACAGCTCGTGGCCAATGCGAACGACTTCATCACGGTCCTTGGCAAAGATCTCCATCGTTGCCATCGAACCTCCAGGCCCTTCGATGATAAGCGTGTGGCGGGTCATGCCGCAGCAGAGTCTGCCCTGCTGGTAGCAACCCCTCCGAAATCCGGCATCTTCTGCAGAGCAACTGCACCACGAGTAGCCACGGCATCACCTGAGGGGCAACACGCGGCGTAGGTTCGGAGGTGAGGCCGCGCAGCGCGAACTGCCGACCTCGTGACCAGTCCAACCTGAATTGAACTGATGACTGCTTTCTACCCAGTGCCTGCGGGCACGTCATCCCCTGCTGCCCGAATGGATCTGCTTCGTCGCAGACCGCAGAGGATCACCTTCACAGCTCACTGGCAGCTTCACCGGCGCCTGCAGCAACGAGCGGATCAGGAAGGGAGGAGCCTGAGCAACCTCATCGCCCATCTGCTGGAGGTGGCTGCGCCTGAGCCTTGACAGCGGCAGGCACCCAGAGCCATGACCGATAGGTAGCGGAAAGCCAAGGTCCGCGTCCAACGACCCTCAGGCGCCTATGGCCTGGGGGTTTTGTTGTGCACAAAGCAACTAGAGAGGCCCTGGACAACCAGCTCGACACAGGAGACGGTTTGACCTCACCAGAAACTCCCTGAAATATCCCCTGGCTCTCCTCTGGAGTAGCGCGAGTAACCCTGCGATGATGAATACATCGAGAGGAACACACCTCAGACATTCACCTCACACCCCAAGGTACTTCAATCATGACTAACCAACCCAACCGCGATCTCACTCAGCAAGCCCAGGAGCTGGACGACCAGCAGTTGGAAGCTGTTGCCGGAGGATTTATTGATTATCCCCCGCCGACGCGGCAAGAGTACGAAGAATTGATGCGCAGTTGGGGGCGAGACCTTAATGGTCACTGATCTGTTGTGGGGGCTCTGCTTTTAGGGCCGCCCATGCGGAAATGAATTGCCTAGCAATATAGAAAAACTATGCATTCATTGAGCCCCGGCTTCGGCTGGGGCTTTTTTGCTGCGCTCTCGCTCACCAGAAACTCACTGAAACCTCCCTGGCTCCTCATCTGGTATTGAGCGTTCAACCCTGCGATCGTGAATACATCGAGAGGAACACACCTCCGACTTCACCTCACACATCAAGGAGTTTCAATCATGACTAACAAAGCAGACCGTGATCTCAACCTTCAAGCTACTGACCTCCGTCATCAACCAGTAGAGCCTTCGGATGAAGAGTTGGCTGTTGTGGCCGGTGGTTTTGACAAGGATGCATACTGGCAAGGGGTTGTTAGGCTGTTATCTGATGAAATCGAGCGCGAAAAAGCCACCATGGTCGGTTCTGATCGCTTTCGCGGATCGGCGGGCAGTTCAACTGTTTTTGCCTGAGGCTATCTAGGGAGGCTCTGGACAACCAGCTCGGCCCAGTGAGTGGGAATGGCCTCACCAGAAACTCCCTGAAACCTCCCTGGCTCCTCATCTGGTAATGGGCAATCTGCCCTGCGATGGTGAATACATCGAGAGGCAAACACCTCCGATCGTTACGCCACAAAAGCGAACAACCTTATACATACTCCTGTCCCATGAACACCCTAATTCTCGCACTTAGCGATCAAGAACTCATCACCGCAGTCGGAGGTAGCGGATCTGGAGCGCAACGTGGCCAGACACTTATCGTTCATTGGCGCGGTACATTGGAGAATGGCCAAGAGTTCAACAGCAGCTACGGCCGTGACCCCATCTCCTTCCCCCTAGACAACCGTGTGATCAAAGGCTGGGAAGAAGGTTTAGTTGGTATGCAGGTCGGCGAGAAGCGCCAACTAGTAGTTCCCCCACATCTGGCCTACGGCGAGAAGGGCGCCGGCGGCGTAATCCCTCCCAACGCAACCTTACTTTATGATATTGAGCTTCTTGAAATCCGTTGAGCAGGCGCACCCATAAGGCTCGAAGGTGTCAGTGAGATTATTTAACAGCGCTTAGGTAGTCCTTGCTAGTTAATCATCGACTGGGGAAGTCGTAGCAGGGTCACTCGCTGGTAGCAACGGTCCAATCTGTCCTTCCCCACAGCGTTCGGTTGATCTCACGGCAACAAACCACTAAGAGCCCCGGCTGGCACCGAGGCTTTTGCTTTGCTCGCGGCAGCTGCTGCTTCAGCTCCTCGCTCACCAGAAAATCCCTGAAACATCCCTCGCTTCTCATCTGGTATCGGGGACTCGGCCCTGCGATGGTGAATACATCGAGAGGAACACACCTCCGACTTCACCTCACACTTCAGGATTTCAATCATGTCCAATGAGTTCAACCACAACCTCACTCATCGACCCAATGATCTGAAGAGCCTTTCAGACGAGGAGTTAAGAGGCGTTTCTGGTGGCTTAGAGTTACCTCCTCCTTCTACATGCGTGACTGGGTATACCGGCTGGCACGTTGTGTGTAGCCGACTACCCAAAGAAATCCTGGATCAAGTGGTTTAGTTCTCCCCCAGAGCCCCTATCGTTGCAGGGGCACTTTGTTTCTTCGATATCCCACCAAGACTCCCCCTACAGCCGTCAATACCTGGCGCCAGTGCATCGAGGAGGGCATTCCTTTTCTGGTTGACTAGCGGCTCCCTGAGTGGGTGGAGGTCACAGCTGCCAACATCACCAGCCAAGGCAGGTCCCTGGTGCGCAATTGCCGCGGAATGCTGCGCTTCAACGCTGAACAGCTTTGGCAGAACCTGATCCGGCAGGGGTGGCGACGGGTGCCGCCGCAGTGGTGAGGGCTCCGTGCAGTGCCAACCCGTCCGTCCACCGTCCATCAACCGACCGTCTTATGCCCTGTGATCGGCTTGACCAGGACACCCACAGCAGTGGATAAGCTCTAGCCCTTGGCACTCAGCCCCAGGTCCTGCAAAGGGCTTGGGGTATTTTCTTGGTCACAACCGGGCACTGCGTGGCTCCTTTGCAGGACAAACAGGAGCAGAAACGCCAACAGGGCAGTGGTGGCAACGGCTGGCTGCGCTCCCCTGATGGCGACAAGTTGGTCCGCATTGAGGGCGTTGGCGAATCCCTGCACGCCCATGCAGGCGCTGGGCAAGCAGCTCGTTTCATGGAATGGCTTGCACTCACCAGAAACTCCCTGAAACCTCCCCAGCTCTTCATCTGGTGTGTGGCGATCAGCCCTGCGATGGTGAATACATCGAGAGGGACACAGCTCCGACTTCACCTCACACTTCAGGATTTCAATCATGACTAACAAAGCAGCCCGTGATGTCAACCTTCAGACTACCGACCTCCCTCATCGACCAGTAGAGCTTGCGGACAAGGAGCTGGAAGGTGTGACTGGTGGTTTCATTGAGCCTATACTGGGCTTGTTTGGTATTCGTGCCTAAACAACCTCACCCACTCCAAGCGATTTCCGAAGAGCAACTCAAAGCCTTCCTGGAAGCCGCCAAGGCTGATGCGGAGCTTCAAGACAAGTTGAAGGTGGCTGCGGATGTGGATGCCGTTGTGGAGATTGCGAAAGGTGCGGGCTTTGTGATTTCTGCTGATGAGTTGAAGAAATCTAAGGCAGAGGCTTCTGACGAGGACCTTGAGCATGTTGCGGGAGCATCAGGCTCCAATGTCGGTGGCGCTTGGTGCATGACACCCGTTGCCGGTGAAATTCTGGCAAAGGTGTCAGTTGACTTCTGCCCAGTCTGAATCGGCGGTTTGATGTCGTCACCCTATTGCAATTGGAGCCCCTTCACGAGCAGGGGCTCTGGACAACCCACGCGGCTCAGGTAATGGCTCGTGCTCACACCATCCTGCTGACACCAGGCTGAGGATGGGCGATACTGGAGGTTGGTACACCTCGCCCCCTCGCAACTATGTCAGAAGAGCAACTCAAAGCCTTCCTGGAAGCCGTCACGGCTGATGCAGGGCTTCAGGAGAAGTTGAAGGGGGCAAGTGATGCTGATGCCGTGGTGGCGATCGCCAAGGGTGCAGGCTTTTTGATCTCTGCTGAGGAGCTGAAAAAAGCGCAGGCTGAGGTTTCAGATCAAGAGTTGGCTATTGTGGCTGGTGGGGGACCGCTTAATCGTCTTGACGATTTCTATTCTGAGGCGATGAAAAAAAGACTTCAGCAAGAGCTTTCAGATAAGGAGCTCGAAGGCGTAGCCGGAGGGCACAACATGGCTAATCAAGCTAGGCAGTTGCAGAGAGATTTTGTTCGTGGTCAGTTTTGAGAAAAGCACGCAGGTCTGTGCCTGCAGCAAAGGCGGCTTGCTATATAAGCGATCAACCATCCATGACTCATTGGCAAGCGTGCTTACCTGCCACCAGCCAGTTGATTTAACCATTATTTCTCAGGCCGACAAGATACTCACCAGAAGAGTTTGATCAGGTTCTCACTTCCTTTTGCAATCGCGACGTGCCCGTCAAAAGGTCTTGAGCTGATGTGATTTAGAAGTCCCTTGTTTGGTCATCGAGTTGACTGGTAAAGGTGGTCTCGACGGCCTTTGCTTTGGACAGCTCACGGAGGTTCTCAAGATTATATTGACGACTCTCGCGCTGACCATAGACTCCGCTTAGTGCTTTCTTTAAAGATCGAGCAGAGGATCAACGCTATACAAGAGTGGCAAAATTATTGGCAGCATTGAAGTTGGCCGCAGCTCCTTGCAGAACGACTGAAGTATCGCCAAACGCGGAAATAGATGTACCGACAGTTACTTTTCCATACAAAAGATCGGCGCCACTGGCAGAGAAGGTAAATACCCCCGTAGCGACATTGAAGTCTCCCTGGAACAGCAATTTGTCATTATTTGCGATAGGACCACCGTCACCAGCTCCAAGGTCTCCGCTCGTACGAATATTGGAATCGGTAAGGGCTGGCGCATTTAAAGTGTCTAGCTGGAGCGAATTAAAATCTGTAATCCGATCTACGCCGTTCCCAAAAGTAACGGAAACCGTTTCAGGGGCTGAAGTAGAACTTGTTGAAGATGTAGAAGAGGAAGATCCCTGAACAAAGCGATCAGAACCTGAACCACCTGTCAGCAGATCATTGGCTGCGCCAGCAAGAATAGTGTCATTGCCGGCACCACCAACAATCGTGTCATCTGAGTTTCCTGCTACTACATCAACATCGAACCCAGTGCCAGATGCCGCAGAAATACTTAGCGATCCCTGAAGGTTATTAGCTGCAATGTTGCCCTTAAGATTATCAACGTCAAACCAGACTCCTGACCCTGGAGAGCCAAACTGACTGAGAGTAAGTGTATTGTTATCTTCAAGATTGACTGTATCAATAGTCAGTGCACCCAAAGCAATATTATCGTAACGAAGCTCTGTATTGCCTGCGCCAGTAATTATAGTGTTTATGCCAGCCGCAGGAAAGACGTCGCCAAGGTTTACACGGTTTGAACCATATAGCTCCACCTGCTCAACACTATTGACCTTATTAAAGTCGGCATGAAAATTGTTTCCTTGGGCTGATCCCGGTGTAAGTGTATCAATCGCCGATGTAAAGACTATCCTATCGGTCCCGTTTCCACCGGCAACGGTGGCATCACTTCGCAACTGGACATTGGTAGTAAACACGAATGAGTCATCGTTATCACCACCATCTAGACGATCAGACCCATCAGCGCCATTAAGGGTGTCGTTTCCAGAACCACCAACAAGCGTATCGTTGCCGGTGGTACCAACCAAAGAATCAGCGCCACCTCCGCCTGTAAAACTCACTGTGGCACCAGGACCTGATGCAGAACCGGTCATGATGGCACCTACGGTTCCGTTCACAATGGCCTCCATTCCTGCATTAGCAGTGCCTGCAGAAATCGTTGTTGAGCGGTCAGCTACACCGGATGAAATGTTGACAGTGGTTCGGTTTGTTGAGCCACCTAATAACAAGTTGATGGTATTTTGGGATATACTGTCAACGTTAATGATGTCGGCACCTCTACCCGCATAGATTGTGTTGGTTCCTTCCTTGGCGTTAACCGTGTCGACCCCATCACCGCCAGTAATGGTGTCATCTCCAGCACCACCGGTGATTTGATCAGCATCCGATCCACCTGTAAATGTGGCCTTGTTTGTACCACTAAGTGCTGCTGCCGTTAAGACCACAGAGGCAGTAGAGCCAGAGGCATCTAATGTGACATCACCGTTATCAACGGCGCTAACGGTAGCCCCAGCTTGAGTAGCAGCAAGAGTTACATTACTGCTACCAACAAGACGTATATCAACAGTTGAAGCAACGCTGTTGTGTGTGATTTGATCTTCCCCATCACCAGCATCGGTAATGTTGTTAGCACCTTCTCCTGCATTGATCCTATCGCCTCCACTGCCACCGGCAATTGTGTCATTACCAGCTCCACCATTAATTGAATCAACCAGAGTTGACCCAGTTATTTCATCAGCCTCTGACGAACCGCTTACCTTGATGCCTGTGCCACGATTAGTATCATCATATGTTGATGCATCTAGCTGCGTGCATGTACTATCAAGCTGTATAAGATAGTTATAAAGCTGCAAATCTGTCGTACGCGTCAGACCGGCTCTAGTGAAGGAAGAGGTGGTCGCAGGTATTCCAGTGGTTCCTGTGACGGTTATTGGCCCAGTACTATTGCCACCAAATGTGATCTCAAGATTATCCGCATCTATGCTGAGCAGGAATGTACGGCTGCTTCCACTGGCGTCAGTCGATGTAGATGAAGATGTCGATTTAGGCGTAGCAGTAGTCGTAGTAGTACTCGTAGGCTCAGTACTGGATTTAATATAAACGAGTTCATCTATTTTAGAAGTGGATTGTTGACGCAGCTTCCGAACAGCACCCTTGAATGCCGTAAATAGAGCTTGCCGCGAAACAGTATTGCTAGTGATTGGAGCCTTGCCTTTGAATGATCCTAGAAACGACACCTCTGTTGTATCGCTGCTAAGATTGGAAGACTGACCGTTAGCATCTATTAACCTAATGCTGACGGAATTCCTCTTGCTCTCGTCTAGTCCACCAAGTAGCTTGTTAAATCTCTTCCTGGACAGAGCAAGGAAGCCATTGCTGGGTTGATTCCTAAGAAGGACGCTTTTGCTTGTTGTCTTAATACGGATATTAGTTGTGCCGTCAATGACCCTAAAGACTTCACCGCCAATCTCCAGAGAGCCAAATGGTATACGTAAGTACGGCCGCACGAGAAAGAAGCAATAGATCTCCTTTAGGTGATTATAGCCGATTCTTAGTCCAATGCGTCGTCAGGTATAAGGGGTTTCTTTTTCTCCTGTGACAGTTCGTCCATGGAACAGCTTCGACGATAGAGTAGGCTGACCAGAGGATCTATGATAGACAAACGCCAATAACTACTTGCCGGAGTTTAAATATTGATGAGATCGCTAGAGTAGCGATAATACAAGATGAGAAACTGGACAATCCTCTTCTTTGAATAGCCAATGCAGGTCGAGTCGCACGGCAGCTTGTTCCAAGCAGTACTCGTTACAAGCAAGTTTAGTTGATGGGTGCCAGTACTACTTACTCTCCTTGGCGTGGCCCCTAAAAATCGGTCCAGGGTGAATGAGAGTCCTCATCCGGCCAGACTGGGCCGGGGACTCCACCATGAAACGAACCCGCCACACACCCGAGCAGATCATCCGCAAGCTCAAAACGGCTGACCAGTTGCTTGCCCAGGGCCAGACAGTTGCGGACGCCTGCCGAGTTCTCGAGGTCTCCCAGCCCACCTACCACCGCTGGCGGCAGCTCTACGGCGGAATGAAGGCAGAAGAGGCCAAACGGCTCAGCCAGCTGGAGAAAGAGAACGCCCGGCTCAAAAGGCTTCTGGCGGAAGCAGAGCTCGACAAGGCGATGCTCATGTCAGGCGACAGCAAAAACTGGTCCGGCGGCGACACGAAAACTGGTCCACCCTGTGGAGCGAGCCAGGCCTGACGACACGGTGAGCGCAGGGGCGTCATCTCTGGAGCCGATGGCTGCGGAGATGCCGGTGCAGACCCCTCAGGATGTGGAGGCGATGCAGCGGCTTTCGGCAGCAGGCTGGGGCCGTAGACGGATTGCCCGGGAACTGGGCTGTTCGCCGGAGACGGTGCGCAAGTACCTACGGCAGGGTGGCTGGCAGCCCTATGGCAAGCCCTGCCGCACCTCGGTTCTCGATGGTCAACGGGAGTGGCTGCGGCAGCGATTTCTGGCCCACCGCGGCAATGCCGACGTGCTGCGGCAGGAGTTGGCCAGTGAGAAGGGAATCAAGGTGAGCCTGCGCACGGTGGAGCGTGCGGTTGAGCCATGGCGGCGTGAGCTGCGCAACGCAGCTGTGGCGACGGTGCGGTTTGAGACGCCACCGGGCCGGCAGCTGCAGGCGGACTTTGGCCAGTGCGTGGTGCGTATTGGCGGCGAGCGGGTGCGGGTGCACCTGGCGGTGCTCACCTTGGGATACTCCAGGCGACTGTTGGTGCGGGCGTTCCGCAGCGAGAAGCAGGACCACTGGCTCTCAACCCTGGAGGAGGGGTTCCGGCACTGGGGCGGTGTGCCTCAGGAGGTGCTCGTGGATAACGCTCGCGCCCTGGTGAGTCAGCACGATCCGGAACGACAGATCCTGGTGTTTGCCCAGCGGCTTGAGCAGTTCGCCAGCTACTGGGGGTTCAAGCCCCGCGCCTGCCGGCCGTACCGGGCCAGGACGAAAGGCAAAGACGAACGTGGGGTGGCGTACGTCAAACGCAACGCCATGGCCGGGCGGGAGTTCAGCAGCTGGGCGGAGCTGGAGGCCCATCTGGTGCGCTGGACCCGTGAGGTCGCTGACCTGAGGGTGCATGGCACCACGGGTGAGGCGCCGCTGGAGCGGTTTATGCGCGCAGAAGCCCAGGCCTTGCAGCCGCTGGAGGCCAAGCCGTCCTTCTTGGCAGAGCGGGAGCTGGTGCGCGTTGTGCACAGCGACTGCTGCGTGGAAGTGGAAGCGAACTGGTATTCGGCGCCGCAGGCGCTGATCCGCCAGCGGGTGAGCGTGCTGGTGCGCGATCAACAGGTTCTGATCCGCCATGGCGGCAGGATCGTGGCTGAGCACAGGCGTCAGCGGCCTGGTAGCCGTAGCCGCCAGGTGATCGACGGCCATTGGGATGGCCTGGTGCCGCAACGGCAGCGGCGCGAGGCGGTGCGTTCGCTGCGGGACACCAGCGAGCGTTGTGATCAAGAACAGGAGCAAGAGCAGGAGCGGCGCATGGTTCGCAGCTCTGAACTGGCCCGGCCTCTGGCCGTCTATGCCGAGCTGATCGGTGAGGTAGCGGCATGAGCACCAACCCGCGCAACCGATCCACACCCATCACGCCACCGGTGCCGACCGAGGAGCTGGAGGCGATGCTTACCCGCCTGCGGCTACCGGCCATCCGCGATCGCCTCGATGCGCTCCTGGAGGAGGCGGCAAGGCGGGAGATGAACCTGCGTGAGGCGCTGACCTGGCTCTGCACAGCTGAGGTGGCTCGCAAGGACCAGCTGCGGATGGAAATGGCGCTGCGGCTGGCGCGCTTTCCGTATGTGCGGACGCTGGAGGCATTTGATTTCGAGGCTCAGCCGTCGATCGATCCGGCCCAAATCCGCGAGCTGGCCACCTGCCGTTGGGTGGCCAACGGCGACACCTTGCTACTGCTCGGACCGCCGGGTGTGGGTAAGACCCACTTGGCCGTGGCACTGGGCCGGGAGGCGGTGCGGCTCGGTCACAGCGTCCAGTACGTCGGTGCGATGGAGCTGATCACAGCCCTGGCCAAAGCCCAGGCGCAGCACGCCCTGGAAGCAAGGCTGACGCAGTACGCCAAAACCCGGCTGCTGATCATCGATGAGCTCGGCTACCTGCCGCTTGAGCCGAACGCGGCCTATCTGTTCTTCCAGCTGATCTCCCGCTGCTACCAGCGCGGCAGCGTGTTGATCACCTCCAACCGCCCCGTCATGGAGTGGGGCGAGGTGTTTGGTGATCAGGTGGTTGCCACGGCAATCCTCGATCGGCTGCTGCACCACAGCCACGTGCTGACGATCCGGGGCGACAGCTACCGGCTCAAAGGGAAACGTCGCAGCGGTCTCATCCGCCCGCAGGCGGGCGGTTCCTCCTCACAGGACAGCGCTGGCCTACAGCCACCGCCGCCCAGTGAGGAGGCCTGAAGGAAAACTCGAATCAGGCAGCACAGGTTCCGCAGCCCACAACAACCACGTCACGACACACACCGATGAGGCAACGATCGAAAAGCCAACGGAAGGCCCCCATCAGCAGACCATCAGCTGGACCAGATTTCGTGTCGCCGGAGGACCAAAAGCGGATGTCGCTTGACAGCTCAAGGACCTCGCTGAGGGAAACTTCTGAGCCCGGAGCGTCGCCGGCGGGCCGTCACAGTCCTGCAGGAGCGTTACCGGGCATCCCAGCGGAGGGTCTGCCGATTGGTGGGCCAGCACCGCAGCAGCCAGCGCCATGTCGGCAAGGTCGCCGATCTTGAGGAGGCCAAGCTGAGGCATCGTCTCCGCGAAATCGCAGCTGAGCACATCCGCTGGGGCCGGCGCATGGCCCACCGCCTGTTGCGGCGGGAAGGCTGGACGGTGAACCACAAGCGGGTGCACCGGCTCTGGCGCGAGGAGAACCTGCAGCGGCCCACCCCCGCAAGCAGAAGAGGGCACGCCCGGCTGACGGCTCGGTGCGACGTCACCAGGCTGAGCACCCGCACCAGGTCTGGGCGATGGACTTCCAATTCGACGCCACGGCCGATGGCCGGCGGCTCAAGTTCCTCAACGTGATCGACGAGCACAGCCGTCTCTGCCTGGCCATCCGGGTGGGCAGGCGCTGCAAGTCCAGAGACGTCGTGGCGGTGCTGGAGGAGCTCACCAGCCTCTACCCAGCCCCAGCGTTCATCCGCAGCGACAACGGGCCCGAATTCATCGCCCACGCCCTCAAGCGCTGGAGCGAGAACAGCGGCACCACCACGGCCTACATCGAACCAGGATCACCGTGGCAGAACGGGTTTGCCGAGTCGTTCAACAGCCGGTTCAGGGATGAGTTACTGAACACCGAGCTGTTCACCACCGTGAGCGAGGCCCAAACCTTGGCTGATCGCTGGCGCTGGGAGTACAACACCTTGAGGCCGCATTCAGCCCTCCAGGGGCGTACGCCCCTGGAGGCAGCTCAACCAGCTGCTGCATAACCACCCACTCTCATTGCGCCTGGACCAATGAAGGGGGTCACGTCAGGCCAACAAAAGTAAGCCGGCCAAACAAGTATGCTTTCTCAACCTCAAGAGCACGAATCATCTCTCTTTCACTTTGACTGTAGAAGGAATCACTGGCGAAGGTCCGAGTCTTGATTCTGATAGCACCTTTGAGCTGAGTAATACGTGAGCTAGAGACACCATTGGAACGAAGCCATTCGATAAAGTTCTTCTCAAAGAGATCAAGATTGAATTCTTTGGGAGCAGATGCAATCGCAGTTAATACAGCAGCCAAGTCAGCAGCGTGGTCATTGAATAACCTGCGTTGAGCTTGAACGAAAGAACCAACACCTCGAGGATGATGTTCTGGGATCGTTTGCTGCAGATAATCAAGAGCTTTCTCAGATAGCCCGCTACTGAGCGCCTCAATGGACAGTACGTCAATACTCATAGATTTTAGTCGACTAAAAAGTTCGTGAAGGGTGATAGGTAGGTAATCAACAGAGACCATGCCTTGCTTGGTCCTGCCACTTGGAGATCTTTTGCAAGCTCCAGTCTTGGAGTGCAATGACGATCAATTACTACACAGCTAAGGCTGTATATGTATTTCAACTGGATGGTCAAAGAGATACTTCCACGCGAGCGTGGCTCCGCCTGTAGCTCAGCTCATTTGAAACGCAAAACTCCAACTTCAATCGTGCCTGGATGACAACGGATGCGTCGAGGAGCTGCTGTCACCATCACTGATGACTGTCTCAAATGAACTGGCTTCAGCGGGTAGATCCTCTTTGAACCATCTAAGTCGGTTTGAACATGCCCGTCGTAACGCGTGTACGTACGAACGGATTTCAACTTGGAGAGGGTCTCATCGCCACCTCTCCAGGTGTCGCGAGCAAGGGTTGTTTCAGCCGCTGCTGAAGGTGCCTGAAGCCTTCAGTGCTTGGGTACAACCAAACCGTCTGACGAGCTACTCCCATTACTGAGCATTCGCAGCCAGACCTTTCTTTTACAAGGCTTCCAGACCTTGGGTTTTAGTGACTTTTCCTTGTCAATACCAAACGAGCAGCATCCTTGCTGTGATGGTTTCCCCTGTTCACAAGTGGGATCGCCCCTTCCATCCCCCTTTATACGTGTCGGATCTGCCAAACCCGTTGCGCTGGAATGCCCTCTCAGCGTTTCCCCCTGATACATGTCCTCTTGCGAGACTCATAACCTTGGAGGCCTCCCCTCGTATACATGTCCTACCTCCAAACCCATTGCAATAACAGGGTTCTGACGAGACATGTACGCAGCGTTCCTTAGTTGTCCCTCCCTTTTCCTCTGTATACATGTGGGATCGCCCCTTCCATCCCCCCCTCATAGATGTCCTATCTCCGAACCCATGCCTGAGGAAGGAGCCGTCATCCCTCTGTATAGATGTCGGATCGCTCGCTCCCATTCCTCTTTAGACCTGTCGGATAGCCCAGCCCCTTTCCAGCAGAAGCCATTTCGAGGCATCACTGGCTGATGCAGCCTGGCATAAGACCGCCTACCCCTTTTTAAGTGCAACCTCGGTAACCGGGCAATCCCAGCATGGGCTTGTTGGATCGAGGAGATGCTCCCGTTAATAATCCACCCTTGCTTAGAAGCCAGGACGTACCGGGTCAGCAGGTGGAGAGATCCCCCCTGCTAGTCCGCCATTGCCCAGAGACATCCAGAAGGCTCCACATCGTATTCCTGGCAGTCCCCCCCTACCCCACATCAACAAGACTAAAGCCCCTTAGAGAGCCGTCTAGGCATGTCTCAGAAGGCTTTTGCCAGGCAAAGCTCTAAGTCACCCAGACTTCAGCACTTGTATCTGCACAGATCGCACTGGACATCTAAGTTCATACTTCACGGAAGCAGACATAGCTCTAATGCGCATGCAAGAGAAAGAGAGAGAAATTATTTAGAGACCGGGGTCAAAGCGAGTCTCCAATGGTGGCGGTGGGAATACCGAGGGAGGAGTCCAGTCTGTGCCAATAGCTTCGACCGCCTTACGAAGCTCAAGCCACTCCCGTCGACTGTATTGATCTGTCTGCTTTCCAGCGTGGCCCATAAGCGTGATCTTGATGTGCTCAGTTTGTGAGTAACCGAGGTCACCACCGGCTCCATGGCGGAAAGCATGGGCGTTGATACGACCCTCAATTCCGAGTGCTTTTCGTGCCTGCCTCAAGAAGTTGCCACTGGCATCCTTTGGATTCTTCCAATGCGGCCAGCTGCTATTAATAATGAACTCATCGTCAGCTCCCTTTAATGGCAGCATGTATTTCATGAGTCTTGAGTTCAAGGGAAGCCTTCGGATACCAGCTGCCGTTTTGGAGTCTTGAAGATCGATAAACCAGATTCCATCCTGGCAGACAACATCCTTCCACTTCAAGGTGAGGGCTTCAGTGTTCCGCAGAGTCGTGTTGTCAATAAGAAGAACAAACAACCAGGCAAACTTGTCATCATGCTCTAGGTACGCGTAATCAAGCAGCCGCTTCACGTCATCCTTGTCCGTGGCCTTATCCCTGTCTTTCCTGACCCGCTCTTTCTGCTGAGCTTTTGATTCCTTAATTCGCTCCCAGCTCGGCTCCTGAATTCTGTTGGCATCTTCTTTCTGATGTTCATTGTGGAACTTGATCAGCGAACGAATTCTTACGCCTTCGTTATTTGCGTTGTCCACGCAATAGCCATAACCGCCCTCCGGCTTTGGTAAATGCAGCTTCCGGACAAAGAAGTTTAGGTGCGAGGACGTTATTGACTCAAGAGACTCTTCACCAATGATCGCCTTCCAGCGGTTGCAAGCTCGTTCTAGGTTTTCATAGGTACGATCACCTATTCGCGACCTCTTACTTTTGGCAACGTCGAAAATGGAGATTGGTTTTGGTTGATAGGCTGAAGATGCGAGCTTTTTCCCGAGCTCAGTCTCATCAGCAACGAAACCATACTGCTGGCGCCGGTACTGGAATTCCCGAGCTTCCAGGACTGCTGTTTTTATTGATGCAACTGCCTGAGGAAGCTCAGCTGCATCAAGTGGCAATCCTGCCTCAGCGAATCCACGGGTCGTCAGGCCAACAAGTAGTTCCTGAAGCTCCTGCATCAATCCATGTAGCTGACCAATGGAGGAGCCCTCTGCCAAGGCAAGCATCTGAGCCGTTTTCTGTTCTGCGGCTTGGTGGGGTGTCGCAGCAGTAGGCGCGGCAAGCTTTTGGTACAGCTCCCCCACAAGCCGTCTTGAAGCCATCTCTTTGGTTTCCAGAAGGGATCCCGCTCGCTCAGCCAGCTCCTGCTTCAGCTCGCTCAGGAGCCCTGGGTACAGCTCCTTGGCCAGCTTGAGGGAGTCAGTACCCGTCGTGCGCTCCAGCCTTGTCAGAGGCTTTCCTGAGCGGTTCACAACGCGTGGCTGCAGGTGACGTGGAACCGCCAAGCTGACCACCCAGCTCCCCCCATTTCCCCTTTGCCGCCAGAGCAACCCCGGCAGCCCGGACTGAGGCTTGGCCTTGTTGAAGCGTCCCCTAGGCACAGGAGCAGAGCAGCCTTGATAAACCAGATGATAAACCGTTTGATAAACCACATGCAACAACCGCCCTCGCCGCAAGTCCTAACAAAACCCAAGTGTTGGTCAAGATTCCAGTGAGGCCGCCGTTCGTCTACCACCCGGCCTATTCCGCGCCGCTGCCCAGTAGCCATCGCTTTCCGATGGCGAAGTTCCGCTTGCTGCATCAGCTGCTGCAAGACCAAGGGCTAGCCAACGTTGATCAATTCGTGGAACCGCTACCGGCGCCGCGCCGTTGGCTGGAGCTGGTGCATGAGCCGCGTTACCACCGAGCCTTTGCCCGCGGGGAGCTCAGCCATCAGGAGCAGCGCCGCATCGGCTTGCCAGCCACCACGCCGCTGGTGCAACGCACCTGGCTGGCGGTGGGCGGCACCGTGCTCACTGCCCGACTGGCGTTGGAGCACGGCTTGGCCTGCCATCTGGCGGGCGGCACCCATCACGCCTACCCCGATCACGGCAGCGGTTTCTGCATCTTCAACGATTGCGCCGTGGCCGCCCGGGTGCTGCTGGCGGAAAGCCGGGTGCAGCAGCTGATGGTGATCGATCTCGATGTGCATCAAGGCGATGCCACCGCCGCGATCTTCGCGGATGAGCCGCGGGTGTTCACCGTGTCGGTCCACTGCCAGAGCAACTTTCCGCTGCGCAAACAATGCAGCGATGTCGACCTCCCGCTCGACGATGGCCTCGAAGACGACGCCTACCTCAGCGCCATCGGCGACCTCATCCCCAACCTGCTGGATCAGGTGCGGCCAGATCTGGTGCTCTACAACGCCGGCGTGGATCCCCATCGCGACGACCGGCTCGGCAAGCTCTGCCTCACCAGCACAGGGCTGCTCAACCGCGACCGGCTGGTGCTGGATGCCTGCCTGCGGCGCTCGATCCCTGTGGCCACTGTGATCGGCGGCGGCTACGACGATCTCAATCCGCTGGTGGAGCGCCACGGGTTGGTGTTCCGGGCCGCGACAGAGCAGGCCCGGTTACACGGCTTGTGAGCAGCGCGGGGAAGGCCGGCTTCAGTCTTCCGCCCAGATGTAGCGGGTGAGCTCTTCCGGCTTGGGCTCGGGGGCTGCCAACGCAAATTCCACGCAATCGGCCACCTCGGCATCGATCTCCTTCTCGATCCCCTTGAGCTCATCGGCAGTCGCCAGGTTGTGCTCGATCAGGTGAGCGGCGAGGCGCTTGATCGGATCGCGCTGCGCCCAGAACTCCTTCTCCGCCTCAGCGCGCAGCTCGTCGGGGTCGGCGAGGGAGTGGCCGCGGAAGCGATAGGTGAGGCACTCAAGCAGGGTGGGGCCTTCGCCGGCGCGGGCGCGCTCGATGGCGCGCTGGGCAGCACCACGCACCGCCAGCACATCCATGCCATCCACCTCTTCACCGGCCATGCCGAAGGCAGCGGCTTTGCGCCAGATCTCCGGATCGCTGGTGGCGCGGTTGTGGTCCATGCCGATGGCCCACTTGTTGTTCTCCACCACGAACAGGATCGGCAGCTTCCAGAGCGCCGCCATGTTCAGGCACTCATAGAACTGACCGATGTTGCAAGTGCCATCCCCGAAGAAGGCGGCCGTCACGGCATCGCTGCTGGCATCGCCCAGGGCGTCGCGCTTGTAGCGGCTGGTGAAGGCGGCGCCGAGCGCCACGGGGATGCCCTCACCGATGAACGCATAGCCACCCAGCAGGTGATGCTCCTTGGAGAACAGGTGCATCGAGCCGCCGCGGCCCTTGCTGCAACCAGTTTCTTTGCCAAACAGCTCGCTCATCACCTCGCGGGCCGGCACGCCGCAGCTGAGGGCATGCACGTGATCGCGATAAGTGCTGCAGAACCAGTCGTGCTGCATCTTCATCGCCTTGATCACGCCCGTGCTCACGGCCTCCTGGCCGTTGTAGAGGTGCACGAAGCCGAACATCTTGCCCCGGTAATACATCTCGGCGCACTTGTCTTCAAAGCGCCGACCCAGGGTCATGTCGCGATAGAGCATCAAGCCCTCATCGCGGCTCACCACAGCCGGGGTGGAGGGGTAAAGATTCATCAGCCGCTCGGCATGCAGGCCGACCGCGTTCACATCGGCGGAGCAGGCGGGAGCCCCGTTGCTGGCGACGCTCTGGCCGAGATCTGCCTGTGTCATGCGCGGTTTCCGGCTGTCCGGCCACTACTGATGCTGAGGCGACTGTACGGGGTCCATCACCAATGGGTGTGTGGATTGAGGCCAAAACCTCAGACCCTGACTACAGTCACGCCCAAGCGAAACGGGCGGATTGGAACTGCCGATCGATCACTTCCGCCTTCTCGGTGTCTCCCCCACCACCGACAGCGAAACCGTGTTGCGCACCCTGCAGCAACGGCTGGATCGTGCACCGGATCAGGGATTCACGGTCGACACGTTGCAGGCGCGGGCTGAACTGCTGCAGGCCAGCGCTGAGTTGCTCAGCGATGAGGAGCGCCGCCACAGCTACGAACGCGAGCTCACTGCCATCGCCGACACCAGCGAAGGATCGATTGCCGCCCTCGAAATCCCGCCCTCGAGGGAAGTGGGCGGCCTGCTGTTGTTGATGGAAGCCGGCCAGGCTCAGGAAGCGTTTGAAGCCGCCAGCCGGGGCCTGCAGCCCCCGCAGGCGCCTGCCCTGGGCAGCAGCCGCGAAGCCGATCTCACCCTGGTGGCCGGGTTGGCCTGCCAGGCCGCCTCGGCCGATTTCCGCAACCAGCGCCGCTACGAAGCCGCAGCCCGCACCCTGCAGCAGGGCCTGCAACTGCTGCAGCGCATGGGCCAGCTGGCCGACCGGCGTCGCCAGCTCGAGCACGAACTCAAGCTGCTGCTGCCCTACCGGGTGCTCGATCTGATCAGCCGCGACCTCTCCTCGCTCACCGCCCGCCAGGAGGGCATCCGCCTGCTGGAGCAGCTGGTGCTGCGGCGTGGCGGTCTGGAAGGTGAGCTCGACCCGGACTTCCCCCAAGACGAATTCCAACCCTTCTTCAAGCAGATCCGCCAGTTCCTCACCGTGCAGGAACAGGTGGATCTGTTCAGCCGTTGGGCCGATGCCGGCTCCGCCACCGCTGATTTCCTCGCCAGCTTCGCCCTCACCGCCGCGGGCTTCGTGCAGCGCAAGCCCGAGCGGATTCAGGCCGGCTTCCAGCGCCTGCAGGCCAGCGGCCAAGCGGGCATGGAGGTGTTTCTGGCCTGTCAGCAGCTGCTGCTCGGCCAGGTGGAGCAGGCGCAAACCCTGTTCGATGCTGGCGCGGACGAGGCCCTGCGCCAGTGGGCCCAGGAGCAAAGCGACGACCCCCTGGCACGTCTGTGCGCCTATTGCCGCGACTGGCTGAGCCGTGAAGTGCTGCCCGGCTTCCGCGACATCGACGCCGAAGCCGACCTGGAGGCCTGGTTTGCCGACCGCGACGTGCAGGCCTATGTGGAGCAACAAGACCGCATCCGCGCCCGTCTCCACCCCAGCCCCACTGCCGAAGCGGCCCCCACAGCAAGCGATGCCGCGGGCGAGCTTCCCGCCTGGCCGGAGCTGAACTTTGAGAGCCTGAGCACCAGCCTCGACACCGAGGCCTCCGCCACCGACGACACCAGTGACGACGATGACGACCTCTGGGATGGCCCCAACTGGCGCCTTCCGGAGCTGCATTGGCCTGAACTGCACTGGCCCGACCTGAGCGCCCTGCCCCGCTGGGCCCTTCCGGCAGCAGGCGGCGCTGTGGCCCTGGTCGCCCTGGGTGGATGGTTGCTGCTGCGCCCCCGCAGCCAACCGGTGCAGCCCCTACCGGTGCAACCGGTGGAGCAGGCCAAACCAGCGGAGCCGGCTCCGGCCCCAACCCCGAACTTCCCGCTCACGGCTGCCGAACCCAGCGAAACCCAACTGCAGGAGCTACTGGAAGCCTGGCTCGCGGCGAAAGCAGCCGTACTGGCGGGCCAAACAGCCCCGCTACCGCTCACCGATCTCGCCCGCAGCAGCCAGGTGCAGCTGCTTCAGCGTCAGGAACAAACACTGCGCAACGCCGGAGCCACCGAGCTGGTGAAAGCCAAGGTGGAGAGCTTCACCGTGAACGAGCGCGGCCCCAACCGCATCGCCGCCCAGGTGCAACTCCAATACAGCGATGAGCGCCGCAGCAGCACTGGTGCCGTGCTCAACCAAACCCCGAGCACGCAGCTGACCAATACCTATGTGTTTGCCCGCGATGGCAAGCGCTGGCTGCTGGCCGCCTACAAGCCGAGCTGATCGCCGCGACTTTTTACGATCGCGCCATCTGCGGCAATTGCCGCCAGCCCCCAGCCGCCTGAGTATCTGATGTTCGACGAGCTTTCCCAGCGGTTTGAAGACGCGGTTAAGAACCTCCGCGGCCAGGGCTCGATCAGCGAAAGCAATGTGGATGGCGCCCTGAAGGAGGTGCGCCGGGCGCTGCTGGAGGCCGATGTGAGCCTGCCGGTGGTGAAGGACTTTGTGGACGAAGTCCGCAAAAAGGCCCTGGGTGCCGAAGTGGTGCGCGGCATCAGCCCGGATCAGAAATTCATCCAGGTGGTGCACGAGCAGCTCGTGGACACCATGGGCGGCGAAAACGCGCCGCTTGCTGCGGGCGGCAAACCAGGCGAGCCCTCGGTGGTGCTGATGGCCGGCCTGCAGGGCGCCGGTAAGACCACCGCAACCGCCAAGCTCGGCCTGCACCTCAAGGAACAGGGCCGAAAGGCACTGCTGGTGGGTGCCGATGTGTACCGCCCCGCGGCCATCGATCAGCTGAAAACCCTGGGCGGGCAGATCGGGGTGGAGGTGTTCAGCCTCGGCACCGACGCCAAGCCGGAAGCCATCGCCGCCGCCGGCATCGAAAAGGCCAAGGCCGAAGGCTTCGACACGGTGCTGGTGGACACCGCGGGCCGCCTCCAAATCGATGAATCGATGATGGAGGAGATGGTGCGGATCCGGGAGGCCTGCAGCCCCGATGAGGTGCTGCTGGTGGTGGATTCGATGATCGGCCAGGAGGCCGCCGAACTCACCCGCGCCTTCCACGATCAGGTGGGCATCACCGGTGCCGTGCTCACCAAGCTCGACGGCGACTCCCGCGGTGGCGCCGCCCTCTCGATCCGCAAGGTGAGCGGCGCGCCAATCAAGTTCATCGGCACCGGCGAGAAGGTGGAGGCACTGCAGCCCTTCCACCCCGAGCGGATGGCCAGCCGCATCCTCGGCATGGGGGATGTGCTCACCCTGGTGGAGAAGGCCCAGAAGGAGGTGGAGCTGGCCGATGTGGCCAAGATGCAGCAGAAGCTCCAGGAAGCCACTTTCGACTTCTCGGACTTCGTGCAGCAGATGCGCCTGATCAAGCGCATGGGTTCGCTGGGGGGCCTGATGAAGCTGATCCCCGGCATGAACAAGATCGACGACGGCATGCTCAAGCAGGGCGAAGAGCAGCTCAAGAAGATCGAGGCGATGATCAGCTCGATGACCGAGGCCGAGCGGCGCGACCCCGATCTGCTAGCCGCCAATCCCTCCCGCCGGCGCCGCATCGCCAGCGGCAGCGGTCACACCTCGGCCGATGTGGACAAGGTGCTGCAGAACTTCCAGCAGATGCGCGGCTTCATGCAGCAGATGACTCGCGGCGGCGGCATGCCTGGGATGCCAGGAATGCCCGGCATGGGCGGCGGCTTCCCCGGGATGCCCGGAATGGGAGGCATGCCTGGCATGGGGGGCCCGGGCCGTGGCGGCGGCATGCCCAAGGCTCCCAAGCCAGCCAAGAAGCGCAAAGGCTTTGGGGAGCTCTAGAGGGGGTTCACCCGAAAGAGTATTGTGGTCGTTTGGCGCGCGATTCCGGATTCAACGGATCACGCACCCCTTATCCAGTCAGAAAGGCAAGGCCACGATGATCAAGCTCCGCCTGAAGCGGTTCGGTAAGAAGCGGGAAGCGAGCTTCCGCCTCGTGGCCTGCAACAGCACCTCTCGCCGCGACGGTCGCCCCCTCGAGGAGCTGGGCTTCTACAACCCCCGCACCAAAGAGACCCGTCTCGACACCGAAGCCATCCGTGCCCGTCTGGCACAGGGTGCTCAACCCACCGAGAGCGTGCTCACCCTGCTCGAGCGCGGTGGCCTGGTGGAGAAGAAGGTGCGTCCTTCCGTGATCATCGGCCAGAAGAAGCAAGCCGCTGCCCGCGAGGCTGCTGCCAAGCAGGCCGCCAAGGAAGCCGCTGAAGCCAAGGCTGCTGAAGCTGCCGCCGCCGCTGAGGCTGCTGCCGCTGCTGCTGAGGCCCCCGCCGAAGACGCCGCCGAAGCCTGAGGCTGAGCCCCCATGTCCGGGGCTGACACCCTCACCACCTTCACGATCGACCTTCCCGACCAGGACGCCGCTTTGGCGTTGGCCGGGGAGGCTGAAACCACCCTGCATCGCCTCGAAGCCCTGACTGGTGCTTCGCTGGTGCTGCGGGGTTTGTCATTGCAACTGCGGGGTCGCCCCACCCAGCTGGAGCGGGCCGCTGGCCTGGTGGAACTGCTGCGCCCCCTCTGGCAGGAAGGGCAGGCGATCACCCAGGTGGATGTGCAAACCGCCCTCACCGCGCTGGATACCGGCCGCGGAGAGGAGCACCAGCAACTGGGCAAGCAGGTGCTGGCCCGCAGCCAGAGCGGCAAATTGCTGCGTCCGCGCACGCTGAAGCAGAAGGCCTACGTGGAGGCGATCGAGCGCCACGACCTCACCCTGGCCCTCGGCCCCGCCGGCACAGGCAAAACCTTCCTGGCGGCTGTGCAGGCCGTGCGCGCCCTGCAGGAGCGTCGTGTGGAGCGGCTGATCCTCACCCGCCCCGCCGTGGAAGCCGGCGAGCGGCTCGGCTTTCTGCCGGGCGATCTTCAGCAGAAGGTGGATCCCTATCTGCGCCCCCTTTACGACGCGCTCCACACCCTGCTGGGCCAGGAGCGCACGGCCGCCCTGATCGAAAAGAACGTGATCGAGGTGGCGCCGCTGGCCTACATGCGCGGCCGCACCCTGGCCGATGCCTTCGTGATCCTCGACGAGGCCCAGAACACCACCACCGCCCAGATGCGCATGGTGCTCACCCGCCTCGGCGAAGGCTCCCGCATGGTGGTGACCGGTGACCCCACCCAGATCGATCTGCCCCACGGCCAGCTCAGCGGCCTGATTGAAGCCGCCCAGGTACTCGAAGGCGTGGAGGGGGTAGCCATCTGCCGGCTCACTGCCGCCGATGTGGTGCGCCATCCATTGGTGCAGCGGCTGGTCACGGCCTACGCCAACCGGGATGCAGCCCGCACCAGCGACCGGCGCTGATCACAATCACGCCGGGCCTCATAGGGAGATCCGCACCCATAGGGGCGCTGCATTCATCCCACAAGCGAAAAAGCGCTGGCAGGATGTAACCAGTCTTCCACCTGTGCCATGCCGGCCAGCAGCAATTTCCAGGAGGCCATCCGCGAGGCGCAATCCAGCGCACTGGTGGGGCCCAATGTGGTCAACAAAGCCCTGCCCTACGTGGGCGGCGGCATGGTGCTTACCGCCGGTGGCGTGATGGGCGGTCTGGCCCTGATGGCCAGCAACCCGGCGCTGTTCATGCCCCTGTTCTGGGTGGCGTTGATCGGCAACTTCATCCTCTTCTTCGCGGCCCAGAACGTGGCCATGAAGGGCAACAACGGCACGGCCCTGCCCCTGCTGGCCGCCTACAGCCTGATCACCGGCTACACCCTCAGCGGTCTGGTGGCCATGGCCATCGGCAACGCGGGCATCGGTGCCATCGGCACGGCGGCCCTCGCCACCGGCATCACCTTCGTAGCGGCCTCGGTGATGGGCCGTCGCATGAGCGACAGCGTCGGTCAGGCCCTGAGCGGCGTGGTGGGCCTCGGCATCATCGGCCTGGTGATCGCCATGCTCGTGCAGATCGTGGGCGGCATCTTTGTGCCCGGCTTCGGCATGGGCGGCATGGAGCTGCTGATCGCCGGCTTCGGCACCGTGATCTTCGTGGGCGCTGCCTTCGTCGACTTCTACACGATGCCCCGCACCTACAGCGACGACCAGTACCTGGCCGGCGCTCTGGGCATGTATCTCACCTACATCAACCTGTTCATCTTCATCCTGCGCCTGGTGATCGCCCTCAACGGCGGCGGCCGCCGCGACTGATCCTCAGGTCCCAACCGGATCGTGCTGGCACCCCTGCGGGGGTGCTTTTTTATTGGCCTCAGTCCTCGGCCACAGCCAACACCGCCTCGCCAATCGCGGCTTTCTGCTCAGCGTCGTAGCCCCAGCGATCCAGGAAGGCCACATCGTCGCCGCGGCCGGCGGTGCCCTCCAGCAGGGTTTCCAGCCGCTGCTTCACCGCACCTGGCTCCAGCAGGCGCAGCAGTTCTGTACAACGCAGCTGCACCCGTTCCGATCCGCCCTGCTGGCTGGTGTCACCGCTGCGCCCGTGGTGGAGCGCCATCGCCGTGCTCATCGCCAGGTTGCGGGCCGTGAGATCCACCACGCCATCGCCCGCCTGCCGCAGCGCCAACACCACCGGATCGGGCAGCCGATCCATCAGCGGGGAGTCGCCCGCCAGCGACACCACAAAGAAACCCCGCGCTCCATCCCGGCTCGCCACGATTTCGGCCACCCGGTCGCCCAGCACCTCATCACTCAGCTCCCCGTTGTCCCAGAGGGCCAGCCACTGGGCCGTGATCTCCATGGCCTGCTGGAAGGTGGGCTGAAGCGTTGGGGATTCGGTCATGAAGCTGTGCGGCGGGCTGCCAAGGTGAGGTTATGGAGCCAAGCCACCCCAACGACTCATTTCCGCCGTTCCCGGATCCGAGTGATCTGCCCGCCGAGGCGATGGCCGGTGGCTTTGAGCTGGGCCAGAGCCCCGAAGGCTATCGATCGGGCTTTGTCGCCCTGGTGGGGCGCCCCAACGTGGGCAAATCCACGCTGCTGAATCAATTGGTGGGCGAGAAGGTGGCGATCACCTCCCCCATCGCCCAAACCACCCGCAATCGCCTGCGCGCCATCCTCACCACCCCCGAGGCCCAGCTGGTGCTGGTGGACACGCCAGGCATCCACAAACCCCACCACCTGCTGGGTGAGCGCTTGGTGCAGACCGCCCGCGGTGCCATCGGCGAGGTGGATCTGGTGCTGCTGCTGGTGGATGGCAGCCAACCAGCCGGCCGGGGCGACGGCTTCATCGTGGAACTGCTGAGCCACGCGCGCGCCCCCGTGCACGTGGCCCTCAACAAGCACGACCTGGTAGACCCCGCCCAGGCGATCGAACTGGAAGCCAGCTACCGCGAGCTGGTGCCCGACTGGCCCCTGCATCCGGTGAGCGCCCTCAACGGCGACGGCACCGAAGCGCTGGTCAGCGCCCTCTCCGCCGCACTGCCGGAAGGGCCTCACCTCTATCCACCCGATGCGGTGAGCGATCAGCCGGAGCAACTACTGCTGGCGGAACTGATCCGCGAGCAGGTGCTGCAACACACCCGCGAAGAAGTGCCCCACTCCGTGGCCGTGCAGATCGAGCGGATCGTGGATGACGGCCCGCGCACGGCCGTGCTGGCCACAGTGTTCGTGGAGCGCAACAGCCAGAAGGGAATCCTGATCGGCAAAGGCGGCCGCATGCTCCGCGAGATCGGTAGCGGCGCCCGCCAGCAGATGCAGAAGCTGATCAATGGCCCGGTGTACCTGGAGCTGTTCGTGAAGGTGGTGCCCAACTGGCGCCGCAGCGCCTCCCGCCTGGCGGAACTCGGCTACCGGGGGGATAGCTGAGAGAATCGCCCGATGAGCGATCCCGCCACCTTTCCCCCCGCCACGATCGAGGCCTTCCTGCGCTTCTGCGAAGGCGAGTGGATGAGCCTGCGTTCCCGCTTCCAGCTCGGCAGCGAGGCCGATGCGGGCGAGGGCGACGAATGGCACAGCAGCGAGCGGGGCGAGCTGGTGGTGCGCTACGTGGAGCCCTCGGCCAACAGCCAACCGGGCGGCATCAGTGTGGGACCGAAGGATCAGACGCCGCGGCAGCTGCTGTTTGCCGCCGATGGCAGCTTCCAGAGCGGCGATCAGCAGGGCAGCTGGACCCTCTGGCCTGACGGCAGCCTCGAGCTGGTGGTGGAGCAGAGCGGATGCGAGCTGCGCGAGCGCATCTGGTTCAACAAGCCCAACCTGCGCCTGCGTTCGGTGATTGAGCAGCCCGCCGATGGCACGCCAGGCCGGGCGAGCTTCAGCTCCGAGATCCGCCGGGTGAGCAAGCCGGCGGCCCCCGCTGCTTGAGCGCGTCGCAAGCCACCGCCATGCGCCTTGATGTGGTGAGCCTGGCCCCGGAGGCGTTCGCGCCGCTGCAGGGCCTTGGGGTGATTGGCCGTGCCTTCGCCGCCGGCCGCGCCGCACTGCACGTGCACAACCCGCGTGATTACGCCACCGATCGCTACCGCAAGGTGGACGATGAGCCCTACGGCGGCGGCGCCGGCATGGTGCTCAAGCCCGAGCCGGTGTATGCAGCCGTGGAGGCGATTCCGGTGCTGCCGCGGCGGCGGGTACTGCTAATGAGCCCCCAGGGCAAACCGCTCGAGCAGGCGGACCTGCGCCGCTGGGCCGCGGACTACGACCAGCTGGTGTTTCTCTGCGGCCACTACGAAGGCTTCGACGAGCGCATCCGCGCCCTGGCCGATGAAGAGGTGTCGATCGGGGATTTCGTGCTCACCGGCGGCGAACTGCCGGCGATGACGATCATCAACGGCGTGGTGCGCTTGCTGCCCGGCACGGTTGGCACCGAGGCCTGCCTGGAAGACGAGAGCCACAGCGCCCTGCTGCTGGAGCACCCCCACTACACCCGGCCGGCCGACTTCCGCGGTCTCACCGTTCCGGATGTGCTGCGCAGCGGCGACCACGGCGCCATCGCCCGCTGGCGCGCCCAACAGCAACAGGAGCGCACCCAACAGCGCCGCCCCGACCTCTACGCCCGCTGGCAGGAGCAACAACAGCAGCAGTAGGCCTCACCCCTGCGGCTTCTGCAGATCCCGCAGCGCCGTGAGCAGGGCGGCAGGGCTCTGGGGATCCACCATCAACACGCTGCCCGCGGGGGCATTGGCCATCGATTCACCCATGGCCATCCAGTCGCCGGCGAGCAGCAAGCGGATCGCTTCAGAAGCTTGGGAATTGGCCTGCATCACCTCCGCCAGGCGCAGGGCGGCATCGGCGCGGGCCTGGGCCAGCAGGGCTTGCTGTTTGGCCTGGGCTTCCGCCTCCAGCAGCAGGGCCTCCTGTTTGGCCTTGGCATCCAGCACCAGCGCTTCGGCCCGGCCGCGGGCGGCATTGAGCTGCGACTCGCGCTCCCCTTCCGAGCGCAAAATCGCGGCCCGCTTTTCACGCTCGGCGGTCATCTGCTGCTCCATCGCCTGCTGCACGCCGCGGGAGGGCTGGATGTCGCGCAATTCCACCCGCGTCACCTTCACGCCCCAGGGATCGGTGGCCTGGTCGAGCTCGCGCAGCAGCGCTTCATTCACCTCCTGGCGGGTGGTGAAGGTTTGGTCGAGATCGAGCTTGCCCATCTCGGCGCGGATCTGGGTGAGCACCAGGTTCACCATCGCCGCCTGCAGGTTGTCCACGCCGTAGTAGGCGCGGGAGTGCTCCAACAGCTGCCAATACACAACGGCATCCACCTCGATCGCCACGTTGTCGCGGGTGATGCACTGCTGCGGCGGGATATCGAGCACCCGCTCCTTCAGCGATTCATGGCTCACCACCCGCTCCACCACCGGCAGCACAAACGAGAGCCCCGGCTGCAGCTGGCGGTCGTATTTGCCGAGCCGCTCCACCAGGCGCGACTGGCCGCCGCTGGTGACCTTCACCCCGTTGATCCCCAACAGGGCGATCACGGCCAGGGCCGGCAGGCCAAACAGCGTTTCCACAGGCTCTCGGGCGCACTGGGCTCAAGCTAGGCAGCATGGGCGCAGTGATCCATGCGTCGCCCGCAGCCGATGGTTCCGCCTCCACTGATTTGGTTCCTGGTGGGGCTGGCGCTGCTGGCCGTGGAATGGCTCGGCGCCGAGTTCGATGGCCTGCTGGCTGCAGCCCTGGCGGCCCTGGGGGTGTCGGTGTTCACGGCGCTGCTGCCAGGGCTGATGGCTGGTGGCCAAGTGCTGCTGTTCGCACTGGCCACCGGCGGGCTGCTGCTGGTGCTGCAGCGTTGGTCGCGCCGGCGGGAGCGGGCGATCCCCGCCAGCGGCAGCCGAGGGCACGCCACGGTGATCAGTGGTTTTGCAGCAGCGAGCGCCGAGGGGCGCGTGCGCTGGCAGGGCCAGAGCTGGGCCGCGACCAACCTGGAACCCGAGCGCACCCTGGCGCCGGGTGAAGCGGTACTGGTGATGGGGCGCGACGGCAACCAGCTGCAGGTGCTCCGAGGCGGGCTGAGCCCCAGCGAGCAGGAGCGATAGGGTCGGCTCCTGCACTGCGCTCTCGCTCCATGCAGCTTCGCATCGGCAACGGCTACGACATCCACCGTTTGGTGCCCGGCCGGCCGTTGATCCTCGGGGGCCAGCTGTTGGAGCATCCCGCCGGCCTCGGCCTCGATGGCCACAGCGATGCCGACGTGCTCGTGCACGCGATCATGGATGCCCTGCTGGGCGCCCTGTCGCTGGGCGACATCGGCAAGTATTTCCCGCCCGACGATCCCCAATGGAAAGGGGCCGACAGCCTGGTGCTGCTGGAGCAGGTGGTGGCCCTGGTGGCCGAGCGGGGCTGGACCGTGGTGAACGTGGATTCGGTGGTGATCGCCGAACGTCCCAAGCTCAAACCCCACATCGAAGCGATGCGCAGCGCCATCGCCAGCCGCATGGGGCTGGATCCTGAGCAAGTGGGCGTGAAGGCCACCACCAACGAGAAGCTCGGGCCGGAAGGCCGCGAAGAAGGCATCTCCTGCCAGGCCGTTGCCCTGCTGCAAAAGCCGTGAATCGCCCTGGCCTGCTGGCTAGGGTCGTCGCCACTGCCTTGGTGCTGTTAATGCTGCTGGCGGGTCATCCGGATGTGGCGATCGCCGAGAGCGTTCAACCCGGCGGCGGCTTTGAGGTGGCGGTGGTGGAGCACCTGCGGGTGAAGGTGCCGGCCGAGGGGCGAGAGGCGTGGCTCAAGGCCGAACGGGGCAGCTGGGAACCCTGGCTGCAGCAACAACCGGGCTATCTCGGCCGCGATCTGCTGTGGGATCCCGAGCGCGAAGAGGGCACGCTGCTGATTCGCTGGGCCAGCCGCGAGCAATGGAAGGCCATCCCCCTAGCTGAGGTGGAAGCGGTGCAAGAGCGCTTTGAGGAGCTGGCCCGCCAGGCCACGGGCAGCCGCCAAGGCAATCCCTTCCCCCTGGTGTTCGAAGGCGAACTCCAACCGGCGGCATGACCGACAGCGCCCGGCTCGATCTGCAGCGCCGTCAGCGCATCGGCATGGTGGAGGCGATCTGGGGCGAGCACAAAACGGCCGAGCAGATCGCCGCGATCCTGCTGCGTCTGCACAGCGCCGGTGAACTGGCCCTCGCCACCCGCGTGGATGCCGCCAAAGCGCAGGTGGTGGCAGACCTACTGCACGCAGAGCCAACGGTCGCTGCTCTGGTCAATCAGCTGCAATTCCACGCCGAGGCCCGCTGCCTCAGCCTTGGGGAGCCGGCCCCCTGGCGCGACGACCTGGGCGAAGTGGTGGTGCTCAGCGGCGGCACCAGCGATCTACCGGTGGCCAGCGAAGCGCAGTTGGCCCTGCGCTGGCATGGCGTGCGCTGCAGCTGCATCCTTGATGTGGGCGTGGCCGGGCTGCACCGGCTGCTCAGCCAGCTGGAGCAGCTGGAGCCAGCGCAGGTGTTGATCGCTTGCGCCGGAATGGAGGGAGCTCTGCCCACGGTGCTCGCCGGGCTGGTGCCGCAGCCGGTGATTGGCGTGCCGGTGAGCGTGGGCTACGGCGTGAGCGCCGGCGGACAGGCCGCCTTGCACGGCATGCTCGCCAGTTGTGCACCAGGGCTGAGCGTGGTGAACATCGACAACGGCTACGGAGCCGCCATGGCGGCTCTGCGCATCCTCAACTGCGGCCTCAACAATGGCCGCGCAATGGCTGATGGGCAGGAGCCTTGAGCTCCAGCATCGCCTCCACCCAGAGCTGCATGGAGCGGGGCAGACGACGCTGCTCGTATCGCTCCAGGGCTTCAAGCAGCACAGGGCTGTTCACCCACTGCAGCGAGCGTGGAGCCATCTGAACCGATCAGCTGAGCCGCACTGTGGGGAGCGGCTCAGCCGCTGGCAACCCGCCAAGGCCAACCTGCAGATCGGCTTCAGGGTTGGTGAGGCCGCCGAAAGCCGACCTCAGCCTTCCTGGGCGCGGCGGCCCAGGCATTGCTGCAACTCGCGGGAACGCTCTTCTGTTTCCACCTGATGCAGGCGGCTGAGCAACGCATGAAGATCGCTGCCAGCCAATTCGCCATTGGCCTGCCACTTCATGGCACGGGTTTCGGAATGGCGACCCAAGGCGGACACGTAGGAGGAATGAAGGGCTACCAACCTAAACATCGGAAACACCCTCATCCGGCGTTACAACACCAATCCAGCGGAAGAGTTTCTGTAATTCGCCAAATCTTCAGAAAAAGCGAAGATCAGCGCCTCAAAGATGCTTCAGATCCGGATAGGCCGTGATCAGTTCATCGGCGCTCAGCACCTCACCAGCGCCTTCCGGCTGCCAAATCACCTCGAGAGCGAGCAGCTGATCAGAGGGAACAGAACCCACCACCCGCAGGGCTTCGCGCAAGTCTTCGCTGCCGTTCACCGGCTTGAGGGCGACGCGATTGCGGCTGGCCACCAGCAGCGTTACAGCGATGTAATCGCTGGTGGCATCGGCATCACCAGCCGTTGTGGCGGTAGCCGCCCCGCGGGAGCCACCCACATTGGTGGTGATTTCACCCGTGAGCTTGCTGCGCTCGGTCATCGAAAGGCGGTTGAAGGTGGACTCAGCAGCCTGAAAAGGCACCTGACCCACTTCGGCGTTGGCGTACACCCACAGATCGGGATGGCGCAGCAGCGCCAGGGTGCTGTCTTGCAGCACCCGCTGCAGCCCACTGCTGCTGCTCGTATCGGAGCTAGCGGCCAGGCCGCGCAGATCGCGCTGAAGATCACGGGCTGAAGCGAGCAAGCCCACCTGCAGCTGCGCAATCGACACCGGACCATCAGGCCGGTAGCTGTCGAGATTGCCGCCGCGCATGCCAGCGGGCAACGCCTGGCCGCCTCCACCACCACCGCGGAAGGCGTTCAACACCAGGCCCACCACCGCCATCAGCACCAGGAAGCCGAACAGGCCACCGCCACCGAAGAAGAAGGGCACGATGAACGGGAAGCCGATGCCACCGCCAAAGCCGCGCTGGTAGCCGCCCCCGCTGTATCCACCACCGCCATAGCTGCGGGGCATCGGCGCCGAACGGAAGCTGCCGCCGCCGATGCGGCCGCCACTGGCGGCCTGTGCCGGCTGGGGCAGCAGCACCATCGCCAGAGCAGCACTGAGCAGCGCAGCGAGCATCAGGCGGCTGAACAGGCGGCGCAGCAGCGGCGTGGAGTGCTGTTGAGGCAAAACCGACCCCAGGAATTGCAATGAAATCTAAGAACCGCCCCCCACGATGGTGACCACCTCCACCCCATCGGCTTCCCGAACGGGCAGATCCGCCCAGCGGGCCCGGGGCAGGATCTCGCCGTTGAACTCCACCACCACCAGCTGCGGTTTGTAACCGCGCCACTCCAACAACTGCAGGAGGGAGAAGCCCTCGGGGCAGCGAATCGGATCGCCGTTCAGGCGCACTTCGATGCTGGGACCGGAGATATCGCTCATCAGCTCAGTTGAGCATCTCCAGCAGTTCGCGGCTGGCGGCCGCCGGATCCGCCGCCGCGGTAATCGCCCGCACCACCGCCACGCGGTTGCATCCAGCCGCCTGCACCGCCGCCAGGTTGCAGGCCTCGATGCCGCCGATCGCAAAACAAGGAATCGGGCTCTCAGCAGCGGCCTGGCCCACATACGCCAGCCCCACCGGCTCGCGGCCGGGCTTAGTGGGCGTGGCATTCACCGGGCCAACGCCCACGTAGTCGCAACCATCAGCCACCGCCTGGCGCAACTGACTCAAGGCATGGGTGCTGCGGCCGATCAGCTTCTCGGGGCCCAGCAGCCGGCGGGCCAGCGCAGGCGGCAGATCCCCCTGGCCCAGGTGCACACCATCAGCATCCACCGCCAGGGCGATGTCGATGCGGTCGTTCACCAGGAACAGCGCTCCGTAGCGACTGCAGAGATCCCTCAGGGCCTGGGCCTGCACCAGGCGCTGACCATCAGTGAGCGGCTCACCATCAGGGCCGAGGCTCCCGTCCTTGGCCCGGTACTGCACCAGCCGCACACCACCCTCAAGAGCCGCCTGCACCACGGCCTCCAACTGCACCGAGGGGCTGGTCACCAGATACAACCGGCAACGCTGGAGCAGCTCACGGCGTTGATCGCCGGCCGAGTTCGCCCGCAGCAACTCCACCTCCAGGTCGTAGAGGGCGTAGCGGATCGCCGCGGCCTCGGCCGCCAGGGCCGGATCCTCGGTGCGGCCGAATTCCTCCAGCACCCGCAATGCTTCCTGCACCCGGCCGCAATTGGCGGCCACCACGGCCGCAGGCTGCTCACGGGTGGCCTGGGCGGGATGGGCCATACCGGCCGCCACATCACCTGCGGTATGGCGCGCCTGCTTGTAGCGATCGGCATGGAGCAGCCCCAGGCGCTGGCGCAGATCCTTGAGCCGGGCCACCAGATCAGCGCGATCGAGGCCGAAGCGGCACCAGTCCTCCACCACCCGCAGGCCTTCGCGGGCGCGATCAAGGTTGGCGTCGAGCAGACGCAACACCGGCTGAGGTTGTGCGGGAGCAGTCATGAACGGGACTGAAGCGGGGAGGGCTGCTTAGGGTGTGCGCACACACGCCACAACAGCGGCTATGGCGCAGAGCGAATCCGACAGCCCAATGCTGGTGCTGGTTTCAGGGATTCTGCTGCTGGGGGCCATCGCCGCCTTCATCAGCTGGGGCCTGGCCAACGCCTACCCCGCCGGCTGAACCCAGCAAATCCTCTGCCGTTGCGGCATCTCGGGCGATCTGAGCCACCAAGGCTTCGAGGCTCTCGAAGCGTTGCTGCTGCCTGAGCAGAGCCACCGGCTCCACCAGCAGCTCCGCTCCTTCCAACTCAAGGCGTCGGCCCAACAGGTGCACCTCCACCGCCGATGGTGCGGTGGGATCCACCGTGGGCTGGGGCCCCAGGTTCATCACAGCCGCCAAGCGCTCACCGGGTAGTCGTTCCCCTTGCAGCCACACCCAGGCGGCGTACACCCCCTGCTGCGGCAAAAACTTGCGGCCATCCACCTGGAGGTTGGCGGTGGGCCAACCCAGTTCACGGCCCAGGCCTCGCCCCCGCACCACCCGGCCGCCGAAGCGATAGGGGCGATCCAGCAGGTGGGCTGCCTCCTGCAGCTGTCCGCCCTCGAGCGCCTGGCGGATCCGGCTGCTGCTGAGGCGACCGGCGCTGTCGCTGAGGATCGGCTGCACGAGCAGCTCAATACCCCGCTCGGCGCACAACGCGCGCAGGGTATGGATGTCGCCGCTGCGGCCGGCACCGAAGCGGAAGTTTTCCCCCACCGCCACCAGCTGCGCCTTCAGCTGCTGCACCAGCACCTGCTCCACAAACTGCTCGGGGCTCAGCGCCGCCAGCTCCGGCGTGAAGGGCACCAGCACCAACTGCTCGATGCCCAGAGGCTCCAACAGGTGGATTTTTTCGGCGGGCAGATCGAGCCGCAGGCGCGCCTCGCCGTAGAGCACCTCGCGGGGATGGGGCCAGAAACTCACCACCGTGGGCACCAGCTGCGCTGCCGCGGCCCGCTCCACCACCGAAGCAATCACCCGCCGGTGGCCCTGATGCAGCCCATCAAAACTGCCCAGGGCGATCGCCGTGGGTCGTGCGGCTTGCTCGGGGCTGCGCAGAGGAATCAAGGCCGGTTCACCAACAAGCGCTTCCAGGCCCTCGCCGCCGGCATCCTCCCATGGCAGGTTTGGGCCATCTCCGGCGCCCTCGCTCCTCCCCATGGCCGATCGCCTCGACCTGCAACTGATCTCCGCGGCCCTGCGGCGCCTGGGCTGGATCCGGCTCTGGTCTCAGGTGGTTCTGGGGGTGGTGGTGATGGGAGTGCTGCTGTTCAACAACATCGGCGGCCAGATCGCCGCCCGGGCCGACAAAGCCCTTGGCCTGGGCCCTGGCCTCTCGCTCACAAGCCTGGCCTTCCTGGTGCTGCTCTGGTCGATCTGGCAGAGCGGCCTGATTGTGCGCTGCGGCCGTGCTCTCAATGGAGCCGTGCACCCGAGCAAGGGTGAAACCGCTCGCTTGATCAAACGCAGCGTGTTGGCCGACCTCGTGGGCCTCACCCTTGGCACCGTGGGGTATCAATCACTGGCCGGGAGCCTGTTTGTGCAGGCCTCCATGCAGGCGGGTTTTGCCTTCGGTGGAGCGATGAGCACCCCCGGCGGCCGGATCACCAACTACCCGATCACGTCGCTGGAGATGCTCTCGGTGTTGAGCAACACCCAGGTGCTGTTTGCCCACGTGATCGGGCTGTGGATCAGCATCTGGTTGTTGCAGCGGATCTACCGCCCCATGGGCAGCTGAGGCAGGGCCGGCAGCTCGGCAGCGTTGCCCCGCCAGAACAACTCCGGCTGCAGCGGCGTGAGCGACACGCCACCGGAGGCCACGTGCGCCACATCAATCGGCCAATCGCTCGGCCCGGCCACCTCAGCCTCCAGGTCGTTGGCCACCTCGCCGGCCAGCCAGTAATAGGTGCGGCCGCGGGGATCGACGCGCTTGTCGAATTGATCGGTGTAGCGGCGCACGGCCTTGCGGCACCAACGCAGCGGGCCGATCGCCTCTTCAGCCAAAGGCGGCACATTCAGATTGAGGAGCACCCCCTGGGGCCAGCCCTCCGCGTGCACCTGCTCCGCCACGTCCAGGGCTATGCGAGCAGCGGGGTCGAACTGGCGCCATTGGAAATCGGCACTGCTCACCGCCAGGGCGGGCAGGCCCTCGATCGTGCCCTCCATGGCGGCGCTCACCGTGCCCGAATAGAGGGTGTCGGTGCCGAGGTTGGGGCCGTGGTTGATGCCGGAGAGCACCAGATCAGGCCACTCCTCCAGCAGCGCAAACAGCGCCAGCTTCACGCAGTCGCTCGGAGTACCGCTGCAGGCCCAGGCGGTGATCCCCGAGGCGAACAGCTCATCCGCCCGCTCGGCCCGCAGGGGGGTCTGCAGGGTGAGGCCATGGCCGGTGGCCGAGCGCTCCTGATCGGGGCAGACCACCGTCACCTGATGGCCGCGCCGCGCCGCCTCGGCCGCGAGGGTGCGGATACCGGCGGCGAACACGCCGTCGTCGTTGCTGATCAGGATCCGCAAGGCCTTTCGCCGTCTGCGGGGAGGCTAGAGGCCGTCTTCTTAAAGTCACGGGCTACCGGAACACAGCCGTGAGCGCCACGATCAGCCTGCAGCAGCTCACCGATCAGCTCGAACAGCTGGAGGCCGATGCAGCCAAGGCCATCGGCGCAGCGGGCTCGGCCAGCGAGCTGGAAGAGCTGCGGGTGGGGCTGCTGGGCAAGAAGGGCAAGCTCTCGGCCGTGCTGGGCGCCATGGGCAAGCTGCCCGGCGACGAACGCCCGCTGGTGGGCCAGCGGGCCAACGTGCTCAAGGAGCAGGTGCAGGGTTTGCTGAGCGAGCGGCTCAGCGCCGTGAAAGCCGCGGCCATGGCCGAGCGCATCGCGGGGGAAACCCTTGATGTGACCATGCCCGCCACCTACATCCCGGCTGGGCACCGCCATCCCCTGATCAGCACGATCGAAGAGATCACCGACATCTTTGCCGGCCTCGGCTACCGGGTGGAAGAAGGCCCGGAGATCGAAACCGACCACTACAACTTCAGCGCCCTCAACATCCCGCCGCACCACCCGGCGCGGGACATGCAGGACACCTTTTATCTGAGCGAGCACGAGCTGCTGCGCACCCACACCTCGCCGGTGCAGATCCGCCACCTGGAGAAGAACCCACCGCCGGTGCGGATCGTGGCTCCGGGCCGTGTGTATCGCCGCGATGCCGTGGATGCCACCCACTCACCGGTGTTCCACCAGGTGGAGGTGCTGGCCATTGATGAAGGGCTGGATTTCAGCCATTTGCGCGGCACCGTGACCACCTTTCTGCAGCGCTTCTTCGGCGATCTGCCGGTGCGCTTCCGCGCCAGCTACTTCCCCTTCACCGAACCCTCCGCCGAGGTGGACGTGCAATGGCGCGGCCGCTGGCTCGAGGTGATGGGCTGCGGAATGGTGGATCCAGCGGTGCTGGAAGGGCTGGGCATCGATCCCGAGCGCTACAGCGGCTTCGCCGCCGGCCTGGGGGTGGAGCGGTTCTGCATGGTGCGCCACGGCATCGATGACATCCGCCGCCTCTTCACCTCCGACCTGCGTTTCCTCGAGCAGTTCTGAGCAGAACCGGAGGTCGCCCATAAAATCGGCTGATCGTCAGCCCCGCGTGTTCCCTGTCAGTGCCCTGCGTCGGACTCATCGTTAACGACGGCAAGGACCTGGCCCTGGCCACCGCCGACAGCATCGAGGCGCGCCTGCGCGGGGCGGGTTACGACGTGCTGCGGGCCAGCAGTGCCTCCGGGATGGTGGGCTTTGCCAACCCCGACCAGCACCTGCGGGCCAAGGGGCATGCCGCCTGTGTACCCGCGGGCTTTGAACCTTCCATGGCGATGGCCATGGTGCTCGGTGGCGATGGCACCGTGCTCTCTGCAGCCCGGATGACGGCACCGATCGACGTGCCGATCCTCACGATCAACACCGGCCATCTGGGTTTTCTGGCCGAAACCTATCTGCCTGAACTCGAGCAGGCCCTCGAGCAGGTGATCGCTGGTGAATGGACCGTGGAGGAGCGCACCACCCTGGTGGTGAGCGTGATGCGGGGTGAGCAGCGCCGCTGGGAAGTGCTCTGCCTCAACGAAATGGCCCTGCACCGCGAGCCGCTCACCTCGATGTGCCATTTCGAGATCGCCGTGGGCCGCCATGCCCCTGTGGATATCGCTGCCGATGGAGTGATCCTCTCCACCCCCACGGGCTCCACCGCCTACGCCCTCAGCGCCGGCGGCCCGGTGATCACCCCCGATTGCCCGGTGCTGCAACTCACCCCGATCGCCCCCCACTCGCTCGCCTCACGGGCGCTGGTGTTCAGCGATCAGGAGCCCGTCACGGTGTTTCCCGCCACGCCCGAGCGGCTGATGATGGTGGTGGATGGCAGCGCCGGTTGCTACGTGTGGCCGGAAGACCGGGTGCTGATCCGCCGCAGTGAACACCCCGTGCGCTTCGTGCGCCTGGCGGATCACGAGTTTTTCCAGGTGCTGCGCAACAAGCTGGGCTGGGGCCTGCCCCATGTGGCCAAACCCGGCGCCCCGGCATGAGCGGCGCCACCTTGCTGCTGTTGGGCCAGGAGGCTGAGGCCCTGGCACCGCGGCTGGAAGCCTCGGGCTACCGCTGCCAGATGGGCGACGCGGGCATGGAAGCTGGCTGCGATCTGGTGGTGCTTGGGGCCGAGCTCGCCGATCAACTGCCGGCCCTGCAGGAGCGGCTTGGCCCCGTGCCCATGCTGCTCGACATCGGCACCGACAGCGTGGCGGCCCGCTCGCGCATGCTGCGCTCGGGTGCCACGGACTTTTGGTTGTCCTCCGCCGGGGCCAGCGACCTGTTGATGCGCCTGCGCTTGCACCGCAAATTGCTCGACAAGGGGCGGCCCCCGGAGGATCGACTCAGCCTGGGCGACCTGAGTCTGATTCCCAGCCGCCATGAAGTGCGCCGCGGCCAGCGGCAGGTGCAGCTCACCGCCCGCGAGTACGCCCTGCTGCTGCTGTTGATGGAGCACAGCGGCCAGGTGCTCAGCCGCGACCAGATCCTGCGCCAGGTGTGGCACGACCAGCAGGGCGCCGCCAGCAATGTGATCGAGGTGTATGTGCGCTACCTGCGCCAGAAACTCGAAGAACAGGGTGAACGGCGCCTGATCCACACCGTGCGCGGCCAGGGCTATTGCCTCAGCGATGGCCCGCCGCCCCGCTGAGCTGTTCACCACCCAATGCGCCCAGCCATGTGGATGCCCACCCTCAGGCGCTGCCTCCTGAGTTTGAGTCTTGTGTTGGCTCCTGCTGCCTTGCAGGCAAAAGAGGCACCCCAACACCTGCCCATCGAAGCCGAGTGGTGCCTACCGAGCGGTGCCTGCATCCAGCTGGAGGTGGCGGATGAACAACACGAGCAAGCCATCGGGCTGCAATTAAGAGGCCCACTCCCGCCGCTGCGGGGGATGTGGTTTCCCTTCGAGGATGCACTGCTTCGCTTCTGGATGCACCGCACTCCCGAACCGCTCGACATGGTCTTCATCAACGACAACCGGGTGATTGCCATCGAGGCCAACACCACCCCATGCCCTCGTCTGCCCTGCCGGAGCTATGGCCCCGATGAACCTGGCGACGGTGTTGTGGAACTCGCGGCTGGTGAAGCCCAACGGCTGGGCATCACGGTGGGCAGTGCTGCTCTGATTCGGCCGCTCAACCCGAAACAGCCCGCTCGCCCCGCAACACCAGCACGGGATTGAGCGGTGCCAGGCGGGTGCCATCCGCCAGTGGTGCCCCGCGCCAGGCCTGAAGCTGCTGCACCGCCACCGTGAGCCCCGCCTGCTCGAGCAGCGGCCGCAGCTCCGCCAGAGCTTCCAACGTGGCCAACGGGATCACCACCACCCCGCCGGGCTGAAGCCGCTCGAGCGCCGCCTGCAGCACCGCCTGGCGTTCGCGTCCACCGCCGCCCAGCAACACCCGCTGTGGATCGGGCAAACCCACCAGCGCCTCCGGGGCACGGCCCTCCACCACACCCGCGGGCCGCACAGCCAACCGTTCGGCATTGGCGTGAATCAACGCAGCCGAGCCGCCGCGCTGCTCCAGAGCCCAGAGCTGCAGGCCCGGCCGCAGCCGCAGAGCCTCCAGCCCCACCGACCCCACGCCAGCACCGATATCCCAGAGCACCCCCGCCTCCGGCAGATCGAGATCCGCCAGCAATTGGATGCGCACCTCGCGCTTGGTCATCAAGCCCGGCCGATCAGGGTGCTGCAGAAACACCCCATCGGGCAGCCCAAACAACGGCAAGCGTTCCGGGCGGGGCGGCGGCTCCGCCACCAGCACCACCAAATGGAGCGGATCAAGATCGGCAGGGAGGGCATCGCCCGGCCCCAGGCGCTGCACCCGCTCGGCGCTGTGGCCCAGCCGCTCGCACAACCACAGGGCATAGGCCTGCTCCAGGCCCGCGGCCCGAAGGCAGCGGCGCACCGCGTCGGCGCCACCCCGCGTGGGATCGGTGAGCACCGCTAAGGCAGCCGGGCGCTGCTGGAGCCGCGCAGCCAAGGGTTCGGGATCTCGGCCGTGCAGGCTGAGCCAGCTGGCGTCTTGCCAGGGGCGGCCGATGCGCGCGAAGGCCAGCTGCAACGAACTGGGGGCCGGGTGAAAGCGCAGCTGCTCAGCAGGCAGGCCCTCGAGCAACAGCCGACCGATGCCGAACCAGAGCGGATCACCACTGGCCAGCACCACCGCGAGCTCCCCGGGGTGGTGCTGGCGCAATTGCTCCAAGAGCAGCTCAGGCTGATCGCTGGCGATCAAGGGCGGGCATGCCGCACCGGCCCAGCTCTGCAGCGCCTGATGCAGTCGCCGCGGTGCAGCCACCAGGGCGGCCTGACGCAACAGCTGCTGCTGAGCTGGCGGCAGGCTGGCCGGAGCGCCGGCGTCGGTGCCGATCACCTCAATCATCCAGCCATTCTGAGTGTCGAGGCGGCCTGCAAACCAGCAGGAACTGGCCTACCCTCCCCAAATCCGTCTGAGTCTGCGCACCCACGCGATGGCCGTTCGTCTTACTGCGCTCACCGGAGCCCTGCTCAGCTTCACGCTGGGGGTTCTGCAACCGGCCCATGCCGAAACCGTGTTGGAGCGGGTGAGCCGCACCGGCCGGGTGAACACCGTGGTGCTCAACGGCGACTTGCCGTACTCCACCCAGCAAGGCAACGCCTACGTGGGCCTCGGCATGGAGTTTGCCAAGGAGATCCAGAAGGAGCTGAGCGACTACACGGGCAAGCCCATCCAGCTGGTGCCGCAGCCTGTGAATTCGATCAACGAAGGCCTGGCAGCGATTGCCAGCGGCGCAGTCGACCTCTCCTGCGGAGCCGGCTTCAGCTGGGGACGGGCGATGTTTGTGGATTACACGCTGCCTTTCGCCCTGAGTGGCACTCGATTGATCACCCCTGCCGGCAACGACGGCACGCCGGCTGCCCTACAGGGAAAAACCATCGGTGCGGTCAAGCACAGCCTGGCGGCCCATGCCATCGAGAAGACCGTCACCGGCGGTGAGCTGGCACTGTTTGAAAATCCCGCCGCAGCTCTTGAGGCGCTCAAGAACGGTGAGGTGCAGTTCCTCGCCGGCGACAGCCTCTGGCTGCTGGCCAACCGTGGCGCAGTCGATCCCAAAGGCAACGTCGCCCCCACGGTTCCCTACAACCGCTCAGCCGTGGGCTGCGTGGTGCCCGAGAACAACTCCGGCCTGCTCAACCTCAGCAACCTGGCCATCGCCAAGCTGATGCAGGCCTACATCAACGACGACCCCTCCGCTCTGCAGCGCATCAACCAGTGGGTCGGTCCTGGCAGCAGCGTGAATCTCAGCCAAGACGTGATCAAGGCGTACTTCACCAACGTGCTGCTCTCCGCCGCGTTGCTGAATCTGTCCTGAGTTTCCAGCACTTCTGATCGATCACCACATCCATCCTCGCCATGGCACCTCGTTCCCTTCTGCAGCTGCTCACCCTCACCGCCGCGGCGGCCGTGTTCACGGACACGGCTCAGGCCGCTGTGTATCAGGCCCCTGACCTGAGCAATCCCCTCGAGAGCCGCATCCAGGCCCTGCGCGATGGCGCTTGGCAACCCCACCTGAACGCAGCTGCCGGCGACCAACTGATCGCCCGCTACTGGGGTAACGGTGGTGGCCACAACTGGGGCAACGGCGGCCGTGGTGGTGGCGGTTGGGGCAATGGTGGCCGCTACTACGGCGGCGGCGTGAACGTGAACCTGGGCTGGCCCAATGGCGGCTGGGGCAATGGTGGCTGGGGCAACGTGCTGCCTAGCAGCTTTATCAACTGGTGATCGCCAGTTCAGAGGTGAGCCAGTTGGTGGCAGCTCCCCAGGCCGCTGGAGCAGAGCTAGATCTGAGCCGCTTCGGCCCCATCGGCCTGGTGGTGGTGCAATCCACCTCCCTCTGCAACCTCGACTGCGACTACTGCTACCTGCCCGACCGCCAAAAGCGCCGGGTCTTTGACCTAGAGCTTCTGCCGCTACTGCTGCAGCGCATCCTCGAGAGTCCTTTCTGCGGACCTCAGGTTTCGTTGGTGTGGCATGCCGGCGAGCCGCTCACCCTGCCCTGCAGTTACTACGACGAAGCCACGGCGATCATTGAGCGCTGTGTGCAGGAGTTCGCCGATGGCCAGGTCGTCGTTGAACAGCATGTGCAGACCAACGGCACGCTGATCAACGATGCCTGGTGCGACTGCTTCCAGCGCAACCGCATCGTGGTGGGGGTGAGTGTGGATGGCCCAGCCGCCATTCATGACGCCCATCGCCGCTTTCGCAACGGCAACCCCTCCCATCACCTCACGATGCGGGGCATCGAGGCCTTGCAGCGCCATGGCATTCCCTGCCATGTCATCGCGGTGGTCACCGCCGCTGCCATGGAGCAACCGGAGGCGATGTATCGCTTTTTCCGCGACAACAACATCGAGGCGGTGGGGTTCAACGTGGAGGAGCAGGAGGGTGTGCACACCAGCTCTTCCATGCAGGGCCAAGAGCAGGAGGAGCGCTACCGGCAGTTCCTGACCCGCTTCTGGGAGCTGAGTGAAGCCGATGGGCATCCCTTGATGCTGCGGGAGTTTCAGCAGGTGATCGATCTGATCCAGCGCAACCGCCGCCTCAATCAGAACGAACTCAATCGGCCCTACTCCATCCTCAGCGTGGATTGGCAGGGCAATTTCTCCACCTTTGATCCCGAGCTGCTCTCGGTGAGCAGTGAGCGCTACGGTAGCTTCAACCTGGGCAACATCCGCGACACCAGCCTCCTAGAGGCAGCCCACAGCCCCCGTTTCCAGCAGCTGTGGGGAGACGTGAGCTCCGGGATGGCGCGCTGCCAGAGCGGATGCGACTACTACGGACTCTGCGGCGGCGGCATGGGCAGCAACAAGTTCTGGGAACACGGCACTCTCGATTGCAGCGAAACCAGCGCCTGCCGCTTCCGAACCCAGATCCCGGTTCAGGTGTTGCTGGATCGCTTCGAAGCCGGCCCACCCAGCAGCCACTGACATGGCCCTTCCCCTCGATGCCCTGATCCGGCTGCTGCTGCTGGCCGCTTTAGGCGCTGCATGCGTGCTGATCCTGCAGCCATTTGCCGAGATCCTGGTGTGGGCCAGCCTGCTGGCGGTGATTTTGAAGCCGCTGCATGTGTGGTTGCAGCGTCGCTTACGGCTGGGGCGCTGGTGGGCAGCAGGCCTGATCGTGGTGGTGGGGCTGCTGGTGCTGCTCGGCCCGGTGGGGGCCCTGGCAGCCGCCCTCCTCAGCAATGTGAGCGAGCTAGTGCATCTGGTGCGCCATGGCCAACAGTCTCTCCCGCAACCACCAACGCTGCTGGTGGAGATTCCCCTGGTGGGCCCAGCCATCCGGCCGCTCTGGCACGGCGTGATCGGCGACCTGCACGACCTGCTGCGCACCCACTCGGAGACCCTCACGAGCCTGGGCACCCGCCTTCTGGAAACCACCCTGGCCAAAGGGCTTGGCTTCCTCAAATTCGTGGTGAGCCTGCTGGTGGCCGCCTTGATGCTGGTGCACTCCGAAGCGCTGCTACTGAGGCTGCGGAGGCTGCTGGATCGCCTGGTACCGGAGCACAGCGAAACGGTGCAACTGATCACGGCCACCACCGTGCGCAACGTGTCGCGCGGGGTGGTGGGGGTGGCCTTCCTGCAATCCCTGCTGATCGGCCTGGGGCTGGTGGCCGCGGATGTGCCCTGGTCGGGCCTGCTCACGGTGGTGGCCCTGATCCTCTGCCTCCTGCAGATCGGCCCCCTACCGGTGGTGATCGTGGCGCTGGCGATGGCCTGGAATCATCTGCCGCCGCTGCTGGCCCTACTGCTCAGCCTCTGGCTTGTGGCGGCCACCCTGCTGGAGCACCTGCTCAAACCCCTGCTGATGGCCCGTGGCTTGCCAGTGCCGATGCTTGTGATCCTGGCGGGGGTGCTCGGAGGCACCCTCAAAGGCGGTCTGGCTGGGCTGTTTTTAGGGCCAGTGCTGTTGTCACTGGGCTATCACTTTGTGCGCCTGTGGGTGGGCACCGACAGCCAACCCGCTTCTTGAAGTCGATGTCCCACGCCGATCGTCGTCAACGCATCCACGAACTGGTGCTGGCCTTAATCAGCCAGCAGAGCGAACTCGACCTCCTCGATGGCGACCACACCGGCAGCCTCGCAGCCGCCCAGGGCAACCCAGCCGGTTGGCTCGAGCGCAACCGGCGTGTGGTGCAGCGCTACCAGGCACTGGTGCGCTCGGCCGTCACCCTCGATGCCCTGGTGGATCAGGAAGTGGGCGAGCCAGCGCCCACCGGCAAGCTCTGACAAGCTGGCGGCACCTTCTTGTGCCCCATGGCGCGCCTCGGCCTGTCTGCCCTGAAATCTCTGCTGCGCCGCAAGGGGCTGGGCCGCTCGAGCACCACCAGCTGGCAGCCTCCTCGGGCCAGCTGGAGCCGCCCCATGGGCCTGGGCTGGCAGACGCCTTACACCGTTCGGTACGCCAGCAACCTCGACGACGGTCCCAACCACGGCATGCCGCTGGGAGGCTTCGGGGCAGGATGCATCGGCCGTGCGCCGGATGGCTCGTTCAACCTCTGGCATCTCGATGGCGGCGAACACTGGTTCGGCGTGCTGCCCGACTGCCAGTTCGCCCTGTTTGAGAGCAACGGTCAGCAGAGCCGCGCCCATGCGCTGGCGGTTCAACCGGAGCGCGATGCCTCCCGCCCCGATGCCGGCGCGCCCCTGCCGAGCTGGAGCTGGTATCCCGCCAGCACCGCCGAGCGCACCACTGGCACCTATGCCGCCCGCTATCCCCTGAGCTGGAGCCACTACCAGGGTGTGTTCGACGCTGAGGTGAGCTGCCAAGCCTTCAGCCCGATCCTCCCCGGCAACTATCAGCAGACCAGCTACCCGCTGGCGGTGTTCGTGTGGACGCTCCACAACCCCACCCGCAAACCCCTCGATCTCTCGCTGCTGCTGAGTTGGCGCAACACCAGCGGTTGGTTCACCAACACCGATTCCTCCGCGGAGGTGCACTTCCGCGACGACGGCAGCCCGGAGCACAACTATGCGCCCGCGATCGGCACCACCGAGGGCCAACGCAACCGCTGGGTCGATGACGGCCCGCTGAAGGGAGTGGTGTTGGAGAGAGACGTCTCCAACCCCGTGGCCGAGGGAGAGGGCCAATGGTGTATTGCCACCGGTGAGCAGCCGGGCGTGCGCATTCAGCGCTGCAGCCGCTGGAATCCTCACGGCGATGGCAGCGAACTCTGGAGCAGCTTCAGCGCCAATGGCTCCATCCCCGACAGCAACAACGATCGCCGCAGCAGCCAGAGCGATCCCGCCAGCGCCGCCCTGGCGGTGCAGTGCCGGCTCGAACCTGGCCAGAGCATCGAGATCCCTGTGGTGATCAGCTGGGATCTGCCGGTGACGGCCTTCGCCACTGGCACCAGCGCCCTGCGCCGCTACACGGATTTCTTCGGCAGCAGCGGCGGCAATGCCACCGCGATCGCCGCCGAGGGCCTGCGCGATTGGCGCCGCTGGCGTGAGCAGATCGAGGCCTGGCAGCAGCCGGTGCTGGAGCGGAGCGATCTGCCGGAGCCGCTGCGCATGGCCCTGTTCAACGAGCTCTACGACCTTTGCAGCGGCGGCAGCCTCTGGAGTGCGGCCAGCCGTGAAGATCCCGTGGGCCGTTTCGGCGTGCTCGAGTGCCTCGACTACGCCTGGTACGAAAGCCTCGACGTGCGCCTCTACGGCTCTCTGGCCCTGCTGCAGCTCTGGCCGGAGCTCGACAAGGCGGTACTGCGCAGCTTCGCCCGCGCCATCCCCGCCGCTGATCCCAGCCCACGGCCGATCGGTTGGTATTTCACCCAGGGCAAAGGCAGGGTGGAGGCCGCCCGCAAGGTGAAGGGCGCCACACCCCACGATCTCGGCGCCCCCAACGAACGCCCCTGGGATGCCACCAACTACACCGCCTACCAGGACTGCAATCTCTGGAAAGACCTGGCCAGCGACTACGTGCTGCAGGTGTGGCGCACCTTCAAGCTCGCCCCCAACGGCGAAGACATCAACTTCCTGGCGGAGTGCTGGCCCGCGGCGGTGGAGGCCCTGCACTACCTCAAGGGGTTTGATGCCAACAACGATGGTCTGCCTGATAACGGCGGCGCCCCGGATCAAACCTTCGACGACTGGCCGCTCAAAGGCGTGAGCGCCTACTGCGGCGCCCTTTGGATCGCCGCCCTGGAGGCGGCCCTGGCGATCGCCCAGCAGCTGCAACTCAGCACCGGGCTCGACACCGCCTCAGAGCAACACACCTTCAGCAGCTGGCTGGAGCAATCCCGAGCCAACTTCGACCATTTGCTCTGGAACGGCGAGTACTACGACATCGATGCCGAAAGCGGCACTCCTGTGGTGATGGCCGATCAACTCTGCGGTGATTTCTACGCCCGCCTGCTCGGCCTGCCGGCCGTGGTGAGCGAGGCCAACAGCCGCAGCACCCTGAAGGCCGTGAAGGAAGCCTGCTTCGAACAGTTCGAAGGCGGCAAGCTCGGCGTGGCCAATGGCCTGCGCCGCGACGGCACCCCCCTCGACCCCAACGGCACCCACCCCCTGGAGGTGTGGACCGGCATCAACTTCGGCATCGCCAGCTACTACCGCCTGATGGGCGACACCGACACCGCCCTGGCGATCACCGCCGCCGTGGTGAACCAGGTGTATGCCGGCGGTCTGCAATTCCGAACGCCCGAAGCGATCACCGCCGTCAACACCTTCCGCGCCTGCCACTACCTCCGCGCGATGGCGATCTGGGGGGTGTGGGCCACCCACACCGATTGGCAGCCCATCCCGGGGGCGGAACGGAACTGAGCCGCAAACCAGCGCAACGCTCGTACCATTACTGGTACGGATTCACGAAATCATGGGCTCGATCAGTGCCAGCGAAGCCCGTCGGCGCTTATTTGCGTTGATCGACGAGGTGCGCGAATCGCACCAGCCCGTTGAGATTCACGGCAAGCGCGGCAGCGCCGTCTTGCTCGCCGAGCAGGACTGGCGCGCGATTCAAGAGACCCTGTATCTGTGCGCGATTCCCGGCATGCGGGAGTCGATCCTCGAGGGTCTTGCTACCCCTGTGGAGGAACTGAGCGAGGACGCCGGCTGGTGAGCTGGCGCGTTCTGTTCACCCGCCAGGCGCAGAAAGACGCGCGCAAGCTCGCTAGCTCCTCACCCGCTCTGAAGAACAAAGCCCAGCAATTGTTGGAGCTCCTGGCCGTCGATCCGTTCCAGCAACCACCACCATTCGAGGCCCTAGTGGGCGACTTGCAGGGCGCTTACTCCCGGCGCATCAACATTCAGCACCGGCTGGTCTACGCAGTCGATCGTGAGGCCGCTGTGGTGAAGGTGCTCAGGCTCTGGAGCCACTACGACTGAGCACCGCTGGCCCATACGCTGTGCGGCAGCTCCACAGGCCCATGGGATCCGGTTCACCCGCTCGCTGGTTGTTGGCCCTGGTGGCTGGGGCGCTCCTGCTGCTCACGCCCCTCCAGCCCGCGTGGGCCCAGGTGCACGCCCATCCGGATGAAAACGGCCAGGAGGTGGTGCGCAGCCTCGAAAGCCTGCGCGACCTCGACTACCAAAGCTGGCAGGCCGTGGCCTATCGCACCGGTCCTCCCGGCGGGCCAGTCACCCTGCGGATCGTGGGATACCCCGGCCGCGTGCGCCTGGATCACCCCACCTCCTTGATCGTGCACTCCGGCCGCGGAACCTGGGAGCTCGCTGATATCACCACAGCCAACCCCAAGCTGGCGAGCGATGGCCGCGATGCCGCGGCCGAATTCGATCTGAACCCGCTGCTGGCAGATCTCCACCAAAACCGACCGCTGCGCTTGGAGCTACCTGGAGTGTTTGTCGAGCTGCCGGTGCCACCGTTTGTGGTGGGTGAATGGCGCAGCCTGCCCAGTTGGCGCGAGGATCAGACCAACCGCATCGGCGCATGAGCAGCCCCTGGCGGCCCTGGATGCAGCGGGCGCTGCAGCTCGCCGCCCTTGGCAACGGCCGCACCAGCCCCAATCCCCTCGTGGGCTGCGTGGTGCTGGATCGCGCCGGCCAGCTGGTGGGCGAGGGCTTCCATCAACGGGCCGGCACACCCCATGCGGAAGTGCACGCCCTGCGCCAGGCGGGGGAGCGGGCTAGGGGCGGCACGGCGGTGGTCACGCTTGAACCGTGCTGCCACCACGGCCGCACCCCACCCTGCAGCGAAGCCTTGCTGGCGGCGGGCGTGGCACGGGTTGTGGTGGCGATGCGCGACCCCGATCCACGCGTGGCCGGCAAAGGCCTCGCCCAGCTGCGAGACGCCGGCGTGGACGTGCTGGAGGGCGTGTGTGAAGCCGAAGCCCGAATCCTCAACCGGGGCTTTCTGCACCGGGTGGAGCAGGGGCGGCCCCTGGGCCTGCTCAAGTGGGCGATGAGCCTCGATGGCCGCACGGCCCTGCCCAATGGCTCCAGCCAATGGATCTCCGGCCCACCGGCCCGGGCTTGGGTGCACCACTTGCGAGCCCAGTGCGATGCCGTGATCGTGGGTGGCGGCACCGTGCGGGCTGACAACCCCCTGCTCACCTCCCGCGGCCAACGAACACCCGAACCGTTGCGCGTGGTGATCAGCCGCAGCCTGGATCTCCCCAAGCAGGCCCAGCTCTGGAATCAAAGCGAGGCAGCCACGCTGGTGGTGCACAGCTCCAGCGCACCGGCTGAACAACTTGATCGCCTCGATGGCCTGGGGGTGGAGCGATTGGTGCTCGAGCGCTGCGAACCGCTGGAACTCCTGGAAGCCCTGGGGCAACGGGGCTGCAATCAAGTGCTGTGGGAATGCGGCCCAGAGCTGGCCGCCGCCGCGCTCCGCCAGGGCTGCGTGCAGCAGGTGGCGGCTGTCCTGGCGCCCAAGCTGCTGGGCGGCACTGCTGCCCGCACCCCCCTGGGGGATCTGGGCCTGGTCGACGTCAACCAGGCAGTGGCATGGAGCAGGTCACGGCTACAGCAACTCGGCAACGACTGCCTGCTGGAGCTCAGCCCTTAATTCTCGAGCTCGTCTTCCACATCGCGGGCGGTGTAGCGGCTGATCAGCACGCCCATCACCATCGCCAGATACACCGTGCCAGTGATCGCCACCATCACGCAGAGCATCTGGGTCTGCGGCGTCACGGGATGAATATCGCCATAGCCGGTGGTGGTGAGGGTGACGAAGGCGAAGTAATTGAGCTCAACGAAATCCACAGCCCACACCGGACTGGAGGGATTGGCGTTGGTGCCTTGCCAACGCAACACCGGTGCATCCATCGAGCGGGAGGAGGCAAAGCTGCCGGGAGCCACGGTTTCCAGGGCGCTGAACAACAAGCCTGCAGCCAAACCAATCAGCAGATAACCCGCCAGAGCACCAAACAGCACCTCGCGGTTGATGCGGCGCTCTTGGGCCAACATGAGAACCAGTCGCTCACAGCTCCAGATCACCAGCAGAGCCCAGAGCATCAGCAACGGCAAGCCCGTGCTGCGATGCGACAGCGTCGTGAGGTACCAAACCAGCGAGGTCACCCAGGTAACGAACGCCAACATCCGGTAGGTGTGCATCCGGAACGTGGGCCAACGCCCTTCGTCAATCCGCCCGCCCAGGGTGCGCAGCAAGACCAAAGGGAGAGCGAGGTAGCCCACGGCCGCCAACTGACGCAACCCGTGAGGGAGCACCAAACAGGCCATCACCCCCAGGCACGTGACCAGCAAACTCACATAGCCGTTCTGACGGTGACGCAAGGACGGCCATTTCACGCGCAGCGTGTCTTCGTACTGCCGTCATTGTGGGGATCAAAAGAAGAGCGGCAACTGCTGCGGCCCCTCTTCCCGATCAGCGCGCCGCGGCGGCTCCGCCACCCAGCCAGACGGATCCCAACCACCCAGCAAAGGCTCGAGCACCCGCAGGCCCGGACCATCTCTGGCCTCCAACCAGGCCTGCTCCAAGCCGTTGGGAAGAATCACCGGCATCCGGTTGTGCAGCGGTGCCACCAACGCATTGGGAGCAGTGGTGAGCACACAACAGCTCTCCACTTCGCTGCCATCAGGGCCGATCCAGCGATCCCAGATTCCGGCCAGCCAGAAGAGATCGCCATCGCGGCGCTGGATGCGATGGCCCTTCTCGAAAAAGGCATCGGCCGGCAGCAGACAGCGTCGATGGCGCCAGGCGCCGCGGAAGCTGGCCTTCTCCGCCACCGTTTCGGCCCTGGCGTTGAAGGGGCGAGGGCCCGCCAGGGGGTCCTTGCTCCACTCCGGCAGCAACCCCCACAGCATCAGGGCGGGCTGCAGCTGCCCATGTTCCTGCCGCAGCGCCAACACCGGCTCGCCAGGGGCGATCAGCGGCCTCGGGGCGTAGTAGTCCTGCAGCCCAAGCGGCAGCTGACCCTGCAAACGCGGCAGCAGCTGATCCAGGCGAGCGGTGAGGGAATAACGACCACACACAGCGCGAACAGCTCCCGTTCGGTTCTCACCCACCATCAAGCCCGTGGGTGGCCCCTAGTTTGGTGGCCATTACGGCAAGCTGCGCATGCCTATCCGCAAGGACGACACGCCCCCGAATCGGCGGTTCGGCATCGTCAACCTGGTGCTGATCGGATTCGGAGTGCTGCTGCTGGTGAGCAGCTTCCTGCCCAACCAGGGCATGCAACAGGTGCCTCGAGTTCCCTACTCACTGTTTGTGAGTCAGGTGGATGACGGCAATGTTCGCCGCGCCTACATCACCCAAGAGCAGATCCGCTACGAGCTGAAGGAGGCGCCAGAAGATGGAGCCCCCTCGGTGCTGGCCACGACGCCGATCTTCGACATGGATCTGCCGAAGCGGCTCGAGGAGCATGGCGTGGAATTTGCCGCGGCACCGCCCCAGAAGCCCAGCTTCATCACGACGGCCCTGAGCTGGATCGTGCCGCCGCTGATCTTCATCCTGGTGCTTCAGTTCTTCGCTCGCCGCTCGATGGGCGGCGCCCAGGGTGCACTGAGCTTCACCAAGAGCAAAGCCAAGGTGTATGTGCCCGATGAGGAATCTCGGGTCACCTTCGCTGATGTGGCGGGTGTGGATGAGGCCAAGCAAGAGCTCACTGAGATCGTTGACTTCCTCAAAACACCCGAGCGCTACACTGCGATCGGCGCCCGCATTCCCAAGGGTGTTCTGCTCGTCGGTCCTCCTGGAACGGGTAAAACCCTCCTGTCCAAAGCCGTGGCTGGTGAAGCTGGCGTTCCCTTCTTCATCATCAGCGGCTCTGAATTTGTGGAACTGTTCGTAGGCGCCGGTGCTGCCCGCGTACGCGATCTGTTTGAAGAGGCCAAAAAGAAAGCGCCTTGCATCATCTTCATCGACGAACTTGATGCCATCGGCAAGAGCCGTGCCGGCTCGATGGGCGTGGTCGGTGGCAACGACGAACGGGAGCAGACCCTCAACCAGCTGCTCACCGAAATGGACGGCTTTGCCGCCAAAGACAAGCCGGTGATTGTGCTGGCCGCCACCAACCAACCCGAAACCCTCGACGCCGCCCTGCTGCGCCCGGGTCGTTTCGACCGCCAGGTGTTGGTGGATCGCCCTGACCTCTCAGGCCGCAAAACGATCCTCGACATCTATGCCCGCAAGGTGAAGCTCGCCCCAGGAGTTGATCTCGACAAGCTGGCTCAGGCCACCAGCGGTTTTTCCGGCGCCGACCTGGCCAACCTGGTGAATGAGGCCGCACTGCTGGCCGCCCGCGCCAAGCGCACCTCGGTGGAGCAGGGCGATCTCAACGAAGCGATCGAACGAGTGGTGGCTGGCCTTGAGAAGAAGAGCCGCGTGCTCCAGCCGGATGAGAAGAAGGTGGTGGCCTATCACGAGGTGGGCCACGCGATCGTGGGTCACCTGATGCCAGGCGGCAGCAAGGTGGCCAAGATCTCGATCGTGCCCCGCGGCATGGCGGCCCTGGGATACACCCTTCAGCTCCCCACCGAAGAGCGCTTCCTCAATTCCAAGGAAGACCTGGAAGGCCAGATCGCCACCCTGCTGGGCGGCCGCAGCGCAGAAGAAATCGTGTTCGGCGCCGTCACCACCGGCGCCGCTAACGACCTGCAGCGCGCCACCGACATTGCCGAGCAGATGGTGGGCACCTATGGCATGAGCGACGTGCTCGGCCCCCTCGCCTACGACAAGCAGGGCGGCAGCCGCTTCCTCGGCGGCGGCAACAACCCCCGCCGCGTGGTGAGCGATGCCACCGCCCAGGCGATCGACAAGGAGGTGCGCACCCTGGTGGATCGCGCCCACGACCGGGCCCTCTCGATCCTTCACCACAACCGCGATCTGCTCGAGAGCATCTCCCAGCAGATCCTCGAGAAGGAAGTGATCGAAGGCGACGACCTCAAGAACCTCCTCGCCAGCAGCGTGATGCCCGAGGAGGCCGTGGCGATTGCCTGATCAGCCCTAACTCACGGCTGGTCGAACACCATCACGCCATCAGCGTCCAGAGCCGGATATCCACGGATATCCCGTTCTGGGCGCTTTTTGATGTGCCATCACAGGGTCAGGCCCTTGACGAAGGGGCCCCTCATCCCGGATAAGGGTTCTTTGAAGAAGGGCCGATGGCTGCCAACAGCGGCTACCCCGCCTTAGCGGAGCTGAAAGGGCGCGACTTTCTCTCCTCCACCGACGCCAGCGCCGAGCAGACGGCCGCACTGCTGCAGCTCGCCGCTGACCTCAAAGCCGGCCGCACCCAGATCGACCTCTCGGGCCGCAGCCTGGGCCTGATCTTCAGCAAGGCATCCACCCGCACCCGGGTGAGCTTCACGGTGGCGATGGCCCGCCTGGGCGGACAAACCATTGATCTCAACCCCCAGGTGAGTCAGGTGGGGCGGGGTGAACCCGTGGCTGACACCGCAAGGGTGCTGAGCCGTTACGTGGATGCCCTCGCGATTCGCACCTTCGCCCAGGAGGAGCTGGCGGAGTACGCCCATTGGGCCTCCATTCCGGTGATCAATGCCCTCACCGATCTGGAGCATCCCTGTCAGGCACTGGCCGATTTCCTCACCCTGCAGGAAGCCTTCGGCGACCTGCAGGGGCTGACCCTCTCGTATGTGGGCGATGGCAACAACGTTGCCCACTCCCTGATGCTCTGTGGCGCCCTGCTGGGTGTGAACGTTCGGGTCGGCTGCCCCAAGGGCTACGAGCCCGACGCAGCGGTGTTGGAGCAGGCGCAGCAGCTGGCTGGCGACCGCTGCGCCATCGAGGTGCTGCATGAGCCCGTGGCAGCGGTGCGGCACGCCCACGCGCTCTACACCGATGTGTGGGCATCGATGGGGCAAGAAGAGGAGAAAACAGAACGCGAGCAGGCCTTCGCCGGCTGGTGCCTCAACGAAGACCTGGTGGCTGAAGCCGACCCGCGCGCGATCGTGCTGCACTGCCTGCCCGCTTACCGGGGCCTGGAGATCAGCGCCGGTGCCATGGAAGGCAGCAACAGCCGCATCTTCGACCAAGCCGAAAACCGCCTGCATGCCCAGCAGGCTCTGCTGGCAGCACTGCTGGGCGGCACCTGAGCAGGTGCCCAAAGCAACCAAAGGAGCCGCACCCTCTCCCTAGCGTTGGGGGGACGGCTCATCCGCTTGTGTTCCGAAGGCCCAAGCTGAAGCCCCTGGTTGCCACCGTGCTGTGTGCCTGGCTGGCGCCATGGAACCCGCCAGCGTTCGGACAAGAAGAACTGCGCGGTGTCTGGCTGACAGCCAATGACATGCCTGTGCTCCGCGATCGAGAGCGCATGCAGGCCACGGTGAATCAGTTGGCCGATTTGCACTTCAACCGGCTCTACGTGGTGGTGTGGAACGGCGGCATGGCCTACTACCCCAGCCAACTGAGTGAGAGCCGCGGCTTTCAGAGCTTCACCTACCGCGGCCTCCAGGGCCAGGATGTGATCGGTGAACTCATCAGTGCAGGTCGTAACCGTGGGCTCACGGTTCTGCCCTGGTTTGAATTCGGCTTCATGGCGCCTCCTGATTCAGAGGTGGCCAAACAACACCGAAGCTGGCTCACCCAGAGACGCGATGGCAGCCTCACTTCGATCAGCGCCGCTGGCGAGGTGGTGTGGCTGAACCCCTTCCGGCCTGAAGTGCAGCAACTGATCACCGATCTCGTACTCGAGGTGGTGAACCAATACGGGGCTGAGGGCATCCAATTCGATGACCACATGAGCCTGCCGCGTGACTTCGGATATGACGCCTACACCGTGGAGCTGTACCGAAAGGAAACAGGAAAGGCACCACCAGCCAATGCGGATGATCCCGCTTGGGTGCAGTGGCGGGCTCAACGCCTCACCAGCTTCATGCAACGCCTCAGCCAGGCAATCCGAGCAGCCAGGCCCGGCGCGATCGTCTCCATCTCACCGAACTACTACGACTTTGCCTACAAGCTCCAACTGCAGGATTGGCGCCGTTGGGTGCAAACCGGCTTCGCTGATGAACTGCTCATTCAGATCTACCGACCCGATCTAGCCAGTTATCTGCCCCAACTGAGCAAGCCAGAGGTGCTGGAAGCCCGCGATCGAATCCCTACGGCCATTGCGGTGCTGAGTGGCCAACGCAACCGCCCCACCCCACTGCCTCTGATCCAAGAGAAGGTGGATGCCAACCGTCAGCAAGGACTCGGCACCGGCTTCTTCTACCTGGAGAGCCTCTGGAGCCTTGGCCCCGAACAACCAAGCGAACGCATCCGAGGGCTTCAGCAACTGCTTCCGCCACAAAACACACCGATGCCCGCCCTACAACCAGCGGCCCGCCCAGCCTTGCCACCGCTGCCACCGCCACCGCTCGAACCCATCACCCCATGACACACACCACTTGCCAGAGAGCAGGCCGAGCGGTACAAATGTATTGACGCCAATCGCATTGCCTGGTGCCCGCCGGATCCCCTGAACCGCTGACTCCCGCTCAACAGGAGCTCTACGACTGGCTCGCGAGCTTCATCGGTGAGCACCGCCATAGCCCTTCGATTCGGCAGATGATGCAGGCGATGGGCCTGCGCTCACCGGCACCGGTGCAGAGCCGCCTTCGCCACCTGCAGCAGAAAGGCTGGATCACCTGGCAGGAGGGGCAAGCGCGCACCCTTCAGCTTCTGGGAGAACTCACTCCCGGCATCCCCGTGCTCGGCGCGGTGGCGGCCGGCGGCCTGGTGGAAACCTTCGACGACGTGAGCGAACGGATCGACCTCGCTCCCGTGCTCGAAACGCGAGGCCTATTCGCCCTCACCGTGAACGGCGATTCCATGGTGGACGCCCACATCGCCGACGGCGACGTGGTGCTGATGGAGCCCGTTCCAGAACCAAGCCGCCTGCGCAACGGCACGATCGTGAGCGCCCTGGTGCCCGGCAGCGGAACCACGCTCAAGCACTTTCACCGCGAGGGAAGCCAGGTGCGCCTGGAAGCCGCCAACCCCGCCTACGAGCCGATTGTGCTCGACGCTGAGCAGGTGGCCGTGCAGGGAAAACTCGTAGCCGTCTGGCGCCAGGTGTAGGCGACCAACCCGCCCGCACCCCCTGCGGTGTAAGCTCTCTGCATCGAAACGGCGCGGCTGAAAAGCCACCCGGGGTCTCCAGCTCCCGGCCTGCCCATCGATCCAAAAGGGGCCATAGCTCAGCTGGTAGAGCACCTGCATGGCATGCAGGGGGTCAGCGGTTCGAATCCGCTTGGCTCCATTGAGATTACCCAGTCACTGACTGGGTTTTTTGGTATCTGGCGCACCCTACGCAGAGGGTCAGATGCACCCTGGGGCACCCAGATATGCCTGTTTGGTGCCCGATTTGGTGCCATGCTTTCACCAGCGCAAACCCGCTCCACGACTGGGGTGGGTGGTGCTTCCTTGCCCGCTTGGTGCCCGTTTAGTCATGGCAGCCCGTCAGCAGTGGTTTGAAACCCTCCGCGTGAGCATCGCCCAAGAGCACGGCAAGGGCTGGATCGTGCGGGAGAAAGGGGCCACCAGCCGCAAACCGATCGGGCGCTGCCAACTGATACGCATTTGGGAGGACCGGACCCGCAGCAGCGTGATGCTGCCCATGGAGTGGAAGGCCACCAACGCCACCGCGATCCTCACCACCGTGGGCCAGGTCCGCAACCTGATGGAGGAGCGCCACCTCAGCCTGCAGGACGCGCTCAGGCTCAACACCGAACTGCTTAGTGGCAACCAAGAGCAAGCAGGCGAGGAATTTGCCGGCTGGCCTGAGGTAGCAGCCCGGTTCCTCAAGGCGCAGGAGGGTCGGCGCAGCAGCACCCTGCGTGACATCACCACCAGGGTGGAGCGCACGCTGGAGGCGCTACGCAGCAGGCCATGCCCACGCGATGGCGGCACCTTGATGCGGCGCTATGCAGAGAAGTTCTTCGAGGGCTGCCCAGCAGGTGGCACGGGCCGCAAACGCAACCTGCTGGACGTGGCCCGGTTCCTCGCCTATGCGGTGGATGAGTGCGGTGCACCCACGCGGTTCTACCCACCAAGCAAAACCAAGATCAATGAGCTGATCGGCTCAGCGGAAACCACCGCAGCCGAAAAGCTCACCCCACCGATCAAGCCAGAGGATCTGGCAGCCCTGCTGGATCAGCTAGATGCCGATAGTGAGCACGAGCTGCGGCTGGCGGTAGGGCTGGTGGGTCTCTATGGCCTGCGGCCTGCTGAGCTGGCGGTGCTCACCGTGAAGGAGGGCAAAGCGTATGTGGGCCACGTCAAGCGCAACAGCACCTCCATGGGCGCCAAGGCCAAGCCACCCCGGCTGGTGAAGGCAATCGACATCGCAGGCCGTGATGGCGAAGGAGAACGCCTCATTCAGCTCTATGCCAGCGGACGGGTGAAGCTGCCCAAATCGCTGCGCAATCAGATCGCCAAGGTGGAGGAGAAAGGCCGCTTCCAAGATGTAGGCGCCGACTTCGCCCAAAAGCTGGAGCGCTATGCCCCATGGCGGGCGCTGGTGGCCCGCTGCCCAGGGCTCACCCCCTACTCATTGCGGCATGGGTATGCGTGGAGGGCCCATTGCTGCAGCACCAATGCCATGCACCCACGCATTACAGCGGCCCTGATGGGGCACAACGTTGCCACCCACCTCAAGCACTACGGCAGCTGGACTGATGAGGCTTCGCTGGAAGCTGCAGTGGAGCGATACAACGCTGGGGTGCACCCAGTTGGGGCATGAGTTCTCATTCGCGACCGTGCACCGCTACTGTCAAAACATAAGAACTGCGGATCTGAACTGTCCGTGGGAACCACACCAAAGCCGCAATGAACGCGAGGGAGCTGGCTGCCCCCTCAGGCTCTGGTGATCTGCGAAGCCGGTTCCCTCGCATACGTTCCCCATGGGCAACCAGGCCCCTACGGCAGGCGCATCTGAGCCGGCCCTGTTCAAGCGCCTACAGCGCAAGCTCAATCCTCAAGGCCAGCAGCTGCACCGCTGCCGCCAAGACTCTCGCGACATAGCGACGCTGGGTCGCTACTACGTCACCGAGCCCGCGATCAACGCGGTGGTGGCCACCCACATTCACCTGGCCGACTGGCTGGCGGAGGTGGCGTGATGAGCACTCCTCAGCAGTGGCTACGCACCCCTATGGCTGCCATGGCCTTGGGCTGCAGCCAGAACCATCTCAAGCGCTGCCGAGATAGCCACGGCGGGTTCCTGGTGCATGGTGAGCACTACATCAACGGCACTAGTCACAGCGCCCCGATCGTCTGGAACGTGGATGCGGTGCGGACCGCTTTCACGTATCACGGCATGCTCCGCCAACGCGGTGAAGCAGCTCTCAAGCAAGCGGTGGGAGCATAAAAATGGCCCCCACAAATCGCGGGAGCCTTGGGCATGGCGATGTTCTAAGGCTATCTGACCCCCTACTGCATCTGCAGAAGGTCAGAACCAGCAAAACCATTGCCCCAGCTGAGCAGCAGCTCCAGCCCACTGGCAAGCATGCACCAGATTCGACACCATGGCGCCACCAGCTGCCACGGCTTGCCCATCTGGAGCAGGATCTGGCCCTGTTGCCGGTTGGCTGGGGCCCCGATCGCAAGGGGCCGATGCTGGAGGGCTGGCAGCATCACCTCGGCTACACCGTGGCACAGCTGCAGGCTTACCGCAGCATGCGCTCAGTGGGTGCCCGCACCGGGCTGCTCACCGGCCCGCTGCTGTGCTTTGACTTTGACGGCGCCACCTCCCTGGAGCTGGGTCTGGATCACTTAATTGATCCGGGCTGGGCCTGCACCTGGCAAGTCCACCGCGACACCGACGCCAACCGGCTGAAGGTGTTGTTCCGGCCCACGATGGAGCAGCTCCAGCAGCTGCCCGATGGCGCTGAGTTTCAGGGCAAGACCATCACGGCACCCAAAACCGACACCAGCAAGGGCGAGGCCCTGGAGGTGTTCTTTGATGGCGGGCGCCAGGTGATCGTGCTGGGTGAGCACCCCAGCAGCGGCGGCCACTACTTCTGGCCCGATGGCATGGGCCCTGAGGCGCTGGCAGCCCCACCGGCTCATTGGTGGGAGCATGCGCTGAGGATCGCTGCAGACTGCCAGCAGCGGCTCACTACCGGCAGCAAACCCAGCTCACGGCGCCATGGCACCAAGCGGCTGGACCTCTGCCCGATCTGCGGGCGGCACGGGTCGCTCTGGTGTGAGCAGACCCAGGAGGGGCTGATCCTGTGCATGCCCGGCTCCACCTTCAGCGCTGAGCAGCGCCATGGGCCGCTGAGCATCGGGCAGGTGGTGGATGGCTGGGCGCTGGTGAAGCGCACCCCTATCGGTGAAGGCGATGTGCTCACCTTCAAGCTGCACCGGCCCAGGGGGTGCAGCAATGGCTGAGGCTCCCTTCAAAGTGCTGGGCTGGTGCACTGATCGCAAGGTCATCTACTACCAGCACCGTCAGACCGGGCAGATCGCTTACATCACACCGTCAGCGCAGGCCACACCTCTCCTAAAGCTGGCGCCTGCTGGCTTTTGGGAGTCGCAGTATCCGGGCCGACTTGGCACCGACTGGGTAACTGCTGCTTCCAAGGTGATCGAAAGCGCCAACAAACGGGGGGTGTTTGCCCTGGATCGCGTCCGGGGCCGTGGAGTGTGGATGGATGGCACCCAGGTGGTTTGGCATCTGGGTGATCGGCTGGAGGTGGATGGCAAGCAGGTTGGCCTGATCGACCATCAGAGCAGTTACCACTACCAACGCCTACCCAGGCTCGACATTGACCCCGCAACGGCTCCTCTCAGTGATGCCGAGGGCGCTCTGATCCTCCAGGCCGTCAAGGCCATGGGCTGGAGCACCCCAGTCGATCACCTTCACCTATTGGGCTGGGTGATGCTGGCAAACGTTGGCGGCGCCCTCGACAAGCGGCCCGTGCTGCAGATCACCTGCGGATTCGGGCAAGGCAAGACCTACACCCTCACCGTTGTGATCCAGCCGCTGCTGGCTGGGCTGGCGATCTGCGAAAGCAACAGCTCAGAGGCGGCGATCCGCCAGACCCTCAACACCGACACCCTGCCGGCGCTGATCGACGAATCAGAGGGCGAGGATCAGCACAAACGCGAGGGGCACCTCAAGCTGGCCCGGCTGAGCTTTGACGGCAGGGCCACCAGCAGGGGCACCACCTACGGCAAAGCCCTCACCTATGCGGTGCGCAGCAGCATGGCGCTGGTGGGCATCAATGCGGTGATCGCCGACCCTGCAGGCCGCAGCCGCACGGTGGTGGTGGGCCGCCAGCAGCTGCCGCAGGAGCAGTGGGGGCCAGTGGATCGCAAACTCCGCGAGCTGGTGACGGTCAAGACCGGCGCCATGCTTGTGCGGCGGTGCGTCACTCACCTACCCACACTGCAGGCCAACGTGGCCACCTTCCGCAGGGTGGTGGAGGCCCAGCTGCCAGCTGGAGCAGCAGCCCGAGCTGGCGACACCTACGGCGCCCTGCTGGCAGGTGCCCACCTCCTGCTAAGCACGGCCCAGGTGGATGAGGCTCAGGCCCTGGACTGGATGGATCGCGTCGGCTGGGATGCCGCAGCGGCCCTGGGTGTGGATGCAGCCCCTGAGCAATCAGCGGCGGCAGAAGGTGCGCAATGCCTCGCCAAGCTGCTCAGCCATGAGGAGCAATGGCGCACTGCAGACCCCGAATACGGCACCGGCAGGATCACTATCCGCGAGCTACTGCAGCTGGCCCGGAGCCCCAGTGGCGCCGACGAGGCTGAGCAGGCCCGCACTGCTTTGGGCCGCCGTGGCATCAAAGCCACGGATCACGCTCTGGTGATCGCCAACAACGCTCAGCTACTGGCAGCCATCTACAACAACACCAAATGGCGCAGCGGTGGCCACGTTGAGCGCCTGCGGGATCTGCCCGGTGCTGATGCTGCTGGGCCGCATCACTTCAAAGCGATGGGCACCCACAAGGCCACCACCGTGCCATGGGCCGCTGCTGGGTTCTAACGGTTGAAACAGGCAGCGTTAGGCGAAAACCTAGCGCTGCCGGGCTTTCTATCGATCTAACGGTCTAACCCCGGATCACCAACACACCCCTATTAAGGGGCACCCTCTCTACTACTTACTACTTTTACAGTTAGAAGGGTTAGAAGGTTAGAAAGCCAGTAGCAGCAAGCGATCTCCCCTAACCCAGCTGCCGGGCCAGCCGTTAGACCGTTAGAACCTCTGCCTACTCAGCAGCAGGTCAAGCAGCCCAGGAGCATTGCCCTGCTTGGGCTGCCATACAACTCAACAGGCCAGCAGGCACCAAAGCAGGCACCAGTTCAGTGCTGGGCCCACCGCATGATCAGCTCTTCCAGGTCACCCGCTGCTGGTCCAGTTGGGCGCTGCTCCCAGCGATCACCGCAGCTGATCACCCAATCAATCCAGAAGCTTGACCATCGTTCACGTTGCCGGCGGGTGACGCCTTTTGACGTTGGCATCGGCGCAAATGCCTCGATCACTTCCAACACAACCTCAGGCGGCGCGTCATCCAACAGCGCCGCACACTGCGCTGCCTGCTGCTCCAACGCGATGAGCTGCTCCGCCAACTGATAGCTCAGCTCCACGTTCCGCTCCTCCCGAATCGGCCCATCTGCGTTCCTGGTCGTGATGGCGCGTGGTCAGCACCCAAACCCACCAGTGCTCGCAGTTCGCGGCTGATACCAACGACAGCGCCGGAGTTCTTGGCCTTCATGGCCTGTTCAGCTGATGCCATCAGCATGTGGATCAACTGCGCTGTCAGATGGGTGCGCTCTACATGGTCCAGGTCCTGCACCAAGGTCTGATGCGCCTTTGATGTGATGCGCTGGGCCTGGCGCCTACTGATCCCCCACTTCTCCGCCATTTCAGACACCACAGCGGAACTGCCACGTCCAGCCATCAACTGCTGCAGTGCCCAGTTAATACGTTCCTTGGCGGCAACTGGGCTAGCCATCAGCTCAGCAGCCCTTCACTGCGCAATGCTTCCAACAGGCGCTGGCGTTGTACGGGCTGGAGATCTACCTGCAGCAATGCACGCAAGATGCCAACCTCGCGCTTTTTCTGGCGGTCAAGGTCTGCCAATGCGTCATCAATGATTGTCATCCCATCGCCTCCTGGAGCTGATGCACTTGAGCTTCGATGGCATCCAGACGTTCCAATAGGTCACCAGCGCGGGTGTTGATCTGTTGGTGGAGCTCGTCCCCTTGATACTGCAGCTCGGTTAGATGTTCTTCAGCTTGGCGGCGCACATCAGGACGTTGAATCAAGCGGGGTAGTTCTTCCTGCCAAAACCAAGCAACAGCAGCAGGTGGCAGCCCGCTTGCCATTGGGTCATCGGATTGATCTCTGAATGCCAGCACTTTGTCCAGTGCCTTGCGTTGCTCGTGCGGCGGCAACAGCAACCAATTAGCGATTGGATGCTTCCTGGCGATACTCATTGCCCATACCTCCGGCCAGTGATTGCATTACGGCCCTGCAGGTTCATCTGTTCGCGGTAACGCGCTGATGCAGTGTTCACCTGCCGCAGGCGGTCGGTTTGCATCGCTAGGGCCTGCGCTTGCATTTCACGTGCTGCGCGTTCTTCAGCCTCGCGGCGTTGCAGATCAGAACCACAACCCAGATACGCCGCCAGTGCCGGATCACGGCGCTGCAACAGGCTTTTGAGCGTCAGATTCTGTGCAATAGCCCCGCCAGATACAGGACGGCCATAGGGGCGTGTTGGGGGCACACCACCAGCCTTCACAATGCGGGCTTCAATCTGCCGTGCTTCCTGCTCAATACGCTCTGCAGCGCTATGGGCAGCATCAATCTGCTGGTCGATTGGGAGGTTCATCAGTGCACCTCCACGGGCAGTACACGGCGGGACTGAGCAGATGCCATCGGATCACCATCTGGCGCGTGCGGAGTGTCGTCGTCAGCGCTGAACCGCGCCATTGCACGTTCAAGCCTCGCTTGCTCCTGCAATTCCTGCAAAGCTAGCGTTCCCAGCAGGCTCAATCGGCCTCGTCTTGTCATTGCAAACCCCCTCAGGATTGCTGTGATCCAGTCTAGGGGTGTTGCAGTGGTGATTCTCGCAGAATTGCACGCGGCGGGCTATAGTGCTGCTGTCAGCAGTTGAGCCTGAGTTGCTCCTGCCGCCACAGTCTTTCTACTGAGCCACAGGAGCCGCGCAGGTCGCTGCTGGTGTTCTTCGCCACCGTCCTATGGGATCCGTTGCTGACGCGCTTGCGGCTCGCTTAGCCGCCCTTCAACGTCAATCTGAGATCACTGATCAAAAGGTTGCTGCCACCATCGCCCGCTGCCATCAGCTCATCGCTGAAGAACAGGCAGCAGAAGCGAGATGGGCAGCAGAGAATCCCGATCTGCTGTGAAGACAGGCCCCGGTTATCGCCGGGGCTTTTTGCTGTCTTGCTCTAGGCAGCGCTCTAGGTACTGGTGGGTGGGCAGCAGGTTCACGCCGGCCACCTCTGGGCGCTTGCTGAGCAGCCACAGCAAAAGCCTTGTGCGGCGGGATAGCCCGTGAGGATTAGCCATAGGGGTAGGCGCCACCAGGGGCAGCGCCATGCTCTTCACTCCTACCTAGCTAGACGTTGACACCTCCAACAAGTGCGCGATCAGATTTGAAAGGCTCCGGCCTTCTTGGTCTGCACGTTGCTGCAGCGTGTGGTGAAGCTGCCAGCAGGCGGTGAAGGTGATCCGCTGGGGGCGCCGGCGCAGCAGATCAACAGGTCGCACAGGAGCGACAGCCCCATAGGGCTGTGAGAATGAAGACATCAGTTCGATCACGAGTTGGACTGGTCACGAGGTCGGCTGTTTGCGCAGCGCGGCCTCACCTCCAAACTTAGACCGCATGCTGCGGCGCCTTTGCAGCATGCGTTGCAGTTCTGCAGCACCAACGCTGTGACTACCGGTCAGCCCTTGGACCAGGCACCTGCCCGTTAGCGGGCTTGATCGTCACAGCACGCTGCGCTGCCCTGTAGGCGCGATCAAAGCACTGATCCGCTAGCTGCTCCCAATGCCTGCGGGAAGCATCATCCATGTCTCATCACGGTTAGAGCGGAAGTCGCTGGCTTCGCCTGCTGGCCTTGCCTATACGCCAGCCCCAGGCTCGTCAGGATCACAATCACGACCAGGCTTACCAGAAGCTGGTAGACCGTAAAGCCTGCTGCTGCAGTTGGTCTGATTGGCATGGGTATAGCCGGCTGCTGCTATGCAACTAGTACAAAGGCTATAAGTCAATGCCTATGCAGTTAGTGCATAGAACCAAATCTTCTCTCGGGTGTTTACTCCTGGTGCGTTGTTGGTCGTTATTGCTACTGCCCTGTCGACCCTGTGTTGCCGCTTGGTTGCCGCCGTGGCCACCCGTGGTGCAGCAGATGCCGGATTTCGGTGGGGTGGCTACCAGCAGTGCAGAGGCTCCTGCGTCATGACCCGCCACACCCTGATCATCGAAGGGCCAGAGGGGTCGATGACCACGCTGGAGCTGTTTGTCGACGATCCCGCTGAGGTCTGGCGCATCGGGCACGAGCTGTTCCCTGGGCGCCGGCTAGCTGCGGTCTGCCACCAAGACGAGGACGAAGACAAGGAGGAGTGAGCTCAAATCTCTTGGTGCCCGATTTGGTGCACAACAAGATGAAACAAAATCCTCAAAGCCATGCAGCGCAGGGGCTCTGAGCCATGCAGCCTGCTGCATGGCATGCAGGGGGTCAGGAGTTCGAGTCTCCTTGGCTCCATTGTGAGAACCCGGGTTTACCCGGGTTTTTTTGTATCTCACCAGCACCAGCCATCAAAGGCCTAGACGAATCCGTTCGTGCTTGATCGGCTTGGTGATCTCAGCGCCCACTTCGCCATCCACGCTGGCGTCCACACTGCCGCTCACCTGAGCTGTCACACCGCCCGTTACGGCCACATCTCCAGACACTTCAGCCTTCAAAGGCTTGTTCAACTGGGGAACTTGTACCGCCACAGGCGCAGCCAACTGCACGCCGTCCGGAAGTTTCACGGTGGCCTGCAGCGACTGGGTACGGATGGGAGCTTCGATACCGCTCACGGCCGCCGACACGGGCAGAGGCTGATCAAGCGTGAGCTGCACGCGCACTGGCCCCTTCAAGATCATCTCGTCGTCGGTGGCAATCACCCAGGCCAAGATCCCTGTGCAGGCCACCAGGGCGAAAGGCCAGCGCAAGAGGGTGAGCGCGCGAAGCACGAGCACGGAGCGCGGGCCGAGCTCACCGCCGGAAGGCCAAGACATCAAAACGTGACCCAGGAAACAGAACCTCGGTACACCACGAACACTTTTGCACCGGTAGCCGTTGCTACACTTTTAAAACGTTCATCCCCTTGTGGGACGCACGCCTTGGCAGCAGGGAACGGGGCTGCCAGCTTGAGGCAACCGCCATGAACACCCTCGCTCTGATTCGCGCGCAGATCCTGAAGGCCAAGCGCCTTCACCAGGCTCAGCTCGCCACCGTGAGCAACCCGCGTGCTCAGATCTTCTGATCGACGCGATTCACGTTCATCGACCAGGCGCCCAATGGGCGCCTTTTTTTGCGCGCAGCCTTAGGCCAGATCGGCGCCATTGGCGGGACTGAAAGACAGCCGCATCAGCGGTTTACGCAGCACGATCACCGCCACGATGAGAGCGAGGGCCATTGCAATCTGAACCGGGGCATAGCCCGAGGAGATGGCGCTGTTGCGAATGCTGACCCCGTGCATCAGACCACTTGCCGCGGCCGCACTGAAGGACTGCAGACCTTTACCGAGGCTGGCGATGGCGGACACACGCCCCTGCAACTCCACCGGCGTGAGGCCCTCGACAAGAGCCATATCCAAATTGACCGCCAATACCGCGCAGCCCCCCGCAAAGAACGCCGCCAGCGAGGCCCAGTGGATCACATCGCTTGAAACCAACAGCAGGATCGACACACCCAAACCTGCAGCAGCACTGAGCAGCGGAAGCCCTGGCCGACTGCCCTCCCCGGATGCCATCCCAAACAGCGAGCCCACGAAGCCCCCCAAGCCCACCGCCGAGAGCAGCGCGGCATAAATGCCATGGCTGTGGCTGCCACCCATGGTGTGGTGACCATGCACAAAGATCGGCAACAGCGTTTGGAAAGGCATCCCCAGCAACATCACCACCGCCAACAACTGCAGCAAGGCACGCAGAGCCCATTTCCCCCGCACGAACTGCACACCTTCCGCCACGCTGCGCAGAAAAGACAGGCCCTTCACCTTGCTCACCTGAGCCGATGCCCGCACAGCAGGCATGAACGGAATCAGCGCCAGTAACGGCAGGAAACTGAGCACATTAAAGAAGAAAGCAACCTCTTCATGACTCCGGTCGCTGTGGCCAAGACTCATCAACACACCACCAAGGGCTGGACCAAAAATATTGGTGATATTGGAGGAGGTGCTGTAAAGCTGCTCAGCCTCCACCAATTCAGTTTCGGGCACCATCTCGCTGATGAGAGCGGTACGAGCCGGTGAATCAAAGGCTGAGATCGCACCATTGCAGACCGTTAAACCCACCAGCATCCACAAGGGCACCATGCCAAGCAGGGAGGCGCCCCACAACGCCAGGGCTACCAGCAGAAATCCAGATTCAGTGAGCAGAAACAGGCGGCGACGGCTGATGCGATCCGCTGCAGCACCACCCACCACCTCCAGCAGGAACTGAGGCACTCCGTAACCCAAGGCAAGCGCAGCAATCCCCGCGGAGCCATAGCTCTTCACCGTGAGCCAGGAGAGCGCCATCACGAAGGCGCTGGTGCCGAGATTCGACACAAGATTGGCGATCCAGAAGCGCCGAAAGTTGCGGAGACGCAAAAGTGAACGGGCACTTGCGCTCAGGCGCACCAGCACTGATTCCTGTGCCGCCATGAACGCAACACGTTCAGATCAATGGGCCACATGATGCAGCCGAAGCAACACCTTCAATGTGATCTGGAGCACTGCTGCAACAAGTGCTGAACCAGAGCAGGATCGGCTTGCAAGGCATAGGCCTCGATCTCGCGCTGACGGCTGTCCTGAGGCAGGGAAGCCGTGGTGGCGACCACGTGATCGAGATTGCCCTGATTGCGCAGGTGCTGCAGAAAAAATCCATTCAGCTGCCGCTCACTGAGGGTGCCAACCCGGCGCAACCCCTGCTTGAGCGAAACGGACGTTGGACTTTCAAGACCATCCAGGCAGTCCTGCACGACGTGCACCAACTCGTGGTGAAGCACCTTGTTGCGCTCTTGCGGCCGCGCCATCAGGGCATCACCCAAGCAAAGAAGATTGGCGCCCATGTTGTATGTGGCCAACTGACCGGGAGCACCACACACCCCGCCGAGCTGCACCGTTATTCCGAGATCCCGCAGACCTTCCAGGAGGTCTGCCTCTGCCTGCAACGCCTGGGGCTCAGCGCTCGCCCCACCCGCCTGAACTCCGGCCCATGCCACCGCCAGCCCGAGGACCACACGCCAACACCAGGCCAAACCGGGCACAGGCAGTCTCAAGAAAGTCTCAAGATTGTCGCACTCGAGACTTGACTCGCGCGATGCCGGCAATCGCGGCCAGGGCCAGCAGGGGCCATTCGCCCACGCGGCTGTAGCCCGTGACAACGGCAAGGGGTTGGATCTCAACCAGCAAGGTTCCTGGGGCTTGGCGCTCCAGGCGTTGGCGCACCTGCCCCCGGGAATCCACCACCAAGCTCGGGCCTGTGTTGGCGGCACTCACCAACCACCTCCCCGTTTCGATGGCCCGCAGCTGCGCCAGAGCCGCAAATTGCCGCTGCAGCTGAACGGGATAGGGATCGAGATTGGCACTGGCCAATAACCACCCAGCCCCATCGCGGACGGATGCGGCCAATGCCGCCCCATCAGCAATCTCGTAGCAAATGGCCACACCAATGGGCCCGCCGGGGCGATCCAACAGGCGCGAGGCCTCGCCAGCACTCACCCCGCCCACGGCCGATAAGCCCGACCAGCTCAGCCAGGCACTGCCAGGAATCCACTCACCAAGCGGCACCAAACGGTGCTTATCGATGGCCTGAACGGGGTCCACATCACCCGGAGCAAACCGCAGCAGCGCGCTGCGCAACGCAGCGCCGCTCTCGCGGAACCCACCGCTCAGCACCTCCACCGGAGCCGGACTGAGCAGCTGCTGCCCCAGAGCCAAGGCCCCCTCAGGCAACAGCAGCGCATCCGCCCCGAGTTGCTCCGCCTGCAGCTGAGCACCCGCCAAGCGACGCAACAAGGCCTGCTGCTGGGTCCAGCTGAATTTCTCGCGGGTGGGGATGGCGGGTTGGAGCACCAGCAGCCGGGTGGGGGGCGATGCGCGATCAGCGAGCGGCACCGCCTGCAGCAGGGCCCAGCCCCAGGCGTGCAGCAGCAGCACCACCAGCAGCCAGGCCGCAGCAGCACGAGCAAACCGGCCACGGCCCGCCAACCCCCCACTGCAAAGACGCCACAGCCACCAGGCCAAAAGCAGCTGCAACGCCGCCAAGCCGCCCGCTCCAATCCACTGCGCCAAGCCGGCCAGCGCCGGATCGCCCGGCAAGGCCGCACTACCCAGACCAATCCAGAACAACGGCCCTTGAGCCAGCCACACCTCTGCCACCCCCCAAATCGCAGCCGCCAAAACAGCGGTGCTCCATCGATCTGCCCCCCATTGCTGCACCACCAGGCGCCAAGCGCTCACCAGCGCGGCCCCCACAGCGCCCAGGGCGAGCCACAAGAACACACACAGCGGCAGGCTGAGGCCCAGCGGCACCCCCACCCAATCCAATGGGTGCAACCAGAGCAACCAGCGGTGACTCAGCAGCACCGCCAAGGCGGCCCATAGAGCTGCATGCCGCGGACCCAGGGCCCAGAGCGGCAGCAACGCGCACCACAACAACGGAGGACAACCCCAGGGGGGTAAGGCCAAGCCCGCCAACACGCCACCGAAGGCTGCGGCGATCCATCTCCACAAAGGCCGGTTGCCTGCCATGGCGATCGACCCTAGGAAGCGCCATGGTTTGGGTCAGGCAAGACCGGGCAGCACCATGGACGCGAGCAATCCCCTTCAACAGCTGCTGGTGCGAGGACTCGGCACCACCTCGTTGGTGTCCGAACGACTGCGCAGCGTCACTCAGGCCTGGGTGAGCAGCGGCCGCCTCGACCCCTCCCAGGCCTCAGCGCTAGTGGACGACGTGCTGGCCAGCCTGCGCGGCGAGAACCCAGAGCTGGAGAAGCAAACCGAGCGCCAGGTGGAGCGCAACCTCGATCACCTCCTGCAAGACCTAGGCCTGGCGCGGCAACGGGAAGTGGATGAACTGCGGGGCCGCATCGATCGCCTGGAGCAGCAGCTCCGGCGCCTGCGCAGCGACGCCGGCCAAGCCGACGGCAGTGGCTTCAGCGACCTGCCGGACTGAAGCTGGGGCAGAATCTCGCCGTCTCAGCCCATCAACGAGCCATGCGCGACATCCTGATCAGCTCGGCTGTGTGCGTGGCCTGCCTGCTCCTGGCTTTTGTGAGCCAACTGGTGGCGCCCTCAACGGTGCAAGCCCAACCTGTGGCGCAGGTGGCTGTTGCTGCTGCCGCACCTGCTGCAGCCCCGGCCAGCCTGAGCGGCCAGTTCGAACTGGACCCTGAAGACCCCAACCCTGCGCTTTTCACCATGGCCAGCGACGCCGGCAACAACGACCTGATCGCCGATTCCGGCGCCTCCGCCCTCGGCGGGGAAATGGTGGTCGCCAAAGAGCGCGTGACCCCCAGCGGTCTTCGCATCACCGACCTGGTGATTGGCGATGGCCCGGAGGCCAGCTCAGGCCAAACCGTGGTGGTCAACTACCGCGGCACCCTGGAGAACGGCAAAGAGTTCGATAGCAGCTACGGCCGCGGTCCCTTCTCCTTCCCCCTCGGCGCCGGCCGCGTGATCAAGGGTTGGGATGAGGGCGTGGCCGGCATGCAGGTGGGCGGCAAGCGCAAGCTCGTGATTCCCCCGGATCTGGCCTACGGCGAGCGCGGCGCCGGTGGCGTAATCCCCCCGAACGCCACCTTGATTTTTGAAGTGGAGCTGCTGCAGATCAAGGGCTGAACGCAGCCCTGACAGCACCTGGCTGTCTCTTGAATTCAAACCCTCATCACGGTCCCCCTCTGGATGCCCAGAGGGGGACTTTCTGCTGAAGGGCATGCCCCGCTCGCCGCGGCCAGGACGGTTCTCACCACCCAAGCCCACAGATTCGAAACCTGAAGCGATCGTTAGGATGCCGCGGCCGTCCGGCACTTGGCCGGGCCACATCCAGCACGCTTCCCCGTCTCATGGCTCACACGCTGCCTGCGCTGCCCTACGGCCTCGATGCGCTCGAGCCCCACATCTCCCGCCAGACCCTTGAGTTCCACCACGGCAAGCACCACAACGCTTACGTGACCAACCTCAACAACCTGGTGGCCGGTACCGATCTGGACGGCAAGAGCCTGGAAGACACCATCACCGCCGTAGCCGGCGACGCCAGCAAGGCCGGCGTGTTCAACAACGCCGCCCAGGTGTGGAACCACAGCTTCTACTGGCAGTGCATCAAGCCGGGCGGTGGCGGCACCCCCAGCGGCGCTCTGCTCGACAAAATCAACGCTGACTTCGGCAGCTTCGAGAAGTTCGTTGAGGAGTTCAAGGCCGCCGGTGCAACTCAGTTCGGCAGCGGCTGGGCCTGGCTGGTGCTCGACAACGGCACCCTGAAAGTGACCAAGACCGGCAACGCCGATCTGCCCCTGGCCCACGGTCAGAAAGCTCTGCTCACCATGGATGTGTGGGAGCACGCTTACTACCTCGACTACCAGAACCGCCGCCCCGATTACATCACCACCTACCTCGACAAGCTGGTGAACTGGGATTTCGTGGCCGCCAACCTGGCCGCTGCCTGATTCACCGCCGTCGATCGATCAGCTGTCGATCAACTTGAGAATTAGCCCCGTGGGCCCTTCGTTGGCACGCGGGGCTTTTTCATGCCAACACCCAAACAATCAGCCGTGCTCCTCACCACGCGAAACCCCTGCACAGCGCCGGCAAGACCACAACAGCAAAGCAAGCAGATTTACACATAGGCCCCAAAAGCAAATAAATTAATTCAGCCAAAATGCACCCCTTGCGTGGCAATATTTATCTGCTAATGCGCCATTGTCATGCGTCTCCTGTCCCGCGCTGGTGCCATCTCGGCAGCCATCGCCACTTCTGTTGCGGCTCCTGCCCTGCTCGCCAACAGCGCCGAGGCGATTGACCTCAAGAACTTCATCCCCAAGCAGGTATTCGTCAAGCAGGCGAACCCCACCTCCGTCGCCATCCTGTCGATCCAGGGCACAACCAACACTCCTCAGGGCGTGCTGTGTGATGTGACCTACACCTCCCAGGCTCTGTATCCCAACGTCACCACCTCCAAGGCACGTTGTGGCAGCAGCCGCTCCCAGCTGTTCCTGGGTAGCAGCGACGCCGAGGTGGATTACGACGCCTCCATGGTGAACCTGCTTCAGCTCTACGGCGTGAGCACCAAGACCACCACCAACACCAACGGTGCCACCTTCCTGTGCGCCAAGCCCACCGGTGTGCGTCCCAGCGAGTTCAGCTACACGCTGCAAACCACCAACGTGCCGATGACCGGCATGCTGCTCACCACCAGCAACCCCAAGCTCTGCTGGGGCCAAAGCTGAGCCTTCCCAGCGGCGTGATGCCACGCCATGACTGAACTGAGCCGCCAACGGAATCGTTGGCGGCTTTTTTATGGCGTTGATTCCAAGCGGGGCGCGCCTCTGCCCGCTACACCCCCAGCTGAGGCTGCGCCTGCTGGAGCACAGCCTCCGGTGCGATCCACATCGCATCGCCGTAGGAGAAGAAGCGATAACCCTCCGCTTTGGCCTGTTCGTAGAGATCCAGCAACCGCGTGCGCCCGATCAGAGCGCTCACCAACAACAGCAAAGAACTCTTGGGCAAATGGAAGTTCGTGAGAAGCCCCTGCACCACCGCGAAGCGATAGCCCGGTTGAATCACCAAATTCACCGGTCCGGCATGGGACTGGAGGGTTCCACCATGCAACTGAGCCACCGCCTCCAGGCTGCGCACACTGGTGGTTCCCACAGCGATCACACGGCCTCCGCGAGCCCGGCAGGCTGCCACGGCCTCCACCAAGACGGGTGACACCTCCACCCACTCGCTGTGCAGTTCCAGCTGATTGAGATCTTCCGTTTCCACGGGTCGGAAGGTCCCCAGACCCACGTGCAGCGTGACTTCGGCCATCTCCACACCGCGAGCCCGGATGGCGGCAATCAGCTCATCACTGAGGTGTAGGCCCGCCGTTGGTGCCGCCACGGCTCCGGGCCGTGAGGCGTAGCGGGTCTGATAGCGGGTGTCGTCGTCGTCGTTTTGCTGCTGGATGTAAGGAGGCAACGGCATGGAGCCGTAGCGGGCTAGCAGCGTTTCGATCGCTTCCGGACTGGTGCACTCCTCAGGGAAACGCACCACACGCCCCCCCGTCTCTTCATCGATGGCCACGATCTCAAGGCCGATGGCGGGCTGACCGTGATGTTCCAGCTGCAGCAACTCTCCGGGTTTGAGCCGTTTGGCTGGACGAGCCAGGCAAAGCCAATCACTCTCCCCGGCCGGCTCCAGCACCAGCAGCTCCACGCTGCCGCCACTGGGCCGTCGAGCCTGCAGCCGCGCCTTGAGCACCCGGGTGTTGTTCACCACGAGGAGATCTCCAGGCTTCAGCTCATCCTGTAGATCCCAGGCCGTGCGGTGCCGGCAACCGCTGGGTTGCCCGGGGTCCACCACCAACAATCGAGCGGCATGGCGCGGCTCCACCGGGCTCTGGGCGATGAACGTCTCCGGCAGATCGAACACGTAGCTCGATAACCGTTGATCAGCCGGATCGATCGCCATCAATCGAGGACTTGAGCGCGCGCGGTGTGGTGGTCAGATCGCCAGGCTTTCGGGGTTGGTTTCGATCAGCTGGGCCAGATCCTTGAGGAAGGCTGCCGCGTGGGCGCCATAGATCACGCGGTGATCACAGGTGAGGTTCACCTGCATCTGGTTGGCCACGCGCATCGAGCCATCCTTACCTGCCACAACGGTGGGGCGGGAGGCGGCGACAGCCAGGATGGCGCCGGTGCCAGGGGGCAGGATCGCGTCGAAGCGATCCACACCGAACATCCCCAGGTTGGAGAGGGTGAAGGTGCCGGTGCTGTATTCCTCGGGCTGAAGCTGCTTGCTGCGGGCGCGGCTCACCAGATCAGCCCAGTTGCGCGCCAACGAATAGATATCGGTCTTGTCGGCGTTGGCGAGCACAGGGGTGATCAGACCGCCGTCTTCCATAGCCACAGCCACAGCCACATTCACAGCAGCGGGGAAGCTCATGGCGCTGCCATCGGCGCTGGTGGCGGCATTCACCTGGGGGTGACGGGCCAGGACCACACCCACGGCCTTGGCCAACAGGGCCGTCATGGTCACGCCCTTGCTCTTCACCTGCTTGTATAAGGCGTCGAGCTTGGTGGTGGTGATCGTGTAGCCCACCCGGAAGCAAGGCACCTCCAGGCTGGCGATCATGTTGCGGTTGACCGCGTTCTGCAGCGTGTTGAAGCTCACGCTCTCGCCGGGGCGTCCAAACGCGTCACCGGCGGGTGCGGGAGCCGGCGCAGCGGCGCCATTGCCTGAGGCGGCAGCCGCAGGGGCTGATCCCTCCGCCACGCGGGGCACAGCCACGGTGAGACCGAGGGCCCGTTCCACGTCTTCAGCCTGAATGCGGCCGTGGGGGCCGCTGCCACGCATGGTTTCGAGCGCCACGCCGTGCTGGCTGGCGAGCTTCTTGGCGCGGGGGCTGGCCACCACCCGGCCGCTGGCCACGGGAACAGGGGCGGCAGCGACAACGGGTGCTGGAGCTGCGGCCACTGGCGCGGGGGCAGCGGCCGGAGCAGGCGCAGGAGCCGCGGCCGCAGCGGGAGCCGCCGCCGCACCACCACTGGGGGCCTTGGCCTGAACCTCAGCGATCTCCGCCTGGGTTTCCACGATCAGGCCGATGGTTTCGCCCACCGGGGCCGTGCCACCGGCCGGCATCAACACGGCGGCGAGATAGCCCTCGTTGAACGACTCCACATCCATATCGGCCTTGTCGGACTCGACCACGAGCACCGACTCACCCCGCTCCACCTTGTCGCCAGGCTTTTTGAGCCACTCCACGATCTTCCCCTCCGTCATGGTGGAGGAGAGGGCGGGCATAAAGATTTCGTGGGTGGCCAACGGAGGTCTGCCGCGCAATTGGGGCGGATTTTACGTGGCCCCCTTCTGGCTCAGAGGCTGCCTTCGATCGCTTCGATCACGCCATCGCGCACCACCACGGCCACAGACAACTTCTCAACAAGGTTGTCGCCCACGCGCACGTCGCAGAAGCTCTCGAGCTGGCCCTGATCCACGATCTGCTCCATCTCCAGATCACGCACCTGACGCTGCTGCTCGATCAGCTGGCGCTTTTGCTCCTCGAGCTCGGCCCGCTTCGCAGCCACCTGCTCCTGCACCGACGCCACCTGCTCCTGCACGCGGGGATCGAGGGGGTTGATGCTCTGGCTGCGGATCGCATCCACGAGCTGCTGCCCTTCCTGCTCCAGCTGTGCGAGCTGGCCATCGCTGCCGGCGATGGCGTTGCTGATCTCGCGCTCAGCGTCTTCCTTCCAGCGGGGGGTGACCACGGCACGCACGGTGATCGAACGCTTGATCGAAAGGCTGCCGTCGGCCATGGACTTGGAAATGCAGCGCTCAGGTTGTCAGCCAGCTGCGGCGGCGGCAACGCAGCGGCAGGGCGGGTTTCCGGCCGGAACCGCCCCACACCCCCTTCCGCGCTACCTCAGCGGCCGTAGATCGCCTCAATCGCGGCGGCGTCGCGCTCGGCGATGCGATCGCGTTTCTGTTTGAGGGTCTGGGTGAGCAGGCCGTTGTCGAGGCTGAAGGGCTCCACCAGGGCCACCCCAGCCAGCCGTTCGTCGGGCCGCGCGCCTGGGCGGGCCTGCAGGCGGCGGTTGAGGCGGCTGGCGAACGCTTTCAGCAGAGCAGGGTCTGCAGCAGCGCCGGGCTGCGGTGAAGGGAGCCCCTCCTCCCGGGCCCAGCCGGCCAGTGCCTCCAGCTTCGGCACCACCAGGGCACCGAGGGCCTTGCGGTCTTGCCCCACCACCATCACCTGCTCCACCAGGGTGCAGGCCACCAAGCACTCCTCCAGCGGGCCGGGCTCGATGTTCTCGCCGCTGCTGAGCACGATCGTGTCTTTGGCGCGGCCGGTGAGCACCAGGGTTCCATCGGCCAGCAGCTGACCCAGATCACCGGTATCGAACCAACCCTCCTGATCGAGCACCTTGGCGGTGGCCTCGGGTTTGCCCAAATAGCCCTGCATCACTTGGGGCCCCTGGGCCAGCACCCGCCCCCGCTGGCCGATCTGGAGCAGCGCCCCGCTTTCGGGATCCACGATCCGGATCGCCGTGCCCGGCAGCGGCTGGCCGGAGCTGCCGCGGCGGTTGTTCCAGCGGCGGCGGCAGGTGAGCACCGGGCTGGTTTCGGTGAGGCCATAGCCCACCAGCAGCTCAATCCCCACCGCCTCAAAGAAACCATCCACATGAATCGCCAGGGCACCACCGCCGCTGATGGCGGTGCGCAGGCGGCCGCCGATGAGCTGTTGGCGCACCTTGGGCCAGAGCACCCGGCTGGCCAAGCCATGCAACGGCCAGCTGAGCAGGGCCCCGCCGGCCGCCAGCAGGCGACGGCCTGCAGGCTCAGGAGCCAGGGTGCGATCCGCCGCCACCCGCCGCGACAGGCAGTGGTAGCGGCTCAGGCCAAGGGCCGAGCGCAGCAGCTTTTGCCGGGCGCTGGGCATGGCGGCCAAGGCATCTTCAAAGCCCCCCAGCAGTGCCTCCCAAAGCCGCGGCACGCTGATCAGATAGTGGGGCCGCACCCGCTGCAGATCAGGGCGGAGCTGCTTGAGGTTGGTGTAGGTCTGCGCGCAGCCGCAGGCCAGCAGGAAGTATTCGGCGCTGCGCTCGTAGGCATGCCAGATCGGCAACACGCTGAGCACCCGATCCCCAGGCTGCGGCGCCACCGCCACCCCGAGATGGCGCAGCTGATGCAACAGGTTGGCGTGACTGAGGGGCACGCCCTTGGGTTGGCCGGTGGTGCCGGAGGTGTAAAGCACCGTGGCCAGCCGCTGCTCACCGCCCTCGGGCCAGGCCGGGGCTGGCGCCTTGGCGCCCTGGGCCATGAGCTCCTCCCAGGTGAAGCAGGGCAACACCGGCACCACCGAGCCGCGATCGCCCTGAAGCAGCACCACAAAGCGCAGCTGCCCCAGCAATTCACTGCTGAGCTTGAGCCGAGTGAGCAGCTCCGCCGATTCGAGCACCAGCGCCACAGCGCCTGAATCAGCGGCGATGTAGCGCAGCTCCTCCACCGGCGCCCCGCTACCGCGCACCGCATCGGCGGCCCCCAACCGCATCAGGCCCTGATCGGCCACCAGCCAGCGGGGGCTGTTTTCGGAAAACAGCGCCACCACATCACCGGGCTTCACACCCAGAGCGGCAAAGCCGGCGGCGGCCTGCTCAATGCGGGCGTTGAGATCGCTGAAGCTCAGCTGCTCGGGCGGCTTGGCATGGGGCGCGTCCAGGGCCGTGGCGTCGCTATGGCGTTCCGCCAGCCGCGGCCAGAGCTGCTCCAGGCCCGTGAGATCGCGCCAGTCGGGCCGTTGAGCCAGGGCCTGCTGATCGCGGCGGCTGCCGCTCCAGCGGATCTCAGCGGTGGACATCGGGAGCACATGAGTGGCCCCGGTCTTACCACCCCTGAAGGGCTTCCTGGGGGGTGGGGGGCCGCAACCTCACGCCAAAGCGACGGCCGAAGCACTGGAGCAGCAGCGGCCGCAACGCAGCGGCGGAGAGCTCAGGCCGCCAGTCCAGCAGGCGCCCAACGGGCCGATCAGCAATCCCACAGGGCACCACCTGGGCAAAACCTGCCAGATCCGCCTCCACATTCAGGGCCAGGCCGTGCTGGCTGATCCAGCGCCGGGCACCCACACCAATCGCCGCCACCTTCTGCCCCTCCAGCCACACGCCGGTGAGCCCCTCCACGCGTTCACCCTGAAGCCCCAGCTCCGCCAACAGATCGATCACCACCCCCTCCAGCTCCCGGAGATAGAGGTGAAGGTCGGCGCCGTGGCGCTGCAGGTTGAGCACCGGATAGAGCACCAGCTGGCCAGGGCAGTGGTGGGTCACCTCCCCGCCACGATCAATCCGAAAGAGCGGGGCCGGAGGATCAGCCGGATCGAACCCCAGAAAAGCCGAATCCGCCCCGCGGCCAAGGGTGTAACAGGGCTCGTGCTCCAGGAGCAGCAGGGCATCCGGACCATCTGGATCCGCCAGCAACCGCTGCTGCAGCTGCTGCTGCCAGCTCCAAGCCCGCGGGAAGGCAATCAACCCCGCCGGCTCGAAACAGATTGCGTCGGCTGTGGTGGAAATCACGCACCGTTCCTAGCGTTCAACTGAGCCCATCGCCCGGGAGGCAAGGGATGAAGCTGTTGATCCACGGCCGCAATCTGGAGGTCACTCCAGCCATCCGCGACTACACCGAAGACAAGCTCAAGCGAGCCATCGGTCATTTCGACGGGATGGTGAAAGAAGCGGACGTGCATCTCTCGGTAGCCCGTAATCCACGCGTGCCCCAGCAAACCGCCGAGGTGACCGTGTTTGCCAACGGCACGGTGATCCGCGCCCAGGAACGCAGCGAAAACCTTTACGCCAGCATCGATCTGGTGGCCGGCAAGCTCACCCGCCAGCTGCGCCGCTACAAGGACCGCCACGACGATCACCACCACAGCCCCGGCCATCACGCCACCACCACGCCCAGCCTGGCGGAGCTGCCCGGCCAGGACGCCGTGAGCGAATCGCTGCTGGAGGGCAAAGAAGCCACCCTGCCCAGCCCCGGCGTGCGCCGAAAATATTTCGCGATGCCGCCGATGAGCATCGACGATGCCCTGCATCAGCTGGAGCTGATCGACCACGACTTTTATCTATTCCGCGACGCGTCCAGCGGCGAGCTGCAGGTGGTGTATCGCCGGAACCACGGCGGCTTCGGTGTGATTCAGGCCAAGGGCTGAACGCCCCTCCAAACTGGGGCCCGATTGCTGGGGCCCCAGCCCAACCCCTTTGCGCGACCTCCCCGATCTCGCTCCCCTGATCGATCACGCCCTGCTGGATCCCCACCAGGGCGCCGAAGCCGTACTGCGCTGCTGCGATGAAGCGCGCCACTTCGGCTTCGCCGGGGTGTGCCTGGCCTCGCGCTGGCTGCCGGCGGCCCGGGAACGACTGGGGCCCACAGGCGGCCGCGGGCCAAAGCTCGTGAGCGTGGTGGGATTCCCCTTCGGCGCTGTACCGGCGGAGATCAAGCGGGCGGAGGCGGAATGGGCCGCCGGTGCCGGCGCCGATGAGCTGGATGTGGTGCCGGATTTCGGAGCCCTGGCCGATGGCGACAGCCGCGCCTTCTGCAACGACCTGGCCCCGATCGTGGAGCTGGGTATCCCCGTGAAGGTAATTCTGAACGTGGGCCGGCTCAGCCCGGAGGCCCTGGAGCTGGCTGTAGAGGCCAGCATCGATGTGGGCGCCACCATGCTCAAAACGGGCAGCGGTTTCGGGCCCGCCGCCACCGAAGAGCAGGTGAAGCAGCTGCGGCAACTGGCTCGAGGCCGCGCGGCTGTGAAGGCATCTGGTGGCATCACGAGCCTCGAGCAGGCCATCGCCCTGGTGGAAGCGGGCGCCAGCCGCCTTGGCACCAGCCGCGGGGTGGCGCTGATGCAGGCCCTACGGGCACCCAGCACCGGTGAGCGCTGAACAACGCCTGGAGGGGCTGGTGCTGCGCAGCACTCCCCTGGGCGAAAGCGATCGCTTGATCACGGTGCTCAGCGCCGGCCAGGGCCTGGTGCGGCTGGCTGCCCCAGGAGCCCGCAAACCGAAAAGCTCCATGGCCGCGGCCGTGCCCCTAGCCCTGCTCAACCTGCAGGTGGGCGGGCGCGGTGATCTCAAGCGGGTGCGGCAGCTGAGCGTGCAGCGCAACTTCGCCGCCCTGGCGGAGCGGCTCGAGAGCCTGGCGGCGGCGCAGGGCCTGGCGGAGCAGACCCTGCTGCTGGTGCCAAGCGGCGATGCCGTGGAGGGCGTGCTTGAAGACCTGCTGCTGCAGCTGGCGCGGCTGGAGCTGGTGGTGAAGGAACGCCAAGCCAACGTGGAAGCACTGGCGATCGCCGTGCAGGGGGTGGTGCACCTGCTGGCCCTGGGGGGCTATGCCCTGCCCTTGGCCTGCTGCGCCCGCAGCGGTACACCTCTCGATCCGCCCTTGGGCAACTGGGAATGGCGCTGCAGCTTCATGCCCGGCGAGGGGTTTGTGATCGGAGGGATCGCCGGCGCCCAGCTCGTGCTGAATGCGTCCGAGCTGGCTCTGCTGCAGCGGCTGCTGCGGCCGGCCCTGCCCCGCCGGCGCGACGGGGAGCTGATGGGCCCCCTGCCGGTATGGCTGCGGCTGCTCCAGCTGGTGGACCTGTGGAGTCGTGAACATCTGGGCCGCAGCCCACGCTCCTGGAAATTGCTGCGCCAGTGCTTTGCCGATGGGGCATCATCGTGAGCCGGTCCCCCCTTCCCGTGAGCCGAATCACCCCGTGAGCGAAGCGCCACGATCGACCGGCCTGCAGGGGGTTCTGGCGCTGCCTGAATTCCGCAAGCTCTGGCTTGGCCAGATCTTCAGCCAGCTGGCCGACAAGTTCTACATCGTGTTGATGGTGTTCCTGATCGCCCAGTACTGGGTGACAGAAACGCTCCCCGCCGACGGCGCCATCGCCGAAGCCGCCGGCGCCTTCCGTTTCAGCATCGACAGCCGCGCCCAGCTGATCACCCTGCTGGCCACCGGCATTTACGTGGCCAACACCATCCCGGCGATGGTGTTGGGCCTGGTGGCGGGTGTGTGGGCCGATCGCTGGCGCAAGCGCGAGGTGATGGTGGCCAGCAACGCCATCCGCGCCGGCCTGGCGCTGCTCGCTCCCCTGAGCCTGCTGCCGGGTCCTGAGTGGCTGGGGCTGAGCTGGGGCTACTGGGCCCTGCTGGTGATCACCTTTCTGGAATCGGTGCTCACCCAGTTCTTCGCTCCGGCCGAACAGGCGGCGATCCCGATGCTGGTGCCCACCCGCCAGCTGCTGGCCGCCAACTCGCTGTATCAGGCCACGAGCATGGGGGCCACGATTGTGGGCTTCGCCCTCGGCGATCCGATCCTGCGGCTGCTCAAGTACGGCCTGGGAACGATCGGCATCGCCAACGGTGAGTTCGCCCTGTTGCCGCTCTGTTACGGCCTGGCAGCCCTCTCGATTGCCTGGATCCGGGTGGACGAAACACCCCAGCAAGACCGCGAGCAAACCGTCTGGCAGGAAATGCGCGACGGTATTCAGGTGTTGCGAGAGCGCCCCAGCGTGCGCAGCGCGCTGCTGCAGCTGGTGCTCCTCTACAGCCTGCTGGCGGCGCTCTACGTGCTGGCCATCAGCCTGGCTTCGGCGATTCAACAGCTGGGCCCCACTCAGTTCGGCACCTTGCTGGCGATGAGCGGCATCGGTCTGGCGGTGGGTGCCGTGGCGGTGGCGCAGGTGGGCCATCGCTTCAATCGACGCCGGCTGGCCTCCGCCGGCCTGGGCACCATCGCCTGGAGCCTGGTGCTGCTCGGCCAGTTGCGCGGCAACCTCACTGCCACCCTCACCCTCTGCGCTGTGTTGGGGGTGGGCTCGGCACTGCTGGCGATCCCCGCCCAAACCACCATCCAGGAAGACACCCCGGAAGCGATGCGCGGCAAGGTGTTTGGCCTGCAGAACAACCTGATCAACATTGCCTTGAGCCTGCCACTGGTGCTGGCCGGCGCTGTAGTCAGCCGCTATGGCCTATTGCCTGTGCTCTGGGCGCTGGCGGGGCTGGCGCTGCTGGCGGCACTGCTCGAGCGCCCCTGGGAGCGCTGCTAGCGTCAGGAGTCGGTAACCCTGCCCGCGTGTGGCCCACATTGCCTGGCTGGGCAAGAAATCACCGTTCTGCGGCAATGTCACCTACGGGCTCAGCACCACGGCAGCCCTGAAGCAACGCGGCCACGAGATCAGCTTCATTCACTTCGACACCCCGGCAGCAGGCCTGGGCCGAGCACCCGAAGCCAGCGAACCCAGCCCTGAGGTAGCGCTTCCTTACCTGGTGAAATCGCAGGTGTACACGATCCCCTCACCGGGAGCTCAGCGCGAGCTGCGCGAATCCCTCGAGCGGCTGCGCCCCGATCTGGTCCACGCCAGCCTCACCCTGTCGCCCCTGGATTTCCGGCTGCCGGATCTCTGCCAGCAGCTGGGGCTCCCGCTGGTGGCCACCTTCCATCCGCCCTTTGATGCGGCGCTGCGCAATCTCAGCTCCGGCACCCAACAACTCACCTATCAGCTCTACGCCCCCTCCCTGGCTCGCTACGACCGGGTGGTCGTGTTCTCGGATCTGCAGGCCGATGTGCTGATGCGGCTGGGTGTGCCAGCCAACCGCCTGGCGGTGATCCCCAACGGCGTCGACCCCGAGCAGTGGGCCCCCAGCGCGACGGCTGCATCACCGCAATTACAAGACCTGCTCCAGCGCTTTGCCGGCCGGCGGGTGTTCCTCTACATGGGCCGCATCGCCACCGAGAAAAACGTGGAGGCGCTGCTGCGGGCCTGGCGACTCGTACAACCCGAAGGCTGCACCCTCGTCGTGGTGGGCGATGGGCCCGTGCGGCAGTCGCTGATGCAGACCTACGGCCCTGAATCCAACGTTCACTGGTGGGGGCATGAACCGGATCAGGCCAAACGCCTGGCCCTGCTGCAGCTGGCGGAGGTGTTCCTGCTGCCGTCGCTGGTGGAGGGGCTGAGCCTGGCGCTGCTCGAGGCGATGGCCAGCGGCACCGCCTGCGTGGCCACCGATGCGGGAGCTGATGGCGAAGTGCTCGAGGGTGGCGCTGGCATCGTGATCAGCACCCAGGGCGTGACCACCCAGCTGCGCACCTTGCTCCCAGTGCTCCGCGATCAACCCGTGCTCACCGCCGAGCTGGGCCGCCGCGCCCGCGAGCGCGCCCTGGAGCGCTACACGCTCGCGAGCAACATCAATCAGCTCGAGCAGCTCTACGCCGACCTCGTGCCGCAGACGCGCGTGGCGGCCTGAGCCCAGCCGATCAAGCAGCAAGCTCTGCGCAGCAGGCCGCAAAGGCACCTGCCGGATCGGCCGCAGCCGTGATCGGCCGGCCAATCACCAGATGACTGGCCCCGGCTGTCACGGCTTGGGCCGGAGTCATCACCCGTTGCTGATCGCCCAGGGCAGCCCCGGCCGGGCGAATCCCTGGGGTGACCAAGGCGAAAGGCTCGCGGTGGGCGGCCCGTAGCGCCGCCACTTCCAGAGGGGAGCACACGCAACCACCGATCCCCGCCGCGGCCGCCAGCTGCGCCAAACGGGGCACGTAGTCGGCCACCGTTTCGTCGATCACCAGCTCCGCGGCAAAGCGCTGGGGGTCCCAGCTGGTGAGCACCGTCACCGCCAGCAGGGTGGGCTGCGCCAATCCAGCAGCAGCGGCGGACTCGGCAGCGGCGGCCTGAGCCACGCGCAGGGCCTCACTGCCGGCACAGGCGTGCACGGTGATCAGTTCAGCCCCAAGGCGTGCAGCGCTGCGGCAGGCACCCGCCATGGTGGCGGGGATGTCGTGGAACTTCAGGTCGAGAAACACCCGCTTGCCCTGATCGCGCAGCTGGCGCACCACAGCCGGGCCGCCGGCCACAAACAGCTCGAGCCCCACCTTCACCCAACGCAGCTCGGGCACTGACGCGGCAAAGGCCAGGGCCTGTTCCGGGGCCATGCCATCCAGGGCCACGATGATCCGATCGGCGGCTGAGCTAGTCACGCGGCGTGGGGCCCTTGCAAGAGATCTCAGGCTACGAAGCCTGGATGCACCACAACGGACCCGCCTCCACGATGGAGCGGCCGAACGCGATCCCTGTTCGATGCTGCCGAGGATCCTGCATCCCGAGGAGCTCCAGGGCTTCCGACTCAGCAACCATGACCACTGCCGCTTGGCACTGCTGAACCGACCGGAGGCTGGAGGCAGCGGCTGCACCGTGTTCCTGGAGGTGCACGACCCCTGCAATCGCGTGCCGCCCCACCGCCATCACCATGCTGCTGAGTTGTACTTCGTGCTCAGAGGGACAGTGATCTTCCACGTGGAAGATCGCTCAATCACCGCTACGGGCGGCGATGTGGTGATCGTGCCGGAGGAGGCCATCCACGATCTGGAGAATCCCGGCCCAGGGCGGCTGTATCTGCTCACCGTGCTCAGCCAAGACGGTGGCTTTGCCGAGCTGCTCGAGCACGGTGTGCCAACACCGCTGGATGCGGAGGATCTGGCGGTGCTGCGCAGCCTCTAGCCCGCCACCAGGCGCCGGAAGGTTTTCTTGCCCAGTTGCAGCACCTTGCCGGCCAACTGATCGGGCCCTGCAAATTCCTGGTTGGGATCGCTGAGCTTCTCGCCATCGAGCTTCACGCCACCTCCCTGGATCTGGCGGCGCGCCTCGCTGCTGCTGGCACACACCCCCACAGCACTGAGCAGATAGAAAGCCTTAGCGGGGAAATTCACCGCCGCCAAAGAAGCCTCCGGCACATCGGCGTCGGCAGCACCGCTGCCGCTGGCACCGCCCACCAGCTTGCCGGCATCGGCCTGGGCCTGCTGGGCCGCTGATTCGCCATGGCGCTGCCGTGTGACCTCCACGGCCATCGCCTTCTGCCGCTCACGAGGGTTGGCCGGCAGGGCCTCAAGATCCAGATCGGTGAGCAGGGTGAGGTACTCCTCCACCGCCGCATCGGGCACCTTCTCGAGCTTGGAATACATCGAGAGTGGGTCTTCGCTGAGGCCCACCGTGTTGCCCAGGCTCTTGCTCATCTTCTGCACCCCATCAAGGCCCGGCAGGATCGGCAGGAGCATCCCGAACTGGGTGCGCTGGCCGAAATGGCGCTGCAGATCGCGGCCCATGGCCACGTTGAACTTCTGATCGGTGCCCCCCAGCTCGAGATCCGCCTGGATCGCCACCGAGTCGTAGCCCTGCAGCAGTGGATAGAGAAATTCGTGCAGGGAAATGGGGGTGCCGGAGCCGTAGCGGTTGGCGAAATCTTCTTTGGCCAGCATCTGGCCCACGGTGGAGATCCCCAGCAGCTCGATCACCTTCGGCAGATCGAGGCTTGCCAACCACTCGCTGTTGCGGCGCACCTCCAGGCGACCTGGGGTCTCAAAGTCCAGCAGGGCTCGGGCGGGGTCCTGCCCCTGACCGAGCTGGGCCAGATAGGTGGCGGCATTGGCCTCCACCTGCTCAGCGGTGAGCTGCACCCGCGTGGCGCTCTTGCCGGTGGGATCACCGATCCGAGCGGTGAAGTCGCCAATGATCAACACCGCTGTATGACCGGCGTCCTGAAAGGCCCGCAGCTTGCGGAACAGGATCGAGTGGCCGAGATGAATGTCGGAGCCGGTGGGGTCAATGCCGAGCTTGACGCGTAACGGCCGCCCTTCCCGTTCGGCCTGGGCCAGGCGGGCCGCCAGCTGTTGATCGGGGTCGCTCGCGGCCTCACCAGCCGGGAACAGATCGGCGACACCACGCTCTAGCCACTGCGGCAAACCCCACGCACCCTTGGCCATCACTGCCGCTGCTGTTCAGGGGCGGATCGTAGGAGCGAGCTTTCAGGCTTCTTTGTCGAGCTCACCTTTCATGCGCTCGAGCGTGCGCTGCATCTGCTCAAACATTTGCTCCGGTGTCATGCCGAACTGGCCGAGCTGGGTGCGGAGCTGCTCCACGGTGAGCTTGGCCTGGAAATCTTCCGAGAGCTCGAAGCGCTTCATGAACACGCGGTAGCGGTCCATCAGCTCCTCCATCCGCTCGATAAAGAGTTTCTTGCCCTCACGATCGAACTTCCCGTATTCGCCCCCGAGCTGCATCAGCTGCTGGTAGTCGCCGAACAGGCGCTTGGCTTCCTCCTGCACGATCTCGGAGTCGAAGAAAGCCATGGCGTCCGGGCCCAAACGGGTTGGGGAATTCTGCTGAGCACCGCCAGGGCTGACGAGTGCGGATCCACGTATCTGGGGCTGGGGTTCAGCCCTTAGCTGACGCTGCCAGTGAGGCGACACACAGTGAACGTGTGCCCCAGGCCAATTCCCGTGGACTTCACCCCGCTGATCGAGCAGATGCGCGGCCATGTGACCAGTGGCAACACGCTGCTGGAGCGCCATCGCTTGGTGGTGTGCTTTGGGAGCCCGATGACCTTGACCCTATTTGTTAGTGCCCTTGGCCCAGCCCAACAGCTAGCGGGCGCCACAACCTCTGAATCAGACGCACTGGATCGACTGCGATCCACCCAGGCCGATCTCTTGCTCTGTACAGACCGCCTCGAGCAAGGCAACGGTGGATCGTTGGTGGAGGCAGCCAAGCAACTTCAGCCAGCCCCCTCCACCTTGCTTGTTGTGACCCAACCCCGACGGCTCATCACGATCCGCCGCGCGGTGGATGCCGGCTGCGATGGCATCTGCCTGGAATCTCAAATCGGCCAAGGCACGGTGGCGCAGGCTCTCGAAACCATCAGCGCCGGAGCGGCTTACATCGAAAAAGGGTTGCAACAGCAGTACCTCCAAGGCTTCTGCGGCATCGGAGATGCACCGCTAGCCCCACTCACTGAACGCGAGCTGGAGGTGCTGCAGAGGATCGCCGCCAATGCAACCAACCCAGAGATTGCGGCCGACCTCTTCCTCAGCATCGAAACGGTGAAGAGCCATGTGGCGCAGGTCTTACACAAACTCGATGCCCGCAGCCGTCTTCAGGCCGCCATCAAAGGCATCCGCCTCGGCTTGGTGGAGTGGCCTGAAGATCGTTAAGGTCGGGCCACTGTGCTTCTGCCGCCGCCGCCATGGCCCGTGGCCACTGGTTGGATCCGTTTGCCCGCAGCCTGCTGGAGGCCACTGGGCAACTGCCGCGCAGGCCGAATCCGGCCCGTAGGCCCGAACCCGCACAGACGCCGATTGAAGCCATCCAAACGGAAGAGGTCGTGGAGCGCGACCTACTGGAGCTGAAGCTCCGCCAGGATCCGCAGCGGCGCCTGCAGGATCCCAGTGAGGCCCAGCGCGCCGCCGCCCTGGGCTGGCGCCTGGATGTGAACCGTGCCAGCGCCGACGACTGGCTGCGGCTCCCGGGGATCACCGCAACCCAGGTCGACCTGTTGGTTCGCCTGCAGCGAGGCGGCGTGCAGCTGAGCGGTATCGACGATCTGGAACGGTTGCTGGAGCTGCCTCGCAGCCAGGTGCTGACCTGGGAACCCCTGCTGCTGTTCCGGTGGTACGGCGACGGAGCCCCGCACAGCGCCAACCCGAGAGCCGTAGACCTCAACCACGCCACTGCGGCAGCCCTGGAACAGGAACTGCCTCAACTGGATGCCGTGCGGCGCGCGCGGCTGCTGCGCGAACGCCAACGCACCCCCTTCCGTGATCTGGCCGACCTGCAGCAGCGCCTGCAGTGGCCTCCGGCTCTGGTGGAGGAGCTGATCGGCAAGGTGCGCTTCGGCCAGGGACCCGCTGGGCCGCAACTGCCGCGATCAGCCTGAGCCCATGGCGAGCGGGTCATCACCCAGACAGGGCGATCTCTTTGCCCAACCCCTCGGCGGCGCTGGCAGTGCCGCCGAGGACCTCCCCCTGCAAGAGCATCAGCTGCGTGAATGGCAGCAACGGTTGCTGGCCTTCCAGCAGCCACGTTTCGCCGCGGTAGCGGAAGGCCACAGCGTGGCGCCCGGCCAGATCAACCTGCTCGATGGTGGCGTGGTGGGCCCGGCCGCCACGGTGGAGCGGCTGGATCCGCTGGCGCTGGCACCCCAGCATTTGCAGTTCTGGCGGTGGCCGGAGGCGAGGAACAGCGGCGCTGCCCTCTATTTCGTGATCGATCGCCCCCCCCATCTCAACGGCAGCCTGCTGCTCTATGTGGGGGAAACAGCCCAGGCTGATCGCCGCTGGAAGGGCGAGCACGACTGCAAGAGCTACCTCGCCGCCTACGGCGATGCCCTGCAGCAGGTGGGCCTGGGCGGTCAGCTGAGCATTCGCTTCTGGAGCGATGCCCCGACAGACGTACGTCCGCGGCGGGCCCTGGAGCAGGCCCTGATTCGCCACTGGCTGCCTCCGTTCAACAAAGAAACGCGGGGCCGCTGGGCCACACCCTTCACCGCCGACCCGGGCTGATCGCCCTACCATCGCCGCCATCTGAATCGCCGAGATGGTCGCCGACATCCGTTGCAGCACCGCCACCCTTGCCAGCTGGAGCGGTGAGGCGCTGGCGGTGGGTCTGTTCAGCGGCGACGCCGGGGAGAGCAGCCGCGGCCCCCTGCTGGAGCGCTTTGGTGCTGCCGTGGCCGATCGCCTCGAACAACGTCGGTTCAAGGCCAAACCCGGCGAATGCCTGAGCATTGACCTGCTCGGTCAGACCCCGAGCCTGCTGGTGTTGGTGGGCCTGGGAGCCCCTGCCGACTTCGGTCCCGAGCAGTTGCGCAGTGCCAGCGCTGCCGCCAGCAAAGCTGCGGCGAACGCCGGGGCCAACCATCTGGCTCTGGCGATGCCCGTGGAAGGCCTGGCTCCGGCTGCCGCTGCCACCGCCATGGCTGAAGCAGTCCGGCTGAGCCTCTACGCCGATCAACGCTTCAAGAGCGACGCCGATCCCTCGCCAAGCCTGACCCAGGTGGAGCTGCTGGGGCTGGCGGAATCAGCCCAGGGAGCCGTGAGCAGCAGCGGCGCCGTTTGCAGCGGTGTGGAACTGGCCCGTGAGCTGGTGGCGGCCCCCCCCCAATGTGGTGACCCCAGCCGCCCTGGCCGACACCGCTGCCGACATCGCCCGCGAGTTCGGGCTTGAACTGAAGGTGCTCGAGCGCAGCGACTGCGAAGCGCTCGGGATGGGTTCCTACCTGGCCGTGGCCCAGGGCTCAGACCTTCCCCCCAAGTTCATCCATCTCACCTACAAGCCCCAGGGCACCGCTGAGCGTCGCCTGGTGCTGGTGGGCAAGGGCCTCACCTTCGATTCCGGCGGCTACAACCTCAAAACCGCCGGCTCCCAGATCGACATGATGAAGTACGACATGGGCGGCAGCGCTGCGGTGCTGGGTGCCATGCGTGCCATCGCCGAATTGAAACCCGCCGGCGTTGAGGTGCACATGATCGTGGCCGCCTGCGAAAACATGATCAGTGGCGGGGCGATTCATCCCGGCGCGATCGTGACCGCCTCCAACGGCAAAACGATCGAGATCAACAACACCGATGCCGAAGGGCGTCTCACCTTGGCCGATGCCCTGGTATACGCCTGCAGGCTGGAGCCCGATGCCGTGGTGGATCTGGCCACCCTGACCGGCGCCTGCGTGATCGCCTTGGGTGAGGAGATTGCAGGCCTCTGGTCTCCAAGCGATCCCCTGGCCCACGGGCTGATCGACGCCGGAGCCCAAGGCGGCGAAACCCTCTGGCGGATGCCCCTGCGCGCCTCTTATCGCGCCGGCCTCAAGAGCGGCCTGGCCGACATGAAGAACACGGGCCCTCGGCCCGGTGGTTCGATCACCGCCGCCCTGTTCCTCCAAGACTTTGTCGCCCCGGAGGTGGCCTGGGCTCACCTCGATATCGCCGGCACAGTGTGGAGCGACAAAGGCCGGGGCCTTGATCCCGCCGGCGCCACTGGCTACGGCGTGCGCACCCTGGTGAATTGGGTGCAAGCCGGGGGCCCCGCCTAGGCTGGCGCTAACCGATCGACCAAGCACGACTCCATGGCCGTTCGCAAGATCCGCTGGTTCGTCAAAGCACAGATCGGCGTGCTGCTGCTGCCCGCCGGTTTGTGCCTATTCGGCGAAGCCGTCCAGCGCCGCACACTGCAAACCATGGGTCAACCCCATGGCCCCTGGTTCTGGTACGGCACCCTCAGCCTGGTGGCCATCGTGGCGGGGGTGGGTCTGATGGTGGAAAGCGGCCTGCTGCGCGGCTACCCCGGGCAGCAGAAGCCTTAAGCCGCAGTCGCGAAGCGATTGGGTTTGGGATTGGACCCGCGGAGCACCTCACGGGGCGATTCGAGGGCGTGAATCTGCCAGCGGGCACGCTCACCGAACTGCTCAAGCAGCCGATCCAGATCATCCGAGGCCTGTTTGGGACTCTCGTAGGGACCGATGTGACGGGTGACGAGACCATCGCGAATCGTCAGCAGATACATACACACACCTCCGCTCGCATCAGCGCAACGCTAAGTGACTCTACCGAGAGAAAAAAGGGCGGAAACCCGCTCCACCACTCAAAAACCAGCAAAACAGGCGACAAGCGCCTTCAGCATTTCCTTCGAATTGAGCCGCCGTCGCGACAAGCCGGCATGTCAGGGGGCTGACACCCAGGGAGAGCGGCTGCGCGCTTTGGATCCCCAGAGCTGATCGAGGCGTCGATCGCGGCCGCAGGCCCAGCGGTAGTAGCCGTATTTGACGCTGTTGCGCTCCGCATAATCCTGGTGATAGCCCTCAGCGGGCCAGAACCGGCTGAGGGGCTTGATCTGCACCCGAATGGCCGAGACCGGCTTACCCAGCTCCTTCGCTGCGGCCTGGAGACTCGCCTCGGCCTGCTGCTTCTGCGTCGGCCCTTGGGTGAAGATCACCGGCCGATAGGAGCTGCCGCGATCGCAGAACTGCCCGCCGCCATCCAGCGCATCCACATTGCGCCAATAGGCCCGCAGCAGGGTGGGGTAGCTGATCTTGGCGTTGTCGAAGCGCACCTGCACCACCTCCTGGTGACCTGTGCCCCCACCACTCACCTGGCGGTAGGTGGGGTTGCGCAGGCTGCCGCCGCTGTAGCCGCTCTCCACGCTGAGCACCCCGGGCAGCTTTTCAAGATCGTGCTCCAGGCACCAAAAACAACCGCCGGCCAACACCGCCTCCTCCACAGCCGCTTGTGCCGGCGCCAACGGCCAGAGCAGCAGCAGCAAGGCCGCCAGAACAGGGAAAACGCGCTTGATCAAGCGGGAGTAGCCGAGGGAAGCGCGTCCAGGATGGCAGCGGCGGCACGGCGGGTGACGCCCGGCTCCCCAAGGGCCTGGCGCAGACGCTGGTAGCCATCAGCCACCCGCTGCCGGGCCTGCGGGTCATCCAAGAGCGGCAGCGCTTCGCGCACCACAGCCTCCGCGCTGAATTGATCCTGCAGCAGCTCAGGCACCAGGCGCTCCTGCAGCACGAGGTTCACCGGCGAGATGTGGTCCACCTGGAAGTGGAGCAGATGCTTCGCCACCCAGGCGGTGGGGCGACTGACGCGATAAGCCACCACCTGGGGCACTCCCCGGAGGGCCAGTTCCAGGTTCACGGTGCCCGATTTATTCAGGGCCAGATCCGCCGCAGCGCAGAGGGTGGGGCGCAACTGATCAGCCTGAGCGGCGGGCACCACCTCGGCCTGAACCCCAGCCGCGGCCAGCATCGCCTTGAGCACCGGCTCAAAGGCTGCTTGCCCAGCCGGGACAATCACCCGCAGCCCGGGGCAGCGGCGTTGCAGCTCAGCGGCGGCAGCCGCCAGGGGCGGCAGCAGATAGCGCAGCTCCTGCTTGCGCGAGGCCGGCAGGAGCAAGAGCAGGCGCTCATGGGCCTGCAGCCCCAACTGGGCACGCGCAGCTTCGCGGCTGGGCAGATCCTTGAGGGTATCGAGCAAGGGATGCCCCACCCAGGTGACCTGGGCGCCGCGGGCGGCATAGAAGCGGGCTTCTTCGGGAAAGATCGCCAGGATGCGATCGGTGAAGCCGATCAACCGGGTGGATCCCCCTTCGCCCACACGGAAGGCCCATTCCTGAGGAGCGATGTAATACAAGATCGGCACACGCGGGAAGCGTTGCTTCACCTTCAGGCCAAGGCGCACATTGGCGCCCATGTAATCGATCAGCACCAGCGCATCGGGTGGATGGCGTTTCAGCCAACGGCTCACCCGCCGCTGCACCCGCAGGGTGGGCAACACCAAGGGCAAGGCTTCCCACAGGCCAATCGAGCCCATCGGCGTGGTGTCGGCCAGCAGGGTGGCGCCGGCCTGGGCCATGCGCGCCCCCCCGAGAGCGGCAATCTCCAAGGGAAGTTGGCGCCGCTGGGCCTCCTCGCGCAGGGCAGCCACGAGCAGCCCCCCCTGCAGATCACCGGAAACTTCACCGGTGCTGATCAGCAGCCGCCTCATGAACGGCCAGCTGGCAGCGGACCACGGCGACCGGGACCAATGGAGGCTTCCAGGAAGCTCACCAAGATTTCAGCGGGGGGAAGGAGGGTCTGCTGACGCACCTGCTGCAGGGCGTCGGCCAGCACCGCATCGCTGCGATAGAGCTCCGCCCACACCTGCTGCAGCTGTTTGGCCTGCGCACCGCCATCGAGCTCGGCGAGCCCGCTGCGCTTGATGCCAATGCGGTTCAGCCCCCGCAAGCGGCCTGGGTGGCCTTCCACGATGGCGTAAGGCGGCACATCCCGATCGATGCGGCTCATGCCACCCACCATCGCCATCGTGCCGATATGCACGAACTGGTGGATGCCGAGCACGCCACCAATGATGGCGCGATCTCCAATCACCACATGGCCGGCCACCGCCACGCCATTGGCAATCACGATGCGGTCACCCAACAGGCAGTTGTGGCCGAGGTGGCTGTAGGCCATCAACAGATTGCCGCTGCCGATCCGGGTCTGTTCCCCGTCATGGGTGGCCCGGTTGATGGTCACGCACTCGCGAATGGCGTTGTCATCGCCAATCACCACCTCGGTAGACGCCCCGTTGTATTTGAGGTCTTGGGGTTCAGCACCGATGCAGGCCCCCGGGAAGATGCGATTGCCGCGGCCCATGCGCACACGGCCATCGAGCACCACATGGGGGCCGATGCGACTGCCGGCACCGATGCACACCTCAGGCCCCACAACGGCGTAGGGGCCGATCTCCACGCCCAGATCGATCTGAGCACGGGAATCCACCACCGCCGTGGGGTGAATCCTGGTTTCGCCGGTGTTGGTTTCCATGGCGAGAGACGACATCACGGCCCGGCTCAGTCCACCAAGGAGAACATCAGCTCTCCGCCGCAGACCAGCTCCCCATCCACCTTCGCTTCAGCCTTCACCTTGCCGAAGCGCTGGCGCTTGAGGCTGAGCAATTCACAGCTGATCACCAGCTGATCGCCGGGCACCACAGGCCGGCGAAAACGCACACCATCGATCCCTGCAAACACAAACAATCCCTTGGGGAGATCGGGCATCTGGGTGACGATCAGGCCACCCACCTGGGCCATGGCCTCCACGATCAGCACACCGGGCATCAACGGCCGCCCGGGGAAATGCCCCTGAAATTGCGGCTCATTGAAGGTGACGTTTTTGATCGCCACGGCCCGCTTCCCCGGCTCGTGCTCAATCACCCGATCCACCAGCGCAAAGGGATAGCGGTGGGGCAGCAAACCCTGGATCTGCTCGCTGGTGAGCACCGGTGCAGTCGCTGAGGGGGTGGCAGTCAAGAGGGTCAGTTCGAAGAAACCAAGGCGGCAGCCAGGGCCGTATGCAACCCGTGGGAGCCGCGGAAGGCGAACACCTGGGCCTGGGGCAGCCCCGCCAAAGCGAGATCCCCCAACAGGTCCAGGAGCTTATGGCGCACCGGCTCATCGGCAAAGCGCAGCGGCGGATTCACCCAGCCATCGCCATCACACACCAGGGCATTGTCGAGGGCACCGCCCTTGATCAGGCCGGCAGCCAGCAGCTGCTCCACCTGGTGCTTGAAGCCGAACGTGCGAGCTGGAGCGATCTGCTCCACAAAGGCCTGGGGCGTGAGTTCCAGGCTGTAGAGCTGGCGTCCGATGGCGGCCTGGGGAAACTCAATCGCCGCGGCTACGCGCAGGCGATCCGATGGAAGAGCTGTGGCGAAGCTCTGGCCCTGTTGCAGGGTGATGGGAGCCAGCAGCGCGGGTGCGTTGGGTCGAGCACCCAAAGGCTGGAGGCCCACTTCAGCGATGGCCTCCACCCAGGGCTGAGCGGATCCATCCATCAGCGGGATTTCAGGGCCATCCACCAGCAACAGCGCAGAGCTGATGCCAACGCCGGCCAACGCCGCCAGCAGGTGCTCCACGGTGGCGAGGCGCCGCTGATCAAGCTGCAGCGCGGTGCAGAGCTGGGTTTCGCACACCTGGTCGGGATGCAGGCGCTGGGGGGGAACACGGGGGGCATCGAGCCAGGCCACCCAATAGCCCGGCTGGTCAAACGGCTCGAGCCGCAGCCGCGCCGTTGCTCCGCTGTGGAGACCCACACCGGAACGCTCCACCGCTGCCGCCAGGGTCCACGCCTGGCTGTAGTCCTCGGGCCAGATGCTCACGCTGCTGCTCAGAACTTCCAACCCACACCGAGGTTGAAGCGCCACTGACCGGTGAAGTCTTGGCTGGCCACTTCCAAACGCAGCGGACCTACCGGCGTGGTGACAATCAGACCGGTTCCCACCGAGAAGCCATCACCGGGCTTGAGCAGTAGACCACCGGGATTACCGGGAACATTCGGCTGGCTGCCAAAGCTGGTGCCGCCATCCACAAACACCTCACCGCTGATGATGCTGAAGATCGGGAAGCGGTATTCGATCGTGGCCTCACCAAAACTCTTACCCACACCCAGATCGCAGTCGTAGTAACCGCGCACGGAGTTGGAGCCGCCCAAGCAGAACGCCTCATACGGCGGAAGGTTGCCCACGTTGGTACCAGCAACGACCTGGAAGGCGAGGGCCTGCTTGCAATCCTCCTTCTGGCCAGGCTTCGGACGGCATCCCTTGAAGATCTTCAGCCAATTCACAGGGATGTAGTGGGTGTAGCTGGCGCGCAGACGGTTGAACGTGGGTGAATCAGGCCCCACCGAGAAGAACTGTTCCGTGCCGAGGCTCAGGAAGTTGCCGGATGTCGGATTGCGCGGGTCGTTGAGATTGTTCATCGTGGCGGCAACACGCACGCCAACGAGCTGGTTATTTTCAGCGCAGTTGTAGGCGATGCAGATCACATCTTTGACCTGCGTTTTTCCTTTGCTGTAATTATTGGTGTTCATGCCATAGGGCATCACCGTGCCACCGAAGTTCATCGGTGTCACTTCCTGGCCGCTAACGCCCACCACCACGTTCCACGGGGCCCGCTTGTAGGGGTCGCCACCGTTCAGCGGACGCACAAACTGAACGTTGCCGCCGATGCGCTGCAGCGCAATCGAGTTGTTGTCGAGGTTGAACCAGTTGAGGCTGGGATCGGCCTTGACAGCCTTGGAGATCGAGCCGAAGGAGGTGCCGGTGGGGTTGTTCTTGCTCTGGATGTTGTAGGCCGTGGCACTGGAAGGTGCCTTGAAGAAGTCGTTCGACACATCCGACACGGTGTTGATCGTGCCGTTGTTCTGACTCTGGAAGATCTGGGGCACTTCCCGGCTGAAGAACACCCGAGCGCGGAAGGCGGTGCGGAACTTATCCCCCTTGATCCAGGGATCGGTGAAGGAGATGTCACCCAGGCCGCCGAACTGGCCATAGGTGAAGTTCAAGGCGAGATCCCAGGCCCGACCCAACAGGTTGCTGTCCTGCAGCTGCACCTGACCGAACACACCCTGGGCCTGGCTGTAACCGAGACCACCCGAAAGCGAACCGCTCGACTGCTCGACAATGCCGAGCACGATGGTTACTTCGCCGGGATTCCCCGCCACCGGCCGCAGGGTCACCTTCACATCACCGAACAGGCCGGTGCCATAGAGGCGCTTGATGTCGTCTTCCAGCTGGCGGCGGTTGAAGGTATCGCCCGGCTTGATCGACACCTCACGGGTCACCACCCAGGGTTTGGTTTTGCCGCGGATGGGCTGACCCTTGTCGCTGGTGGCTTCCCCTTCCTTGTTGAGGAACTGCACCTCCACACCGGCCACGGTGCCCTCACGCACCTGCAGCAGCACCACGCCTTCCGGGCTGACCCGGGTGGGGCCGCTCACCCGCGCCAGGGAATAGCCCTGATCCGCATACCACTTCTGCAGCTCACCGATGCGGGCCTGCAGGGTGTTGAGGTTGAGGGTTTTGCCGTAATCGGCCGCAAAAATATCCGGGATCAGGTAGGGGGGCATCTTGGTTTTCGGCCCGATGCCCTCGAGCTCCACCTCGGTGAGCACCGGGTTGGGCACCACCGTCACCACCAACTGCACCCCCAACGGGCCATCCACGGGCTGGATGCGCACATCGGAGAACCAACCGCTGGCGTAGATCGCCGAGAGATCGTTCTGCAGCTCGCTGCGGGTGACCTGGGTACCAGGGCGCGTCGCCATCGCGTCGTAGACGGCGATCTCGAGGCGCTCCTGCTCAGGGTGGCCCTCGATACCCTTGACCACCACCTCGCTGATCAGCACCTTCGGCTCAGGCTTGGCCGGCGGAGCGAGGGTCTCCGCCGGCGGGCTCGCCTCAGGCGTCGCAGCTGGAGGGGATTCCTGGTCCTGAGCCAGGGCCGGTGCACCCGTCAGCAGGAGGGCGGCCAGCCCGAGGGAGCCGCGGAGGCGCAGTGCGCGGCTCAAACCGTGAGGGGTGGCGGCCATGAATCCAGCGAGAGTGCGGACGAGCCGCAAATTCCGCCGAACTTACTTGCCTAGACGGGGTGAAGGACAGGCGCCTTGGACCCGTTTGAGAACCTCCCCGTAGGCCTCCACCACACCGCCGAGGTCCTGGCGGAAGCGGTCTTTATCAAGGATGCGATCGCTGGCATCACTCACCTGCAGATCCCAGAGACGGCAGGTGTCGGGGCTGATTTCATCGGCCACCACCAGAACACCATCGGCGGTGAGGCCCAGCTCGATCTTGAAATCCACCAGCTGCAGCGCAATCCCAGCGAAGAACTGGCGCAAGCAGGTGTTCACAGCCATGGCCAGACGCTCCAGCTCCTGGCGCTGAGCTGCGCTGAGCAGGGCCAGACGCTCCAGGCGGGCATCGGTGAGCAGGGGATCCCCGAAGGCGTCGTCCTTGTAATAGAGATCGAGCAAGGGCGGGTCGAGCGGCGTGCCGGGCTCAATCGGCATCTGCTTGCACAGGGAGCCAAAAGCGGTGTTCCGCACCACCACCTCCACCGGCACGATCTGCACCGGACGCACCAACATCCAGTTGGGCTCCTGGAGCGACAGGTAATGGGTGGGAATGCCCTCGCGCTCCAGAAGCTCAAACAACCGCGCCGAGATCTGACAGTTGAGCTCGCCCTTGCCCGCCAATTGGGCTTTTTTCAGGGCGTTGAAGGCCGTGGCATCGTCTTTGTATTCCACCGCCACCAGATCGGCCTGATCGGTGGCGAAGACCCGCTTGGCCTTGCCCTCATAGAGCAGCGATCCAAGGCTGTAGCTGGTCATGGCTGCGGCGGAAGGGGTGAAGCGGTGGAGGGAGTGGCAAGCAGCACGGCGGCATGCCCGCCGGGGGCACGGGGGCTGCGCAGCTGTTGCTTCAGCTCCGCGGCGCGCTCGTTCTGTTCAGGATCCTGCCGTGCCAGCTGCCAGGCGCTGTAGGCATCATCAACCCGTTGGCTGAGGCGCTCCAGCCGTTCGCGCGGCCGGCTGGCCTCCACGCCCTCCGCCACCAGCAAGGCCCGCTGCTGCTCAAGAAGTTCGATCGCCAAGCCCCAGGCTTCTACGGCAGCCGCCTGATCCAGCGCCCGCTCCAGCAGCTGATCACGTTCCTGCAGGGGCATCTGGTTCAGGAGTGCCACGGCCTGTTTCAGCCGCTCCGCCATGGGCTTGCCGGGCATCTGACCAGCCAGCAACGCCGCGGCCGCATCGCTGCGACGGCCCAGCACCAGCAGATGGTCCACATACGCATCCAGGCCCGGGCGGGTGGCGATCGAACCGTCGTCGCGAAGCTTGAGCGGCAGCGCGAGGGTTTCCAGGGTGGCTGGATTGCCCTTGGCCAACTCCTCCAAGGTTTCCACCGCCAGGCCGTGGTGCAGCCCGGCCTGGGCCGCCCGCCAGCGCTGCACCAGCCATTGATCCCGTTCCAGTCCAGGCTCGGGGCTGTAGCGATTCAGCACGCTCAGGGCCGCATCCGGTGCACGGCAACTGAGGAGCGCATTGGCATTCACCAGCACCGTTTGAAAGGGCTGGGGGGCTGGGGCCATCGCCAACAGGCGGGCCTGCAGCAGCTGCTGCCGTTTGGTGAAACCAAAGCCATCCGCTTCCAGGCAAGCCTGGTTCAGGACCGTCAAATCGCCCTTCACCAGCAGCTCCTGGAACTGCGCCTCCGGCATGCTGCCGGGCACAGGAGGTGCCGAGGGCCCAGGCTCGGGCACCGGTGCTTTGGGCTCAAAAAAGCCGCCAACCACCCGCAAGATGAACAGCTCTTGGGCCGTGGCGGGGTTGGCGCTGAACCAGGCCATCAGAGCCAGGAGCGCGAGCAGGGCCCGACGCAGCCCTGGGCGGATCACCACCGGCGTGTAAAGAAGGGATGGCACCAGTGGCAGTCCTCTTGGTCTCAACCTAGGGGAGTCAGCTGGAGTCAACACCGTTTCAAGCTGCCCCATGAGCACCGCTGCCCCCGGAGTGAGCCCTGCCCACGTGCTCGTGGTGGGTGGCGGTGGCCGTGAAAACGCCCTGGCCTGGGCCTTGAACCGCAGCACAGGCGTGCGGCAAGTGTGGGTGAGCCCCGGCAATGGCGGCACCCAAGACCTGGA